>JADJAB010000006.1 GCA_016704435.1 Rhodobacter sp. | reverse complement strand
CGCGCGTCACGCCGTAGTCAGGTGGCCGCGTCTTCGCGCCGGAAGCCCCTACATCAACATATTGACAGCCGGGTCTTCCGGTGCAGGTGCGGGCGTGTCAGTGACCACAGGGTATCCGCTCAGCCAGCCGTCCGGTTTGCGTCTCATTTCACAACTCCCAAAGTTTGCAGCACCCCGTAGGCCTCGGCCCGCGTGGCAGGCTCGTCGCAATCGCGCAGCACCTCCAGCATGGACGCGATGGCAACCTGCCGCAGGCGACCGCGTGTCTGATCGTCCAGCGCATCCAGCTTCTCGCGGTGCTTGGCGGTAAACTCGCTGGCCGTGATCGGCACCAGCGTGACGGGGTAGTCCATACGATCCGCCATGCGCACCGCGTCAGCCACCGCGCGGCTGTAGTCGGCCACGTTGCATGTGGTCAGCAACTCCCGCCCTTCCGCTGTGCCAAGGTAGGTCTGCACAAGCTGTCCTCGGGCAACGGCTCATAGGCGTAGACGGTGTTGCGGTCGGTCTTGATGATGCTCATTGGTTCACCGCCTTCGCTTCGAGCAGCGTCAGCCGCTCTTCCAGTTCCTCGGTTGTCCGGCATTACTGGCGAGGTTACTTCAGCATGGCGCTGATCTGCTGCCCTCCCACATCGGGCGGCATGCCGTCTGACGCCACCGCAACCGTAACCCGGCCAACTGCTCGCTGAGCGGAAGCGACGGGTCAAAGCTGAAACGCACCCGCTCGCCGCTTGCTTTCAGCGGGGCCATGATGCGCGACAGCACGAGCTGGGCGGCGCTGGAATCACCCTCCTTCGCCTTCTTAATCATCACGTCCAGAATGTCGGTCGCGCTGTCGATGATCTGCGAAGCCAGCTTGACCTTGGCAACACCATGCTCAGCGGGACGCCCGCTCGGGTTGGGCGACGGGCCACCCTTCTTCCAGTTCGGATTGCCCCCTGGACCCATGGATCTGCCTCCCGCATGACGAACGCCTTTCGGCGGCGCTCTTGCTTCGCGTGAGCCTTTCCACCTTGTGGGGAGGTGCGCCAACGGGCCCGTTCCAGTTCCTGAACACCAGCCCGCCGCGCCGCCCCACAGGGTCCAGTGCAGCTTGCATCGCGCGCAAGCGCTTCTCTTCACGGGTTCTGCTTAACGCCACATGCGCAATAGGGTCGTTTGCATGGCGGTGTCGATGCCGCTCAGGTATGCAGGGGCCGCCAGCACAGCGGCAGCGGCGTCAAAGTCGCCACGGTCAATCGCGGCGGTGACAAACCCCGTGCGCTTGCTATCCGGCAGCGCTTTCACATGGTCACGAATCTCACGACTGAAGCGCCCCGCTGCTGCGGTGTCCATCGGCCCCGTCAGTTCCTTTTCCAGCACAGCGATGCCGCTGGTCAGGTTGCGGCTCACCTTGTCAAAGCCCCCGGCCACCTTTGCGAACACCTTGTCCGCAAACTCCTGCGCCATGATGGTCTGCGTCGCTTCGTTCCAAGACGGGTTCGTCTTTGGCTTCTCGCGCGCCTCAAACACCTGTGCGATGCCCCTGTAGGCGGTGTCGAACGCGGTCACGACCTGCGCCAACTCCCCCTTCGTGTCGTCGTCGTAGTCCTCAAGGGACGCCACCGTCTGCGGGTGCAGTGACGGCGTCACCAGCGTGCCAACTTCCATTTCCAGATCGACTGCCATTTCACCCTCGTTTTGCAGGCGTGATACTTACGCTTGCCTTACAGGGTAGGACAGTTGCGCGCGCCGCGCGACGAATTTGTTATTTACATCAACATGATGCGTCGCTTCCGCCGCCTTCGACGGACTGACTAAAGGTCAAACGGTCGAGGCCAGAGCGCTAGGTCGAGCTAAATCGGAATGAATTATATTCGCTTAAAGCGAACTTTCTTCTTGAAAATGCCCGCGACTCGATCTATCTAGGCTATGTGTAAACGGAAGAAGTTCTTCATACCCAGCTTGGGCCTGCTCTGCGCGGAGGGGAAACCCTCTACCACTTCTAACGCAGGAGGCTCCGGAGGGCCCCGAGAGGGGCGGCGACGGGCGGGCGGCGGCGAAGCAGACGCGATAGCAAAGACTGCTATCGCGTCTAGGCAAAGGGTTTAGTCGTCGGGTTCCGTTTTCTGTTGGGCGAAGACCCTCGGTTAGTGCCATCCGCGGTGGATGTTGCGCCGAGGCCAACAGAAAGGAGGGGCAAATGGCCCACTCTGATGAAACACACCGACGGCGGCGGCGACGTGGATTTTGGGGGAGACTGCGGAACCCACGCACTTGGAAGGTCATCGTTCAGATGGCTTACTTCATCTTACCGGGTAATCCGGTGGGTGATGGAGATCTTCGGGTCTCCTGGTTAATCGCCGCCCGCCTACTGTCTAATTTGGATAACAGAGTAGGACTCAGCAATGATCAACGAAGCACTGAGACTAATCAGGGTGTTTCATGATTTGAAGCAAGTCGAACTTGCGGATCGTCTTGGAATATCCAAATCTCACATTTCGGAGATTGAAAAGGGAACTAAGACGCCCTCCCTTGAGCTTGTCGAAAAATACTCCCGTGCCTTCAACTTACCAGTTTCAGCAATCATGTTTTTTGCTGAGGAATTACCACACGCTAGGTCCGGCGAAAAAGTGCGCTCTAAGATTGCAGGCAGAGTGATCGACATTCTAAAATTTGTAGAAAGAAAAGCCGATGCAGAAGACGCTGCATAGAAAGGCCTATCAACTAAGCGATAGTCCGTTCTACAACCTTGCAAGCCGAAGCAAGCTGGCGGGCCTTCTTGAGGTATCTCCTGCCACGCTTGCAGAGCTGTCTTCGGAAAGCTGCTGTATATTCGCCGCTGGAAACACAAGAAATTTAACCTGTGGCTGAAAGAAGCTCCGAGTGAGGCTGAAGCAGATAGCTATCGGCCTATCGACATTCCTGACCCACGATTGAAAGCAGTTCAATCTCGGATTGCCACGCTGCTTGCACGTATCCAGCCACCCGACTTTCTTTTCAGTCCGGTAAAGGGGCGATCATATGTTGACAATGCTGCTCAGCATATAGGTAGCAAGGCCTTTTGGCTTCTCGATGTGGCGGACTATTTCCCAAGCTGCTCAGCGAACAACGTCGCGCGCTTTTTTCACCGCGACATGAACTGTTCAGCGGATGTTGCAGCCGTCCTTGTAAAGCTGGTGACACTACAAGAAAGCCTCCCTCAGGGGTCACCTTGCAGCCCGATTCTGGCATATTACTGCAATCGACCAATGTGGCTCGCAATTGAGAGTTGTGTTGCCCGTGGGGGATGCAAGCTCAGCTTATACGCGGACGACATTACAATATCAGGTGACGTTGTTCGCAAGAGGATGATCTGGGAGATAAAAAAGATTGTTCATGGTAGCGGTCTGAAGCTAAAGTCATCGAAAGAGGTGAGCTTAATTTCTGCGCCTGCTGACATTACTGGTGTTATTGTCAAGCCCAGCGGAACACATCTTCCCAATAGGCAGCTCAAGAAATTGGCAGAGCTAAAAAAGCAGCGCGCTATGACGCACAATCCAAAGGATAGGGCAAAGCTCGAAAACCAGATCGCAGGGAGAGTTGCGCAGCGGCGGCAAGTTGAGCATTTTCAGTCAATTGACGAGTAAGAACTTACGCATGTCTTATTCCTCGGCATGACCACGTGGCAGACCCATGCAGTTTCAACCGCTTGCGTGCCGCACGCCTTTGAACGCATGTAAGACGTTCGACCTTTGGACCGAGTTTATTCTTTAATCTTTAATCCCATGGCTTACCCCCTTAAACAGCACCACAGCACTATAGAAGAATAAGATATTAAAGTATTAAAGTAGTGTGTAAGCCCTGTTTTTTGCGGGTGGGTCGTTTTAATCAGTGAGATTTTCTTTAATCGGTGATGGGCGGCAAAAGGCATCAGTTCTGCCGCCCACGTTAATCGCGGGATTAGCCTTTAGGGTCGCCAGCCTCATAGTTCGGGGTTTTCAGGATACGGTAGGCCTGCCCGTGGTAACTGTAGGCCTCAACCAATCTGTCCTTCTTCACCTCCATAAGGTAGCCCGCCTCCACCATGGCGCGCAGGGTGTCCCGCAATGCCCAGTTGGACCCGAGCTTGTGGTTATAGAAAGCAGAATGCTGCGAGGTGCGGACTGACAGGTAGCTCGTCGGCACGATGTTGGCCTTGCGCATCTCGTCCGGAACTTTGTAGCTCGCGGGCACAGGTGTCAGTCTGTAGTGGTTGAGCACGGCGACGAGCTTGCGTTCCCGCGCGCTGTCGCCTTCGCCCACGTCGCCCCCGTCCATGCGCTGCGCCATGTTGGCGATGTTCCGCAGGATCAGGTTGATCGCCCAGTCCGCATGCGCCTGCGTTACCGTCGGGAAAAGGTGATTGTCCGCGACAGCCAGCAGGGAGGCGACTTTCAAAGCGTTCAGGTGCGCCCTGTTCCACATCTGCCGCCGCGATTCATCGTCGGTGGCGTTGACCCTATGGTCACAGCGTTTGTCAAATGCCCGCAGCAACTCAGCCCCTCGGGGGAGACCGAATGACCAACGGGTCACGATGCGCATGTTGCGATGCCTGCGCCACAATAGTTGAGAACCATCGCACGCACTCGGCTGGAAACGGTTGGCGGTTCTCGCTCAGCGGCGGTCGTGGTCCGTCATACTCAATGACGACGAACCGCGACAGAAACCCGTCAGCCATCATCTTGCCGTTCAGGGCTTCATAAAAGGTGCCGGGGGTCGTCTCACCGATAATGCTGTAACTGGCGCTCCCCTCAATGGTGACGCTGTTCTCAAGGTTGGCATAGCTGATGCCCCCCGCCATCGAGGTGGGCGCGGACTTGGAGTAGAGCTTTGTCATCTGCTGGCGCAGCGTAGCATGTGGCCCCGTTTTGTCAGTCGCCATAAACTGAATGTCATGCCCAAACTCGCCGCTGACATGCAGCACGCACGAATACGGGGTGTCACCCATGAACTTGATAAGCCCTTGCCCCGAGGCCATGCTGTTGAAGGTGTAGAAGCTGGCAGCGTGCATTTCGCCCGCCTTCGATGCCGCACGGATCAGGGCGGGAATTGCGTCTGCAATCGCCTCCTTTCCAACACCGCTGCGCGCGACGACAGCGAGATACAGGTTGAGGCCCGCGCCTGTGTAGGTGTTCCAGCTCTTGCCGCATACACCCGCGAGCAGCGCGAGTGCTGAGGCGATGGCAACCGTTTTCACCGGGCGCGCTGAGTTGCAGTAAATGTCATATGACACCTGGCCTAGGATACCGGGCGGCCAGTCCAGCTCAGACGAAGCCGACTGCGGCTTCGGGTCTGGTGCGACCCTCGGTTGCTGAGCTTGGTTCCTTGCGAAGATCCCTGCTCCCATTCCTCGCGCTTCCGATCACAATCTTCTTCTGTCATCCGGGGCGGGATTCTAACCATGACGCACCCCTGCACCCTTGTCGGGGTTCGCGCGAACTGCCTCGTTTGCGGACCTTCCCCGCGATCTGTTACCGTGTGCATGTTACCTGCCTATATCGAATGTTGACTTGGCCGGGTGCTGCATACACCCGGCCTTTTTCTTGAGCGTCTTGACCGTTTTGGCGCGCAGCTAACTGCTGCGCGCATGGTCCGCGTTTTCATGGTGATACCGATGGCGAACATTTGAGTGCGGATCAGTTGTTCGGCTTCTGCCACGGACCAGCGATTGCTGAGCTTGGGCTTGGGGCGGAGGCCAGCACGGCGGGGAATACCCCGTGGTGCTCTGGAACTTGTGTTCGTCAATCCATGCCTGAATGTCGGCAAGCTGATAGACGACAGGGCATTGCGGCCAGTGCCCAGCTTTGTGAACTTCGGTCCCTTCCCTCGCAACGCCAGATGCGGAGGGTGATGGGTGCGATGCCGAGCATCGCCGCCGCGTCGATCGTTTTGATCGGTCGGACAATTGTGGTCATGCAGGTAACTCCCGCCAAGGTGGAATGGCGAGAACCGCAGCCAGTAACGCGTCTCTGATGGAATGGCCCGCCCCGATCAGATAAAGGGACGGGCCAATTGCAGTTTAAGCGTGTTTACCCGGCCGCGCTCGGATAAAATGCACCCTGATTCTTATGCGAGAAGGTCTCGCATTTCTTCCTTGGCAGCATCCCGAACCTCGTTGAAAATGTCCTGCACCGAAAAAAGTTCCTTTCCTTCTTGAAAGGCGCAGAACTCGAGGTAGTAGAATGCGGTCGCGAGAACATTGGCCGCTTCTTCAAATGTGAAGACATGCCGAACCGAGGCTTCTTCTTTCATTTTCGTCAACTCCTGGCACGCTGCCCTGATTGGCTGTTTCCGACGCTTCGGCGCGTCCGGTGCCGTGGGTGAGGTAAGAATACGTCCCCCGACGGAATTGCGTCAATGGGGGGTCAGAAGCCGCGAGTTAAAAACGGGCATGACCGATTCCTCGCAACCATCTGAAATGGCGGCAGAATAAAAAAGTTGATGGAGGCCCCAAACTGCCCCGCTGGGCCGCGCTACAGCCGCGAATCACCGCCGCGCCACCCTACCCCCGGCCTACAGCGATCCCGGCTGCTGCCGGCATTTTTCGGGGTGCAGCGCACGTCACGCGCGATGGGGTAGCTGCACCACGTTGTCGCCCTTGGCAACCGCACCCTTCTGCTCAATCCAGTCGCCAATCTTCTGCACCTCGGGCCACAGCCAGCGCAGGTCTGTCAGATCGACATAGTTGCGGGCTGTCACGTCCTCGGACGATGGCTTGTGACCGATCAACAGGTCGGTGCGGAACTTCTCCACCAGCAATTCGCGCATGGCGATGTTGGCGAAGGTGCGCCGCAGGTCGTGGCTTGACAGGTGTTGACCTGCAACCTCGCTGACCTTCTCAAGCGTGGTGCGCGGGTCGCCCGTGTGACCCTTCTTGCCGCGTGACGGGAACACAAAGGGGCTTTCAGGGTCGCGGTGCGCGAGGCGGTCTTTCAAGATGACCACGGCCTGCGTGGCGAGTGGCAGCTTGATCGGCTTGCCCTGCTTCCGGTCAATCAGGTGCCAGTAGCTTCTTGCGGGATCGGCTTCGTCCAGTTGCACGCGGTCCCAAGTCAACGACGCCATTTCCATTAGTCGCCCGCCGCAAAGAAGATTCAGGATCGTTACATCGGTGGCCGACAGGGTGTCCTGTGGTTAATCTTGGCCCGCTCAGCGTGCAGCATGTTCCAGACCGCGCCCACCTTGTCGAACGGGATGTAGCGCTCAGTCCGGTCCCCTTCCTCGTTCCAATGATCCGCCATCACGTCAGTTGCGAGGAAAGGCATGAGAGGCGACCCGTCTGCCTTCCGATACTGGCGGTTGGCGAAGTTCAGCAACGAGCGCAGAGTTCTACCATCGCGCTGTTGGCGCTGGCGGGCGCACCTTGGGGGTCTTCTTCCCTTCACCCCGTGTTTCGTAATCTCGCGGTGGCGCTGCACCACCATCGGGCCGGTAATCTCGGTGACGGGCTTGTCCTTCCAGTCGGCAAAGACCTTATCGACATAGTAGCCGATCCACTTCGCGGTGCTGTCCTTCAACTTGTCGCGTGACAGGTATTCCCGCGCCACGTCGCCAAGCGTCACCTGCTCCGCGCGCTGCTGTGCCTTCACGCGGCGCGGGTCCAAGCCCTGCTCAAACTGGTGGCGGTATATGTCGGCCTGATGCCGCGCTTTGTCGGGCGTGAGCGCTTCGCTATAGGTGCCAATCGTGAGGCGCACGTCTGTCGTGGTGCCAGCAATGCGGCCCTGACAGATGAACACCGCCCGCCCGGTGGGGGTGACGCGCAGGCCAAAGCCGTTCGTGTCCCAATACAGCACGTCATTGGCGCGGGCCTGCTGTCGGGCCTCGGCCACCTTCTTGTCGATGTTCGTTTTGTTGAGCTTGAGCTTTGGCATGTCGCGTTCTACCCTCGTAAGACACCCGTAAGTATTTTCGGGATGCCTGCCAAACATACGACAACAGCGCCAAACAGTAAATACATCTATATTTCAGCGAAACTTGCATACGCAGCCTTACACAAGGCCAAACACCCAGGAAACACACACAAGTCGTTGACTGTTAATCAATTGGTCGTAGGTTCGATCCCTACCGCCGGAGCCAATAGAAACAAGGGCTTAGCGAGAAATCGCTGAGCCCTTTTCGGTTTTAGTCTCCTTCTAGTCCGCTATCCAAAGCGGACACTATCCCACCCACTCTATCCGCGGCAGAACAGTCAGGCCGGTTGCTTGCTGACAGACTGGAGTCAGACAGTGTATTCTTCGTACCCCTTGTACAACAAGGCTTCCGGCAGTGGCAAAGCCGGACAGGGGATCAGGTCGGCCTCATATTCCCTTGCCTAGAATATGTGCGATGGATTGCAGGATCACCGCATTCGTGTTGAGGTCCGCGTAATCTGTCGTCGTCGTCTGGGTGGCAACAAAGAGCGCACTGTCGAACCCGTATTTCTTGCGCGCCTTGCGCCGCAAGGTTTCTACAAGACGCGCAGAATACACGTTCGGACGAAGGGCATGCCACAGGTACGCCGCCTTCGAACTGGTCGCACGCAAGGTCCGAGCGGAGGCATCGGACGTCGGGACCCCGTCACTCCCGTTGAACTGGACAATCCACGGGTCCGTGTATTTCTGAAGATCAAAGCCCTGATAGGTAAACCAGGGTGCGCGATCCAACGGTGTCTCGGAGGGCGCGGCAGGCGTGCCGGACTCCGCGGCCAGCCTTGACTGGATCGCATCAAGGCAATCGGCCAGAAACGACGCGCTGGGGGAGGCTGGCATTTCCAGAAGATACAAGAGGCTCGGCTCGGCTCCCAATGGGCCGAAAGCAACCGTCGAGGCAAGCAATCTTGCCTCATCGTCCGCAGAGGCCAGACCTGCAAGATCATCGAAGGGGGACGCCACATCAAATCCCCAGAGCCTCATTCCCGCCGCCGCGTAATCAGCGTAGTTCGACGCGAAATCATCGATCATCTGTCTTCCTCGATAGGAATGAAGACGTCGGTCGAGAATGACCTGTGCGAAGTCCCAGGATGTGACCAAGGCTTCTATTCCTGCCGGAGCCAGCCGATGTCGGTTGAGACGATTCAGTGAAATCAGAAGACGGCCAGTGTCATAGGAATTGAAGCGGGTCGTGCCCTTGCCGCTCACGGCGTCGATTGTCTCGGGTGGCAGGACAAGGCGCTTGCGCGAGGCGCGCTCTACGGTCTTCAGAAGACGCTTGCAGCGCGCCGTGAAATCCTCGTCTGAAATGAGCCCGAGATCCACCGCGGCGATCAGCGCATTGATGTGGCTACCAACTTCCCACATGCTGACGGCAAGAAAACCGGCGATCGGACGGCTTCCCATGGTTGTCGTTGCCGGACAAAGCCCCGTAGAGCTGTTGGTATCTTCCTCGAAATAGGCCCAGGCAGACTGCGCATCCTGCAAGAGCGCCGCGCGCTCTTCAGGCGGTATGGCGGCTGCTTTTGCGGCAGGCTTCAGCCCTCTGGTTCGTGTCAGGAGCAATGCCGGCAACAGCGCATCCTGCGGCAGAACTTCAGCGCAATACGTTCCAAGGGGCATCAGCCTTGTTTCGGGTCGCGCTGTGATCCGCCTGACCGCCAGCAGAAACGCGGTCCGCAAGGCCGGCTCTGGCAACGCGGAAGCAGCGACAAGCAGTAACCCGTCCTCGAGAGCGTCAAGATCGAATTCGCCGGGCGCAGTATCCGCGCCTGTCGCGCCGATGAAGGCGAGAACTGGAATATTCAACTCGGCTTGCGGCGTGAGACCTGCGCTACGTCGTCCGTCAAAGACCGGTCGGGCAACGACACCAAAGCGCATGTCCTTTGAAGCCACGGATCCGGGCCGCGCAAGAGCAAGGCGTTCTTTTGCAAAGGCATCGAGCGGCAGTTCCTGGTCGGCGACCGCAAGCTTGGCAACCGCCAACGGAACCCAGTACGACAGGTCGGCGTCACCTGAGGCCATGGGGACCGCGGAATCCGGCCCGACGCTGAACGGTATCCCTTCGGCTCGCAACATGGCCTGAAGCGCATTGAAGCCCGCTAATCCTGACGGCTCTGCGGATTTCGGCTCAAGAAGATGAACCGCCACCCTGCGCCTGAATGCGCCGTCGGTGCGCATCTGAACGTCGCTTGCCAGATCCGAGACCATGCTCAGATCAAGTGCCGCGGCCTTCAGAATCCTGCCGATGGCCTGAGCACCCGCAAGCAGAGCAGCGATCGGCGCGTGGTCGATGTCATCGGCAGAGAAGATGAGATGTCGTTGAAGACCCGGATAGACGCGCGAAAGCGCGGCCGCGGCATCTTCCACGCGAAGTGGTTCACCACCCAGGAGACTCAGAACTCCCTGGCGATCCAGCCGTGCCTCCACAGCCGATGCAGCGTCCGGGAGCGCCATGACAGTGCGAAAGCCCGAAGCCAGGGTCGCCGAGGCCGCCGGGGAGTCAAGCGGTGCCTTGCAGGCGATCGAAAGCAGCGGTCGGCGGGGATGACCGGACTCCGACAAGGCATACAGGGCGTCGAACAAGCCCTTGCGCGTTTCCTGTGCGGTGCGCGCGGCTTGATACGGGGCCTCCCGCCCAAGATCCGGGCACCAGGCCACCACCTCGACGAGCCCGGGAAAGGACTCGAAATACCGCGCCACCAATCGGCCGATCTCGCTGCCCGGGCGAACCTGATCCGGCCCTTCGCGGGTCTCGACAACAAGGTTGACCGGCACAGACCCGGCAACCAGGGCCGAAAGCAATGCGCCAAGCACTCCGGGGTCCGTTCTCGCGTTGATACCGGCGATCGTGAACAGGATTCTCTGGGGCAGAGGAGGAACGATCTCTTGTGCCGACAACGACGTCCCGACGACCGATCCGATCGCCAGCAGCTCAAGAAAGGTCCGACGCCTCATCGGGCAGCTACTTCTCTCTTTGGCTCCAGTCCGAGGCGGCGCAGTTTGTTCCAGCGCGCCAGCTTTCCGCTCAGCGCAGACCACAGGGCACGATAGACGGTAACATAGAGCAACGGCCGGTAAAGCATGTTCATCAGCGGGATCAGGTAGAGAAGCCTGACTGTCCCCCTTCCCTCCCGCCGATGGGCGATCCACGCAACAGCGATGTCCATGGCTTGCACCGCCGCCATGCCGAACACCGCGAGACGGGATACATCAATCCCGTCCGTGGTCTGGCCGGAATACCAGTCAGACAGAAGACCGAAGAGGAAGTAGAGGAAGATCAGGTCGACAACCGGGGACAACAGCGGCAGCAGATAGCCGAAAAAGACCATGTCGAACATGGAAAGCACGCGCCGCGGGCCAAATTCCACAAAGGCCCCGCGATGCTTCCACAGCGTCTGGAGGTTTCCCAGGGACCACCTCAGCCGCTGCTTCAACAGGGACCGGACATCGGCGGGCGCTTCCGTCTGAGAGCGGGCGTTTTCGGCATAGGCGACCCGGTATCCCCCGCGTCGCAGCCAGATCGTCAGATCCGCATCTTCGGTCAGGGTCTCGTTGGAATAGAGCCCCACATCCCGAACGGCTTCGACGCGCCAGGCGCCCAGGGCGCCCGGAACGACCATGATCCCGTTCAGATGGTCCTGCGCCCGCCGACCGATCTGCTGGGCCGTGATGTATTCGATGGACTGGAACTGCGTCAGAAGGCCGGACGCATTGGCCACCACGACGGTTCCGGCCACGGCAGCAACCTTGCTGTCGGCGAAAGGTCTCACGATCTCTCGGATGGCATCCGGCGAAATCCTTGTATCCGCGTCGACGCAGACCGCTATCTCGGTCTCGATCCGTTGGAAGGCCATGTTCAAGGCCCGCCACTTGCCCTGATTGGCTTGCGAAAAGACCTGAACGCGCGGATCGGTCCCGAAGGCTTCGGAGATCACCCGAAGGGTGCCATCGTCCGATCCATCATCCACCACGAGGCAGGTCAGGTTTTCATAGTCGCTGGCAAGGATCGAGCGCAGCGTTTCAACGATCACCTTCTCTTCATTGTAGGCCGGAACCACGACCGTCACCGAGGGAGGTTCGGCAAACGTCCTCGGGTAGATCGGGTCGCGGCGTGACGCCAGGAAAAGCAGCAGCGCCGAACGGAAGACACTCGCAAAGACACAGACCCAGAACATGGCCACCAGAATCCAGATGCCATGGCCAATCGCCGCGACCGAAAGACCCTTGAATACCGAGGCCGCCAGTCCGACCGGCGGCATGACGGCTTGCGCTGTCGTGCCGAGCAACACCGGGAGCGAGACAATCCTCGTAGCCGCGCGCCCGCAGTTCGGGGATCAGGAGGTCAACCGCTTCCGCCGTGTGCATGCCGGCGCTCTTGCCATCGTGCAGCACGATCACGTTGCCACCAGTTTTCTGCAGCTCGTCGAACACCTGCCGGACGATCTCTTCTGCGGTGATCCCGGCCCAATCCTCGGGAACGATATCGCTTCCGGTGACGAAGTAGCCCTCCTCCTCCAGAATGGAGAAAACGATTGCTTCATGTTCGTTGATGGGGCCCGGCCCCCGGACATACGGTGGGCGGTAAAGCAACGGCGATCGCCCGATCACCCCTTCGATCAGGCTGCGATTTGCGCTCAGTTCGGCACGAGCCAGGAACGGGCTCAGGTCCTCCATGTGCGGATGATTGAAGCTGTGAGACCCGACCGTATGGCCCTCATCCACTGCGCGCTGCAAAAGCTCGGGCGATGACAGCGACGCGCGCCCGACAACAAAGAAGGTCGCGGGCGCATCATGGGCTTTGAGCACATCCAGGATCTTCGACGTGGCCACGGGATCAGGGCCATCATCGAAGGTCAACGCGATCTGGCTGGACGCGCCCGCGCCATACCGCTCCATTTCCAGAGGTCGCGGAACTACATCATATCTCAGATCAACGATGAGGCCACTTTCCTGATCGAGCCGCCAAAGCCGCAAGCCGGGGTGGCCCGCTTCCCGAAGTCGGTAGAACGGCCCCGCCCCCCGTGAAGACCACGTTGTCAGGAAACTCGGGTACGCCGAGGGACCGGAACTCGCCCGCCAGCAGGTGTCCGCCCAGCGCGTCCCAGAAGGCGGGCTCTTCTTCGCCAAGACTCGCCACGGCCACTTCCGGTATCCCGAGGTCCTGCAGCACCCGAAGATTGTTGTGAACGCTGGCTGCATCAAGCATCCAGATCTGGTGACGGTTCCCCTCTCGGTCGAAAAACGAGGAATAGCTGTTCTTGGCAGCCGGAGAAAAGTCGATCGAACCATTGGCCTGCGATATCCGGAACATGGCTTCTGCCACACTGATGCGGTCGGGAACGGCCTGCCCCGAAACCCAGTCTACCGCGTGGCCGCCAACGGCAATCACCAGCTTTGCCGCAGGAACATCACGCTGAATCTGCACGACCTGCTTGCGGAACCAATCCAGCGGCGCCAGTGGCTGCGGATGCGACCCGAGCCAGGGATCCTGGTAGGTTGTCACGATCACCTTGTCGACGTGGGCCACCAGGGCCTGGATCGACCACTGCTGGTCCGAAAGCGATGCCACGAGGCACAGCTCCAGTCCCGCTTCATGCGCCTTGGACTCAAGTTCCGCAACAAACGGAACCAGGATGTCCGCGCCCTTCGCCTTGACCCCTGCAGTCGAAGGCAGGCCCCGTCCGCCTGAATACCGGAGGCTGTGCGAACAACGCGGTCGACGAGGTCGGATCGCCGCTTCACGTCGTTCAACCCAAGAAGAAAAGCTTCCGCTGTCAGGGTCCCGCCCAGATTGAAAACCGGCCAGAGCTCGGTCGCTCCGCGCCGTTCCGATCTGATCGATGCAAGCACGCTCTGCGTCTCGGCATCCACCTCAAGCCTGGAAACCGCCAGCGATGGCCCGGTGATCTCGAACCATTCGGGCAGGATGACATCAATGCGGCCGCAGTTTCTGAGCAACGGCAAGAACGCGTTGTCCCTGAACGACGGAAGGATTGTGTAGACACGAGAGGGAAACACGGCATTCGGAGCCGCAATCGCTGCCCCTGGCGGCGCTTCTTCCACGACACAGCGGGGCGTTCCAGGGTCCGCCCCAGCCGAATCATCAAGGAAGGGCCCCGGCATGACCGTTGCCTTGGCATCGATCAGGAGGCCTGCGTCGGTGAGCCCGGCCCCACTTCGCATTCGATACGAAAGCGCGCTCTCCTGCACAGCCGGCGTGACTTCGACAGAGGGCATTTGTGTCGGGTTCAGGATCAGCAGCGCGATCGACAGAACCCAGAACACTCCGGCAACAAAAGCGATCTTTCCCCAGCGTTTGACTCGACGGTACCGAAGCCCGCTGAGGTCTTCGAACACCGGCTCCCCTGCAACCGGACTTGGCAGAATCTTGCCGATAGGAGGAAGCATGTGGTTCTTTTCTCACCGAAGGATGGCAACAAGCGCAAGGATTTCACTATCGCAAGCCCTCAAGACTAGCGTCAATTCACCCGGACTGTCAAAACGAATGGGCAGATTGTTCAATGGTTTGTGAAAATCCGGGCTGATCCCGCCGCGCGCGCGCCGCCGCCGCGACAATCGCCGGACTTTCCCGCGGGAACCATTGCGTCACGCAAGCAGATCCTTGCCGAATCCGGCGGTTTCCAACGCGGTTCCGGCCCGATCCCGTCCGGCTGCTGAACGCTCGGGCGCATGCCGCAAGCTGGATTGCCGCCGCGGCCATGCCCAGCCCTCGACGGCTTCATGCGGGGCGGTTCCTTCCGGCACGGACGGCGAACTTGCTGCCTCCTGCAAGAAGGGACATTTGACCCGCGAAACACCGGGCCCCTGGGTGCGGCAGCGGCGATTCTCAAGGTTGTCACTTGCGCGTTCGCGCAACTCCGGTCATTCCAGTCAGAGCCGAACAAACGTGGCGGAACAACGGGCAAAATCAGGAGTTCGATCTTGTTCGGTCCTTCGCGCGCCCGAGACCACCGGATCGACTTTCTTCGTGGCCTCGCGCTCGTCACGATCTTCATAAATCATGTGCCGGGAACGCTTCTGGGGGCCTACACCTCGCGCAACTTCGGTTTTTCCGATGCTGCCGAGGCTTTCGTCCTGATTTCCGGCATATCGACCGGCCTTGCCTATAGCCCGTTCAGAAACCCCAAACCGGATTGGCGCTCGGCGTTGCGCCCCTGGAAGCGCGCCTTCACGATCTGGTGGGTGCAGGCAGTCATCGTCCTCGTGATCTACCTCATCCTCGCTATGACGCAGCACCTGCCCGCTGTTGCCGAACTGGCTGCAGAGCGGAACGTGACGCCTGCGCTGGAGAATCCGATCGGTCTACTGGCCCCCCTTCTTCTCTTGAGCCACCAGTTCAACTGTGCCGACATATTGCCGCTCTACATCCTGTTCATGCTCGCGGCCCCGGGTCTGATTGCAAGCGGCGCCCGGTGGCCCCGGGCACTGATGGCCGCATCCATCATCATGTGGCTCGCAGCCGGGCTGCGAACACTCAACCTGCCGACATGGCCGACCGACCAGGGCTGGTTCTTCAATCCGCTTTCCTGGCAATTGCTGTTTGTCGCCGGCCTGTTGACCGGCCTCGCCGTGACCCGCGGCCGGCGAACACTGCCGGTTCGTCCTTTTGCACTGCTTCTGGCTGCGGTCTTTCTTTGCTTCTCGGCCCTCTGGATGCAGTTTCCCGCGCTGGCCGACCGGGGATACGATTTCCTCTGGATGGTTCAGGAACGCCTGGGTATCCCTTGGTTTCTGGCGTCATTCGACAAGACCTATCTCGCCCCGTTGTTGCGCCTCTTGCACATTCTTGCGCTGGCTTATGTGCTGAGCGCCTGGCCCTACCTTCACCGCATCGCCGGGAGTCCCTGGACCGCATTTTTCGCCATTCTCGGGCGGAATGCCCTGCCGGTCTTTGCCACCGGCACGGTTCTAGCCTATATTATTCAAATCATTCGGGAAATCTCTCCGCCCTCTGACAAGCTGGACATTCTCCTGATTGGTGCCGGGCTCATCCTTCAATTCCTGGTGGCCCTGGCAAGAGACCGGTTGAAGCGTCGCGCCCCTGCCGTAGTGGCCCCTGCCCCGGATGATGGTTCAGCGGGCGTTCCGGGGCGAAAACGGATTGAGGTGTTCCGCCGCGAATGGAGAGATTCAAAGTAGGGCGGCCGCCAGCAATTCATGGCCTGCCGATCAACCGGCGTTCTTTCTCCCTGAACCACACGGGCAGGGCTCCGGTTCAATCGAATGGCACAGGGGTGAAAGCCCACCCTGCGGTCGGGCAAATCCCACTTAAACTATTGTAAAAACGTAATGTTTCCACTTTGGGGACATAACTTCGGATTCATCAATTCGGCCCACGCTTGCCTCGCGGAGTTTCCAAACCACGAGGAGCGTGACTCACATGAAGACACTCATAATTGCCGGGTCAATCTCTGGCATGATCAATCTCATGGCGGGGGCCGCTTTCGGCAACCCCGTGACCTCCCCTGAAGGCCTTGTCTTTCACTCTCCAGCGGACGCGCCTCTTGCCGTTGAGAGGGTGTCCGATTCCAGGCAATCCTTCACGGCCTACATCACCGGCTACAGCTACTGGGACAATACCCGCCCGGTTCGGCGGCAATTGCCCGTCCGTCATTCATCGCAGGGCCGGCGGCAAGGGAACCTACAACGATCCGGTCACCATCGCGGTCGGGTATCGCCTCGGTGGCGGAAAGGCGCGCCTTGATTATCCGGCCGGCACGCGGTTCTATCTGCCGCATCTCCAGCGCTACGCGATCGTCGAGGACATCTGCGGTAACGGTCCGAATCCGCACCTGACCGGCTGCGCCCGTGGCAATGGCGGCAGGCCCTGGCTGGATATCTACGTCGACGGAAGCCGGGCTGGTGCGGCGGCGGCAAACAACTGCATGAACCGTCTGACGGGCTTCCACGAGATCATCGTCAACCCGCAGAAAGGCTACCCGGTTTCTTCCGGCCCGATTACCGAGACCGGCTGCGGCACGGCAAGCAGATGAGCTACCTGTCGGGCGGGACTTCGGTTCGCGCCCGACGGCAAACCCATGCTCACCTGGGGCTTGAGTGGAGAGGGCCCTAGCTGACGGGGCCCTCAATCGGCGCGACTGAACCGGCAGCGAAGGTTCGCCATGCTGCGGGTCTCGGATGGCGGAACGGACCATCCGGCCAGTTCGCACCGGGTTTCGGGCGTGGCGCCAACCACAGGTGGTGAAGCCAGAGATCATCCTTCGCCTCGGCCGACCTGACGGGCCGCAGGGGGCTGCAGGCGCCGCAGCAAGGCCCCCGCAAAGCGCTGCATGAAACTGCCGTGCCGTCAGCTTCAGCCCACCCTTCACCGGTTGCCACGCCACGGCTCAGGTCGGGCGCGCCCGCGGAAAGCGCGCCACCCAGACACCCGCGCTGTCGTGCCGAATCGCCGGAATCAGCCGGCGGGCATCCGCGCCTCGGCCATGCCGGCATACCAGCTGGCGCCAAAGGGAATGGCGTCGTCGTCGAAGTTGTAGGCCGGATGATGCACCATCGCGGTATCGCCATTGCCCAGGAAGATATAGGCGCCGGGGCGTTCGTTCAGCATGTAGCTGAAATCCTCGGCTCCCATCAGGGGCGCCGTATCGGTATCGACCTGGCCCGAGACGGCGCGCGCGACATCCGCGGCGAAACCGGTGTTCGCTTCGGCATTCACGGTCACCGGATAACCCCGGTGATAGCGGAACTCCGCCTTCGCACCCAAGGCCTTGGCGGTGCCTTCGACGATTTCTGCCATCCGCGCCTCGACCAGATCCTGAACCTTCGGGTCCATGGTCGGATGGCGAAATGGCCGACAGGGATGCCGGGCATATTGTGCATGCCGTAGACTTCATCTATATTCCAACGGGTTATCAGGCCATCCTCAACCATCACCTTACCGCCGCCGCCACCCTCTTCGGCGGGCTGGAAGATACACACGACGGTGCCGTCGAAATTGCGCGTCTCGGCCAGATACTTGGCGGCGCCCAACAGCATGGCGGTGTGGCCGTCATGGCCGCAGGCGTGCATCTTGCCGGGGGTTTTCGAGGCATAAGGCGCCCCGGTCTGCTCGTTGATCGGCAACGCATCCATGTCGGCGCGCAAACCGATCACCCGGCCCTGCGGTCGGATCTTGCCCTTGATGACGCCACGACGCCGGTGCGGCCGATGCCTTCGACGACCTCGTCGCAACCGAAACTGCGGCACAGATCGGCAACCTTGCCGGCGGTACGGTGGACCTCGAACAACAGCTCGGGGTTTTCATGGAAATCGCGGCGCCAGGCGGTGATTTCGGGCAGAAGTTCGGCGAAACGGTTCTTGGGGGGCATGGGGGTCTCCTTTGCCAGGCCCAAGGTCTGGTCGGGCGCCGGCAACCTGCGCGCCGACCCCAAGTCCTTCGAAGGACTGCGGCCGGGACAGGCTGGGCCCGGGGCGATCTTGCTTCCGTCCGAGAACCGCGACAGCCTGAATCGGCTCAGGTCATGGCCCACCGCGGCCCCCGCCACCAGATCGGCCACCACCCGCCCCATGCCGGGGCCGATGCCGAAGCCATGCCCGCTCATTCCCGTGGCGATGGTCAGGCCGGAGATCGGCGCATGATCCACCACCGGCACCACATCGGGCAGGGTGTCGATCATGCCAGCCCAGGCCGTCTTCAGCCGCGGGCGACCCAGCGCCGGGAAGGCGGCGGCAAAGGCGTCCTGCACCTTTCCCAGCGTCTTCATGTTGGGAGCGGGGTTCAGGATGCGGATGCGCTCGAACGGGCTCTGGGCGTCATCCGGCCCAGCGGCGCGGCGTGCCCCAGGCGTCGGGAAAGCCCTTGGGGGCGGCAAGGCGGAAGGTGGCGGCGCGCAAGTCGTTGCGCAGGATCGGCAGGTAGGAGATGAAGGACGCAAAGGCATCCGGCCGATGAAGAAATCATGCGCGCTGCCACCGGGGGGGCCAGCGAATAGCCGCCGTCGGCGCGGCGGCGGAAGGCGAAGTCGTCGTCTGCGGCGGCGCCGGAAAATATCTCGGGCATCGGCTCGGTCGCGGCGACCGAGGCCAGCACCGATAGCTGCGGCAGCTTCACGCCGTGGCGGCCCAGGAACAGCCGCGACCAGGCGCCGGCCGCGACCACTACATGATCGCAGGCCACCCTGCCCGCTTCGGTCACCACCCCGGCGACCTTGCCGCCGGCGATATCCAGCCCGCGCACGGCGCAGGCCTCGCGGATCAGCACGCCGCGCTCTTCGGCCGCAGCGGCCAGCATCGGCACCGCGACCCAAGGCTCGGCCCGCGCGTCCGAGGCGGTCCAGAGCGCGCCCTTCCACCCTCCGGCCGCCCCTTTCAGCATGGCTGCCGCCTCGGTCGCGGTCAGCAGGCGTGTGTCCAGCTGATGGGCGCGGGAATGTTCCGTCCATGCCTCGAACCCGTCGATCTCCCTTTGCGTCTTCGCCAGATACATCACCCCGGTCTGGCGGAACCCCAGGCCTTCGCCCATCTCGGCGGCCAGGCGTTTCCAGATGGCCAGGCTCTCGGTCATGATCGGCAGTTCCGAAGGGTCGCGGCCCTGCTGGCGCACCCAGCCCCAGTTGCGACTGGATTGTTCGCCCGCGATGCGGCCCTTTTCGCACAGAACCACCGACAGGCCCTTTTGCACGAGATGCCAGGCCGTCATCACCCCGATGACGCCGCCGCCGATCATCACGACATCCAGGCGGCCCGGCAGCGGCGCGGCAAAGCGGATCGGCGAGCATCAGTGATCGGGAAAGGTCACGCAAGGGTCTTCCAGCAGCCGTTCCATGAAGCGCTGGCCGGCCTGAAACTCGGGGATTTCAAGGAATTCGTCGGGTTGATGCGCCTGGGCGATGTCGCCGGGGCCACAGACCACGGCCGAATAGCCAGCGTCCTGGAACTGCCCGGCCTCGGTGCCGTAGCTGACCACGCCGGTGGCATTGTCGCCGGTCAGGGCGCGGGCCAGCGCCTCGGCCTCGCCCTCGGCTTCCGGCTGCAACCCCGGAACGCCGAAAAAGCGTTCCAGCTCTACCCCGGCCTCGGGGCGGCGGGCCTTGAGGGCGGCGTCCAGTCGGGCGGCCTCGGCGGCGAAGGCGGCGGCCTGGCCTTCCAGATCGTCGTCGGGCACGATGCGCATCTCGATCGTGAATCGGCAGTCGGCGGCGGTGATGTTGTTGGCGGTGCCGCCTTCGATCGTGCCAACATGCAGGGTCGAGAACGGCGGATGGAACCGGCCACCCAGCGGCAGGCGGGGTGCGGCCTGAATCGCGGCATTGCGGTCGTTGACCCAGCCGATCAGCCGCGCCGCCTCCATGATCGCCGAGACGCCCTCGGGCAGCAGCGAGGAATGCACCTCATAGCCCTTCACATGGACGTGAAAGCCGGTACCGCCCTTGTGGCCGGTGATCACCTTCATCCGGCTCGGCTCGCCGATCAGCGCGGCGCTGCCCCTGGGCACTACGCCCTGCATGGTCTCGATCATCGGCGGCGCGCCAGTGCAGCCGACCTCCTCGTCGTAGGAAAGCGCCAGCTGCAGCGGGCGCGTGACACCGCGGCGCTGCGCCTCGACCACCGCCCAGACGGCCAGCGCGACATAACCCTTCATGTCGCAGGTGCCGCGGCCGTAAAGCCGCCCGTCGCGCTCGGTCACTTCCCAGGGGTCCGAGGTCCAGGCCTGGCCATCGACCGGCACCACGTCGGAATGGCCCGACAGCACCACTGCTCCGGGGGTCCAGGGCCCGGCATGGGCGATCAGCGCGGCTTTCTGGTGATCCTCGTTCCAGTGGCGGAAACAGCGGATGCCGTGACCGGCAAGGTAGCCCTCCAGCCAGTCGACAAGCGCGAGGTTCGAATGTCGACGCTGACCGTCGGGAAAGCCGACCAGCCGGTCGAGCAGCTGACGCGGCGTCAGAATCTCATCGGTTTTCCCTGCTTTCTTCCCCACATCCGGGGGCAGCCTGCCCCGGCCCAGCGTGTCAATATCTGGCGAAATGCCGGACCAACCTGCCAGAATGACGAAACTGAGGTCTGGTAACGGGTTCCAGAAACGGGATTGATACACCACCAAAAATCGGGAACAGTTGCGGCAAGGGGTGGCCCGCGGCCGGATACCCGAAAAGTAAAGAAAAACAAGAAGAAAAGACCTGGGGAGTTTTCCATGCCCGACGGGGCGCAGCCCGTCCTCGATGTTCGGGGGCTCAAGACCGTATTCCGCACCCGTGCGGGCGAAATCCATGCGGTCAACGATGTCAGCTTTGCGCTGCAATCGGGCGAGCTTCTGGGCGTCGTCGGCGAAAGCGGTTCGGGCAAGTCGGTAACGATGATGTCGCTTCTGGGCCTGCTGCCGATGCCGCCGGCCGAGGTGCGGGCCGGCAAGGTGCTGCTGAACGGGCAAGATATCCTGCATCTGCCGCCCGACCAGCTGCGCCGTGTGCGCGGGGCGAAGGTGGGCTTCGTGTTCCAGGACCCGATGACCAGCCTGAACCCGGTGTTCAGCGTCGGCATGCAGATCATGGAGCCGCTGAAAAAGCATCTGGGCATGGGACGCGCGCAGGCCGAGTCGCGGGCGGTGGAGTTGCTGGAACTGGTCGGCATCCCGGATGCGCGCGCCCGGCTCTACAGCTTTCCGCACCAGTTTTCCGGCGGCATGCGGCAGCGGGTGATGATCGCCATTGCCCTGGCCTGCAACCCCGACGTGCTGATCGCGGACGAGCCGACGACCGCGCTGGACGTGACCATCCAGGCCCAGATCCTGGAACTGGTCAAGGAATTGCGGCAGAAGCTGGGCATGGCGATCATCTGGATCACCCATGACCTGGGCGTGATCGCCGGCATCGCCGACCGGGTGATGGTGATGTATGGCGGCCAGGTGGTCGAACAGGCGCCGGTGAAGGAATTGTTCGCCAACCCGCAGCACCCCTATACCCGAGCGCTGTTGCTCACGATCCCCAAGATCACCGGCGAACGCGAGGCCCGGCTGAAGGTGATCGAGGGCCAGCCGCCGATCATGCTGGGTGCGCCGAACGCCTGCCCGTTCCGTGCGCGCTGCGAATACCGCCACGCGGCCTGCGATGCGACCAATCCGCCGCGACGTGCGGTCGATGGCCAGCCGGTCGGCCTGGGTCATGACGTCGCCTGCCACTGGCACGCCCCTGCCCGGACCGAGGTGGCCCATGCGTGACGCCGCCGCCCCCGCCGCTGATCCCGCTGGTCCGCTGGTTCAGGTCGAAGACCTCAAGATGTATTTCCCGATCTACACCGGCATCTTGCGCAGCCACACCGGCGACGTGAAGGCGGTGGACGGGGTGTCGTTCTCGATCCTGCCCGGCGAGACGCTGGGGCTGGTCGGCGAATCCGGTTGCGGCAAGTCCACCGTGGGCCGCGCCGTACTGCGGCTATACGAAGTGACCGACGGCCGCGTCGTCATCGACGGCGAGGATGTCGCCCAACTGAGCGCCGAAAAGCTGCGCCGCAAGCGCCCGACCATGCAGATGGTGTTCCAGGACCCGCAGGCCAGCCTGAACCCGCGGATGACGCTGGCCCGCATCATCTCCGAGCCCTTGGACGAGCACACCAACTGGGACCGCGCAAGGAAGACCGAGCGGGTGTTCGAGCTGATGGACCAGGTCGGTCTCAACCGCCGCTTCGCCAACCGCTATCCGCACGAATTTTCGGGCGGGCAGCGCCAGCGCATCGGCATCGCCCGTGCGCTGGCGCTGAACCCCAAGTTCATCGTCTGCGACGAGCCGATCGCCGCGCTGGACGTGTCGATCCAGGCGCAGGTGGTGAACCTGCTGGAGGATCTGCAGGAACGGCTGGGGCTGACCTATCTGTTCATCAGCCATGACCTCAGCATGGTGCGCCACCTGGCCGACAAGGTGGCGGTGATGTACCTGGGCCGGATTGCCGAGCTGTCTCCATCGAAAGACCTCTATGCGCGCCCGCTGCACCCCTATGCCGAGGCGCTCTTGTCGGCGGTGAACGAACCCGACCCCGAACTGGCCGCGCGCCGCAACCGCATCATCCTGAAAGGCGACGTGCCCTCTCCGGCCAACCCGCCGAAGGGCTGCAACTTCTGCACCCGCTGCCCCAGGGTCTTCGACCTCTGCCGGCAGGTGAAACCCGAATTGTCCGAGGTGGAGCCGGGTCGTTTCGTCGCCTGCCACCTTTACGGATCAACAGCAGCCGCCGGATCAACCGGCGCACCCGAGGCAACAGAGCGCAATCAACAAGGAGTGACCCCATGAAACTGAGAACCGCCCTTCTGGGGGCTGTCGCCGTGGCAGGCCTTGCCTCGGCCGCGCTTGCCGAACGCGGCGCCGACGGGCACGTCAACGTGCTCTACTGGCAGGCCCCGTCGATCCTGAACCCCTATCTGTCCTCCGGCACCAAGGACGTCGAGGCCGCCTCGCTGATCCTGGAAGGCCTGGCCGGCTTCGACGAAAAGGCGAAGTGATGGCCCGTCTGGCCGTCGAAGTGCCCACGGTTGCCAATGGCGGCATCTCGGAAGACCTGACCCAGATCACCTGGAAGCTGCAGCCGGGTCTGGTGTGGTCGGACGGCACGCCGGTGACCTCGGCCGACGCCAAATTCACCTATGAATACTGCACCCATCCCGAGGGCGGCTGCGCCCAGGCGGCACGCTACGAGGGCATCGCCTCGATCGAGACGCCGGATGCCGAGACCGTGGTCATCACATTCGTCGCGCCGAAGCCGAACCCCTATCAGGCCTTCGTCGGCGGCACTTCGCCGATCCTGCAGGCGGCACAGTTCGCCAACTGCCTGGGGGCTGCGGCCTCCAGCTGCAACGAGCAGAACTTCAAGCCGATCGGCACCGGCCCCTTCGTCGTCAAGGACTTCAAGGTCAATGACGTGGTCGAGCTGGAAGCCAACCCGAACTACCGCGACCCGGCCAAGCCCGCCTTCGCCACGATGACGGTCAAGGGCGGTGGCGATGCCGTGGCGGCGGCCCGCGCGGTGATGGAGACCGGCGAATTCGACTATGCCTGGAACACCCAGATCAACCCGGAAATGCAGGCGCAGATGTCGGCGGCGGGCAAGGGCGTTCTGCTGAATGGCTTCGGCACCCTGGTCGAGCGGATCGAGATGAACATGACCGATCCGTCGCCGGCCCTGGCCGAGGGCGAGCGGTCGACCACCAAGCATCCGCACCCGATCCTGTCGGACATCAAGGTGCGCAAGGCGTTGTCGATGGCGATCGACCGTCAGGCGCTGGTCGACATCGGTTATGGCAGCGCCGGTCGTGCGTCCTGCAACCTGGTGCCGGCACCGGAAATGTTTGCCAGCCCGAACACCGACTGCATCGCGCAGGACATGGACGGCGCCAAGGCGCTTCTGGAAGAGGCCGGCTGGACCGACAGCGACGGCGACGGCGTCCGCGACAAGGACGGCGTCAAGCTGAAGATGGTCTACCAGACCTCGACCAACCCGGTCCGCCAGGACTTCCAGGTCATCATCAAGGCGTGGTGGAACGAGCTCGGCGTCGAGGTGGAACTGAAGAACATCGACGCTTCGGTGTTCTTCGGTGGTGATGCGGGTTCGCCCGACACCTTCCAGAAGTTCTATTCCGACGTGGAAATGTACGCCAACAACTTCGACGGCACCGACCCCGAGCCCTATCTGGCGCAGTATCTGTGCGACAAGATCCCCGGCCCGGACAACCAGTGGCAGGGCGAGAACATCAACCGCTTCTGCGACCCGGCCTATGACGCGCTGGTGGCAGAACTGGCCAAGACCTCGGACATGGCCGAGCGCGGCAAGATCGCCATTCGCCTGAACGAGATGCTGACCAAGGACAGCTATGTCGTGGTGCCGCTGGTGGACCGCGGCCGTCTGTCGGCGGCCTCGAACACGCTGGGCGGCGTGGTGCTGAACACCTGGGACACCGAGCTGTGGAACGCCCAGGACTGGTTCCGCGTGAAGTAAGCGCTGCGGAAACGCAGGATGGGCAATATCGCCCATCCTGAGGGCGGGGGCAGCTTGCCCCTGCCCTTGCTCCGTCCCTGCCCCGACCGCTGACCAAAGGCGCCCAGCACATGCTGAATTACGTGCTCCGACGGCTTCTGATCGCCATCCCGACGCTGATCCTGATCTCGCTGGTGATCTTCTTTCTGGTCGATCTGGCGCCCGGCTCTCCGGCGTCAGAGATTCCGCTGACCGTGCCGCCCGACGTGCGCGAGAAGATCATGGAATCGCTGGGGGTGAACCAGCCGGTCTGGGTGCGCTACGGCCTGTGGATGAAGCAGTTCTTCTATGTCGAGCCGCTCTATGGCATCGATGCGATGTTCGGCACCGACCTGGCACAGGGTGCGCCGCGGCTGATCTCGTATTCCTCTCGCGTTCCGGTCTTCCAGTATATCGGCGAGCGGCTGCCGCAGACGCTGACCGTGATCGGCACCGCCTATGTGCTGGCCGTGCTGATCGCGATTCCGATTGGCATCTATTCGGCCTACCGGCAGTATTCCTGGTTCGACCAGATCGGCACCTTCGTCGCCATGATCGGCTTTTCGGTGCCCACCTTCTTCACCGGCCTGCTGCTCATCATCGTCTTCACGGTGAACCTGCACTGGTTCCCCTCGATCTACAACACCTCGCTCTCGGTGACCGACTGGGCAAGCTTCAAGACCCAGGTGCAGCAGATGACTCTGCCGGTGATCACGCTTGCGCTGTTCAACGCGGCCGAGATCAGCCGCTACACACGGTCCTCGATGCTGGAAAACCTGGCGCAGGACTACGTGCGCACCGCACGGGCCAAGGGGATGGGAGAGCGGACGGTGGTCCTGAAGCACGTGTTGCGCAATTCGCTGATCCCGGTGGTCACGGTGATCGCCCTTGGCATCCCGACCGTCTTCGGCGGCGCGATCATCACCGAACAGGTGTTCAAGATCAACGGCATCGGTGCCGCCCTGATCGGCGCAATCCAGGTCAACGACCTGCCGGTGGTGCAGACGATCGCCTTCCTGACCGCCATCCTGATCGTGCTGTTCAACCTGGTGGCCGACATCCTTTACGGCCTCCTTGACCCGAGGATCCGCTATGACTGACACCACGCGGCCCGATGACGTGTCGGCCGAAGGCGTGATCGAGGCGCCGCGCAGCCAGTTCCGCGATGTCTGGGACCAGTTCCGCACCCACAAGGGTGCGATGGTGGGGCTGTTTGTGCTGGTCTCGCTGATCGCCTTCGTGCTGATCGGCCCGTTTCTCTGGTCGGCCGAGGCGTTGAAGGTCGACCCGGACCCGGCCAAGATGATGCTGGGCCGCAACAAACCGCCCAGCTGGGACCACCCGCTCGGCACCGACTCGGTGTCGCTGGACATCCTGGCGCGGATGATGCTGGGGGGGAAAGTGTCGCTGGCGGTGGGGCTGGTCGCCATGCTGGTGGCGGTGTTCCTGGGCACCTTCATCGGCGTGCTGGCGGGCTATTTCCGCCGGCTCGACGGGCCGCTGATGCGGCTGACCGACATGTTCCTGTCGATGCCGCTCTTGCCGCTTCTGCTGGTGCTGACCTTCCTTTACGGCCCCTGGGTCAAGGGCATGCTTGGCGTCGTCATGGGGAGTTTCGTGCTGATCGTGGTGGGCATCGGGCTGACCTCCTGGATGACGGTGGCGCGGATCGTGCGCGGCCAGGTGCTGGCGCTGAAGGAACGCGAATTCGTGCTGGCCGCGCGGTCGATCGGCACCCCGGCGCGGCGGATCATCCTGCGTCACATCCTGCCCAACGTGCTGTCGCCGGTGATGGTGGCTGCGACCCTGGGCATCGCCAATGCGATCATCACGGAATCGGTGCTGTCCTTCCTGGGCCAGGGCTTTCCACCCGATTTTCCGACCTGGGGGTCAATGCTGAACAAGGCGAAAGACAACCTGACCTACCCGATGCAGATGATCTGGCCGGGGCTGGCGATCTCGCTGACCGTGCTGTCGGTGAACTACATCGGCGACGGCTTGCGTGACGCGCTGGACCCGCGGATCCGGGGCCGGTAAGAGCCCCGGAATTCTGGAAAATTCCGGCAGATCCTTTCGAAACGATTTGCGCCCGGCCCGGCCGTCAGTGCAGCGACTTGCGGATGCGCCGCACCATCAGCCAGACCAGGCCCACCACCGGCAGGACCAGCGCGGCGGTCAGCATTTCCTTCGACATCCCCAGCGCCCTGCCGACGGGGTAGGCCAGATACCCGGCCAGGCTGACCGCGTAGTAGCTGATCGCCACCACCGACAGGCCTTCGACCGTGCGCTGCAGCCGCAGCGCCAGATCGGCGCGCTGATCCATGCTTTCCAGCAGGCGCTGGTTCTGCGCAGATCGCTCGACATCGACCCGCGTCCGCAACAGCTCGGCCGCCCGTTCGGCCCGCTCCGACATCTCGCGCAAGCGCTTTTCGGCGGATTTCACCGTGCGCATCGCCGGATCGTAGCGGCGCATCATGAACTCGGCAAAGGTCTGGCGGCCCTCGATCCGCTCTTCGCGCAGGACCTGGATCCGCTGGTTCAGGATCGCCTCATAGGCTGCCGTGGCGCCGAAGCGGAAAGTGAACTGCACCGCCAGCCCCTCCAGCTCGGCCGAGATCGCCAGGAGCTCGTGCAGCACTGCCTCCGAGGGCCGCGCGGCGCTGTCGAGGCCCGCAACCAGTGCTGCCAGCTGCGGGTCCAGCGCGTTCAGGCGCTGGGTCAGCAGGCGGGCGCGCATCAGTCCCAGCATCGACATCGCGCGGTAGGTCTCGACCTCGCACAGGCGCTGGACGATGCGACCGACGCGACGGGCCTGGGTGGCGGGCCGCACGAAGACGGCAAAGCGCATGTGGCCGGCCGGGTCGATGCGGAAATCGCCCGCGACCACAGCCGCCCCGTCGACGACGCGCGAAAGCACCAGGCTTTCGGGCACGAACCAGTCGTCGCACTGCCGCAGGATGGCACCGGCATCGGCGGGCATCGGCTCGATCCGGATCAGCACCGAGACCAGCCGCTTGCCCGGAGCCGCCTCCAGCCAGTCGGCCGGAAAGATCCCGGCTTCGACCGGGTCGAAGGGGCATGCCGAGACGCCCGGAGTGAAGGCGCTGTAGGTGACAAACTCGGTGTGGCTTTCCCATTTCAGGGCGGCGCGGCCGATCGGGGCGGAATGATGCGTCGCCTCGGGCTGCGGATGCGCCCCGCCGTGGCGGTCGATCAGCGCCAGCAGATGCGAGCGGTCCAGCGCGCGGTCGCGGTTGGCGGCGTCGACCGGCTCCTTGAAGGCGACGAAGACGGCGGTCGAGGGAACTTCCAACGCCGGAAAGGGCCGGGCGTGCAGTTCGTTGACGGTGGCATAGCGCTGGGGATGGTCCGAGGGGGGCATGGTGGCAGGTCCGTCTGGGGTGTGGCGGGTCACTGAGGTTCACTGAGGTTCACTGAGGTTCACTGAGGCGACCTAGCGCGACAATCCGGCGGTTCGGCCAGAAAATTCCCTGAATGCAAGGGTATACCGCCGATCTGTTGCATTTCCTCCGCAGGTCTCCTAACCGGCGCGGCGCAGGATCAGCGCCAGACCCGCGGCGGCGATCAGCGCCCCGGCGCCGAAGGTGGCCGCGGCCCCGCCCCAAAGCCACAGCCCCCCCGCCGCCGCATTGCCGGCCAGCAACGCCACTCCGGTGACCAGGTTGAACAGGCCAAAGGCCGTGGCGCGGGCGCTGGCAGGGGCGTGGCGGGCGATCTCGGCCGAGAGCAGGCTTTGCGTCAGGCCCATGTGCAACCCCCAGAATGCAATTGCGATGGCGACGACCAGGGGCCCGCCGTCCAGCGCCAGCAGCACGTCGGCCGCGACCAGAAGGCCAAAGCCGGTGGCGATCAGACCGCGCCGGCCAATGCGGTCCGACACCATGCCCGCAGGCCAGGCCGAGCCGGCGTAGACCAGGTTGAACAGGATCAGCACCAGCGGTGCCAGCGCGATGGTCAGGCCCTCGTCGGTCGCGCGCAGGATCAGGAAGGCTTCGCTCACCCGCGCCAGCGTCAGCACCGCGCCCGCCGCGACGGTTTCCCAGAAGGGTCGCCCCATCTCCCGCAGCGCGGCCCAGTCCAGCCGCGGCCGTGGCGGCGCCGGGCCGGGCCGCGCCGGTTCTTCGACCGCCAGCCACAGCACCGCCACCGCCGCCATGGCCGGCACGACGGCCAGCACGAAAACCAGCCGCGGCGTGCCGCCCAGCAGCATCACCGCCAGCGCCAGCGCCGGCCCGAGAATTGCCCCCACGGTATCCATCGACTGGCGCAGGCCGAAGGCCGCGCCGCGCTGCGCCTCGGGCACAAGGTCGGCCAGAAGGGCATCTCTCGGGGCGCCGCGGATGCCCTTGCCGACGCGATCAAGCAACCGCGCCACCAGCACCAGCCCCGGTCCCAGAGCCAGCGCGAAAAGCGGCTTGGTCAGCCCGCCGAGGCCATAGCCCAGCAGCACCAGCGGCTTGCGCCGGCCCATGCGGTCACTGAACCAGCCGGACGCCAGCTTGGTGACCTGGGCGGTCGCCTCGCCCAGACCCTCGATCAGGCCGAGAACAAGGGCCGACGCGCCCAGGGTGCCGATCAGATACAGCGGCAGGATGGCATGGATCGCCTCTGACGACATGTCCATGCACAGGCTGACCAGCCCGAGGGCCACCACGCCGCGTGGCAAGCGCGCCATGTTCCGCTCCTGTAAAGGCCGGGGGCGCTGCAGGAACGCCCCGGCCGGATCAGTCGATCATCGGCAGCAGCGCGTCGAGCGATTTCTTCGCGTCGCCGTAGAACATCCGGGTGTTGTCCTTGTAGAACAGCGGGTTCTCGATGCCGGAATAGCCGGTGCCCTGCCCGCGCTTCGACACGAACACCTGCTTGGCCTTCCAGCATTCCAGCACCGGCATCCCGGCGATGGGGCTGTTGGGGTCTTCCTGTGCCGCCGGGTTCACGATGTCGTTCGACCCGATGACGATGGCAACGTCGGTCGAGGGAAGTCCTCGTTGATCTCGTCCATCTCCAGCACGATGTCGTAGGGCACCTTCGCCTCGGCCAGCAGCACGTTCATGTGGCCCGGCAGCCGCCCCGCGACCGGGTGGATGGCAAAGCGCACCGTCTTGCCCTTGGCGCGCAGCTTGCGGGTCAGTTCGCTGACCGATTGCTGCGCCTGCGCCACCGCCATGCCGTAACCGGGGATGATGATGACCTGTCCGCGTCGTTCAGCGCCGCCGCCACGCCTTCGGCGTCGATGGCGATCTGCTCGCCCGTCACCTCCATCGCCGGGCCCCGTGGTGCCGCCAAAGCCGCCCAGGATGACCGAGATGAACGACCGGTTCATCGCCTTGCACATGATGTAGGACAGGATCGCACCGGAGGAGCCGACCAGCGCGCCCACGACGATCAGCAGGTCGTTCGACAGCGAAAAGCCGATCGCCGCCGCCGCCCAGCCGGAATAGCTGTTCAGCATCGAGACCACGACCGGCATGTCCGCCCCGCCGATGCCCATGATCAGGTGATAGCCGATGAAGAAGGCCAGAAGCGTCATCCCGATCAGCGCCAGCACCGAGCCGCTTTGCAGATACACCACCAGCAGGACCAGCGATCCCAGCGCAGAACCTGCGTTCAGCAGATGCCCGCCCGGCAGCTTTTTCGCCTTGCCGTCGACCTTGCCCGCCAGCTTGCCGTAAGCAACCACCGAGCCGGTGAACGTGACAGCCCCGATGAAGACGCCCAAGAAAACCTCGATCCGCAGGATCGACAGTTCCACCGGGGTCTTGTGCGCCAGCACGGCGGCAAAGCCGTCAAGCGTAGCCCTTGCGGCCTCGTCCAGCCCGGCGACGTTGGCGGCCTCGAGATGGGCATTGTAGCCGATGAAGACCGCCGCCAGACCGACAAGGCTGTGCATCGCCGCGACCAGCTGCGGCATCTCGGTCATCTGGACCCGCTGCGCGACGACCCAGCCGATGGCGCCGCCAATGGCGATCATCACCACCGAGACATACCAGTTGCCTATCCCCGGCCCGTAAAGCGTGGCCAGCACCGCCAGCGCCATGCCGACGATGCCATACCAGACCGCGCGCTTGGCGCTTTCCTGGCCTGAAAGCCCGCCGAGGGATTGGATGAAGAGAACCGCTGCGACGACATAGGCCGCTGTTGTGAAACCGAATTGCATTGTCTTTCTCCCCTACGACTTCTGGAACATGGCCAGCATGCGCCGGGTGACCATGAAGCCGCCGAAGATGTTGATGCCCGCCATCAGGATCGAGGCCGCAGCCAGGATGATGACCAGGATGTTGCCCGAGCCGATCTGCAACAGCGCGCCCAGGATGATGATCGACGAGATCGCGTTGGTGATCGCCATCAGTGGCGTGTGCAGGCTGTGGCTGACGTTCCAGATCACCTGGAAGCCGACATAGACCGCCAGCACGAAGACGATGAAGTGCGACATGAAGCTTGCAGGCGCATAAAGCCCCGCCAGCAGCAACAGCCCGCCGCCGATGGCCAGCAGGCCGACCTGGGTGCGGGTCTGCGCCTTGAAGGCTGCCACCTCGTTGGCGCGGCGCTCTTCCACCGTCAGCTCGCGGGCCCTTTCCTTCGGCTTTTGCGTGGCAATCGCCTGCACCTTGGGCGGCGGCGGCGGGAAGGTGACCTTGCCGCCATGCGCCACGGTGGCGCCGCGGATCACGTCATCTTCCATGTTGTGGTCGATCACACCGTCTTTCTTTGGTGTAAGATCAGTCAGCATGTGACGGATATTGTTGGAATAAAGCGTTGACGCCTGGGTCGCCATCCGGCTGGGGAAATCGGTGTAGCCGACGATGGTCACGCCATTGTCGGTGACGATCTTCTCATCCGGCACCGTCAGGTCGCAGTTGCCGCCGCGCTCGGCCGCAAGGTCGATGATGACAGAGCCGCGCTTCATCAGCTTGACCATATCCTCGGTCCACAGCTTCGGCGCCGGGCGGCCGGGGATCAGTGCGGTGGTGATGACGATATCGACCTCCGGCGCCAGTTCGCGGAACTTCTTCAGTTGCGCTTCGCGGAACTCCGGCGACGAGGGCGCCGCATATCCGCCGGTCGCCGCGCCATCCTGCGCCCTTTCCGAAAAGTCGAGATAGACGAACTCTGCCCCCATCGATTCGATCTGCTCGGCCACTTCGGGCCGCACGTCGAAGGCCAGCGTGATCGCGCCAAGGCTGGTGGACGTGCCAATCGCCGCCAGCCCCGCCACGCCGGCGCCGACCACCAGCACCTTGGCCGGCGGCACCTTGCCCGCCGCCGTCACCTGGCCGGTGAAGAACCGGCCGAAGTTGTTGCCCGCCTCGATCACCGCGCGATAGCCGGCGATGTTGGCCATCGACGACAGCGCGTCCATCTTCTGCGCGCGGGAAATCCGCGGCACCATGTCCATGGCGATGACGGTGGCGCCCTTGTCTGCGACCGTCTTCAGCAGCGCCTCGTTCTGCGCCGGCCAGAAGAAGGAAATCAGCGTCTGGCCCTCGCGCAGCGCCTTGGCTTCTTTCTCTTCCGGGCCGCGCACCTTGACCAGCACTTCGGCGGCCTCGACCACCGCCTTGACAGTCTTCAGAACCTCGACGCCCGCGGCCTTGTAGGCGTCATCGGTGAAGCCTGCCTTCGCCCCGGCCCCGGCCTGGATGCAACAGGCATGGCCCAGCTTCTGCAATTGCAGCGCGGACTCCGGCGTCATCGCCACCCGGTTCTCGCCCTCGAAAATCTCTGCCAAGGCTCCGATCTTCACCGATGTCTCCCCTGTTCTGACGCTGTTGCCGCAAGGCCTGTCGCCCCTGTATCATCGCGCAACAATATTTCAACAACCGAATGCCGGCCTGCGGCACCTTAGACCGGCTTGCGGCCGAACCAGCGGCCGGTGCGCGCCGCCCAAAGGGTGAATTCCGCGCCGAAGCTTTCGGTCAGGCGCTGCTCCTCGCCGTCGATGAAGCGCGTCCGCAACACCCAGGCCAGCACGCCCAGCATCGGCAGCAGCCAAGGCACCTGGAGCCAAAGCACCGCGCCGGCTGCGATCAGCAGATCGCCGAGATAGATCGGGTTGCGGCTCCACTCGAAAACTCCCGAGGTGACCAGTGCCGCCGGCTGGCGCCGCGGAACCACGGTGGTCCTTGCCTTGGTCATCTCCAGCACGGCGGCCAGCATCAGCCCCAGCCCCGTCAGCGCCAGCGCCACGCCCAGAACCCGCCCCGGCACGCCAAGGATGCGCCAGGGCATCAGCCAGGATGCCGCCCAGGCCAGCACCACGCCCGCCGCCGTCCAGACCGGCGGCCAGTCAAGCCAGAGCCATCCCCTTTCCGGCAGAGCCCCGTTCATCCGCGCTGTCCTCCGCTTTGCTTTGCCTGTTGTCCCGTGCCGGACAGCAGAGGGCAAGGGATTCGGCGGATTTCCCGACGAAAACCGCCAGTGCTGCGGCGAAAAGCGTTTCAAGCTTGAAATTTTTACCAGATCACCTATTGCGGGACAGCGGCGCGCGGCGTCAGATGGGCGCGAAGGGAGACCACGATGACCACGGATTTCAACGCCACGAAGGCGATGTTCGATCTGCCCGCGGGCCTGATCTATCTGGACGGCAACTCGCTGGGCCCGCTGCCGAAGGCGGCGGCGGCGCGGGTCGCCCGCACGGTGTCCGAGGAATGGGGCGGTCTGCTGATCCGAGGTTGGAACAAGGCCGGATGGATGGACGCGCCGGCCCGCATCGGCGACCGCATCGCCGGGCTGATCGGGGCCGAACCCGGCAGCGTGGTGATGGGCGACACGCTGTCGATCAAGGTCTATCAGGCGCTGGCTTCGGCGCTGGAGATGACTCCGAAACGCCGGGTGATCCTGTCCGATACCGGCAACTTCCCCTCCGATCTCTATATGGCCGAAGGGCTTTGCCGCACTCTGGGCCAGGGCTATGCGTTGAAGACCGTGGCGCCCGAGGATGTGGCCGATGCCATCGACGACACCGTCGCCGTGACGATGCTGACCGAAGTCGACTACCGCACCGGACGGCGTCACGACATGGCCGCGCTGACGGCGCTGGCTCATGCCAGGGGCGCGGTGACGGTCTGGGATCTGGCCCATTCGGCCGGCGCCTTCCCGGTTCATCTGGCCGCGGCCAAGGCCGATTTTGCCATCGGCTGCACCTACAAATACCTCAACTCCGGCCCCGGCGGCCCGGCCTTCATCTATGTCGCCCCGCGCCATCACGAGCGCACCCGTCCGGCGCTGTCGGGCTGGCTGGGCCATGAGGCGCCCTTTGCCTTCGACCTCGATTACCGCCCCGGCACCGGGATCGAGCGGATGCGCGTCGGCACCCCGCCGATCCTGCAATTGGCCGCGCTGGATGCGGCGCTGGACATCTGGCAGGGCGTCGATCTGGACGACCTGCGCGCCGTCTCGCTGGCGCTGCAGGACCGCTTCATCGCCGCAGTCGAAGCCGCCTGCCCGATGCTGCGCCTGGCCACCCCGCGCGGCCACGCATCGCGCGGCAGCCAGGTCAGCTTCCGCCACGTCGAAGGCTATGCGATCATGCAGGCCCTGATTGCCGAAGGCGTGATCGGCGATTTCCGCGCGCCCGACATCCTGCGCTTCGGCTTCACCCCGCTTTATATCGGCGAAGCGGAGGTCGACCGCGCCGCCGCGATCCTGGCGCGGATCATGGCCTCAGGCAGCTGGGACCGGCCAGAGTACAAGACTCGCACCAAGGTAACGTGATGCGACATGCACTGGCGATCTGGGCGCTCTTGCTGGGCTCTCCGGTGCAGGCCGAAACCTCCGCCGATCGCTTTGCCCCCCGGCACGGTCTGAACTTCGAGATCTGGACAGACTGGTTGACGACTGAACAGATGGTCACAACCCCCGGATTTCTGGATCAATATCCTGACTGGCGGCACAACGCCTCGCCTGGAAGGCATCGCCGCCCTCGCCCCCATGGGGTTCGACTTCGTCCGCCTGCCGATGGACCCCGCCCCGCTCTTGCGCCTTGGCCCCGGCCCGCGGCAAGACGCCCTGATCGCCCAGATCGTCGAAGGCGCCGCACTGGTCCAGTCGACCGGCCTCAAGGTCATCGTCGACATGCACTCGATCCCGCGCGCGGGGGAGTCCTGGGGCACCGACAGCATCGTCAGCGACGCTGCACTATTTGCGGCACTTGTCGCGCTGGTGGGCAAGGTTGCCACGGCGCTGAACGGGATGGACCCCGACCGCACGGCACTTGAGGTCTTGAACGAGCCGACCGGGGATTGCGACGCGATTGCGCAAGGGGCGGGCCCGATGACCTGGCCCGACCAACTGACCCGTCTCTATCGGGCCGCCCCTAGCGCCGCGCCGGATCTGCCGCTGATCCTTTCGGGCGCGTGCTGGGGCGGAGTGCCGGGGCTGACCGTGGTCGACCCCGCCCGGTTCGACGCCAATGTGCTGTGGAGCTTTCATTCCTACGACCCGTTCCTGTTCACCCATCAGGCCGCCCTCTGGTCGGCCGGCCCGAATGCCCATTTCAGCGGCTTGCCCTATTCGCCCGAAACGATTGACGATGCACTGGCCGCGCGTTTGGTGGCCGAGGCCGTGGCACGTGCAGTGGCCGCAGGGGCAACCGACATGACGCCCGAGGTTCTGGCCAAAGCCATGGCCGACTATCGCCGGGCTGGCCGTGACGCGGTCGGGGCCGAAGTGGCAGAAGCCGCCGCCTGGGCTGACCGGCATGGCATCCCCCAGGGCCGCCTGATTCTGGGCGAGTTCGGCGCGATGCGCGGAGATTTCCATGGTGTCCGCTTCAACACATCGGCCCGCGACGCCTTTCTGGAAGACAAGCGTCGCGCCGCGGAAACTGCCGGGATCGGCTGGGCGGTCTGGGTCTGGACCGGATCCTTCGGCGTTGCCGAGGATGATGCCCGGCGTGCTCTTGCGCCGGGGACCTGCGCAGCGCTGGGCCTGACATGCTGAACCTGCCGCCACTCTGCCGCCCGGCCGCCTGGATCGCAAGATGGCGGTGTATCGGGCCCACCTCCACTCTTCAGACAGCACATCGACCTCTCGGCTGAAAACCTTCATATTCAAGGAGAACCCCGATGAGTCACCTTCCCGATCCCGCCGCCGATGGCGCCCAGATGTCGTTCGATGGCCGCATGTCCTACGGCGATTACCTTGCCATCGACCAGATCCTGACTGCCCAGCGCCCGCTGACCGAGGCGCATGACGAGATGCTGTTCATCATCCAGCACCAGACATCCGAGCTGTGGATGCGGCTGGCGCTGCACGAGCTGGATGCCGCCCGCCGGATGGTTGCCGCCGACCGCCCGCGCGAGGCGTTCAAGATGCTGGCCCGCATCTCGCGGATCATGGAGCAGCTGAACAACGCCTGGGACGTGCTGCGCACCATGACGCCCGCCGACTACACCACCTTCCGCGAAAGCCTCGGCCAATCCTCCGGCTTTCAGTCCTGGCAATACCGGCTGATCGAATTCGCCGTCGGCAACCGCAACCTGGCCATGCTGGCGCCGCACGCTCACCGCGCCGACCTGACCGAACGGCTGATGGCCGAACTCGCCCGCCCCAGCCTTTATGACGAGGCGCTGCGGCTGTTGCACCGGCTGGGCCTGCCCGTCCCCTCCCATGTCCTCAGCCGCGACCTCTCGGCGCCCTGGGCCTTCGACGAGGGCGTGCAGGCGCTCTGGGCGCAGGTCTACCGTGACCCGCAAGCCCATTGGGAGGCCTATGAGCTGGCCGAAAAGCTGGTGGATTTCGAGGATTACTTCCGCCGCTGGCGCTTCAACCACGTCACCACGGTGGAACGGGTGATCGGCTTCAAGCGCGGCACCGGCGGCACCTCGGGCATCGCCTATCTCAAGCGCATGCTCGACGTGCAGCTTTTCCCCGAACTCTGGTCGCTGCGCACCGCGCTTTAGGTGCGGGCCCGGCGCGGCTTCACGAAGCCGTCATCTCGGGGCGCCAGACCGCCTTCGCCGACTGAGGCGGTTTGACGCTTGCGGCGACCTCGGCTAGTCTCGCCGCGATAGAATCCGGGGGCTTTGCGCCCGGAACAAAACAGATGAGCTTCGCATGTTCCTTTTCGGCAAGACCTTTCTGACCAAAGCCACCTGCCTTGCGGCCCCGGCGCTGGCCCTTGCGGCGGCGCTGGCGCTTTCGGGCTGCGTCGATCCGCTGACCGGCCAACCCGCCGGAACGCCGGGTGCCGCCGCCGAAGGCCCGCCGCTGCCGAAGCCGGAAGACAACGTCTATGTCGCCAAGTCCGACGGCACCTATACCGTGCCCGCCCTGCCGGTCGAGGAGATCCCCGAGCCCTACCGTCGCCAGGTCGTGCAATACACCACCGATCAGGCGCCGGGGACCATCATCATCGACCCGAACCAGAAGGTCCTCTACTACGTCATGGGCAAGAACAAGGCCCTGCGCTACGGCATTGCCGTGGGCAAGGCCGGTTTCCAGTGGTCGGGCGAGGCCATCGTGGCCGAGAAGAAGACCTGGCCGACCTGGACCCCGCCGAAAGAAATGATCGAGCGCAAGCCCGAACTGTCGAAATGGGAAAACGGCCAGCCCGGCGGCCCCAGCAACCCCTTGGGCGCGCGGGCGATCTACCTGACCTCGAACGGCGTCGATTACGGCTACCGCATCCACGGCACGCCGGAATGGAAGTCGATCGGCCGCAATGCCTCGTCGGGCTGCATCCGGATGATCAACCAGGACGTGATGGACCTGTATGAGCGCATCAAGGGCGGCGAAAAGGTGATCGTGCTGACCGCCGCGGGCGAGATGCCGAACGGCCTGTCGATCCCCAAGCCGCCTGCGGTGAAGAAAAAGCCCGTGCCCGCGCCGGTCGCGGCCCCGGTCGCGCCGCCGCCGCTGGTGGTGCTGCCGCCGCCGACGATCGCCGGTGGCCCCGGCACCGGCCTGCCCGTCCCGGCCGCAGTCGTCGCGCCCGCCGTGGCGCCGGTCGTTGCACCCACGCCTGCGCCCGCCGTTGCCCCGGCCGAGCCCGAACCTGCCTGCGCCGTGCCGCTGGTGGATGGTGTCTGCCCGCAGGGCTGAGGCCTTCCAGTCACGCAAACCGAAGGGCCGCCCCTCGCCGGGCGGCCCTTTGCGTTTGCGCGATGCCCGCCGGGCGCCTATTCGGCCGCAAGCCGCTTGCGCTGGCCCGCCGCCCAGTCGGCACAGGCCTGGCCGAAGGCCTGGAACAAAGGCCGCGATACCGGATCTTCGCCGGCCCGCCATTCCGGGTGCCACTGCACCGACAGCGTGAAGCCCGGCGCGTCCTTGATATAGACCGCCTCGGGCGTGCCATCGGGGGCGCGGCCGTCGATCACGATCCGCGCACCGGGCCTGTCGATGCCCTGGCCGTGCAGCGTGTTGGTCATCACCTCCACCGCGCCCAGCAGCTGGTGGAACACCCCGCCGGGCGTGAAATGCACCGGGTGGCGCAGGGCGAACTGTTCCTCCAATTCGGCGTCGGGCGGCATGCGGTGGTTCATCCGGCCCGGCAGGTCGCGGATCTCGGGGTGCAGGGTGCCGCCCATCGCCACGTTCACCTCCTGAAAGCCGCGGCAGATGCCGAAGAAGGGCTGTCCGCGTTCGACGCATGCGCGCACCAGGGGCAGCGTTATCGCATCGCGGCAGCGGTCGAAATCGCCATGTGCCGCGGTCTCGGCCGCGCCATATTCCGATGGGTGCACATTGGGCCGTCCGCCGGTCAGCAGGAAGCCGTCGCACAGTTCCAGCAGATCCTCGACCGAGACATAGCGCGGATCGGCCGGCACGATCAGCGGCAGGCAACCCGCCACCCCCGCCACCGCGTCCGAGTTCATGGTGCCCCCGGCATGCACCGGGTAGCGGTCATTCAGCGCGTAGGAGTTGCCGATAATGCCCACGACGGGGCGGCGGCAGGTCAGGCAGGACATCGGTGCAGGTCCGGCTTTTGTGGATCAGGTTGGCGCCACGATAGCGCGCCCTTGCGCCGCGGTGAAGGCGGCAAAGGCGCGGATTTCGCGTTCATTTCCGCACCAAGCCCGGAAAACCTGCGATTTCACCTCCTCGTGACTTGCCTTCCCGCCGCGGGAAGCTGCGATCCGGTCACGCATCAACCGAAGGAGACCGTAATGACCCCGAAGCGCCTGACCCTCGCCGCCGCCGTTCTTGGTGTTGCTGCGCTGCCCCTGCTGGCCGAGACAGAGATGGACCATTCCGGCCACATGATGACGGGCGCGGAAAGCGCATCGACCCTGGCCTATATGGAGGCCAACATGGCGATGCATGAAGGCATGGCAATCGCTTTCACCGGCGATGCGGATGTCGATTTCGTCGCCGGGATGATCCCGCACCATCAGGGCGCGGTCGAGATGGCGAGGATCGTGCTGGAACATGGCAGGGACCCCGAGGTCCGCAAGCTGGCCGAAGGCGTGATCGCCGCGCAAGAGGCCGAAATCGCCTGGATGACCGACTGGCTGGCACAGCACGCGGCTGCCGCCGGCAACTGACCGCGGGCGGGCGATGGCGACGGCGCCAGTCGCAAACCACGCGCCGGCGCTCGTTTCCGGTCGCTTTCAGGCGGGCGGCAGCGGGCGGCCCTTCCTAGCCTGCCCGCATGACCAGCCCCCGCCCCCTTCTTGGCATCGGCCTGATGCTTCTGGCCATGGCGATCCTGCCGCTGATCGACGTGCTGGCCAAATTCCTTGGCCAGGCGGGCCTGCCGATCCTGGTGGTTGTCTGGGCCCGCGCGCTGTTCGGCGCCGCGATGACGCTGCCCTTCGCGCTGGCCACCGAAGGCGCCCGCGCCTTGCGCCCGGCGCAGCCCTGGCATCACCTGGCGCGCGCCGTGCTTCTGTTCGCGGCGACCTGGTGCTTTTTCACCGCGCTCAAGTATCTGCCGATCGCCGACACGCTGGCGATCTTCTTCGTCAACCCGCTGATCGTGACCCTGTTGTCCGCGCTGGTCCTGCACGAGACTGTCGGGCCGCGCCGCTGGGCTGCGGTAGCGGTGGGCTTTGTCGGCACGCTGATCATCATCCGCCCCGGCATGGTCGAGATCAACCCCGGCACCGTGCTGGCGCTGCTGGCCGGCACCAGCCTCGGCAGCTATTTCGTGATGACGCGCCAGATCGCCGGCAAGGCCGATGCCAATGTGCTGACATTCCAGACCAATGCCATCGGGGCTGCCCTTCTGACGCTGGTGCTGCCGTTCGTCTGGCAGATGCCCGAGGCGCGGCAATGGCTGATGCTGGTGGGGGTGGGGATGATCGCCACCTTCGGCCATATCCTGATCACCAAGGCCTATGAACAGGCCGAGGCCTCGCTGCTGGCACCGCTGGCCTTTACCGAGATCGTGATGGCCACCCTTGTCGGCTGGTGGTTCTTTGACGACTTGCCTGACCGCTGGACCGTGCTGGGGGTCTCGATCCTGATCGGATCGGCAATCTACATCTCGCTGCGCGAGCGGCGCGCGACGCCGGATCGCGTCGGCGCCCCTTTACCTTTGCGGCCGCAAGGGCCTATCTGACTTCTGACACGGACCGCGCGCAAGGCCATGACAGACCCCGACCTCCCGATGACCTCGCCCCCGAAGGGCCCGCCGCCGCGTCTGTCGCAGATCCTTGCCGATCTGGCCGGGGATGAAAGCCGCGACCGGATCTCGGTTGCCGACATGCTGGAGACGATGCGGGCACGCGCCTTCGGGGCGCTCTTGCTGATCTTCGCCTTCCCGAACATCCTGCCCTCGCCGCCGGGCACGGCAGGCATTCTGGGGATGCCGCTGATCTTCCTGTCGGCGCAGATGATGCTGGGGCTGCGGCCCTGGCTGCCCGGAATAATCGCCCGCCGGTCGATGGCGCGCAGTACCTTTCAGGGCCTGGTCAAGCGGATCGCGCCCTGGCTGGCAAGGGCCGAGCGGCTGCTCAGGGCAAGGCTGCGGATGCTGGCCTGGCCGGTGTCGCAGCGCATCCTGGGCGGGCTGTGCCTGATCGTGTCGATCGCGCTGGCGCTGCCGGTGCCATTCGCCAACATGGCGCCGGCGATCGCATTGTGCCTGATCGGGCTGGGCGTGCTGGAGCGTGACGGGATCTGGATCCTGGTCGGCATCGCGGCGGCGCTGGGGTCGCTGGTCTATGTCGCCGGGCTGGCCTATGCGCTGGTGAAATCGGCGCTGTTCCTGATGTGGAACGCGTTCTAGCGCCGATCCCGCCGCCTCAGTCTCCCGCGCCCGTCGCCACGATCTTCGCCGCCGCATCCAGGGCACCCGGACCATGCGCGATGCCCAAGGCCGTCAACCCCGCCTCCATCACCGCCAGCGCGCCCAGCGTCATATGGGCGTTCACATGGCCCATATGCGCCACCCGCAGGAAGCCGTGATAGGCCGGGTCGGTCGACGCAGCCATGCCGAGGCCGATCCCCAGCGTCACGCCTGCGCGCTGCTCGCACCACTGCCGAAGCCGCGTTGCATCCGGCGCACCCAGCCGCGCTGCGGTCACCGACCGGCCCCGCCATTCGGGGCGGCCGACGTTCATCGCGATGGCCGGATTGCCCGCACCCCAGGCGTCGAAGGCGGCCCAGACCGCGCCCGCCAGCACCTCGTGCCGGTGCCAGACACGCGCCATGCCTTCCTCATGCACCAGCATGGTCAGCGCCTCGCGCAGGCCATAAAGATGCGTCGTCGGCGCGGTGCCGTCCCACAGCTGCCAGAATTCCTCGGCCTCGGCACGCGGGCCCCAGCGCCAGTATGGCGTGGCCAGATCGCCCACCCCGCAGCGCGCCCGCGCCGATTCCGAGAACCACACGAAGGCCATGCCGGGCGGCGTCATCAGCCCCTTCTGGCTGGCCGCCACCGTCACATCCACGCCCCAGTCGTCCATCCGGAACTCGTCGCAACCCATGGAGGCGATGCAATCCACCGCGAACAGCGCCGAATGTCCGGCTGCGTCGATCGCGCGGCGCAGGGCGGGAATGTCGTTGCGGATGGTGGTGGCCGTATCGACATGCGTCGTCAGCACCGCCTTGATACGGCCCTGCGTGTCGGCCCGCAGCGCAGCCTCCAGCCGGTCCGGATCGGCCGGAGAGGCCTTGCCGAAGTCCAGCACCTCGACCTCGATCCCCATTTCGCGGGCAGAGTTGGCCCAGCTGTGCCCGAACTGGCCGCAGGCCAGCACCAGCGCCTTGTCGCCACGCGAGAAGAGGTTGGCATTCGCCGCCTCCCAGCCGCCATGGCCGTTGGCAATATAGGCCGCCACATGGCCGGTGGTGCCCGCCAGCATCCGCAGGTCGGGCCAGAGGCTGTCGACCAGCTCCAGCAAGCCGCCTTCATAGATGTTCGGGCTGCCCCGGTGCATCGCCCGCTGCACCCGGTCGGGAATGACCGAGGGGCCGGGAATGGCAAGGTAGGGGTGGCCGTTGGCAAGGGTCATGATGCTCTCCGGGTGGCGTGCCGCCATGGCTAGCCGTGCCCGCAGGGGCCGTCAACGCCCGCCGCGCCGCCAGCGCCCCGAAATGCCCGCGCCAGGAAATGCCCGCGCTTGAGCCGTGGCAATGGTTCCGATACACCCGCCGCAGCCAGAACCCGGAACCCGACGTGACCGACAGCCCGCCACCCCAGCACCTGTTCGCCCGCTACTGGCGGCTGTTCCTGCGCCCGCGCGCCGGGTTGCTGGCGCTGGCCATCGGTGTCTCGGTGATCGAGGGGCTGACGCTGGGCGCGCTGTCGTGGCTGTTGGAGCCGCTCTTCGACCGCGTCTTCGCGGCGCGCTCGCTGGCGGCGCTGGCCTGGGTCGGCGGCGGCATCCTCGGCCTGTTCGTGATCCGTGCCCTCACCTCGATCATCGGGCGATCCTTGCTGGCGCGGGTCAATCAGACCACCGCCGCCGCGATGCAGACCGCGCTTCTGGGCCATCTGCTGACGCTGGACGGCGCGTTTTTCCAGCGCAACCCGCCGGGCAGCCTGATCGAGCGGGTTCAGGGCGACACCATCGCCGCGCAGGGTGGCACGCAGCTGGTGATCGCCGGCTTTGCCCGCGATGCGGTGTCGCTGATCGGGCTGTTCGCGGTGGCGATCTCGATCGACCCGCGCTGGACGTTGGCCGCGCTGGTCGGCGCGCCGCTGCTCTTGCTGCCCGCCCTAGGCCTGCAACGCTACATCCGTCGCAAGACCATGCAGATGCGCGAACAATCCGGCCTGCGCGCCACAAGGCTGGACGAGATCTTCCACGGCATCGCCCAGGTCAAGCTGAACCGGATGGAGTCCTACCAGACCGCCCGCTATGGCCAGATCGCCGACCGAATCGTGGGCGCAGAGGTGAAATCGGCCACCGGCCGCGCCGCAATGCCGGCCCTGGTCGATGTGGTCACCGGCATCGGCTTTTTCGCCGTCCTGATGCTGGGCGGCCGCGAGGTGGTGGAGGGCGACCGCACCACCGGCGAGTTCATGGCCTTCTTCACCGCCATGGCGCTGACCTTCCAGCCGATCCGGCGGCTGTCGGACCTGGCCGGACAATGGCAGATCGCGCGGACCTCGCTGGAGCGGCTGTTTACCCTCTTCGACCTCCGCCCCGCGATGACCCGCCCCGCCACCAGCGCCGCCCTGCCCGACCGGCTGCCCCCGGCGGTGGAGTTTCGCGATGTCGGCTTCGGCTATGAAGGCACGCCCGTCCTGCGCGGGCTGACCTTCACCGCCGAGGCCGGAAAGGTGACGGCGCTGGTCGGCGCCTCGGGTGCGGGGAAATCGACCGTCTTCCACCTGCTGACCGGCCTTGCCGACCCGCAGACCGGAGAGATCGTGATTGGTGGCGCCCCCGCACGGACGATGAGCCTGCCCGACCAGCGCCGCCTGTTCGCCGCCGTCAGCCAGGACGCGGCGCTGTTCGACGAGACCCTGCGCGAAAACCTGATCCTGGGCCGCGACGGTATCAGCGGTGACCGGCTGGCCGCCGCGCTGCGCGACGCCAGCGTCGAGGAATTCCTGCCCCGCCTGCCGCAGGGTCTGGAAACCCCCGCCGGGCCGCGCGGCTCGGCGCTGTCGGGCGGCCAGCGCCAGCGGGTGGCGATTGCCCGCGCGCTGCTGGCCGATGCGCCGGTGCTGCTTCTGGACGAGGCAACCAGTGCGCTGGACGCGGCCTCGGAAACCGCGGTGACGGCGGCGCTGGCCCACGCTCAGGAAGGTCGCACGACGCTGGTGATTGCGCACCGGCTGGCCACCGTGCGCGACGCCGACCGGATCGTCGTGCTGGACGAAGGCCGGGTGGCCGAGGAAGGCAGCCATGCCGACCTCTTGGCCAAAGGCGGTCTCTACGCGCGGCTGCACGCCCTGCAGTTCCGCGACTGACCCCGTCTTGTCCCCGCCCCGCCGCGCCTGTATCGAAGCCAGAGGAAAGGACGCGCGATGACAGCAGAGTCCATCCCCGGTCGGGCGATCTGGAGGTTGACCGGCAAGGATGTGGTGACCTTCCTGCAGGGCCTCGTCACCAACGACGTGGCGCCGCTGGGGCGCGGTCCCGGCATCGTCTGGGCCGCGTTTCTGACGCCGCAGGGCAAGTATCTGGCCGATTTCTTCATCGTCAGGCGGGCCGCTGACGGCGACAACGTCTATCTGATCGACCTGCCCGAGGCGCTGGCCGCCGCGACGCTGAAGCGGCTGCAGATGTATCGGCTGCGGGCAGACGCGCAGATCGCGCCCGCCGGTCTGCACGTCACGCGCGGCACCGCAGCGCCCCCCCCCGATGCCCTACCCGATCCGCGCCACCCCGCGCTTGGCTGGCGCGCCTATGGCGACTCTCCCGGTGCTGCGCCCTCGGACATATGGACGGCGCTTCGGGTCGAGCATCTGGTGCCGGAATATCCCGCCGATCTGGTGCCTGACGACAGCTATATCCTCGAAGTGGGGTTCGAGCGGCTGAACGGCGTCGATTTCCGCAAGGGCTGCTATGTCGGGCAGGAGGTAACGGCGCGGATGCGGCACAAGACTGAACTGCGCAAGGGTCTGGTGCGGCTGCACATCGAGGGCACAGCGCCGCCCGGCACACCGATCACGCTGGAAGACGGGCGCGAGGCCGGGCGGCTGGGAACCTTTTGCGGCGACCGCGCGTTGGCCCACATGCGCTTTGACCGGCTGCAAGGCCCGCTTCTGGCCGGACCGGCCCGGCTGACGGCCGAATAGGCAGGCGGCGGAACGTTGGCAGGACGGAAGCAAGAAAAAGACGGCAAAATCTTGTCAGAAGGTTGACAGAATATGGCGGCATCCCATCTTTAGTCGGTGTTTGCGCGAACAGATCACTATATGTCGTAGGGGCAAGCGATAGCTATGACGTGGCTGCATGGCTGTCATTCCAAACCGCGATGGCCGAATCATGATCAAATCGTTACAAGCGCAGGACGCAGGAAAAGACAAGACCAGGGGAAGACAGGTGATGCTCGATACGATCGACAGCACGGCGTTCAACTTCGAACAGGGCCAGCGCGCGCGCAAGCTTTTTGCGGCGGTGGTTCTGGCGGCGCTGGATGACGCCATCGCCGACGACAAGAAATACGGCAATGGCCCCGACCAGATCGCCCGCTGGGCGCGGTCGCGCGATGGCCGCGAAGTCCTGTCCTGCGCCGGGATCGACCCGAACGAGCGGGTGGTGAAGGGCCTGATGGAGTTCGTCGGCAAGGGCGTGCGCACAAGCGTTGCGCTGAGCCGCGAGGAATCGGAACGTCGCCACGCGCTGGAGGCCGAGCAGGCCGAAGCCGCCTGATCGGGACTACCCTCCTCTTCTGAACGCAAAAGCGCGCCCTTGGTGGCGCGCTTTGTCGTCTTGGTGGGCCGCGTTTGCCGGCTATTCGAATTCCCGCGCGGTCAGGGCGCGGTTGATCTCGACCCGCACCAGCTTGCGCACGTTGCGGGTGATGCGTTTGCCCAATGTGCCGGCCAGTTCCCCGCGGATGATGTCGCGCACGATCTCACGCAGCATCTCTTCGTCGATCTCGACATCGTCTCCATCGAAGGGGCCCGGAGCAGCTCCGGCTGCCGCCGCTTCGGGCCGCGCTTGCGGTTCTGGGTCGGCGCCGGTGCTGGCCGGGCGTGCCGCGCCGTGCAGGCTGGCCTTGACCTCGGCCTCGGCCTCGGCCCGGTCGGCCCAGGCGCGCGCCAGCGGATCTGCCGCCAGCCCCGGCTTGCGAGGATGGGCGACGAAGGGGATCGGCTCGGGCTCCACCCAGTCGGTCTCTTCCTGCGCCCAGTCCATGCCGGGCACGTCCTGTGCCGTCCAGTGGCCATACGCTTCGGCCAGGGCCGAGGCACCGGCGGGCACAAGGTCTTCGGTCATCTCGCCCTCGGCCACATCGTCACCGGGGGCGGACCAGATCAGCTCATCCTCTTCGGCCGCGGTTTCAGGGGAATCTTCGGGGGTTTCAGGCAAGGCGGGCGCAGCGATCCAAGCCTCGTCCAGAGTGACGGTGTCGAGAAGCGCTTTCAACCCGTCGTCGCCTTCGTCCAGGCCAAGGTCGTCATAGACCTCTTCCGCCGGAGCCGGCAGGGGATGGGCTTCAGGCGCCGCGATTTCGGGCCCGGCGGGGCGGCCATGGCCTGAACCTCCTCGACCGCATGCACAGCCTCAGCCACGGGATGCGCCTCAGCCACAGGATTCGCTTCGGGCATGGGCGGCGCTTCGGGAACGACGCGCAGGGCGGGGGTCAGCAGCAGCTTGCCCGCCTCGGCGCCCGCATCGGGCGCGGCAGCGGCCGCAGCCGGAGCAGGGGCAGAAAGCCCTGTGGCAAGCCCGGCGGCGCGGGCGGCCGGGCGCAGGTCTTCGGACACCAGACGGCGGATCGAGGACAACACATCCTCTATCTCGTGCGAAGTCAGGGGTTCCGACATGTGATGCTGCCTGCTGGTCTTGTCATGGTTTTGCCCGCCACTTTAGCCAGATCGGCACGGCGTGACAAGAAATTGGCGCAACATCCGTTAAGGATTGGTGAATTTCGCAACAGCGCGACTTCGCTGCCGGCCTCAGTTGCCGATCTTTTCCAGGATCCGGTCCAGCCTCTTGCCCTGGCTGGAGGTGGCGGGGGCGTCCTTGACCGCGTTGTAATAGGCTTCGGGGTCATAGGTCGCGATCCCGAGGTTCAGGTGATCGACCGTCAACAGCCCCATCGAGGACAGCACCTGATAGACCGCCAGATAGCGACCGGCCTCGGCCTGCAGCCGTGCGGCGCGGGCGTCCAGCAGTTCCTGTTCGGCGTTCAGAACGTCCAGCGTGGTGCGCGCGCCCAGCGTCGCCTCTTCGCGCACGCCGTCAAACGCGGTCTGCGCGGCGCGAATCTGCTGGTCTCCGGCCTCGATCGAGGCGGCATAGACGGCCAGATTGGCCCAGGCATTGCCGACATTCTGCAACACCGCGACGGTGGTCTGGCCCAGCGAGGCGCGCGACTGGTCCTGCCCAGCCAGCGCCTTGCGGTACAGCGCCGACAATTCGCCCCCCGCATAGATCGTCTGACGCCAGGTCAGGCCCAGCTGCTGGGTGATGTCGCCGGCGTCGCGGAACGTCACCGAAGAGCCAAGGCCCAGCGTCGGCTTCATCGCGGCATCGGCCAGCGCGACGCGCTTTTCGGCCACTGTCACCAGTTCCTGGGCCTGGCGGATCAGCGGGTGGGTCTTGCGCGCCACGACCTGCGCCGCCTCCAGCGTCTTGCCGATCTTCGGCGCCGGCGGCAGGGCGGCCAGCTTGCCGGGATAGGCGCCGGTCGCCGCCTTGTAGCTTTCGCGGGCGACCTTGAAATCGCCCTCGGCCGCGGCCAGCGCCGATTGCGCCGCCGCCAGCCGCGCCTGGGCAATGGCCACGTCGGTGCGGGTCACCTCGCCCACGTCGAAACGGTCTTGCGCGGCGCGCAGTTCCTGCGTGATCAGCCGCACGTTCGACTGCCGCAGAAAGATGATTTCCTGCGTCAGCCGCACTTCGACATAGGCCTGCACGGCCGCCAGAAGCACTTGCTGTTCGACGTTGACCAGCGCGTGCCGGGTGGCCAGAACGCTGCCCTTGGCGATGTCGATGCCCAGGTCGCGGCGGCCGAAGTCCAGCACCAGATAATCGCCCGAAAGCGTCAGCGAGGCGCTGGTTTCCTCGATGATCGTGGAATTGCCGAAGAAGTCATCGGTCCAGTTGCGGGTCAGCCCCGCCTGGATCGTGTAGGAGATCACCGGCATCAGCGCGGCCACCGCCACCGCCATGTCTTCGTCCGCTGCGCGCAGGACGGCGCGGTTCTGGTCCAGCAGGTTGGAGTTCCTGTAGGCGGCAATCAGCGCGTCGGCCAGCGTCTCGGCCCGCGCCTCGACTGCGCCAAGTACCATCGAGGCCGTTACCGTAAGAACCAGAAACCACTTGCGCATCGTCTGCCTTCCTGTCTTCCGCCCGCCTCTCCGCCCGATGTGCGGGGTCCGGGTGCATCTGTCGTCGGGCCGCGGCGGCGCGCAGCCGCCATGGCGATCAGCGCGGCGTCACAGAACGAAGCCACGGGTCCGGGCAAAGCCTGCCAGCAGCGGCGCCGCGGCGTGAAAGGCAAAGCGCCAGACGATCCGGCCGTCGTGCCTGATCCCGGTCTTCACAGTGCCCAGGGCCCCCTCCATGAAGACCGCCGCGATGCGACCGCCGTCTTTCAACTGCGCGGCCAGTACCTCGGGCAACTCTTCGATGCCACCCTCGATCGTGATCACGTCATAGGGGCCGTGCCGGGCCGCACCTTCGGCCAGCGGACCGGCCACCACGATGGCATTGTCCACGCCTTCCTCCGACAGCGCCCGTTGCGCCTCGGCGGCCAGATCGGCGTCTTCCTCCACCGCCACCACGGTATCGGCCAGCCTTGCGATCACCGCTGCCGAATAGCCAAGCCCGCAGCCCAGATCCAGCACCATCTCGCCCGGCTGGATATCCAGCGCATCCAGCATCTTGGCCAGCGTCCGCGGCTCCAGCACCACGCGGCCGGGGGCAATCTCGACGTTCTCGCCGATATAGGCGGCCTGCAGCTTGTCGCGCGGCACATAGACCTCGCGAGGGACGTGCAGCATGGCGTCGATGATCGGAAACTTCGTCACGTCCGAGGGGCGGACCTGGGTATCCACCATCATCATGCGGCGGGAGGCGAACTCGCTCATTCTGAACCTATCGGTTTAGATTGTGTCTCTTGAATGTCTAAGCACATCCCGCAGCCAAGGGCAACGGGCCGCACGGGTTCTTTCTGCCGCATGCGGAGGGATTCTGCCAGCCCCACCTTGCCGCACCGCCGGCTCAGGGCGCTGCGGCCTCTTCTGCGGTGACCCGGCGCAGCGACGGCGCGATGATCTGGAACGCGCCTTCCGAGACTTCGCCCAGGTTCTGCGTGCACAGATTGCCCAAGGCGACCTCGCGGCAAGGGCCGATCTCGTCATACCATTCGGCGGGGTTCAGGAACCAGGCCTCGCCGCCTTCGCCCTCGGCATCCTCGAAAAAGACGACGCTGACCCGGTCGGCCGTCACGCCGCCACCAAGGTCGGCGACAAAGGGCTGGTCGGCGGCCCAGCCCTGCGGCAGGTCAAAGCCGATCAGGGTCTGGCTGTCGGTGAAATGGCAGACCACCACGTCGGGGCAAGCATAGGGCGGAGGCGGCAACGGTGGCTCGATGGCGATCTCATGGCTTTCGCCGGCGGCGGCGACGGTGACCTGGCCGTTCAGGAAATCCGCCCCGGCAAGGCCCGTGACCTGCCACAGTCCCGGCTCCAGCGCGACGGTCCAGGGCCCGGTGATGCCTTCGTCCGAGGCGACGGGAAAGACCTCTCCCTCGGTGCCGGTGATGTCGATCGGCAGCGCCTCCCAGAACACTGGCGCATCGGCCAGCGCGGCCGGCGCGGTAAAGCTGACCTCGACCGGCTCGGCCAGCGCCGAGCCACCGATCAGCGCCAGGCAGATCGCCAGTTGCTTCATACCGTCCCCCCTGGCGCGCCCTGCCCGTCTGCCGCCTTGCCGTCTGCCGCCCGACTGCCGCCCGCCCGACCGCCAACCCATTGCATCGCCCGCTCGCCCAGCTTTCGGAACTTGGTCGAGGCGTTTTCCAGCTTGGCCTGCCAGTCCGGGTTCGGCACCTCGCCCTCGGTCTCCTTGAAATAGACCTGCAGCAGGCAGGCCAGGGCGAAAGGCTCGATCACGGCGGCCTTGACAGCCCAGGCAAAGAGCACGGCAAAGACCAGCATTCCCGCCGTCGCCTTGCCGGGCAGCAGGTAGACGACGCCCGCCGCCGGGGCCAGCATGACCAGGAAGATCACGAAGGCCAGCCCCCAGGTGATCAAGGTCAGCCAGGCGGCGTTGATCAGCATCGGCCGCGCGTTCTGGGCGTAAAGCACCAGCGCCTCCTGCGCCGATTTCCACGGGTTGTCGGCGCGGGTGCGGATGGCATGGGCCAGGATCACCTCGTCCACCAGCCCGACGGCCAGCCGCAGATAGGCCCGCACCACACCCATGATGCGTTCAAGGCCAGGGATCGGGAATATGGTCAGGATGCCCTGGATCAGCCCGGTGATGGCGCCCACCACGCCCTTGATCAACTGATCCAGCGCGAAAAGGGCCGAGGCCTGGCCGAAGCGTTCGGTGACGATGCCGCGGGCATAGTCGATCTGGCCCTGCCCGCCGGGGATCTCGCGACCCTCCAGCAACTCCACCATCACGGCGATATGGCCGGCCTTGACGATATAGAGGATGTAGTCGCGCAGAAAGAAGATGACGCCCGCCGTCAGGCCGAAGCCGGCAAAGGCACCCCAGGCGGTGGAACTGGCCTGAAAATCGTCATCGCCGAACATGCCGACACCATAGCCGACCCCGGCGCCGGTGCCGGTGACCACAACGAAAGCCGCCGAAATGGCGAAGTAGACGATCACCCGGAACAGAACGAAAGGGGCCGTCCCGACCATCAGGCCGATCGCCCGACCAATGCTGAAGTCCCACATGCCCTGCCTCGTGCCGTCAGGAAAATACCAATGCCCCGAACCTGCGCCGCCGACCCGGCTTTGGCAAGGCCCGCCTGCGCGCGAAAGGAACGCGAGCCGGCCTGCCGCATGCCGTGGGGTCTTCGCTAACCGGGCGTTAAGCCTTCTGCCGCAGTCTCATCCGGAACATTCCGGAAACATGCACCAGAAAGGGGCCGCGATGACAACGATGATGGCATGCCTTGCCGATGAACTGGCCGACACAAGGGCCGAGATCGCCCGCCTGCGCCGGCGCGAGGCGGATTTGCGAGCAGCCCTGATCGCCGCGCCCGCCGACCAGCGCAGCGGCCGCTGGAACGCGGCCGAGGTTGCCTTGCGCAAACGGCTGGTGTTCAACGTCTACCTGCTCCCGCCCAAGATCCGTCAGGACCCGCGCTACTGGGAAGACCGCGCCACGCATGTGGTGACGGTGAAGCCGGTCCAGCAGCAACTGAAGCCACGACCCGGCTGGCCGATCCGCCGCGACACGGCACAATCTCCCGGCGCGGCCCTGCATTGAGGCCGGCAAGGCGATAGCGCGCCTTGCGGCGCAAGTCCCTTTTCTCGCCTCTGGCGCGATGCGCCAACCGGCTCCGGCGATGGGGGCTTCCACCCCCATGGGCGAATGACGGCGTTCGCCGCGCCCCCCGGAGAATGCTTCGGCAAAGAGGAAAACCAGGCATGTTTCCCGCCTTCCGCTTTGGGGCAAATATGCCGGGGAGGTTTGGAGGGGCTGCGCCCCTCCATCAGCCGGCACCCGAAACGGGCGGGACCTCTGCAAGACAACAAGCCTTGCGCCGGCAGGCGCGCAATTGCTTCACCGCCGGCCGCATCACCCCGTCGCGACCAGGGCGCGCACCTGGGCCACGCCGCGCTCCACCAGCCCGGCATCGCCGCGCGCCTCGACGTTCAGCCGCAACAGCGGTTCGGTGTTCGAGGCCCGCAGGTTCAGCCGCCACGCCCCGAAATCCAGCGACAGGCCGTCCGGTCACGTCGCGCGCCCGTGCGGCACCGCCCCGCGCCGCCTCGACACGCGCCACCGCCACCGCCACATCCGCCACCCGAACGTTGATCTCGCCCGAAGAGGGATACTCGCGCCGCCTCCGGCCGACCAGATCGGCAAGAGAAGCGCCGCGGCGGCTCATGAGGTCGATCACCAGAAGCCAGGGGATCATGCCGCTGTCGCAGGCCATGAAATCGCGGAAATAGTGGTGCGCCGACATCTCGCCGCCATAGACCGCGCCGGTCTCCCGCATGGTCTGCTTGAGAAAGGCATGCCCGGTCCGCGCCGCCACCGCCCGCCCGCCGCCGCGCGCCACGGCCTCTTCGGTCGCCCGGATCACCCGCGGGTCATGCACGATCACCGCGCCCGGCTCCCGCACGAGAAAAGCCTCGGCCAGCAGTGCCACCACATATTCGCCGGGCACGAAAGCGCCGGTCGCATCGAACAGGAAACAGCGGTCGAAATCGCCGTCGAAGGCGATGCCCAGATCGGCACCCGCCGCCACCACGGCCTGCGCGGTGACTGGCTGGTTTTCCGGCAGCAGCGGGTTCGGGATGCCATTGGGAAAGCTGCCGTCGGGGTCATGGTGCAGGCGGGTGAAACGCAGGGGCGCGCCGCGCGCGGCCAGTTCGGCCGCCAGCGCGTCGAATGTGGGCCCCGCCGCACCATTGCCGCAGTTGACCAGCACACGCAGCGGCCGCAGCGCCGCGACATCGACGAAATCCGCGACGGTGGCGACATAGGCTGCGCGAGCGCCCCCGGCCGCTGTCACCCGCCCCTTTTCGGCCGGTTCGGCAAAGACCGCCGCATCGGCCAGGTCATGGATCGCCTGCAACCCCGAAGCGGCGTCCAGCGGCGCAGAGCCCCGCCGCACCATCTTCATCCCGTTGTAATCCATCGGATTGTGCGAGGCCGTCACCTCGATCCCGCCATCGGCGCCCAGCCAGGTCACGGCGTGATACATCTCTTCGGTGCCGCACAGGCCAAGGTCCAGCACCTCGGCCCCGGCGGCGACCAGCCCTTCGACCGTCGCCGCCATCAGCGCCGCCGACGAGGCGCGGCAATCGCGCCCCACCGCCACCCGGCAGGCGCCCAGCACCTCGGCAAAGGCCCGGCCGATGCGGCGGGCGATGTCCTCGTTCAGCTCGTCTCCCAGACGGCCGCGGATGTCATAGGCCTTGAAGCAATTCAGCATGGCAATCCTCCTGTCAGCCGCGCTTGCCGTAGTATAGCCCCACGACATGCTCGGCCTCGGCAAAGAACAGCCAGCGCGCGGCCAGTGCTCCGGCAAGATGAATTGCAAAGGCCAGCGGGCGCGCAAGGGGCACGGGCAGGATCACCAGCAGCAGCGCCGGCACCGCCGCCGCCAGAAGCAGGGCGATAGGGCGCAGCCTGGCGGCGTGGCGCCGGCCGACGACATGGATCATCTCGCGCATAAGGTAGTTGCCGCCGGTATGCGGCTGCTCGAACACTGACGGTTGGCCTAGCCGGTCCAGCCCGGTAGCGCTGCCCAGGCTGTGACCCGCCGCCGCAAAGGCCCCGTCACCTCGCCGGAAACTCAGGATCAGCGCCGCGCCCGGCGCAAGTGCCAGCGCCGCCGCCCAGACCGGCGGTGCGGCCAGGACGCCCCCGCCCGCCACGGCAAAGGCTGCAAACATCACGGGCGTCGACCAGTCGCGCCAGCGCGGCACCGTCTTCATTTGCGCATAGATCATCGCGGTCGAGATCACCGTCGCCGCACAGAACGCCGCGCCGACCAGCCCGAAGCCGCGCAGCAGGCCAAGGCCCAGCCAGTCCGACAGCGCCATCGGGGCCAGCGCCGTAAGAGCCGCGACCGAGGTCCAGGCCTCGCGGCTAAGCCAGCTTGACCGCCACTGCGAGAAGGCAAGCAGCGCGCGTTGCGGGTTGCCAAGGTGGAAGGTCGAGGCCAGCAAGCCAGACACCGCCATCGCGTAACCGAACCCCCATGCCGCAAAACCCGCCCAGCCCGCGACGGCCGGAAAGCCAAGGGCAAGAAAGGCAAGATACCCGAAACCGGCGCCGGAGAGGACCGTGAACAGGATGACCGAGGGGGCAGGATGCATCAGAGCTTTCCCAGAAGCCGGTCAAGCCAGCCCGCCAGGCCCGTCGCCGGCAGATCCACCAGCGCGGTCAAGGGGCCGGAAAGGCCAGCCCCCTTCTTGCGCGGCGGCAGGTAGCGGTTGACGGGCCCGGTGCCGATCTCGGGCATCAGGGCATAACCGCCACGCGCCTCGACCAGCCTGGAGACCGCGCTTTGCGGGTTCGACAGGTCGCCGAAATGCCGCGCGCCGGTCGGGCAGGTGCGCACACAGGCGGGCTCTCGATCCTGTTCGGGCAGCTGGTCGTTATAGATGCGGTCGACGCAAAGGGTGCATTTCTTCATCACCCCGGCCGCCGCATCCATCTCGCGTGCGCCATAGGGGCAGGCCCAGGCGCAGAGGCCACAGCCGATGCAGGCGTCTTCGTTGACCAGCACGATGCCATCCTCGGCCCGCTTGTAGCTGGCGCCGGTCGGGCAAACGGTGACGCAGGGCGCGTCGGCGCAATGCAGGCAAGAGCGCGGGAAGTTCACGATCTGCGGCGCGGCATCGGCAACCTCGACCTGATAGGAATGCACCCGGTTGAGGAAGGTGCCCGAGGGGTCGGCACCATAGGGATCCTGATCCGACAAGGGCACGCCGTACCCCTGATCGTTCCAGCCCTTGCAGGCGGTGACGCAGGCCTGACAGCCGACGCAGGTGTCAAGGTCGATCACCAGACCTAGCGTCTTGTCGACCTTTGCAGGCAGGCAGGTCATGGCGCACCCTCCGGATCGCGCGGGCCCCGGAATTCTCGAAAATTCCGGTCAAGATTCTTCGAGAAATTTTGCACCCGACCCCCACCCGCGCGCGGCACGTCGGGCAATTCAGGAAAGCTCGGCGCGCTTTGCGCCGGCCGTTCGGCCGCGGGCACCCGCTCCAGCCGCACCCTCTGGTCGAACCAGGCCGCCTGCCCCGTCACCGGGTCCGAGTTCGACAGCCGCGGCCCGCCCTCCTGTCGCGGCAGAAGCTCGGAGATCAGGTGGTTCAGCAGGAAACCCACCGTCGCCTCGGGCGCATCCGGCGCCAGCGCCCAGGCACCCTTGCGCTTGCCAATCGCGTTCCATGTCCAGACGGTGTTTTCGTTCAGCGCCGCCATATGCGCCACCGGCACCGTGATCAGCCCGGAACGAGAGCTGACCCGCGCCCAATCGCCCGCCTCGAACCCCTGCCCAAGCCAGATCTTCGTCGGCAGATACAACAGGTTCCGCCCCCGGATCTGGCGCAGCCAGGCGTTCTGGCTGCCCCAGGAGTGATACATGTCCATCGGCCGCTGGGTCAGCGCGTGGACCTTGTAGCCGAAGGCCGCGTCCGCATCGCCATAGGGCGGATACCAGATCGGCAACGGGTGCATCGCCTGTTTCAGCCTTGCGCGCAGATGGTCGGGCGGCTGGCGCGGGCCATGGCCCTCGGCGGCCAGCTGAAACCGGCGCATCGGCTCGGACCATAGCGAAAAGAGATAGGGCTGCGGCGTCTCGTAGATGCCCAACCGCACCGCCCAGTCCTGATAGGCGGCGTTCCAGGGTTTGAAAAACGCAGCCTCTTCGGGCACATGCGCCTGATAGAAGGCGCCATTCTCGATATAGCGTTGCAACTGATCGGGGTTCGGCGCACCCCGCCCCTCGGCCGTTCCATCCCCGCGAAAGCCGATCAGCGGCCCCACGCCGGGGCGGCGCTGGTGGGTCACCATGTAGTCGGCATAGTCGCGGTATTTTGGCGTGCCGTCCTCGTTCACCATCCCTGGCAGGCCCAGCCTTGCCCCCAGATCCAGCAGCACCGACTGAAACCCCCGCACGCCGAAAGAACCGGGGCGGTCCGGCGCCACCACCGGCCAACGGATCGCATCACCCGCCGCATCGGGTTCCGAGATCGGCCGGTCCAGCATGGAAATGCAGTCGTGGCGTTCCAGATAGGTAGTGTCGGGCAGGATCAGGTCGGCATAGGCGACCATCTCGGAGGCATAGGCATCGGAATAGATAATGCGCGGGATGACGTAGTCGTCGCCCTCTTTCGCGGTCAGCATTTCCATGACCTGCGCGGTGTTCATCGAAGAATTCCACGCCATGTTCGCCATGTAGAGAAACAGCGTGTCGATGCGGTAGGGATCGCCGGCATGGGCGTTGGGGATGACCATATGCATCAGCCCATGCGCCGAGAACGGGTTCTCCCAGGAAAACGCCTTGTCGATCCGCGCCGGGCTGCCGTCGGGCAGCAGCGCAAGGTCGTCCGGCCCGCGCACATATCCCAGATGCGGGCCCGACAGCGGCTTGCCGGGAACGGTCACGAAATGCGGCGTCGGATGGGCCTCGACCGGCTTTGGATAGGGCGGCTTCAGCCGGTAGCCGCCGGGCGCCTCGACCGACCCAAGCAGGATCTGCAGCAGATGCAGCGCGCGGGCGGTCTGAAAGCCGTTGGAATGCGCCGAAATCCCGCGCATCGCGTGGAACGACACCGGGCGGCCCTGCATGGTTTCATGCCGGTTGCCGCGAAAATCCGTCCAGGGCCGCGGCACGGCAAAGGCGCGGTCAAAAGCCGCCTCTGCGAGTTCGGCGGCCAGCGCGCGGATGCGCGGGGCGGCGATGCCGCAACGGTCGGCGACGGCTTCGGGGGCGTAGGCCGGCCCAAGATAAGTCTCGGCCAGGTGGCGGAAAACACTGCGGTTCCCCTGCCAGTCCGCGCCGAGGTCCGGCTCCACTCCCGCGCCATCCCAGGGCGCGGGCTGGCCGGTGCGACGGTCGATCACGAAAGGCTGGCTTTCGGCATTGCGAACGAACAATCCCTTCTCCGGCCCCTCGGCCGCGTTCACCAGCATCGGCGCGTTGGTCCACTGCGCCAGATAGTCGAGGTCGATCTTCCCCGCCTCGAGAAGGCAATGGACGAGGCTGAGGATCAACAGGCCGTCGGTGCCCGGCGTGATCGCATACCAGTCGTCGGCCACCGCCGAATAGCCGGTGCGCACCGGGTTGACGCTGATCACCCGCGCACCGCGCGCCTTCAGCTTGCCGATGCCGATCTTGAGCGGGTTGCTGTCATGGTCTTCGGCCACGCCGAACATCACAAAAAGCTCCGTCCTCTCCCAGTCGGGCTGGCCGAATTCCCAGAACGCGCCGCCGATGGTGTAGATGCCTCCCGCCGCCATGTTCACCGAACAGAACCCGCCATGCGCGGCGTAGTTAGGCGTGCCGAAGGCTTGCGCCCACCAGCCGGTCAGCGATTGCGACTGGTCGCGGCCGGTGAAAAAAGCCAGCTTTTCCGGCGCCGTCTCACGCAGCGGCTTCATCCAGGAGACCGCGAGTTCAAGCGCTTCGTCCCAGCTGATTTCCTCGAAGGCGCCCGACCCGCGCGGCCCCACCCGCCGCAATGGCGCGCGCAGGCGCGACGGCGCGGTAACCTGCATGATGCCGCTGGCACCCTTGGCGCAAAGAACGCCCTTGTTGACCGGATGATCGCGGTTGCCCTCGATATAGCTGACGCGGCCGTCCTTCAGATGCACGTTGATGCCGCAACGGCCGGCGCACATGTAGCAGGTGGTCTGACGCACCTCGTCCGACACCGGGGGCGACAGATTCAGCTTGGGCTGGGTCATCCTTCGGCCTCCCTCAAGGCGCGCGCCTCCATCGCGATCTGGCGTTCTTCGTCCCCCGGGATGACATGAACAGGTTTTCCCGCTGCAATCCAGCCCAGCCCGTCAAGGATGCGTGCCCGCATTTCCGCGTCGTTTTCGCCGATGCCGCCGGTGAAGGAGATGGCGTCAAGCCCGCTCATCGCCGCGATCATGCTGCCGGCGTGGCGGATCGCCCAATAGGCGAAATGGTCGATGGCGAAGGCGGCGTTCGGGGTGCCGGCCGCATGCAGCGCCCGCATGTCCGAGGCGCCGCCCAGTGCCAGAAGCCCGCTTTCACGGTTCAGCAGCCGGGATGTGCCGGCCACCCCGAGGCGGTCGCAGAGGTCCATCACCACGGCCGGATCAAGGCCGCCCGCCCGCGTGCCCATGGTCAGCCCGTCGAGCGGCGAATAGCCCATAGTGGTGGCGACCGAGATCCCGCCCCTGATCGCACAGATCGAGCAGCCATTGCCCAAATGGAATGCCAGAAGCCGATCCGGCACCCTGTACGGCGCGGTTTCTTTCACTTTTCGAACAATTGCCGCAAAGGACAGGCCGTGAAAGCCATAGCGGCGCAGGCCTCGGGCACGCTCTGGCTCCGGCAGCGCATAGGTCACTGCAACGTCGGGGTTGGTGGCGTGAAAGGCGGTGTCGAAACTGGCGTATTGCGGCAGGTCCGGGGCCAGGGCGGCCACCGCCCGGATGCCGGTCAGGTTCGCCGGATTGTGCAAGGGCGCCAAGGCCGCGCAAGCCTCGATCTCGGCCAGAACTGCGGCATCCACCCGGCACGGAGCCACAAACGCAGCACCACCATGCACCACCCGATGCGCCGCCGCCGTCAAGGCGCCCGGCTGCAGCCCCATCGCCGCCAGCCCCTCGGCCAGTGCCTCGGCATGGCCGGCAGGCCCGCCGGCGCCGATCCGGTCCACCGATGCCCGTGCCACCTCGGCCAGCGCGCCGTCGAATGCCACCAGCTTGACCGAGGACGACCCGCAATTGACCACCAGCAGCATCAGATCACCGCCTTTGCCAGCCCCAGGCCTGCCAGCCCTGCCAGCAGCAGTATGGCAAAGCGGCGAAACTCCTGCGGGTCGGTGCCGAAGAAATGCCGCCCGCCCAGCCAGTTGCCCAGCGCGGTCAGCGGCAAGGCCCAGGCCGCGGCCCAGAGCGTGTCCCAACTGACCAGCCCGGCCATGAAGTAAAGCGGCGCGGAATAAAGATCGAGCAGCGGGAAATAGGCGATCAGCGTGGCCCGGAACACCGAAGCCGGTATCGGCTGCGCGGCGAAAAACGCCGCCAGCGGCAGCCCGCCCATGCCGGGCGCATTGGCCAGACCCGAGATCACGCCCGCCACTGCGTTGCCTGCACCCCGGACCTCGCGCCCCAGCCGCCAGCCCGCCAGCAGCACCGCGCACATCACCAGCACATAGGCCGAGATTGCCACCCTTGCGGCCTGGTCCGAAATCGCCGTCAGCGCCCAGAGGCCAAGCGGCAGGCCCACCGCCGCCCCGGCCAGCAGGAACAGCACCCGCCGCCAGTCCACCGCCGGCCCGGCGCCCTTCCAGGCCTGCACCGACATGGCGAATTCCAACAGCACCACAACGGCCACGAAGTTCAGCGGATTGGTCACCAGCCCCGAGGCCGCGATGACCATCGCCGAATAACCAAAGCCGGAATAGCCGCGCACGAAACCGGCGGCCAGCACCGCCGCCGCCATCCACAACGCGCCGGCCAGGCCAAGGTCAAACGGCATCAAATGGCCTGGGTCTGCATGTCTTCTGCCCGATCCCCGCCACCGTGACCGGTTTCTTCATGGCGTCGCGGCGGAACGGCTCTCCCAGTTCCTGGTTGATCAAGGCTTCGATCAGCGTGGTCTTGCCCGCCTTCTGGTCGGCAATCGCCTGGGTCAGCGCCGCGCGCAGGCCGTCCATCGTTTTCGCCACCACTCCCTGCAAGCCGCAGGCCCGCGCGATCCCGGCATAGGACACCTCGGTATCCAGTTCGGTGCCGACGAAATTGTCGTCATACCACAGGGTCGAGTTGCGCTTCTCCGCGCCCCATTGGTAGTTGCGGAACACCACCATGGTGATCGCCGGCCATTCCGGGCGGCCGATGGCGGTCAGTTCCGTCACTGCGATGCCGAAGGCGCCGTCGCCGGAGAAGCCCACCACCGGCACGTCAGGGCAGGCGATCTTGGCGCCCACGATCGACGGCAGCCCATAGCCGCAGGGCCCGAACAGGCCGGGTGCAAGGTATTTGCGGCCGGCTTCAAAGGTGGGATAGGCGTTGCCGATGGCGCAGTTGTTGCCGATGTCGGAAGAAATGATCGCCTCGCGTGGCAGTGCCGCCTGAATCGCCCGCCACGCCATCCGCGGGCTCATCCAGTCCGGCTTGGCCGACCGGGCGCGGGCATTCCAGGTCGTGCCCGCGTCATCTTCCTCGTGATCCATCGAGGACAGGGCCTGCGCCCAGGCCGATTTCACCTGTGCTATTCTGGCTTTGCGTTCGACCCGCGCATGGTCACCGGCGGTAAGGGCCAAGCGCGCCAAAACCGCCTCGGCGACCTTTTTCGCGTCGCCGACAATGCCAACTGCAACCTTCTTGGTCAGCCCGATCCGATCGGGGTTAATGTCGACCTGAATGATCCTGGCCTCCTTGGGCCAGTAGTCCAGCGCGTATCCCGGGAGCGTTGAAAACGGGTTCAGCCGGGTACCCAGACAGAATACCACATCCGCTCCCGAAATCAGCTCCATAGCCGCCTTGCTGCCGTTGTAGCCCAACGGCCCGGCAAACAGCGGATGCGACCCCGGAAAGGCGTCATTGTGCTGATATCCCACGCAGACCGGCGCATCCAGCCTTTCCGCCAGCGCCATCGAGGCCGGGATCGCGCCGCCCAGGACCACCCCCGCCCCGTTCAGGATCACCGGAAACTTCGCCGCTGACAGCAATTCCGCCGCCGCCGCAATCGCTGCCTCGCCGCCCGACGGCCGCTCGAACTCCACGATCGCCGGCAGCTCGATATCAATCACCTGCGTCCAGTAATCGCGCGGCACGTTGATCTGCGCCGGGGCGCTGGCCCGCCGCGCATTGATGACCACCCGGTTCAGCACCTCGGCGATGCGCGACGGGTCGCGCACCTCTTCCTGATAGGCCACCATATCGGCAAACAGCGCCATCTGCTCGACTTCCTGAAACCCGCCCATGCCGATGGTCTTGTTCGCCGCCTGCGGGGTGACCAGCAACAGCGGCGTATGGTTCCAGTAGGCCGTCTTCACCGCGGTGACGAAATTGGTAATCCCCGGCCCGTTCTGCGCGATCATCATGCTCATCTTGCCGCAGGCGCGGGTATAGCCATCGGCCATCATCCCGCCGCTGCCTTCATGCGCGCAGTCCCAGAAGGTGATGCCCGCCCGCGGGAACAGATCCGAGATCGGCATGAACGCCGATCCGATGATGCCGAACGCATGTTCGATCCCGTGCATCTGCAGCACTTTGACGAAAGCTTCCTCGGTGGTCATCTTCATGGCTTGATCCTCACCCGATCCGTTGCGGCCGCATGCTCGCGCGAAGCGGCCCTTCGCCCTGTTTCTAAACCTCGCCCGAAAGCCGCCTTAGGGCCAGCCGTATCACCGACATATCGCCAGAATTCCGGGCCCGCCGAAGGCCCGGACGCGCGGCCCGGTTACGCCCGGTCAGGCTATCCCGCCACGGATTGCGCCATCCTCTCCTGCGCCCGCCCGATCCGCGCGATGCCTTCCGGAATCCGTGCCGGCGCGATCGAGGAATAGGCCAGACGGTAGAACCGCCGCTCTTCCCGCGCGGGATCGAAGAAACCGCGACCCGGTTCGATCAACACGCCGTCTGCGTGCAAGAGCCGGGCCAGATCCTCGGTATCCACCCCCTCGGGCGCCGCCATCCAGAAGCTTGAGCCGCCAAAGCCGCCCTGCCCCGCCACCGTCAGCCCCGAGGCGACGATGGATTCCTCCATCACCTGTCGCCGCCGCTTGAACGCCGTGCGCATCCGGTTGATCAGCGCGTCGTAGTGGCCTTCGGACAGGAAATAGGCGACCGTGCGCTGGATATGCCCCGGCGGGTGCTTCAGCACCATCGAGCGCAGGGCGCGTGCCTCGGCGATGAACGACGGCGGGCCGACCAGATAGCCCAGCCGCATGCCCGGAAAGATCGACTTGGAGAACGAGCCCGCATAGATCACCCGCCCGCCTTTATCCAATGATTTCAATGCCGGAGACACGGGCTTCAGGAAAGACATCTCGAATTCGTAGTCGTCCTCGACCACCACGAAATCCTCTCGGCTGGCTGCCTCCAGCAAGGCGAGCCGCCGCTCCAGCGGCATGGTCGCATTGGTCGGGCACTGGTGGCTGGCGGTGGTGAAGACCACATCCGCCGGCGGCAACCGCGCCGGCAGGCCGCCCTCGTCGACATCGACCGAGGCCACCCCCGCGCCGCAGGTCTGCAGGATCCGCCGCTGCCCCGGATAGCAGGGGTTTTCCACCACCGCGCGGCGCCCCGGCCCCAGAAGAACCGTCGCCGCCAGCCACAGCGCGTTCTGCGCGCCCATGGTCACCAGCACCTCGTCGGTCCCCGCTGCTATCCCCCGGCGCGGCAGGATCACCCGCAGGATCTGCTCGATCAGCAGCGGGTCGTCGCGTTCGTAATAGTCCGAGGTCAGCGCGTCGAAATCGCGCCGCCCCAGCGCCCTGAGCGCACAGGCGCGCCAGTTCTGATGATCGAACAGCGTCGGGTCGGTCTGGCCGTAGATGAAGGGATAGGCAAACCGTTCCCAATCCTCCGGGCGCTCCACCCCGGCCATGGCGCGGGTGAAGCGGGCCGAGGACAGGGCAGCATAGTCCACCTCCTCCAGCGGCCGAGCCGAGGCCGGGAATTCCGGCGCGCGCGGCGCATTGTCCGAGACATAATAGCCCGACCGCCCGCGCGAGGTCAGGTAATCGGACGACACCAGGTCGGCATAGGCCAGCGTCACGGTGATCCGGCTGACGCCCAGATGCTGCGCCAGCCCGCGCGACGAGGGCATCTTCTGGCCGGGCCGGAAGCGTCCGGCCAGAACGCCTTCGGTCACCATGGCCCTGATGCGGCGCTGCAGCGTGCCGCCCGGACCGGCGGTCAGAAAGAAGGCTTCGACCGGAATTGCCACATCTGGCCTCATGCGTGGGATGATCTGGCCTCATCAAGGGGCCGGATCATCCCGCGAGTCAACCCATGCACGCGCCTCAGTCGATCTTGCCCGGCAGTGACAGATCGCCCGAGGCCACGTCGAACACGTCCGTCACGCACAAAAGCGGCGCATGGACATTGCCGTTCACCCGCAAGGCTGCCGTCACCCCGTCATAGCTGGCGCCCGCGGCACTCTGGCCTTCGGGCAGGGTCACGGTGACGCTGATGTCGGCCGCGTCGAAGGCAGGCGGAAAGCCGGGGCTGTCGATGAACAGGGGCAGGCCCGGCCAGGTCGGCGGCAGCTGCGGCGTCTCGCCCTCGGGAATGTCGCGCACCGACAGCGCGCCGGGCCCGCAGGCCTCGGACGGGGTCAGCACCACCCAGTGGCTGTGCCATTTCGCGCCATCGTTGGCCGTGTCGCCGTCGCCGTCCTCATCCTCCAGCGGCGTGTCGTCGAAATCGGGGTGGCTGGTCGCGGCCAGCGCCAGGATGCCGGTGCCGCCCTCAAAGCCCACCGTGGTCGGGTCAAGGCTGGTCGGCCAGACATAGGACCAGACCGGCGCCCCGGCCAGTGCGCCCGCAGGGTCGGGAATGGCCGCCCCGGCCTGCCCGGCCAGACGCATCCGGAAGGTGACCTCATTGCCGGCGCGGGTGACCGCAGCGGCGAGGATGTCGAATTCGGCCACGGCCCCGGGATTGGGGTCGGACAGGATTTCGGCCGTGGCGGGCAGCGGCAGGGCGGCAAGCGAAAACGGCAGCAGGCAAAGGGCAGCACGGCGCATCTCGGTCTCCTTTTCGGGGTTGAGTCTCGCGAGTTTAGTAGCGAGTCGCTATTATTGCAATATCGTTTTCGACTCGCTATCATCAAGCCATGACCGAAGCCTCCGATCTGCCCGAACTGATCCTGCGTCTGGCACGGCTGGCCGAGGCCGAGGCCTGGGCGCAGGGCCTGAACCCCGCGCAGGCGGCGGCGCTGGCCTATCTGGGCCGGGCCAACCGGTTTTCGCGGGCACCGTCACAGGTGGCCGATTGGCTCGGGGCGACGCGCGGCACGGTTTCGCAGACGCTGAAGGCGCTGGCGGCGCGCGGACTGGTGGAGGAAGACGCCTCGCCGCGTGACCGCCGCTCGATCAGCTATGGTCTGACAGAGGCGGGGCGCGCGGCACTGTCGCATCCCGCACCGCTGGATCACGCCGCGGCAGCCCTGCCCGAAGCGGCGGCATTGGCGGCGGCGCAGGCGCTTGCCCGTGTGCTGGGCGATCTGCTGGCGCGGCAGGGCAACCGGCCTTTCGGCCTGTGCCGGACCTGCCGGCACCACCAGCCGCGCGGGGGCGCCGGGGCCTGGTGCGGGCTGCTGTCCCAGCCGCTGGCGCCGGAAGAGGCCATGCAGATCTGCCACGAACACGCCGCCTGAGGCAAAGCCCGCCAAAGCACCAGAGCTCCCGCCAATCCAATGATTTCACGCATGAAAAAGGGCGCCCTGGTCAGGGCGCCCGTTCTTTCCGATCCGTTTCCGGCTATGGGATCAGCCGAAGACCTTGGTCAGCGCGTTGTCGATGGCGCCGGTGATCTCGTCGATGTCATCGGCGGTGGCGATCAGCGCCGGCGACAGGCAGAGCGTGTTGTTCAACCCCGGCAACGACCGGTTGGTCATGCCGATGATCACGCCTTGCGCGTTGCATTCGGACACCACGGCGGCGACCTTCTTTTCGTCCATCGGTTCCTTGGTCTTGCGGTCGGCCACCAGTTCCGCGCCGCAGAACAGGCCCGCGCCGCGCACATCGCCGATGACCTTGTGCTTCTCCATCAGCGCCCAGAGGTTGTCGACCGTCCGCTTGCCCATGCGCAGGGTGTTGTCGAGCAGCCCCTCGTCTTCGATGATCCGCATGTTCTCCATCGCCGCCGCCGGGCCGGAGGTGCAGCCGCCGAAGGTCGAGATGTCGCGGAAATAGCTCATCGGGTCGGCGGCATCGTCCTTGAACATGGCAAAGACCTCTTCGGTCGTCACCGTGCAGGAAATGGCCGCGTAGCCCGAGGCGACACCCTTGGCCATGGTCACGAAATCGGGCTTGATGCCGTAATTCTGGTAACCGAACCACAGGCCGGTGCGGCCGACGCCGCAAACCACTTCATCGATATGCAGCAAGACGCTGTATTTCTTGCAGATTTCCTGAACCCGCTCCCAATACCCTGCCGGCGGCACGATCACGCCGCCGCCCGCAGTGACCGGCTCCAGCACCAGACAGCCAATGGTATCGGGGCCTTCGCGCAGGATCACTTCCTCGATCGCGTCGGCCGCGCGTTCGCCATAGTTCTCGACATCCCACTGCTTGCGGTATTCCAGGCAATGCGGAACCATCACGAAGCCATCGGGGAATGGCCCGTACATCGCGGCGCGTTCCGGCTGACCGCTGGTCGCCAGCGTGCCGATGGTGGTGCCGTGATAGTCGCGTTCGCGGTAGAGGATCTTCCACTTCTTGCCGCCATGATGCCGGTGCGAGATCTGGCGCACCATCTTGTAGACCTTCTCGTTCGCCTCCGACCCCGAGTTGGAATAGTAGACGCGGGTCAGCCCCGGCATCTTCTCGATCAGCTTCTCGGCGAACAGGGCGCCGGGGACCGAGCCGCCGACACCGGCGAAATAGTTCATCTTGATCAGCTGGTCGCGCACCACGTTGGCGATGGATTCGCGGCCGTAGCCGACGTTTACCGTCCAGACAGCGCCCGAGACGGCGTCAAGAAATTCGCGGCCCTTGGCATCCCAGACCCGCATCCCCTTGCCCTCGACGATGACGCGCGGGTCGACCGTCTCGAACTGCTTGTGCTGGATGAGATGGTGCCAGACATGGGCGCGGTCGGCCTCGACCACACGGCTCATGTCGTTCATTCCGCTGATGCCTTCCATGGCATGTCCTTTCCGGCAGGAAAATTCGCTGCATGCATTATCGGTCAAAACCGGGCGGTTGATTAGGACCAGTCGGCGCGCCCGATTAGCGCCAGATCACTTGCCGTAATAGTCGCGATACCAGGCGACGAACGCCTTCATCCCGTCGCGGATATCGGTCTTCGGCTGGTAGCCGGTCAGCCGTTTCAGCAAGCTGGCGTCGGCCCAGGTCGCCGGCACATCGCCTTTTTGCATCGGCATCATGTTCTTGACCGCCGTCTTGCCCAGAACCTCTTCGATCGCCTCGACGAAATCCATCAGCCGCACCTTGTCGGAATTGCCGATATTGACGATGCGGAAGGGCGCGTCCTTCGACAGGCTGTCGCCTTCAGGGATCATCTCTCCGAGGCAGGGGCGGACGGGCACGGCGTCGATCAGCAGGCGGATACCCTCGACCAGATCGTCCACACAGGTGAAATCGCGCCACATTTCGCCGTTGTTGTAGATGTCGATCGGGCGGTCGTTCAGGATCGCATCGACGAATTTGAAATAGGCCAGGTCGGGCCGCCCCCAGGTGCCGTAGACGGTGAAGAAGCGAAACATCGTGGTCGGCAGGTTCCACAGATGGGCATAGGCGTGGCCCATCGATTCGGTCGCCTTCTTGGTTGCGGCATAGATCGTCAGCTGGCCATCTGCCTTGTCGGTCTCGGCGAACGGCATGTCCTCATTGGCGCCATAGATCGAGCTTGTCGAGGCCATCAGCAGGTGATCCACCCCCAGCCGCCGCGCCGCCTCCATCACGTTGAAGGTGCCGACGACGTTCGATTCGATGTACGAGCGCGGGTTCTCCAAGCTGTAGCGCACGCCTGCCTGGGCGGCGAGGTGGATGATCACCTGCGGCTGAAAGGCGTCGATGGCTGCATCGAGCGCCTGAACATCCTCCAGCATCGCCTCGGTCGCGGTGAAGCCGGGGGTCTGCAACAGCCGCCCGTGCCGCGCCCGCTTCAGCCCGACATCATAGTAGTCGGTCATCCCGTCATAGCCCGCGATCTGCCAGCCGTGCTTCAGCAAAAGCGCCGCCAGATGATAGCCGATGAACCCCGCCGTTCCGGTAATGAAAGCCCTGCGCACCCCTGCCCTCGCCTTTTTTCTGCCCGCGCGACGATGCGGCTGCGACCGGGCCGGGTCAAGTCGCCCGAGATGATGAGAGGTTGAAGCAATTCGCCCGATCTGGCCGGGCCGGAAAAACCTTTCGTTAAACAGCCGCGGCTTAGGAAGGACGCGTCGGGCCCCGTTTCGTCAGCCGGAACTGCGGGCCGGCAAACATGAATGCACTGGGGTCCGCCGCAATCGAGGGATCGGGACGACCATGACAGCCACGCTTGAATTCACCCTGCCGGAACGGCTTTCCGTGGTCGAGGAGAACTCGCTCCTGCCGTTTCTGCGCGCCAACCCGGATGCGCCGCTTGATGTCTCGGCCGCCCGCCTGCGCCGGCTGGACACGCCGCTGGTGCAGGTGCTGATCGCCGCGGCCGCCGATCGACGGGCGCGCGGCGTGGCCTTCCGCCTGACCGGGCTGACACCCGATCAGGCCGCACAGCTTTCCGCCCTCGGGGTAACCCGGGACCTGCTCAGCTTTCAGGTGGCCGCATGACGATCAAGGTGCTTGCAATCGACGACAGCCGCACGATCCGCAATCTCGTGCGCAAGGCGATGGAGGATGCAGGGTTTGACTGCACCACCGCCGATGACGGCCTGGACGGGGTCGAGCGTTTTGCTGAAGTGGCACCCGATGTCGTGATCACCGACATCAACATGCCCCGGATGGACGGCTTCGGCGTGATCGACGCGATTCGCGGCGGCACTGCCAACCGGACCGTGCCGATCCTGGTGCTGACCACCGAATCCGCGACCGAACTGAAGGCGCGGGCGCGCACCGCCGGCGCCACCGGCTGGATCGTGAAGCCGTTCGAGGACACCGCCATCGTCTCGGTCGTGCGCCGTGTAACCGGAGCAAGGGGCTGACATGGCATCGATGAACTCCATCCGCGACACCTTCTTCGAGGAATGCGAGGAACTGCTGGAGGCGCTGGCCGAGGGGCTGGCGCTGATCCAGGACGGCGCGCATGACGGCGAGACGGTGAACGCGGTCTTCCGCGCCGTTCATTCGATCAAGGGCGGTGCGGGAGCTTTCGCGCTGACTGCGCTGGTGGCCTTTGCGCATCGGTTCGAAACCGTGCTGGACGGCATCCGGTCGGACCGGATCGACCTGACGGCGGAGGTGATGCACACGCTGCTGCGATCGGCCGACCATCTGGCCGACCAGGTCGAAGCCGCCCGCGACGGGTCCGAGACCGACCCCGAGCAGACCGCCGGATTCCTGGCCAACCTGGACGCCGTGCTGGGCGAACCCGCCCCGCCCGAGCCCTCGGCCGACGACGATCCCTGTTTCGGCTTTTCCGCCATGCCGCTGGATTTCGCCGTCGATCTGCCGATGGGCGACGCCTTTGCCGCCCCGGTCTGGCTGATCCGGTTCCATCCGCAGCCGCAGCTTTACGCCAACGGCCACGACCCGGCGCTCATCCTGTCGGCGCTGGCCGATCTGGGCGAGATGGCGGTGACTCTGGATGCCTCGGCCTTGCCCCATTGGGCCGCTTTCGACCCCGCCGCCAGTTACCTCGGCTGGTCGATCCGCCTGACCACGACGGAACCGGAAACCGTGCTGCATGAGGTCTTCGAATTCGTCGAAGGCCTGTGCACCCTGGAAATCCTGCCCGAAGCTGCGCCACAGGCCGCAACGACCGCAGCGCTGGACGCGATGTTCGGCGCGGTCGGGGATCCGGCCCCGGAGGAAGAGGTCGAGGCAATCGCCGAAGCGCCGGCCCCGCAAGCCGCGGAACCGCCCGCCGCCGCGCCAGAGGCCGCGTCGCGCCCCAGGCGCGAGGCGAAATCCACCGATGAGGATAGCGCCGCCGGCGGCCCGAAACCCACCCTTCGGGTGGACCTGGAGCGGGTGGACCGGCTGATCAACGCGGTGGGCGAGCTGATCATCAACCAGGCGATGATCGAGCAGAGCATCTCGAGCTGACCCTGCCCGCCGATGCCGAAGTCATCACCCATGTCGAGGACTACCGCCTTCTGGCCCGCGACATCCAGGAGGCGGTGATGGCGATCCGCGCCCAGCCGGTGAAGCCGCTGTTCCAGCGCATGTCGCGCATCGTGCGTGAAGCGGCCGAAGCTACCGGCAAGCAGGCCCGGCTGGTGACGTCGGGCGAGGCGACCGAGGTCGACAAGACCGTGATCGAACGGCTGGCCGATCCCCTGACCCACATGATCCGCAACGCCGCCGACCACGGGCTGGAAAGCCGCGACGAGCGGCTGGCCGCCGGCAAGGACCCGGAAGGCACCATCCGGCTGTCGGCCGCGCATCGCTCGGGCAGTGTCGTCATCACGGTGCGCGACGACGGTGCGGGATTGAACCGCGCCAGGATCCGCGAAAAGGCGGTGACCAAGGGGCTGATCACTGCCGAAGCCGAACTGAGCGATACCGAGATCGACAACCTCTTGTTCATGCCGGGCTTTTCCACAGCCGAGACGGTGTCGAACCTGTCGGGCCGGGGTGTCGGGCTTGACGTGGTCAAGAACGCCGTCGCCGCTCTGGGCGGCCGTGTCTCCATTGCCTCGACCCCCGGCGAGGGCACCGAATTCATCATCGCCCTGCCGCTGACGCTGGCGGTAATGGACGGCATGGTGATCTCGGTCGCGGGCAGACCATGGTGGTGCCGATCACCTCGGTGATCGAAACCATCCGGCCCGGCCCGGAGGACCTGCACCAACTCGGCACCAGCGAAAGCCTGCTGTCGATTCGCGGCCGCTTCATCCCGATGATCGACGTGGCGTCGAACCTCGGCTTCCCGGACCGCGACCCGACCCAGCCGCCGCTGTTGCTGCTGGTCGAGACCGAAAACCAGACGCAATGCGCGCTGGTGGTCGATGCGGTGCATGACCAGCGCCAGGTGGTGATCAGGGGCTCGATTCGAACTACGGGGCGATCCCCGGCGTCTCGGCCGCGACCGTCCTGGGCGATGGCCAGATCGCGCTTATCCTCGATGCCGATGCGCTGACGTCGAACCGCATTTCCGCCGCCGTGCGGCACCCCCCATGCCGCCGCTGCAGTTGCCGCAACCCAAGCCACAGGAGCCGCCCATGCAAGCCTCTGACACCCGCGCCGGTGCGGATGCCGAATTCGTCACCTTCCAGGCCGGCGGGCAAAGCTTCTCGCTCGACATCACCCATGTGCGCGAGATTCGGCGCTGGACGGCGGTGACGCCATTGCCGCACGCGCCAAAAGAGGTGCTGGGAGTGATGAACCTGCGCGGCTCGGTGATCCCGATCTATGATCTGTCGCTGCGCTTCGGCCTCGGGCCGACGCCGGAAAGCCCGCGCAACGTCGTGGTGGTTGCGATGATCGAAAACCAGACCGTCGGCCTGCTGGTCGAGGCGGTGTCGGAAATCCTCTCGGTCGGCCGAGACCGCATCCAGGACACGCCCGACATCCGGTCCGAGACCACCAAGCAAAGCATAACCGGCGTGATCACGATCGAGGACGGCATGACCCGTGTCATCGACCTGGCCGCGGTGATCCAGTCGCGCGCGCGGCAGGCGGCATGATGGTGACCGCGCCAGCCCTCGCCGGCCGAATGCCCGCCGTGGCTGATCGCGGCCCGGTCGACCTGCCGTTCTCCGAGGCCGACTTCGCCCGTATCGCCGCCTTCGCGCATCGCGAATTCGGGCTGAACCTGCAGGCCTCGAAAAAGGATCTGGTCTATTCGCGGCTCATCAAGCGGCTGCGTGCGCTTGGGCTGGCCGATTTCGACAGCTACTGCCGGCTGATCGAAACGGCCGACGGCGCGCAGGAGCGTGAGGCTCTGACCTCGGCCCTGACCACGAACGTCACGCATTTCTTCCGCGAGGGGCATCATTTCGAGCTGCTGGCAAACCTGGCCGTGAAGCCGCAACTGGCCGCGTTGAAGGCGGGTCGGCGGCTGCGCCTGTGGTCGGCGGGCTGTTCGGCGGGGATGGAGCCCTATTCCATCGCCATGACGCTGCTCGACGCGCTGCCCGAGGCCACGCAACTGAACATCCGCATCCTCGCGACCGATGTCGACCGCGCCATCCTCGACCGCGCCCAGGCAGCGCTTTACGCCGAAGAAGAGACCCGCCCGATCCCCGACCGGATGAAGCCGCAGGCGATCGCGCGCGCGCCCGATGGCCAGATGCGCATCCTGCCCAAGATCACCCAGATGGTGCGCTTCGCCGAGTTGAACCTGATGCAGGACTGGCCGGTGCGCGGCCCTTTCGACGCGATCTTCTGCCGCAACGTGGCGATCTATTTCGACAAGCCGACGCAGGCCCGGCTCTGGCAACGATTCGCCACCCTGCTGGCGCCCGACGGGCTGTTGTTCATCGGCCATTCGGAACGGCTGAACGGGCCGGCTGAAGCCACCTTCACCTCGGTCGGCGTCACCGCCTACCGCAAGACCGGCTCCATGACTGGCCCGGTACCGGCCTGAACGCAAAGAAAAGGACACCCCAAATGAGCCTCAAGGAATCGCTGCGCGTGATGGTCGTAGACGACATGTCGGTCAGCCGCGCGCTGATCTCGCAATCGCTGGAAGAGATCGGCATCAAGCATTTCGCGACCGAAGCCGACAGCAAGACCGCGCTGGGCAAGCTGGCCTCGAACCCGGTGCATCTGGTGATCTCGGACATGAACATGCCGGGGCTGACGGGACTGGACCTGTTGGGCGCGTTGCGGCAGAACCGGACCACCCAGCGGATCGGGTTCATCCTGATCACTGGCACGCCGACGCCGGAAATCCTGCAGAAAGGCCAGCAGCTTGGCCTGAACAACCTGATCCGCAAGCCATTCACCACCGCGACCGTGAAAGCCAGTATCGAGCGTGTGGTGGGCCCGCTGTGATGCCCGCCGAAAAGCCTGCCGCGACGGATTCCTTTCCGCCGCTCGACGATCTGCTGCGCCGCACCGCAGCCGAGATCCGGCAATGCAGGGCCGTCGTTGTCCAGCTGGAGGATGCTGTCCATGCGCTGATCGACAGCGCGGGGCCGCGCGCGCCGACCGGCCCGCTTGCCGATCTGCAGGCGATCGACCTTCTGGACCAGCGGCTGAACGACCTGGCTCTGTGGACCGAGGCACTGGCGGCTGCTTCCGCCGGGCTGCGGCCGGGGCTGGGCGCCGAGGCCCTGGGCGAGGGGCTGCTGCTGGCCGAGATGCGGCGCGCGCTTGCAGGGCTCGCCCCCGGTCAGGCAGCGGTAACTGGCCATGCCGAGGTCTTCTGACCGGGTGCCCCGGCCCTGGGGTCTTTCCCTGACGCGAGATCCCGTGGCGGTCTCAGCCGGAATCAACGGTGCGCCGGGCCTTCTGCATCCGGAGCGCCCCGGACCAGACCCAAAGCCACAACTCCACCGCGGGTCCGCCCCTCGAAACCCGACCTGTCCCGGACCTGGATCCGACCGAATGCCCGACCGCGCGCCTCCTCCGCTTCCGCAGCCCACAGCCAGCATCGCCGGGCGCGATCCGGCGTACTTCCGCGTCCTGAACATGGTCTCGGAAATGGCGCGCGGCCGGCCGCGACGCGACAGCCGTATCGCCCGCAGCGCGCACCTGCCGCAGGCCGACGGATTTGCGAAACCCGATGCAAAGGGCGAGTGGCCGGGAACCGACCCGAGCATCAGCCCCACCGGGCACCCCACATCGCGCCCGACCTTCGCAACCGGCTTGCCCCGATGCGACGACCTTCGCCCGCCTTGCCCCCCGTCCACCCCGCGCCTTGATCCGCGAAAGCCGCCATGACCCAGATCGCGACTGTCATCCTCACCTCAAGTCCGCTGACTCAGTCGCGGTTGGTCCGCACGCTGTCGGCCGCGCCGGAAATCCGGCTCTGCGGCCAGGCCGGCGAACTGTCGGGCGCCTATGTCCTGATCGAGCAGAAGGAACCGAAGCTGGTCATCCTGGGGTCCGAGCTGTCGCGCCATCCGGATTTCGGCGGCCTTCTGGCGATGTTCCGCGTCATGGCCATCACCTGGATGCGGATCGCCTCGGACAGCCAACCCGGAGAGGCCGCCGCCCAGGCCCCGGTGCTAGATCCGGCGTTGCCCGCGCCGGCAATGCTGGCACAGATCCGGGCGGCGCTGGCGCGGGCGCCGGCGCAGGCGGCCCCACCCAGGCCGCTGCCCCTGCCCGTGTCGCAGGCTGCGTCGCGGGCCCGGCCCGACCGTTTCATCCTGATCGGCAGTTCAACCGGCGGAATCGACGCGCTGTTGCGGGTGCTGTCGGTGTTTCCCGCCGATTGCCCGCCCACCGCGATCGTGCAGCACACCGGGGCGGCCTTTTCCGACAGCCTGATCCGACTTCTGGACCGCGCTTGCGCGGCCTCGGTGGTGCCGGCACAAAACGGCATCCCGTTGTCTCCCGGCACGATCGTCGTCGGGGCGGGCTGTCCAGGCCATCTGCGGCTGAGGGCCGGGTCCCCGCCCAGCACCCAGCTTGTGCCGGGAGAGGTGGTGTCCGGCCACCTGCCCTCGGTGGATGAGCTGTTCCGCTCGGCCACCGGCTTTGCCCGCCAGGTCACCGCCGCCCTGCTGACCGGCATGGGCCGCGACGGTGCGCAGGGCATGCTGGAACTGCGCCGGGCCGGGGCGGCGACCATCGCCCAGGACGAGGCGACCTCGGTCGTCTATGGCATGCCCCGCGCGGCGTGGGAGATCGGCGCCGCGCAAATCCGGCTGCCGCTGGACCGGATCGGGCCGGAACTGCTGGCTCGGGCCGCCGCAGCGGCCCCGGCGGGGGCAGCCCGATGATTGCAGCCGGACAAAAGGCCATCCTGGTCATCCAGGGAGAGTTCCGCGTCTTGTCCCGTCCCGACGAGGTGCTGTCGACCATCCTCGGCTCTTGCGTGGCCGCCTGCATCTGGGACGAGGGCATGCAGCTTGGCGGCATGAACCACTTTCTGCTTGCCCAGGCTCAGGGCGACCCGGCGGTGCGGGACAACCGCTATGGCGTTCACGCGATGGAGATGCTGATCAACGGCCTGCTGCGCGCCGGGGCACGGCGCGACCGGCTGAAGGCCAAGCTGTTCGGCGGGGCGAAGATCGCCGCCAACCTGCGCGACATCGGCACCTCGAACGCCGATTTCGCCCGCGGCTTCCTGAAGACCGAAGGCATACCCTGCCTGGCCGAAAGCCTGGGCGGCACCCAGGCGCGGCGGGTGCTGTTCCAGCCCGCCACCGGATTGGCCCGCCAGTTGCTGATCCCGAACGAGGCGGTGGACGAAAAGCCCCAGCGCACCCCGCCGCCCGGGACAGCAGCATCGACCGGAATCGAGCTGTTCTGAAGGCTGCAGCCGGCTCAGACCGCCATGGTCGCTGCCACCGCGCGGCCCCAGCGCGCATAGCGGCGGTCCCGCTCGGCCGCCGGCATCGCGGGGGCAAAGCGGCGTTGCAGCGCCCAGCTTTCGGCGAATGCGCCGGGGCCGCCGCACAGCCCGGCCCCGGTTGCGGCCAGGAAGGCGGCGCCTAGTGCTGTAGTTTCCGTCACCACCGGGCGGTCCACCGGCGCGCCCAGGATGTCGGCCAGGAACTGCATGGCGAAATCGCTGGCCGTCATGCCGCCATCGACCCTGAGGACGCCGCCCGTCGCCCCGGCCCAGTCGGCCCGCATCGCCTCCAGAAGGTCGCGGGTCTGGTAGCCGACGCTTTCCAGCGCCGCCCGCGACAGCTCGGCCGGGCCCGAGTTGCGGGCAAGCCCGAAGACCGCGCCGCGGCAATCGGGCCGCCAATAGGGCGCGCCAAGGCCGGTGAAGGCCGGCACCAGCACCAGGTCCTGGCCCGGATCGGCGGCCTCGGCCAGGGCTTGCGTCTCGGCAGCGGTGGAAATCACCCCAAGCCCGTCGCGCAGCCATTGCACCACGGCGCCCGCGATGAAGATCGAACCTTCCAGCGCATAGGTCACCTGGCCGTCCAGCCGGTAGGCAATGGTCGTCAGCAGCCGGTTGCCCGAGGCCACCCGCTTGTCCCCGGTGTTCAAGAGCGCAAAGCAGCCGGTGCCATAGGTCGCCTTCATCATCCCCGGCTCGAAACAGGCCTGGCCGATGGTCGCCGCCTGCTGGTCGCCGGCGACACCCAGGATCGGGACCGGGCGGCCGAAGATCGCCGGTTCGGTCAGGCCGAAATCGCCGGCGCAGTCGCGCACCTCGGGCAAAAGCGCCATCGGAACGCGCAAGAGGCCGCAGATCCCGGTATCCCACTCACCGCGGCCAATGTCGTAAAGCAGGGTGCGTGCGGCATTGGTGGCGTCGGTGGCGTGGACCTGCCCGCCGGTCAGGTTCCAGATCAGCCAACTGTCGACGGTGCCGAAGGCCAGCTCTCCCCGTTCGGCCCGGGCGCGGGCGCCGGGGATGGTGTCCAGAAGCCACTTCAGCTTGGTGCCCGAGAAATAGGGGTCGAGCAGCAGCCCGGTGCGGGCGGTGATCATCGGCTCATGGCCCGCCGCGCGCAATGCCTCGCAGATCGGCGCGGTGCGGCGGTCTTGCCAGACGATGGCGCGGTGCAGCGGGGCGCCGGTGGCGCGGTCCCACAGGAGCGTGGTTTCGCGCTGGTTGGTGATGCCGATCGCGGCCAGGCCGGCAGCGGTCAGGCCCGCCTTGGCCAGCACCGCCCGGCAGCAGCGCAGCACAGTGGACCAGATGTCGGCCGGGTCATGCTCGACCCAGCCCGAAGCCGGGAAATGCTGCGGCAATTCTTCCTGCGCAGAGGCCACCACCCGAAGGCCCGCCCCAGAGCCCGTATCGAACAGCAGGGCGCGCGACGAGGTCGTGCCCTGATCAATGGCAAGAATATGCGGCATCCGCCCCTCCGGTACTGCTCCCCGCCCTTTTTGCCATGATCGCGGCGGGACGCAACAGCCCCGCTGCGAAGGCCGCCGGGGGCATCTTCCCTGCCTCGCCTTGTTCAGCCCGGTCAGATACGCTGCGCCCCGCTCTGCCCGCGAATCGAAAGCCAGAAACCCCAGACGCTTGCCCGAATGCCCAAAGATCCAACCCCCTCTGCAGCCCCGCCCACCGACATCGACGTTCTGATCCTGGGTGCCGGGATCAACGGCGCCGGCACGTTCCGCGACCTCTGCGAACAGGGGCTGACCTGTGTCATCGCCGACAAGGGCGATTTCGGCTCCGGCACCTCGGCGGCGCCGTCGCGGATGATCCATGGCGGCATCAAGTATCTGGAAACCGGGCAATTCCGGCTGGTCGCGCAATCGACGCTGGAGCGAAACCTCTTGCTGCGCAACGCGCCGCATTACGTCACACCGCTGCACACGGTCATTCCGCTGTTTTCCTGGCTGCGCGGCATTCCCTCGGCGCTGCGCACGCTTTTCGGGTCGACCACCGCGCCGCGGTCGCGGGGCGCGGTGCTGATCAAGATCGGGCTGGCGGTCTATGATTTCTATGGCCGCCGCCAGCGCGTGATGCCGCGCCACGCGCTGTGGAGCCGCGCCCGTGCCTTGCGCGAGATACCCGGCCTGACGCCCGAGATCACCGCCGCCGCCGCCTATTACGACGCCAAGGTCAGCCATCCCGAGCGGCTGGTGCTGGAACTGGTCCGCGACGGGCTGGCCGCCAGCCCGGCCTCGCAGGCGCTGAACCACGCCACGCTGGCGGGCACCGATGGCCGGGTGGTGCAGCTGACCGCGGCCGATGGCAGGCCGTTGGCGCTGCGCCCGCGCATCGTGCTGAACGCGGGCGGGCCGTGGATCGACCGGATCAATGCCGCGCTTGGCGCGCCTTCGGCGCTGATCGGCGGCACCAAGGGCTCGCACATCATTCTCGATCACCCCGCCCTTCTGGCCGCGCTGAAGGGCCGGATGATCTATTTCGAGGCTGACGACGGCCGCATCTGCCTGGTCTACGGCTATCTTGGCCGGGTGCTGGTCGGGTCGACCGACATCCGCGACGACAACCCCGACACGGTGCGCTGCGAAGAAGACGAAATCGCCTATTTCCTCAAGGAATTGCGTGAGCTTCTGCCGGTACTGACCTTCGATGAAGGCCAGATCCTCTCTACCTATTCCGGCATCCGCCCGCTGCCCCGCTCCGACGCCGCCATCGCCGGGCTGATCAGCCGCGATCATTCCGCCCCGGTGGCCGAGCCGGAGGGCGCAAGGGCAATGGCCGATCCTGTCGCTGGTCGGCGGCAAGTGGACAACCTTTCGCGGTTTCGCCGAGGAAGTGGCCGAAACCGTGCTGGCCCGGCTGGGCCACGCCCGCCGCGTCAGCACCCAGGGCTTGCCGATCGGCGGCGGGCGCGACTATCCGGCGGACCCTGCGGCCTGGGCGGTCGCCACCGCCGCCCGCACCGGCTGCGAGATCGACCGCGCCGGGCAGTTGCTGGCGCGCTATGGCTCCGGGGCGCTGGCGATCCTGGCCCACGAAGGGCCGGTGCCGCCGCTGCTGGCCGACCTGCCCGACTGGTCCGAGGCCGAGATTGACTGGATCGCCCGCAGCGAGATGGTGGTGAAGCTGGAAGACATCATCCTGCGTCGCACCGATCTGGCGATCACCGGGCGGCTGACGGCACCGGTGCTGGACCGGATCGCCGCGATTACCGCCGCCGCTCTGGGGTGGGACAGCGCCCGCCAGACCGCCGAAGTGGCGGCAACGCGTGACCTCTTGCAGCACCGCCACCGCCTGCGGCTTGGTTGAGACCGGCGTCCCCGGCAGTCAAAGCACCACCTTGACCGTGCTTTCTTCCGGCACGTTCACCGTGCCCCTGGCGGTGATGAATTCCTCCATCAGGTCATAGATCGCCGGGCCTTCTGTGCCCTCGTTGACCGAGGCCCAGCCGCCTACGGTATAGGACTTGTCCGCTTCGATCGGGCTGCCGTCTTCCAGCGCCATGTCGGTGATGCGGCCGCCGATTTCGGCATTGACGTTGCAACTGTAGCTCATCCCGCCAACCCGGACCATGTCGCCGCCCTGCTGGTAGAACGGATCGGGGTTGAAGAGGTTGTCGCAGACGTCTTCCAGGATCTCTTTCAGCTGCGCCCCGGTCATCTCGTTGCGGTAGACGGCAGGATAGCTCATCGCGGTTTCGGTATAGAGATCGTCCACGGTGATGTCCTGGCCCGGCAAGAGCGTGGTGCCCCAGCGGAACCCCGGCGACAGGGCGATCTGCACGTCGCGCTGCTCGCGGATGCCCTGGCAGATCAGGTCGTCCCAGGTGCCGTTGAAGTTGCCGCGCCGGTAGAGCAGGCTTTCCGTCCGGCCCAGCACGCGGGTCAGTTCGGCCATGTGCGGGTCGCGGAATTCGGCGATCTTCGCAGCCATCTCGGGATCGGGCGCGATGACGTCGGAAAAGACCGGGATCAGCGTGGAACTGTGGCCCGTCACCTTTCCATCCGTCACCTCCAGATCGACCCGGCCCAGATACTTGCCGTGGCTGCCGGAAGACAGGATAAGCGTGCCCTCGACCTCGACCGCCTCGGGGATCGCGTCATGGGTATGGCCGGTCAGGATCACGTCGATGCCCTTGACCACGGTGGCCAGCTTGCGGTCAACGTCAAAGCCATTGTGCGAGATCAGCACCACCACCTCGGCCCCGGCTTCGCGGGCGGCATCGACATTGGCCTGCAACACTTCGGGGCGGATGCCGAAACCGTATTCGGGGAACATCCAGCGCGGGTTGGCGATGGGCGTATAGGGCATCGCCTGACCGATCACCGCGACGTTCACCCCGCCCTTTTCAAAGAACGCCGTGTGTTCGAAGGCCGGTTCATCCCATTCGGTGTCGAAGATGTTCGAGGCCAGGAACGGATAGCCCATGCTGTCGACCAGTTCCTGGAACCGCTCGGTGCCGAAGGTGAATTCCCAATGCCCGGTCATCGCGTCGGGCTTCAAGAGCTTCATGCAGTCGACCATGTCCTGACCGTTGGTCTTCAGCGAGGTATACGATCCCTGCCAGGTGTCGCCGCCGTCCAGCAGCAGCACCTTGTCGTCGCCCCGCTCGGCGCGGATTGCCTTGACCAGGGTGGCGGTTCGGTCGAGCCCGCCGAGCCGGCCGTAGGTCTGCGCAAGATCGGTGTAGTCCAGATAGGTATGGGCATAGGCCAGCGGGCTGCCGCGCTCGATGCCGAAATGGGCCAGGAATTCCTCGCCCACCAGATGCGGCGGGATGCCGGCATAGGCGCCGACGCCGATGTTGGTATCCGGCGGGCGGAAATAGACCGGCGCCAACTGGCCATGCGCATCGGTAAAGTGCAACAGCGTGACCTGGCCCTTGGCGTCAAAGCGCAACAGGTCGTCCTGGGTCAGCTGCTGCTGCGCCAGCGCGCGGCGCGGATTGGCGCCAAGCCCAGCCGCCGTCAGCACCGCGGCCGAGTTCAGCATGTATTGAAGGACATCCCTTCGCGTGATCGACATCGTCATTCCTCCCTCGAAAGCCTGCCAGCCGGGGCTGAGTCCGGCGAGTATATAATAATTCAAGGATAGGAATACTTCTATTTTCCCACCCGGATCAAGCGTGACATGGCTTTTGCCTCCGGGCGCGCCGACTGGTCAGCGCTTCAGGCCGGCATCCGCCTGCCGCGGCGCTTCGGGCGGATCGCTTGCCGGGCCGCGAAAGGGTTGCAGCAGCATGCGGTCCAGCCAGAGGTCGCGCCGGGTGCGGAACTGGCCGATCCCGATCTGCATCGCGTCGTGGCCCTTTGCGGGCTGGGCGCGGTAGGTGCGGAACAGCCGGTCCCAGACCGACAGGTTGAAGCCATAGTTGCTGTCGGTCTCGACCCGGTCGATGGAATGGTGGACGCGGTGCATGTCCGGCGTCACGATCCCCCAGCGCAGCACGCGGTCCAGCCCGGCCGGCAGGCGGACGTTGGAATGCGAGAACAGCGCGGTGGCGTTGAGCAGCACCTCGAAGACCAGCACCGCCAGTGCCGGCGGTCCAAGTGCTGCCACCACCGCCAGCTTGACCGCCATCGACAGGACGATCTCGACCGGATGAAAGCGCAGGCCGGTGGTCACGTCGAACTCCAGGTCCGCATGGTGCATCCGGTGCAGCCGCCACAGCACCGGGACGGCGTGAAAGACGACATGTTGCCCATAGATCGCCAGATCCAGGATCACCACCGAGGCCACGAAGGCCAGCCAGCCCGGCACCGCCAGCAGGTTGAAAAGCCCCCAGCCGCGCTGCTCGGCCAGGATCGCAAGGCCGACGGCCAGCATGGGAAAGGCCAGCCGCAGCACGGCGGTATCCAGCACGACCAGAGCCAGGTTGTTGGTCCATCGCAACAGCCGCGGAATCTCTCGCCGCCGCCGCGGCGCAGCGACCTCCCACAGCGCCATCGCTGCCAGGACGGAAAGAAACACCGCCAGCCGCAGGGTGGGTTCCGCCTCGGTCAGGGCTTCGGACATCGCTTTCCTCCGGGGCACCGGCCGTTCCCACGCACACCGTCCCAGCATAGACCCGCAACTTTCGGCCGCAAGCCCGCGACGATGCGCTTTGACAAGCCCTTGCAGCCGCCGGTCGCTTGGGCTAGGAAATCCCGACCTACCGGCGGCGGGTTGGCGGAGAGGTTACGCAGCGGATTGCAAATCCGTGAAGACCGGTTCGATTCCGGTACCCGCCTCCACTTGGGTCGTCAACATGTTGAGCCGGCGGTATTTTCCTTTCCGCGTCGTATCTGGCCCGCCAAACGGCCTTCCGTTTTCCGTGCGCTTGAATCCGACACATTGCGTCAGGTCGGAAATGCCCTGACCGGCTGAATCATGGCCTTGTCCTTCTTTCGCTTGACCTCCAATGAGCGACAGGACTGTCCGGGATCGTGGAAGAGCGGAGTTGACCGGCGCAGCCGAGATGGTGAACGATCATCCCAATTCGCAACTGCTCGTCTCTCCGCTCCGCGCCGATGCCTGGCCTGCTTGGCTGAAGCGTCTGCGATTTGGGGTTGGCCTGTTCCAATCGGGGGAGACACACGATGATCCTGACCAGCATCCCCGGTATCGCAGAAATCTCGAAATGAAAGCCGGGCATGGGCACTTGGTTGCATCCGGGACGCACAGGAGATCCGCCATCATGCGCAAGCTTCTTGTCATGGCGAATTCCCTCTTGCGGGGTCGCAGAAAGCGGAACCGAGCCCATGCTTGACCAATAGGGGTACTCGTCGGTTGCGATAGCTGCGGGCACGGCTGCAGAAAACGTGGCGCGATTTGATCCTTGTCATCGCGAGCAGGGTACTGATCTGCAATGATTCAAGGCGTTTGAAGGGGGGCAGCGACAGGCCCGCGGCAATTGCAACCTGCCGCTGCCGTGCCATGGCAAAGCCCCGCCCGAGCCTTGAAAGGACCGACCGATGCGCTGTCTGCCGGAAGAACGTTACTGCCTGCGCCCCTGTGCTGCCCTCCATGGCGCCGCCCGCAAAGCCATTGCCGGTCTGACCCGTCTGGCCCAGGGCCTTCTGCTGGCGCTGGTGGTGCCGCTTGCCGCCCTGGCGCAGGCCTGGGAGTCGCATGATCTGGGCGAGGCCAGCTTCGAGGCCCCCGGCGATTGGCAGATCACTTCCGAGATCCGCGAACAGGATGTCACCCTTCTTTCGCCCGATGGCCGGATCACGCTGATGGCGTTCTGGTGGATCGCCGACGAGCCGCTTCTGGACTGGGACGACGAGGTGGAGACCGCCGCGATCCGGATCGCTGGCCGTCCGGCCACCTTCGTCCATCGTCTCAGCGGAAACTGGCGCACGATGCTGGCCGTTCTGGACGAGCCGCGCGCCGAAGACGGCTACCGGCTGTTGTTCAACATCTCGGGCGAGGGCGTGCCGGCGGAAGAGTTGCGCCAGCTGCTGACGGCCATTCTGGACCGCGTCAGCCTGGACGGGGCCGAGGCGGTTCCCCTGCCCGACGGGCCGGTGGTGATCCCGCCGATCCCCGGCGCGGGCGCGGCGCCTGCGCCCGGGGGCGGTGCTGCGGCGGATGAGGCGATCTTCGATCCGGCTGCGGGCCTTGGCCTGATCCTGCCGGCGGGCTGGTCGCTTTATACCGCCGATCAGCCGGGCGCGCGGCTGCTGACACTGCTTTCCCCCGACCTTGGCGCGATGATGATCGTCGCCCGCAGCCCTGGCGCCGCCGAGGCGGAAGCGACCGAGAACCTGTTCTTTTCGCAATGGGTGGTGCCCCGCTCGATCGAGGCCGACACCGAGGCCGTGGTCGCCGGCTTTTCCGGATCGGTGATCGAGATTGTCGCCCGCGTCTATTCCCCGGGCGGCGTACGTCTGGGCTTCGACAAGGCGCGGGTGCAGGTATTCCGCGGCCGCGACGGGCAAGGCGCGGGCCTTCTGGTCGCCACCCTGCGCCCCGAGGGCAACGCCGCCGCAGACGCTCGGCTGGCAATGATGATGGCCGCGGTGACCCGCGACGCGGCCCCTGCCCTGGCGGCCGATGGGCTGCCCGTCGCGGAGGCGACAGCGGCGACCGCATCGCCCTATGCCGACCCCGCCGGCCTTGCGGTCTGGTCGCCGATGCTGACGGCGATCTTCGAGGGCGGCTGCCAGCTGGCCGATCCGGCCTGGTATGCCGCGGGCCCCGGCGCGGTCTTTGCCGGCCACGGCGGCGCCACGGCGGATTGGGCCTTGCAGTGCATGGACGGGCAGTTGGCGGTTTTCGGCATGGATTTCCGCTATGACATGCGCGGACCGACCGGCGATTACTTCACGCCGCTTTTCATCGACCTTTCGGACGCCCTCGGCGGCGCGCCCTTCGTGGTGATCGAAACCTCCGACCTTGCCATCGCGATCGTCGAGAACGGCGAAGACGGGCTGTCGATCAGCCAGGATGAGTTGCCCGACCCGCGCGCCTATGCCGCCGCGATGGGAATCGGCCTGCCCGAAACCGCCGCACCCGAAACCGCCCCGCCCGAATCTGCAGCCCCCGAACCGGCCCCCGAACCGGCCCCCGCGCCCGAGGTGGCGGCCGCCCCCGAACCGGCGCCTGCGCCGGAGGTGGCCGCCGCAGATCTACCCTATGACCCGGACCGCCCGGTCCCGGAGGGAGAGCTGTTCACCGGCCTGCCCGACCCGAACTGGCTGCCCTTCGCGGCCGATGGCGGCAGCTTCGACGACTTTGCCAGGGTCGAGGGCGGCGCGCTGGTGATCGACGTTCCCGAAAAGAACGCCTGGGGCACTACCGGCATCCGCTCGGCCGGGCGGATGCTTGCGGGGCCGCGCGACGGGGCCCTGCAGAGGGTCGTGTTCGGGGTGGACCCGGCCCGGACCTCGCTCGCCTTCCTGTCCTTCGTGCCACCCGGCGACGCGGGCAAGGTGGACCGCGATTTCGCCGACTACCGCCTTGGCATCGACCTGACCGACCCCGCCGCCCCGGCGGTGAAGCTGTGGCTGGACGGCAGCAAGGAGGCGGCGCTGAACTTGCCGCTGCCCTCGGCCGAGGCGGCCCGCGAAGTGACGATGGAGCTTTTTCCCGACGGTCTGGTGCGGGTGCTGGCCGCAGCAGGCAGCGTGCGCGGCGACGCGGTCTTCGAGGGCCGGCTGCAATCGGGCTATGTGCTTTATGCCGTGGCCGATGCGCCGAAGCGGTCGGCGGCAGTGCGCGCCGCGATCACCCGGATCGCCATCTCCACGCATCCGTGGGATACCGGCCCCAGTCATGACGACTTTCTCTATGGCCCTGAAAACGCAACACTCCTGGTCGGACAAGGCCCCGGCCCGCATTTCCGCACCTTCCGCCCGCGCGGGATGGACCGCCCCGGCACGGTCGTCAACCGCGACGGCGCGCAGCGTGTCGAGATGCCCGCCGGCAAGGGGGCTGCGGAACTGGGCATCTTCAGCCTTGAACCCGTAGTCTGGCTGGACCGGCTGGAAAATGGCGGCAGCACGCGGGTGGTGCTGGAACTGCTGCCCGAAGACACCACCGGGCTGGTCGTCGCGCTGTCTGGCGCACGCTCGGAAGTCGGCTTCACGCCCGGCTCTCCGGCTTGGTTCATGCATTGGCGCCGGCAGGCCGACGGCACCGGCAAGCTGTCGGTCTGGCACCGCACCGACAGCGACCTGGCCGAGGCCGTGACGGCCGCCACCCTGCCCGACCAGATCGCCCTCGTGATCCGCGAGGGCCGGGTAGAGGTTGAGGGCGAGGGTCTGCCCGAACTGGGCACCCCTTGGGAGACGGCGGCCAGTGGTCAGGGGCTGCGGCTTTTCGTCTATGCGCGCCCCGATCAGCCCGAAGAGGCGGTGTCGATGGCGGTAAGCCGGATCTACGTCAGCCGCACCCCTGGTGCCATGCCGGACGCAGGGCCTGCCCCCGGCGTCGACCCGTTGCCCCAGCGCGTCCTCTTCGAAGGCGCCCCCGGCGGGCCCTGGAAAGAGCTGTCGCTGGCCGGCGGCGACTTTGCCACCGACGCGCGCCATGACGGCGGCTGGCTGCTGCTGGACACCGACGGCAGTATCCGCGACGCGGCGATCGGCCTGCGCAGCACCGAACCCGTTGCCGTGCTGGACCACCGGGTCGAGCGCACGCCCTTCCGCATCGCGTTGACCATCGACCCGGCAACCAGCACCGGGATCCAGCTGTACATATCGCCCGGCGCCGAGGAAAACATGCCCAAGTCGAACGAGGGTATGGTCAGTTTCTTGCGCGCCGCCGACGGCATTCACGCAGGGGAATGGCGGCTGACCTTGGCCTACGGCCACTGGCCGACCTGGAGCCGCTGGGTCGATGACCGCTGGCTGAAGGACAACTGGAACGGCCAGATCGTGCTGCGGCTTGGCAAGCGCTGGGCCAGCGTCGTGCTGCCCTCCCGCGACGGGCCGGGGCTGGAGCTGCGCGGCAACGGCTTTTCCACCGACTATGAAAAGGCCTTCTACCTCAGCGTGCTGTCGCTGGGCGATGGCAAGATGCGCCCCGCACATCTTGCGCTGGGGCGGATCGAGGCTGGCTGGGAAACCCCGGCCGGCATGACCGCGATGGACCGCTTCGGCCTTGTCGACGACGCCGCCTTCGATGTCGACGCCTTCCTCGCCGCCGCCGCGGCCGAGGCGGAGAGCCTGCCGCCTGAAACCGATGAGACCCCGAAGGAGACCGACGAATGATCCCGGCACCAACCCCGAAGGCGCGGCTTGCGCTGCTGCTGAGCGTCACGCTTGGCCTGCCCGTTGCCGCGCTGGCGCAAGATGACACGCCCGCGCGCAGCCCGGCCGACACGGCGCTGCTTTCCACCATTGCCGGGATGGACTTCGGCAAGCAGAGCGCCGTCTACGACCGCCTGGGCTTCGACCCCGGACCGGAGTTCTGGAATTGCGTCTGCCGCGCCGCGGCCTATGGCTCCAGCTCGGCCTCGCAGGTCTTTCACCCCGACACTATCGGCACCTATGACGACCGCTATTCCTGCAACCATCCGGGCGATCCTTGCGTGGTCTCGGGCTTCGGCTGCATGCGCTACCCGCTGCCCTCGGACCCGGCACTGTGGGAGGGCTGCGCCGCCGAGGCCGCGGCGAAGGGCGGGGCCAACCCGCTGGATACGCTGGTGGCGGCGGCCAAATCGGGCGGCGGTCTTGGCGCCGCTGCCGCTGCCGCTGCCGACGGCGGCGCGAAGCCCGGCAAGGAGGAATGCGCCCTGCGCCGCACCGAGGCGCTGTCGCAGCCCGGCGCCGGCCGGGACCGGCTGTTCCGCGATGTTCCCGCGGACAAGGACATCTACGTGATCTCGCAGGAGATGGCGGAATTGATGAAGGACAGGGTCAAGCCCACCACCCTCGAAGACGCCATCATCGCTGCCGGCGAATTCGGCATCTGGACTGGCGATTTCCTTTTGCGCCGCCCCGAGCTTCTGAAGCCCGACCAGGTCGACTTGCGGGTCGATGTCTCGCCCGAGGGAATGGGCGGCGGCTTCGAGATCGGCTTTGGCCTGGACAAGGAGGGCCGGGTCGAGCCGCAGGAGATCGTCCTGAAGATGGAGGCTGTCAAGGGCGGCCCGAATGCCGAGATCGGCATCGGCATCGGCCTGCAGGATGGCGACTGGACCAAGCCGGAGTTCAACGGCAAGTACAAGCTGGGCTTTTCGGCCGATGGAATCGACGTTGGTCCGGTTTCGCTGGAAGGCAAATACGGCATCTCGGTCGATACCGCGCTGTCGACCGATGATTTCTACGATGGCGAATGGCAGACCAAAAGCGAATACCGGGTGGTCCGCTGGGTCGAGGATGGCGTCACGCAGCTGGATTTCTATGTCGGCGGCGCGGCAGGCCTGGGCGATGGTCAGGCCAATGTCGGGCTCGAGGCGTCGTGGGGCCTGCGCGACCGCTATACCGCCGGCGTCTTCGACGAGATGACCACGGCGCTGGACAGCCTTCTGGACAACCAGAAGGCCTGGGAAGACCACCGCCACGCGATGATCGAGGAGGAGGCGAAGGCCTGGGGTATCGACACGGCCTGCATGTACCCCGGCGAGATGATCGCCGCGGTCCGCGCCGCCCATGAAGAAAAGCTGCGCAAGGACCCGACCACGCCGCCGCCGTTCGAAAAGCTGCTGAAGACCTCGCGCGAGCGGCGGAATTGACCGTCCCGGCGGCGCACTCCGACGGCGCCGCCGGTCAGCTTTCGGCCTGAAGGCGCCGCAGCGGGCGCAGCACCAGCGGGCCGTAGATTGCTGCAAAGCCGCCGAAGGCGGCGATCCAGGCCAGCCCGGCGACGCTGTGCAACACATCGGCCTGCGCAGGCCAGACCCCGGCCGCGACCCGTCCGAACACGGCGACAAGAAGCGCGAGATAAAGCGCGGTCGTGCCCGGGCCGGCCTTCAGCGCCTGCCCGCAATGGCCAAGCGTCGCGCGGGTCATCACCGCCAGCGTCATCAGGCCCGCAGCCCCCGCCATCCACAGATGCTGCGCCGCCGCGGCGCCCAGCATCTGCGGCGCCAGCGTCCCGGCCGCGACCGCCAGTGCGCCAAGCGGCACGAAGGCGTAGCCCAGGTGCAGCACCCAGACCAGCGGCTCGGCCAGGGTGCGGTGGCCAGCCCAGCGGGAAAGGCGAACCAGATGCAGTGCGCCCGCGACGGCAAGCGCCGCCGCCGTGGCCCGGCCATCGGGCAGCGCGACCCAAAGCAGCAGCCCGGCCAGAAGCGCCAGCAGCGCCAGCTTGTCGAAACGCTGCATCGGCGGCGTGGGCAGCCGCCGGTCGGTGTGCCCGTCGCCGCGCCGGACCAGCCAGTTGCGGGTGAAGGACGGCACGATGCGCCCGCCGACCACCGCGATCAACATCAGCACCGTGCCCAGCCCCAGCCGCAGGCCGTGGCCCTGCGCCGCATAGGCGCCCTGCGCCGCCTCCCAATGGAAGACCGCGTTGGCCAGCGCAAAGGCGACCAGCAGCGCCAGCACCAACAGGTTGCGCCAGTTCTTGCCGGCAATGATCTCGCGCGCGATCACCGCGCCCAGGGCAACCGGCAGCGCAAGGTCGGCAATGGCGACCGCCAGCGGCGGCAGATGCGCCGAGACCGCGATGGCCACCCGCCCGGCCAGCCAGAGCGCGAATAGCCCGCCCAGCGGCCAGCCGACGATGGGTAGCCGCCCGGTCCAGTTCGGCACCGCGGTCAGCAGGAAGCCCGCGATGACGGCCGAAAGGTAGCCGAAGAGGAACTCGTGCGCGTGCCAGCTGACCGGGTCGAAGGCGACGGGCAGCGACACCAGCCCCGCCAGCATCGGCACCCAGAGCGCCATCGCCAGCGCGGCCCAGAGCCCGGCGCCCAGAAAGAATGGCCGGAAGCCATAGGTCAGGATTGCGGGCCCGTGCCAGGCGCGCATTTGTTCGGCGGTGCTGCTCATTTGGTCTCTCGATTGGCCTGGATGCCCGCTTCGGTGACAATGACGTCAAGCGGGATGTCGTGCGGTTGCGGAAAGATCGTGGCCAGCCGCGCGGACTGGAACCCGATGCCGATGGTGAACGGGCGCGGCGACAGTGCCACCAGCGTCCGGTCGAAATAGCCGCCGCCATAGCCCAGGCGGTAGCAGGCGCCGTCCCACCCCATCACGGGTGCAAGGGTGAGGTCGGGGATCAGCGCCTCGGCCTCGGGCGGCGGCACGGGGATGTTCCAGTCGCCGCGCACCATGCGGGTCTCGGGCGTCCAGTGGCGAAACACCAGCGGCGCGGCCTTCACCTCGACCAGCGGCAAGGCGACGGACACGCCCGCAGCATGAAGGTCGGCCATCAGGGGCCGCAGGTCCGGCTCTCCCTTGATCGGCCAGTAGGCCGAGAAGACGCGGCCGCGTGCGCCGTCGAAGCGGTTCTGAAGCAGGGCTTGCAGATGCAGCGCCAGCGCCTGCCCCACCGCTTGCCGTGCCTCCACGCCCAGCGCCTGGCGGTCGGCGCGCAGCCTTTCCCGCTCGGCCCGGCGCCAGCGCGCCACGTCGCGCGCCTGATCGGGGTCCACCCCCAGCGGGTCGAAATAATCCGGCGCCACCTCCCCGGCCATGCAGGGCGGCGAGGCATAGCGGCCGGTTTCGGTTTCGTCCGCGCTCATCCCCGGCCTCCCTTCGGCGCGGCCATGCGGCCAGGGCGCGCCAGCAGCGCCACCGCCTCGTCGGCCATCCGGCGCAGCCGGACGCCGGCCGGGACGATGTCATGGATGCGGCCCGCGCCCTGCCCGGCATAGAGCGCCATCGCCTCGAGATTGCCGGTCGTCGTGCGCAACGGGGAATCGGTGCTGAAGCGCAGGCGGGGTGCCTCGCCGTCCCAGGCGATCGCCTCGCGCGGCAGGGCGTCAGGGTCGTGGCCCATGTAGTTGCCTTGCAAGGCCTCGGTCACCGAATTGGCGATCACCCGCACCGCCGCACCGGCCGGCCAGTTCAGCACGAAGACATCGGTCAGCACGGTGTCGGCCGCGCTGGCCGCGACGATCCGGTCCTTGTGATAGGGATGCGCAAAGGATTCGTCGGTGGCAAGAAAGGCCGTGCCGCAATGGACGCCCGCCGCCCCCATCGCCAGCGCGGCCGCCAGCCCGGCGCCATCGACGATGCCGCCCGAGACGGCGACCGGCAGGCGGGTTGCCTGCAGCAGCTCGGCGGCAAGGGCAAGGGCGCCGATCCGGCCGTGGACATGGCCGCCGGCCTCGATCCCCTGGGCGATCAGCACATCGGACCCCGCGGCCTCGGCCGCGCGCGCGGCGGAAAGGCTGCCGACCTGATGCAGGACCAGACAGCCGGCAGCCTTGACCCTCTGGATGGCCTCCGGCACCGGATCCCAGAAGAACGAGAACGCCCCGACACCCAGGTCAAGGCAACGGGTGATCTGCGCGTCCAGCAGGTCCGGCTTCGTCGCCGCCGGGATCAGGTTGACCGCGAAAGGGCGGTCGGTCGCCGCGCGCAGCGCCACCACCTCGGCCTCGATCAGCGCAGGATCCTCGCGCACCATCCCAAGGATCGGATAGCCGCCCGCCGTCGCCACGGCGGCCGCCAGTTCCCAATGCGACACACCGCCCATGCCCGCCAGCAGGATCGGCACCTCGCAGCCCAGAAGGTCGCACAGCGGGGTGCGAAGGCTGCCATGTTCACCGGATGTCATGCGCTTTTCTCCAGCACCAAAGCCTCTTGCAGATGGTCGCGCAGCACGACGGCCTGATTGTGAACGCGGTCCTTCGCACCGTAGATCAGCACGACCGGCCCCTTTCGGCACCAGGCCAGACAACGCTCCACCGCATCGCGGTTTGCATCAAGCTCGGCGCGATAGCGGTCGCGGAACTCCGCCCATTTCGCCGGATCGTGCCCGAACCACTTGCGCAGGGCCGTGCCGGGCGCGACATCCCGGATCCAGTCGTCAAGCCGCAAGTCCTCCTTGCGCCGTCCGCGCGGCCAGACCCGGTCCACCAGAAGACGCGCGCCGGGCCTGCCGTCCGGGCCATCATAGGCGCGCGCAAGGCTTATGTCGGCTTTCCCGGTCATTCAGACCCTGCGTCCCCCATCAGCTCAAGCGCCTTGATCGAATGGGCATAGGCCGCGCCGGCGCGCATCTCGGCTGCGACCCAGATCGCCTCCATGATCTGTTCCGGCGTGGCGCCATCGCGCTGCGCGGCCTTGACATGGCCCTCGATGCACCAGGGGCATTGCGTGACATGTGCCACCGCAACGGCGATCAGTTGCTTGGTGCGCGTATCCAGCGCCCCCGCCGCAAAGACCGCCTTCGAAAAGGCGCGGAAGGCGTCCTCGGCCGCGGGCGCCAGGGCGCGGCGCCGCTCGGCATCCTCTCGGGTCGGTTTGGGAAAGCGAAGCTCAGCCACGCGCACGGCCCCCCGGTTCGAATTGCGGGAACAGAACCTCGTTTTCCAGCCGCATGTGGTCTTCAAGATCAGTCAGGAACTCGGCCAGCCCGTCGTAAAGCGCACTCCAGGTGCGGCAGGCGCCGGCGGGCAGGGCCGGGCCGCCGGTCAGGCGGCGGATCTCGGCCACTTCAGCGGCGTGGTCGTCATGATCGGCGCGCATCACCGCGATCGGGTTCTCGATACCGGGGGCACCACCCTTGCGGATGGCCGGAAAGAGGATCAGCTCTTCCTTCTTCATGTGCACCTCCATCGCGCCGATCATCCCGCGCAGAAGGTCGGACAGGCCCTCGGGCACATTGTCATCGCCGAAATGCACGGATTCGACCCTTTCGGCCAGTTGCACCAGCGCGGGCAGCTGTTCGCGGTGGCGCGCGTGATAGCGGGTCTCGATATGGCGGGTCAGTTCGGCAGCATCTTGAAGCGGGGCGGTGTCGGTCATCCTGGCATCCTTTCGTCAGCGTAAAGCGGGGGCATCGCCGGGGGCAATCCGGGCGTCGCACACGGCGATGTGCAACGATTGCGCGATACGTTCGGCGCGTTCGATCACATGGGCGGCGCCAGCGGGCGGACAGACTTCTTCGGCGGTGGTGCGGAACAGCGCCAGCCACCGCCGGAAATGCAGGCTGTCCACCGGCAGGTTCGCATGGGCGGGCACCGGGCGGCCATGATAGCGCCCGGTCATCAGAGCGACCGAGGACCAGAAGGCGACCATCCGGTCCAGATGCGGCGCCCAGTCGGTGATGCGTGCCGCGAAGATCGGCCCCAGCACGACATCGGCGCGGATGCGATCGTAGAACCGGTGAACCAGCACCCGCAGCAGGCCTTCGTCGAGGCCCGTCTCGGCCATGATCGCGGCCGTGATCTCGGGCCGGACCGAGACGACGGGCGGTATCTGGTGTTGGGTGGTCATGCGGTTCCCCCGGAAACGCTGTTGCATTCCGGTGTAGGCCTGTTAATAGGTATTGTAAATACCCATTCAATCAGGATCGCAGGCGACCATGCGTCTTACCTCCTTCACCGATTACGGGCTGCGCATGCTGATGCGCATGGCAAGCGCACCGGAGCGGGCCTTTTCCACGGCAGAGCTGGCCGAGGAGTTTCAGCTGTCGCGCAACCATCTGGCCAAGATCATGCAAAGCCTGGCGCGCGCCGGCTTTGTCGACACGCGTCGCGGCGGCGGCGGCGGGGCCGTCCTTTCGCGGCCAGCCGACCAGATCCGGCTTGGCGCCGTCATCCGGTCGCTGGAAGAAGGGCAGCCGCTGGTCGAATGCTTCGACTCCGGCGGCAACGCCTGCACCATCGACCGGTGCTGCCGGCTGAAGGCGCGCCTGCGGTCGGCAGAGGCGGCGTTTCTGGCCGACCTCGACCGCTCGACACTTGCCGAGGTTGCCCTTGCGCCGGTGCCCTGGGTCTGATCCCGAAAGATCATGCAGCCGCCGGGGAAGACCGACAGATCGCGCGTTTCGCAGCGGACCTTTCGCAATTCCCCCGCGCCCGGCACGGATTGGCGGAGCCCGCCGCAACTGGTCACGGGGGGGGGTCGCACCGGCACCTCAAAGCCCGCAATTGCGGCCGCGTTGGTGCTGCTGGCTGACGCCTCCCCCCCCGGTGCGGGTGGAAAGGAATGCGCCGGGCCATTGGCAACCGGCTGCAACATGCCCTGTGGCACGCATTGGTTAGCCTGATGACGGGTGGCACCGGTTCCGGCATCGACACCAGCGGCAAGGCCCGGGTCATCGAGAGGATATCGAACGACAGCCGATCGAAGCCCTACCACGCCGCCGACGTGGCAAGCACGCTGATCTGCCGGTCAGGGGCACATCATCGTCGCGGTATCCTGTCCGGCCGATGTGGCGAGGTGGGCGGCGGGGCACGCCGGGCGAAAACCTGGGCCCGACCAGGTGTCCGAAGCCACTGTCGCGGTGGTCGGGACCGTCAACCAGAGCAGGCGCCTGAAAAGAGCGCGGCGCTGAACCTCGATATCGTCGACCGGACCGGCCTTTTCCACCGGGCCAACGTGCTGGCCAAGGTCCCGCAACATCGAAACGGCGGCCCGGCGTCGGCGCATGACGTCAAGGGCGAACACGACATCCATGACCTGGGTCATCCTTGCAACCTGCGCTTCGGCATGGGCTTCGGCCTCTTCAGGGCCCTGGTCTATTTGAAGCGCTGCGCCGCCCGTTGTTCTGCGCCAATTGACGCTTGTCCGTGCCGGGGGCCGGAGGGTTCAGTTGGCGCCCTGCCGCCACCGCCAGCCAGACGGGCGGAAATCCGCGGCTGGGGCCGGAGGACAGTCTCTTCACCAGCCGAGGCAAGACGCTGGGATCGAACGCCCGGCAGGTCCCAAGGATTCGCCGACTCAAACGACAGGCGTGTCCATCAAGGTCACCTCGACCGCACCGATGCCTTCAATACTGACGGCCACCACGTCGCCAGGCTTGACGGGCCGAACGCCAAGCGACGTTCCCACGGCAATCACGTCCCCGGCTTGCAGCGTCATGTCGAACGAGAGCCGGCTGACGATCTCGGCCGGCGAATAGATCATGTCGGCGGCCGGATAGGCCTGCCGTTCGCGACCGTTGACAAGGGTGCGGATCGTCAGGCGGCGCCAGTCGAGCCCCGTCGCGATGACCGGGCCGATCACGCCAAAGCCGTCAAAGCCCTTGGCGCGGGCCCATTGCGGAAACGCCGGGACGGCGTTCAGCACGTCAAGCGAGGTCAGGTCATTGATGCAGGTATGGCCGAAGATCGCGGTTTCGGCTGTTTCCGGGCCCTCGTTCCGGCAAGTCCGGCCGATGACCAGACCCAACTCGCCCTCGAAGATGACCCGGCCAGCGGCGGCCGGTATGGTCACCTGCGCACCCTGCCCCACCACCGACGTCGCGGGTTTCAGGAACCAGAGCGGATGGTCCGGGGCGACCCAGCCGTTCCTTTCCGCCGAAGCCCGGTAGTTGTTCCACAGCCCGATGAACTTGCCGGGAAGGCTGGGCGCCAACAGCCTGGCCCCCTGCATCGGCACAGGTGCCGCGCCGGTCGGCGGGCCGCCCAGCCCCTGACGGGGAGTCAGCATACCGTTGCGGATCTCGCCGCACAGGATGCGGCCATCGGCAGTCGCAATGCGGCCCCAGATCTCGTCAGTCTTCCCCGGTGCGGAGGAATTGCAGCTGTCCCGCCCCCCGGGCCTTGCGCGGGGGGCGGGCGGATCGTTTGTCAGCCGATGATCCCGGCAAAGGTTTTCGACGGCCGCATCACGGCCTCGGTCTTCGCGGGGTCGGTGTGGTAATAGCCGCCGACATCGGCGGGCTTGCCCTGACCGACGGCCAGTTCGGCCACGATCTTCGCCTCGTTTTCGGCCAGCGCCTTGGCGATCGGCGCGAAATGGGCGGCAAGTGCGGCGCTATCGGTCTGCGCGGCCAGCGCCCGCGCCCAGTAAAGCGCAAAGTAGAAATGGCTGTCGCGGTTGTCGGTCTGGCCTGCCTTGCCCTTGGGCGAGCGGTCATGGTCCAGCACGCCTTGCGTTGCCCGATCGACGGCGCGGCCCAGCACGCGGGCCTTTTCGTTGCCCGACAGATCGGCCTGAAACTTGAGGCTTTCGCCCAGGGCGCAAAACTCTCCCAGGCTGTCCCAGCGCAGGTGGTTTTCCTCGACCAGCTGCTGCACGTGCTTGGGCGCCGAGCCGCCCGCGCCGGTCTCGAACATCCCGCCGCCCTGCATCAGCTTGACGATGGAAAGCATCTTGGCCGAGGTGCCCAGTTCCAGGATCGGGAACAGGTCGGTCAGGTAGTCGCGCAGCACGTTGCCGGTGATGGCGATCGAGGTTTCGCCCTTGCGGATGGTTTCCAGCGACAGCCGGGTCGCCTCGCGCGGGGCAAGGATCCGGAACTTGTCCGCGACACCCGCTGCCGCCAGCAGCGGTTTGACATAGGCGATCAGCTCGGCGTCATGCGCGCGAGTCGCGTCCAGCCAGAAGATCGCCTGACACCCTTCGGCCTTCTGGCGCGAGATCGCCAGCCGAACCCAATCCTCGATCGGGGCCTTGCGGGCGGAGGCGGCGCGCCAGATGTCGCCGGCCTGCACCGCATGTTCGTGCAGCACATCGCCATTGGCCGCGATCATCCGCACCGTGCCATCCTTCGGAATCTCGAACGTGGTGGGGTGGCTGCCGTATTCCTCGGCCTTCTGCGCCATCAGGCCAACGTTCTGCACCGTGCCCGCCGTCGACGGATTCAACGCGCCGGTTTCCTTGAAATAGCGGATCGCCTCGTCATAGACCGCCGCATATGAGCTGTCGGGGATCACACAATTGGTGTCGGCGGCCTTGCCGTCGGGGCCATAGCCCTTGCCGCCCGCCCGGATCAGCGCCGGGAGCGAGGCGTCGATGATCACATCGGACGGCACATGCAGGTTGGAAATGCCCTTGTCGGAATTCACCATATACATCGGCGGACGATCCGCGATGACTGCCTCGATATCTGCCAGAATGGCCTTGCCATCCGGCATCTCGGCAACGCGTTCCAACAGCGCGCCAAGACCGGAATTGGCATCAACCCCAGCGGCCTGCAGCGCCGCGCCGTGACGGTCGAACGCCGGCGAAAGGAAAGCCTTGACCGCATGGCCGAAGATGATCGGGTCCGAGACCTTCATCATCGTGGCCTTCAGGTGGATCGAGAACAGCACGCCGTCACGCTTGGCCGCATCAATCTGCTGCATCAGAAAGGCGCGCAAGGCCTTGGCCGACATGAAGGTTGCATCGACAACGGTACCAGCCGGATAGCTGATCCCGTCTTTCAGCACGGTGACGGTGCCATCCCTGGCGGAAAGCTCGATCCGCACCTCGCCAGCCTGCGCCTCGGTCAGCGTGACCGAGGTCTCATTCGCCCGGAAATCGCCCGAGTCCATGGTCGACACGCTGGTCTTGCTGTCCTTGGACCACACGCCCATCGAATGGGGGTTGGCCTTGGCGTAATTCTTCACCGCAATGGCGGCGCGACGATCCGAGTTGCCTTCGCGCAGAACCGGGTTCACCGCCGAGCCCTTGATCGCGTCATAGCGGCGGCGCGCCTCTTTTTCGGCATCGGTCTGCGGGTCTTCGGGATAATCGGGCAGGTCATAGCCCTGCGATTGCAGTTCTTTCACCGCCGCCACCAGCTGCGGCACCGAGGCCGAGATATTCGGCAGCTTGATGACGTTGGCGGTTGGTTTGGTCACCAGCGCGCCCAGAACGGCCAAGTCATCCGGTTGGCGCTGCGCCTCGGTCAGGCCCTCGGGAAAAGCCGCGATGATGCGTCCGGCCAAAGAAATGTCGCGGGTGCCGACCGACACGCCCGCCGCAGCCGCAAAGGACCGGATGATCGGCAAAAGCGAGGCCGAGGCAAGTTGCGGCGCCTCGTCCACCTTGGTGAAGATGATGTCGGGAATGGTCTCTTGGGTCATGTTCTTGCCTGTCTGTCTGGCGGTTGCGGCGCTGTATCAGGCGGCGCTGCGTTACGCGCCCGGCCTGCGTCCCGGCCAGCCTAGTGCGCATTGCGGCGGGGCGAAAGCGGCAGGCGCATGCCTTGGGTCATTCCGGCGGCCGGGACGGCGAGATGACGCACCCTCCTGGCTGCCGGGGCGAAATCGGGGTCAGACGACCTTGACGGTCAGCGTGCCCACGCCCTCGACCGCCGCTTCCATCACATCGCCCTTCACGACGGCATTCACGCCCGACGGCGTGCCCGACATGATGACATCCCCGGCCGCCAACTCGAAGTATTCCGAGAGGTAGGAAATCATTTCCGGCACCTTCCAGATCATCTGGTTCAGGTCGCCCTCCTGGCGAAGGGCGCCGTTGACCTTCAGCGCGATCCGACCCTGATCGGGATGGCCGACCTCGGACACCGGGAAAAGCGGCCCGACGGGGCCGGAGCGTTCGAACGCCTTGCCGATCTCCCACGGGCGGCCCAGCTTCTTGGCCTCGCCCTGCAGGTCACGGCGCGTCATGTCCAGCGACACCGCATAGCCCCAGACATGATCCAGCGCCTTGTCCAGCGGAATGTTCGATCCACCCGACTTCAGCGCCACCACCAGTTCGATCTCATGGTGCACGTCCGTGCTGTGCGGCGGATAGGGAAATTCGCCCGACACATCCAGGTTGTTGGGGTTCTTCTGGAAAAAGAACGGCGGCTCGCGATCGGGGTCATGGCCCATCTCGACCGCATGGGCCGCGTAGTTGCGCCCGATGCAGTAGACGCGCCGGACAGGGAACGCCCCACCGCCGCTGGTGGGAATCGTATGCACCTGCGGCGCGGGAATCACGAGAGTGGCCATGCTTTACCTCTTGAGGACGAACGTCCGCTGACGATTATCCAAGCCCAACCGAAAAATCAATCCGGCGCAATAGAAAAACGCAGCGCCAAGAAAGAACCATTTTTGTATTGATCGCACCAATGTTCGCACCTAAAGTCAAATCCGGAGCCTAATTGGTCAACCAATATCAGGGAATGGTTCATGGACGGTCGCTCAAGCGATTTGCTGGACCCGGAGGCGCGGCTGCGTGCCTACATCACGGAAGGCGGCTTTCCCGCCGGGGCCAGGCTGCCGCCGGAACGGCAGTTGACGGAAGACCTGGGCATGTCGCGCGCAACGGTCCGCAAGGCGCTTGATGCGCTGGAGCGCGATGGCCTGATCTGGCGGCATGTCGGCAAGGGCACCTTCGTGTCGGATGCCGACACGCCCCGCACGCCCAGCAGCGCCATGGTCGAACTGGGCCGCCACTTGACCCCGTTCCGCATGATGCGGGCGCGTCTTGCCATCGAACCTGCGATTGCCCGCGAAGCCGCCATCAATGCCTCGGGAGAGACGCTGACCCGGATGCACCGCGCCATCGGGCGCGCCAAGGCGGCCACCACCTGGAACGAATACGAAGTGCAGGACGACCTGTTCCACCGCGCCGTGGCGGAAGCCAGCGACAACCTGCTGTTGCTGGCCCTGTTCAACCAGCTGAACGAAGTGCGCCGCGCGGTCGCCTGGGGAAACGTGTCGCGCGAAAGCGCGCATCCGTCGCCCGATCATTCCAGCTTTGCCGAACATGACGCCATCGTCGCCGCCATCACACGGCGCGATCCCACCGAAGCCTACGAGGCCATGCGCCGCCACCTGGGGTCGGTGGCGCGGCGCCTTTTCGGCGAGGTGTGACGAAAGGCCTGCCCCGGTCGGCAGCAGGAATTCCCGCGCATCGGCCGGACGGAAGTGAACGATTTCTCAGGGAGGAGAAACATGAAGACCTTGATAGGAAAGCTTGCAGGGTTTGCCCTGGCAACCACCATGATGATGTCGGCAGCCAATGCCGAAACCATCCGCATCGCGCTGGCAGAGCCGCCGTCGGACGAGTTGGCCGCGTTCTTCGTGGCGCTTGACCGCGCCAAGGCGCAGGGCGTCGAGTATGAATGGACCGCCTTCGCCGAAGAGGAACTGGCAATCCAGGCCGTCCTCAGCGGCGAGATGGATATCGCCTTCGGCACGCCCTATGCCGTGATGCAACGCTCCAAGGCGCCGGTCCGGATCATCTTCCAGTTGTCGAAGCTGGTGTTCTTCCCGGTGACCACCAAGGAGTTCTCGACCCTCAAGGATCTGGACGGCCAGCCGATCATGCTGCACTCGCGCGGGGGCGGCACCGATTCCATCGCCAACGTGATCGAGACCCGCGAAGGCATCAAGTTCGGCGAGCGGTCCTATGTTCCGGGTTCGGGCAACCGCGTCGTCGCGATGATCGCGGGCCAGGCCAAGGTCACCATCCTTGACCTGTCGAACCGCAACAAGATCATCGCCGAGGCGGGCGACCGCTTCAATTCCCTGCCGATGTTCGAGGTGAAGGCCAGCGACGAGGCCCTGTTCGCCAACCTCGACTGGATGCAGGAAAACGAAGAGGCGGTGAACATCCTCGTCAAGTCGCTGCATTCGGTCTGGACCGAAATGGCCCAAGACCCGACCATGGTCAGTCGTGAAACCGACCCGAACGGCCCGATCGGCCAGCTTCCGGCCGAAGTGCTGGCGGAACTGGACGGGTTCTACACCGAGGCGATCGCCGGCGGCCTTTACGATCCGAACGGCGGCGGCCGCGAAGCCGCCATGGCCGATCTGGAATGGTACACCGGCGCGGGCCAGCTGGAAGGTGACCCGGCAACGCTGAACCCCGAGGACTTCTGGTACTTCGCCCCGCTTGACGCGGCGATGAAGTAACACTGTCGCAAGACGGAAGGCCGCCCCGGCACATCGGGTCCGGCGGCCTTCCTTTCTGCCACCCTGCCGCAAAGGTCTTCTGATGATCGACCGTTCCCTCACCCTCAAGCTGCTGTCGGCCGCCGTCGTCTTTGGCGCCTGGGAGATCGCGGGCCGGGTGCCGATTTCCTATGCCTTTCCCACCTTTCTGGAATCGATGTCGGCGCTGGCCCGGATGACCTTCGACGGCTCGATCTTCGTGGCCTATGGCCAGACCCTCAGCCCGCTGGCGATCGGTGTCGCGATCTCGGCAGTGGTCGGCATCGGGATGGGTCTGTGGATCGGCCTTTCCGCCCGCTTCGAATGGTTGTTCGCGCCGATCTTCGTCGTCATGCAAACCGCCCCGCTGGCCGCGCTGATCCCGATCCTGGTGATGGTCTATGGCATCGGCCTGACCTCCAAGGTCTTCGTGGTCTGCATCATGGCGATGCCGGTGATCGTGCTGAACACTGCCGCCGCCGTGCGCAATACGCCTGCATCTCTGAAGGAGATGGCGACGTCCTATCTGGCCCGCGATCACGAGATCCTGTGGAAGATCATCCTGCCGGCGGCCTCGCCGATGATCTTTGCCGGCCTGCGCCTTGGCGTATCGGCCGGGTTCATCGGCGCGATCCTGTCGGAACTGAAGATCACCCCCACCGGCGTGGGCGACATCATCACGTTCAGCCGCTCCATCGCCGATTATCCCAGCATGTATGCGGCGATCTTCTCGATCATCCTTCTGGCGGTCCTGTTTCTGAACCTGCTTGGAACGCTGGAAAACATACTGTTCAAAGGGAATAACCGTGGATATGTCACAGATTGAGCCAGATATGCGGCATGCCGTGCCCGCTGACGACATTGCCGTGTCTGTCCGCAATGTGTCGAAGACCTACGGCGATGTGCAGGCGCTCAAGGATCTGACGCTGGACTTTCCGCGCGGCCAGCTGACCTCGCTTCTGGGCCCGTCGGGCTGCGGCAAGACCACGCTTCTGAAGATCATCGCCGGCCTCCTGCCGGCCAACTCGGGCCAGATCCTGGTGAACGGCCAGACGGTTGCCGGACCGGGGCCCGACCGGGCCTTCGTGTTCCAGGATTTCGCGCTGCTGCCCTGGGCCACGGTCATCCGCAACGTGGCCTTCGGGCTGGAACTGCGCGGCCTCGCCAGGTCCGAGCGCGAGGCGATTGCCGAGAAATACATCCGCGAGGTCGGTCTTGCCGGCTTCGAGCAGAAATATCCGCACCAGCTGTCGGGGGGCATGCGGCAGCGCGTCGGCCTGGCCCGCGCGCTGTCGGTGAACGCGCAGGTCCTGCTGCTGGACGAACCCTTCTCGGCCGTCGACGAGCAGACCCGGCGCAAGTTCCAGGAAGACCTGCTGGAACTGGTCAAGCACGAGAAGAAGACCTTCATCTTCGTCACCCACTCGATCGAGGAAGCGGTCTATGTCTCGGACCAGATCGCCATCCTGCTGCCGCGCCCCAGCCGCGTGCACGAGATCATCCGGCCATCGAACTTCCGCGACAAGGGCGTGGACAACATCCGCCGCGATCCCGAATACCTCGACATCGTCGATGGCATCTGGGCCTCGTTGCGCAGCTATGTGGAGTAGGCGATGACGCTGTTCGGATACAAGCTGCCCGCCCTGTCGTCGCTGATCCTCTGGGCGCTGCTGTGGGAGTTCGTCGGCCAGGCGGAGCTGACCTTCTTCGTGCCGCCATTCTCGGAAGTCCTGCTGACGCTGTTCGGCATGCTGCCGACGCCAAGCTTCCTGAATGCCCTTGCGACCACCGCATGGGCCTTCAGCATGGGCGTCTTCTTTGCGCTGGTGATCGGGATTCCGGTCGGCATCCTGATGGGAAAGAGCCGCATTGTCGATGAACTGCTGCTGCCTTGGGTGAACATCTTCATCTCGGCCCCGCTGACCGCGCTGGTGCCCGTCCTGATGGTGCTGTTCGGTTTCGGCACCCGCACCGTCATCATCACCACCAGCCTGTTCGCCATCTGGATCATCATCCTGAACGCGCGCACCGGGGTGAAGCAGATCAACCGGTCGCTGGTCGAAATGGCGCATTGTTTCGGTGCCTCGCCACTGGATGCGTTCTTCAAGGTCTACTTCTGGGCGGCGCTGCCGGAAATCCTGGGTGGCGTGCGCATCGGGGTCATCCGCGCGGTCAAGGGGGTGATCATCGGCCAGCTGCTGATCTCGATCGTCGGCTTCGGCGCCTTGTTCGAGCTCTACTCCAGCAAGTTCCTGATGGCGGAATTCTGGGCCGTGCTGGTGGTGCTGTTCGGCCTGGCCTTCACTCTGTCCGAATTCCTGGCATATCTTGAGCGCAAGGTGGCCTATTACGCCACAACCCGCTGACGGCGGGTCGCGCAGCCGATCGTTGAAGGGTTGAACGAATGAGCGATGACATGAGCGCAACGCTTGCCGCGCTGTTGGCAGACAAGGACGCGCAGGCCCCGGCGATCGGGGCACCGGGCCGCGACTGGCTGAGTTTCGGCGCCCTGCGCGCCCTGTCGGCCGATGTGGCCCGGGATCTGCGCGGCTTCGGCATCGCGGCCAGCGACCGGGTGGCCATTGTGCTGCCCAACGGGCCGGAGATGGCGTCCGCCTTCGTGACCATCGCGCAGGCGGCCACCACCGCGCCGCTGAACCCGGCCTATCAACTGGCGGAATACCGCTTCTATCTTGAGGACCTGAAGGCCAGGGCACTGGTCGTGCCCGCAGGCCATGACGGCCCGGCGGTCGAGGCGGCGCAGGCGCTGGGCATGGCCATCCTGCGGCTGGAAGTGCTGGCAGGCCGGCCGGCCGGGAGTTTCCGGCTGACCGGCCCTGCCGCCACCCCTGCCCCCGACGACCGGCCGGGTCCGGATGCGGTGGCGCTGATCCTGCACACTTCCGGCACCACCTCGCGGCCCAAGATCGTGCCCTTGCTGCAATCGAACCTTGTGGCCTCGGCCGGCAACATCGCCACCTCGCTGGCGCTGACGCCCACGGATCGCTGCCTGAACGTGATGCCGCTGTTTCACATCCACGGCCTGATCGCGGCGGTCACTGCCTCTCTGGGTGCTGGGGCGTCGGTCTGGTGCGCGCCGGGTTTCGATGCGCTGAAATTCTTCGGCTGGATGAAGGAGGCGCGGCCCAGCTGGTACACTGCCGTGCCCACCATGCACCAGGCGATCCTGTCGCGCGCCGCCCGCAACCGCGAGGTCATCGACGCGCATCCCCTGCGCTTCCTGCGATCGTCTTCGGCGTCCTTGCCGGCGCAGGTGATGCTGGAACTGGCCGCCACCTTCGACGCCCCGGTGATCGAGGCTTACGGCATGACCGAGGCCACGCATCAGATGGCATCGAACCCCCTGCCTCCCCACGCGCAAAAGCCGGGGTCTGTCGGTGTCGCGGCAGGCCCGGAACTGCGCATCGCGCATGAGGTGGAGAACCGGCTGATTGGCGGCACGGGCGAGGTGGTCATATCCGGCCAGAACGTGACACCTGGCTATGAAAGCAACCCCGAAGCCAACGCCAGGAACTTCTTTCTGGCCGAGGGCAGGCGCTGGTTCCGCACCGGCGACCAGGGCGCACTGGACGGTGAGGGTTATCTGAGCCTGACCGGGCGGCTGAAGGAGATCATCAACCGCGGGGGCGAGAAGATCAGCCCGCTGGAGGTGGACGGCATCCTGCTGGATCACCCGGCGGTGCAGCAGGTGGTCGCCTTTGCCATGCCGCACCCCAAGCTGGGCGAGGAAGTCGCCGCCGCGGTGGTGCTGCGCGAAGGCATGGCAGCGACCGAACGCGAGATCCGCGATTTCGCCGCCACGCGCATGGCCGATTTCAAGGTGCCGCGCCGGGTGATCATCCTGGACGAGATCCCGAAGGGCGCCACCGGCAAGCTGCAACGCATCGGGCTGGCCGAAAAGCTGGGCCTGGGCGCCGACGCCTGACAGGAGAACCGCGATGAGGATCTGCATTTTCGGCGCGGGCGCGATCGGCGGCTACATGGCCGCGAAACTGGTGCAGGCGGGGGCCGATGTCAGCATCGTGGCCCGCGGCCCGCATCTTGCGGCGATCCAGGCCCACGGCCTGACGCTGATCGAAGAGGGCGCCGCGCCGCTGACGGCGCCTGTCCGTGCCAGCGCATCGGCTGCCGAACTTGGCCCGCAGGACTACGTCATCGTCACGCTCAAGGCGCATTCGGTGCCCGCGGTGGTGGGGGCGATGCAGCCGCTGATCGGACCGCAAACCACCATCGTCAGCGGAGTGAACGGCGTACCCTGGTGGTATTTCCACAAGCACGGCGGGCCGCTCGAAGGCACCCGTCTTGCCAGCGTCGACCCCGGCAACGCGCAATGGGACGGCTTCGGCCCCGACCGGGTGCTGGGCTGCGTGGTCTATCCGGCGGCCGAGGTCAGCGAGCCGGGCACCATCCGCCATATCGAGGGCAACCGCTTTTCTCTGGGCGAACCCGACGGGTCGAAGTCCGACCGCGCGCTGGCGCTGTCACAGGCGCTGACCGCCGCCGGGCTGAAGGCGCCCGTGCGCCCGCGACTGCGGGACGAAATCTGGATCAAGCTCTGGGGCAACCTGTCGTTCAACCCGATCTCGGCCCTGACCCATGCCACTCTGGATGTGCTGTGCACCGATCCCGGCACTCGCGGCGTGGCGCGGCGCATGATGCTCGAGGCGCAGGGGATTGCCGAAAAACTGGGTGTCACCTTCCCGATCGACGTCGAGCGCCGGATCGACGGCGGCGCCGCCGTGGGGGCGCATCGCACCTCGATGCTGCAGGACCTGGACGCCGGCCGCCCGATGGAGATCGACGCCCTGGTCGGATCGGTTCAGGAACTCGGACGGCTGACCGGAACTCCCACCCCCACGATCGACACCGTGCTGGCGCTGATCGCGCTGCGCGGCCGCATGGCCGGGCTTTACCGCTGACCGGCACGACCCGAGGGCCCGGGGCGCCTTGCGCGCCTGTCCGGTCGAATCCTCCATCGCCCCCCTGAGCAAGCGGCTGAAGAACGGCACAGACGATTTCGCGCTCTTGCTCGAAACCCGCTGCCGCGTCGAGGCGCCGGCCTTTGCCGATGCCATCCGGCACGCCGGCACCGAATGCCAAGAGCGCCTCGGCCTCCTGCACGACTGGTTGGCCGCGCTTGAACAAGGCGAACGGTCGCCTGCGCGTGAAGTCGCGCATCGCGGCTTTCACGTCGCGCTGCATGCCGCCTGCCCCTCGCCCTGTCTGCCGTCCTTCTGCGCTGCCTGACGGAAAGTGGCCGTGACAGCCAGCCCCCGGCCGAATGACCCGGCCGGGCCCGTCAGGCGGGCGGCAGGTGGAAATCGACCCGGTCGAAACCTTCCTTCACCCGATCCCGCGCCGCGATGTCTTGCGCCAGGTTCGCGCGATCGCCGGGGCGGAAGTCCATCACGAGGTCGCTGCGCACTCCGAACACGGCGTCTTCGTCCGGATCGGGGCTTGGCTGGGAAAGATCTCGGTCACCAGCCTGCGACAGCCCTTGGCCTGCACGATAAAATGCAGGTGCGACGGGTGCCAGGCGTGGCGACCGCAGGCCTTCAGGGTATCGCCCGTCGAGCCGTCGATCGGGTCGCGCAAATGGCCGGCAACACGCAAGTCGGGATGATCGCCGGGCGAACGAGCGAGAGAGGGCGGTGAACATACCGAGGGCCGCGAAGAGCGCCCCCGCTTTCCCCTGATGCCGCCCAGGGCGCACCAGACCGTGTCGATCGGGCGGGTGAGGCAAAGGGCGCGGTGGGCCTGCGCCCGGCCAGATCCTCTTGCCCCCCGCCCGGATCAGCCGGTCGGAAGGGGGACATCCGGCAACGGCCGGGCGACGGTCATCGCCATCAGGAACGTGCCCTTCGGCGGACAGCGGGTTCCGGACAGCGCAGGACGTGCAAGGCGGCTGCAACCTTCCTTGCCTCCGGATCGGCAGGGCTGGCCTGTGGTTGGCCGGCATGACACCGGAATCAGCCTGGGTTCGACCATCTTCCTGGTCAGGATGGCAACCTCGGGCAAGATGAACGGCGTCAGCGCCGAACCGGGCTGGCGTGGGCAGCCCAGCGGGCAGAAACCGCGCCATCTGCCGCATTCCCGTCGACCGGCCCGGACGGTCGCTGCCTCCCCCGCATGAGGCGGTCCTGCGCTCAGTCGGCCTGACCGGCGACCTGACCGGCCTCGGCCACGATCGGGTTGCGGCAGGTGCCGATGCCTTCGATCTCGACCTCGACCATGTCGCCCGCCTTCATCCAGACCTGCGGCTTGCGGGCATGGCCGACGCCCGGCGGTGTGCCGAATGCGATCATGTCGCCCGGCTCCAGCGTCATGATTTCCGACAGGATGGCGATGGTGCGCGCCACGGTAAAGATCATGTCCGACGTGTTGCTGTCTTGCAGAACCTGTCCGTTCAGCCGGGTGCAGATGCGCAAGCCATCGGCACCGGCGGGCAATTCGTCGGGGGTCACGACGATCGGCCCGACCGCACCGGTGCCGTCGAAGTTCTTTCCCGCCGTCCATTGCTGCGTCTTGCGCTGATAGTCGCGCACCGAGCCGTCGTTGAAGGTGGTATAGCCGAAGACATGGCCCAGCGCGCTGCTTTCGGGGATGTGGCGGCCTCCCTTGCCGATGATCACCATCAGTTCGGTTTCGTAGTCGAACTGATGCGAGGCTTTCGGAAGGATCATCGGCGCCCCGGCCGCGATCATCGAGGTGCAAGCGCGCAGGAACATCGCCGGGTACTCGGGCACCTCATAGCCACCTTCGCGGGCATGTTCCGCGAAGTTCAGGCCAAGGCAGACGATCTTGCCCGGCCGCGCGACCGGCAGCGAGGGCGTGATGTCGGCAACGTCATGAACCGGCGCATCGGCGGCAGGCTGCGGCAAAGCGCCGCCCCTTGCCACCTGCGCGATGATCGACGACAGATCGCCAGCCGCATTGGCAACCAGCGTCGCCCGCCCCTCGGAAACCGCAAATACGGAAGGTAGGGTCTGCCCTGGGGCGATACCGGTCAGGAGCTTCATGGAGTTTCCCCTCGCTTTGATTGCCTAGGATCATCGAGTCAAACGAGATGTCAAATGGATGTCGTTTTTTCTGCCCCGTTGCGGCGGGTGAAAGCGATTCCTTGGGGATTTCACCTGCTTGTCACAGAAACGCGATGTTGCAGACCGGGCATGACACCCCGGTCGTGCCGGGGTGGATGCCGCTGGTCTTCGTCATGGTCGGCGGCGCAGGGCCTTGCGGTTTCGATCCAGCACAGCCCGCAAAAGGCGCCCACGGGCCTGCCCGCGGAAAGCCCGGGCAACGCAAGGAAGGCGGCCCGGCGTCCCTCGGGCGGGGTGGAGCTTTTCCGTCCTGGCGCCTGCGCCGACCGGCACCGCGTCCCTCGTCAGGCCGACCTGTCGACATGGGGGCGGGCTCAAGGGCTGATCGCACAGGCAAGCCCTGTCTGCTTGGTGAAAACCGGCCTGAAAGCTGGTCGCGGTCGGCTTGACACGGGTGTCCATCGACGGCCGCAATTCGAACGCCTTCGGCGCAGCCAAGGGCACGGCTGCGGCCATCGCGCTTGGCCACATCGAACCTGGCCGCGACACGCAGCGTCTGCTCCAGCTCTGCAGGTGGTGACTGATCGCCGAGCGCGGGCGATGAAGAGACGCCAGGCCGTGTTGCCTTCTCTTGCGCCTCGCGCATGGTTCGTGCAGAACTGCGCCATGCAGGGACGGCTTGTCATAGCGGCGCGCAGGGTTGCCTTGATGGTCTTGCTGACCGTTGCGCTTGTCGCGACGGGGTTTGGCCATCGCATGCCCTCAGGCACCGATACCGCGATCGAGGCCTATGTCCTGGCCGGGGGCACTGCCGCCGATCTTTGCGGAAGTCCGGGCGACGAGGGCACGCTGACGCAACGTGATTGCCCGGCCTGCCAGATCGTGGGCGCGGCGGCACTGCCGGACGCCCCGGCAAGCATCATTCAAGCCGACCTGGTGTTTGTCGCCACCGTCATCGCGCCGCGCGAAAGCCGCGCACTCCAGCGCGTTCTGGACCCCGGCCGCGGGATGCGCGCCCCTCCTCTGGCCTGATCGCCGTCTTTCGGACCGATCAGTTCCATCCGCCGCCAGACAGCGGCGAAGCCAGAGAGACCACCATGAAGAAAGCGCTTCTCGCGGCCGTGGCCGCATTCCATGCCGTACCGGCACTTGCCGGTGACCTGCCGGTGACCATCCGCTTTGCGGCAGAGATCGGCGGCCAGCCGTTTTCCTGCGCCGCGACCTATGCCGGCCTGGGCGCCACCGCGACCGAGGTGACCGGCGCCGATTTTCGGCTTTTCGTGTCGGAAGCAGCGATGATCCGGGCCGATGGCAGCCTGCAACCGGTCGCGCTTGACCAGGATGGCCAGTGGCAGCTGGACGGGCTGGCCCCTGATCGACTTCGAGGATGCGTCCGGCGCCTGCGTCAACGGCACGCCCGGAACCCATACCGCGCTGACCGGCAGCGTGCCCGAGGGGGAATACACGGGCGTTGCCTTCACGGTCGGCGTGCCGTTCGAGCAGAACCACGTCGATCCGACGCTGGCCGCAGCATCGCTGAACACCACCGCGATGTTCTGGAACTGGCACGGCGGCTACAAGTTCGTCGGTATCGACATGGTGCCGACCGATCGCGCGGCGGACGGGCCGAAGGGCTGGTTCCTGCACCTCGGCGCGACCGTCTGCGACGCGGCTTCCAAGACCTCGGCGCCCACCGCCTGCGCGAACGCTAACCGTCTCGCCATCCGCTTCGACGGCTTCGACGCGGCGACGAACAGCGTGGTGGTCGACCCCGCCGCCGTGGTGGCCGGGGCCGATCTGCGCGCCAATGCGCCGGAAACCTCGCCGGGCTGCATGTCGTTCCTGAACGACGCCGACTGCATGACGGTCATGTCCCGGCTTGGCCTGCCCTACATGGAGGTGCCCGCCGGCCCGCAAATGCTCGTCTCGGCAGGGTGGTGACGATGCGCCGCCTCTTTGCCGGGGCGGCGGCCATTCTGCTGGCCGGGGCGGCCCATGCCCTGACCGACGCCTATGTCTGGCCGCTGCCCGCCTGGATGCCACCGCCCCCCGTCCCGCCGACAACCCGATGTCGGCCGGAAAGGTCGAACTGGGGCGACACTTGTTTTACGACGCAAGGCTTTCGGCCGATGGAACGGTGGCCTGCGCCTCGTGCCATCTGCAGGCGCGCGCCTTCAGCGACGGGTGCGAGACCGCAATGGGCATCGGCGGTACGGTCGACGGCAAGAACGCGCCCTCGCTGGCGAACGCGGGCTATCTGCCGGTGCTGACCTGGGCCAACCCGCACATGACCAGCCTGGAATCCCAGGCGCTGGTGCCGCTGTTCGGCGAAAACCCCGACGAGATGGGCAATGCGGGCAAGGAGGCGTCGCTTTCGCGCTTCTGGCGGCAGACCCCTACTATGCCGCGGCCTTCCCGGCCGCTTTCCCTGACCGGCCCGCGCCGGATTTGTTCACCATCACCTGCGCGCTGGGCGCGTTCCAGCGCAGCCTGATCTCGGTCGACAGCCCTTATGACCGCTTCAAGTACTGGGGCGAGGAGGACGCGCTGTCGAAGGCAGCAAAGCGGGGCGAAGAGCTGTTCTTCGTTCACCGCTTCGAATGCTACCGCTGTCACCTCGGCGTGATGTTCACCGACAACATCGTCACCTCGCGCTCCGGCCAGCCCGAGGTCGGCTTCCACAACACCGGTCTATACGACCCCTGCCCCGCCTCCGTGCCGGGCCTGGTCGAGATCACCGGCCGTGCGGAAGATGCCGGGCGGTTCCGCACGCCGTCCTTGCGCAACGTGGCGGTGACCGCACCCTACATGCATGACGGGTCGATCCCCGACCTGCGCGGCGTGCTGGCGCATTCCGCCACCGCCGGTCGCGCGCCGGGGCACCCGATGAAGGACAGCATGATCGCGGGCTTCACCGCGACAAGTGCGGAAATCGACGACCTCATCGCCTTTCTGGAAAGCCTGACCGACGATGCCTTTCTGACCGATCCGCGCCTGTCCGACCCCTGGCCCGAGGACCATCCGGCCCGCGCCGCGCGCATGATGCCGACGGAGCCCTGGAAATGACCCGGAGCCGGTCCTTCGGCGGGCGACGGACGGCGGGCGGCTGGCGGCGTCCCGCTACCCCACCGACCCGGCTACGCCGGACGGGCCACCTACAACGAAAACACCTGCCTCCGCCGATGCTGGCGTTGCCGCCATCCCGCAACCGAAAGGAAATGCCGCGATGAAACCCGTCCTTGGCCTGTTCGCCGTCCTGCTGCTGGCATTCCCTGCTGCGGCGCATGAAGTGCAGGCCGGCGATCTGGAGATCATTCACCCCGCAATTCCCCGGCCACCGGGCGGGGCGTCCAGCGCCGCCGGATACATGGCGATATCGAACGACGGCCACACGGCGGATCGTCTGATCGGGATCGAAACGGCAGCCGCAAAGGCGGCAAGCCTGCATCGTTCCGAAGTCTCGGCCGAAGGCATGGCCCGCATGCTGCCGCTTGACGGCATCGAGATTCCGGCGGGCGAGACCATCGTGCTGGAGCAACGGGCGATGCACGTCATGCTGATGGGGCTGACCTCCCCTTTGGCCGAGGGCGACCAGGCCGGCCGCGCCTTCCTGCGCAAGGATGACCAGGGCTGGGCGGTCGAGCTGTGCGCGGGCGAAAGCCTGCTGCTGCCCGCAACCTCCATCGCGATCGGGCCTGGCCGTGCCGATGCCGAAACGCTGGCCGCCGCCGTCAGGGGCGCCGAGGTCAGCGCAGGGGGCGATCTGATGACCCGGCTGAACGGATTTGACGGCACGCTCTTGATCGGCCGCGCCGGGATGGCGGATCACGGGCGGGGGCACGAGCGGGGGCAAGGCAATGGGAACTGACCCCGGCTGCACCGCCAGAATCTCTGACGCGGAAATCCATGTCTGCACGCTTTGCCCGCAAGGCGAGACGCTGGCACAGGCGATGGCACCCGCCGCGGCCGAGTTGTCCTGCACCTTGCTTCGTTTTCAATGCCTTGGCGGCTGTACGCGGCGAACACGCGCCTCGATCGCGGCGCCGGGCCGCTGGGGCTGGATGTTCGGAGGGCTTTCGCCCGCCGATGCCGCTGCCTTGACCGATTTCATCCGGCTGTGGCTGGCCGCACCCGACGGCCTTGTCCTGAAGGACGACCGCCCGCCGCAGCTTCAAGACAAGCTTCTCGGGCGGATGCCGCCTTGCGCCAGCAGCTCGGCGCAGGCGCCGCCCGGCATGAAAAGACCTCGACCCAAAACCGTTCACAAAGGAGAAACCCGATGAACCCGTTTCTGCGAAGCCTCGCCATTGCCGCGGCGGCACTGGCCTTTGCCCTGCCGGCAGCGGCCGAGATCTCTGTCACCGACCTCGATGGCCGGACAGTCACGCTGGACAAGGTGCCCGATCGCGTGGCGCTTGGCTTTTACTACGAGGACTACCTGGCCGTGACCGGCGCGGAAGGCGCCGACAGGATCGTCGCCCTGTCGCGCGCACCCTGGGCCGACTGGCGCCCGGCGCAATGGGCCGTCTACATCGCCCGCTTCCCGCAGCTTGAAACCCTGCCCGACTTCGGCAGCAGCGACGACAACACCTTTTCCGTCGAGGCGCTGATCGCCGCCCGGCCAGAGGTGGCGATCCTGTCCAGCTGGCAGACCGCAGCACTTGGCGAATCGGGGGTGAAGCAGATCGAAGAGGCCGGCATCAAGGTCATCGCGCTGGACTACAACGCCCAGACGCTGGAGCGGCACCTCATGTCGACCCGCGTCCTGGGCGCGGTGATGGGCCAGCCCGAGCGCGCCGAGCAACTGGCGGCGATGTATGAAACCATGACCAACGACACGCTTGCGCGCGTCGCCAAGGCCGGGCCGTCGCACCGCAAGATCTATGTCGAACTGGCGCAGAAAGGGCCGGGAGAGGTTGGCAACAGCTATGGCAACGGCATGTGGGCCGGGGTGATCGACCTTGTCGGCGGCGACAACATCGCCAAGGGCCAGGTCGAGAACTGGGGGCCGCTGTCGCCGGAATATGTCCTGGCGCAGCAGCCTGACGTGATCCTGCTTGCGGGTTCGGAATGGCTGAACAAGCCCGAGGCGGTGATCCTTGGCTTTGGTGCCACCGACGAGATGGCGCAGCCGAAGATGGCCGCCTATGCGACCCGTCCCGGCTGGGCCGATCTGCCGGCGGTCCGCAACAAGCAGGTCTATGGCATCTACCACGGCGGCAACCGCACGTTGTCGGACTTCGTCTATGCCCGCGCCATCGCCAAGGCGCTGTATCCCGAGGCCTTCGCCGATGTCGATCCGGCGGCCGAACTGGCCGACTACTACACGACCTGGATGCCGATCACGGCCGACGGCCTGTTCATCGACCAGTTGAAATGACCGTCGCCGCCGATCCGCTCGCCCGCTGGCGAGCCCGGGCGGCGCGGCGCGGGGTGGCGGTTCTGGCTGCCACCCTCGTCCTGTCATGCCTGGTGCTGGCCGATATCCTGACCGGCCCCTCCGGCCTGTCGCTGGCCGAGATCTGGCAGCTTGTGCTGGCCGGGCCGCAGGGGCCGGACCGGGCCGGGGCGTCGATCCTGTTCCAGATCCGGCTTCCGCAGACCGCGATGGCACTGATCGTCGGGGCCTGCCTCGGCCTGGCCGGCCTGTTGATGCAGACGATCCTTGCCAATCCCCTCGCCTCGCCCTTCACGCTGGGCTTTTCGGCCGCTGCCGGTTTCGGCGCGGCGCTGGCCATCCTTTTCGGATCAGCACTTGCGCTGCCGGTGCCCGCCCATTTCCTGACCCCGATCTGCGCCTTTCTCGCGACCCTTGCCGCGACCGCCCTGGTCTGGCTGATCGGCCGGATGAAGGGCACCCAGCCCGAGATCCTGGTGCTGGCCGGCATCGCGGTGATGTTCTTTTTCCAGTCGCTATTGTCGCTCTTGCAGTTCATGGCCTCGCCTGAGGTCCTGCAGCAGATCGTGTTCTGGCTGTTCGGCTCGCTTCTCAAGGCCAACTGGACGACGGTGCAGATTTCCGGCGCGATCCTTGCCCTTTGCCTGCCTTTCATCGCGCGCGACGTCTGGGCGTTGACCGCCCTGCGGCTGGGCGAAGCGAATGCCGAAAGCCTGGGGCTGGACGTGGCCGCCCTGCGCCGCCGCGCCTTCCTGATCACCGCGGCACTGACCGCCGCCGCCGTCTCGTTCACCGGCACCATCGGCTTTGTCGGCCTGATCGCGCCGCATGTCGCCCGCAGCCTTGTGGGCGAGGATCACCGCCTGGCGCTGCCGGTTGCCGCCGTCATGGGCGCGCTGATCCTGACCTCTGCCTCGGTGGTCGGCAAACTGCTGTCCTCGGGGGCCGCGATTCCGGTCGGGATCATCACCGCCGTCGCCGGCATTCCGATGTTGCTGGCGGTCATCCTGCGCCACGAAAGAGGTTGAGAGAGATGTTCCAGATTACCGGCCCGGCCCTGTCGCGCGGCGGCGCAGCCGTCCTTTCGCCCTTCGCCTTCGCACTTTCGCGTGGCGAGATGATGGGCGTGGTCGGCCCGAATGGCGCCGGCAAATCCACCCTGCTACGGGCCATCGCCGGGCTTTCCGCCGAACATGTGCCGGTGACGCTGGATGGCGCCCGGCTTGGCCGCGCCGCAATCGGCCACTTGCCGCAGGCCTTCTCGGTCCACTCGGCGCTGTCCGTGCTGGACTGCGTCCTGCTGGGCCGGCGCGAACGGCTGGGGCTTCGGGTGCCGCCCGACATCATCGCCGAAGCCGAGGCGCTGCTTGCCCAGCTGGGCCTTGCCAGGATCGCGGACCGGCCGATGACCGCGCTTTCCGGTGGGCAGCAACAGCGCGTGCTGATCGCTCAGCGGCTGTTCCGGCAACCGGCCCTGATGCTGATGGACGAGCCGACCTCCGCGCTGGACCTGCATCACCAGCTGTCCGCCCTGTCCGAGTTGCGAACCTACGCGCGCGCTGCCGGTGCCGCGGTGATCGTCGCCCTGCACGACCTGACGCTGGCGGCACGATTTTGCGACCGGATCCTCATTGTTGCCCATGGCGGCTGCGCGCAACCCGACAGCCCCGACAAGGTCCTGACCCGCCAGACCATCGAGCCCAACTGGACCGTCGAGCCCGAGTTCCTGCGCTGCCGCGACGGGGCAATGGTCATCGTGCCCCACAGTCTCGGCCAGCGACACCCGGCCGCGAAATGACGCGCCTCGCCCTCCGAGGGGCCCTGGCAGATCAGCCCGCCCTGCCCGCACGCCAGGTCAAGCCACACCAACCGCTGCAGCTGAACCAGTCGGGCGCGGAGGTGGACTTCACGCGGCCATTTTCAGTTTCTGGACGGGGTGATCCCGCCGACCCCTCTCCGAATTGCCGACTGTCGTCTTCCGTTCCGCAAAAAGGGTCTCGAGGTCACTCTGGCGCCAGAGCAGCGCTCCTTGAGTTTGTTGCATTGCAGCGGATCATGCGTCTACAGATCAAGGAGCGAGGGTGCTTCGTGCGGCGGGAGGACTGATTGAAACTGCGTCCGATGCCCTCCTTGTCGTTGCTCCAGACCTTTGAGGTGGTCGCCCGGCGAAGCAGTTTCACGCTCGCGGCGGACGAAATGTGCCTCACCCAAAGTGCCGTCAGCCGTCAGATCAGGGCGCTGGAGGACCAGCTCGGGCTGCCCCTCTTCCGGCGCCTGCACCGGGCGATCGAGTTGACCACGGACGGGCGGCAGCTCTACGACTCCGTGGCACGCGGGCTGGAGGAGATCGCGGGCTGCGTCGCAGGATTGCGGTCTGCGGCCGAGACCCCTCAGATCACGGTCGCAGCCTCGGTCGCCTTTTCGTATTTCTGGCTGATGCCGCGGCTCGAAAGGTTCACCGCCCGGCATCCCGACATCGACCTCAGGGTTCTCGCGACCGACCAGAAGGTAGACCTTCGCCAGGAAGGTGTGGATGTGGCGATCCTGTATGGCAGCGGACGATGGGAGGGCGCCCGGACGCATCTTCTGTTCGGAGAGCGGGTCTATCCGGTGTGCAGCCCCGCCTATCTGCGCGACCACCCTGAGCTTCGTGCGCCTTCCGACATGCTCGACCAGACGCTTCTGCATCTCGACGGCGGCGGCAATATCTGGGGTGGCGTCGACTGGCGCGTCTGGCTGATGACGCAAGGCGTGACGGGTCAGCCGGTGCGGCGCGGCGTGCGGCTGAACAGCTATCCGATGATCGTTCAGGCTGCCGAGGCCGGGCGCGGCGTGGCGCTTGGCTGGAGCTATATTGCCGACCAGATGCTGGCTGACGGGCGGCTGGTCTGCCCGGTCGACAAGAGCCTGCAAACGCGCGAAGGCTATTACGTCAGCGCATTGGAGAAGGCCGCGGATGTTACGGCGACTGCCAGTTTCCTGCAGTGGATCATGGGCGAGGTGGTCGAGGCAGCCAGTTTGGCATGATCCCAGGGAATGCAACGCAATCGAATTGATCGTTTGCACCGTGACATGAATTCCCGTCAACTGGACCTTGAGAAAACCTGTCCGGGGGCCGATCATGTCCGATCTCTCGCTTCGCCGACCAAACCGCCGTGGCCGCGGCGGTGCCGAAGTGACACCCCTCCTGCCCCCGATCACGCCCGGCATGGTTGGCGGCAGGTATCAGCCGCTGACGCAGTCCGAGATGGAGCGCATCCATCACCTCGTCCTGCGCCTGTTGGAGGATCTGGGCCTGTCACAGGTCACGCCCACGCTTGAGGCCCGCGCGATAGAGGCCGGCGCCTGGGTCGATGATGCTGGCCGCTTGCGGTTTCCCCGCGCGTTGGTCGAGGATGTGATCGCCCGCACGCGGCGCAAGTTCATCCTGCACGGCATCGACCCGATCCACGATCTGGAAATCGGCGGGCAGCGCGTGCATACCGGCACCGGTGGTGCGGCCCCGACCATCATGGATTTCAATACCGGGAAATACCGCGAAAGCACGGTGGCCGACCTTTACGACATCGCGCGGCTGGTGGACCGGCTGGACAATGTTCATTGGTATCACCGCTCGGTCGTGGCGCGCGATACCGACACCATCCTCGATCTGGATATGAACACCCCCTATGCCTGCCTTTCGGGCACGACGAAGTCGATCGCCGTCAGCTATACCGACGGCAACTCGGTGCGCGCCGTGCAGCCGATGCTGGACTTGGTCGCGGGCGGCGAGGGCAAGTTCCGCCAGCGCCCGTTCTGCACCGCCGTCTGTTGCCATGTCGTCCCACCCATGCGCTTTGCCACCGAAAGCTGTGAGGCACTGGAGGCGGCGGTTCTGGCCGGCATGCCAATCCTGCTGGTCTCGGCCGGGCAGGCCGGGGCGACGGCCCCGGCTGCGCTGGCGGGCGCGGTGGCGCAGGCCTGCGCCGAGGTGCTGGCGGGTCTGATCCTGTGCAACATCATCGACCCCGATTGCCGGGGCATCTTCGCCACCTGGCCCTTTGTCAGCGATCTGCGGACCGGGGCGATGTCGGGCGGGTCGGGCGAACAGGCCCTGCTATCGGCGGCCTGCGCGCAAATGGCGGGGTTTTACGATCTGCCCAATTCGGTGCCTGCGGGGATGACCGACAGCAAACTGCCGGATGCCCAGTCGGGTGGCGAAAAGGGCTATACCATCTCGCTTGCCGCCCATGCGGGCGCGTCGATGATCCACGAATGCGCCGGGATGCACGGCAGCCTGATGGGCACGGCGTTCGAGTCCTACGTGCTGGACAATGACCTTCTGGGTGCGATCCTGCGCACCGTGAAGGGGGTCGAGGTCAGCGAAGATACGCTCAGCTTTGATGTCATCCGCGACGTGGTGATGGGGGCGGGGCATTTCCTGGGTCATCCGCAGACCTTCAGCCGGATGAAGACCGATTACCTGTATCCCGAGATCGCCGACCGCCGCAGTATCAGCGAATGGCAGGATGCCGGCGCCCGCGACGCCCGCGCGGTGGCGCGCGACAGGGTGCAGAAGATTCTGGCCGACCACTACCCCCGCCATATCGGCGATGACGTGGATAACCGGCTGCGCGCGGCTTACAATATCGTTCTGCCAAGGGCCCGGATGCTTGCCGGAAACGGCTTCTGGTAGGGCGCTGAAAAGAAGGAAACTCCGCATGCAATCCCAGGCGAAAGTTGTGATCATCGGCGGCGGCATGATGGGGGTGGGCCTGGCCTATCACCTGGCCGAAGAGGGCTGGAAAAACGTGCTGCTGATCGAGAAGGCAGAGCTGACCAGCGGCTCTACCTGGCATGCGGCGGGGCAGTGCCCGTCGTTCATCGGCAACTACAACATGGCCAAGATCCACCATTACTCCAACACGCTTTACCCGCGGTTGGAGGCGCTTACCGGCCATCCGGCGGGCTGGCATGGTTGTGGCGGCATCCGGCTGGCCACCACGCCGGAAGAGGTCGACTGGTTCCGCCATGTCTCGGGCTTTGCCGCCAATATCGGCTTTCAGATGGAAATCATCGGCCCCAACCGGATCCGAGAGTTGAACCCATGGCTGAATACCGATGGCGTGCTTGCGGGTGCGCATACGACGATGGATGGCCATGTCGATCCGGCAAGTGCGTGCAACGCCATGGCTGCGGGCGCGCGGCAAATGGGGGCGACGATCGTCCGCCACAACCGGGTGACCGGGATCAATCGCCTGCCCTCGGGCGGGTTCGAGGTGATCACCGAACAGGGCAACGTCACCTGCGAACACGTCGTCAACGCGGGCGGTTGCTATGCGCGCGAGGTCAGCGCCTGGGTCGGGGTCGAGACGCCAATCATCAACATGGAACACCAATATCTGGTGACCGAACCGCTTGCGGCCTTCCAGGATATCGCCACCGAACTGCCGGTGATGCGCGACCCGGCCACCGCCGGCTATTACCGCCAGGAACAGAAGGCCGGCCTCGTCGGCATCTATGAACACCAGGGCGCGAAAGAGGCCTGGGCGGCGCGCGGCGGCTGGCCCGATTGGCAAAGCGAGAATGAGCTTTTTGAAGGCGACATCGACCGCATCGCCCCTTGGCTGGAAAAGGCGCTGGAACGGATGCCGATCTTTGCCGAAGCCGGCATCAAGCGCGTCATCAACGGCGCCATCCCGCACACGCCCGACGGCAACCCGCTGGTCGGCCCCGCGCATGGCGTGCCCAACTTCTGGCAATGTTGCGGCTCGTCCATCGGCATCGCCCAGGGCGCAGGCTGCGGCAAATACCTGGCGCAATGGATGGTGCATGGCGATGCCGAGATCAACATGGCCTCGGTCGATCCGCGCCGCTTTGGCGCCTATGCCGATTCCACCTATACCCGCGCAAAAAGCTTTGACGACTATCACAACATGTTCGAAACCCCGCTGCCCGGCCGCGAAATCCACGCCGGTCGCCCGCGCCGCATCACCCCGCTTTACGGGCCTCTGAAAGCGAAAGGTGCCGCTTACACCGAGGTTTACGGCTGGGAGCGGCCCAAGTATTTCGCTCCCGCCGGGTTCGTTGAAAAGCTGCAACACCGCCGCAACAACGTCTTCGATCTGGTGGCTGCTGAGTGCCGCGCGGTGCGCGAGCGGGTGGGCATCATGGACCTGTCGAGTTTCGCCAAGTTCGACGTGACCGGCCCCGGCGCCGAGGCGCTGTTGGACCGGTTGACCGCAAACCGGTTGCCGAAAAAGGTTGGTGGCATCAACCTGACCCATGTCCTGTCGCAAGCGGGCCGGATCGAGGGCGAATGGACCATCACCCGGCTTGGCAATGATCGTTTCTATGTGCTGTCCGGCGCAGGCAGCGAACGTCAGGCGCTGGACCATCTGACTGCCGCCGCGGGGGATGATGTGACCATCGCCAATGTCACCGATACCTTCGGCATGCTGGTTCTGGCGGGGCCGAAATCGCGCGACGTCCTCGCGCCGCTCACCGCCGCCGATCTGACCAACGCGTCGTTCCGCTGGCTGTCGGGGCAAGAGATCACCATCGCGGGCATTCCGGTCCGCGCGCTTCGCGTCAACTATGTTGGCGAGTTGGGCTGGGAACTGCACGCCCCGATGGGTGATCTGGCGGTGCTTTACGATGCGATCCGGGCCTCGGGTGCGGCACATGGCATTGCCGATTTCGGCGTCCACGCGGTCAACTCGCTGCGGATGGAAAAGGGCTATCGCGGTTATGGTGCCGAACTTACCAACGAGATCACCTTGATCGAGGCCGACTGCCAGCGCTTCCATGCCCCCGACAAGGGCGATTTCAACGGCCGCAACGCGACCGAAATCATCCGCCAGAAGGGCATCACCACCAAGCTGGTCTACGGTGAAGTCGCCGCCACCGATTGCGACATCTACGGCGGCGAGGCGGTGATGCAGGGCGACCGCGTGGTCGGCGTCTGCACCTCGGGCGGCTATGGCCATGCGACAGGCAAGAGCCTGGCCTTCGCCTATGTCGAGCCGGACCTGTCAGCGGGGCTGGAGGTCGTCATCCTTGGCGAACGTCGCGCGTTGACGCTGCACGCGGACCCTGTCTGGGATCCGACCAACGCGAGGCAGAAAGCATGAATGACGCCACCGACTATGGTCGGTCATTCGCGGCCAAGCCGCAGCCACTGACGCTGGAACAGGCGGCCTGGATCACCCCACCGATGCAGGCGGTGGACACCGAAAGCATGATCGACGTGCCCAGGATGCGGCGCTATCGACAGAACCGGTTGCGCGCCCAGATCAGGGCGCAGGGGCTGGATGCGATCATCCTGGTCGAGCCGTTGTCGATCCGCTATGCCACCGGCGCGCGCAATTGTACGCTGTTTCAGATGCACATTCAGGCGGGCTATCTGTTCATCCCCGCCGACGGGCCGGTGGTCTATTTCGACTCGGCGCCCGGGCGCAAGTCGGGCGGTCAGCTGGAAACCATTGACGAGATCCGCAGCGATATCCTGCCGCTCAGCTATATGTTCGCGGGCGATCAGCACCGCGACTGGACGGCGAAATGGGCCAGCCAGATGGACGATCTGATCCGCAGCCATTGCGGGCAAGGCGCCAAGAAGATCGGCATCGAGCGCGCGGGTTTTCACGCCGAACAGGCGCTGCTGGCCAAGGGGCATGTGCTGTCGGATGTCGCCCCGGTTCTGGCGCAGGCGCGCAAGATCAAATCGCCCGAAGAGATCCTTGCGATGAACCTGACGATCGCCGTTGCCGAGGACGGCATGACCCGGATGCGCGACAATCTGCGCAACGGGGTGATGGAGCAAGAACTGTGGGCGCATATGTGGGCCGCGTTGATCGAGGCTGGCGGCGAGTGGCTGGACTATCGCCTTCTGGCCTCGGGGGAGCGCACCAACCCCTGGCAGCAAGAGGCCAGCAGCCGGATGATCCGCGCCGGTGATCTGGTCGTCTTCGATTGCGGCATGGTCGGCCCCTTCAGCTATGGCGCCGATATCAGCCGCGCCTATCGCTGCGGCCCCGGCAGGCCCTCGGACCTGCAGAAAAAGCTCTATACCATCGCCTATACCGAGGTGATGGAGAACACCAAGCTGGTCCGCTCGGGGGCTGCGTTTTCCGATATCGCGCGGGCCCGCTATATCCCGCCTGCCGGTTTCGGCGATCAGCTTTACCCCTGCCTGATGCACGGGCTTGGCATGGCCGATGAATGGCCCTTCATCCTGCATTCGCCCGATCACCCGGAATTCTATGACGGGGAATTGGAGACAGGCATGGTGATCTGCGTCGAAAGTTATATCGGCCAGGTCGGCGGCGTCGAAGGTGTGAAGCTGGAAGATCAGGTCCTGATCACCGACAGCGGCCCGATCACCCTAAGCCGCTATCCATTCGAAGAAGACCTGCTGGCCGGCTGAGCAACGCGGCCGAGCGAAGAAACAGGCTTGAGGCGGGCAGAACGCCAGCCTGGCCTTCGCCGATCTTGGCTCTGGATCATCCGGGAACTCGAGATGATCATTCCTGGAAACAGCCAGGCCCGGCCCCTGCAGGAGAGTCCGATGACCGCCCAATCCCCCAACCGTTTCAACTTCCTGGACGGCCAGCCCAGCATGAAGGCCGTGGTGACGACCGGAAACGGCGGCTATGAGAGGCTGGTCTATCGTGACGTCGCACGCCCCGTGTCCGCGCCGACCGAAGTCCTCGTGCAGGTCCTCGCCGCGGGTATGAACAATACCGAAATCAACACGCGTCTGGGGTGGTATTCGTCTTCCGTCAAGGCAGGCACCGAAGCGGCCGCCAATGAAGAACAAGCTTCCCCCACCCAAAAGGCGGATGGTGGCTGGAACGCGGCCACGCCGTTTCCCTTCATCCAGGGCACGGATTGCTGCGGGATCGTCGCCGAGGTAGGCGATACGGCGAACCAGCACCTTCTGGGGCGCCGTGTCCTTGTCCGCCCCTGCATGCGGCCGAATGGCTTCGGATCGCCCGACAACATCTGGATGGGGTCTGACTTCGACGGCGCCTTCGCCCAATTCGTCAAGGTTCCTGCCGGCGAGGTCTTCGCGGTGGATTGCGACTGGAACGAAGCAGAGCTTGCCACAATTCCCTGCGCCTATGGCACTGCCGAAAACATGGTCCACCGGGCAGGCATCCGCGACGGCGTGCGTGTTCTCGTGGCCGGGGCGTCGGGTGGCGTCGGCTCCGCCGCCGTGCAGTTGGCAAAACGGCGGGGCGGGCATGTGATCGCAATCGCGGCCCGCGCCAAGATGGATCAGCTGCGCGCCTTGGGGGCGGATGAGGTCATCGAACGCGGCGCGAACCCGGTGACGGCCTTGGGCACGGATGCGGTTGACGTGGTCATCGACAACGTTGCCGGGGCCGGGTTCGGCGCGATGCTGGATGTGCTTCGGCGCGGCGGAAAATATGTCTCGTCAGGTGCCATAAGCGGGCCAATCGTCGAATTTGACATGCGGGTCTTCTACCTCAAGGACCTGACCCTGATCGGCTGCACCGGCTGGGACGAACCGGTATTCCCCAACCTGATCGCCTATATCGAGCGCGGCGAAATCCGGCCGCTTCTGGCCAAGACCTATCCTCTGAAGGAAATCGCAAACGCGCAAAAGGAATTCCTCAAGAAACTGCATGTCGGCAATTTCGTTCTGATTCCCCCTCAGCCTTGACGCAGACAGGCTTGGTTGCGCAATTCGGGTGAAGAATTAATCTTGCAAATCCAGTCTGTTGGTCAGGCCGCATGAGCAGAGCGAAGCCCCGAACCTACCGCACCACGAACTGACACAATTGCAACGCCGCGCCGGCCAAGTGCGGATCGCTGTCGATCCCTTGACCGGCAGCCGAACGTCGGCAATCGCCGCAAGGCCGCTTCGATCCATAGACGCAATGGCTTGCCGAACCTGCCGGCAAGCGCGGGCGGCAACCCGTCTTCTCGGACGCAGCGATCCGGACTTGCCCGACGCTGAAAGCGCTCTTCGGGCTGCCGCTGAGGCAAACGACCGGAATGGTGGCGGGCCTGCCGGACCGGACCGGATCCCTGACGACCGGCATGACGTGCCGAGTTTCCCAACACAGGACTTTTCCTGGAACCAGTTCGTTCGCGACTTCTAGGCCTCGCGGCAACCGGAACCCGCTTTCGCTGGGCCGCCCAGAGCACCCGGGAAACGACTACTCCCGAATGGGGAAATGGATTGCGGAAGGAGCCGCCCTACTCAAGGATACTCATTTAATATTAGATAGCCCTGAAACCTGTTGCTTACGTTCGGTCGCGGCCTCCCCGGCACCGACCCTCCCGGTCCGGGCCCACTTCCGGGCCCCCCGGCACCCCCGCGCGAGGCGGGCTGCGGGCCCGCCCCGCCGGCCGGCCCGGGGGCTGAAAGGCTACACGGGCGGGGTGCCGACCTGCCCCCTGTGTCCTCCCCCCTTGCCGACCGCCGCCCCCCCCGCATCGCAGCCCCGAAAGGCGTTGCCCACCGCCCCTGCTCTGCCGTGCCGCGCAGCCGGCCCCTCCCCCCGCAGGGGGCGCGGGAACAGGTGACCTCCGGCGCCCCCCCCCCCCACCCCACCCCGCGGAGCCCCCCCGGCCCCCCGCCCCCCCCCCCCCCGCCCCCCCCCCCCCCCCCCCCCCCCCCCCCCCCCCCCCCCCCCCCCCCCCCCCCCCCCCCCCCCCCCCCCCCCCCCCCCCCCCGCCCCTCCCCCGATTGCGCCGCTGCCGCGGTGCCAGGGAAGGACGAGCTGAACTAGTTGGAAAGAATACTTGGCGGTGCTGCCAGACGAATGCGAACCGGTCTCCGTTCCCCTGCCAGAGGCGACTGTGACGCAGCGAAGAGGTCGTGCCACTCGGCAAGAGCGGCATCGCGGTTGGCCTTGCAGGTCGGACGGGACATGAGGCTGCGCTCCTGGTTGAAATGGTTGCGAACCGGCGAATGGACGCTGGCGAGCTTCCGCGGACTTCGCTTCCGCCGAAACCGCCGCATCGCCCGCCCCCGCCTTCGGAATGGCAGGGGCGCGTTCTCGGCCCTGTTGCGGGCCCACCGTCCCGCCTCGCGGTCGTCGCCGCAGCCCGGATCCTTGAGTGCCGCGCCACAGGAGCGCAGCCGATCCGTCACGATGGTGTCTGGCCGACCGTGGCGTTTCGTCGATTTCTTCAGGAGCTTCAGGGGGCGGCCTTGCGATCCCGGGACTTGCGTGGCGAAGCTTTCCAGTTCCTCCCCCCCGTGATCAACAGGGCGCCAAAGGTAGCCCTCTCGCCGTTGATCTTCACCAAGACCTCTCGGGCATGCGAGCATATCCTGCCGGGCAGTGCCATCGCTCAGGTGCCAGCGCCACTGGCGGCAGGACCGCATTCGGTCGACGCGCCGACGTCGGATCTCGGCGGCAAACATCGGGCCGAACCTGTTCCACCAGAAGCGGACGGTCTCATGGCTGATCTCGATGCCGCGCTCATGCAGAAGGTCTTCGACCTTCCGAAGCGACGCTGGGAAAAGGATATATATCATCACCGTCAGGCGGATGATCTCGGGCGACGTCTTGAAATGGCGGGAAGGGCCGGGTTTGGTCATGGTCCCAGGCCAGACGGCACCCCCTGACCCGCCCAAGCCGTCTTGTTCGGACAGAGCCCGTCCTTCGCGTGTCCGCGGTCTGGAAGTCGCGTTCTTGCGGTCGGTCCATCGGGTTTCCGGCCGCCATGTCGGCGGCGTGGCTCATTTCATCAAACGCCCTTGCGACCTGCCAAATCCGCCGCTTGAACCATCTGCACCAAGCACATAATCTGTCTGTGGTTTGGCTACGACCTCGGCACAATTGTCAGCGTCGCCGCCTGGGATCATGTCACGAAGGACGCGCGAAACCGCCTAAGTCACTTGCGCGCTACGAGGTCCGCTGGATGATCGAAAATGACCCGGCAATCGGCGTGCACGCCCTTGGCATGATCCTTGCCAATGCCGCCGCAGCCCCGGAAGAACCGGCTTTGTGGGCCGAGGACGGTGTTGCGGTGCTATCGCGCCGCGGCCTGGCCGACCTGGTCACCCAGACCGGAAAGGCGCTTGGCGCGCGGGGGGCGCAGCCGGGTGACAGGGTGATCCTCGTGGCGCCGCAGGGGGCCGTAACGGCGGCGGCGCTGCTGGCGCTGTCGGCCCATGTTGCCGTGGCCCCGGTTGCGCCGGGACCGGTCACCGATCTTGCCCGCATTGTCAGTCGGGTCAAACCACGCTTTCTGGCCGTTCTCGGTATGTCAGACCCCGATCTGGTCGCCTGTCTGACTGCGGCGCAGACGTCGGTTCTGACACTTTTGCCCGATCCTGCGCGGGGGCCAGGGTGGTTCGACATTGCCCCGCCCGATCGCCAAACCCGAGGTGCCGCCGATGCTGCGCCGCTGGTCCTGGCCGGATCGCAGGATATCGCCCTGATCCTGCCGACATCCGGCACAACGGGCGAGCCGAAGCTGGTTGGCCTGACCCACGCCCATCTTGGTCACGTGGCGCTGAGCGCAAGGCGCACGCTGGCGCTGTGCGAGCATGACATCTGCGTGAATCCGATGCCGTTGCATCATGTCCACGGCATTTCCATCGGTACCTTCCTGCCGCTTGCGTCGGGTGGCAGCATCGTTGCGCTGTCGACGACGTCCGGTGCTGCGGTGCTTGCGGCTGCTGAAAGCACGGGCGCGACCTGGTACACGGCGGTTCCGACAATTCACCAGGACGTGGCGCGCGCCGCTGCAGCACGGCCGCCCGATCCGGGCAGGCTGCGATTGCGGTTCGCGCGCTCTGCGTCGTCGGCGCTGGCTGCCAGCACCCGCTCGGATCTGTCGCGACATCTGGGGATACCGGTATTCGAGGGACTGGGTATGACCGAGGCAGCAAGCTGGGTGGCTCACCAGCCGGTGGGACAGACGCCGCAGCATGGGACGGTCGGACAAGGGCAAGGCATCGAAGTGGCGGTTCTGGACGATGGCGGGCGCATCCTGCATTCACCCGGAAATACCGGGGAAATGATCCTGCGCGGTCCGAACGTGATCACGCACTATCTGGAAGAAGCGCCTGACGACACACGCTTTGTTTCCGGCTGGTTGCGCACCGGGGATCTCATCCGCATGTCGCCCGAGGGCGAGATTGCGGTGGTTGGTCGCCTCAAGGAGCTGATCAACCGGGGGGGCGCGACCATCCCCCCGGTCGCGGTCGAGGATGCACTGCTTGCGCATCCCGCTGTCGCTCGGGCGGTCGTCTTTGGCGTGCCGCACACCTCGCTGGGGCAAGAACTGGCCGCGGCCGTGGTTTTGGAAACGGGGCATTCATCGGACGGACAGGCGATCCGTCGCTGGTTGGCCGAACGGGTTGCACCAGAGCAGTTGCCGCGCAGCGTGTTGGTCGTGGACGCAATCCCGCAGAATGCGGTCGGCAAACCCGAACGCATCCGGGCCGCCGAATTCTTCCGGTCAGAGCTGCGCGCGGATCACGTGACGCCAATCGGCCCGCTGGAGATGGTGGTGGCCGACCTGGTCGCCGAACTGCTTCCGGGCGTGCAGGTCGGCCGGATGGAAGACCTGTTCATGGCGGGGGCGGATTCGCTTGTGATGCTGCGCCTGCAGATCCGGATTGAAGAGTTGTTCGGCACGGCGCCGGAACCGGGCGAAGTAGCCGACCACTTCACCATCGCGACCTTGGCTGACTATCTGGGCCGGGTCTGCGATCCAGAAGCACTGACCATGCTGGCAAACCTCTGGGCAGAGGTTGCACAGACTCCCTCTGGCCCCGCCGAAGGCAGCCAGTGACCCTGCCGGATCGTTCCCATGTGGCCGAAGTGCGCCGCCGCCTGTCCGCCATGCGGCGTCTGGCGCAGGGTTCGGGCGGGGATGACCGCAGCGAACCGCGACTGACGCCGATACAGCACGAAATGTGGTTGGGCGAGCGTCTCGGGAAGGCCGGATCCGCCTATACCACTCTGCACGCCTGGCGCCTGCTTGGCGCGCTGGACATCGATGCTCTGGAACGCTCCGTCGCCGATGTCCTGACGCGACACGACGCCTTTGCCCTGCGCGTTGTCAGCCGCGAGAGGGCCACCCCGTGCCGGTGTTCGGGCAGGCCACCACCTGGCACGGGATCGAGGCTGAACTGCCACAGGGTCCGGACCTGGAAGCCTGGCTCGAGGCACGGCTGTCGGCGTATGCGCGCGCGCGCTTTGCGCTGGACGGAGGCCCGCTTGTCGCGGTGCATCTGCTGCTGATGGGGCCGGACGACGCCGTGCTGGTCTGGTCAATGCATCACCTGATCGCGGACGACTGGTCCTATACCTGCATCGCACGGGATCTGAGCCACTATTATGCGGGGCATCTGGGGCGCGATGTTCCGCCGCTGCCGTCCATCGGAACGGGACTTCGCGGCTTTCTGTCGCAATCGCCCGATGCCGGGGCGCAACAGAAGGGTCATGCGGCAACGGGCGGCCATATCGGTACCGATCCGTCATGGCCATGCACGGGTCTTGAGTGTGTCAAACCAGATGAACCGGAACGCGCGCGCACGATCCTTGCTGCCATCGGGCATGAGGAACTTGAAGCGGTGCGTCGCGCGGCGCGAGCAATGGGCGTCTCCTCATATGCCGTGATGGCCGCGCTCTATCAGGTGCTGCTGGCACGGTTTTGTGACGACATGGTCATGTCGGTCGGGGTGTCGCGTTCGCTCCGTCTGTCTGCCGAGGATGACGCGAAGGTTGGCATGTTCCTGGACCATGTGGACCTTCCGGGTGATCTGAGGCCGGATCAGACGCTGGCCGATCTGGCAACGCGCATCAGCCAGGTCGTGCGAGAAAAACCGCGATCTGCTTTTGCGGCGCTCGACGGCCGCGCAGCGCGAGCGACTTTCGTTTATTACTCGACAGGTCAGCACCTGCCCGAATTTGAAGGGGTCGCCATAACCCGTTGCCACCCGGAGGAGCGCGGCCTGCCGGTCGACCTGCATCTGGGCGTCAACCCGCGGGCGACCGGGGCCGATATCCTGCTGACAGGCAGGATCTCGCATTTCACGCCCGATGCCCAGGAGCGGCTTCTGGCGCTGTTTATCCATCATCTGCGCTGCGTCGGCATTTCGGATGAACCGGCCCGGCTGATCGTCCGGAACCTGCCGCTTTTCCCGACCGCGGACGCGCAGAGGCAAACGCTGCGCTATGCCGAATGCCCCGCGCCCGATCCGCAGGCAACGGACATCACGCAACGCTTCCACGCAATCGTTGCGGCGCATGGCGACAAGCCCGCCTTGCGCTGCGCTGACACCCGCTGGACCTATCGCGACCTTGCGCGCGAAGCCACGGCCGTCGCGGCATGGATGGCCACCCGAGGGCTTGTTGCAGGAGATGTGATCGGCCTGGCACTACCGCGGGGGGCAGACCTGATCCGGGCGACGATGGGTGCCCTGCAGGCGGGTTTGACCATCGCCCCGATCGACCCGGACTATCCTCCGGCACGTCGTGCGGACATGGTCGCTCTGGCGGGTTGCAAGCTTGTCCTGTCGGACAATCGGCTGTCGGACGGGGTGCCGCACCTGTCACTGCCCGCGACCTGCGGTCCGCCTGTTCGACCGGCGAAGCCATTGAGTGCATCTGCGCCGCCAGAAAGCAGTGCCCGTGAGTCCGACAGCGCAGCCTACATCATCTTCACCTCCGGTTCGACCGGGCGACCGAAGGGCGTCCTGACGACGCACCGGTCGATCCAGCGTCTGGCGGCGGGACTGGGCCCTCGGCGACCCGGCCCGGGCGACCGCATCGCGCTGATCGCGTCACCCAGTTTCGACGGATCCTTCATCGAGATCTTCGGCGCCTTGCTGAACGGTGCGGAACTGATTTCTCCCGAGGGGGATCTGGGCGACCACCACGACATTGCCGGATTGTTCCGCACCAATCGCGTGACCACGGGGTTTCTCACAACCGGATTGTTCAATCTGATTGTCGACAGCGTGCCCGGCGCCTTTGACAGTTTCGACTGGATCGCCGTGGGCGGGGAGGCCATGTCGCCCAGCCATGCCATGCGGTTCCGCCTGGACTATCCGAGGGTGGGTCTGGTGAACGGCTATGGCCCTACCGAAAACGGGGCGCTGACAACCTGCCATCTGGTGGAGGCGTCAGATGACCGGCTGGTGCCCATCGGCAAACCGATGCCCGGCAACATGGCTCTGGTACTGGGCAGGGAAGGCGCGCCCGTCCCGCCCGGTTTCGCCGGCGAACTGTGGATCGGCGGGCCGGGTCTGGCCCTTGGCTATATCGGCCTGCCCGACCAGACGGCGGCCGTGTTTCGCCCGTTCACGCGGCAGGCACTCGGGCTGCAGGGGGACGGCGGGATCCGGCTCTATGCAACAGGTGACAGGGTGGTGATGCGACCGGATGGCACGTTGTGCTACAACGGTCGCCGCGATGCGCAGGTCAAGCTCAGCGGTTTTCGGATCGAACCGCGCGAAATCGAGGCGGCCATTCTGCGGATCGAGGGGGTTCAGGACGCCATGGTGATCCCCCGAATGTCCCCCGATGGCAGACATGTCACGGCGCTTGAGGCGGGCATCGTCGGCGTGGAAGAGCTGTTTGCGGCGCAGGGGGCGGTGCTGCAGCGGCGCCTCCGGCAGGATCTTCCCAGCATCATGGTGCCGTCCCGGTTCTGTCGGGTCGCGGCGCTGCCCCTCACTCCCAACGGCAAGCGCGACGCAGGGACCCTTGCAAGACATATTGACGCCATGGCGCGGGCGGACGGGATGTCTGAGGGGTTGCAAGGGATCGACCCGAAGCTCATCGCAGTCTGGACCGAATTCGTGGCCCCGCCCAAGGCCGGAGGCGCCAGCGATTTCTTCCTCAGCGGCGGGCATTCCCTGGGCGCCATGCAGATGCTGGCCGAGGTCGAGAGGCGACTGGACAGCCGGATCCCCATCACTGATTTCTTCTACAACCCCACGCTGGGCGGATTGTCCGATCTGATCGGCCGCAACCCGTTGCACAAGCCGGGCAAGCATCTGGTCCTCTTGCGCGACGGTCCGCGGGATCAACCGCCCCTTGTTGCCGTGATGGGGCTGCATGGCGCCTGCATCTGGGCACGCGATCTGGTCGATGCGCTGCCCCTGCATCATGGCGCGGTCTATGGGCTGAACCTGGACTCGGAGGATGCGCAGTCCGCAGCCGTTTCGTCATTGTATCAACTGGCCAGCGCCATGGTCGACGAGATTGAAGCCGAATTCTCGGACAGGCCCGTACGTCTGATCGGCTATTCCTTTGCAGGGTTTCTGGCCTTTGTCCTGACTTGGGAATTGGAACGCCGCGGCAAGACACCTCAGCATCTGATCCAGATTGACCCGAACACCAACCTGTTGCCAGTCGAGGGCGACGCACCGCCGCCCCAGGAAGGTGCCGCCGCGAAGATGGCGGCGCTGCGGACAGCCTGCCGTCTTGCGCCGATCTCAACCCCGATCGACTACGTGTTCTGCGCCAATTCCTTTCCACTGCCGCGCCGTCATGATGTAGAGGAATGGGCGACGCTTGCGCAGGGGGGGGTGCGCGTTTTCACCCTGCAGACATCTCATCTTGCGGTGATCTACGGCGCCTGGGCCAAGGTTCTGGCCAGAACGGTCACGGGCATCCTGGACGGCACGCTGTCCCCCGACGCAGCCATGACGGCTGCGCTGACGGGTGATCAGATCACGCAGGTATATGCCGCCCGCGATGCGCTGGCCGCAAACAACCCGGTGACGGCGCTTGCCACTTGCTCGGCGCTCTTGGCAGGTTCTGCGCGCGGCCTGACTTTCCTTGAGGTGCTTCAAGCGCGGATTTTGGCCCGGTCCGGCGACCTGCCCGCGCTGAAGCGCCTGGTGCAGGTGGAAATGGCGCGACCAAACTGCAACCCGCCACTGCTGGGGGAAATAGCACGGCTCTTGCGGCAGGCGGATGACACGCGGCTGGCAATTCGCGTGCTTCGGCACCTGTTTGACTGCTCTGGCCCCGAAGTCTACGGCGCCTTTGATCTGGTCTCCATGGCTCTTTCACAGGGCCATGTGTTGCGGGCACGCTGGCTGGCCGTGCTTGCAGCCCGGCGGGGTCGCAGCCCCCTCACCGGCCTATTGTGCAAAGCGGCCATCGCCCGGTGTCGCGGTCAACGAGGCACGGCATTTGACCTGATCCTGCAAGCCGTTGTACGCAGCGACATAGGCATTCCGCACTTTACCGTCATCCTGGACCAGATCCTGCGCCCGCATGACCACGTCCTGGCGCTGCGCCTGATCGAAAGTGCCGAACTTCAGTTCAAAGGTGCGGAAATCCTGTCGCGTTTGCGCCGCGACTGGGAAACCCATGCCGCGCAGGCCACATGATCGGATCAACCGGACAGCGCGTGAAGCAGGTCCGGCGCCCTTGCCAACATGTGATCCAGGATCTCGGCGCGATTGGCGACGCACCTGTCGCTTTCCATGGCGACCGTCTCGGGCAGAAACCCGTTCGGGACCTGGCCGTAGCGGTCCAGAAACCGCAGTGCCCGGCGCAATTCGTCCGGCAGCCTGCCGGGGGTCAGTTCTTCATAGTACATGGTCAGATGTCGGGCTGACACGGCCTCAAGATGCGCCCGGGCACGCCGCTGCTCTTCCGCCCGCGTGCGCGCCAGAGCCAGGACTTCTGCCGGATCCAGCCAGATCTTCCGGTTCCCGTCAGCAGCATCCGCATGCGCGATATGGAAGCTTTCCGTTTCGGCGGCGACAAGATGCGAGATTGCCTGCCTCACCACGTCGCGCCGTACCAGATGCAGGACAGGAACGCGGTAATCCGCCAGCACCTTCAAGAGGATCGGCGCGCCGGTCATGTCGTCGGCGCCCAACCGATGTGCCTGTGTATACTTCATGCTGACGATCATCGGCGCGTCGTCGGGCAAGTGATCAAACAGATAGCGGAAGTATCCGGGGATATGCTGTTCCGGTTCAATCAGAAAGGGCAGCGTATCAACCTCGCACGACTGAAGAAACGCGTTGAACGAAAGTGGATCGTGCGATCTGCGCGCAAAAACCTCGCCGGCGTCGCGCAGCGAGGTCAGAGCGGTCAAACTCGACTGCAGCAGGTGGGATCCCGCCCGGAAGTTGGAATAGACGACAACGCAGTCCTTAAGGCGTGCAACACCCGCTCCGGCCAGCGGCAGGGCAGGAAAAAAAGGCCCTGCTTCTGCCTGTATCGGCAGCGGGGTCACGTCATCTGGTCTGGCTTTGCGTCCCTTGCGGCGACCGAAGAATTTCATGCCGATCCGGTCGCCCCTTACGTTAAACGACCGCGCCCGAATCTAGAAACTGGTCCGGCGCTGGAGTTCAAAATAGGAAGAATTCACTGCAGGACCGCCCGTGTCACCTTCGGCCCAGGCACCGGTCGCGGTAATATCCAACCTATCGCTTACAGGGTATGTCACGCGCAGCCCTGCCGCCCGACGCTGGTAATCACCCTCTTCAAGAAAATTCACGGTCGGCCCGATCTTCACACCACCGAGATCGGCCTGATAGAAGGCGCTGGTGTAGAAGACATCCTTCGTCGTGTCGTATTCCACCAGGCCGAATATTTCGCCTCCATCGGCGAAGTCGGAGTTGATTTCCACCGAACCGAAGGCGCCCGTCTCATTGAACTCGTCATATCCGGGCAGCACAACCGTGTAGTCACGCTTGCGCACGGATACACCACCATAGAAAGTCAGATCGGTATTGGGGTCCATTACCATCCGGTAACCCAAGAGCAGATGGAGCGTATCGATTGTGCCCGTGCTTCCTGGCACGTCGAACCTGCCCCGCGACGCATCGATCCGGAACGACAGCCCCGCGTCAAGCGAAGCGCCAAAGCTGCGCCGATAGCTGAACATGCCGAACTGCGAATCGTTCTCGGCAGTGTTGATGATCGAGATGATCTCATTTTGTTCGGCGCTTGCCGGACCTGGGCCAAATGTGCCCAAGGCCATCAAGGCAGCTGCGCTTGCTATGATCGCCTTCATGCGAATCTCCTGCTTCCGGCCCAAACCGCGTTTCAGATATTCATGAGGCGCATCGCGCCATCGGCGGACCGCATTTCAGCAGTGATGACAGGTGCAACCCGCGCCGTCACATTCGCGGCAAGGGTCTCCAGCGTTGCAAGACGGCAGAGAGCCTCGTCAACATGGACACTATCGGGGTTCTGCAGCACAAACCGTGCATAGGCCTGCACGCAATCCTCACGCTGGGCGATGTCCCAAGGGCTCATCGGCACAGGCATCGCCGCATGAGCCGTCGACGCGAACGGCAGGGTTGAAATGATCAACCGCAGAGCATTCAGGACCGTCGTCTTTTTCATCAGAGTAACCCCTCGGAATACGTGTCACATCTCTAAACGAAGCCGGGTGCCGATGCATCAACTTTTGTGTGTGAACGCCGACCTGTTGTGCGATGGAAACACTCCTAGTCGGAAGCCCAGTCATCCCAATCCTGGCTACTGATCATCAGGCCCTCTCGGATCAGGTCTTGCGGGCTTTCGTAGACACGGCTGAATCCCGAGAGCAAGGGCAGGTCCTCGCCCGAACCGGCCAGCGGGTCACGCAACGCACGGTAGAACCGGGCACCCATGAAATGCTCCTCCCGCTCGATCGCCTCGTCCACTCGCAGGCGCAGGTTGCCCACGAACTTGTAGTGCAACAAGGCGCCAGAGACCTCGGACACCGGCAGATGGGTGTGCTGGTGATTGTTCGCCAGAAAGGCGAAATCGGTCGTCGGTCGGACGAGCGGCGCCTTCGTCATCATCAGGCTGCGGCCCGACATGCGCGCCCGGATGCCGCCCTGAATGAATTGATATGGCGGGATTTCGTTGGGAAAGGCGTGATAATCGGTGTCGAAATAGCGGCTGGCCGCAAAGCTGTTCGCGCCGGGTGAGTCGGTCAGGACTTCGGGGTAGATGTCCAGCATCATCGCGGGAACGCTGGCCCACCCCCTTGCGGTGAGAAAGCCCAGAAAGTCCCGCAAGCTGCGACCGCGTTCCATGTTCGGAAAGACAAAAGCCTCGTCCATGTCGACCTGAAAGCACCAGTGCCCGACGCCGAAGCGCCGGATCAGGTGGTTGATCCAGAAGATACCGCACCCGGCAGTGCGGAAACTGTCGGTTTGCCGGAACAGCGATACATCGGGCTGACGGCGCAGGATTTCGAAAGTGCCGTCGGTTGATCCGTTATCCACGATGAAGAAATGGTCGACCCCGAGATCGCGGTAGTGGTTCAGGAACCAGTCGACGAACTCGATCCCGTTGAACATGACGGCGAAAAGCAGGATGTCATTTTTCCCGCCGTCCCATTGGACGGCGACCGCCGCTGGCAGCGCCGACTGGGCGTTCAACGAAACGTGGCCGGACCGCGCAAGGTGCAGCGCCCAGCCGCCCCGCGCGGCGGATCCTGCCCGGTCCGGGCATCAGCAAGAAACTGAAAGGGGCCAGTTGGCTGGCGCTGGCCAGACCGCGCGGAAGCCCCGCATAGGTTTCCAGCGCTTCGCCCTGGCGGCCCTGGGCCAGCATCAGCCGAAGCCGCAGGCATTGATACCCGCTGTCATGCATGAAGAAACGCGCCAGCGGTGCCATCAGGCTCTCTGCGCGTGCAAGGCCATCGCCATCCGCCCTGAAGAAATAGTGATACCCCGCAATGCCCAGTTCCGCTGCGCCAGCGGGCAGACCTGCCACCTTTGCCTCGTGATAGGCGGCGTCGATCGCAGCCCGATCCCCGGCTTGGCACAGCACACCGATCCGGGCCTCGTGCCAGCCCCATTCAGACACGGTGTGCAGCCGCGGCAGCAGGGACGCGGCCGCATCCATGCGGGCCGTGTCCGCCGCCAGATTGACGGCCCGCGCCAGAATCTGCGGCTGGTCGGGGAAAAGCCGCATCGCGCGTTCGAGAATCCGTTCCAGCGTGTCGAATCGATCCGATTGCGCCGCCAGGGATTCCGCCAGACCGTACAGCGACCATGCCGTGGGTTGCTTGATGATGGCTGGTTCGATCAGATCAAGCGCTTCTGAAAATCGGCCCATCTCGTTCAGAATCTGGGCCGTAAGCTCGGTGTGAACGGTCGTGCCATGGCGAACGCGGCCCAGATCGCCGGCCAGTGTGGCCAGCGCCGCCGAAGGCCCGTCGAACAGGCTGCGGCAACGCAGGTCCAGCATCAATACCGCGTCGTCAAGGGGTGCCTCGGTCCGGGCACGGACCATCACATCGCGCAGCGACGGCCAATCTCCACCCATCAGAAAGGCCCAGCCCGCATCGACCGTGCGCGCAAGGTCGAAGGGCCCGTCCATCACTGTGTCTGCAACTTCGGCAAAGGCGCCCCGCGCCAGCGCGATCCGCGCGCCCAGCCGAAGGGTCAGGTCTTTCCGGGCTGGGCCGGGCCGCGCCATTCTGTCGAACAGGCGCTGCGCGGCGTCGATCCGATCGGCCTCGATCAGCCAGCCACACAGGCTCGCGGCATCCTGCTCGTGATAGGACAGGGACATCAACCGCTCGGCGATGGCGATCTGCCAGCATCGATCGCCCGTGGCCGCCGCCCGCGTCGCCGCCTTCCGCAGCACGGCAATATCCCTTTCCGCCGCGATAATCGCCGCCAGATCCCCGCCCGCGACCCGGATCGTGCCCAGCGGCGACCGGCCCGTCGCCAGAAACGCATCAAGGGGCATCGTGGCGGGGTCAAATTCGTATGTCATCGCGCCAGAAGCTCCCGCACGCCGGAAAGGCCCCGGGGCGGGTCCTCCAGCATCCTGCCCAACCGCGAAAGGAAACTGTCATCCTCGGGCGGATCATTCAGCGTCAGTCCGATCAGGCGCCATGTCTCGGTGTAGACATGGATGTTGCGCGCCTGCGCCAGCGCGGGCCGCGCAGCAAAGGCCGCGAAGGATTCCAGCAGAACGCCGGTTTCCATCCAGCCAACCGGGTTCAGAAACGAAGGTGGCAGCAGCGTGTAGCCGCGCAGCCCGTCCGTTGCGAACATCTCGGCCAGCAGGACCGGGCCGATGCGGGCAAACTGCAGGCCGCCAGCCTCCAGCAGGTCCTGTGCCCGGCGCAGTGCGTCGCGCTGGGTTGCACATCCGGCTGGCGCTGCCATCATCGCACCGTTGGTTCCGACAATGGCCGCATCGCTGACCTCGGTGGCGACAAAGCGCTGGCCCTCCGGTTCAAAGCGGTCGAGGTTGATCACGTCCGTATCCGTCCACATGCCACCGCGCTGCGCCAGCAGCGCATAGCGGAACAGGTCGGAAAAAGCCCCGATCGACCCGCGATGCATACCGCTGCCAGCCCCTTCGCGAAACAGCGCCGCGCGCGGCTGGATCGCCGCCGCATCCATCAGTTCGACTCCCTCGGGAACGTTGTCGGGAAGGTCGTAGACATAGAGTTGATACCGCCACCCGTTGGCCAGATAGCTTTGCATCGACAACCGTTCGATCCAGCGCAGGCGTGGACCGATCCACAGCGATTGTGCAAGCGGACGCCCCGGACCCGTTGACAAAGCGGGGGCCGAAACCGCACCGGGCAGCGGGAGACGCTCTTGCAGCAGCCGGTTTGTCAGATCGATCAGATGCGCCCGCCCCACCAGGAACCACGGCGCATGGCCGCCCCTTTGGATGTGGTCCAGGGCGTGACGTGCGTCCTCATGGCGGCCTTGATGCGCCAGTGCAAGCGCCCGAAGGCACAGCGCAGTATGTCCGAGGGGGCCGGTTTCGACCATCGGGTCGGTCAGCCGCAGCACGTCCGGCCAACGCTGCTGGGCAGCGGCAAGGCGGGCCTGCATGAACTGTCGGTCGCTCTCGTCCTCCGGCCCCGAGACCTGTTCGTGCAACCGCACCGCCAAGGGCAGCAGCGCTTCGGTCTGCGATGCACCCAACGCCCATACGGCGATCTTGCGGCGGTGCTCGGGGTCTTCCAGCGACGCAGCAGACAGCATTGCCTGCGCCACCGCAGCTTGCCGCAGGAACCCCTCGTATACCGCGACCAACGGAGCCAGCCTGTCGGCCCCCGTTGCCAGCAACATGTCGCGCACGCGCTGGCCGGGATCAGGACAATCCGCCTCGGACAAGGTCCGGCACAGCGATTGGTAAAGCCAGAAATCCGGCACAAAACCCGGGGCATCCGTGAACACCTGCTGCCAGGCTGCCTGGATCAGCCCGCGCCGGCCGGTCGCAAAGGTCCGGGTCAACAGCTCGCCCAAGACCTCGGGGGGAAGTTCCGCCAATTGATCTGCCAGCACGACCGCCAAGACAAAGCCCAGGCTTTCGGCGCCGACGGGGCCTTCGTGACGGTCAAGCAGCGGATAGAGCTGCCAGGGATTGCGGGACGCAAGCGCTCCTGTCAGTTCCTCCATGAACATCAGGGCGTGCTGGTCCTTTTCGCGGTCCGGCCCGGTTTTCCGCGCAAGTTCGGCCAAGGCGCGCCGCACAAGCGTTTTGATCAGACGCGTTTCGACGGCGGCACGGCCGAACGGATTCTGCTGTTGCAACAGATCCCACGCCCGCCGAACCTGATTTGCGTCGAATGCTTCCGCAATGTCGATCAAGCCAGTATCTTGCATCGCGCACTCCCCAGAACGGACGGATAGTTGACGCCAAAACGGGAGACAATCGCAAATGAATGCGTCAGGCCACAATCCTGAGACCCTGCATCGACAATGCTTCGGGGCCATCATGTCTCGAGAACCGCTGGTCACCGTCAGCAAGCGGAGCCACTTTCATCAAAGCCCCACCGGGATTGGCCCGTTGGCCTGCGCCGCGGACCCCGCTGGCCCATCGCTGCACTTTCTGTTCCTGGCGTGGAGCCATGAGGCCCCCGATGCCGCCCGGGCGGCTGCGCGGGAAATCGAGGCAGCGTTCCGGCCCTATTCCCGCGCAAGGGTTGTCATTCTGGCCAATACGGCAGACGAAGCGCGCGCCCTTTGCGCCGAGGGGCTTGAGGCCGAAGAAATCAACCTGCTGCTGGCGGTCGATGAAACCCGCTATGTGATGGCCCCGCCCGACCCCGGTTTTCCGCCCTGCACCGCAGTCTATGTGGCCGGTCTGGAACCCTACAAGCGCCACGAACTTGCCGTGGGCATCGACGGGCTACGCCTGCTGTACTGGCGGCCTTCCGCCGGCAATCTGTTTCGCACGCGTAATTTGCTGCCGCATGCGGACTTCACAAATCATCGCTTCGGCGGGGGTCCGCACGCTTTGGTGACCGGTGCGCGATATTGCAGCGCGGTGCAGTCGGCGCGGGTCGGGCTGTGCCTGTCGGATGTCGAAGGGCCCATGCGGGCCAGCATCGAATACGCCTTGCTGGGCCTGCCCGTCATCAGCACCTCGGCCACGGGCGGGCGCGTCGAGTTCATGGACCAAACCCATGGACGGGTGGTCCCGCCCGATGCAGACGCAATAGCGCGCGCCGTGGCCGAGTTGACCCGAGACCGCACGCCCGCTGAAGTCGTGACCGCGGCTGCACTGTCCCGTCTTGCGCGCGAACGTGCACGGTTTGGCGAAATTGCCCGCGAATGGACCACCCGGCTTTTTGGCGGGCCAGTGTCCGGGGTTGGTGACACCCACCCGCGCACATGGGGGCTGTGGACGACGCGCAGCGCCGCCCAAATCCTGCAGGGACCCTGACCCGGCGGCGGCTTCCAACCACGCATTGCCGCATTTTCCTGGCTTCGGGCATCTGGTCACAGCTCCCGCACCTCCCACTCCACGGTGCTGCCAGGCGAATGCGAACTCGTCTCAATTTCGCTTACCTTCCCTGGGTTGAACCAACCTGCCTGGCGGGAATGCTCACCGTCCCGGAACCCGATCTCGCCACCGACATCAGCGAAGTCGCCGCCGCCTTCCGTCTGCGCCGCCGCGGTTTCGAAGCCATAATCATCACCGGCGACAACACCCCCGCACCAGATCGCGCCCTTCCGCGGGCCCTGGCCGATGCACACGGCCGGATGGCATCGCTGCGGCGGGGCATCTGGCAGGGAATTTCCCACCAAAACCGAAGCGCATGATTCGGGGACCGGAGACGCGGTCGCGACAGCGCACCGCTCCGCGGCCGCAAACGGTCTCTCGCACATGGCAAAGGGTAGAAAGGCCCGGAAATCCGGGCCGAAATCGACATGATAAGTGATTGATACCAGTATTCTGGGTGGTTGGCAGAGGGAGCGGACCTGACATCCAACCCTCTCTTCGGCGTAAATCATTGGTTCTTAATCGTCTCGCCAATTCGGGACAATTCCCGAGAACCTTCCTTGGATGCCGATCCTGCAAGGATCGTGCTTTTGCACATCAATGAACGCCACCAGTGCTTCGTGCCCGCCCGAAGGCAGCCTTTTCTGAGACTGTCGCGGTTATGGTTTCGCCCGGAAGTCACGGTAGTGGAACCATGAATCCGGGGCGGCAATGCTTTCAGGACAGGTCGCAAGTCATATCGACGTCGACAAGCGTACTCCCGTCCTGCCGTGTGCACCTCAGCAAGAGTTCGGCAATGCGCCGGCCACCGTTCTCGCTGCTCAGGCTTTTCACTTGTCCCGCATAGATCATGCTGTCGCCGGGCCAGTAGACCGTGCGAAACCGCGCCCGAAAGCGCCGGACCATCGACGGGTCGATCCAATGCGCAGCGTATGCCGCCAATACGCTGGCTTGGTGCATCCCGAGTCCGAACACCGTCGGATAGCCGTTGGCGTGCGCCCAGGGCACGTCGCTGTGCAGGGGATTGTCCTCGCCCACCACGCCCTGAAAGCGGACGATGTCGCCCAGCATCAGGGGGCCGGTATTGATCGGGCCCGGCCCCTCACCTTCGACCAGATCGTCCCAGCCGGCGCGGGCGATGTCGGTAAACGGATCGCCTGGATCAAGCCCTTGATAGGCCGGAACGTAGTCGGGCGTTTCGGCCACCCAGTCGCCATCGCCGGGATTGCGGGCCGTCGTTACCGTCGTCGAGCGCTGCTCTACCACCACGCGGCCGTTGCGGTCACGGTATTCGGTCAGCATGGTCAGAAACGTCAGCTTGCCGCCGCTTCGCCCCGACTTTTCGCGCACATCCTCCAGCACCGCGCGGGCGGTCAGCCGTTCGCCGGCGCGCGGCAGTGGCCCCGTAAAGCGGAACTCCTCTTCGGCGTGCAGGGGTACGGACAGATCTTCGTCGATCTGCGCGAAGGCAGTCCCGCGCGGGCGTTCGAGCGCATAGCCCCAGGTGTAGGGGGCCGAGACGAAAAAGGTGGCCGGAACGACCGGGGCCGGGCCATCGAGAAAATCGCCAAGCGGCGCATTCATCGCGCGGGCAAACTCGCGGATCTTGCCGCGTTCGATATCGACCTGATAGTCGGGTCCGGCCAAGCCGATATGATCGCGGGCGGGCATGGGTTATTCCTCGTTTTCATCGGCAAGGACAATGAGCGCGTCGGCCGCAATCGCTTCGCCTGCCGCGGTCACGATAAGCGGATTGACGTCCAGCGTGACAAGGCTGCTCCGATGCGCCAGCGCATAGGCTTCGACCGACCGCGCCGCCTTGGCAAGCGACTGGTGCCGGGCGGTGCCGGGGGCCGCACCAAACCGTGCAAGTGCTGCATCCAGGTCCTGTTCGACCAGCGGCAGCAGCAGCGTGCCGAAGGCCGCGCCCGTCTCGACGGCGGTTCCCCCGATACCGATCATCATCGCAAGACCCAAAGCCGCATGGCGCTTGATGCCGATGATGAATTCAGCCTCCGCGCCGCTGACCATACGCTCGACCAGAAATCGGTCGACCTGAACTGACGGCATTGCCGCCGCGACGTCGGACTGGATGCAAGCAGCGGCCTCGATCACCTCTTGCCGCGTTCGCAGGTTCAAGCGGACGCCCCCCACCCGCGCCTTGTGCGCGATTTCGGTGCTGAGAACCTTGAGGGCCACCGGAAAGCCCAGACCGGTCGCCGCTTCGGCAACCTGCCCGAGCGTCGCAATGCGAAACTCCGGCGTCACCAGACCGGCCTTGCCAAGCGCGGATTTCGAGCGCGCCTCATCAAGCATCCGGCCGCCGTCGAGTGGTGCACAATCGAGCAACCGCTTGGGCGGCACGCCCCCGCGCGCCCGCGCCTGGGCCAGTTCCGCCGCCACGCGCAGCGCCGTCATCGTGTCGCCAAACCCCAGAAGCGGCGCCACGCCGCCGTCCATCAGCCTTTGGCGCAGCGCCGGGTCAAGCCCTTCGGGAAGGATCCCTGCCACCGCACAGGGCAGGTCCAGTCGCCGCGCCACCTCGATCATGGCTTCCACGCTGGGCAGCCAGGCCTCGTTCAGCCGGTTCTCGTCGGGCCGGGGCACATCGACAAAGAACACCACCTGATCGCTGACCCCTTCGGCCAACGCCACGATCGCTTCGGCAACAAGACCGCCATCCTCCATTGATGCTCCGCTCGAAGAGCGAAACGGCAGGTTGAGATCGAGCGGGTTCGAGATCGGCACCGATGGCGGCATCATCGCCCTGAGCCGCTCGGCGTTCTTTGCCAGCGGCTGTGGCAAAGCCAGACCGGACTGAATTGCTTGTGCGGCGATGAGTCCGTTCAGCCCGCCGGAAAACGACACTGTCGTCAGCCGTCCGCCGCGCGGCAGGCCGGCGACGGTGAGGTATTTCAGCGTCTCCACCAGCGCCTTGGGGCTTGTCACCTCGGCGATGCCATAACGCTCGCGAAAGGCATCCCAGAGGTCACGCTCAACCACCATCGCGGCGGTATGGCTGATTGCAGCTCTTTGCCCCTCGACGGTATCGCCGCCCTTGATCGCCACAATCGGCACCCCGCGGGCGCGCGCCAGGGCACAGGCTTCGCCGAGTGCTGCGCCGTCATCGAGCCCTTCGAGATAGATGCCGATTGCGCGCACCCGCACATCGTCCAGAAGGGACGTGATGCAATCGGACATATCGACAACCGCCTGATTGCCGATGCTGACGGCATAGCCCAGGGGAAAGACCTGTTCGACATTGGTCATTCCGAACAGAAACGCGCCGCTTTGCGACACGATGGCGCAACCGGAGCCGGTCACACGGGCCATGTGATTGTCTTCGCCCCAGACGGCAGCGCCGTCGAACTGGTTCAGCACGCCCATGCAGTTCGGCCCGAGAACCGCCATGTTTCCCGCCGCGCGGCGGAGCGCTTCTTGCAGCGAGCGGCCTGCCTGATCCTGCTCGGCAAAGCCAGCCGCCATCGCCACCGCACCGGCCGCGCCGATTGCGCGCAACTCGGCCAATGCCTCAACCGTTCTTGCGGCCGACAAGGCCAGCACGGCGGCGTCGGGCGCTGACGCAAGGGCCGCGATGGACGGCACACAGGCAATGCCCTCGATCTCAACGCGTTTGGGATTGACCACCAGAATCTCGCCTGCAAAGCCAGCGCGGTGGCAGGCGCGGATCGGCCCCGCAACCTGCGCGCCGCCGATAAAGGCAATGCTCGCGGGGCGCATGAGCTTGCCGAGATTGATGCGTCGGACATTCCGGTCCGAAGGCTCTTGTTGATCGTCTTTCATTTGCCCCGGTGCCTGTTCCAACGCCTGAATGCCCGATCCTCCGGCGTAAGTCGGCCGACAGAAAAGCCGGGGCGTTGTTCCGCCGGAACCGCACCTTCTCATGGCCGATTTCGATGCACGCTCCTTCAGAAGATTCTCGACGTTGCGACCTGTCAATGAAAAACGGATCGACGTCATCGCGGCCAGGCGGATGATCCCGGGCGAGGTCTTGAAGTACCGAAGCGGGCTGCGCTGGGTCATTCCGAGAGGCCAGGCGACCACCCTGACCGGCTCAGGCGGGTTGTGTCCGACAGCGCCCCTGACAAAGCTTGCGCGTCAATCGGCAAACGCCACGACATACCTTGCAACCAATCATTCAAGTTTGAATAATCTGGACGCTCGTGTGGAGATCAAGGAATGGATCAGGTCACGCGCGATGCAGGCCAGTTCACCGTCAGTCTTCACGAGAACCCTCTCGGGTATGCAAGCAAACCCTGCCGGGCAGTGCCATCGTCGAGGTGCCAGCGCCACTTGTTCGACCGCATGCCCTCGACACGCCGCTTGCGGATCTCAGACGCGAACAGTGGACCGAACCGGTGCCACCAAGACCGCACTGTCTCGTGGCTGATGTCGATGCCCCGTTCGTGCAGCAAGTCTTCGACGTTCCGAAGCGACAATGGGAACCGGATGTACATCATCACCGCCAGGCGAATGATCTCGGGCGGGGTCTTGAAGTACCGGACGGGGGAGCGCCGGGTCATCCCGGCAGGTAGGCGGCCGCACCGGTCGCCACAAGGCAGTTTGCTCTGACAGCGCCTCATTTCGACGTCACTTCCGCCATGCGTTGCAGGACGGTCTTGGCCAGAACCGCCACGACGACAATCACGATCAGCACCACCGAAATGGCGGCGATTGCCGGGTCGATATTGTCGCGCAGGCCCATCCACATCAGGCGCGGCAAGGTCACGGCCTTGACCGAAGTGATGAACAGGGTCACGCCGATCTCCTCCCATGACAGCACGAAGGTCAAGAGAAGGGCCGAGATCACGCCAAAACGGATGTTGGGCAGGATGATGCTGCGGGTGCGCCGGGCCAGCCCCGCACCCATGCCCCGCGCGGCCAGATCAATCCGGCGATCCACCTGCGCCAGAGCGACGGTAATCAGGACCACCGCATAGGGTGCGATCATCACCGAATGGGCCAGCGCTACCCCAGCCCAGGTATCAAAGGCGACGAAACTGTTGAATTTGCTTAAGGTTATCAGGAAGAAATACAGCGTCAGGGCGGAAACCACAGGTGGTGCAACCATCGGCAGAAGCGCAATGCCCACCCAAAGCCCGGCATAACGCGGCTTCGCGATCCATATCCCAAGGCTGAACAGCAGGGCAAGGCTGGTGGCCAGAAGCGCACTGACCACGCCGATGCCGATCGACAGGCCAAGTCCCTTGGCCCAGGCCGGGTTTTCCAAAAGCGCATGGTAATGCCGCAAGGACCAGTCGCCGTCGGGCAGCGACAGGTAGCGGTTGGGGGTGAACGATACCGGGATCACCGCGATCAGCGGCATCAGCAGGAACACTGCGATCAGCGCGGCGACGCAGGCGGCAAGGAGGCCGGGGCGGGTCGTCATTTCGGCACCGCCGGGCGGGCCTGTCGCATCAACAGCGCCAGAAGCCCGCCAACGCCGACCATCATCACCACGCTGATTGCAGCGGCAAGGCCCCAGTTCGGGCTTTGAAAGACCCGCAGGTAGATCAGCTCGGCGGCCATCACGCTGCGCCCGCCGCCCAGGATCGCGGGCGTGACGAAGAACCCCAGCGCAAAGACAAAGACGACAAGCCCGGCACCCAGGATGCCCGCGGCGGTCATCGGCACGAAGACCTGAAAGAATACGCGGCTGCGGCTTGCGCCCATGCCGCGCGCGGCCAGCAATATCCGCTCATCCACGGTGCGCATGGCCGATGCCAGCGGAAAGGCGGCAAAGGGGATCAGGAAATGCGCCATGCCGACGATGACGCCGAATTCGTTGCGCACCATGGTCAGCGGCTCGGACAGAAGGCCGAGCGATTGCGACCAGGTGTTCAGGATGCCCTTGGTGGACAGAAGCGCCAGCCAGCCGAAGGCGCGGGTCAGCACCGAAATCCAGAACGGGATCAGGATGCACAGCTCTACCGCCAGCCGCTGGGCCGGGCTGCCACGCACCCAGAGAACGGTGATCATATCGGCGCTGGCGACTGACACCGCAGTTACCACGGCGCAGATGCGGAAGGTGCGCAGGAAGACCGACAAGACCAACGGGTCGGACAGGGCGGCGCGGTATTGGTCAAGCCCGGGCTCCGGCAGGGTCACGCTCCACTGGACGATGCCCAGGAAGGGCACCAGATAGGTCAGCACCATGAACCCCAAGAGGGGCACGAGCAGCAGCGCGGGTCTGGATATCCGGGGCATGCCGGTCCTTCGTTGTGGTCCGCCCCCCAGCCTGGTGGCCAGGGAGCGGACGGGTCAATCAGGCAGAGATGATCGCCAGATAGGCGTCCAGCGCGGCGCCGTAGTTTTCTTCATACCAATCCATGTCCAACGGGATCTGAAGCGCGAAGTTGGCCGGATCGACCGGGTTGAACCGCGCATCTTCCGGCGGCAGCATCGCGTCGGTTGCGGGGTTGGACGGACCCTGCCCCAGAAGGTTGAACATGATGACCTGACCCGCCGGGTCCTGCGCTGCGGCGATGAACTTCATCGCCGCTTCGGCACCGCCCGGATTGCCCTTGATCACGGCCATCGAGCCGGGCGCGATCAGGCCCTGATCCCAGATGAACTTGATATCGCCGCCGGAATCCGTCTCAAGGATCTTGGCGCGCGTCGACCAGATCAGCGCCATCGAGGCATCGCCGTTCATCAGCACAGACTGGCTTTCCGCACCGCCACCCCAGAAGGACACCACGTTTTCCTTGAAGGCAGTCAGCTTGGCATGCGCGCGTTCGATATCAAGCGGATAGAGATCTGCCGGGGCCACACCATCGGCCACCAGCAGCGCCTCCCATATGCCGACGCCCCATTTATACATGCTGCGCTTGCCGGGGAATTTCTCGATATCGAAGAAATCGGCCATGCTTTTCGGGGGGTTATCGCCGAACTTCTTGGCGTCATAGGCAATGATGTAGCTGTAGAAATAGCTGGAGGCGGCATATTCCCAGCCAAAGCCTTCGCGGGTCTTGGCCTTGTCGACGACGTTGTAGTCGATCGGTTCCATCATGCCCTTGCGACCCAAAGCCTGCGCCGAGAACGGGTCGGCGTCGACGATGTCCCAGGTGGGCTTGCCACTTTCGAACTGGGCCTGGATGGCGCCCTCGCTGGGGCCGGAGCCGTCTTGCAGGACCTTGATGCCGGTGGCGGCCTCGAATGGCACGCCATAGGCCGTATCATAGGCGGTGATCGCATCGCCGCCCCAGTTTACGAACACCAGTTCGCCGGACTCGGCCAGAACCGGCGTTCCGCGCGCGGCGACGGCGGCAGTGCCCATCAGCATCACGGCAAGCTGGGTGAAGCGGCGGCGCGAGATTTGCCCCGCGCGGGCCTTGTCGGCAAGGATATCAATCTGATCGGTCTCAAACGGGCTGGTCATCTTCTGTCTCCATTGTTGGCAGGTTTTTTCTTGTTTTGCGGGCGGTCTTTCAAAGAAAGCGTCCCTGGTCGTCGGGCCAAGCCACCCAGACCTGGGCGTTGGGGGTCAGACCGGAGGGCAGGGCGGCTGTGGGCATCGACAGCATCAAGGGTACATTTCCGGGTGTCGACAGGGTCAACTGCGTTTGGGCCCCCAGATAGGTCAGGTCGCGCAGATTGGCCGCGATGGCATTGCCGCCCGCGGGCGCTGTCATCTGCAGCGCCATGTGTTCGGGCCGCACGGCCAGCGACTGGCCGGGGGCACCGGGATCGCCAGTGATCTGCAGGCTTTGCCCTTCGAAGGTTGCCTTTGATCCGCTGCCCGAGGTTGTTACGTCAGACAGGGGCAGTATGTTGATATCCCCAAGAAATTCGGCCACGAAGCGGTTTGCAGGACGTTCGTAGACGTGTTTCGGGGCAGCGACTTGCTGCAAGACGCCGCGTTCAAAGATCGCCACCCGGCTGGACAAGGCCAGGGCTTCGGACTGGTCATGGGTCACGAAAACGAAGGTGGTGCCCAATTCGCGGTGCAGGCGGCGGACTTCGTCCTGCATCTGTCCGCGCAGGTTCTTGTCCAGCGCCGAGAACGGCTCGTCCAGCAGCAGCACGGGCGGGTCATAGGCCAGGGCCCGCGCCAGCGCCACGCGCTGTTGCTGGCCGCCCGACAGGCCCGAGGGGCGTTTGTGGCCATGGCCGCCAAGGCCCACCATTTCGACCATCTCAGCCACCCGGCGGGTGATGTCATTGGTGGAACGCCCCTGCACCTTCAGCGGAAAGGCGATGTTTTGCTCAACCGTCATGTGCGGGAACAAAGCATAGCCCTGAAACACCATGCCAAAGGCGCGGGCTTCGGCTGGCATCCCCGTCATGTCGGCGCCGTCCAGCGTCAGGTGGCCCGAGGTTGCCGCCTCAAAGCCGGCCAGCACCATCAGGAAGGTCGTCTTGCCTGAACCGGAGGGGCCAAGCAGCGTCAGAAACTCTCCGCGACCGATGGTCAGGCTGACATCTTTCAGCGCCGCGAAGGTGCCGAATGTCTTGCCAATCCCTTCGGCCCCGATTTCGGCCGCCTTGACCTTGTTCACCCTGACACTCCCCTTTCCTCAAAACCTAAAGGCGGGCCCGGGCCCCGCACAAACGTTTTCTTTTCGCCGTGACGACAAAGAGAATTGCTCATTCACCCTCCATCTGGTCAAGCCGTGGCGAGGGCAAAGCTCTGCTCTCGTTCGGTGCGCAGCCAATTGCGAAAAGCCTCGACGATGGGATTTTCCGCCATCGCCAAGGGCACGGCCAAGTAGTAGGCGCGGGGCGAACGGACGGTCTGTTCAAAAGGGCGGACCAGCCGCCCGCTGATCATCGCATCTTCGGACAGCACAATGTCGCCCATGGCAATACCCTGCCCCGCCAAAGCTGCCGCATAGATCAGGTGCATGTCCGAAAACACCACGCCCGACGCGGCCAGTGCCGGATCAAGCCCGACTTCGGCGAACCAGGCCGCCCAATCCCTGTGGTCCGCCAGATGCAGCAAGCCCAGACGCGCCACGTCGACCGGGTCCGGCATCCCGCCCAACCGGTTTACCATGGTCGGGCTGCAGACCGGGCGTGCTGACCACATCCAGGATATGTTCGACCTGCATTTCCGGAAAATCGCCGTCGCCATAGGTGATGAAGATGTCGACGTTGGGGTTTTTGACCTCCCCAGCCTACGGGGGTGACGATGGACAGGGTGACATCGGGATAGGCGCTGGTGAACCGCGCCAGCCGGTTGCACAGCCAGCTGGCGGCAAAACCGGGGGCGCTGCTGACGGTCAGGCTGCCCACGATGCCGCGTTTGGTGTTGCGCGCGGCGGATCCGGCGATGGCGCGCAGGGCCTGGCGGATATCTTCGGCATAGGCGCGGCCTTGGGGGGTCAGTTCGACGCGGGTGCCGATGCGGGTCAGCATGGCGAAATCCAGATCCCGCTCCAGCATCCGCAATTGGTGGCTGACGGCGGAACGAGTCAGGTTCAATTCCTCGGCCGCCTGCCAGACGGTGCCGTGTCTGGCAAAGCTCTCCAATGCCCGCAGCGCCTGGGTAGAGGGAACCCGCATATTGATCCTGTCTTGCAGGCGCAAGCATAGGGCAGGGAGAATTGGGTGAACAAGCGAAATGGTGAAAATTATTTGCTGATCTTGGCAAAAGGTTTCACTTCCGGGGCATTGTGCGGCGTGTATAGGCTTTGCCAAAAGGATGCGCTCATGCCGCTTTCCCCTGCCCAGACCTTTGCTGCCGCCGATATCACGGCACGTGCTGCCACCTTGTCAGAGTGGACCGCCACGATCTTCGAACATGGCGAGACCGCCTGGCGCGAATACCGCTCGGCCGAGTGGTATGTCGATCGGCTGCGCGCCGAGGGCTTTACCGTCGAGGCAGGATCGGCCGGGATGCCGACTGCCTTTTGTGCCGATTGGTCGAATGGCGATGGGCCGATCATCGGGCTTTACGCCGAATATGATGCGGTGCCGGGCAATTGTCAGGCGGCGTCGACGCGGCGAGAGCCTCGGGCCGGGCTGGGCTATCAGGCAGGCGGGCATACCGATCCGCATTCGGGTTTGGGGATGGCGGGCCTTGGCGCGCTGTTGGCGATCAAGGCCGCGATGATCAAGCATGGTATCCCCGGCGGCTTGCGGTTTACCGGCGAGCCGGCCGAGAAGATGCGCGGATCAAAGCCTATTCATGCGGCGGCCGGGTATTACGACGGGCTGGCGGCGATCCTGTCGTTCCATCCGTTCTACATGCTGCCGATGTGCAATACCGTGCGTTGGGATACCCATTGCGGGGCGGCCTACGCGATGGTCTACCGCTTTGTCTGCGACGCCCCGGAAGGCTGGGGGACGCATGATGGCGCGCCGATCCCGCAATCGCATTCCGCCGTCCGCGCGCCGGGGGCGAATGACGCCTTGATGCTGATGTATCAGTCGTCAAAATCCTTGCGCGAGTCGATGTTGCCGCATCAGGGCGGCTGGTCGATTTCCGAGGCGATCCTGACGGCGGGACAGGCGACGGCCGACAACCTGCCGGCCGGGCTGGCCGAAGTGCAATACATGATCCGCGTGCCCACCGTTGCGATGGCCGAACAGGTGACCGTGGTGCTGGACCGCAACGCCGCCGCCGCCGCCGCGATGACCGGCTGCCGGTACGAGCGGCACTGGGTCTGCAAATCGCGCCACGGGCTGGCCAATCACGCCATCGCGACAACGGTCTGGGAGGCGATGCAAGCGGTCGGCGCCCCGGTCTGGGATGAGGCCGCGAAGGCCATCGCGCGCGAGATTCAGACCTCGCTTGGCATCGCGCCCATGGCAGAGCCCTTCATTGATGAACTCAGCCGCCTGATCGCACCGCAAGAGGCCGAGGCAATCCTGCGCCGTGATCTGCCGCCGTCGCAGCTTAACTCCACCTCTGACGACTATACCGACATGACCTGGCATGCACCGACGGCACGTTTCTATGTGGCGCGCCCGGCGCTGAAGGCGCCGGAAGGCATGGCCTATCCGGCCTGGGTGATGAACGCGCTGGGCGGGATTCCGGCCACCATCGACCCGATGGTGCAGACGGCGGCCAAGATCCTGGCGCTGTCGGCCTTGCGTCTGCTGGAAGACGCGGGCGCCCGCGACACGGCGATGGCCGAGTTCAAGGACCGCACCGGCGGCGGTGTCGGCGGCACCGCCTGGATGCCACCTTTGTGCGACTACCCCGCGCCGATCCATTTCCGTTGGCCTGAATATGTGACAACCCCGCGCGGGCGCGATTGGTGGATCCCCTCTGCCATGCCCGGCGCTTGAAACAGGAGACACCCCATATGCAAACCTATCGCCATGGTTCCGAGCCCTTCAGCCTGCAGCGCCGCAACCCCAAGGGCGGCACCAAGCCGTTGGAGGGATGGGGCTTTCGCAATGAAACCGACCCGTTGACCGATGTTCTCCTCGGATCGCCCGCGCATCTGCGGCATCTGTCCACCTCATCGCTGTCGCGCAAGCATCTGCGCGAGGCGCCCTGCAATGTGCAGGTCGGGCAGGCGCAGCATGCCGAACTGGTCTCGGCCTACGAGCATTTCGGGGTGAAGGTGCATATGCACACACCCAGCCCCGAATTGCCGATGCAGGTCTATGCCCGCGACAGTTCCGTCATGACGCCCTACGGCGCGGTCATCACCGCGATGGCGAACTGGTGGCGGCGGGGCGAGAATTACGCCGCCATTCGCACCTATGAACAGCTTGGCATCCCGATCTATGACATGGTCACCGCAGGCACCTTCGAGGGCGGCGATTTCAACGTGATCGAAGAAGGCTGCGTGCTGATCGGCTGCGGCGGTGCGCGCACCCAGGAAGAGGGCGCGCGGCAGGTGGAAAGCTGGTTCAAGGCCGAAGGCTGGGAAACCCGGCTGGCCTTCATCGACGAATACTATGTGCATATCGACCTGATGGTGGTGCCGATCGCGCCGAAGCTGACCGCCGTCTGTCTGGACTGCACCGAGCCGGGGATCGTCGACTGGCTGAAAGCCAAGGGTCACGAGATCATCGACGTGCCGTTCCGCGACACCATGGCGCTGGGCTGCAACTTCATGTCGCTGGGTCGCGACAGGGTGATCGCGCCGACCATCTCGAAGTCGTTGATCGGTCAGTTGCGGGCGCGCGGCTTCGAGGTGGCCGATATCGACATGTCGGAAATCTCGAAAACGGGCGGCGGCATCCACTGCATGGCACAGGCGCTGAAACGCGAAGCGGCATGAGCCTGATTGCCGATCTGACCACTGCACCCGGCCCCGGCGCTGTCTTGTCGGGCGCCCTGGTTCCCGACGGCGCCGTCTCGGACGCAAGTGAGATCGGACGCCAGAGGCCGATCATCCTGTTGCGTCCCGCCAGCACCGCCGAGGTCTCGGCGGCGCTGGCGATCTGTCACCGCCATGGGCAGGCCGTGGTGCCACAAGGCGGGATGACCGGCCTTTCGGGGGGGCGCCAAGCCGGGCAAGCGCGAAGTCGCGCAAAGCCTTGATCGGCTGGCCGGTATCGAAGAGGACGATGTCGAAGCGGCAACCCTGACAGTCTGCGCGGGGGCACGGTGCTGCAAGTGGCGCAAGAGGCTGCAGCGGCAGCGGGCTTTCTGTTGCCGATCGACCTTGGCGCACGCGGCAGTTGCCAGATCGGTGGCGTCCTTGCCAACAATGCGGGCGGATTGCGTGTCATCCGCCACGGCATGGCCCGTGACGATCTTCCCTGAGTCGAGGCGGTTCTGGCCGACGGCACCGTGGTCTCAAGCCTTTGCAAATTGGTCAAGAACAACACAGGCTATGATCTGGCACAGCTCTTCGCGGGGTCGGAAGGCACGCTTGGGGTCATCACCCGTGCCGTTTTGCGCCTGCGCCCCCTGCCAACCGAGCGTTTTGCGGCACTGTGCGCGGTGACCCAGTTTGCCGATGTCATTCGCCAGTAGAAGCTGGCTCGAACCGAACTTCCCGGCCTTTCGGCGCTGGAAGTGATGTGGCAGGACTATTTCTCGCTGCTTCAGAGTGTCGAAGGGTCAAGGCTCTTTTCCCCTGCGCCGCCCCTTGCCGTCATCATCGAAACCGAAGGCATGTCCGGGTCGGGCCTGGCGGCGGAGTTTGGCGATTTCCTTGGACGGGCCGTCGAGGCGGGCATCCTGACCGATGCACCGGTCTCCCGGTCATTGAAGCAGGCAGACGCGTTCCGGGCGGTCCGCGAAGGCCACAATCTGTCGCACGTCATGCCGCACATGGTCAATCTCGATGTCAGCCTCGACCTTGGCCACAAGGAGGACTTCAAGGAGGACTTCGTGAATGACTGCCGCCGCGCCTTGCAAGACGGATTCCCCAATATCAGGGCGCTGTTCTTCGGCCATGCCGGCGATGGAAATTTGCATATCGTCGCCGATCACATCGCCCCCCGACGGGATGAAGCGACGCATGAAGTTCACCTGATCGTCTACGATCCGGTTCGCAGGGTCGGTGGGTCGATTTCGGCCGAACACGGTATCGGCATGTTGAGGCGGGAATACATCGAATACTCGCGAAGCCCTGCCGAGCTTGCCGTCATGCGCGGCCTCAAGCGGGCACTTGATCCCGAAGACATCCTGAATCCGGGCAAATTGCTCTGATATCAACGACCCCAGGGACGGGTGCTGGCAGACTGACGCGAACTCTCCCCAGATTGCCCAACCCACCACGTGTCAGGCGGCGCAGAGCTGACGCCACTCGGCGAGAACGGCGGCGCGGTCGGCCTTGAAGGTTCGTCGGCTGGAAAGGCGGTGCTCCTAGTTGAAATGGTTGAACGTCGAGGCGTGAACGGATGGAAAACTCTGCGACGTTCGCATGCGCCGGAAGCGGAGCATCACCCGCTCCCGCCTTCGAAACGGTCGGTGCGAATTCTCCTCGCGATTGTTCGCCTAGCGGCCGGTTTCGTGGAGATCAGCCGCAGCGATTTCCCTTACCGCGGCGCCGTTGGGGTTGTGGTCGATGACGAGACCGTCATGCACCGAGAGAACAGGGATTCCCCTTCCTCATGAACCAGTTCTGCACTAACGCGGCAATCTGGCTGCCGATGTTCATCAGTCCGATACCCTGGTCAGAACACAGGCAGTCAAGCAGGCGCGGGTGACGGGTCGTGAAGGCAACCAGCAGGGTCTGAAGGCCCGGGCTGGTCATCCGCTTCGCCAAGCCCCCTCTGGGGAAGTCGACTCGGAAGCTTGAGAAGACCGCCTCCCTCGACGAGGCCTTGATCGCCTTGAGTACCCGTTTCTTGATCATTGTGCGCAGCACCTCGGGAGAGGCACCGGCAACGAGACCGGCAGGCAGGGCATAGGGGTCCTGGCCCGCACACCTGCGATGCGTTTGCCCCGTCACGCCGCAAGGCAGGCGGCATCGGGCCGCGTCCTGGCGGCCCTTTCAGGGACATGTCCGCACTCGCCGGACGGCGACCTCCGGCAGGTTATTGCTTGACGCCCGAACGGCAGCAGGTGTCGGGGACCGGCAGCCCGGCGCGGCTCTTGATCAGGCAGATCGGCCCGGAGCCTGCGTTCGGCTTGCGGTAGGTCCAGGCGCCGCAGCGTTCGTCTTCGGTACAGGCCTGCCGGCACAGCATCCAGTTCGGCGCGTCCAGTTCGATCAGATAGAGATCGTTGCCCGGCAGCCGGGTGTTCGGGAGCGGCAGATAGGTTGCAGCAGCCGGCAGCGCGTCGTCTTCGACCGCGCCCTCGTCCGTGCCCGCGTCCGTGCCCTCGTCGGCAGGTGGCTCGTCCTCGACTCTGTCCACAGGCTCCGACCCGCCGCCATCGCCGATCGGCGGCGGTTCTGCAGCCTCGTCGTCCGCGACACCGCCCGCACCCGGTTCGTCACCATCACCCGACCTGGGCTCCATGCTTGGCTGCATACAGACGATCCGTTCGTTCTGGCCGATCATGATCGGATCCTGCGACCCGCCAAGAGTGCAGCCGGTGTCGCCGGTGATGTACAACTCGACCCCGACCGTCATGTTCGGCACGCCGAGATTTGCGTTGCACATCGCGCGGGTCATCTCGTCTTTCAGGCTGCTGAACGGATAGCCATGAAACTCGGTGCGATACTGGTTAGTGCAGCGACGTGGCGAGGTGTCGCCCTCTCGCTCGTCCCAATGGTCGCGCAGGCAGGAAACGATCTGCGCCCAGGCATCGCGCCGGGCCTGGTTGACCTGAGCATAGTGATCGACGGTTTTGTGGACCGAAAAGCTGTAGACCAGATAGGTCTGGCTGGCGTTCTGCGGCACGATCCGAACCTCGGCGTCGCAATGCCGGGTGTATTCGGCCATCACCGGGATACTGGTCATCGGCAGCAGAACGACGGCTGCGGCGCCAGCAAGGAACGGGGTCAGGCGGGGAAAACGGAGTCTGAGTTTCATCGGAGCCTCTCCTTTCATGGCAGATCGGGTGGGTGCCCGAAGATCGACCGGGCGCCCGGATGTCATTGGGGTATCAGTGCAGCACCTCGCCCTTGATACCGGAGACAAAGCGCGCATCGCGGGTCCAGTCCGGCACGCCCTGCTTGAGAAAGCACAGCGCCGGGTCGTCGCCGCTTGGGTGCTTGTAGGTCCAGGCCCGGCAGCGGTCTTCGCGGGTGCAGATCGCCTCGCAATCGGCGGCGCGCGCGCCTGCGGCCATCTCGAACCAGCGATAGTCCATCCCCGGCAGGTTCCAGCCTTCGCGCTGCTCGGGCTGCGGCGGGGTCGCGCAGTAGACCCGATAGTCATCGACCAGTGACACCGGCGCCCATTCGTTCGGCAATTCGCAGCCCCTCTGGCCGGTGATCTGCACCGTGACGTCGACCACCATGCTGTCGCGCCCCGGGTTCGCGGCGCAGATGTCGCGGGTCAGATCCTGACTGAGCGCGCGGAACGGATAGCCGTCCATGCCGCCTTCGGGCCGGCACATCACCGGCGAGTTTTCGGTCATGCGCATGTCCCAGTGCAGCTGGAAACACTCGATGATGTTGCTGCGGGCCTGTTCGCGGGCGCGGTTGGCCCATGCCCGGTTCTGCGCGTTGACCCGCGCGCTGTAGGAATAGCTCACGTCGTTGCCGCTGCCATCGGGGCTGACGACCAGAGTTGCCGCACAGGACCGGGTGATATCGGCCTGCGCCGGTGCGGCTCCGACCAGAGCCGCAAGTGCGACGACCAACCCCAGCCCGGCCCGAGTGCCAATGCGTTGTGTCATTTCCATTGATCTCCTCCCTTGCGCTTGATTTGGTCAATTGTACAAGAAACCGGCACGTCACGCGTTGATATCGCGCAATCCGGTGACAATCGGCCCGGCGTCATCGCGAGGCGCCGGGTCGCCCGCTTCCCCGCAGCGTGGGCCGGACCGGTGTTTCCGGGCGAGGGCCGAAGTCGGAACCGTTGGTATCAACGAAAAATTGACGCATCCGGGCGATTGTCGGGCGCCTAGATGCGCTTGCGCGCCCCGCGCAAGGCGGATTGACCAGAGGGCGAACATGGCGACGACGTTTGAAGTCCTCTATCTTGGCACCGGACCAGAGATCGATACGACCGAGGGCAATGCCGCAAGCGAGAACGACAGTGCCCTTGTCGGGTTGACCTTCGGGTCAGCGGGAACGCCGCTTGCCCATGGCGCGCAGCATACCTTTTCGTCGGTGTCCTATGCCGGCGGCGCTGCAGACATGTATGATATCGACAACACGCTTTCCAACGACACCTTCAGCATCGACGGCGGCCCCGCCCAGACCTTTGACGGGCTTGCGGTCTATAATGCCACGATCACCTACACTGACGGAACTCCGCCCGCGACGATTACCGCAACCGTGTTTCAGGATACCGCTGGCAACCTTTTTCTGGCGCCGGAGACGACGGCCAACGCTGACTACTTCGCGATGATTGCGGCGCCGATCGAAAGCATAACGCTCGATTCGATCTACACCACTTCATCAAACAGGTTGGTTGCGGATCGGCAAGCGACCGACTTTCTTTGCTACGCTCTCGGCACGATGATCCAATCGGCGGAGGGGCCACGCGCGGCAGAGGACCTCCGGGTTGGCGACCTTGTGATTACGATGGATCATGGCCCGCAGCCGATCCGTTGGACCCGGAGTGACCGGCAGCCGCTGGAGGCAGTCGGGAACGACGCAAAGCCGGTATTGATTTCCGCTGGGGCGCTTGGCGGCAAGCTTCCGGCGCGTGACATGATCGTCTCGCCACAGCACAGGATTCTCGTTGGTGGCGGCGGGCAGCTGCAGGGTCCGTTCAAGACCGAAAGCCTCGCCCCTGCCAAATCGCTTGTTTCGCTGCCGGGCATTCGTTTCCTGAAAGGCAAACGGCACATCACCTGGGTTAGTTTTGCCTGTGACAGGCACGAGGTTGTCACCGCCAATGGCTGCCTGTCGGAATCGCTGCTGCTGGGGCCAATGGCGGTCAACGCGATGACGGCCCGCGAGCGTCAGGCCCTGGCCGAGATCTTCGGGGCTGCACCAGCGCCAGACGCGGCACTGAACGGTCCGCCAGCCCGCGACTGTCTCAAGGTGGGTGAGGTTCGGCGCCTTCTGGCCGGGTATCCCGGAAAACAGGGCAACGCACGGCCAAGGACATCAGCAAACGGAACACCGGCCTTGCGATGGAGCAGCACGACGCAGAACGATTGCGTGTCGCGCTCTGAATCCCGACCTTGCGCCGCGAAGGGCCGGGGGTTTCGGCCTTCCAGCTCTGCGTCCCGGCCAGAACCTTCCCTTCGGGGATGAAGCCCTGGGCCACCTGTCGGGGCCCCGTTCATTTCCGGCCGCTAGCGCCGCGCGTCAGTCAGCAGCCGCAGCACCCGGTCACCGGGCACATCCTCGGCCACAAAGGCCTGACCGATGCCGCGCGCCAGGATGAAGCGCAACCGGCCGTCGATCACCTTCTTGTCCTGTGCCATCAGCGCCAGCAGCGCCTCCGCCCCCGGCAGGTCGCCGGGAATGTCGGACATGTCCACCTTCATCCCCATCGCGCGCAGATGGGCGCGGACCCGGCTGGGGTCTTCCTGCGAACACAGGCCCAGCCGCGACGACAGCTCGAAGGCCAGCGCGCAGCCGATCGCCACGCCTTCGCCGTGCAGCAGCCGGTCGGAATAGCCGGTGGCCTTTTCCAGCGCGTGGCAGAAGGTATGGCCGAGGTTCAGAAGCGCGCGCTCGCCCTCTTCGGTTTCATCGCGCGCGACGATCCCGGCCTTCATCTCGACGCTGCGGGTGACGGCACGCAGCCGCGCCGCCGCGTCACCGGCGGCCAGCGCAGGCCCCGCCCCTTCCAGCCAGTCGAAGAACCCGGCGTCGCCGAGCAGGCCGTATTTCACCACCTCGCCATAGCCCGACAGGAAATCACGGGCGGCAAGCGTGTCCAGCGCGCCGGTATCGGCCAGCACCAGGCTGGGCTGGTGAAAGGCGCCGACCAGGTTCTTGCCCTGCGCGGTGTTGATGCCGGTCTTGCCGCCGACCGAACTGTCGACCTGCGCCAGAAGCGTGGTCGGCACCTGCACGAAACGCACGCCACGGCGCAGCACGGCGGCGGCAAAGCCGACCAGATCGCCGATCACGCCGCCACCGAAGGCGACCACGACATCGCGGCGCTCGACCTTCTGCTCCAGCAGCCACTCGGCGGTGCGGGCGAGTTGCGGCCAGCCCTTGGTGGCCTCTCCCGGCGGCAGGGCCAGCGCGGCCACGGCGATGCCTTCGGCTTCCAGCGCCACGGTCAGGCGGGCCAGGTGCAGCCCGGCCACGGTCTCATCCGTCACCACCGCCACGCGCTTGCGGCGCAACAGGGGCGCGATCTCGGCACCGGCGCGGTCGATCAGGCCGGGGCCGATGCGGACCTCATAGGACCGTTCGCCCAGTTCCACCGGCACGATATTCGTCATCTCACCCCTCTTCCAGCACGTCCGGGCGGGTCTTCAGCGCCTCGACCACCCGCTCTGCCATCTGCTCGATCGAGTAGTCGGCCGAGGCATCCACCGCAAGGTCGGCCTGCGCATAGGCGGGCAGCCGCGCCTCGTGAAGCTCTCCCAGGGTGCGGCGCGGGTCGGCGGTGCGCAGCAAGGGACGCGTCGTCTTGTGGCGCACCCGATGCCACAACAGGTCAAGCTCGGCACGCAGCCAGACCGAGACGCCGGCTTCGCCGATCTGGGCGCGGTTGCGGTCCGACAGGAAGGCGCCGCCGCCGGTCGACAACACGCAAGGCGCGCCGCGCAGCAGCCGGCCAATCACCTCATACTCGCGGTCACGGAAGAAGGCCTCGCCGTCGCGCGCGAAGATCTCGGCGATCGAGCGGTCGGCGGCGCGGACGATCTCTTCGTCCGAATCAAGGAAGGGCACGTTCAGAAGCCGCGCCACCGCCGTGCCCACGGCCGTCTTGCCGGCCCCCATCATGCCCACCATCACAACCGTCTTCTTCAGCCGGATCATCCGCCCCCCGCGATCCTACCCCCGGATGAACCGGGGCCTGTGGCATGGGCTTGCCGATCACACGGGAATTTTCCTCTCAATGGCGTGAACTTGCCGGGAAAGCCATATATATTCGGCGGCAAACGTCCTGCAGTTGCAATCGGCGGCGGCAGGGTGCAGGCAGCGGCCGGGCAGAACAACAAAGGAAAACGGCACATGGGGCGGATCATCAAGACGGTTCTGGTGCTGGGTTTGCTTGGGTTTGTGGCGCTGACCGGCTATGCCTATCTGGGCGATCTCGCGCCAGATCAGGTGGAGGTCAGAAAGCCCGTGGTGCTGGATGCGAATTGACGGCGAAAGACGAAGCGAGGGGAGGCGGCATCGCACCGGGGCACGGCCCCTTGCGCTGGTGCTGACGCTGGCGCTTGCGCCGGCTGCGCCCGCGCTTGCGGCGGGCGACGATCCCCTGTCGGCGATCGACTGGCTGTCGCAATCGGTCTCGGCCCCGGCGGCCACGCTGACCGCGCCGCCGGTGGTCTCTTCGGCCGCGCTGCCGCCCACCCCGCAACCGGGCGAAACGCCGGTCAGCGCGGGCGGCGCCCTGCCGGCCGTGTTGGCCACGACGCCGCTGGACGGGCCATCGCCCGATGCGGTGGGGCTGATCGCGCCTGCCGTCTCGGGCCTGCCGCGCGCGCTTTGGGGTGCGGGCCTGACGCTGGAAGTGGCGCGCGCCGTCACCGAGGACCGGATGGACAGCCTGCCCGCGCTGCGCCAGCTGTTCCTGACGCTGCTGCTGGCCGAGGCCGCACCGCCGATCGACAGCGAAGGCAAGGGCATCCTGCTGATGGCGCGGATCGACAAGCTGTTGCAGTTGGGCGCGCTGGAACAGGCGGCGGCGCTGATCGAGGTGGCCGACACCGACACCACGCCCGACCTGTTCCGCCGCGCCTTCGACGTGGCGCTGCTGACCGGCCACGAGGACCGCGCCTGCGAGCAGATGCAGGCCAACCCCTCGCTGGCGCCGACCCTGCAGGCACGCGTCTTCTGCCTTGCGCGCAACAACGAATGGGACGTGGCCGCGCTGACGCTGCAGACCGCCGCCGCGCTCGGCCAGGTCAGCGATGTCCAGGCCGCGCTGATGGGCCGGTTCCTGAACCCCGATCTCGACGAAGGAGAGCTGGCGCCGCCGCCGCCCTCGCCGCTGACGCCGCTGGACTGGAAGATGTATGAGGGTATCGGAGAGCCGCTTTCGACCGCTGCCCTGCCGGTGGCCTTCGCCTATGCCGAGATCAGCCCGAACTTCGGCTGGAAGGCGCAGATCGAGGCGGCCGAGCGGCTGACCCGCGCCGGCACCATCGCGCCGAACGTCATCCTGGGGCTGTATACCGAGCGCGACGCCTCGGCCTCCGGCGGGGTCTGGGATCGGGTCGAGGCCTTCCAGCGTTTTGATTCCGCCTTTGCCGCCCGCGACCTGGCCCGCATCGCGCAGACCCTGCCGGTGGTCTGGGCAAGGATGCAGGAGATGGAGCTGGAGGTGCCGTTTGCCATGCTCTACGGCGCCGAACTGGCGGCGCTGCCGTTGCAGGGCGAAACCGCCGCCACCGCCTTCCGCATCGGGCTTCTGTCGCCCGCCTCGGAAACCGTCGCCCGCGCCCGCCAGCCCGCCGATGCGACCGAGGCCTTCCTGATCGCGCTGGCCACCGGCGAGATGGCGGGCGTGGCCCCGCCCGACAGCATGGCCCGTGCCATCGCGCCCGCCTTTCTGTCGCCCACACCCTCGGTCCGCGCGCGCGAGCTGCTGGACGGCAGCAGGTTGGGCGAGGCAGTGCTGACCGCGATCGACGAGGTCGCCACCGGCGTGCAGGGCGAATTGCGCGGGGTGACCGAAGGCCTGTCGCTGTTGCGCATTGTCCGGCTGGAGGGCGTGGCGCGGCGCACGGCGCTGGAACTGATGCTGCTGGAACGGCGGGGTTAGGCGATGCCCCCTGCCCGGCCCGAGCAGTGGATTTCCACCTTCCTTGACGCCATCGCCGCCGAGGCCGATGCCGCGCGCAACACGCAGCTGGCCTATGGCCGCGATCTGAAGGATTTCGCCGGTTGGGCGACGGGCAAGGGCCATGCGCTGGCCACGCTCGACCGGGCCGCAGTCGAGGGCTATCTGGTGTTCTGCGACGCCCAGGGCCTGTCGAAGGCCACCCGCGCGCGGCGGCTGTCGGCGATCCGGCAGCTGTTCCGCTTTGCCTTCGAGGAAGGCTGGCGCGCCGACAACCCGGCCCTGCGCATCGCGGGCCCCGGCAAGGTGCAGCGCCTGCCGCAGACCCTGACCGAGGCCGAGGTGTCCGCGCTTCTGGACGCCGCCCGCAGCGATGGCCGCACCCAGGCCGAACAGGTGCGCGCCACCGCGCTGATGGAACTGCTTTACGCCACCGGCCTGCGCGTCACCGAACTGGTGTCGCTGCCGCAGGCGGCGCTGCGCGGCGATCCGCGGATGATCCTGGTCAAGGGCAAGGGCGGCAAGGAACGCATGGTGCCCCTGTCGGCCCCCGCCCGCAGCGCTGCAAATGCCTGGCTGGCCGCACTGGATACCCAGGCCGAAGCCCTGCGCGCCGCCGGCAAACCGGTACCCAAGGCGCTGTTTCCGGCGCGCGGCGCCGCCGGCCACCTGACCCGCCAGCAGTTCTTCACCATGCTGAAAGGCATCGCTGCCCGCGCCGGGCTGGACCCGGCCCGCGTCACGCCGCACACGCTGCGCCATGCCTTCGCCACCCATCTTCTGGCCCATGGCGCCGACCTGCGGGTGATCCAGACCCTGCTGGGCCATGCCGATGTTGCCACCACCGAGATTTATACCCATGTGCTTGACGACCATCTCAAGGACCTGGTGCTGACCCACCATCCGCTGGCCCGCAAGGCCCCCCCCCGCTGACCGAAACCCAACCGCAGGACCCCATGGACACCGCCTTCTGGATCACCACCGCCGCCATCGGCATTCTTCTGCTGGCGTCGGCCTTCTTCTCGGGCTCGGAAACCGCACTGACCGCGGCCTCGCGCGCCAAGCTGAAATCGCAGGCCGATCGCGGCTCGCTGGGGGCTGCCGCCGCGATGAAGGTGACCGAGGACCGCGAGCGGATGATTGGCGCGCTGCTCTTGGGCAACAACATCGTCAACATTCTGTCGGCCTCGCTGGCGACGGCGCTCTTGACCCGGCTTTTCGGCGACAGCGGCGTGGCGCTGGCGACCATGGGGATGACGGCGCTGGTGCTGGTCTTCGGCGAGGTGCTGCCGAAGACGCTGGCGATCACTTTCCCGGAGCCGTTTGCCAGCCGTGTGGCGCCGATGATCCGGCTGATGATCGTGCTGTTCTCTCCGGTCATCGCGCTGGTCCGGCTTTTGGTGCGGGGCCTGTTGCGGCTGGTCGGCATCCGCACCGATGCGGCGGCCAATGTGCTGGCCCTGCGCGAGGAAATCGTCGGCGCCATCGCCCTGGGCCATTCCGAAGGCGCGGTGGAAAAGGAAGATCGCGACCGGCTACTGGGTGCGCTGGACCTGAATGACCGCACGGTGGACGAGATCATGCGCCACCGCCGCCAGATCGAGATGGTCGATGCCGCGCAATCCCCTGACGAGATCCTGACCCAGGTGCTGGCCAGCCCGCACACCCGCCTGCCGGTCTTTCGCAACAGCGACGACAACATCCTGGGCGTGATCCATGCCAAGGACCTGTTGCGAGAGGTCGACCGGCTGGTGCGCGGCGAAGACGGCACGTTGCTGGGCCTGCGCGCGCTGGATATCGCCAAGGTGGCGATGAAACCCTATTTCATCCCCGAGACCACCACGCTTGACGAGCAGATGCGCGAATTCCTGAAGCGGCGCACCCATTTCGCGCTGGTGGTCGACGAATACGGCACCCTGCAGGGCCTGATCACGCTGGAGGATATTCTCGAAGAGATCGTAGGCGAGATCACCGACGAATTCGACGTGGTGTCGAAGGAAGGCCATCTGAAGCGCACCGACGACGGCGCCTATCTGGTGGACGGGGCGATGACGATCCGCGACCTGAACCGCGCGATGGACTGGAGGCTGCCCGATGACGAAGCCAATACCATCGCCGGGCTGGTGATTCACGAAGCCCAGATGATCCCCAACGAAGGCGTGGTGTTCAGCTTCCACGGCTTCCGGTTCGAGGTGGTGGCCCGTCGCGAGAACCGCATCACCAAGCTGAAGATCCGCCCGCTTTAGGACGAAAGGGCCCGCTGTCGGCGGGCGGATTCGCTTTGCCGGCTCAGATCAGATCAAGCGCCGCGTCCAGCCCGGCGGTCGAGCCAAGCCCGGCCAGCAGCACCGACCCGTCGGCGCCAAAGTCGAACAGGACGCCCTGCCCGGTGACCGACGCGAATAGTCCGAGCACCTCGGCCATGGTCAGCGTTTGTCCGGCCCAGAACCCGGCATCCAGGGCCAGCCGGTCGCCTTCGGCAACCGAGAAATCGGTGATCCGGTCAGCGCCGCCCCGGCACTGAAAGACGAACTGGTCAGCGCCGGCCGATCCGGTCAGGGTGTCGTTGCCGGCGTCGCCCTTCAGCACATCGGCCCCCGCCCCGCCAACCAGCAGATCGTCGCCCATGCCGCCCGAAAGCTGGTCATTGCCCGACCCGCCCTGAAGCAGGTCGTTGCCGCCATCGCCGAACAACCGGTCGGCGCCGTCCATTCCGTTCAGGGTGTCATTGCCGTCCAGCCCGCGCATCAGGTTGGACCCGGCATTACCCGTCAACGAGTTGACGTCCTGCGATCCGGTCAACGCCAGATTGTCCAACCCCAGCAAGGTCGCGCGCTGGATGCCGGTTCCCAGCACCAGGCTGCCCGAGGACAGGAATTCGTCGCCGTTCAGGATGTCCAGCTTCACGTTGCCCCGCGACATGTCCACGGTCGCGCTGTAATCTAGGCCCGCGACCGTGGTGCCGGTGACATTGGCCGAGGTGACCGCCCCCAGCGCCAGAACATAACCGCCCGCGGCTTCGGTAACGGCCTCGGCCTCGCCGGCCTCGATGCTGACCCCGCCCGCGCCTTCGCCCATCGAATAGAACCGGTCCGCGTTCGCATCCGCAAAGGCCACGCCGGTCAGAAAGCTGTCGCGGCCCGAGGTGGTGCCGAACAGCTCGGTCAGCATCGAGGCGTTCCAGTTGGTTCCGTTCGAGAGAAAGCCGCCGGTTTCGCGCGCCAGGCCCACTTCGGCATAGGAATCGTTCAGCAGGTTGACCCGGTGGCCGGCACTGCGAAACAGCCCCTCGTGATGCGCCAGGATCGCCGTCTGCAGGCTGAACGACGCGGCCGAAGTGCCGCTCCATGCGATGTTTTCGCCTGACCGCGACCAGTCATAGCCTGCCGCCGTTGCCCGATCCCAGGGCTGCGATCCGCCCGCGCCGGTATGGCTGAAGATGTCGGTCGCCAGCATCCACAGGCTGTGGCCAAGTGCTGCGGTTTCCAGCGCGCTGTTTGGCGCCAGAACCTGCCGCGACCCGCCGGTCAGCGCACCCGCAGCCAGACCGGCGTTCAGGTCGATGCCGTAGCGCGCCGCCTCGGCAACGGGGTCAAGGCGGGCACGGTTGATCAGTTCAAGCAGGAATTGCTCTTCGGAAGTGAGGGGCATGGATCATCTCGCTATGGCAGTAGCAAGACGAAAGCTGCCGCTTCATTGCGGCAGAGCTAGGGCAGAAATCCGGCAGTCTCAGCGCTTTCCGAACAGGGTGCCCAGCACGCCGCGCACGATGGCCTGGCCGCCCTTGGTGCCCAGTTGGCGGGCAAAGGACTTGGCGAAGGTCTCGGTGATCGAATCCGACCGGCTGGAGCTGGTCTTCTTCTTTGGCGCCGCCGCGCGGGTGCCGTCATAGCGCCGGCCCTGGTTGAACTCGTTCAAATCCAGTTGCAAGCCGCCCTCGCCCGCCTCGTCCCGCTCGGCCCCTCGCGCCGCCGCTTCGGCACGCCGCCGCAGCATTTCCCAGGCGCTGTCGCGGTCGACTGCCCGGTCATACTTGCCCGCCAAAGGCGAGTCCGCCAGCGCCGCCGCCCGGTCGGCCTCGTCGCAAGGCCCAAGGCGGCTGGAAGGCGGGCGGACCAGCGTGCGTTCGGCTACGCCGGGAATGCCCTTGGCCTCCAGGAACGAGGTCACCGCCTCGCCGGTGCCGACATCGCGGATCGCGTCCTCGATGGCGAAACGCGGGTTGGGACGGTAGGTCTGGGAGGCCAGCCGCAGGTCCTTCTGGTCCTTGGCGGTAAAGGCGCGCAGGGCGTGCTGCACCCGGTTGCCCAACTGGCCCAGGATGTCCTCGGGCACGTCGGCGGGGTTCTGCGTGATGAAATAGACCCCCACCCCCTTGGACCGGATCAGCCGGGCCACCTGTTCCACCTTGGCGACCAGCGCCTTGGGCGCGTCCTCGAACAGCAGATGCGCCTCGTCGAAGAAGAACACCAGCTTGGGTTTTTCCGGGTCGCCCACCTCGGGCAGCGTCTCGAACAGTTCCGACAGCAGCCACAGCAGGAAGGTGGCGTATAGCCGGGGCGAGTTCATCAGCTTGTCGGCAGCCAGGATGTTGATCCGCCCTGCCCCTTCGGCATCGGCCAGCATCAGGTCCGACAGCGCCAGCGCCGGTTCGCCGAACAGTTGCGCACCGCCCTGGTTTTCCAGAACCAGCAGGCGGCGCTGGATCGCGCCGACCGATTCCCTCGACACCAGCCCATAGCGGCCTGTCATCTCATCGGCATGTTCCGCGATGAAAGTCAGCAAAGCTTGCAGATCCTTCAGGTCCAGAAGCGGCAGCTTTTCATCATCCGACAGGCGGAAGGCGACGTTCAGGACACCTTCCTGCGGCTCGGAAAGTTCCAGCAGGCGGCTGAGCAGCAGCGGCCCCATCTCGGCCACCGTGGTGCGGATCGGATGGCCCTTTTCACCGAAAAGATCCCAGAACGTCACCGGAAAGGCGCGGTACTGCAGGTCCAGCCCGATTGTGGCGGCGCGTTTCAGGAAGGGCTCATGCAGCTTGTGCCCGACCGAACCCGCGGCGCAAAGACCCGACAGATCGCCCTTCACGTCCGACAGGAAGACCGGCACGCCGGCGGCCGAAAACCCCTCGGCCAGGATTTGCAGCGTCACCGTCTTGCCAGTGCCGGTGGCGCCCGCGATCAGCCCGTGGCGGTTGCCGAATTTCAGCAGCAGGCCCTGCGGCTGGCCATAACCTTCGCCGCCGCCACCCACGAAAATGCTTGCCTGATCCGTCACCGTCCACCCCTTTTCAAGACCAACCGTCTGCCCGAGCGCCGCCGCCCGCGCGGCGCAAACATACAATGTTAACTCCCCTCTGCCAGCCTTGATCTTGCCGGGTCGTGGCTAGCCCGCCCGGCGGTGACTTCCTCCCTGTCAACTGGCCGCGCCTTTCTTGTGAAGGCGCGGTTTTTTTCTTTTCTTTCCGGCGGACTTGCCAGAGGTCCCGACGGCCTCTCAGTGGCGCCGGGGCAAAGAATCCCGTTGACGCGCCGGTCGATCCGCAATAGTTTCACAGGCCATAAGTCGGCCAGTCCGACGGGGAGCAACAAAAATAGAGCAGGGGGCCGGTTCGCCGGCCCTCTGTTTTTCCTGCCCCCTGCTCAGGCGCACCGGGGCGGTGGCAATGGCCCGCCAGTCGCGCTTTTCTGACCTGACAGCGCCGCCCCCCCATGCTAGGAACCGCGCGTCACCGGATTCCGAACGGATCAAAGGATATACGACAGATGAAGACCCCGCAGATCACCTCACTGGCCCTTGCCCTGACACTGGGCCTCGCGGTGCCGCTTTTCGCGCAGGAAACGACCGAGACTCCCGCTCCCGAAGCCCCCGCCGTCGCGGGCGACGCCGCCGGTGGCGACGGGCTGTCGATGGGGGCCGAGATCGGCGCCCCGGCCGCGGCAGGCGATACCTATGTCGCCGCCGCTTTCGACGCCTGGGAGCAGCGCTGCATCAAGACCGACCTTGGCGCCGATCCCTGCCAGCTTTACCAGTTGCTAAAGGACGATCAGGGCAATTCCGTTGCCGAATTCTCGGTCTTCTCGCTGCCCGAGGGGTCGCAAGGCCCCGCCGTGGCCGGCGCGACCTTCATCGCGCCGCTGGAAACGCTTCTGACCGCGGGTCTGATGGTGCAGGTCGATACCAACAAGGCGCGGGCCTATCCGTTCACCTTCTGCGCCCAGATCGGCTGCGTCGCCCGTATCGGCTTTACCGCGGACGAAGTGGCCCAGTTCAAGAAGGGCGCCAGTGCCACGCTGGCCATCGTGCCCTTCGTGGCGCCGGACCAGAAGGTGGAACTGAAGGTCTCGCTCAAGGGGTTCACCGCCGGGCTTGATGCCGTGGCTGCCGCGAACAAGCTGGCCGATGCCGCCGCGGCTGCCGCCGCCGCCAACCCGACCCCGTCCCCGGCCGAAGGCGAAGCTCCGGCTGAGGGCGAGGCCCCGGCCGAAGGCAACTGACGCAGCCTCAGGCCGCGCGCAGGGCCAGCACCGCGTTCAGACCGCCGAAGGCAAAGGAATTGGACAGGGCCGCGCCGATGGGTGCGGCCCTTGCCGTTCCGGTCACGATATCCAGCCCGCAATCCGCTGCCGGGGCGGTGCAGCCCGCAGTCGGCGGCACGATGCCGTCACGCAGGGCCAGTATGCAGGCCAGCAATTCGACAGCCCCGGTGGCCCCGATCACATGGCCATGCGCGCCCTTGGTCGAGCCGACCGCGACCCGGCCCGCCGTCGCGCCCAGAACCGCGCGCAGGGCGGCACATTCGGTGCGGTCATTGGCCAGCGTGCCGGTGCCATGGGCATTGACATAGCCCAGATCGCCGGAGGCCATCCGCGCATCGGCAAGTGCGGCGCGCATCGCCGCCTCGGCGCCCTCGACAGAGGGCGCGACGATGTCGCCGGCATCCGCCGTCATGCCGAAGCCCGCCACCTCGGCCAGCGCGCGCGCGCCGCGCGCCGTCGCGTGCCCGGCCTCTTCCAGCACGAAGACCGCAGCCCCCTCGCCCATCACCATGCCGTTGCGGGCGGCATCGAACGGGCGGCAGGCGTCGGGCGACAGCACGCGCAGGCCTTCCCAGGCCTTGATGCCACCGAACCACAGCATCGCCTCGGCCCCGCCGGCCAGCATGACGTCGGCCTGCCCCGACCGCACCATCTGGAACGCAAGGCCAATGGCATGGTTGGAACTGGCGCAGGCCGAGGCGACCGCGAAGGTCGGCCCCGAAGCCCATGCCGGATCGCGACATGCGAAGGGGCCGCATTGTGCATCAGCCGCGGCACCACCAGCGGCGGCACACGGTCTTTCCCCTCGGCCAGCACGGCGCGGTAATTGTCCTCCCAGGTTGAGATACCGCCCGCTGCCGTGCCCAGGATCGCCCCCGCCCCGGCCAGATCAGCGGCCGCCAGCCCGGCCATGGCCACCGCCTCATCGGCGGCCGCAAGGGCAAAGCGGGTAAACGGGTCCCACAGCGCCGCCTCGCGCGGGGTCATGCCGGGCAGGCCGGGCCAGTCCCGCACCTGCGCGCCGATCCGCACCGAAAGCCGCTCGACGTCGCGAAAGGCCAGCGGGCCGATGCCGCTGCGCCCCTGGGCCAGCGCGGCCAGGGTGCCGGGCACATCATGGGCCAGGGCATTCACCGTGCCCGCCCCGGTCAGCACCACCCGCCGCATCATGACTGCATCGCCACCAGCCTGCGCACGCCCGCCACCACCGAGGCCACGGTCGAGATGTCGAACTCCGACGCCTCCGGCGCATTGGCGTTGAACGGGACCGAAACGCCGAATGCCTCTTCGATGGCGAAGATCGCCTCGACCAAACCCAGCGAATCGAGGCCCAGCGCTTCCAGCCTGGCATCCGGCGCGATGGTGTCTGGGTCCAGCAGCGCCTGGGCTGCAAGGATGTCGATCACCTGTGCCTCGATCGCGTCAGCCATGCATCACTCCCCTTCGCCCGACAGGGTCTTTTCGATCCCGGCCACCCGCGCGGCCAGGCGCGGCAGGCGGCGCAGTGCCTTCTGCATCTCGACATGGGTTTCCATCCTTACCGCCGGATAGCCCAGCAGCACCCGCCCCGCAGGCGCGTTGGTGAAGATCTTGGTCGCCCCGCCGCAGATCACGTCATTGCCGACAAAGATGTTGTCGTTGACGCCGCATTGGCCGCCCATCACCACGCGGTCGCCGATCCGTGCCGAGCCGGCGATGCCGACCTGGCCGCAAAGCAGGCAATCGCGGCCGATCTGAACGTTGTGGCCGATGTGGACAAGGTTATCCAGCTTGGTCCCCGCGCCAATCACGGTATCACGGATGGTGCCCCGGTCGATGCAGGCGTTGGCGCCGATTTCAACATCGTCCCCGATGGTTACGGCGCCAAGCGAATGTATCCGCCTCCAGCTTTGGTCGCGGATGCCGGCGCGGCTGCCCAAGGTTTCGCGAATTTCCTCGACGCCGGATTTCTCTGGCGTGACGAAGGAAAAGCCGTCGGCGCCGATCACGGCTCCGGGCTGGCAGATGAACCGGTCGCCGATGCTGACGCGGGCGCCGATGCGCGCGCCCTGAAGGATCAGCGCATCCGCCCCGATCCGCGCGCCTTCCGCAATGGAGACGTGGCTGGCGATCCGCGCGCCCGGACCGATCTCGACTCCGGCGCCGATGGAGACGAAAGGCCCGATCGCGGCGCCATCCCCCAGCCGGGCCGAAGCGTCCACCACCGCCAGCGGATGCACGCCGGGTGCCACCTCCGGGCCGGGATCCAGCAGCCGGGTCAGACCGGCCATCGCCAGCCGTCCGCGCGGAGCGAAGATCGCCGCCCGCAGCCCCATTGCGCGCCAATCCGCACCCGGCCAGACCACCGCCGCCCGCGCCTTCCCCTTGCCGATGCCGTCGCCATAGCGCGGGTCCATCGCCAGCGCCAACTGGTCCGGACTGGCCGCCTGCGGCTCGGACGCACCGGTGACCGTCAGGTCCAGATCGCCCTCGGCCTCGGCCCCCAGCGCAAGGGCGATTTCGCGGATGGTATGCTGCATCTGCCGCCTCCGGACTTGTCCGGCCTTGGTCTTAGCCCTGAACGTCGCCCAAGGCCACCCCGGCAGCGCTGAGCGCCTCCCACAGCTTGGCGTCGCGGCCATAGACATCGCGGCGATAACCGATGCGGCCCTTCGCCTCGGGGTAGGCGGTGTAATAGACCAGATGCACCGGCAGCGGCACCGCCAGCTTGACCATGGTCTCGTTGCCGCTGCGCAGGGCGGCGTCGAATTCGCCCTCGGCATCGTCGGATTGCAGCGACAACAGCATATGCGCCAGGTCGAACGGGTCGGCGACCCGGATGCAGCCATGGCTGTAGGCGCGCACGTCATTGGCAAACAGCGACTTCGACGGCGTGTCGTGCAGATAGATATTGTACTGGTTGGGGAACATGAACTTCACCTTGCCCAACGCATTGCCGTCCGAGGGCGGCTGGCGCAGCGCGAAGGGGAAATTCTTGGCCGTGTAGGCGGCGAAATTGACCGCGCCGCGCGACACCACCCGGCCGCGCCCGTCGATCACCTGCAGATGGCCGACGGCATTGGGGTTGCGCTGCAGCATCGGCAGGTATTCCTTGACCGTGATCGAGCGCGGCACCCCCCAGCTGGGGTTGATGACCATGTGTTCCATCTGGTCCGAGAATTCCGGGCTGCGCTGGTCGGCAACGTTCTTGCCGATCACCACGCGGGTGGAGAACACGGTGCGGCCGTGGTCGATGATCTTGGCCATGAAATCGGGCTGGTTCACCCAGACGTGCCGCGTGGTGCGGTCGATGTCCATCCAGCGCTCGCGCTCCATGGCGACGATCACCGATTTCAGCCGCTCCTGCGGCGGAGTGTTGATCTCGTCAATCGTGGCGGGTCCGGCGACGCCATCGGCGGGCAGGCCATGCGCCAGCTGGAACGCCTGGACGGCGGTCTGCAATCCCTTGTCGTATGCGCCGGTCGCGCTGCGGCCCATGTAGCCCATGGCGATCAGCCGGTCGCGCAGCGCCACCACCGCATCGCCGCTGTCGCCCGGCCCCAGGGACGAGGCCGGCACCTCCGGCCCCCAGCCGCCCGCGCCGATCAGGAGCTCCAGCCCGATCTTGGCCTTCATCAGCTGCACATAGGCTTCCGAGCGCGGCACCAGCCGCTGCAGAACGGCCACCGGGTCGTCGCCGGCGATGCGGCGCATCAGAAGGCCGCTGTCCTCGACCGCGATCTCGCGCACGATGCTCGGGTCGATCTTCTTGGGCTGCAGCATCCCCGAGGTCAGGTCATGCGCCCAGCGCAGGTAGGTTTCCGACATCGCCACTTCCAGCCGGCCGCGGTCGCCCTCGGTCCGGGCGGCGGCAAAGCCGGCCTTCAGGCCGGCGGCGTCATAGCGGGCATCGGGCAGGCCGTGGTCATGCGCCGTGGCAAGCGCCGCAAACAGCGCCGTGCGCCGGGCGGTATCGTCCGCACCGGTCCAGATCGGTGCATAGCCGGTGTCGCGATACCAGCCCGCCAGCGCCTCGTCGACCGAGGCCGCGGTAGCCAGCGATTGCGCGAAAGCCGATGGCGTGGTTTCGGCCAGACCCGGTGACGGCGAAAATCCGCCGATCCCGACAGCGACCCCCATCAGCCATCCGACCATCGTCGCGCGACGCAGCGAACCCACCATACCAGCCCTCGGAACCTTGCGTTGACGGGCCTGCATGGCCCCTTTCGTCAAAGGATTCAGGAAATTCGCCGCACTGTCCATTCACATTCCTGTCCGCCCCCGCGGTTTCTTTCCCCAAGGTCAGGATTTGCAGACTTTCGGAAACAGCTTTGCCTCGGCGGAGCGGTTCCCATGCCTGCCACGGATTCAGCAAATTTTTGCCTATGGCCGCCAGTATGGCCCCGCAGCGGCAATCTGCGCTTGGGCTTCGAATCGAGCTGTGCCATAACAGGGGCGCACTTGGGGAAGAAGTGCACAGAAGCTGCTGCACAGGCAGTCGAAGACTAGCACGGGACAGGCGATCAGAATGACGATCAACGTATCCAACGGGTTCACTCGGCGCGGGCTGCTGGGGGCTTTTGCCGCCACGGCCGTTACAGCCGCCCCTCTTTTCATGAATGCTCCGGCCTTTGCGCGCGGCGCCGGCGACATCCGCCGCATCCGCATGTATTCGGGCCGAACCGGCGAAAGCATCGACACGATCTACTGGATCGAGGGGGACTACATCCCCGAAGTCCTGAAGGAAATCAACAGCTTCATGCGCGACTGGCGCAGCGGTGACACGGTCAAGATGGACCCGCGCAATCTGGACATCATGGCCGCGTCGCACCGGCTGATGGACGTGAGCGAGCCCTACATGCTGCTGTCGGGCTTTCGCAGCGCGAAGACCAACGCAATGCTGCGGTCGAAGTCCTCGGGCGTCGCAAAGAACTCACTGCACATGAAGGGCCAGGCGGCCGACCTGCGGCTGTCGTCGCGTTCGGTCGGGCAGATGGCCAAGGCCGCTTCGGCCTGTTCGGCGGGTGGCGTGGGCCGCTATTCGCGGTCGAATTTCGTCCACATGGATTGCGGCCCAGTTCGCAGCTGGGGCGGCTGAACCGCGCCGGTTCCTTCGGATTTTACGGAAAGAAAAGCGCCCCTCGCGGGGCGTTTTGCGTTTGCGGGACATCGAAGACAGTTGCCGATCCGGAAACGGTCAACCGCCCTGCCCGGATTCCCCATCGACCAGGTCGCGGCCGCGGAAACCCATCGCCACGACGAATTTCTCGGAACTGTCGGACCGGCTGGCGGGCGGCTTGACGTTGGCGACCTTGGTGAAGTTGCGCTTCAAGAGGGTCTGCATCTCGACTTCGGCGCCGCCAGCCAGCACCTTGGCAACGAAGGTGCCGCCGTCTTCCAGCACGTCGAAGGCAAAGGCCAGCGCCGCCTCGACCAGTGCCACGATGCGCAGATGGTCGGTGCCCTTGTGGCCCGAAGACGCCGCCGCCATGTCGGACAGCACCACATCGGCACGGCCGCCCAGCCAGGCCTTGACCTTGGCGTCGGCCTCATCGTCCAGAAAATCCAGCAGATGGATCTCGGCGCCCGAAATCGGCTCCACCTCCTGCAGGTCCACGCCCAGCACCCGGCCCACCGGCTTTTTCGGGTTCTGCCCCAGCGCGTTCACCCGCGCCACCGCCACCTGGCACCAGCCGCCGGGCGCGCAGCCCAGATCGACCACCCGCGCGCCGGGCCTGAAGAAGCCGTACTTGTCGTCCAGCTCCAGAATCTTGTAGGCCGCGCGGCCGCGATAGCCCTCTCGCCTGGCCGCCTGCACGTAGGGGTCGTTCAACTGCCGTTCCAGCCACAGCGTCGACGACAGCTTGCGCCCCTTGGCGGTCTTCACCTTGACCCGCAATTCGCGGCTGCCCCGCCCCGAGGTCTTGGCGCCTTCGCCCTTCTTTCCGGTCATCTGTAAGGTCCGTCCTCAAGAACGCCGTCCGCGCTCATCTGTGCATACAAAAGCCCCTCGCGCAGGCCCCGGTCCGCGACGGACAAGCGGTCCGTCGGCCAGATCCGCATCAGCGCCTGCAGGATCGCCGCCCCCGACATGATCAGCGTGTGCCGGTCGCGGCCGATGCGCGGGTCTGTGCGGCGGCCTTCGGGGCCGAGTTGCAGGTAGTCGCGGATCACCACATCAATTTGCGCACTGGTCATCGCCAGCCCGTCCACCTTGGTCCGGTCATAGCGGCGCAGGCCCAGGAAACTGGCGGCCACCGTGGTCACGGTGCCCGAGGTGCCGATGATCTGGAACCCCTCGCGCGGGGCCTGGGCGTGATAGGGGCTGAACGAGGCCAGGTTTTCCTCGAAGAACCAGCTCATCAGCGCAAAGCGGGCCGAGTCGTTCTCGACATCGGCGAACTGGTCTTTCAGCGTGGCGACGCCCAGCTTGACGCTGATCCAGTCGACCACCCGCGCCGCCGGCCCGTCGCCCTGCGCGCCAAAACCCATGTGCAGCCGCATGATCGCGCGGGCGCGGTCCTCGGGGCGGACCGAGGACAGGTCGATCCAGACCAGCTCGGTCGAGCCGCCGCCGATATCCACTATCAACAATTGCTCGGTCTTCGGGCTGACCAGCGGCGTGCAGGAGATGACGGCCAGCCGCGCCTCTTCCTCGGGGGCAATCACCTCCAGCGCCAACCCGGTCTCGCGCTTGACCTGGCGGATGAAGTCGCGGGCGTTGCGGGCCTGGCGGCAGGCTTCGGTGGCGACCAGACGCATCCGGCCGACGCTGTGTTTCTGCAGCTTCTTCTGGCAAATGCGCAGCGCCTGGATGGTGCGCCCCATCGAGGCGCGGCTCAGACGCCCGCTGGCATCCAGCCCGGCACCCAGTTGCACGGTCTTGGAAAAACTGTCCACGACAATGAACTGGCTGCCCTCGGGCTGGGCAATCAGCATCCGGCAACTGTTCGTGCCGAGGTCAAGCGCGGCATAAAGCGACGCGCCGTTCGATACAGGGGCAGACGGTTCAGCTTCGGGGGAACAGCCCTCTCCGGCCTGCGGAGCGGACGGCTCGACCGCCGATGCTGTCGCGTCCGCCCTGCGGGGACGCTCGGGCGTCATTTCGCCCTCCAACTCTGGTTGCTCTCAACCTAGCCCCGAAGCCCCTTCGGCGCAAGGCGCGCATCCCCGACAATTCGGACAACGAGTCGGCCAGGGTCGCATCCCGCGCGCGCCATGTCGAAAACCGACATCGGATGTCCCGGAACGCCGACTATCAACGGCGGCAACAACCGTTCAGGAATCACCCGATGCCCGAGGTCACTATCGTCTACTGGAGAGACATCCCCGCGCAGGTGATCGTCGGCAAGGGCCGTCGCGGCGGCGCCAGGGTGCAATTGCCCGAACGGTTCGAGCAGGCCATCGACCGCTGCGCCATGAAGATCGGCGCCCGCGACAGCGACGCCTATCTGGCCGAGTGGCGCAAGGTGGCCTCCGGCGAGGTGGAAGGCGATCAGGATCAGATCGCCCGTGACACCGCCGACCGGCTGATCGCAGACTACGACACGGCGCATATCAATGCGCTGATCGACAACAACGGCTGGGCGAAGGCCTGAGCTGGATGACAATGCCCCGAACGTCCCTGAAGGAGCGACTGATGGCCCTGTTCCCGTTCCGCAAGACTGCCCCCGCGACCCCCGCCGGGCAAGCCGGTCAGATGGAGGCCTTTCTTCAGGGCTTTTCCATCGAGGTGATGCCCCGCACCGCCGAGAAGGTGGAAGATTTCCGCGCGATCCTGCCCAGCGGCACCCGCGTCTACATCGCCCATATCGAAGGCACGCCGATCGAGGAGATGGTCGCCACCGCGCGCCGGATCGGTGACGAGGGCTTTGCCGCGATGCCGCATTTCCCGGCGCGGATCATCAAGGACAAGGCCACCCTGGCCGACTGGGTCGCGCGCTACAAGGATGCGGGCGTGCGCCAGGGCCTGTTGCTGGCCGGCGGCGTGGCGCAGCCGATGGGAGAGTTCGCGACCTCGATGGAATTGCTTGAGTCGGGTGCTTTCGCCGGTTTCGACCGGCTGCATGTGGCGGGCCACCCCGAGGGCAACAAGGACATCGACGCGGATGGTTCGGACAAGATGGTGATGGAGGCCGCACGCTGGAAATCGGCCTTTGCCGAGCGGACCGATGCGAAAATGGCGATGGCGACGCAGTTCTGCTTCGACGCCGCCCCGGTGATCAGATGGGTCGACCGTCTGGCCGCCGAAGGGGTGAAACTGCCGGTGCATATCGGTGTCGCCGGCCCGGCCAAGCTGCAGACGCTGATCAAGTTCGCCATCGCCTGCGGCGTCGGCCCTCGCTGAAGGTGCTGCAAAAGCGCGCGCTGGACGTGACCAAGCTGCTTTTGCCCTACGAGCCGACCGACGTGATCGCCCAGCTTGCCGCGCACAAGGCCGCCAATCCGGCGTTCGGCATCGAGCAGGTGCATTTCTTCCCGCTGGGCGGTATCAAGACCAACGCCGAATGGGTGACCGCCAATGGCGGCGCCTCCGGCAGACCAGCCAAGGCCGCCTGAATCGGCGGCACTACTTCACAATAAGGTTGAACGATGACCCGCACTGTCTTGGAATCAAAAACGAAAACCGTGGTCATCGGCTTTGATGAGCCGTTCTGCGTGATCGGCGAGCGCATCAACCCCACCGGGCGCAAGAAGCTGGCGGCCGAGCTGGAGGCCGGCAATTTCGAGACTGTCATCCGCGACGCGCTGGAACAGGTGGCCTGCGGGGCGACGGTGCTGGACATCAACTCGGGCGCGGTTTTCACCAACATGATGGCGAAAGACCCGCGCTATGCCGACAACAACTTTGTCGAGCCGCCCTTGATGAAGGCGCTGATCGAGATCGTGCAGCAGACCGTCGAAGTGCCCCTGTGCATCGATTCGTCGGTGCCGGGCGCGCTGGAGGCGGGGCTGATGGCCTGCGAAGGCCGGCCGCTGTTGAACTCGGTGACGGGAGAGGAAGAGCGGATGGAACTGGTCCTGCCGCTGGTCAAGAAATACAACGTGCCGGTGGTGGCGATTTCCAACGACGATACCGGCATTTCGCCCGACCCGGACGTGCGTTTTGCGGTGGCCAAAAAGATCGTCGAGCGCGCCGCCGATTTCGGCATCCCGGCGCATGACATCGTGGTCGATCCGCTGGTGATGCCGGTCGGCGCCATGGCCTCGGCCGGACAACAGGTCTTTGCGCTGGTGCGGCGTCTGCGGGATGAGCTGGGCGTGAACACCACCTGCGGCGCGTCGAACATCTCGTTCGGCCTGCCGCACCGGCACGGCATCAATGGCGCCTTCCTGCCGATGGCGATCGGGGCGGGCATGACCAGCGCCATCATGAACCCGGTGCGCCAGCAGGAAATGGAGGCGATCCGCGCCGCCAACTTCCTGATGAACCACGATGCCAACGGCGGCGAATGGATCCGCTTTGCCAAGGTTCTGGAGCAGGTGGAAACCGGAATCAGCTTTGCCGAAGCCTCGGCCGCCGCCAGCCAGGCCGCCGGTGGCCGCCGCGGCGGTCGTCGCGGGCGCGGCTAGGCGCCGCTTTCCGAAGCCCCCCCTTCGCCGGGACCGCCCGGCGAAGACCTTGCGATCATGCGCAGACTGGCCGCCCGCGCAGGCGGCACCTGGTCGACCTCGACACAGGTGAAGACATGCAGCGTGTCGAGACCGCGGTCGATCACCGCATGGTCGCTGACCCAGCCGCCCATCGCCAGATAGGTCCGCAACAGCGGCGGCATGCCGGCCAGTGCGGCGCGCCGGTCGGTCATGGGCCCGGCCAGCGCGGGGTAGTCCACCACCTCGGCCGCCTTGCGACCCGGCAGATGCGCCGCTGGCCCGACATGCACCGCCGCCAGCAGTGCCAGCGCCGCGCGGTGCCGGTGCCAGTCGGCGCCGCGAAACGAGGTGCAGCCGACCATCAGCCCGGCCTGCCCGTCATCGACCAGCCGGGTCATCGCCCCCCAGGCAAGGCGCAGCACGTCGGGGTGCACCCCCCCAGGCGCCAGGCAGAACCGGCCCATCTCGGCGATCGGCTTGGCATAGCCTTCCAGTGGCGCCACGTCATAGAACCGCGCCGCATAGCCCTGAGCCAGCCCGGCCCCCCAGCCGAACAGCATCACCCGGAACGAAGCCAGCAGCCCGCCGCCTGCCGCCCGTTCGACCATCACATGCGCCGACAGCGCGTCCTGGGCGTCTTCCTCGGGCAGGCCATCCAGGCGCGGAAACGCGGCGCGGCGAAAGGCCAGGACGTGCCGCATGTCTTCCGGCCCCTCGGCCAGACGCGCCACCAGTCCGCCCCGCTGCAACGGCTTCACGCGTGCGCCCTCCGGTCCCGGCCCGAGGGCCCCTCTCCGCAGGCCCCGGCCGGCCCGCCCTAGTCGCCGAACAGATCGCCCGCGCGGATGCGGCCGAAGTTCGACAGAAGCTGGCGGATGAAGCCGATGCCCTTGACGTTGCTTTCGGTCACCCGGCGCGAGATCTCGACCACGCGGCCGTCTTCCAGCCCGTAACGGCCGATGTTGTCGACCACGCCGGACTCGGTAAAGGTCACCGCCAGCACCTGGCGGTCGATCTCTTCGGGTGCCTTCGGGCCAAGATGCTTGAACCGGCTTTGCACGTAGAACCAGCCGACGTCGTTCAACAACCCTTGCGCCGACGGTCGGCCGATCTTTTCGGCCACCGTCTCGCGGGTGTCGACGCCGACCTCGACCTGCGCCAGTTCCACATCGTCGGGGACATAGCCGTGGTTGCGGTAGACCGTGGTGCAGGCTGCCATAACCAGACAGCACAGCCCGGTGATAGCCAGCGCCAGCCGCCGCGGCAGGCCTTGCGCCCGGTGGTCCCGGCGATGCGCCCAGTTGGAAGTGACTGCCATTCCTGCCCTCTTGTCCGCCTCTTTGCCCGCCGCCGCGGTTTGGTCCGCGCCCCGGGGCGATGAAGCACGCGACGCGCCCCACATTGGCCCTTGCGCCTTGGGATAACAGATGCCACGCCCTATGTTCAAGAACGACAAACCATATCGCCACAGTCAGTCCGGGCAACCGCGACGCAAGCAACGGCCGGAAATGACCGAGAAGACCGAAACATCGCCCGGCAGTTTTCGCAGTGGCGCGCTTTCGCACCGCAAGCCGACTCGCTTTCGGCTGAGACCGGAGGCGGCGGAGCGGGCCGATCTGGCGGCTTCGCTTGATCTGCCGCTGATCGCGCGGCTGTCGTTCGAAGGCGAGATCACACCTGCGGGGCGCGACGATTTCACCCTGACCGCGCGACTGGTGGCCGATGTGGTGCAAAGCTGTGTCGTGACGCTTGACCCGGTGCCGGCCAAGGTGGACGAGGCCGTGACGCGCCGCTGCCTGGCCGATTTCGCCACACCCGAGGGCGAAGAGGTCGAGATGCCCGATGACGACAGCGCCGAGCCCCTGCCCGAGATCATCGACCTGACCGAGGTGATGCGCGAGGCGCTGGCACTGGCGTTGCCGCCCTATCCGCGCGCCACCGGCGCCGAACTGGGCGAGGCGGTCTTTGCCGAAACCGGAACATCCCCCCTGCGCGATGCCGACCTGAAGCCCTTTGCGGCCCTTGCCCGGCTGCAGAAGGGGGCGGCAGACGACCCGGAAGACGGCGGTGAATGACGCCCCGGAAAGGGCGCAAGAATGGGCTTGCGCTCGGGCGGAATCCGGCTATGTTCCGCGCCTTCATCAAGCTGTGAAGCAGCAGGGGTCGGCTATTGCCTGATCCGTTGTTTCACAAAGGAAATCCGGGGCCTGCCCCCACTACCCGAAGGTTGCGACATGGCTGTCCCGCAGAACCGTACCACCAAATCCCGCCGCAACATGCGCCGCGCGCATGACGCGCTGGTCGCCGGCAACCCGGCAGATTGCCCGAATTGCGGCGAGCTGAAGCGCCCGCACCACGTCTGCGGCGCCTGCGGCCATTACGACGCCCGCGAAGTCGTGGCCGCTGCCAAGGACGTCGACCTCGACGAGGACGCGGCGTAAGCCGCCCCCGAGGTCGCGCGTCGTCATGGCTGACGGAATCCAGCTTCCGCGATCGGCAGACGACGCCTCGGCCGAGGTTGCTTCCATCGTCATTTCGGTCGATGCCATGGGCGGAGACCGCGGGCCGGCAGCCGTGGTTGCCGGTCTTGTCGATTCTGCCGCCCAGCTTCCCGGCGTGCGTTTCATCCTGCATGGCAATCAGGCGCAGCTGGCACCGCTGCTGGCCCGCCACCCCGAACTCGCCCCCCGCGTGACCCTGCGCCACGCCGAGCGCGTGGTGACGATGGAGGACAAGCCCAGCCAGGTCATGCGGCACGGGCAAGGCACCTCGATGTGGTCCACCATCGAGGCGGTGCGCGACGGCGAGGCCGGCGCCGCCGTGTCCTGCGGCAATACCGGCGCGCTGATGGCGGTGTCGATGCTGCGGCTGCGCAAGCTGCCCGGCGTCAACCGCCCGGCGATCACCTGCATCTGGCCGTCGCGCAATCCCGGCGGCTTCAACCTGATGCTGGACGTCGGCGCCGATGTGAAGGCCGACCCGCGCGACCTTCTGCAATACGCCGTGATGGGTGCCAGCTATGCCCGCAACGGCCTGGCCATCGCCCGCCCGCGCGTCGGCCTGTTGAACGTCGGCACCGAAGAGCACAAGGGCCGTGCCGAGTTGAAGGAGGCCGCCGACCTTCTGGCCGAAGCGGCCGAGACCGGTGGCTATGACTATGTCGGCTTCGTCGAAGGCTCCGACATCCCGTCGGACCGGGTCGATGTGATCGTGACCGACGGCTTCACCGGCAACGTGGCGCTGAAGACCGGCGAAGGCACCGCCAAGCTGATTGCCGATTTCCTGCGCGAGGCGTTCGGCGCCGGCCTGCTGTCGAAATTCGCCGGCCTGGTGGCGATGACCTCGCTGAAGCGGCTGCAGCGGCGGATCGACCCGCGCCGGGCGAATGGCGGGGTGTTCCTGGGGCTGAACGGCACGGTGGTCAAATCGCACGGCTCGGCCGATGCCACCGGTGTGTCCGCCGCGATCCGGCTGGCCGCGCAACTGGCCGAAGCGCGGTTCCTCGAGCGGCTGGCCGCGCGGGTTGCATCCGCCGGGCGCGCGGGGCAGGATGCGGCCGACGGGGAAGCCGGCGCCACCAACGGGGCTGGACAGGGGAGCGATCCAACCCAATGACGATACGCGCCGCAGTCAGGGGCGTCGGGCATTATTTGCCGGACCGGGTGGTTCCGAACTCCGAATTCGAAAAGACAATCGAGACCTCGGATGAATGGATTCGCACCCGCTCGGGGATCGAGCGGCGGCATTTCGCGGCGGAGGGCCAGACCACCTCGGATCTGGCCACGCGGGCCGCAAGGGCCGCACTGGACGATGCCGGCCTGCAGGCCGACGACATCGACGCGATCATCGTCGCCACCTCGACCGCGGACCTGACCTTTCCGTCCTGCGCCACCATGGTGCAGGCCGCCCTTGGCATGACGCGCGGCTTTGCCTTCGACGTGCAGGCGGTCTGCGCCGGATTCGTCTATGCGCTGGCCAATGCCAATGCGCTGATCATCGCCGGGCAGGCCAACCGGGTGCTGGTGATCGGGGCCGAGACCTTCTCGAAGCTGATGGACTGGACCGACCGTTCGACCTGCGTGCTGTTCGGCGACGGCGCCGGCGCGCTGGTGCTGGAGGGCGCGACCGGCACGGGCACCACCGCCGACCGCGGCATCCTGGCGACCGACCTGCATTCCGACGGCCGCTACCGCGACATCCTTTACGTCGATGGCGGCGTATCGACCGGCACGACCGGACTCCTGCGCATGGAAGGCAAGGAAGTCTTCCGCCATGCTGTTGAAAAGCTTTCAGAAACAGCCCATGCATCACTGGCCAAGCTGGACATGTCGGGCGAGGATGTGGACTGGATCGTGCCGCATCAGGCCAATATCCGCATCATCGAAGGTACCGCCAAACGCATGCAAGTCCCGATGGACCGCGTCGTCGTGACGGTGCAGGACCACGGCAACACCTCGGCCGCGTCGATCCCGCTGGCGCTGTCGGTCGGCCGTGCACGCGGCCAGATCAAGCAAGGCGATCTGTTGGTGACCGAGGCGATCGGCGGCGGACTGGCCTGGGGGTCGGTGGTTCTGCGCTGGTAATCGCGCTTCAAATGCGCGGCCCAAGTGGTTGATATTGACTCGCAATTCCATCCGCCGCATCCTTCGGGTCGAAATCACCCGGGGGGATGAGAGAATGAGCGACAAGACTCTGACACGGATGGACCTCAGCGAGGCGGTATTCCGTGAAGTCGGCCTCAGCCGCAATGAATCCGCCAACCTGGTGGAGGCCGTGCTTCAGCACATGTCCGACGCGCTGGCCTCGGGCGAAACGGTGAAGATTTCATCGTTCGGAACCTTCTCGGTCCGCTCGAAATCCGCCCGCGTCGGGCGCAACCCGAAGACCGGCGACGAAGTGCCGATCTCGCCCCGCCGGGTGCTGTCGTTCCGGCCGTCGCATCTGATGAAGGACCGCGTGGCGGCGGGCAAGAAGAAGTAGCTGGCAAGGACTGCGAGAATAAGGATTGGGCCGGATGGACAAGTCGCCCGAGGCGTTTCGCACCATTTCCGAGGTCGCCGACGCGCTTGAGACGCCTGCACATGTGCTGCGGTTCTGGGAAAGCCGGTTTCCGCAGATCAGGCCGGTCAAGCGGGCCGGCGGTCGGCGCTATTACCGCCCCGCCGACGTGGCGCTGCTGACCGGGATCAAGCGGCTGTTGCACGACGAGGGCATGACCATCCGCGGCGTGCAGAAGATCCTGCGCGAACAGGGCATCCGCCATGTCGCCGGCCTTCTGGACGAGACCAGCCCCGAGGAAGAGGCGCTGGGCGCGGCAATGGCCGGCCGGCTGGACCATGAGCCGGACAGCCCGCCCGAGGCGGTGGAGGATGAGACCGCCGCCGCGCTGGAGGCCGCACTGGACCGCCCCGGAGAGCGGGTCCTGCCCTTTGCGTCCAGGCCGCCCGAAGCCCCGGCCGAGTCCCCTGTGGAAATTCCGGCGGAACAGCCGCCCGAGGCCCCTGCGGTCGAGCCCCCGCCCGCCGAGCCCTTCCCCGAGGTGCCGCCGGAAGCACCGCCCGAATTTCCGTCCGAGATCCCCGAAACAAATCGCGCGGCGTTGGACTGGCTGGCCAGTCTGCCCTCGCAAGCGGCGCCGACGGAACGCCGGCCGGTTCCCGGCGCCGCTGCTCCCGCGGCAGAGGCGCCCGAACTGCCTGGACCTGACGCAGCGGCCGCACCGCCGCCGGACAGGCCGGCGCTTTCGGTCCGCTCTGTCACCGGGGGGCGGGTTGCGTCCGATTCGCCGTTGGCGGCGGATGGCGCCACTGCCACTCTTGCCGCCCGATTGCGCGCCCTGCCGATCGGCGGCATGGCCGACCGGCAGGAGGCGCTGCACGAGATTGCCGCCCGCCTCACCCAGTTGCGCGAACGGCTGTCCGGCCCGCCGCCGGGCGTCTGACGACGGCGGACAGATGCGCTTTTCCCGCTTGCCCCTGCCCGGAAAACCGCTATGAAGACGCCGTTGTCGGGCCGTAGCGCAGCCTGGTTAGCGCGTCCGTCTGGGGGGCGGGAGGTCGAGAGTTCGAATCTCTCCGGCCCGACCACTGCAAAACCGCCCGCCTGCCCCGCAGTGCGGGCGGTTTTTCATTCCGACCCCCGCGCCGGGTCCTGGGGAGGCAAAGCCACAGCATGACCGGCGTCCTGCCCGACAGCCAGATCCGAGGCCTTATCGACAGCGGCGCGCTGGCCGCCGATCCGGCCATCACCGACGCGCAGGTGCAGCCCGCCAGCCTGGACCTGCGGCTGGGGACGATGGCCTACCGGGTCCGCGCCTCGTTCCTGGCGGGGCATGGTCGGTCGGTCGCCGGGCGCATCGCCGAATTCGAGATGCACCGGGTGGACCTGACCGCGGGCGCGGTGCTGGAAAAGGGCTGCGTCTACCTGATCCCGCTGGCCGAGCGGCTGGCTCTGCCGCCGGGCGTGACGGCGGTCGCAAATGCCAAATCCTCGACCGGGCGACTGGACCTGCTGACCCGGACGATCACCGATGGCGGGACCGAGTTCGACCGCATCCCCGAAGGCTATCATGGCCCGTTGTATGCCGAGGTCTGCCCGCGTTCGTTTTCGGTGCTGGTGCGGGCCGGACAACGGCTGAACCAGATCCGCTTTCGCGACGGCCAGGCGGTGCTGTCGGACCCCGAATTGTCCGCGCTGCATGGGACGGACCCGCTGGTAGACGGCACGCCGCTGATTTCCGAAGGCCTTGGGTTCTCGGTCGATCTGAAGCCGGCGAAGGGGTCGCTTGTCGGCTACCGCGCCAAACCGCATACCGGGGTGGTCGATCTGGACCTGATCGGCCATTATCCGGCACGCGAATTCTGGGAGGAAATCCATTCCGAGGATGGCCGCGTGATCCTCGACCCCGGCGCCTTCTATATCCTGGTATCGCGCGAAGCGGTGACGATCCCGCCCGATTACGCCGCCGAAATGGCGCCCTATCTGGCGATGGTGGGCGAATTCCGGGTGCATTACGCGGGATTCTTCGACCCCGGCTTCGGCCATGGCTCGGCCGGCGGCAAGGGCAGCCGCGGGGTGCTGGAGGTGCGCTGCCACGAGGCGCCCTTCGTGCTGGAGCATGGTCAGGTGGTCGGCCGGCTGGTCTATGAGCGGATGGCGGCGCGGCCCGACCGGCTTTATGGCGCGGGGATCGCGTCGAATTACCAGGGCCAGGGGCTGAAACTGGCCAAGCAGTTCCGCTGACCGGCCCCGGCCTGCCTAGAACAGGTGCATGAACCGCTCGGGCAGCCGCACCGGCTGCTTGATCCGGCTGTAAAGGAACGGAAACCGCAGATGGTTGCGGCGCGTGTCCCAATAGACATGCGCCTTCATGAAGCGAAACGACTTGCGGAGAAGCCGGTCGTAATCGGTCGAGACGGCATCGGCATCGACCATGACCTGCCGCACCCTTTCGTCGCTGTCGACCGACCATTGCGCGCCGATCTGGCCCTCGGGGCCCTTGATCCCCTGCATGGCGGCGGCGGCTGTGTTCCGCTCGGTCTGGTTGACGCGAAAGACCGCCTCGTTGGCGTAGCGCAGGTGGAACAGCAAGAGGTCGGGCGTCAGGTTCGGGTCGGCATCCGAGCCGTGTTGCCCCGGTGTCAGGCGGATCGGCTGAAAGCTGATCGCGGGCTTGCAATAAAGCGGCATGCACATCGCATGCGGGCGCTGTTGCAAGATCCGCGGGTGGGGTCGAACGGCGCGTCCCTTGCGGTGGGCCGCAGCTCCCAGGCAAAGCAGTTGATGGCCGCCGCCCGATGCCGGCTGCGCGCCATGATCACGGCTTTCAGCGGTGCCGCCGTGACGGCAGGATCAACAGCGATCAGCTCATCGACGTCGCCCGCAATGACCGCCTGATAGCAATCGTGCAGCACCTCGATAAAGGCATTCAACAGGTCGGCCTTCTTGCGGTCGAACGCCGGAATCGGCCCGCTGCGCGGCAGCACGCTGAGGTTGGCACCGCGGGTGATCTCTTCGATTTCGGGGTCGCGGCCATGGCTGAGGATAAACAGGTTCTCGCGCCCCAGATGCGCGCCATAATAGTCCATCCATTTCCGAAGGAACCAATGGTCCTTGTAGACCATTGTCAAAGCGGCAACCTTGGCCATTTTTCCGGTCCTGCTCGTGGCCTGTGCGGCCTTATGATTTGTCTCGAATGAGAATCGAAACCTCAGGACTCTGTCCAGATTGTTTTCGGCGCGGCAACAATAACGCGCAAGAGCGTGGCGAATTGGTCGCCGTCGGGCCCTATCGCCCGAGACGCCGACCCAGCTTGGCCATCTGCCGGGCGCGTTGCGCCAGGTCCCGCGCCTGCTTGGCCTGGGCCTGGTCTTCGGGGGTCATCTCTTGCGAGGACTTCCCCTTTGCGGCGACGCGATTGATCCCCGCATTGATGCCCTTGTTCATGGCCTTGCGGAGAAACATGTTCAGGATCTGCGTCAGGATGCGGTCCATCCGGGGTTCCTTTCCCTCAGTCCTCGAAAAGTTCGCTTTGCCCGGTCTGGGCGCCAGCCTGTTCTTCGTCTTCGTCGTCCTTGGCAGATCCCTGCCCCGGCATCGGCCGGCTTTCCAGAAGGCCAGCGGCACGCAATTCCTTGATTCCGGGCAGGTCGCGGGCGGATTCCAGCCCGAAATGGTCCAGAAAACCCTCTGTCACCACGAAGGTCACCGGGCGGCCCGGTGTCATGCGGCGGCGGCCAAGGCGGATCCATTCCAGCTCCATCAGCTGGTCCACCGTGCCCCGGCTGACCGCGACGCCGCGGATCTCCTCGATCTCGGTGCGGGTGACCGGCTGGTGATAGGCCACGATCGCCAGCGTCTCGATCGCGGCGCGCGACAGTTTCCGGGTCTCGACCGTCTCGCGCCGCATCAGGAAGCCCAGGTCGGGTGCGGTGCGGAAGGCGAAGGCGTCGCCCAGCTTGACCAGCGCCACGCCGCGCCCCTCATAGCGCTTGCGCAGATGCACCAGCGCCTCGGCCGGATCGGCGCCATGCGGCATCCGGGCGGCGAGTTCGGCCACGCTGACCGGCTCGGCGCTGGCGAAAAGGATGGCTTCGACCATCCGCTCCTGTTCGACCATCGGCGGGGCGGCGAACAGGCTTTTCTCCGAGATGTCGTCGTCGGTCTCGCTCACGGCTCCCTCCGCCGGATCTGGATGGGGGAAAAGGTGTCGCTCTGGCGGATCGCCACCTGGCCGCGCTTGGCCAGTTCCAGCACGGCGGCAAAATGGGCGGCGGTGGCGGACCGCCGCGCCATCGGCGTGCCGTCCCAGCCTTCGGGCAGAAAGCTGGTCAGGTCGGCCCAGTCGCCGGCATAGCCGATCAGCCCGCGCATCCGTTCCAGCGCCTGTTCCAGCGTGAAGACATGCTCGCGGTCCATCACATAGGGGCGGAATTCGTCCTTGGTGCGAATCCGGGCATAGGCGCGCATCAGGTCCAGCAGCGTGGCGTCGTAGCTGACCTTGCGGTGCAGGCTGACGCCTTCGGGCAGGCCGCGGGCAAAGAAATCGCGGCCCAGCTGGTCACGGCCCATCAGCCGCGCCGCCGCCTCGCGCATCGCCTGCAGGCGCTCCAGCTGAAAGGCCAGGTGGGCGGCAAGGTCTTCGGCCGAGGGTCCCTCGTCGCCAGGTTCCGGCGGCAGCAGCAGGCGCGACTTCAGGAAGGCCAGCCAGGCCGCCATCACCAGATAATCAGCCGCCAGTTCGATCCGCAGATTCTGCGCCGCACCGATGAAGGACAGGTATTGCTCGGCCAGTTGCAGGACCGAGACGCGGCGAAGGTCCACCTTCTGCGTGCGCGACAGCGTCAGCAACAGGTCCAGCGGGCCTTCGAAGCCGTCGACATCGACGATCAGCGCCTCGGCCTCCAGCCGGTCGGCCGGCGACAGCCGCTCGGCCTCGGTCCAGTCGTCTGTGGCGGGTTCAGGCATGCGCGGTCCTGCGGTGAAGGGCCGCAAGGTCGGCTTCCAGGCCTGCGATGTCAACCTCCGGCGCCGGGCGGCGGGCGGCCAGTGCGGCCATGGCGCGGGCGCGCGTATCGGGTCGCATCTCGCCAGCGGCCGTTGCCACCTCGACCATCTGCGCCAGATCGCCTTTGCAGTGCAGGGCGATGTCGCAGCCCGCCGCCAGGGATGCCGCCGTGCGGCTGGCAAGGCTGCCCTGCAGCGCCTCCATGTTCAGGTCGTCGGTCAGCAGCAGGCCGTGAAAGCCGATCTCGTCGCGGATCACCTTGATCATTGTGGGTGACTGGGTGGCGGGGCGATCATCGTAATCGGAAAAGACGATATGGGCGGTCATCGCCATCGGCAGATCGGCCAGCGCGCGGAAGGGTGCGAAGTCGACGGCCTGCAGTTCGGCCCGGCCCACCCGGACCGTCGGCAGGTCGTGGTGGGTATCCATCACCGACAGGCCATGGCCCGGCATATGCTTGACGACCGGCAGCACGCCGCCCGCCAGACAGCCATCGGCTACCGCCCGCGCCACAGCGGAAACCACAGCCGGATCCGTGCCATAGCAGTGGTTCTTCAGAAACGGATGGGTGGTTTCGCGGGCCACATCGGCGACCGGAGCGCAATTGGCGTCGATCCCCACCGCGCGCAGTTCCGCCGCGATGATCCGGGCCTGCAACTGCATCGCGCGGGCCGCATCCTCGACCCGCTGAAAGCCCGCAACGGCATCAAGAGGCGGCAGCCAATCGCGCCAGTATGGCGCCCGCAGGCGCTGGACCCGCCCGCCCTCCTGGTCGATCAGCACCGGCGCCTCGCGGCCCACCACGTCGCGCAGATCGGCCGTCAGCCGGCGCAGCCGGTCCGGGGTTTCCACGTTGCGGGCGAACAGGATGAAGCCGAAAGGGTCGGCGTCGCGGAAGAACGCGCGCTCCGCAGGTAGAAGCGCCGGGCCCGCGCAGCCGAAGATCGCCGCGCCCATGCCCAGGGTCATCTATGCGCGACCGGGATGCAGCTGGCGTTTTCCGCCACCAGGGCAGAGCAGAACCGCCGCGCGTCGTCTTCGTTCTCGAAGCCATGCGCCCGCAGCCGGAAGAAGGTGCGACCGCCGCTTTCGGCAGCCTGGATCACCATCGCCTTGCCTGCCATCAGGTCGCCGAACCGGCCCGCCAGCCGCAGCCATTCGGCCCGGGCCTCCTTGTCACTGTCGAAGGCACCGAACTGCACCAGCCGCGTGCCCGGCTCCAGCGCCGCCGGGTCCATCTCTACCGGGGCCACGGGGGCCGCCGCTGCCTGCGGCGCGGGCGCGCGGTCAGGCCGCGGCACCGGGCGCAACGAGCGCGTGATCGCGCCATCCGGCGCCGGAAGGCCTTCGGCATCCAGAGAGGCAATCTCGACGCCCTCTTCGGCCAATGCCTCGCTGGCACCCAGCGCCTCGGCCAAAGCGGCCGCAACTGCGGGATCGGTGCCTTCCTCGGGCGCCATTGCAACCAGATCGGACGGGCTTTCCAGCCGTGCCGGGACCATCGCGACCTCGGGCGCGGCCGGCGTTCCGGCCAGGCCCGGCCCGTCCTCCAGCGTCAGTTCCACCGGCTTCGGCGCCAGCACCAGCCGGTCCGCCGGCGGCGCCGCCGTGCCTGCCGCCGCCACGTCATTGACCGCCAGCCCCTGATGATCGGCGATCTCGCCGCCCGGATCGTCGGGGGCCACCCGCAAGGGCCCCTCCAGCGCCCGGATCACCGGCACGCCCGCGATGTCACGCACCGCCAGCCTGTAGCCCCAAAACCCGAAGCCCACCACCAACGCGACCGAACAGGCCGCACCTGCGATCTGCATCATGCGCTGTGCCCTTCCCCGCTCGGGGGGAATGGGCACGCCATATTCGGCAAAATCCCGATCCGCCATCACTGCCTCTGCCTGGGCCGGGTTGATCCCGCCCGTTACGCCTGCTCTGTCCGGCCGAGGCGCTTGGTTTGGTCAGCGCATTTCTTCGACCGGCGTCACGCCCAAGATAGCAAGACCTGCGCAAATGACAACGCTTGTTGCCCGCCAGGGCGATTTTCGCCACGGACGTGGCGGGATCGTCCTGCAAGAAGCGCAACTGCCCCTCGTCATTGCCGCGGTTCCACAGTGCATGGAAGTCCGACGCCAGATCATAAAGGAAGAAGGCCACCCGATGCGGCTCGTTGTTGCGGGCGGCGATTTCCACCAGGCGCGGCCATTCGGCGATCTTCTTCAGCATCGCGATTTCCGCGTCATGCGACAATTGCGTGTGATCGGCGGCCAGAAGGCTGGCGTCATCCACCGCCAATCCGGCCTCGCGCGCTTTGCGCAGCACGGAATTCACCCGCGCATTGGCGTATTGCACATAAAAGACCGGGTTGTCCTTCGACTGCTCCTGCACCTTGTCGAAATCGAAATCCAGCGCCACGTCGTTCTTGCGCGTGAGCATGATGAAGCGGGTTACGTCGGCGCCCACCTCCTCCACCACGTCGCGCAGGGTGACGAAGGTGCCGGCGCGTTTCGACATCTTGAAAGGCTGGCCGCCCTTCCACAGCTTGACCAGCTGAATCAGCTTGATGTCCAGCGGCACCCGGCCCTGCGACAGCGCCGCCACCGCCGCCTTCATCCGCTTGACATAGCCGCCGTGGTCGGCGCCGAAGATGTCGATCAGCTGGTCGAAGCCGCGCCGCACCTTGTTGTAATGATAGGCGATGTCGGGTGCGAAATAGGTCCAGCTGCCGTCCGATTTCTTCACCGGCCGGTCGACATCATCGCCGTAGGCCGTGCTGCGGAACAACGTCTGCTCGCGCGGCTCCCAATCCTCGGGCTCCTTGCCCTTGGGCGGTTCCAGAACGCCGTCGTAGATCAGGTCCATGCCGCGCAGGGTCTCGATCGCGGCCTCGATCTCGCCGGTGCCGTAGAGCGCCTTTTCCGAGGAATAGACGTCCATCGCCACGCCCAGGCTGGCCAGATCCTCGCGGATCATCTGCATCATCATTTCGGTGGCGAAATCGCGCACCTCGGCCAGCCAGTATTGCTCACCCTTGTCCAGCAGGCTGTCGCCATACTTCGCCTTCAGCGCCTCGCCGACCGGGATCAGGTAGTCGCCCGGATAGAGCCCCTCGCGGATCTCCGGCTCCAGCCCGTTGGCCTCGCGGTAACGCTCATAGGCCGAGCGCGCCAGCACATCGACCTGCGCGCCGCCGTCGTTGATGTAATACTCCCGCGTTACCCGCCAACCGGCAAATGCCAGCAGGTTAGACAGCGCATCGCCCACCACCGCGCCGCGGACATGGCCGACATGCATCGGGCCAGTCGGGTTGGCGCTCACGAATTCGACATTCACCTTGTTCCCGCCGCCAATGTCGGACCGGCCATAGCCCTTGCCCGCCGCCAGTACATCGCGCACCACGCCTTGCCACAGCGCCGCCGACAGCCGCAGGTTCAGAAAACCCGGCCCGGCCACATCGGCGCCCGCGATGCGCGGATCGGCCATCAGCTCGCGCGCCAGTCCTTCGGCGATCTCGCGCGGGGGTTTGCCGGCCGGTTTGGCCAGCACCATTGCCGCATTCACCGCCATGTCGCCATGCGCCGCATCGCGCGGCGGCTCCACCGCCACTGCCGAAAGGTCCAGTCCGGACGGCAGCGCGCCCTCGGCAATCATCCGGCCAAGGGCATCCACCACTGCGTTGCGGATCTCCGCGAAGAGGTTCATCTGATCAAATCCTGTCTTGCAGGTCTGGCATTGCCAGAGCCCGGCTAACAGGTCAAGCGCAGCCCTAGCCCCGTCCGGCGCGCCACTCGTCCAGCGCTGCGTTGTCCTCCGGCACCGCCTCTGCGCCGCCAAAGGGAGAGATCACCGAGCGGTTGCGAAAATAATAGGTTTCGCGCGCGCCGAAATAGAAGGCGACGATGGCCCCCAGCAGCCACCACAGCGGCTCGGGCACCGCGTTCAGACCCACCATGCGGGACGCAAAGGCCACCGGATCGACCATCGCATAGATGAACAGGCTTAGCGTGCCGAAGGCCAGGAACGGCCGCGGCAGCCGGTTCAGACCGTTGACCAGCCGGTCGAACCAGGACAGGCCGGGGTGCTGGTATTCCTCGCCCAGCTGCCGCAAGGCCGCCATCTGCGCTTCGGCCGACAGTTCCATCCGTTTGGTGGCCGAAGGCACGAAAACCTCGGCCACGCCCTTTGCCGCCTGCCCCAGCGCGCCCAGCGCCGCCGGCCCGCCCAGCACCTTGTCGATCACGCCCATGCTGCCACCCGTGCGCGATGCTGCGCCTCTGTCAGGTGGTATTTCGGCGAGACGAAGCTTTCCGCCCGAAGGATCCAGCCGCCCTTGCCGCCATCGCGGCGGCGCGCGTATTTGCGGCTGGCAGGGCGGGCATCGGCCACGGCGTAATAGTAGTTGCGCCGCGCAATGCCATAGGCATCCGCCAGATGCGTCGGCGCGGCGTCATGGGCCGCCTGCGCGGCGCGAATGGTTTGCGGCCCGACCGCACCATCGGGGTCGCAAGGATAGCCCATCTGCGTGAGCAGCCGCTGCAGCACCTTCACCGCATTTCCTCCGGCATTGACATACATGTCGAAGATCGACGCATGCAGCACCTCGGGCAGGCTGCCCAGGCCGGGGCGGGTGAAGTAATGCTCGACATAGATCTCCACCGCCTGCGCGCGGGTCAGCGCACGCACGTCGGCCACATCGATGCGGGTATCGCGGTTCACGTCGATCCCCAGCCGGCGCAGGGTGTTGATCGTGACGCCATGGTTGGTGGCGCCGCCGGGATCATCCGGGTCGTTCACGAAGCCGCCCTCGCGGGCGACGATTTCCTCGGCAATTTCCTGGACAGACAGCATGAGCTTTCCTCGAAGGCAAAGCTCCCCCAAGGGTGCAGACTGCAGCCGAAGCGTTAATGCGCGCCTGCCCGACCGTCCGGGACCAGGAATTTTCGGAAGTTGCTGTCAAATTCCTTCAAAGGAATTTGCGCCGGGGTCAACTGCCGGGCTGATCCTCGGGTTCCTGGTAGACGCCCTGTTCCTTCAGCGCCTCGATCACTTCCTTCGGCATGTAGGTCTCGTCATGCTTGGCCAGAACCTCGCTGGCGACGAAGGTTTCGCCCTGCATCTGCCCCAGCGCGATCATGCCCTGCCCTTCGCCGAAAAGATCGGGCAGCACCCCCTCATAGCTGACCGGCACGGTCCGGTTGCCGTCGGTCACGCTGAAGCTGACCACGGTGCCCTCGCCGCGCTTGATGCTGCCTTCCTCGACCAGCCCGCCGATCCGAAACACCTCGTCAGCCGGCGGCGGGGTTTCCACCACTTCGGTGGGCGAGCGGAAGAAATTCATCGCGGTCGAGGGCACGAAGAAATAGATCGCCGCCACCGCCGCCGCCAGCGACAGGAAGGCCAGCCCGATCACCTGCATCCGGCGCCGCTTTTTCAGCCCCTTGAGACCGCGAAATTCCTGCTTGCCCGTCATTGTCCGTTCCTCTTGCGTCCCGGCGTCTCTTGCATCCAATAGATTGGCAGCACCTTGACCTTGGTCAACCCCGCTGCGGCATTGCTGCTCAGGTGGGGCGGCTCAGGGGAACAGCGGCGCCAGCATCAGCCCGGTGGTTTCCGCAAGCCCCAGCATCAGGTTGGCGTTCTGGATCGCCTGGCCGCTTGAGCCCTTGGTCAGGTTGTCCAGGACCGAGATCACCAGCGTCCGCCCCGCGATCCGGTCGCCGATCACGCCGAGATGGCAGAAGTTCGAGCCCGCGACATCGCGCGTCGAGGGCAGCTGGCCAAAAGGCAGCACCTTGAGGAACGGCTCATCCACATAGGCCCGCGCCAGCGTCTCGTGTACCGCCTGCGGCTGGCCACGGACATAGACCGTCACCAGGATACCGCGGTTCATCGGCAGCAGATGCGGGGTGAACTGCACCCGCACCGGACGCCCCGCGAGGCGTGAGAATTCCTGGTCAAACTCGCCCAGATGGCGGTGCTTGCCACCCGCCGAATAGCTGTGCGTGCCACCGGACAATTCGGCGTGAAGAAGGTTCTCCTTCAGGCTGCGGCCCGCGCCGCTGACCCCGGCCTTGAGGTCTATCAGGATCTCGTCGAGGTCGATCACGCCCGCCGAGATCAAAGGCCGCAGCGCGAACTGCCCCGCTGCGGCGTTGCAGCCGGTGCCCGCGACCAGCCGCGCCTTGGCGATGTCGTCGCGGTAGAATTCGGTCAGGCCATAGACCGCCTCTTTCTGCACCTCGACCGCCGCATGCGGGGCGCCGTACCATTTCTCGTATTCCGCCGGGTCGCGCAGCCGGAAATCGGCACTAAGATCGACGATCTTCAAATGTTTCGGCAGCTTTGCGACCACTTCCTGCGTCGTTGCATGAGGAAGCGCGCAGAAGCACAAGTCGATGTTGGAAAAATCGATCTCTTCGATCTTCACCAGCCGCGGCAGGTCCAGATGGCGCAGGAAGGGGAACACCTCGGCCATGGTCAGCCCCGCCTTGCGGTCGGCTGACAGCGCGGTGATCGTCATGCCTGGATGGGTGGCGATCAGCCGCACCAGCTCGGCTCCCGTGTAGCCCGAGGCCCCGAGAATGGCGATGCGATGGGTCATGGCAGGGCTCCTGTGGCTGTCTTTGCGGTTCTTTTCCGCCCAACGCCGGGGCTTTGCAAGCGGCTTTGCCGTCGACACCTCAGCCCGCAGGCACCCATTGCACCGCCTCGACCGAAGGCGCGCCGGTGGCCAGCATCACCAGCCGGTCAAAGCCCAGCGCACAGCCGCAGGCAGGCGGCATCAGCGCCAGCGCCGCCAGGAAATCGTCGTCGACAGGATAGGTCTCGCCGTAGACCCGGGCCTTGATCGCCATTTCTTCGTCGAACCGCTTCCGTTGCTCGACCGGGTCGGTCAACTCGCCAAAGCCGTTGGCCAGTTCCACCCCGCAGGCATAGACCTCGAACCGCTCGGCCACCCGCGGATCATCTTCGCAGCGCCGCGCCAGCGCCGCCTCGGCCGCCGGGTAGCGATCCAGAACCGTCAGCCGCCCCAGGCCCAGATGCGGCTCGACCCGGCCCGACAGCACCCGACTGAACAGGTCCGACCAGCTTTCCCCCGCCATATGCGAAATCCCCACCGCATCCATCTGCGCCGCCAGCGCCGCCGCATCGGTTTCACCCGCCGCATTCATCGTCGCTGGCAGGTCGATCCCGGCGAAGGACGCAAAGGCCTCGGCCACCGAGACCCTTTCATAGGGCAAGGCCGGATCGCAGGTCCGGTCGCGGAACCGCAACGGGCCGGTCGCGGCCAGCGCCACCCAGGCCGCGATATCCGCCATCAGCCGCTCATAGGGTTCGCCCGCCCGATACCATTCCAGCATGGTGAATTCCGGCGAGTGCAGCGGCCCGCGCTCGCGGTTGCGCCAGACATGGGCAAAGGTGGCGATCCGCGTCTCGCCCGCTGCCAGCAGGCGTTTCATCGCGAATTCGGGCGAGGTGTGCAGATACATCCGCCGCCCCTGCCCGTCATTGCCGATGGCGGTGGTGGAAAAGGCGTGCAGATGCGCCTCATTGCCGGGGCTGACCTGCAGCGCGGCGGGATCGACCTCGATGAACCCCTGCCCCTCCAGCCAGCCGCGGATCGCCGCCTGGATGCGGTTGCGCGCCAAGAGCAGCGGGCGGCGGTCGGCGTGGCGGGTGGGGTGCCACCATTGCTTGGGCGTCATGGCAGAGGTTCCGGCTGGAAATGTGGGAAAAGATGCGTTAGGGACGCGGCAATCCTCGCCGCATGGGCGGGCCATACCACAAGGAATGCTTCGCGTGAAAGTCATCGCCTCTTCCCTGCGCAAGGGCAACGTCGTCGATATGGGCGGCCGGCTTTGCGTCGTCCTCTCGGCCTCCAACTTCCATCCCGGCAAGGGCACGCCCACCACATCGGTCGAGATGCGCCGCATTTCCGACGGGGTGAAGCTGTCGGAACGCTGGAAGACCACCGATCAGGTCGAAAAGGCCACGGTGGACGAGCGCGACTATGATTTCCTGTATGAAGACGGCGAGGGCTTTCACTTCATGGAGCCGACGACCTATGACCAGGTCGTGGTCACCGAGGACGTGATGGGCGGCAACAAGATCTATGTCCAGGAAGGCATGCGCTGCTACCTGAAGACCTTTGAAGGCATCCCGATCGCCATCGAGGTGCCGCAGAAGATCACGGTGGAAATCACCGAGACCGAGCCGGTGGTGAAGGGCCAGACCGCGTCGTCCAGCTACAAGCCGGCAATGACCACCAACGGGCTGCGGATCATGGTGCCGCCGCATATCGGGGCGGGCACGCGGGTGGTGATCAACACCGATGACGACAGCTATGTGGAACGCGCCAAGGACTGACCTTGCCGCCAGCCTCCCCTGGGCGATGCTTCGGGGGCAGGCCCGCCAGACCCAAGGCCTGCCGATGGACCCGCTTGCCACCCACCGCGCCGCCCGGATCGCCGCCCTTGCGGCCCCGGACGGCTGGCTGAACCTTGTCGCCAGGGTCGAGATTGCCCCCGGCAGCCAGCTTGTCGGCAAGACGCAGGCGGTCGTCCTGCCCTCTGGCCCCGATCTGCTGGGCACCCTGACGCTTGGCCCCGAAGGCGCCAGCTTTGCCCGCCCCGATGCACCGCCCCAGCCCTTTCAACCCGTGCCCGACGGGTTTCCGCAACTGCGGGTCGAGCCGTTCCTGCTGGAGATCCACACCGTCGACGGCATCCCGGCACTGCGGGTGCGCGACCTGACGCTGCAGCCAAGGGCGCGGATCAGCTATTTTCCCGAGGCGCCGGAGTGGGTCATCCGCGCCCGCTGGCAGGCCTGCGCGCCTGAAACCACCGAGATCGCGATGAAGGATGGCTCCACCGCCGCCGTCACCCTGACGCATCGCGCGACCTTTACCCATCAGGGCAAGGACATCACTCTGACGCCGACGCATTGGAAGGGCGGCAAGCCGATGTTCGTCTTCCGCGACCGCACGGCGGGGGAAAGCTACGGCGCGGGGCGGTTCCTGATCGGCGAAGACGCGTATGACCACGAGATCACCCTTGATTTCAACCGCGCCTTCACCCCGCCTTGCGGGTTCACCGATTTCGCGATCTGCCCGCTGCCGCCACCCGGCAACATCCTGCCCTTCCGCATCGAGGCCGGCGAGAAGGCCCCGTAGGTCGGGGTTCACCCCGACTCTCGGCCCAGCTACCCGCGCATCGCCCCGAAGGCAAAGCGGTAGGCCAGCGCCACGCCGCCCGCACCACCGATGATATTGCCCAAGCTCACCCAGACCAGGTTTCCGGCCATGCCCGCTCCCGTCACCTCGGCCCCCGCCCAGATTCCGGCCGGGATAAGGAACATGTTGGCGACCGAATGCTCCAGCCCCAGCGCCACGAACACCGTGACCGGCCAAAGCACGGACAGGATCTTGTCGGTAGCGGTGCGGGCGGCAAAGCTGAGCCAGACCGCAAGGCAGACCAGCGCGTTGCACAGCGCCCCGCGCACCAGCGCCTCGGACCAGCCAAGGCCTGCCTTGGTGGTGGCGGCGCGGGCGGCGACCTCGCCCATCGGGCCGTCCAGCAGGCCCGACAGGCCGAAGGCCAGCGCCAGCCCGGCCGCACCGATCAGGTTGCCGACATAGACCACGCCCCAGTTGCGCAACAGCGCTGCGGTGCTGACCCGGCCATCCACCGCCGCCATCACCATCAGCGCATTGCCGGTGAAAAGCTCGGCCCCGCCCACAACCACCAGAATCAGCCCGACCGAGAACACCATGCCCGCCAGCACCCGTTGCGGCCCGAAGCCCGCATCCGCCCCGGTCATGGCGATCAGCCAGCCGGCGCCACCAAAGCCGATGAAGGCCCCGGCCAGCAGCGCCAGCGTAAGCAACCGGTGCAACGGCAGGGCGGCCTTGGCGACGCCCGCCGTCTCGATCAGCGCCGCGATCTGGGCGGGCTTGTAGGCATCATGGCCATCATCGCTCATTGCTGGTCTCTCTCACGGGTCCGCAAGGTCAGGCCGCCTCGAAGGCGATCCGGTGGCGCAGGAATTGCGTCGCCTTGTTGGTGACCGAGGCCGGATCGCCGGTGGTCAGATAGCGGGTTGCGGAGCCGGTGCCGTGGAATTCGGGATGGCGGGTCAGGTAGTCGGCCAGGCTTTCGGCCACCAGATTGGCCTGCGAATAGACCCGGACACCGGGGCCCAGCGCCTCTTGAAACACCTTTTCCATCAAAGGGTAATGGGTGCAGCCCAGGATTGCGGCCTCGGGGTTCGGCATCCGGCGCCGCAGCGCCTCGACATGGCTGCGGACCAGCGCCTCGGCCAGGATCTCGTCGCCCTGTTCGATGGCATCGACCACGCCGCCGCAGGGCTGCGCCTCGACATCGACGCCGATGGCGCGGAATGCCAGTTCGCGCTGAAAGGCGCGGCTGGCCACCGTCGCGGGGGTGGCGAACAGCGCCACATGCTTGACCGCGACCTCGCGCGGGGGCGAGTTGTCGCCCCATTGCCGTTCGGTCAACGCCTCGATCAGCGGCACGAAGACGCCCAGCACGCGCTTTTCGGCCGGCACCCAGGTTTCCTGCATCCGCCGCAGCGCGGCAGCCGAGGCGGTGTTGCAGGCCAGCACGACCAGATCGCAGCCCTCTTGCCACAACCTTTCCACCCCGGCGCAGGTCAGCGCAAAGATGTCATCGGCGCTTCGCACGCCGTAGGGCGCATGGGCGTTGTCGCCATAATAGACGAAGGGCACCTCTGGCAGCCGCCGCGACACCGCATCCAGCACCGTCAGCCCGCCAAGCCCCGAATCGAAGATCCCAACCGCCATTCCCTGCCCTTTCGCCTGCCCGTCAGTCTTTCCAGACCTCGAAACGCCTTTGATCATAGGGGCAAGGCCCAGCCGGCGAAAGGCCCGGCGACAGCGCGGCCTGTCGCAGCCGTTACGGCATTTACATCAGAACAGGTTTTCCCCAGAAGCATGGCTTGTGTTAGCGTGTTGCCGGTTTGAAAGGGTAAGCGGATGGATTGGGACAAGCTGAGAATATTCCATGCGGTGGCCGAGAAGGGCAGCCTGACCCATGCCGGCGATGTGCTGCACCTCAGCCAGTCGGCCGTCAGCCGCCAGATCCGCGCGCTGGAGGAAAGCCTGGCGGTGACCCTCTTTCACCGCCACGCCCGCGGGCTGATCCTGACCGAACAGGGCGAACTGCTGTTCGACACGACGCAAGCCATGGTCAAGAGGCTGGACGCCACCGCCGCGCGGATCCGCGACAGCGAGGACGAGGTGTTCGGCGAATTGCGGGTCACCACGACGACCGGCTTCGGCACCCTTTGGCTGGCGCCACGGCTGGCGCGTCTCTATGAGAAATACCCCAGCCTGAAGATCGACCTGATGCTGGAAGAGCGCGTGCTGGACCTGCCGATGCGCGAGGCCGACGTGGCGATCCGCATGAAGGAACCCAGCCAGGCCGACCTGATCCGCAAGCGGCTGATGAACATCAAGATGCGGCTCTACGCCACGCCGGAATACCTGGCGATGAACGGCACGCCGCAAAGCATGGACGACATGACCCAGCACCGGCTGATCAGCCAGCACGCCGGCACGCCGCAGGTGGCGGCAGGCGCCAATCTGGTGCAGGAGTTGATGAGCCATGACATCCCCTCGACCCTGACGGTGAACAACTATTTCGGCGTGCTGCAGGGCGTGCTGAACCATCTGGGCATCGGCGTTCTGCCCGATTACATCACCGAGGATTTCCCGCATCTGGTGCGCGTGCTGCCCGAGGTGGAAAGCGGCGAAGTGCCGGTGTTCCTGGCCTATCCCGAAGAATTGCGCCATTCCAAGCGGGTGGCGGCGTTCCGCGATTTCGTCACCGATGAAATCATGACCTACAGGCGGCGCCAGCAGCCCTGAGAACGGGCGGAAACCCGAAGGCATGCAAACAATGCATGGCGGGAATGCTGCGGATGCAGCATAGTCTCTCTTGCGCGAAGCGGCCGCTGCCCATAAATGCAGTTTCGAGGCGCTGATTGAGGTTTCTCTCAGCGTCTCATACCTCCCTGTTGGACTTGGCCGGACCTTGTGTCCGGCCTCTTTTTTTCAACCTGCCGGTTTTGCGGGCAGGCGGTCGCGGCGCGCTGTCAGAAAGGCGCGGTCGGCTGATGATGGCGCAAGGGCGATGGCGCGGTCATAGGCGGCACTGGCACGAAGCGGCTGATCCGTGCGGGCCAGGTATTCGGCCCTTGCTGCGTGGAACGGCTGATAGCCGTCCAGCGCCCCGGCCAGCGGCTCGATCAGCGCCAGCCCTGCCGCCGCGCCCTGTCCTTCGGCCACCGCGACGGCGTGGTTGAGCCGTATGACCGGGCTGGGTTCATGGTCATGCAACCGGGCGTAAAGCGCCGCGATCTGTCGCCAGTCGGGCAGGCCTTGGGCGGCGTGCAGGGCCGCGATGGCCGCCTTGATCTGGAACGGCCCCGGCACGCGGCGGGCAAGGGCGCGATCCAGCGCGGCCTGACCATCCGCGATCATCGCGTGATCCCAGAGGCTGCGGTCCTGCTCCGTCAGCGGCACGGTTTCTCCCGTGGGGCCGATCCGCGCGGCACGGCGGGCGTGGGGGCAGAAGCAGCAGCGCCAGGCAGCCCTCGATCTCGGGCTGGTCGGGAAGCAGGCCGTTCACCAGCCGGGCAAGGAAGATCGCCTCACCGCACAGGTCGCGCGGGCTGGCGGGGCCAAGGGCGTGGCCTTGGGTGAAGATCAGGTAGATCACCGTCAGAACCGCGGCCAGCCGGTCGTGCCAATCCTCGGGATCCGGCACCTTGAAGGGGATTCCGGCGGCGGCGATCTTGGACTTGGCACGGCTGAGGCGCTGGCCCATCGTCGGCTCGTCATCAAGGAAGACGCCGGCGATTTCGGCAGTCGTGAGGCCGCCCAGCAGGCGCAGCGTCAGCGCCACGCGGGATTTCGCGGCCAGCGCGGGGTGGCAGCAGATGAAGATCAGGCGCAGCCGGTCGTCGGGGATCTCGGGGGGAACGGCAAGCATCGCCTCATCCTCGGCCAGAGCGAGAATCGCATCGGCATGGTCGCGGGCGCGGCCGTCGCGACGATATCCGTCGATCGCCTTGCGCAGCGCCACCCGCAAGAGCCAGCCCTGCGGGTGGGACGGCACCCCCGACCGGCCCCAATGCACCAGCGCTGAAGCGGCGGCTTCCTGCAGCGCATCCTCGGCGCGCTGCAGATCGCCGGTGCGTGCGACAAGGGCGGCCACCAACCGCCCCCGGTCAGCGCGCAGCGCCTGTTCCAGGGCATCCGAAGGCGTCATCCATAGTCCATCACCGGGCGCACGTCGACGGTGCCGGTCCGGGCGATGGGGATTCCGGCCGCGAATTTCAACGCGGCATCCAGATCGGCGGCCTCGACCAGGTAGAACCCGCCCAGCTGCTCGCGCGTCTCGGCAAAGGGGCCGTCCATCGTCTCCACCTTGCCGCCGCGCGTGCGCAGACAGGTGGCGGTTTCGACGCCCTGCAACCCTTCGCCGGCCAGAATGCCGGCGACGCCTTTCATCCGCGTGCCCAAGGACATGAACTCTTCCATCCAGGGGCCGAACTCGGGGCTGTCGGGCGCAGGGTCAAGCGCCGAGTCGCCGTAGAGGATCAGCATGTATCTCATCTTTTGTCCTTTCCAGGGTGGGCAGCACGGGCGGGATTTCCGGTGATCCTAGACCAAGGACGCTGGCCCGGCGCGGATTTCGACATTCCGCCATGACGGGTCACAAGATTTTCACTACGGAAAAATTTTGGCGCCGGGCGGGCGCGCGGTTTGCCCTTGCCCGGCCTTTGGCATATGACGCCGCCACGTCTGCCAAGAGGGATGCCATGTCAGAGCCCGCCATCACCCCCGAGCTTGTCGCCGCCCATGGGCTGAAGCCCGACGAATACGAGCGGCTTCTGGAGATCATCGGGCGAGAGCCGACGTTCACCGAACTCGGCATCTTTTCGGCGATGTGGAACGAGCATTGCTCTTACAAGTCGTCCAAGATCCATCTGCGCAAGTTGCCGACCAAGGGCCCGCAGGTCATTTGCGGGCCGGGCGAGAATGCCGGCGTCGTCGACATCGGTGACGGCCAGGCGGTGGTCTTCAAGATGGAAAGCCACAACCACCCCTCCTACATCGAGCCGCATCAGGGCGCCGCAACTGGCGTCGGCGGCATCCTGCGCGATGTCTTCACCATGGGCGCGCGGCCCATCGCGGCGATGAACTCGCTGTCCTTCGGGCTGCCCGACCACCCCAAGACCGCCCATCTGGTGAAGGGTGTGGTCGAAGGCGTCGGCAGCTATGGCAATGCTTTCGGCGTGCCGACGGTGGGCGGTGAAGTGCGGTTTCACCGCAGCTACAACGGCAATTGCCTGGTCAATGCCTTTGCCGCCGGTCTGGCCGATACCGACAAGATCTTCTACTCCGCCGCCTCGGGCGTCGGCATGCCGGTGGTCTATCTGGGCGCCAAGACGGGGCGCGACGGAGTGGGCGGCGCCACCATGGCCTCGGCCGAATTCGACGACACCATCGAGGAAAAACGCCCGACCGTGCAGGTCGGCGACCCCTTCACCGAAAAGCGGCTGCTGGAAGCCTGCCTTGAGCTGATGGCCTCGGGCGCCGTCATTTCCATCCAGGACATGGGCGCGGCGGGGCTGACCTGTTCTGCGGTCGAGATGGGCGACAAGGGCGGGCTTGGCATCAAGCTGCAACTGGATGACGTGCCGCAGCGCGAAACCCATATGACCGCCTATGAAATGATGCTGTCGGAGTCTCAGGAACGCATGCTGATGGTGCTCCGCCCCGAGATGGAGGCAGAGGCGCGGGCGATCTTCGTCAAATGGGACCTCGACTTCGCCATCGTCGGCGAAACAATCCCGGAAGACCGCTTCCTGGTCCTGCACGGCAATGAGGTTAAGGCCGATCTGCCGTTGTCGAAGCTGTCGTCCTCTGCGCCGGAATACGACCGCTCCTGGGTGGACACCCCAGCGGCCGCTCCTTTGGGCGAGCTGCCTGAGATTGGCCCGGTTGCCGGGTTGAAGGCGCTGATCGGCAGCCCCTCCTACGCCCACAAGGCCTGGGTCTACGAGCAATATGACGCGCAGGTCGGCGCCGATACCGTGGTGACGCCGGGTCTTTCGGCGGGCGTGGTGCGGGTGCATGGCACCGGCAAGGCGCTGGCCTTCACCAGCGACGTGACGCCGCGCTATGTCAAGGCCAACCCCTACGAGGGCGGCAAGCAGGCGGTGGCCGAGGCCTGGCGCAACCTTTGCGCGGTGGGCGCCCTGCCGCTGGCCACCACCGACAACCTGAACTTCGGCAACCCTGAAAAGCCCGAGATCATGGGCCAGTTCGTCGGCGCGCTGAAAGGCATCGGGGCCGCCTGCGAGGCCCTGGACATGCCGATCGTGTCGGGCAACGTCAGCCTTTACAACGAGACCGATGGCAAGGGCATCCTGCCAACGCCGACCATCGGGGCGGTGGGGCTGCTGAAAAGCCTGGACGATCTGATTGCGGGTCGTCCTGTCGAGGGCGATCTGGCTGTGATGGTCGGCCATGCCAACGGCCATCTGGGCCAGTCCGCGCTTCTGGCCGAGGCGTTCGGGATCGAGGCGGGAGATGCGCCGCCGGTCGATCTGTCGGCCGAGCGGCTGCATGGCGAATTCATCCGCGCCAACCGCAAATCCTTCCGCGCCTGCTCGGACCTGTCCGACGGCGGGCTGGCGCTGGCGGGATTCGAGATGGCCGAGGGCGCGAAGACCGGGCTCTGGATCGACAGCGAGGACATCGGCTTTCTCTTCGGCGAGGATCAGGCGCGCTACCTTCTGGCGGTGCCGCAGGAATCGCTGGCCGGGTTGCAGGCGGCGGCCAAGGTGGCGGGGGTGCATCTGGCGCTGGTCGGCCAGTTCGGCGGCAGCAAGGTGACGCTGGGCACCGACGCCGCCCCGCTGGCAGAACTCGCCGCGATTTATCGCGGTGCCTTTGCGGCGACTCTGGGCGTCTGATGCTGCGCCGCGCCGAGGCGGGTGACCTGCCCCGGATCGCGGCGCTGATCGCTGCGCATCCGATGCAGTTGCTCGGGCAGGACGAGGGCTGGCTGGCGACGCAGTGCGCCGCGCCGGAAAACCGCGTCATGGTCTGGGATCGGGGCGGATTCGCGGGCTTTGCGGTGCTGGAACTTGCCTATCCGCAGGTGGTCAACCTGATGAACCTTGCCGTCACCTCTCCGGGCCGGGGCGAAGGCCGCGCGCTGATCCGGGCCGCGCTGGACGTGGCGTTTCGTGACATGTCCGCGCACCGTCTGTTTTGCGACATAGCGCATGACAACGAGGCTGCCCTGGCCGCCTTTGCCGCCGCCGGGTTGCAGCGCGAGGGCACCATGCGGCACTGCTGGCTGCGCGCCGGCATTTGGGAAGATTGCCACGCCTTCGCCATCCTGCGCGACGAATGGACCGCAGCAGGGGGTTGATCTGCCCTTGCGGCCCCCTGCCCTGCGGCATACATCTTTGCCGGTGACGGACACGGAAACACGCCGGGGAGGCCAGCCGATGGCGATGGAAGGCAAGGATATCGAGACGCTGATCCGCGCCGCTTTCCCGCAGGCGCAGATCACCGTGATCGACACGGTGGGCGACGGCAACCATTGGGCGGCCGAAGTCATCGACGAGTCGTTCCGGGGGATGAACCGGGTCCAGCAGCAGCGCGCGGTCTATGCCAGCCTGAAGGGCAGGATGGACGGCGCGCAGGGTGAATTGCACGCACTGGCGCTGACCACCAAGGCGCCGGACTGAAAGGGAAAAGACATGAGCGCTGAAGACGATATCCGCGATACGATCACCAGGAATGACGTAGTGCTGTTCATGAAAGGGCACCAAGGCGATGCCGCAATGCGGCTTTTCCAGCCGCGTGGCGGGGGTGCTGAACTTCATGGGCGTCGACTTTGCCGATGTGAACGTGCTGGCCGACCCTGACGTTCGCCAGGGGATCAAGGATTTCTCCGACTGGCCGACCGTGCCGCAGCTCTACGTCAAGGGCGAATTCGTCGGCGGCTGCGACATCGTCACCGAGATGACCCTGTCGGGAGAGCTGGACACGCTGTTTCAGACCAAGGGCGTGAAATTCGACAAGGAAGCCGCCGACAAGATCCGCGAAGCCAACGGTTGACGATCGCCGGGGCGGCTCTGGCGGCCGGCGCGTAGCCACTTCTGGCGAAGGCACTCGGACGACCCCCCCCCCCCTCCCCCCCGCCCGGGGCCGTCGCCCTCTGGCGAAGGGCCTTGGTGTTGGAAGCCGCCGGCAGCGCGGATCATGTGCCGGCCTTCTCCTCGACCCGCTCGGCCAGTGCCTCGGCGCGTGCGGCGATTTCGGCAAGGGTTTCGGTGACTTGCGGCGGAATGACCGGCACTTCCACTTTCTGCGCCTGTGGCGCCGGGCGGGCCTCGATCTCGGCCAGACGGGCCTTCAACTGGCGGTTCTCGTCCTCGACCGCGGCAGTCTTGTCGGCCAGCATCAACCCCGCCATCAGCAGCATCTTGGATTCCGGCAGCCGTCCCATCGCCGCAATCAGCGGCTGCGCCTCGGCATCCAGCATGGCGGCGGCGGCGCGCAGGAAGTGCTCTTCGCCGGGCTGGCACGACACCAGGAAGGGCCTGCCGCCGACGGTGATTTCCAGATCAGGCATGCTCGGCCTCCGTCAGATGGGCGTCCAGCGCCGCCGAGATTTCATCCAGCTCGGCCATTTCCGAAAGCCGGGTGGCGCGCAGCGCGTCCAGTTCGGCCAGCATCGCCTTGTTCAGCAGATGCGGCTCGGCCAGCCCCGCCTCCTGCGCCTCGCGCAGCTGGCGCAACTGCTCGCGCAAGGTGACCGAGGTGCGCCGCATGCGCTGCAGCTCCAGCCCCTGGACATCCAGTTGGCGGGTCATTTTCTCTATCTTTTCCTGCAGTTGCGACTGGACGATCAAATCCTTGTCCTTCACCGCCTTCAGCCGCTCCTGCAACTGGGCGGTAGCGGTGCGCTCTTCTTCCAGTTGCGCGCGCAGGGTCGCGGCATCCTCGGCACCCGTCGAGACCGGCGGCGGCGCTGCAGGTGCCGGGGCCGGGGCCGGGGCCCAAAGGAGCGCCGCGGGACGACAGCTTGTCCAACCCCTTGCCGACCCGCTCCAGCGCGGCACTGATCCGCCGTTCAAGTTCCGTGATCTGTTGCATCCCCTGCCCCTTCCGGTGCCGTGCCGGGCCTGTTCCCGCCCCTTGACCGGCCACCGCGAATCGCCTCCTCGGCGGCCTTGCCGCATCTTAACCGCAAACCGCCCGGATGCGTCTTGTCTTTCTTCCCAAGGCCTTGGGGGACGCGCTTGATCTTGCCTGCCGCCGCCTTTAAGCGCAAGGCAACAGCACCCTAGCCGCCAGAGGATCATGCCCCATGGACATCGACACGCTTCGCGCCCGCCACCCCGATCACTGGATGCACGCCACCGCGATCCGCGCCCTGACGCTGGATGCGGTCGCCGCCGCGAATTCCGGCCATTCGGGCATGCCGATGGGCATGGCGGATGTGGCGACGGTGCTCTTTGCGAACCATCTGAAGTTCGACCCCAAGGCGCCGCGCTGGCCGGACCGCGACCGGTTCATCCTGTCGGCGGGGCATGGCTCGATGCTGATCTATGCGCTGCTGCATCTCACCGGCTACGCGGATGTGACGCTGGAGCAGATCAAGGCTTTCCGCCAATGGGGCGCGATCACGGCGGGGCACCCGGAGTATGGCCATGTCTCGGGGGTCGAGACCACCACCGGGCCCCTGGGGCAGGGTATCGCCAATGCCGTCGGCTTTGCCATGGCCGAGGAGAACCTGCGGGCCCGCTAGGGCGAAAGGTGCAGGACCATTTCACCTGGGTCATCGCCGGCGATGGCTGCCTGATGGAAGGCATTTGCCAGGAGGCGATCGGCATCGCCGGCCGGCAGAAGCTGTCGCGGCTGATCGTCCTGTGGGACGACAACGGCATCACCATCGACGGCAAGGTCGCGCTGTCGGACGTGACCGACCAGAAGGCGCGCTTTGCGGCCAGTGGCTGGGATGTGTTCGAATGTGACGGCCACGACCCCGAAGAAATCGACCGCGCCCTGGTGGCCGCCAAGGCCAGCCCCGCCCCGGCGATGGTGGCCTGCAAGACGCATATCGCGCTGGGTCACGCCGCGCAGGACACCTCGAAGGGCCATGGCGCGCTGACCGACAAGGCGCAGCTTGAGGCCGCGAAGGCCGCCTATGGCTGGAAGGGTGGCCCGTTCGAAGTGCCGAAGGACGTGAAGGCCTGGTGGGAATCGCTGGGCGTCAGGGGCGCGCAGGCACGGGCCGCGTGGGAAGGCCGTCTGGCCGCCCTGCCCGGTGCCAAGCGGGCCGAGTTCGAGCGGATGCTCTCGGGCGAGGTGCCGGCCAAGCTGGTCTCGGTCATCCGCGCGGTGAAGAAGGCGGCGGTGGAAGCACCGGTAAAACTGGCCACCCGCTCGGCCTCGGAAAAGGTGCTGGCGGTGGTCAACCCGGTTGTGCCGGAGACCATCGGCGGCTCGGCCGACCTGACCGGCTCGAACAACACCAAGACCGCCGATCTGGGGGTCTTCACCGCCGAAGACCGCAAGGGCCGCTATGTCTATTACGGCATCCGCGAACATGGCATGGCGGCGGCGATGAACGGCATGGCCCTGCATGGCGGCATCCGGCCCTATTCCGGCACCTTCATGGCCTTCACCGACTACGCCCGCCCCGCGATGCGGCTGTCGGCGCTGATGGGTATTCCGGTGGTTTATGTGATGACACATGACAGCATCGGCCTGGGCGAGGATGGCCCGACCCACCAGCCGGTCGAACATCTGGCGATCTCGCGCGCCACACCCAACACGCTGGTGCTGCGCCCGGCCGATCTGGTCGAAGTGGCGGAGTGCTGGGAAGTGGCATTCAGCCAGAAATCCACGCCCTCGGTCATGGCGCTGAGCCGGCAGAACCTGGCGCCCATGCGCAAGACCCACACCGGCCAGAACCTGAGCGCGAAGGGTGCCTATGTGCTGGCCGAGGCGACGGGGAAGCGCAAGGTGATCCTGATCGCCACCGGGTCGGAGGTAGAGATCGCCATGGCCGCGCGTGAGGCGCTGGAGGCGACTGGGGTCGGCACCCGCGTGGTCTCGATGCCGTCGATGGAGCTGTTCGCGGCCCAGGACGAGGCGTATCGCAAGAAGGTGCTGCCCGCCGGTGCCGTGCGGGTGGCAATAGAGGCAGGCGTGCGGCAAGGCTGGGACCGCTGGCTTTTCGCAGAACGCGGACGCGAGGCAAAGGCGGCCTTCATCGGCATGTCGACCTTTGGCGCCTCGGCCCCCTATGACAGACTTTACAAGGAGTTCGGCATCACCGCCGAGGCTACGGTGGCCGCCGCGATGGCGCTGCTGTAGGGCGCCACGAATTTCTTCGAAGGAATCTGGGCCGCGCCGGGTGTGCGGCCTATTTCTTTTCGGTGACGGCGGCCCAGAGCGGCCCCACCACCCGCGTCGCCAGCGGAATCAGCAGCAGCCCAAGCGCCAGCCCGACCACCCCGTCCAGCGTCGCCGTCACTGCCCATTCCACGAACCCCCGCGCCGCAGCCACGGCATCGGCCGCCGCGACCGCGACCGCGACGTGGTGAATCTGCGCATAGGGCCAGGGCCAGAGATGCGTCGCCTCCAGCCCGTGCAGCACGATCGAGCCGCCGACCCACAGCATCGCCGCCGTGCCCACTGTGGACAGCACCGTCATCACCTTCGGCATCGCCACCACCAGACCGCGCCCGAAGGACCGCCCTGCCCCGGTTTGCCCGGTCGCGGCCAGATGCAGCCCGATGTCGTCCATCTTCACGATCAGCGCCACCGCGCCATAGACCAACGCGGTGATGAACACCCCGACCACGGCAAGGGTGATCGCCTGCATCACGAAGCTGGGGCTTTCCACCGTCGCCAGCGCGATGGTCATGATCTCGGCCGACAGAATGAAATCGGTCTTGATGGCGCCAGCCACCTTTTCCTCTTCCAGATGGGCCGGGTCTTCAGTGTCGAAATCCGCCTCGACCTTTTCATCGGCATGGGGCGCGAGGGCATGAAACACCTTCTCGGCGCCCTCGAAGCACAGATAGCAGCCGCCCAGCATCAGCAGCGGCGTGATCGCCGCCGGAAACACCCAGTTCAGCACCAGAAGGCCCGGCAGCAGAATGATCAGCTTGTTCTTCACCGACCCCAGCGCGATTCGCCAGATGATCGGCAATTCGCGGTCGGCTTCGAACCCGTGGACGTATTTCGGCGTGACGGCTGCATCGTCGATCACCACCCCGGCCGCCTTGGCCCCCGCCTTGGCCGCCGCCGCCGCAATGTCATCGACCGAGGCCGCCGCGACCTTGGCCAGCGCCGCCACATCGTCCAGCAAGGGCAGAAGACCGCTCATCCACCGCTCCGCATTTGCCTCCTTCGGGACTTAGCGCGTTGCGGCACATTAGGCAAAGGGGCGACGCAAGTTAGCGCAAACGGCGGATGTTGACGCTAACATACGGAAAATGTGTCGTTTCTCGTCTAGGCATGCTGCGCCTTTGCAGGTAATCGCCAAGCACGGAGTCACACCGGAGACGCAGAGCAATGACCATCACCATCGGCATCAACGGATTCGGACGCATCGGGCGCTGCACGCTGGCCCATATCGCGGAATCGAACCGCAACGACGTGCAGGTGGTGGCGATCAACGCCACCGGCCCGATCGAGACCAATGCGCACCTGCTGAAATACGACTCCGTACATGGCCGCTTTCCGGGCGTGGTCAAGGTGCAGGACGGCGCGCTGGATCTGGGCCGCGGGCCGATCCGGGTGATGTCGACCTATGCCCCCGACCAGCTGGACTGGGAGGGCGTCGACGTGGTGCTGGAATGCACCGGCAAGTTCAACGACCGCGACCGCGCAGCCGTGCATCTGACCCGCGGCGCCAGGCGGGTGCTGGTCTCGGCTCCCGCGAAAAACGCCGACAAGACCGTGGTCTACGGCGTCAACCATCGCCAGCTTGCGGCCGATCATCTGGTGGTGTCGAACGCGTCGTGCACCACCAACTGCCTGGCACCTCTGGCCAAAGTGCTGAACGATGCTATCGGCATTGAAGCGGGCATCATGACCACCATCCACAGCTATACCGGCGACCAGCCGACGCTGGACCGCCGCCACAAGGATCTTTACCGCGCCCGTGCCGCCGCGATGGCGATGATCCCGACCTCGACCGGGGCCGCAAAGGCGCTGGGAGAGGTGCTGCCGGAGCTGAACGGCAAACTGGACGGATCGGCAATTCGGGTGCCCACGCCCAATGTCTCGGCGGTGGACCTGACCTTCATCGCTGAGAAATCGGTGACGAAGGACGAGGTCAACCAGATCGTGCGCGAGGCCTGTGCCGGTTACATGGGCATGGTGATGGCCTATGACCCGGAACCCAAGGTCTCGATCGACTTCAATCACACGCCGTATTCGTCTATCTTCGCGCCGGACCAGACCAAGGTCGTCGGCCGTTCCGTCCGCGTGCTGGCCTGGTATGACAACGAATGGGGCTTTTCCTGCCGCATGGCCGACGTGGCCGGCGTGATGGGGCGGCTCTTGCAGTAACGGGGCACCGCGCCCCAGGGGGCCAGCCGGGTGACCGACCGCATAGCGCTTTACCTCGGCCTCTTCCTTGCAGCGCTGATCGCGGCGGATATCGCCCTGAATGGCGGGGGCGTGCTGGTTTTTCTGGCCAGGAAGTTCATGCACCTGATGGATTGGGTGGAATTCTGGCGCTGACCGCGTCAGACTGACCGGGTGATACTTGCCATTATGGCACTGTTAGCGCTATCAACGCGCAAACGCAGCTTCGGAGGATGAAGATCATGGCGGTCAAGGTTGCCATCAACGGCTTTGGACGGATCGGGCGCAACGTGCTGCGCGCCATCATCGAATCGGGCCGCAAGGATATCGAGGTGGTTGCGGTCAACGACCTCGGCCCGGTCGAGACCAACGCGCATCTGCTGCGCTTCGATTCGGTGCATGGCCGGTTTCCCGCCACCGTGACCACCGGCGAAGACTGGATCGACGTTGGCCGCGGGCGCATCCGCGTCACCGCACTGCGCGACCCCGCCGAACTGCCCTGGGGCGACGTGGATATCGTGATGGAATGCACCGGCATCTTCAACTCGAAGGAGAAATGCGCGCCGCATCTGGAGAACGGGTCGAAGCGTGTGCTGATTTCTGCGCCGGGCGACGGCGCCGACAAGACCATCGTCTACGGCGTGAACCATGACACGCTGACCAAAGCCGACATCGTGGTGTCGAACGCGTCCTGCACCACCAATTGCCTGGCGCCCGTCGCCTCGGTCCTGCATGCCGCCATCGGCATCGAAAAGGGCATGATGACCACGATCCACAGCTATACCGGCGATCAGCCGACGCTGGACACCATGCACAAGGACCTCTACCGCGCCCGCGCCGCGGCGTTGAGCATGATCCCGACCTCGACCGGGGCGGCCAAGGCGGTGGGGCTGGTGCTGCCCGAGTTGAAAGGCCGGCTGGACGGTTATGCCATCCGCGTGCCGACGCCGAATGTCAGCGTGGTGGACCTGAAGTTCATCGCCAAACGGGCGACCTCGGCCGAAGAGATCAACGCCGCGATCATGGCCGCCGCCGACGGGCCATTGAAGGGCATCCTGGGCTATACGCTTTACAAGAACGTCTCGAGCGACTTCAACCACGACCCGCATTCAAGCATTTTCCACATCGACCAGACCAAGGTGATGGACGGCACGATGTGTTCGGTCCTGTCGTGGTATGACAACGAGTGGGGCTTTTCAAACCGCATGGCCGACACCGCAGTGGCGATGGGCAAGCTGATCTGATTGCGGCACGGAGCGACAGCAGGGGGCGCTTTCGGGCGCCCTTTTTCGTGGCAAAGAGCCATGCATCAGTTGCATAGCCGCAGCGCAGCATTGGGCGTTGTTAGCGATAACGCGGGCGCCCATATTCCCCTCATGCGGAAAAGGAAAAGCAGACCCCCGCGTGAAAGGAAACGAAAATGCTGACGATGATCGAAACCATGAAAGAGGCTGCCCGCAAGCGCGCGCTCTTTGTCCGGACCCGCGACGAGATCGCCCGGATGCCGCTGGATATCGCGCTGGACCTGAACATCTATCCCGCCGATGCCGCAAGGATTGCCCACGAGGCGGTCTACGGCCGCTGAGGCCGCGCAAAGCGCCAAAGGACAGGGGCCCTCGGGGCCCTTTTTCATGTCACATCAAACCTCCTGCATTCAACCAGCAATTGCCAGCCGTCAGAACAACCCAAAGCAGGGATTCCATACCCCTTTATTCAACCGATGCGTGTTATTCTTTCAGCGTCGGCCCGCAGCCAGGACCAATTTCGTTCCATCAGGGCGGCCGCGCATTTCTTCAAGGTTTCTTTCAACACATATTTCAGGAGAACCGACATGCCCGACCACACCATTCTCAAGAAAGCTGAAAAAATCACCGCCAAGATCAGCGTTGCGCCACCACGACCGCTGACGATCGCCCTGCGGTCTCTGAAATGCCTGGTCGAGACTGATGAGGTCGGGGCGGACGAGCCCTATATGCTGGTGACCGCCTGCGACATCTCGGGGCTGATCCCGTCGATCGAAGTCACCCGCTATGGCCCCTGGACGGATGTGGACAAGGGCGAGACGAAGACGACCGCCCTGATCCCGCCGAATGCGCCGCAGGCGTTGATCGACTTCATGTCGCTCACACTGGTGCTGCGGCACCCGTTCTGGTCCTTGGACAACAAATCCGCCAAGGCCATTGCCGACCCCGCCAAGGTGATTTTCGTCGCCTCTCTGGTGGAAAATGACGATGGCGACACCTCGGCGATGCGCACGCTGGTCAAGGCGGCTGCAACGGCGTCACTGGCCAATTCGCTGTCGCAGCCGCGCGATGTCCGGGTGTCCAAACTGAAGGCGGATATCCGTGGCGCGTTGCAGATTCCGACGGGCGCGCCGAACTTCGACGACCCGGTGCAAACCCGCGAACTGAAGGTGACGGCGGCCGATCTTGCGAAAATCGCACCCGGCAAACGCCATTCCATCGGCATGGACTTTGTCGGGGACGGCGGCAAATACCATGCCGTGTTCGATATGGTCGGAGCCTGAGCGGGTTTCGGGCGCAGGGTCTGCCCCTGCGCCCCTTTGCGTCATTTCGACGCGAACTTGCCGGCAAGCGCCGCCTGCACCGGATCGGTGACGAATTTCGACACGTCGCCGCCAAGCCGGGCAATTTCCTTGACCAGTTTGGACGCTATCGCCTGGCGCCGTGCATCGGCCATCAGGAAGACCGTCTCGATCGAGCTGTCAAGCGCGCGGTTCATGCCGACCATCTGGAATTCATATTCGAAATCCGCCACAGCGCGCAGGCCGCGGATGATGATTCCGGCGCCGACGTCGCGGGCGCAGTCGATCAGCAGGTTCTCGAACGGGTGGACGATGATCTCGCCCCCCGTCTTCGCGACGATGGCGGCGCATTCGGCCTGTACCATGGCGACGCGCTCTTCCAGTGTGAACAACGGAGCCTTGTCACGGTTGATCGCCACGCCGATCACCAGCCGGTCGACCAGCGCCATGGCGCGCTGGATGATGTCGACATGGCCCAGCGTTATCGGGTCGAAAGTGCCTGGATAAAGGCCGATGCGCATTCAGGCTCCTCCTCACGGTTCCTGCCCGGAGGACACGCAACAATATTGCGCACCGGCTTGCAAGGGCGTTTCGCTGCGGCGCTGGAAAATCAGAAGCCCTTGATCATGCCTTCCAGCGCGTCCTTCTCGGCCGACAATTCCTCCAGCCGCGCCTTGACGACATCGCCGATCGAGATCAGGCCGATCATCTTGCCCCCCTCCAGAACCGGCATGTGACGGAACCGGCCATCCGTCATGGTCTGCAACACGGCGTCGGTCTGGTCGCCACGGACGCACGAGATCAGCTTGGCCGTCATCAGGCTGTCGACCTTGTCGGTCAGGCAGCCGGTGCCGCGCCGGCCCAGTTCGCGCACGATGTCGCGCTCCGACAGGATGCCTTCGGCGCGCTCGCCGTCGCGTGACACGATCACCGCGCCGATCCTGCGGTCAGACAGCAGCTTGGCAGCCTCGGCCACGGTCGCGCCAGGCGCGATGGTGATCACGCCCTCGCTGGGCTTCGATTTCAGGATCTGGCTGACAAGCATCGGTTTCCTCCTCCGGCGGTTGTCCTTGCAAGGGTCAGGGCGGGGGGCGAGTCTGTCAAGCGATTGATTCAAGGCGTGCGATCTCGATCCGGGTCTCGCGGATCAGCGCCTCGGCAAAGCGGTTGAGGCGGGTGACGCGGGTGTCGTCGGCGTGACGGATCAACCAGAAGCTGCGGGTCAGCCGGACAAGGTCGGGCAGCACGCGGACCAGCTCCGGCGCGGAGGCAAGGGCAAAATCGTGGACCACGCCAAGCCCCGCGCCATGGCGCAGGAAGTTCAGTTGCACCGAGACCGAGTTCGAGGCGAAAGTGACCGGCGGCGCACCGATCTCGGCCAGGTAGTCCAGTTCCTTGTCGAAGATCAGGTCGGGGATATAGCCGACAAAACGATGCTCTTTCAGGTCTTCCAGCGTGGTGACGGTGTGATCGGCCAGCCAGGCGCGGGCAGCGACCAGATGCAGGCGGTAATCGGTCAGCTTCTGCACGGTCAGCCGGCCCGCCTCGGGGCGCGAAACGGCAATGGCCATGTCTGCCTCGCGCTTCGACAGGTTGAAGACGCGCGGCAGGGCGACGATCTGCACCTCCAGTCCCGGATTGGCGGCGGCGATGCGGGTGATCACCTGTGGCAAGAGGTAGTTGGCGCAGCCATCCGGCGCACCGAGGCGAATCTGGCCGGTCAGGCCACCGAGCAGGCCTTCGGGACCGGACAGGCTTTCGCTGGCGGCAAGGGCGGCGGCCTCGGCCCGTTCGGCATGCGGGATCAGGCGGGCGCCTTGCTCGGTCAGGGCATAGCCCTGCGGCGACTTGGCGAAGAGGCGGGCGCCGATGGCGTCTTCCAGCCGCGCGATGCGGCGCCCGACGGTGGCGGGGTCGATCCTCAATCGTTTGCCCGCCCCGGACAGGCTTTCGCAGCGGGCAACGGCCAGAAAGATGCGCAGGTCGTCCCAATCCATCGCAACCTCCGATAGGATCGGCAATAGTGCCCATCCTGTGCGCGGCATGCAAGAACGCAAAACGCTTTTGGATTATTGCCGCTTTGTCTGGCGTTTCCGCAATGCTAACACCGCCACAGCAGATTCTGGGAGGATTCCATGCAAGAGATCGGTCACTGGATCAATGGCAAGCGCGTCGCCGGCACCTCGGGCCGCTTTGCCGATATCTACAACCCCGCCACCGGCGAAGTGCAGGCCCGCGTCGCGCTGGCCACGCCGGCAGAGCTGGACCGCGCCGTTCAGGACGCCGCCAAGGCGCAAATCGCCTGGGCCAACACCAACCCGCAGCGACGCGCGCGGGTGATGATGGCCTTTGGCGCCTTGATCAACGAAAACATGGACAAGCTGGCCGAACTGGTCAGCCGCGAGCATGGCAAGACCATCCCGGATGCCAAGGGCGACGTTCAGCGCGGGCTTGAGGTCGTCGAGGTCTGCATGGGCGCCCCGGCGATGCTGAAGGGCGAGATGATGGATTCTGCCGGCCCCGGCATCGACCTTTTCGCGATGCGCCAGCCGCTGGGCGTGGTTGCGGGCATCACGCCCTTCAACTTTCCCGCGATGATCCCGCTCTGGAAGATGGCCCCTGCCCTTTCGGCCGGCAACGCGATGATCCTGAAGCCATCCGAGCGCTGCCCCTCGACTTCGATGATGCTGGCCGAACTGCTGCAACAGGCCGGCCTGCCCGATGGCGTGTTGCAGGTGGTGAACGGCGACAAGGAGGCGGTTGACGGCATCCTGGACCATCCGGTCATTCAGGGCGTCGGCTTTGTCGGATCGACGCCGATCGCGCAATACATCTATGGCCGTGCAGCTTCCAACGGCAAGCGGGCGCAATGCTTCGGCGGCGCCAAGAACCACATGATCATCATGCCCGACGCCGATCTGGACAAGGCGGCGGATGCGTTGGTCGGCGCCGGCTTTGGCGCGGCGGGCGAACGCTGCATGGCGATCTCGGTCGCGGTGCCGGTGGGCGAGGCGACCGCCGATGCGCTGATCGAAAAGCTGATCCCGAAGATCGAAAAGCTGAAGGTCGGCCCCTATACTTCCGGCAATGACGTGGATTTCGGGCCCTTGATCACCAAGGCGTCGCAGGACCGCGTCACCGGGCTGATCGCCTCGGGGGTGGAGCAAGGCGCGAAACTGCTGATCGACGGGCGGGGCCTGAAGATCCAGGGCTATGAAAAGGGCTTTTTCGTCGGGGCGACGCTTTTTGACAACGTCACCGCCGAGATGGACATCTACCGCCAGGAAATCTTCGGCCCGGTGCTGTCGACCGTCCGCGCCAAATCCTATGACGACGCGCTGAAGCTGGTGATGGACAACGAATACGGCAACGGCACCGCGATCTATACCGCCGATGGAGATACCGCGCGCGACTTTGCCAGCCGCGTGAATGTCGGCATGGTCGGCATCAACTTCCCGATCCCGGTGCCCTTGTCCTACTTCAGCTTCGGGGGCTGGAAACGCTCGGCCTTTGGCGATCTGAACCAGTATGGCCCGGATGCCTTCCGCTTCTACACCAAGACCAAGACGGTGACGGCGCGCTGGTTCTCGGGCATCAAGGATGGTGCCGCGCTGAACTTCAAGGCGCTGGACTGACGGACGCCGCGGGGGGCTTTGCGCCCCCGCACCCCCTGCAGAGTATTTTTGCCAAGATGAAGGCAGGGGCGGTTCGGACCCTGCCTTTTCGCTTGCGCCGGGCTTTGGGCTGGGGTTCCCTTTGCGGCATGGACTGGTTCGACGGGCTGAAGATCTCTGCCTCGGCGCGGCAGGCCCTGGCGGCCTTGCCGGGGCACGACCTGCCGAAGGGCGCGGTGCTGTTCCGGGCCGGCGACCGGGCGCAGGGCTTCGTCGTCGTGCTGTCGGGGCGGATCGAGGTTTTCCTGACCGGACCCTCGGGCCGCGAGATCCTGCTCTACGCGGTCGAGCCGGGGCAAAGCTGCGTGCAGACCACGCTCGGCCTGATGGCCGACGAGACCTATTCCGGTGAGGCCCATGCCGCGGCGGCATCACGGGTGGTGCTGATCCCGAAGCCGATGTTCACCGCCCTTTTGGATCAGGAAGCGGGCTTTCGCTCCTTCGTGATGGCGGCCTTTGCCCGCCGCATGTCCGACGTGACGCGGCTTCTGGAGCAGGTGGCCTTTGGCCGGATCGAGGCACGGTTGGCTGCGACGCTGCTTGACCTGGCCGAAGGCGGGGTGGTGCAAGCGACGCAAAGCGAGTTGGCCGCGCGCATCGGCTCGGCCCGCGAGGTGGTGTCGCGACGGCTGGAGGCGTTCCAGCGCCAGGGCTGGGTGCAGACCGACCGGGGTGCGGTGCATCTGACCGACCAGGGCGCCCTGCGCGGCATTGCCGCAGCACCTTTGTGACCAGATCACAGACGGCGCCCCTCTGCGCGGGTTAAACTTTACGCAAGTCCCGCGATCTGGCGGGCGAGATGGAAAGGAAACATCATGCTTACGACCAATGTCGGCAGTATCGACCGTATCCTGCGTATCGTGGTGGGGGTGGCCCTTCTGGCGTGGTTCTTCTTCGATCAGGGCGGCGGCTTCTGGCACTGGGCCAAGCTGATCGGCATCGTGCCGCTGGTGACCGGGCTGATGGGCTCGTGCCCGGGCTATTCGATCTTCGGGATGTCGACCTGCCCGATGAAGCGCAGCTAGGCCGCTGCTGCCAGACGGCAGGGGTGGAAGTCTTCGACCTTCACCGCCTCGCCCTCGAAAGTGCAGAATGACGCGGTCGGCACCTCGGTCCAGCCGCCTTCGTCGGCCTCCAGCGGTTCGGAGACCACGGCCATGCCAATGCGGCTGTCCGACCAGCGGTAATAGAGGCTGGGCGCGGCCTCATCGGTGGCATAGCGCACGGCGTAAAGCCGGCGGCCGTTCGACAGCGCCGCCGTCAGCCGCAGATGCGGCAGGCTGCCCTTTTCGCGCGACAGCCGGATGAACCGGGCCGAGGCGCGTTCCAGGGCGCCGCGCGGGTCGCCGTCCAGCCCCTCGGCGATGGCGGTCAGAAACAGCGCCTCGCTGTCGGTCGCGCCCTTGCGCTGCGGGTAAAGGTGGTCGGGAACCATCATGTCGGCGTCGCGGCGAAAGCTGTCATAGCCGCCGACCTGGCCATTGTGCATGAAGCTCCAGACCCCATGCACGAAGGGGTGGCAGTTGTTGCGGCTGGTCGCGGTGCCGGTGCTGGCCCGCACATGCGCCAGGAACAGCCCGGATTTCACCTGTGCGGTCAATGACTTGAGGTTCGGGTCCGACCACGCCGGCATGATGTCGCGGAAGAGACCCGGCTCTGGCCGGTCGCCATACCAGGCGACGCCAAAGCCATCTGCGTTGATCGCTGAATGGCATTGGGTGGCACAATGGCTTTGATGGATCAGCGAATGGCCGGGGCGGCTGATGATCTCTTCCAGAAAGATCGGCGCCCCGGAATAGGCGGCCCAACGGCACATCAGCGGTGGCCTTCAAGGTTCAGCATTGCTCACGCCTCATGGTTTTTCCTCGAAAGATACCATGATTTGCGGATGTTGCGCGGGAAATTTTCCCACGCATTCGTTTCAATCGCCGACTTCTTCCACAACCATCAGGTCACGGACGCTGGCGCCCCTGGCATGGGCCAAGGCAGCCTGATAGGCGGGCGAGTGATAGCATTCCACTGCCTTTTCCAGGGACGGAAACCGCGCCACCACGTTGCGGGCGCGGTCATTGCCCTCCAGTTGCACATAGCGCCCACCGCGGGCCAGGAAGACCCCGCCATGGGCAGCGATGGCCGGGCCCGCCTCCGTGGCATAGCGGCCATAGGCGTCGGCGTCGGTGACGTGGACATGGGCAATCCAGAGTGCTGTGGGCATCCTATCCTCCGATGATGGCTTCGGCGGCCTTGATGGCGGCCTCGGCCTTCGCAATGTCGGCGCCACCGGCCTGCGCCATGTCGGGACGGCCACCGCCGCCCTTGCCACCCAGGGCCTCGGCCGCCGCCTTCACCAGTGCCACGGCGGAAAGGCTGCCGGTCAGGTCGGCGGTAACACCCGCCGCAACGGCCGGTTTCGCCCCGGTATCGGCGATCAGCAGCACCGCACCCGAGCCGAGGCGGGCCTTCATCTCGTCGATCAGCGCCGGAAGGTCCTTGCCCGAAACGCCCGAAAGCACCTGGGCTATGAACTTCACCCCGTTGATATCCCTGGCTTCCGGGCCAGAGGCCTTGCCGCCCATCGCCAGTTCGCGCCGCAGGGACGCAACCTCGTTCTGCAAGGCCCGGCGTTCGTCGAAGAGGGCCTTCACCCGGTCGACAATCTCGGCCGCAGGAGCCTTCAGCGTGGCCGCAACATCCGAAAGCCGCGCATCCTGCTGCCGCAGATGATCCAGCGCCGCCTGCCCGGTCAGCGCCTCGATCCGCCGCACGCCCGCACTGCTGGCACTATCGCCCAGCATCACCAGCGCGCCGATGTCGCCGGTGCGCGCAACATGGGTGCCGCCGCACAGCTCCAGCGAATAGGTGCGCCGGTCGGCCCCCTTGCCCGAGCCCTGCAGCCAGCCCATCGACACAACCCGCACCTCGTCGCCGTATTTCTCGCCGAACAGGGCCTGAGCACCGATCGCGCGGGCATCGTCGGGTGTCATGATGCGGGTCTCGACCGGGCTGTTCTGGCGGATGAAGGCGTTCGCCTCGGCCTCGACCTGCGCCAGCTCCGCCGCCGTCAGCGCGGTCGAATGGCTGAAGTCGAACCGCAGCCGGTCCGGTGCATTCAAGCTGCCCTTCTGCGCGACATGGTCGCCAAGCGCGCGCCGCAATGCCTCGTGCAAGAGATGCGTGGCGGAATGGTTGGCGCGGATCCGACCGCGCCGCCCGTGCGATACCTCCAGCTTGGCCGGCTGGCCCCTGGCCACCTGCCCCTCGGCCACCCGGCCAACGTGGATGAAGACGCCGGCGGCCTTTTTCGTGTCGGTCACTTCGATCATGCCGGTGTCGGTGCGGATCAGCCCGGTATCGCCGACCTGCCCGCCGCTTTCGGCGTAAAACGGCGTCTGGTTTACCACCACCTGCACCGTCTCGCCGGTCGCAGCGGACCCGATCTCGGCCCCGTCGCGGACCAGCGCGTTGATCACGCCTTCGGCCGTCTCGGTGTCATAGCCGAGGAATTCGGTCGCCCCATGCGCTTCGGCCAACTCGAACCAGACCGTTGCATCCTTGGCCTCGCCGGTGCCCGACCAGGCCGCCCGCGCCTTGGCCTTCTGTTCGGCCATCGCCGCATCGAAGCCCTGGACATCCACCGCCCGGCCCTGTTCGCGCAAGGCATCCTGCGTCAGGTCCAGCGGGAAGCCATAGGTGTCATACAGCTTGAACGCCGCCGCGCCTGGCAGATCGCCGCCCTCTGGCAAGCGCGCCAATTCGTCATCCAGAAGCTTCAGCCCGCGGTCCAGCGTCTGCTTGAACCGGGTCTCTTCCAGCTTCAGCGTCTCTTCGATCAGCGCCTGCGCGCGGCCAAGCTCCGGATAAGCACCGCCCATCTGGCGCACCAGTGCGGGCACCAGCTTGAACATCACCGGGTCCGCCGTGCCCAGCATATGAGCATGCCGCATCGCCCGGCGCATGATCCGGCGCAGCACATAGCCGCGGCCCTCGTTCGACGGCATGACCCCGTCTGCAATCAGGAACGAGGTCGCGCGCAGATGGTCGGCAATCACCCGGTGGCTGGTCTTGCCGGGACCATCGGGGTCGGAACTGGTGGCATGGGCGCTGGCCTCGATCAGGCTGCGCATCAGGTCGGTGTCGTAGTTGTCGTGCTTGCCCTGCAACAGCGCGCCGATCCGTTCCAGCCCCATGCCGGTGTCGATGACTGCATGTCCAGGGGCGCATCGTGCCATCCGCGAACTGCTCGTTCTGCATGAAGACGTTGTTCCAGATCTCGACCCAGCGGTCGCCATCCTGTTCGGCACTGCCCGGAGGGCCGCCCCAGATGTGGTCGCCGTGGTCGTAGAAAATCTCGGTGCAGGGGCCACAAGGCCCGGTCGGCCCCATCCGCCAGAAGTTGTCGTCGCTGGCGATGCGGATGATCCGGGAATCGGGCAGGCCGGCGACCTTCTTCCAGATTCCCGCGGCCTCGTCATCGGTGTGATAGACCGTCACCAGAAGCTTGTCTTTGTTCAGCCCGAAATCCCTGGTCAACAATTCCCAGGCATAGGCAATCGCCTGATCCTTGAAATAGTCGCCGAAACTGAAATTCCCCAGCATCTCGAAAAAGGTATGGTGCCGCGCGGTATAGCCGACATTGTCCAGATCGTTGTGCTTGCCGCCCGCGCGCACACATTTCTGCGCCGTGGTCGCGCGCGTATAGTCGCGGTGTTCGGTCCCGGTGAACAGGTTCTTGAACTGCACCATCCCCGAGTTGGCGAACATCAGCGTCGGGTCGTTGCGCGGCACCAGCGGGCTGCTGTCCACGACGCGGTGGCCGTTCTTTTCGAAAAAGCCAAGGAAGGTAGAGCGGATGTCGTTCAGGGACGCCATGGGCAAGGGCCTTTCGGGAGAAACCGTGGTCTTTCGGCCCCCGTTTAATCGGGCTTCCCGCCCCGGTCCACGCCCCAGTCCACGGCCGGGTTCTGCGCCAAGCAAAAAAGGGCCGGGGATTGCGCCCCGGCCTTGCGGTCTTGCCCCGAAAGGCGGCTTACTCGTCCAGCACTTCGGCGCTGTCGGCCTCACCTTCCATCTGGAACTCCAGCCCGTTGGCAGCGCGGATCTTCTCTTCGATCGCGGCGGCGACGGCCGGGTTGGCCTTGAGGAACTGCTTGGCGTTCTCGCGCCCCTGGCCGATCCGCTCATCGCCGTAAGAATACCAGGCACCCGATTTCTCGACCACCCCAGCCTTGACGCCGAGGTCGACCAGCTCGCCGGTCTTGGAGATGCCCTCGCCATACATGATGTCGAATTCGACCTGCTTGAACGGCGGCGCCACCTTGTTCTTCACCACCTTCACGCGGGTGGTGTTGCCGACCACCTCTTCACGGTCCTTGATCGCGCCGATGCGGCGGATATCCAGACGGACCGAGGCGTAGAATTTCAGCGCATTGCCGCCGGTCGTGGTTTCGGGGCTGCCGAACATCACGCCGATCTTCATGCGGATCTGGTTGATGAAGATCACCATGCAATTGCTGCGCCCGATGCTGGCGGTCAGCTTGCGCAACGCCTGGCTCATCAACCGGGCCTGGCTGCCCATCTGCATATCGCCCATATCGCCTTCGATTTCGGACTTTGGCACCAGAGCCGCCACCGAATCGACCACGATCAGGCTGACCGCGCCCGAGCGCACCAGCGTATCGACAATCTCCAGCGCCTGTTCGCCGGTGTCGGGCTGCGAGATCAAAAGCTCGTCCAGATTCACGCCCAGCTTCTTGGCATATTGCGGGTCCAGCGCGTGTTCGGCATCGACAAAGGCGCAGACGCCGCCCTTTTTCTGTTCCTCGGCCACGACATGCAGGGTCAGCGTGGTCTTGCCGCTCGACTCCGGCCCGTAGATCTCGATGATCCGCCCCTTCGGCAGGCCGCCGATCCCCAGCGCGATGTCGAGGCCCAGCGATCCGGTCGAGGTCGCCTCGATCTCCATCACCGGGTTGTCGGCGCCCAGCTTCATGATCGAGCCTTTGCCGAACTGCCGTTCGATCTGCGCCAGCGCGCTTTCCAGCGCCTTCTGCCCGCGACTGGCGTTTCTGGCGACGCCGAAGACCGGGTCCACGGCAATTGCGGCCGCACTCGAATCACTTGCGGCGGTGTCGATCCAGCGCCCGCCGGTGCTGAAGCACACCACGGTCCACCGGTTCCGCCGATTTTCGGCCCCTATCTGCAGGCCGCCTCGGCGGAACTGGACGCTGGTCGCGCTGATGCGCGATCCGCGCGACTGGCTGGGGTCGTGGTATCGCTTTCGCCAGCGCGAGGAAACGCCCTCCGACAAATCCACCCGCAGCCTGAGTTTCGACGATTTCGTCCGCGCCTGGTGCCGCGACCCGCGCCCCGATTTCGCCGATGTCGGCAGCCAGGAGCGGTTCTTGCGGCCGCGTCAGGGCCAGGGCGTGGATCGCCTTTTCCGCTATGAGGAAATCGACACATTCGTGCATTTTCTCGAGGACCGGCTGGGCTGCGAGATCATTCTGCCGCGGCTGAACGTCTCGCCTCCCGGCCTGACGGACCTCACGCCCGCGACCGAGGCCTGCGCGCGCAGCCAGGTCTTGGCGCCAACCCTTTCGCGCTTTACGAGACCGTGCCGCAGAAGTGACCCCCGCCGCGCCCGGTGAGCCGTGCCGAAGGTCAGTGCAACTGGCCCTGCACCGTGGTGGTCAGGTCGTTCAGCGTGAAGGGTTTTGGCAGGAAAACCGAGTTCGGGATTCGCGCCTGATCGGCCGACAGCACATCCTCGGCATAGCCCGAAACGAAGACCACCTTGACGTTCGGGCGGTCTTCCAGCGCGCGCTTCACCCAGGATGGCCCGTCCATCCCCGGCATCACCACGTCGGTCACGAAGATATCGACTTCCAGCTTCGGATCCTCCAGCGTCTTCAGTGCCTCTTCGGCATTCTCCGCCTCCAGCACCGTGTAGCCGCGCATCCGCAGTGCGCGGCTGGCAAAGGCGCGCACCGGCGCCTCGTCCTCGACCAGCAGCACGACGCCCTCGCCCTTGCGGATCACCACCTTCTTCGCCAGTTCGTGGACCGGGAAGAATATCTCGAAGATCGAGCCGCGCCCGGGCTCGCTGTCGACGAAGATATAGCCGCCGGATTGCTTGACGATGCCGTAGACCGTGGAAAGACCAAGCCCGGTGCCCTCGCCCACCTTCTTGGTGGTGAAGAATGGCTCGAATATCTTCGACAGCTTGTCGGGGGCAATGCCGGTGCCGGTGTCGATCACCCGGATCAACGAGTATTCTCCGGCCGGAACCGTGGCCTTGTCGCGCGCCAGCGGCTCGGCCAGGGTCAGCGCCTCGGTCTCGATCCGGATCGCGCCACCGTCGGGCATGGCATCGCGGGCGTTGACCACCAGGTTCATCAGTACCTGCTCCAGCTGGCGCTTGTCGGCCCGGACCGGACCCAGAAGCGGGTCATGCGCCAGCCAGCGTGACCCGTTCGCCGACCAGCCTGTTCAAGAGATGCGTCAGGTCGGAAAGGACGTCCTGCAGGTCGAGCTTCTCGGGCTTCAGCGTCTGCTTGCGCGAAAACGCCAGAAGCTGGTTCACCAGACCCGCCGCGCGGTTGGCGTTCTGCCGGATCTGCTCCAGATCGGCGAAGTCACCATCGTCGCGGTCGTGGTGCAGCAGCAGCAGGTCGCAATGCCCCGAGATCGCTGTCAACAGGTTGTTGAAATCATGCGCGATTCCGCCTGCCAACTGGCCGATGGCCTGCATCTTCTGGCTTTGGGTGAATTGCGCCTCCAGCTTCTTCATCGCGGTCGCGTCCGACAGCAAGGCCAACGCGCCGCTGCGGCCCTGCTCAACGATGCGGCGCAGCTGAACCTGGACGAAGCTTTCTTCCGTCGCCCGGCGCACCCGCAGCACCTCGGCCCCCGCGGGCAGACGCTCCGAGACCACGTCGGCCAGCCAATCCGTCACCGGACGGCCCAGATCCTCGAACAGGTCCGCAAAGCCGAGGCCAGTTACCGGCATTTCGCCCAGAAGGTCGCGCGCCGCCTTGTTCAGGCTGCGCAGCGCGCCGTCGGCGGTGAATTTCATCAACGCAACCGGCACATTCTCGAAATCGGTGCTGACGGTATCGGCGTCCGACCGTTCGGCCGCCGGCAGCAGGAATACCTCGCGCCGGTCGCCCAGGCCCTCCACCTCGGCCACGATGGCGCGCACCGGGCCGTTCAGCGCCGAGACCTGCACCTCTTCGCCGCTGGCAAAGCGCGGCTGCAGGAAGATGCGGTCCAGCCGTTTCGGCCGCTCACCCAAGAGCTTGCGCATCGATTCGTTGGAAAACAGCACCACGCCGGCGCGGTTCACCACCACCATCGGCAAGCTCAGCGCCTCGGCTCCGCGGCCAGTGGGCGTGCGATCCTGGAATTCCTCTATCCGCCACAGGAACCGGTCTTCCGCCACGCGATGCACCGACAGCCGCAGATGGCCCCGGCGTGTCACCACGTCTTCACGCGCGGCGCCGGTGTTGGCCGCGCGCGATTGCAGGCGGAACAGCACCGCCGATGGTGAGGCGAATTGCTCGTGCAGCACCCCGACCAGCGTGGCCGCCGCATTGTCGCCAAAGCGCGCCATGGCCGAGGCATTGCGGAACAGCACCTGCCCCAGTTCGTCAGTGGAAAAGCAGGGGGCCGCATCTTCGCCGACCAGCACCATCAGCTGTGCGGCCAGCCGCGCCTCGCGCCGGCGGGACAGTTGCGACAGCCCGCGTACCGCCAGCGTCAGCCCGATCAGCGACAGCCCCACCACCGCCAGGGTTGCCTGCAACAGCCGGTCATCGGCCACGAAGGCCAGGCCAAGGCTGACCACCGCCGCGGCCAGCACCCATGCGACACGCCCCGACAGGCCGCCGGTGGCGGACATGATCGCCCTGAGTTCTGTTTCCGGTCTGAGCACCTGACCCTCCGTCGCGGAATTGGGCATCCGCGGCCCCATAGGAGATGCATTTTCTTAACCAGGACTTAACCGCAGCGGAAAAACAGCTGCAAGTTGTTCCTGTCTTCCTCAATCGCGCTGAAGCAGAGCAAGGCCGAAACCGTCACCGCCTTGCAACGGCGAGAAGCGCCTGCTTTGCGTCAGGTGCCAGCCGGGGTGGCGCAAAAGGAACGCAGCGACCTGATCTTCGTTCTCGGCACGCAGAAGCGAGCAGGTCGCATAGGCGATGGTCGCTCCCGGCGCGGCCAGTTGCGCGGCGCGGTCGAGGATCTGGGCCTGAAGGGCGCAAAGAGCGGCCAGCCGTGCCTCGGTCAGCGCCCATTTGCCGTCGGGATCGCGCCGCCAACTGCCGGAACCCGAACAGGGCACATCTGCCAGGATCACGTCATAAGGCGCTGTCTTTTCAGGATTATCCGTCAGTGTCACTACAGCGCCCGCGCGCGCGGCCCTTGCCGGCAGGTCGGCCATCCGGCGCGGGTTGGCGTCATGGGCAAGAAGCACCAGCCGGGCCCGCGCCGCCAGGGCCAGCGTCTTGCCACCCCCCCCGGCGCAAAGGTCCAGGACACGCTGGCCGTCGCGCAGCGGCACCGCCTCGGCCACGGCCTGGGAAGCTGCGTCCTGCAATTCCACCAGGCCTTCGGCATAGGTCGTGGAATTCTGGATTTTCCTTGCGTTCCCGATGACTTCCAACGCGTTCCTGGCAAGTGGATGGGGCTGCGCGGCAATCCCCTCAACGGCCAGCGCGGCGACGGCCCGATCGGGCGTGGCCTTGCCTGCATTGACCCGCAGGAAGACCGGTGCGCGGGCGCGCAGGGCCTGCATTGTGGCCGCGAAATCCGCGCCCAGCGCCGCCTCAAGCCGCGGCGCCAGCCAGTCGGGGCAATCCAGCGCCTCCAGCCGCTGCGGCGCCCGCCCCGGCTCGTCCCCGACCGGCGCGGGCCCGTGGGTTGCGCCATCGAACCATTGCGCCACAAGCCCGGCGGTGCGGGCGGCGCCCAGCACCAGCCCGCGGCCGGTCATTGCGCCGCCAACGGCCGCGAACGACCTCTTGCAGCGCAGGCAGTCGTAGACGATATCGCGCACCGCCGCCCGGTCGCCGGAACCGGCATAGCGCGCAGCCCTGCCCCAGCCGGTAAGCACCTTTTCCGCCGGCTCGCCCGGCAAGATCCGGTCCAGCGCGGCAATCGCCGCCGCCGCGCGGGCCGAGGGTGTCATCACATCCCCCGGTAGTTCGGACTTTCGCGGGTGATCTGCACGTCGTGGACATGGCTTTCCTTCAGCCCGGCACCGGTGATCTTGACGAAGTGGCACTTGGACCGCATCTCTTGCCACCGTCGCGCAGCCGGTATAGCCCATCGCGGCGCGCAATCCGCCCACCATCTGGTGGATGACCGCCCCGGCCGAGCCCTTGTAGGGCACCTGCCCCTCGATCCCCTCGGGGACCAGCTTGTCCGAGGCCGCGTCCTTCTGGAAATAGCGGTCGGCCGAGCCCCGTGCCATCGCGCCCAGGGACCCCATGCCGCGATAGGCCTTGTAGCTGCGGCCCTGCCACAGGATCACCTCGCCCGGAGATTCGTCGGTGCCGGCGATGGCAGACCCGACCATGGCGCAGCTTGCCCCCGCCGCGATCGCCTTGGCGAAATCGCCGGAATACTTGATGCCGCCGTCGGCGATGATCGGGATATCGCCCGCCGCCCGCGCCGCATCCATGATCGCCGTCAGCTGCGGCACGCCCACGCCCGCGACGATCCGCGTCGTGCAGATCGAGCCCGGCCCGATCCCCACCTTGACCGCATCGGCGCCCGCGCCGATCAGCGCCCGCGTCGCCTCTGCCGTGGCCACGTTGCCGGCCACCACCTGCACGGTATTGGACAGCCGCTTGATCCGCTCTACCGCGCGCGCCACGCCCTCGGAATGGCCATGCGCGGTGTCGATCACCACCATGTCGACCCCGGCGTCGATCAGCGCCTGGCTGCGATCAAACCCCGCATCCCCCACGGTCGAGGCGGCCGCGACCCGCAGCCGGCCCATCTCGTCCTTGCAGGCATTGGGGTTCAGCACCGATTTTTCGGTGTCCTTCAGCGTCAGCAGGCCGGTCAGCTTGCCCGTGCCATCGGTCACCAGCAGCTTTTCGATCCGCCGCACCTTCATCAGGCTGATCGCGGCCTCGCGGTCCACCGGTTCGCGCAGCACAGCCAAGTTGTCGGCCGTCATCATCACCGAAACCGGCGTCTTGTCGTCGGAGGCAAAGCGCATGTCGCGGTTGGTCACGATGCCCAGCACCCGGCCTTTCGCATCGACCACCGGAAAGCCGGTGATATTGTAGCGCTCCATCAGCAGCTTGGCGTCGGCCAGCGTCTGGTCCGGGGTCAACGTGATCGGCGCATAAACCACGCCCGATTCGAAGCGCTTCACGCGCCGCACCTCGCGCGCCTGCGCCTCAAGGTCCAGGTTGCGGTGGATCACGCCGATGCCGCCGGCCTGCGCCATGGCGATCGCCATCCGCGCCTCGGTCACCGTATCCATGGCGCTGGACAGAAGCGGGATGTTCATGCGGATGGATCTGGTGACATTCGTCGCCGTGTCGGCATCCGACGGCAGCACCGAAGAGGCGGCCGGAACCAGAAGCACGTCGTCGAAGGTAAGCGCCTCGCGAATCTCCATGGGGGTCTCCTTGGGAGGGTTCGTTTGACGGTTCCCCTTTTCACGCGCGGCCATGAATGGCAAGCCGCTTTCCCGGTCCCGCAGGCTTGCAAGCCGGGAATGCCCGTGCTCAGTGTGCCGGGCGAACGGGAAAGGGCGGCCATGCAGGTTGCGATCATCGAGAACACGCGCACCACCAACCATGGCCAGGTCGGCGTAGCGCTGCATGAGGCCGGGGCGCGGATCGACCTCTACAAGCCCTGGGCCGGACAGCCCCTGCCGGCTTCGGTCGATGCCGATGCGCTGGTGGTCTTTGGCGGCGAGCAGTCGGCGCTGGATGACCATTCGCACCCGTATCTGCCGACCCTGGCACAGATGATGGCGGAATATACCGCTGCCGACCGCGCGGTTCTGGGCATCTGCCTTGGCTCGCAGGTGCTGGCGCGGGCCTTCGGCGGGCAGAACCATCTTGGCGCCGCGCCGGAATTCGGCTGGTGCGAAGTGCGGCTGACCGAAGCCGGCCGGGTTGACCCGGTGCTGGGCGTGGTGCCCGACCAGTTTCCGATCTACCAGTGGCATTCCGACACCTTCAGCCTGCCGCCGGGCGCGGTGCAGCTGGCCACTTCGGACGGCGCGGCGCAACAGGGCTTTCGGCTGGGTCGTGCGACCTATGGCACGCAGTTCCACTTCGAGGCGAACCGCGCCGTGGTCCGCGACTGGCTCCCCGCCTTCCCCGAGGCGATTGCCACCGCCAAACCCGGCTGGGCCGATCGGTTCGAGGATGAGGCCGCCCGCCATGGCGCCGCCGCCGATGCACACGGCCTGGCCCTGGCCCGGGCCTGGGTCGGGCTGATCTGACCCACCCGCAGTCGAAACTATGGCCTCAGGCCTCGGCCGCGTTGGTCCTTGCCGCCAGCTTGCCGCCCGGCCACAGCCGCATCACCCGCCACAACACGAAAGGCACGAAGCCCAGAGCCGTCACCAGAACCGCGATGCCGGTCCAGATGAAGGCCGCGTCGCTGGCCAGCAGCGCCGAAGCCAGCGCGGTCAGCGGGAACGTGAAAGCGCCCCAGAGCGGCGTGAACCCGGCCTCGGCGATCCAGCGCCCGGCGGCCAGCATCACCAGCAGCAGCGCCAGCGCCAGCCCGGCAAAGACCATCGCCAGCGTGGCCTGCCCGGTCAGCCCGGCAACGGTGGAAAACAGCGCCGCAGGGGCCAGGTGGATGGCCAGAAGCGGCCGCAAGGGCGCCGGCGGCACCCGGCGCAGCAGCTGCGCCAGACTGATGCCCCAGATCACCCCGGCCACCGGCAGGGTGCCCCACAAGAGCCAGCGCGCCAGCGCCTCGTGGCCCAGGGGCGCGGCGGAAAGCCCGCCGATGATGAAGCCGACGAAGGTCAGGTGCCAGACCGGGTTGACCCCGCGCGCCTCGGCCGGCATCCCCGCAAGGATCCGCAGGATCGCCAGCGCCAGCGCCGCATGCAGCGCCAGCCCGCCGAACAGCACGATCCGTGCCGCGTCTGGCGCATGGGGCACCAGCAGCGCCGCCACCGCCAGCCCGCCGGCGGTGCAAGCCGCCAGGCCGGCGCGGCCCGGCAGCACCCGCAGGTCCTCCCACAGAACCCCAGGCCGCCGTGCCAGCTTGACCGCATAGGCAAAGGCCGCAAAAAGCCACAGCATCAACACCAGCCCGGCCAGCAGGTCCGCCACCGCCTGCGGCAGGTCCAGCGCCGCCAGCCCCCGCCGCAAGGCCAGAACCAGACCGATCGCCCCCAGGATCGCCGGAAACACCGCCGGCGGGGTCTTGGCAAAACGGGCCACCCGGCGCGGCGGAAACTCGGGCGGCGGATATTGCTTCGGGCGGTATCGTGCGCGGTCCTGGACCATCGGGTTCTCCTTCCCCGGCATCCGAACCGCATTCCGCCCGCTCATGCAAGCGCCGTCCTTGCCGCAGTCCGTGGCAACGCGGGCGCGTCCCCCTTCGATGGGGGGCAAGCCCGCTCCACCTTACCCCCCCTCCTGGTTTGCGACACCCTGCCCCGTCGCTGCCCCGCTGGACAAGGCTGAACAGGGGTTCCATTCTATGCCCCGAAGAAAACACCAGTCAGGATATCCAATGAGCGGACAAGGCTATGACACCGGGCGGTTGAACCTGCCCTTCGTCGGCATATCGACCTTCGGCAAGCGTCCCTATCTGGCCGACTGGTCCGCCATCAGGGCCGATGCCGCCATCCTGGGCGCGCCCTTCGACTTCGGCACCCAGTTCCGCGCCGGCGCCCGGTTCGGGCCAAGGTCGATCCGCGAGGCGTCCACGCTCTTTTCCTTCGGCCATGGCGGCGCCTATGACCATGAGGATGACTGCACCTATCTGGGTGCGGATGTCACCATCGTCGATATCGGCGACGCCGATATCGTTCACACCGATACCGAAAAGAGCCATGCCAATATCGAGACCGGCGTGCGCGCCATTCTGGACGCAGGCGCCATGCCGGTGGTGCTGGGCGGCGACCATTCGGTCAACATTCCCTGCATCCGTGCCTTTGCCGGGCGCGGCCCGATCCACATCCTGCAGATCGATGCGCATCTCGATTTCGTCGATGTCCGCCACGGCGTCCGCCACGGCCACGGCAACCCGATGCGCCGTGCGGCGGAACAGGAACATGTGACCGGCATCACCGCCCTGGGCATTCGCAATGTCAGCTCCACCGCGAAAGACGGTTATGACGCCGCGCGGGCGATGGGCGACGATATCCTGTCTGTCCGCCAGGTGCGGGCACTGGGAGTGGACGGCGTGTTATCCCGCATCCCAAAAGGCGCGCGGCTCTATGTGACGATCGACATAGACGGCTTCTGCCCCTCGATCGCGCCGGGGACCGGGACACCCTCGCACGGCGGGTTCCTCTACTACGAAGTGCTGGAGATCCTGCAGGGCGTGGCAAAGGCGCATGAGGTGGTCGGCGTCGACCTGGTCGAGGTGGCGCCGGATTATGACCATTCGGGGTCGACGGCGATTCTGGCCGCGCAGGTGCTGCTGAACTTCCTCGGCTTCATCTTCCACGCAAGGGGCAAGTGATATCCGTCGGACCGGGGGTTTCACACCCCGGGCGAATGATGGTCGTGGTTTCTCCAGAGAAGCCGGTAGCCGCAGCACCAAAGTGGCGGCCCGGTGCCCAGCGCCGCGGCTGACGGACCAGGTCCAGCCACGCACCTTCTTCCCGCAAGGCCAGCGCGTACAGCATCAGCTATGGTGCCCTGCCCCCCAGCCGAGGTGTAGTCGCGTCGCACCATGACCACGAAGACCTGCCGATGTCCCGGCGCAGTGAACAGACCAGAGCGCGCGTAGCCCCGGCGTTGATCACCTTTGCCCCGAAGCGAGCTGCACCCAGTCCTCCGTTCTGCGCCAGCGTTGCGCCTTTGCCCGCCTCCCGCCATCGCCGCCCCGTCGCCCGACAAATCCCAGTTGCGTGTGCTCGGCGTGACCAGCGGTCAGGCCGAGCGAAGATCGCTTCCGGTCGCCAGGGACCGGCAAAGCAGACCGCGCTCGCTTTCGCGGGCGCCGCTCCCAGACGGCGGCTGACAGCCGTCGCCGCGGTCCAGCACCTGCGCCACCCAGTCCACCTGCCGCCTCCCCACAGGGCCAGGAAAGGAATCGCAATCGAACATGGCGATTAACGCCACGGAAAGCTTTAGGGGTGATGGGCCATGAAAAACGTCCTGTTTCCCCCCCCGGCCCTCTGCCGGGGCTGGTCTCGCTCGGCCTTTGCCTGGTCTGGCTGGCGCTCTGGTCGTCTTCGGCTGATCAGCGATACAGGAGCGACTTGCCGTTCGAGAAAAGATGCACCTTCTTCGGGTTCGCCGTCAGCGACACCGACTTGCGCCGCAATTCCGAACGGATGCCGGGCAGCTTGGCCACCACCTGCGCCGCATCGCCCTGACGCGCAAAGTAAAGCAGCGTTACCTCGCCCAGAGCCTCGGTGATCTCCACCTCGCCGGTGAAGATGGCCTCACCTTTCGCCTCCACCAGATCCTCTGGCCGGACGCCGATGTTGACCTGCAACCCCTTGTCCGCCGCCTGGGTGGGCACTGCCGATACCGCCGTGCCGCCATTGGCCAGCCTGACCGTGGTCTGCGCGCCCGTGCCGATGATCTCGCCGGCAAGAAGGTTCATCGACGGGCTGCCGATGAATTGCGCCACGAATTCGTTCTCGGGCCGCTCATACAGTTCCAGCGGGCTGCCCACCTGCGCGATGCCGCCACCGGCCAGCACGACGATGCGGCTGGCCAGCGTCATCGCCTCGACCTGGTCATGGGTGACGTAGATCATGGTCGAATTCGGCATCGCCTCTTTCAGCTGCGCGATCTCCAGCCGCGTCGCCACCCGCAGGGCGGCGTCGAGGTTGGAAAGCGGCTCGTCGAACAGATAGACCTTGGGGTCGCGGACGATGCTGCGCCCGATCGCCACGCGCTGGCGCTGGCCACCCGACAGCGCCTTGGGCAGGCGGTCGAGGTAGGGCGTCAGCTGCAGGATCTTGGCGGCCTTGTCGACGGCGGCGTCGATCTCGGCCGCGGATTTCTTGGCGATCTTCAGCGCGAAGCTCATGTTGTCGCGCACTGTCATGTGCGGATAAAGCGCATAGGACTGGAACACCATGGCGATGCCGCGCTGGGCGGGCGGCACGTCGTTCATCCGCACACCGTCGATGGAAAACTCGCCGCCGGTGATCTTTTCCAGCCCCGCGATCATCCGCAACAGGGTGGACTTGCCGCAACCCGAGGGGCCGACGAAGACGATCAGCTCTCCGGTCTTGATGTCGAGGTCGATGTCCTTCAACACCTTCACCTCGCCATAAGCCTTGTCGACGTTCTTCAGAACCAGATCAGCCATAAGTCCCTCCCTCAGGCCGCCATGGCCAGCATGACGCCCCAGGCCGGCAGCACGATGCTGCGACCGTCGGGCGTGACGCTGCCAAGGTCTTGTCCAACCGTCTGCCACCGCCCGTCGGGCAGGCTGACCTTCGCCGGGCTGTCGCCCAGGTTGAAGGCGCAGAACAGCGTCTCGTCCCCCCGCCGCAAGAAGCGCGCGACGGCGCCTTCGGCGGCGATCCCTTCCATCGTGCCATGGCGCAGCACCGGATGCGCCCGGCGAAAGGCCAGTGCCGTGCGGTAGTGGTTCAGCATGGACGACGGGTTCGCCTCTTGCGCGGCGACCGACAGCGGCCGGTGCTGCGCCTTGACCGGCAGCCAGGGCGTGCCGGTGCTGAAGCCGCCGGCAGCATTGTCGGTGATCCAGACCATCGGGGTGCGGCAGCCGTCGCGACCCTTGAACTCGGGCCAGAATTCGATGCCATAGGGGTCTTTCAGCTCGGCCCAGTCCAGATCGACTTCCGGCAGGCCCAACTCCTCGCCCTGATAAAGACAGAGCGAGCCACGCAAGCACATCAACAGCGTTGTGTAAGCCTTTGCTGCGTCATCAGAAAGATCCCAACGGGTGATGTGGCGGATGACATCGTGGTTGGAATAGGCCCAGCAGGGCCAGGCATCAGGCGCAACGGCGGTCATCCGCTCGAACGTTTCCACCAGCAGATCGGCGGTCAGCCGGGTCGGCTGCAACATCTCGAACGGGTAGCACATCTGCACCTTGTCGCCGCCCGAGGTATACTCGGCCATGATCTCGAGCCCGCGCTGCGCATCGCCCACCTCGCCAACGGCGGCGGCGTTGAACGGGTCCAGCACGGCGCGGAATTTACGCAGAAAATCAAGGTTCTCCGGCTGGTTCTTGTCGAACAGGTGCAGCTGGTGGTTATAGGGGTTCACCGCGGGCGCGATGGTGTTGTTGCGCAGCGCTTTCGGCAGGCTGGGATTGTCGCGCAGGTATTTGTCGGCGAAGTAGAAGTTGATGGTATCCAGCCGGAACCCGTCCACCCCGCGCTTCAGCCAGAACCGCGCGACGTCCAGTAGCGCCTCCTGCACCGCATCGCAATGCAGGTTGAGGTCGGGCTGGCTGGCCAGGAAATTGTGCAGGTAATACTGCTCGCGCCGGCCTTCCCAGGCCCAGGCCGAGCCGCCGAAGATCGACAGCCAGTTGTTGGGCGGCGTGCCATCCGGCTTTGCATCGGCCCAGACGTACCAGTCGGCCTTCGGATTGGCCGCATCCTCGCGGCTTTCGCGGAACCAGGGGTGGCGGTTCGAGGTGTGCGACAGCACCAGGTCGATCATCACCCGCAGGCCCAGGTCATGCGCCTTCGCCACCACGGCGTCGAAATCGGCCAGGGTGCCGAACATCGGATCGACGTTGCAATAATCCGAAACGTCATAGCCGAAGTCCTTCATCGGCGAGGTGAAGAACGGACTGATCCAGATCGCGTCGGCTCCGAGACCGGCGATATGGTCAAGGCGAGAGACAATGCCCGCCAGATCGCCGATCCCGTCGCCGTTGCTGTCCTGATAGCTGCGGGGGTAGATCTGATAGATCACCGCCCCACGCCACCAGTCGGCATCGCCGGCCAGCAGGTGGCCGCTTGGTTTTGACATCTCACTCATTACTTCACCGACCCCGCGAGCAGACCGCGCACGAGGAAGCGCTGCATCGAGAAGAACACCAGTAGCGGCACCGCGATCGACACGAAGGCCGAGGCGGACAGGATCTCCCAGTCGCCGCCGCGCGACCCCATCAGGTTGACCAGGTTGCCGGTCAGCACCTGCTGGTCGTTGCCGGTGCCAAGGAAGATCAGCGCCACTAGCAGGTCGTTCCAGACCCAGAGGAACTGGAAGATCGCGAACGAGGCCAGTGCCGGGAAGGACAGCGGCAGGATGATGCGGGTGAAGATCTGGAAATCGGTGGCGCCATCGACCTTGGCATTCTCGATGATGTCGCGCGGCAGGCCGACCATGTAGTTGCGCAAGAGATAGATGGCGAGCGGCAGGCCGAACCCGGTATGGGCCATCCAGATGCCAAGGTAGCCCTTGCCGATGCCGATCCAGTTATGGAACTGCAACAGCGGGATCAGCGCCAGTTGCAAAGGCACCACCAAGAGCCCGACGATAAGGGCCACCAATAGCGCACGGCCCGGAAAATCCATCCAGGCCAGCGCATAGGCCGCAAAAGCCGCCACCAGGATCGGGATCACCGTCGCCGGTATCGCCACCGTCAGCGTGTTGAGAAACGCTTGCCCGATCGACTGCCCCGCCATCGGCGAGGCGATGACATTGGTATAGTTCCGTGTCGTGAACTCGGGCGGGGTCGAGGCGGTGGCGAAGATGCGCGGCAGGCGGGTGCCGATCGTGGTGACCGGCGAGGTCAGCACATAGGCACCATCGGCCTGCACGGTCAGCGTGACACCCTCGCCCAGATCGGCGGTATCACCGGGGGCGTAGGCATTGGGCTGCACCGACGAAGTGCCCCAGGCCAAGAGGTCTGTGGCCGACGTGAAAAGCCTGCCCTCGATCACGAAGGCGCCGTCCAATGCGACCTCCGCCCCCTCGACCCGGATTGGCGAGAGCTGCTGTTCCTGTTCCGTCAGCGCCTGCCACCAGCCGGAGCTGACGATCTGGTCGCCGGTGCGGAACGACGACACCAGAAGCCCGAAGGTCGGCACGACCCAGAGCAGCACCAGCGCCACGACCGAGATCTGCACGGCCCACATCAGGGCGGGTTTCTTGCCGGCGATGCTGTCCATGTCCGCTGCCCCCCTTACCGCATTTCCTTGCGGGCGTTCCACACGTTCCAGACCAGGATCGGCGTCACCAGAGCCATGATGATCATCGCCGAAGCCGACCCCATGCCCCAGTCGAGCGAGCGAAACAGCTTGTCATACATGTAGTTGGCCAGCACCTGCGTCTCCCACTGGCCATTGGTCATCGCCAGCACGATGTCGAAGACCTTCAGCACGGTGATGGTGATCGTGGTCCAGACCACGACGATGGTGCCCATGATCTGCGGCACCTTGATCTTGAAGAAGATCTGGAACGGGTTGGCGCCGTCGACGATCGCGGCCTCGATGGTGTCTCGGGCACGCCGCGCAGGGCGGCCGACAGGATCACCATGGCAAAGCCGGTCTGAATCCAGACCAGCACGGCCATCAGGAAATAGCTGTTCCAGTAGGGCTTTTGCAGCCAGACCTGCGGGCTGCCATAGCGCAGCTCATTGGTCAGGACGCCAACCAGCCATGTCGCCAGCTCCCAGGCCAGGAACAGCGCGACGGCCGCACCGATCGCCCGCCCGGCGATGGTCAGTGAATTGCCACCCTTGCCCTGGGTCAGCGGGCGGATGACCAGCCAGCCGGCATAGAGCACGCCAGCCAGAAGGCTGGCCACCAGCGCTGCGGGCAGCACGCGCAACAGCAGAAACGAGCCGATGCCGCCGTCGAACTTCATCCACAGCGCGTTCAAGAGGCCGATCTGCGAAAGCGCCGCATCACGGCTGTCATAGATCAGCTTGAAGATCACCGATGCGCCGACGAAGGAAATCGCCATCGGCATGAAGATCAGCGACTTGGCGATGTTGCCCCATCTGATCCGGTCGGTCAGCTGTGCGGCCAAGAGGCCAAAGCCGGTGGCGGCGGCCGGCACCACGACCAGCCACAGCATGTTGTTTTTCAGCGATTCCACGAACTTCGGCTCGGCGAACATGGCCGAGTAATTGCCGAAGCCGATGAAAGAGCCGTCGCCGTTGGTGTCGAACAGCGACAGCCAGGCCGTCGCGAAGACCGGATAGGCCAGGTAGAGGCAAAGCAGGGCCAGGGCGGGAAACAGGAACAGCCAGGGCCGCACCATGTTGGCCCGGTTGATGTTGCGCCCCGCATCCGCCCCGCGGGCCGGGAAGATCACTTTGTCGAGGATCAGGTTGGAGCCGTAGAAATACCCCACGCAGCCGCCGACGCCGATGACAATGACCACAAGGGCCTGCAGTGCAGGATGCATCTTCCCCTCCTGTTCCGATCACGCTGCGCGGCCCCCCTCGGGGCCGCCGAACGACGGGGCCGGGCGCTGGGGACGCCCGGCCATGGCGTCAGGTCACTTTGGCCAGCTGGCCTGGATCGCGTCGGCCACCTCTTGCGCCGACTTGCCGCCGGTGTAGTCGACCATGCCGGTCCAGAAGGTGCCCGCACCCACCGCACCCGGCATCAGGTCGGACCCGTCGAAGCGGAAGGTGGTGGAGTTCAACAGGATCTCGCCCATCTTCTTCAGCGCGGCATTGCCGTAAAGCTCGGCATTGGCCGATTTCAGCGGCGTCAGGAAGCCCGATTGCGCCATCCAGACCTCATGCGCGATCGGCGTCTTCAGCCATTCGATGAAGGCGCGGCTGGCTTCGGTATCCTTGGTGATGAAGGCCAGCGTGCCCGCGCCCAGAACCGGCTTGCCCAGATCCTTGCTCGCATAGGCCGGGAAGTAGAAAAAGTCGGCATCTTGCGGCACCTGGGTGCCTTCGGGGAAGAACGACGGAATGAAGCTGGCCTGGCGGTGCATGTAGCACTGTGGCGGCGAGGAAAAGAGACCCTTGGGGCTGTCGCGGAAGTCGGTCGAGGCGACGGCAGCGGCCCCGCCGGCGACATAGGCGTCGTTGCGGGCGAAATAGCCGAATTCGTCGATCGCCGCGACCACTTCGGGGCTGTTGAACGCCAACTCGTTGGTGGTCCACTTGTCGTAGGTTTCCGGCGACTGCGTGCGCAACATCATGTCTTCGACCCAGTCGGTCGCAGGCCAGCCGGTGGCCCCACCAGAGCCAAGGCCAATGCACCAGGGCGTGCCGCCATCGGCGACGATCTGGTCGGTCAGCGCCTTCAGTTCTTCCATGGTCTGCGGCACTTCGTAGCCGGCATCCTCGAAGTTTTCCGGGCTGTACCAGACCAGCGATTTCACGTCGATCTTGTAGGGCAGCGCGTAAAGCGCCGTTGCCCCGTCCGGCCCGGCGTAAGAGCCCAGGCCGACCCAGCTTTCGCCGGCGGCATAATTCTCGGCCAGCCAGGCCGTGGTGTCATCGCCCAAGGGCGTGACGAAGCCCTTCTTGACCAGATCGGCGATCAGGCCGGGCTGCGGCAGGATCGCGATATCGGGCGGGCTGCCGGCTTCGGTGTCGATGACGATCTGCTGCTCGTAATTCTCCGAGGACGAGTATTTCACCGTCACCCCGGTCGCGGCGATGTAATAGGCCAGCATGCTTTCGACCAGCACCTGGTCCTCGCCCCGCCAGGGTCCGAAGATGGTCAGCGTCTGCCCGCCCAGGTTGTATGTCTCGTCGAAGGCCTTGTAGCTGTCCCAGTTGAAGCCACCCTCGCCCACCGGAAACTTCAGGTCCTGGGCAAAGGCACCACCTGCGGCAAATGCCAGCGCGGCGGCGCTGACGGCGAGTTTCGTCTTCATAGTTTCCTCCCGATCTGCCCGCCCATCTGTTGCGGGCCTGTAGCAACCAATCTCGGCCGAATCGTTCGGCGGACAAGGCCGCAGAATCAATTCAAACCGCTTTGGATGATGCACAGTTGCCGATCCTCCCTGACGAGTCAAACCCAAAGCGCTGTGACAGGCCATGAAATCACCGCTTCCGGGCGATCCACGGCGGAATCCTTTGGCTTTGACTCTGGCATGTCAGCGGGTAAAGTTCGCCCGATTGAAACCGTTTTGGGCGTGCCACGCATGAACCTGAAGGAACTCGCCTTGATACTGGGCCTGTCGCCCACGACGGTGAGCCGTGCGCTGAACGGATACCCCGAGGTGAACGAGGCGACCCGTGAACGGGTCGTGGCGGCGGCCAAGCGGCACAACTACAGGCCGAACACCCGCGCCATCCGGCTGGCCACCGGCCGCGCCATGGCGGTGGGCCATGTGATCCCGGTGGCGACCCGGCACGAGATCGTCAACCCGATCTTCGCCGATTTCATCGCCGGTGCGGGCGAGACCTATTCGCGCAACGACTATGACATGGTGCTGTCGGTGGTGCCCGATGCGGACGAGGCGACGACCTACCGCGCGCTGCGCTCCAAGGGCAATGTCGATGGCGTCATCCTGCACGGCCCGCGGCTGAACGACCCGCGCATCCCGCTTCTGCACGAGATCGGATTGCCATTCGTGGTGCATGGCCGCTCGACCGGCACCGAAACCCCCTATCCTTGGGTCGATGTGAACAACCGCCGTGCCTTTCAGCGCGCGACCGAATTCCTGCTCGATCTCGGCCATCGCCGCATCGCGCTGGTCAACGGGCTGGAGTTCATGGATTTCGCGGTGCGCCGCCGCACCGGCTATCTGGATGCGCTGGCCGCGCGCGGCATAATTGCCGACCCCGCACTGATGACCTCGGGCGAGATGACCGAGATCGCCGGCCACCGCGCCGGGTTGCAGATGCTGGCCCGACCCGATCCGCCCACCGCCTTTCTGGCCGCCTCGATGATTTCCGGCATGGGCGTGCGGCGCGCGATCGAGGAAAAGGGCCTGGTGATGGGGCGCGACATCAGCGTCATCATCCATGACGACGACCTCAGCTACATGAAGAACGGCGAGGATGTGCCGATCTTCACCGCCACGCGGTCTTCGGTCCGCGAGGCCGGACGGATCGCGGCGGAAATGCTGCTTGACCTGATCAACCGGCCGGATGGCCAGGTGCCGCAGCGCCTGCTTGAGGCCGACCTGATCATTGGCCAGTCCACCGGCCCCGCGCCCCGCCAATAGGTTTGCAAATGCTGCCCGCCCGCGCCCAGTTTCCCGATGGTTTTCTCTTTGGCGCTGCCACCTCGGCCTATCAGATCGAAGGCCACGGACAGGGCGGCGCCGGGCGCACGCATTGGGACGATTTCGCCGAAACGCCGGGCAACGTCGTGCGGGCCGAGACCGGGGCGAAGGCCTGCGACCATTACACCCGCTGGCCCGCCGATCTGGACCTGATCGCCGGCGCCAACCTTGACGCTTACCGCTTTTCGGCCAGCTGGGCGCGTGTGCTGCCCGACGGCCGCGGCGCGCCCAATATGGAAGGCCTGGATTTCTATGACCGTCTGGTCGACGGCATGGTGGAACGCGGGCTGAAGCCGGCGCTGACGCTGTATCATTGGGAACTGCCCTCGGCGCTGGCCGACCTGGGCGGCTGGCGCAACCGCGACATCGCCGGCTGGTTCGCCGATTATGCCGAGGTGCTGCTGGCCCGGATCGGTGACCGGCTGTGGTCGGTCGTTCCGATCAACGAGCCGTGGTGCGTCGGCTGGCTGTCGCATTTCCTTGGCGCCCATGCGCCAGGGGTGCGCGACATCCGCGCCACCGCGCGGGCGATGCACCACGTCCTTCTGGCGCATGGCCGCGCGATCCAGGCGATGCGCGCCATGGACCAGCCGAACCTGGGTGCGGTGTGCAATCTGGAATGGGCCGACCCGGCCGACGCCAGCCCCGAAGCCGCCGCCGCCACCGCCCGCTATGACGCGATCTACAACCGCTGGTTCGTCGACGCGATCTTCCGCGGCGAATACCCCGCGCTGGCGCTGGAAGGACTGGGTCCGCATATGCCCGCAGGCTGGCAGGACGACATGGTGGTGATCGGCACCCCGGTCGACTGGTGCGGGCTGAACTATTACACCCGCAAGCTGGTTGCACCTGATCCTGGCCCCTGGCCGCACTATGCCGAAGTCGAGGGCCCGTTGCCGAAAACCCAGATGGGCTGGGAGATCTACCCCGAGGGGCTGGAGAAATTCCTCTTGCGGACCCAGGCCGAGCACGCCCGCGGCCTGCCGATCTACATCACCGAGAACGGCATGGCCGAGGCCGGGCCGCCACAGGCGCAAGGCACGGTCGAAGATCCGGCCCGGATCGACTACATCTCTCGCCATCTGGCCGCCGTGCAGCGCGCGATTGCCGCTGGCGCCAATGTGCAGGGCTATTTCTGCTGGTCGCTTCTGGACAACTACGAATGGTCCTTCGGCTATGAAAAGCGTTTCGGTCTGGTGCATGTCGATTTCGACAGCTTGAAGCGCACACCCAAATCCTCGTATCACGCGCTGGCGCGGGCGCTGGCGCGGAACGACTGAGGACAAGGCCATGACCCTCGCCATCCTTGCCGATATCGGCGGCACCAATACCCGGGTCGCACTGGCCGAGGGCCGGCATGTGCGCCAGGACAGCATCCGCCGCTTTCCCAACGCCGAGTACAAGGCGCGCGGGCAGGACATCGCGCATGTGCTGCACGACTATCTGGCCGATGCCGGGGTTCGCGTCAGCGGTGTCTGCGTCGCCGCAGCCGGGCCGGTGCAGGACGGGGTCGCCACAATGACCAACCTCGACTGGGTGATGGATGCCGACAAGCTGACGGCTGCCACCGGCGCGCATCGGGTGGCGATCCTGAACGATTTACAGGCGCAGGGCCATGCACTGGGCCATATTGCGGTGGAAAAGCTGCGCCCGGTGATCGCGGGGCCCGTCACCAGGGGTGCGCCGATGCTGGTGGTCGGCCTTGGCACCGGCGTCAACGCCGCCCCCGTGCATGGCGCCGGTGCGACGCGGATCGTGCCGCCCTCGGAATGCGGTCATGTCAACATGCCGGTGCGGTCGCAGGAAGACCTGGCGCTGCTGCGCTTTGTCGAGGCGTTATTGTCCAGCCGGGGAGAAATCCCGCATTGCGGCGTGGAAGAGGTGCTGGCGGGCCGCGGGCTTGCCAACCTGCATGCCTTCGCCGCGGCCGAAGCCGGGCAGCCGCAAAGCCTGAGCTCAGCCGAGGTGCTGGCGGCACTGGACCGCGGCGACCCGATCGCCACCCATGCGGCGCGGGCCTATACAAGCATCCTGGGGCAGATGCTGGCCGATCTTGCGCTGATCCACCTGCCTTATGGCGGCATCTACATGATCGGCGGCATGGCGCGCGCCATGACCCCTCATTTCGCCGCTTTCGGCCTGACCAAGGCATTCCGCGAACCGCGCCGGGTGGATCTTCTGGAAAAGGATTTCGCCGTTTCCGTGATCGAGGACGACTTCGCCGCGCTGACCGGCTGCGCCGCCTGGCTGGAGGCGCAGACCGGCTAGACCTGGCCGGGCAGCCGTTCCTTCAGAAACTGCAGCGCCACGCCAAGGCCATCCGGCGCGATGCCGTGGCCGGCGCCTTGCATCACATGGCCGTAGGTCTCAAACCCCGCCGCGACCAGCGCGGTGCCGGCAAGGCCCATATCCTCGAACGGGACCACCGCGTCCTGATCGCCGTGCACCAGCAGTACCGGCGGCTTGACCAGCGCCTCTTTTGCCAGAAGCTCGGGTGCCAGCAACCGGCCCGAGATCGCCACCACCCCGGCGATCGCCTGCGCCCGTCGGGGGGCGACCTGCAGCGCCATCATCGCGCCTTGCGAAAAGCCCAGCAGCGCCAGAGCGGCGGGGGTCAGGCCTTCCTCGGCCAGCCGGGCATCGAGAAAGCCGTTCAGGTCCCCGGCCGCCTGCGCCAGCCCTGCTTGCGCGGCGGCCTCGGTCGATCCATCCAGCCAGGGGATCGGGAAACCACTGTAGCCCAAAGGGCGTGCCCGTGCAAGCCTCGGGCGCATCGGGGGCCAAAAAGGCCGTGCCCGGCAGGTGTGGCGCCAACACATCGGCCAAGCCCAGCAGGTCCGCCCCGTCGGCGCCATAGCCGTGCAGGAACACCACAGCCGAGCTTGCCTTGCCCTTGCCCGCGCCCTTGCGGCCGAATGCCAGTTCCCTCATGCGCTTACCCCTTCCCTGCCCTTCGCGGCCCGGTAGTAGGCCCAGAGCGCGCGGGCCGCAACCGCGCGCCAAGGGCTCCACTCGGCCGCCATCGCCCGCAGGGTGCGCTCTGACGGGCGCGCCTCCAGCCCGTAGAGCAGCCGCGCCGCCTCTTGCAGCGCCAGATCGCCCGGCGCAAAGACATCGGCCCGCCCCAGCGAGAACATCGCGTAGATTTCGGCCGTCCACATGCCGATGCCGGGCAAGGCCACCAGCCGCGCCACCACCTCGGCATCCGGCGCGTGGCGCAGGGCGTCGTAATCCAGCCGGGCGCGGGCAAGCGCGGACGCATAGCGCGCCTTCTGCCGGCTGAGACCAGCGGCGCGCAGGTCATCCTCGCTGGCCCTCGCCACGCGGTCCTCGTCCAGATAGCCCACCGCCTCCATCCGCGCCCGGATCGCTGCGGCACTTGCAGTCGAGACCTGCTGGCCAAGGATCGCGTCGAGCAACGCCGCAAACCCCTCGGGCCAGCGCCGCAGAGGCAAGGGGCCAAGCGCCAGCGCCGGTGCGAAGCGCGGCTCGCGCGCGGCCAGCCAGGCGGCACCCTCGGCCAGATCGTCCGGGCCTTCGATGATCCGGCCAGTCACGTTGCAGCCCCCCCTTGCAGGGGCGCGAAGAACCCCCTACGCCTTCACCCCATGTCAGACGCCATCGCCAAACGCAACGTCGCCGTCCTTGTCGCGGCCCAGGGCATACTGGGCGCACAGTTGCCGATGATCTTCACCATCGCCGGGCTTGCGGGGTCGTCGCTGGCGCCGAACGCCTGCTGGGCCACGCTGCCGATCAGCTGCATCGTCATCGGCTCAATGCTGACGGCGACGCCGATCTCGGCCTTCATGCAGAGATACGGCCGCGCGAAGGGCTTTGCCGTCGGCGCGTTCGGCGGGGCCATCGGCGGGGCACTGGGCGCCTATGCGCTCTACACCTCGAGCTTCACGCTGTTCTGCATCGCAGCACTTTTCTCGGGCGTCTATCAAAGCGCGCAAGGCTTCTACCGCTTTGCCGCCGCCGATTCCGCTTCGGATGCGTTCCGCCCGAAGGCGATCAGCCTGGTCATGGCCGGAGGGCTGGTCTCGGCGATCGTGGGCTGGCAAATGGTCAAGCTCACCTCGCAAGCGATGGTGATTCCGTTCCTTGGCACCTACCTTGCCGTCATCGTGTTGAACGTGGTGGGCGTCGGGCTGTTCGTGCTGTTGCGGATTCCGAAGCCACGGCCACCTGCAACCGGCGCACCCGTCGGCCGCAGCCGGGCCGAGTTGGTGCGCACTCCGGCGATTGCCGTCGCGATGATCTGCGCCACGGTCTCCTACGCGCTGATGAACCTGGTGATGACCTCTTCGCCGCTGGCCGTGGTGGGCTGCGGCTTTCATACCGACGATGCCTCCGACATCGTCACGGCGCATGTGCTGGCGATGTTCGCGCCCAGCTTCGTCACCGGCCATATCATCGCCCGCATCGGGGTGGAGCGGGTGATCGCCCTTGGGCTTGTCATCCTTGCGGGCGCCGGTGCGGTGGCCATGTCGGGGGTGGAGCTGTCCAACTTCTTCATCGCGCTGGTTCTGTTGGGCATCGGCTGGAATTTCGGCTTCATTGGGGCCACGACGATGCTGACCAATGCGCAAAGGCCCGAAGAGCGGGGGCGGTTGCAGGGGCTGAACGACCTGGTGGTGTTCGGCGGGGTGACGATGGCGTCGTTTTCCTCGGGCGGGCTGATGAACTGCTCGGGCGGCACGGTGCAAGAGGGCTGGCAGATGGTGAACCTGGCGATGCTGCCGTTCCTGGTGCTGGCGGGCGGCGCGCTGATCTGGCTGTGGCTGAAGCCGCGCGAGTTCCGCAGCTGAGACGGCACTTGCCGGCCGGGAGCCTCCGGCGGGAGTATTTCGAAAAGAGCAAACCTACCAGCGGCTGCTGAACGCCTGCCACATCAGCCTGCCGCGGCGGGAGAATTCCGACAGTAGTAGGCGGCCCTCCGGCACGGCGGCCGGGTCGCGCGCGGCGATCCGCAGCAACGGTTCGGCCTGCCAACCCGCCAGCAACGCCGGGGCGGCCGCTTTCGGCAGCGTCCTGCAGGCCTTGCGCGCCTCGGCCAGCCGCGCCAGCCCCTGCCGCGCCAGCGCGCCCGGATCGGTGCCCGCAGGCAACGGCTGCCGCCCTCGCGCCTGCAATTCCGGCACCGCCCGCAGGAGATTCGCCAGGCCCGAGGCCCAGCCAAAGGCCCGCACCGCCGCCTCGGCCCCATCGGGGGCGCCCAGCGCGCGGGCGGCCAGCCACATCAAACCGGCACCGGTATCCTCGACATAGGCCTCCAGCGCGGCGGCATCCGCGAAAGGCTCGTGCCAGCAATCCCAGCGCCGCGCCGCGATCAGCCGGTCCAGCACCGTCACCGGCAGGCCCGCATCGCGGATCAGCCCATGCAGCGGCCCAGCCACTTCATGCGCCTTGGCCGCCCCGCTTTCCGCCGCCGCCACCATGTCGCGCCACCATTGCAGCCGCATCTCGGCCACCAGCGGCTCTTGCGCCACCCAAGGGGCGCGGGCGATTTCAAGGTTGAAGGCGTAAAGCGGGAAAAGCAACTCGCGCGCCCAGAGCGGCGCCGCCATGACCGCGAGGAAACGGTCCGGATCACCGCGGTCGACAAGTTGGGCGCAGGCATCAAGCGACATGTCCGGCCAGATAGCCCAAGCGGCCCGGAAGTCCAAGGGGCCGGTCAGGGCTCCGGAATGGCGCCAAGCACACGCTGGATGAAGGCCAGCAGCGCCGGTTCGGGACAACTGGCCGCCACCTGGTCGAACCCGCCCACCGCAGGCTCGGCCCGCACCAGATCCGAGCCGTAGTCGAGACAGGCGCCGAGGTCGTCTTCGCCGGTCATCTGTCGGCGCACCTTCGGCCCCTCGGCCGCAACCAGTGCCGCCACCCGGTGATAGACCCCGTCAGGGCCCTGGCTGCGGCTGGTCCTTCGGTTCTGGTCTCCCGGCCCCGCGCTTTCGACCAGAAAGCTGTCATCGGCATAGATGACCGTGCGGTTAAAGCCGCTGAATCCGCTGCCGCTGTAGACCTCGACAAAGGCGGTGCCTTCGGGCGGGCCGGCGGAGACGCAGCCACCAAGGGCCAGGGCCAGACAGGCAACGAGCTTGCGCATCACCGAACTCCATCCTGCCGGGGCCGATCAGACCGCCCCGCCGACATCGCGGATCAGTTTCCACTGGATCGCATCCAACAGCGCCTCGAAACTGGCGTCAACGATATTGGCGCTGACCCCCACGGTCGACCAGCGCCGGCCCTGCCCGTCCTCGCTGTCGATGATCACCCGCGTCACCGCCTCGGTGCCGCCATTGGTGATGCGCACCTTGAAGTCGACCAGCTTCATGTCGTCGATGCAGGCCTGCCAGGGGCCAAGGTCCTTGGCCAGCGCCTTGGCCAGCGCGTTCACCGGGCCGCGATCCTGCCCGGTCTCGTCCATGCTGTCGGAAACCGACATCATCTTCTGCCCGCCGATCTTCACCACCACCACGGCCTCGGACAGGCTGACCATGCGGTCGTACTTGTTCTTGCGCCGCTCTACCGTGACGCGGTAGCGCTTGACCTCGAAGAAGCTGGGGCAGAGGCCCAGTTCGCGCCGCGCCACCAGTTCGAAACTGGCTTGCGCGCTGTCATAGGCATAGCCGAGATCCTCGCGCTCCTTCACCACTTCCAGGATGCGCCCCAGCTGCGGGTCCTTTGTCTCGACCACGATCCCGGCGCTGGCCAGCCGCGAGCGCAGGTTCGACTGCCCGGCCTGGTTGGACATCGGGATAACGCGCTCGTTGCCGACGATCGCCGGGTCGACGTGTTCGTAGGTGGCAGGGTCCTTGGCAATGGCGCTGGCATGCAGCCCGGCCTTGTGGGCAAAGGCCGAGGCGCCGACATAGGGCGCCGCGCGCAATGGCACCCGGTTCAGGATGTCGTCCAGCATGCGGCTGGTTTTCAACAGGCCCTGCAAGGCCTGCAGGGAAACCCCGGTCTCGAACCGGCTGGCATAAGGTTCCTTCAACAGAAGCGTCGGGATCAGGGTGACGAGGTTGGCATTGCCGCAGCGCTCGCCCAGCCCGTTCAGGGTGCCCTGCACCTGCCGCACCCCCGCCTCCACCGCCGCAAGGCTGTTGGCCACCGCATTGCCGGTGTCGTCATGGCAATGGATGCCGAGCCGGTCACCCGGAATGCCGCTGGCGATCACCTCGGCCACCACGCGGCCCACTTCCGATGGAAGGGTGCCGCCATTGGTGTCGCAGAGCACGATCCAGCGCGCGCCCTCGTCCAGCGCCGCGCGCAGGCACGACAGCGCATAGGCGGGGTTCGCCCGGTAGCCATCGAAGAAATGCTCGGCGTCGAACAAGGCCTCGCGGCCCTTCGCCTTCAGGTGCCGAAACGTCCCGGCAATCGCCGCGCGGTTGTCCTCAAGGCTGACCCCCAGCGCGGTCGTGACATGAAACTCGTGCGTCTTTCCGACCAGGCAGACCGCCTTTGTCCCCGCATCCAGAACCGCCGCCAGCACATCGTCATTGTCGGCTGACCGCCCGACCCGCTTGGTCATGCCAAAGGCAGTCATCTTTGCGGCCAGCTTTGGGGCGGCGGCAAAGAACTCGCTGTCGGTCGGGTTCGCACCCGGCCAACCACCCTCGATGTAATCCACCCCTAAGGCATCCAGCGCCATCGCGATCTGCACCTTTTCCGCCACCGAAAACTGCACCCCCTGGGTCTGCTGGCCATCGCGCAGGGTGGTGTCGAAGAGGGAAAGGCGTTCTTTCATTCTTCATCGCCTTCCAACCGCAACAACGCGGATAACTTCTCACGTCGCTCATCTTCTGTGAGGATGTCTGGATTCTCAAAAGCCCAACTACTGTGGTTTGTTTTGTCGACTACTAGTCGCACGCCTAGAAGCGAAAGCTCATCACGTAGCCGGTCAGCTCGCGCCCAGTCCTTGGTTCTACGGTGCTCTATCCACGCCCGCGCCAAACGGTTAACGGCCCCTCGAAAGACTTCGCTTTGGTTGTCCTCCGACTGCCGTCGCGAAAGGTCGTTGCCGAGCAGACCAAGCAGCGACGCAGAACTCGCCAAAGCGACCGCGTCACCAGAACTGGCAAGCCGATGCAAAACAGCAATCGCTCCAGCAGTGTTTAAGTCGTCAGCCAAGCATTCAACCACTTCGCGCGAGGGCTGACCCAACTTAACTCCAGTCACTAGTTTTCGCCACTTCCTAAGAGTTGCTTTGGCTTCCGCAGCCTTCTCCGCCGTCCAATCCATCGGCTTGCGGTAATGGGTCATCAGGAACACGAACCGGATCACCTCCCCCGGCACGCCCTGATCCAGCAAATCACGCACGGTGAAGAAGTTGCCAAGGCTCTTGGACATCTTCTTGCCCTCAACCTGCAGCATCTCATTATGAAGCCAATAGCGCGCAAACGTGCCATGCGGATGGGCGCAGGCACTTTGGGCGATTTCATTCTCATGATGCGGGAATTGCAGGTCCAGCCCGCCGCCGTGGATGTCGAAACTCTCGCCCAGCAGTTCCAGCGACATCGCCGAGCATTCGATATGCCAGCCCGGCCGCCCCCGACCCCAGGGCGACTCCCAGCCCGGCTCTTCCTCCGATGAGGGCTTCCACAACACGAAGTCCATCGGGTCTTCCTTAAATGGCGCCACCTCGACCCGCGCACCCGCGATCATATCGTCGACCGACCGCCCCGACAGCGCACCATAGGCCGCATAGGACCGCACCCGGAACAGCACATGGCCCTCGACCGCATAGGCATGGCCCGAGCCGATCAGCCCCTCGGTCATCGCCACCATCGGCCCGATGTATTCGGTCGCGCGCGGCTCATGGTCGGGGCGCAGCGCGCCCAAAGCGTCCATATCGGCGTGATACCAGGCGATGGTTTCCTCGGTCCGCTCGCGGATCAGCGCCTCAAGGCTCTCAGCCCGGCCTGCGGCCTTGCGGCGCTGCGCCTCGGCGTTGATCTTGTCATCGACGTCGGTGAAGTTCCGCACATAGGTCACATGATCCGCGCCGTAGACATGCCGCAGCAGCCGATAGAGCACGTCGAACACCATCACCGGGCGGGCATTGCCCAGATGCGCGCGGTCATAGACCGTCGGGCCGCAGACATACATCCGCACATTCGCCGGATCGAGCGGAACGAAGTCCTCCTTCTTCCGCGTCTTCGAATTGGTCAGCCGGATCGTCACCATGGTTCCATAGCCTTGTCGCGAGGCGCATTCCCGCGCAGGGCCGGCTTTTCATCCATGGGGGAATGACGAAGCGCCCGCGCGACCGAAGTCAGCGGGTAATGCAGCAGAGCGGAGTGTTGCGCAACGTCGTCATGGCTGCGAGGGTTACACTGCCGCAAGGCGCAGGGCAAAGGAAATTCGACAATGCAGGACCGCGCCTTCATCAATTCGCACTGCGCCGGCTTTCCCGGTGCCGAGGTGTCGCAGCCCTTCGGCCCGGAACACGATTGCTGGAAGGTCGGCGGCAAGATCTTCGCCATCATCGGCCAGGCGGGTGACGGCGTATCGCTGAAGACCGACCACGCCGACACCGCGCGCCTGCTGATCGAGACCGGCCGCGCCATCCGCGCGCCCTACCTGCATGCCAGTTGGGCGCGCATTCCCTTTGGCTGCGTGCCCGATGCGGAACTTCTCGAACGGATCGCCGCCTCCTACGCCCTGATCCGGGCCGGACTGCCGAAAAAGGTTCAGGCCGCACTCGGCTAATGCTTGCGTTTCGCGCGATACGAAGAAAGCCTGCGCCCGCAAACGGGAGGACGCGATGGACCACGAAGACCTGCGGCATTGGTCAAAGCGTGCGGCGGACTGGGCGGCGGAATATCACGCCGGTCTGCGCGACCGTGCGGTGCGCGCGCCGCTTCTCCCCGGTGCGGTATCGTCGCAACTGCCCGCCGCCGCCCCCGAGGCGGCCGAGCCGATGGAGGCGATCTGGGACGACTTCGTCCGCATCATCCCCGGCGCCATGACGCATTGGCAGCACCCGCGTTTCTTCGCCTATTTCCCGGCCAATGCCAGCCCCGCCTCGATGCTGGCCGAGCAACTGGCCAATGCGATGGCCGCGCAAGGCATGTTGTGGCAGACCAGCCCCGCCGCGACCGAGGTCGAGCAGGCAATGATCGGCTGGCTGGCGGGCGCGCTGGGCCTGCCGGGCGATTTCACCGGCACCATTCATGACAGCGCCACCACCGCGACGCTGTCTGCGGTGCTGACGATGCGGGAAAAAGCTCTGGATTGGCAAGGGCTTGCGCAGGGTCTTTCAGGACAGCCGCGGCTCAGGCTCTACGCCAGCGCCGAGACGCATTCATCCGTGGACAAGGCGGCGCGGGTGGCCGGGATCGGGCAGGACAATCTGGTCAAGGTGGCCACCGACGCCGGGCTGTCGATGAAACCGGGCGCGCTGGCGGGCGCCATCAGCGCCGACCGCGATGCAGGGTTCGTGCCCGCCGGTGTCATCCTGTGCGCCGGCGGCACCTCGGTCGGCGCCTTCGACCGGATCGCCGATTGCATCGCCGTCGCCCATGCCGAGGGCCTGCCGGTGCATGTCGATGCCGCCTGGGCCGGATCGGCGATGATCTGCCCCGAATTCCGACACCTCTGGGCTGGGATTGAAGCGGCAGATTCCATCGTCTTCAACCCGCACAAATGGCTGGGCGCGCAATTCGATTGTGCCGTGCAGTTCCTGCGCGATCCAGGACCCCAGGTCCGCACCCTGGGCCTGCGCCCGAGCTATCTGGAGACCGCGGGGCGCGAGGATATCGTCAACTTCAACGAATGGACCGTGCCTCTGGGCCGTCGTTTCCGGGCGCTGAAGCTGTGGTTCACGCTGCGCGCCTATGGTCTGGACGGGTTGCGCGCCCGCATCCGCAACCACGTTGCCTGGGCGGCCGAGGTCTGCGATGTCCTGCGCGCCATGCCGGAAATCACCATCATCACAGAGCCTTCGCTGTCACTCTTCACCTTCGCCCTGACCTCCGATGCGGCGACCGAGGCGCTGCTTGCCCGCATCAACGACGATGGCCGGATCTACCTGACCCAGACCCGCCACCAGGGCCGCAGCGTGATCCGCGTGCAGGTCGGCCAGTTCGACTGCACCCGCGAGGATGTGATGGCCGTTCCTGAGGTGGTTGCCGAGCTGATGCAAACCTGACTTGCCCCTTGCCCGCGTCGCAGCCATGCTGGAACGAAATCAACCGCAAAGGACACTGACATGAAAGTCGCGCTTTGCTTGCTTGCAACCCTTGCCATGGCCAGCCCCGCGCTGGCAAGAAACCTGCTGGACACGGTTTTTCCCGGCGGATCGGGCTGCTACGAGAGACTCTATTCCAAGTCCCATCTGGCCGAGCACCCCGAGCAGATGGTCAAGAGGATCACGCTTGGAATCTCTCGCAGTGCGCCAACGTCTCCGGACTATACGGTGACGACAGTTACGGTTGTCCTTCGCGGAGACCCCGAAGTCTACGCCAACGATGGCTACTGCAAGAACAAGGGCGACCAGATCGTCTGTTCGATGGAAGGCGACATGGGCGGCTTCACCCTGAAATCTGCCGAGGATGGCGCAATACTGCTGAAGGTAGCGAAAGACGGCATGTCGTTTGAAGGCAACCGGTTTGTCGACATCTCAGGCGCGTCGGGCGACGATCGCAGCTTTCTGATGCCGCGTGCCGAGGCTGGCGCCTGCCCATGAGGACAGGCGCCGAACCGACCCTGGTCAGAACCGGTAGGATACCTTGGCCTTGACCGTCGTCGCGTCGATATCGACACCCGATGCGTCGAAGTCATCGAACTTGTGGCCGAGGATCTCGCCGCCGACGGTCCATTTGTCGCTGACGGCATAATCCATGCCGACACCCAGGAAATAGCCGTTGTCCGAGAGGCTTGCACCGCCGACGGTGGCATCGGCCCAGGCCACTCCGCCGGTGGCGTAAAGGAAGCTGCGGCCCAGATCGGCGCCGCCGATCAGTTTCAACCGCGCCACGCCGTCCAGGGTATCGGCCCCGGCGCCAAGGTCGAGGCTGGCGGTGTCGTAGTCGGCCTCGACGCCAAGCACCGTGGTGCCCAGATCCCAGCGATAGCCGGCATGCACACCGCCAATGGCGCCATCGCCATCAAGCCCGGCGCCATTGGTGCCCACATCGGCATAGCCGATCTGGGCACCGGCGTAGAAGCCCGACCAGTCCGCCGAGTTGTAGACCGGCGCCGGGGCCGGCGTCACCACGGGCTCAGGCGCGGGCGTGACCGGGCCGCCGGCAAAGGCGGGAAGGCCCAGCGGCAGCGCCAGGGCCGTGGCTGCGAGGATGGGTGCGAAACGCTTCATGTCAGTCTCCTTTTTCCGCGCTCGCTGCCTGGGCGGGCGGGACAGCCCGCGTCCGTCCGGCAGCGACACAAGTCAAAGGTTGGGATCGCCTATGCGTTCCCGCAACCGGTCTCACCGATGCGTGAAGGGCTTGGGATCGGCATCGGCAGGAAGATGCGCAACCCGTTCGTACAAAAGGCGGAATCGTGCGCAGGGGCCAGCCTGCGGCCTTACGTCACGCCCGTTCGGCCAGAGACAGCCAGTCGGCTTCGGCTTCCGCCAGCGCCGCCTGCCGTTCGGCCAGTCCTTCGCTGGCCTTGCGGAATTTCACCGGCTCACGGTCGAAAAGATCGGGCTGTGACAGGAACTCGGTCAGCCTGGAAATCTCGGCCTCCAGCCGCTCCATCTGGGCGGGCAGGTCGTCGAACCGCTTGCGCTCGGGGAAGGTCAGGCCTTCGCTGCGTCGGGCGGACGCTTCGGCCGGTTTCGCCTTCGGCGCGGGGCCGGGCTTGGCGGGCGGCTCAGCCGCTGCGGGCCGTTGTGCGGCATAATCCGACCAGCCGCCGGGATAGACCGTCGCCCCGCCGCCGCCTTCCATGGCCACGGTCTGGGTGGCGATGCGGTCGATGAAATCGCGGTCATGGCTGACCAGCAGCACGGTGCCGTCATAGTCGCCACAAGATGTCCTGGAGCAGATCCAGCGTTTCGACGTCCAGATCGTTGGTCGGCTCGTCCAGCACCAGCAGGTTCGACGATTTCGCCATCAGTTTCGCCAGCAAGAGCCGGGCCTTTTCGCCACCCGACAGGCTGCGCACCGGCGCCCGCGCCCGCGCCTCGTCAAAGAGGAAGTCCTTCAGATAGGCCACCACATGGCGGGGCTGGCCACGCACCAGCACCTGATCGGTGGCGCCCGAGACCTTCATCAACGGATCACCGGTCAGATTTTCCCACAGGCTGGCCTCGGGGTCCAGGGCAGCGCGGCTTTGGTCGAAGACCGCGATTTCCAGGTTCGTGCCATGCGTCACGGTGCCGGAGTCAGGTTGAACTTCGCCGGTCAACATATTGAGGAGCGTTGTCTTTCCGACTCCGTTCGGACCGACGAAGGCAACCCGGTCGCCGCGCATCACCCGCAAGGAGAACCCCTTGACGATGGGTTTTCCGTCAAAGCCCTTGGTCAGTCCGGCGGCCTCGATCACCTTGCGGCCCGACTGCGGCGCCGCGTCCAGGTCCAGCGCCGCCGTGCCCTGACGACGGATCTGCGAGGCGCGGTCCTCGCGCAAGTCCTGCAGCGCCCGCACCCGGCCCATGTTGCGCTTGCGCCGCGCCGAGATCCCCTCGACCGCCCATTTCGCCTCGGCCCTGATCTTGCGGTCCAGCTTGTGGCGGGCGTCGTCCTCTTCGGCCCAGATGGTCTCGCGCCAGTCCTCGAAGCCCTCGAACCCCGCCTCGCGGCGGCGCACCTCGCCGCGGTCGATCCACAGCGTCGCCTTCGACAGCGCCCGCAGGAAGGCCCGGTCGTGCGAAATCAGCACGAAGGCCGCGCGGGTGGCGGAAAGCTCGGCCTCCAGCCATTCGATGGCCTGGATATCCAGATGGTTGGTCGGCTCGTCCAGCAGCATCAGTTCGGGCGCCTCGGCCAGAAGGCGGGCCAGCGCGGCGCGGCGCCGCTCGCCGCCCGAAGCCGTCGTCACCGGGGTTTCGGGGTCGAACTTCAGCCCCTCGGCCACCACGCCCAGCCGATAGGCGTCGCCCTCGGCCAGTGCCGAGGCGGCAAAATCGCCAAGGGTGGCATATCCCGACAGGTCGGGGTCTTGTTCCATGTAGCCCACGGTCACGCCCTGCGGCACCACGCGCGCACCGCGATCGGCCTCGACCAGACCGGCCATCACCTTCATCAAGGTGGACTTGCCAGAGCCGTTGCGCCCCACCAGCGCCACCCGGTCGCCGGGCTGGATCACCAGCGACAGATCCTGAAACAGCGGATCGCCGCCGAAGGTCAGCGAGATGTCGGACAGTTGCAGAAGGGGTGCGCGCGCCATGGCCCGCGGGTTATGCGGGCTTTTGATCCGCGTCAACGCCCCCCGGCCCGGAACCTGCCATCAGACGGCCCAAGGCGACCCGGAAAACAGGAGCATCCATGGCCCCCCTCAGCGGTATCACCGTTCTTGACCTGACCCATGTCCTGGCCGGGCCGTTCTGCAGCCACACGCTGCAGGACCTTGGCGCCAGGGTGATCAAGGTCGAACGCCCCGGCGTCGGCGACGACACCCGCGCCTTTCCGCCCTTCGTCGAAGGGCAAAGCGCCTATTTCGCCACGCTGAACGCGGGCAAGCAATCGATCACGCTGGACCTGAAGGCGGCGGACGACCGCGCGATCTTCGAGCGGCTTCTGGCGCGGGCAGACGTGGTGCTGGAAAACTACCGCCCCGGCGTGATGGACCGGCTGGGCTATGGCTTCGACGCCCTGCACAAGACGCATCCGCGGCTGGTCTACGGCGCGGTCTCGGGCTTTGGCCATACCGGGCCGGAAGCCGGAAAGCCGGCCTATGACATGGTCGTGCAGGCCCGCGGCGGGGTGATGAGCATCACCGGCGAGGAAGGCGGCCCGCCGGTCCGCGTCGGCGCCTCGATCGGCGATATCGTGGCGGGGATGTATCTGGCGCAGGGCGTGCTGGCAGCACTCTACGGCCGCGAAAGGACCGGCAGGGGCGCGAAGGTCGATGTTGCCATGCTGGACAGCCAGCTGGCAATCCAGGAACACGCCATCGCCATCGCCTCGGCCACCGGCAAGGCGCCGGGACGCACCGGCGCGCGCCACCCGACGATCACGCCGTTTTCCACCTACCGCGCCGCAGACGGTTTTTTTGTCATCGCCGCCGGCAATGACGACATGTTCGCCCGCGTCTGCGCCGCCTTGCCGCTACCATTGGCCGACGACCCGCGCTTTGCCACCAACGCCGCGCGCTGTGACAACCACGCGATGCTGAAGCGTCTGATCGAGGCGGTGACGCTGGGCAATACCGTCGCCCACTGGATCGGCGTGCTGGAGGGCGCCGGCCTGCCGACCGCACGGGTGCAGGACATGGGCCAGGTGCTGCGCGACCCGCAGATCCTGGCGCGCAACATGGTGGTGGCCGTTGCCCCGAACGGTGATGGCCCCGGCTTCACCGCCCCAGGCAACCCGATCAAGCTGTCGACCCTGCCCGAGATCACCTCCCGTGCCGGCGCGCCTTTGCTGGATGGTGACCGCGCGGCCGTGCTGCGCTGGCTGGATGCGGGATGACCGGCGGGATTGCCGCCATTGGCCTTGCCCTTTGCGAAACGACCGGTCTACTTGCCGCGATGCGTCGCGAAAGGACATGTCATGCCGCTTGCCCCGTCGCCCCGCCTTGCGCTCAATCCGCGTGATCCGAAGGAACATCACCGTGCGTCGACCACGCTGGAGCTGTTCTTCGACCTGATCAGCGTCATCGCCATTGCCGCCGTCACCGCCGGCCTGCACCACGCCATTTCCGAAGGCCACGGGCTGGAGGCGCTGCCGCGGTTCGTGTTCCTGTTCCTGGCGATCTGGTGGGCCTGGATGAACTTTACCTGGTTCGCCTCGGCCTTCGACAACGACGATACGGCCTACCGCGTGCTGGTCATGGTGATCATGGGCGGAGAGCTGATCTTTGCCGGGGGAGCGGGGCATATCTTCGCGACGATGGATTTCAGCTACGGGCTCCTGGGCTGGATCATCATGCGCCTGGGCATGGTGGCACTGTGGCTGCGGGCAGCAGTCGGGCACCCCGACCACCGCCGCACTGCCCTGCGCTATGCCGCCGGCATAACCCTTGCGCAGATCTGCTGGACGGCGATGTACTTCTCGACCGTGCCGGGATCGCCTTCGTTCTTCCTGGCCGCGGGCCTGTGCTTCATGGTCGAATGGGCAACCCCGATGGTGGCCGAGCGCGCGGGCGGCACGCCCTTTCACCGCCACCACATGATCGAGCGTTACGGGCTTTTGACGATCATCTCGCTAGGCGAGATCATGCTGGCGATCAGCCATGGCTTTGGCGCGCTGTTCGGGGATCATCCTTCGGTGCATGCGGCGCTGGTGGCTGTGTCGGCGCTGGTGATCGTCTTCGCGGTCTGGTGGATCTATTTCTGCGAGCAAGAGCCCTTGCCCACCACGGATCTGCCGGTGGCCCTGGTCTGGGGCTATGGCCATGTGTTCATCTTCATGGGCATCGCAGCATTGGGGGCGTCGGTGGCGGCGCTGGTCGATGTGGTGACCGACCACGCCCATGCGACCGAGGCCGGGGTGGCGCAGTGGCTGGGCGGCGCGCTGGTGCTGATCTGTCTGGCGCTTTGGGTCACCCGCGACCGGGTGCTGGCGTTGCCGCCGCGGTTCAAGCTGGCCTTGCCCGTGCTGGCGCTGGCCTATGGGCTGGCCGCGCTGACGGGCGCACCGATCTGGGTCTTTGCCCTGATGTCGGTGGCGGGCGTGATCTGGCGTGCGCCGCGCCCTCCGGCAGGGGTCCACGGGCTTGCGGGCGGGCCAAGACAGCCGCGCACTGACGGAACCTGACCTTCTTTCGCCGTTTGCAGCCCGTTGCCTGCCCCGCGAAAGCGGTTAGATAGGCAGGCGCGCAGGCAAGAGGACCGATATGACCGACGATGCACTTGTGATCTTTACCCCCTCGGGCAAGCGGGGGCGCTTTGCCCTTGGCACACCGGTCCTGACGGCGGCGCGGCAGCTGGGGGTCGACCTCGATTCGGTCTGCGGCGGGCGCGGCATCTGCTCGAAATGCCAGATCACGCCGGGATACGGCGAATTTCCCAAGCACGGGTTGACCGTCGCCAAGGACGCGCTCAGCGGCTGGAACAGCGTCGAGGACCGCTACAAGCGCATCCGCGGCATGATCGACGGCCGCCGGCTGGGCTGTCAGGCCCAGGTGATGGGCGATGTGGTGATCGACGTGCCGCCCGAAAGCCAGGTCCACAAGCAGGTCATCCGCAAGTCCGCGACCGAGCGCAAGATCGAGATGGATCCCGCCACCCGCGCCTATTACGTCGAGGTCGAAGAGCCCGACATGCACGAGCCGACCGGCGATTTCGAGCGCCTCAAGCGTGCGCTGAACCAGCAATGGCAGATCACCGGGGTCGAGGCCGACCTGTCGCTGCTGCGCCGGTTGCAGCCCGCCCTGCGCAAGGGCGAATGGAAGGTGACGGTGGTGCTGTCAAAGGGCAACCACGACAACGCCTGGCGGCTGCTGGATATCTTTCCCGGCTTCCACGAAGGCCCGCTGTACGGCCTGGCGATCGATCTTGGCTCCACCACCATCGCGGCGCATCTGTGCGATCTGGCCGATGGGCGGGTGCTGGCCTCGTCGGGGCTGATGAACCCGCAGATCCGTTTCGGCGAAGACCTGATGAGCCGGGTCTCCTACGCCATGATGAACCCCGGCGGCGATGTGGAAATGACCCGCGCGGTGCGCGAGGCGATCAACGCGCTTGCCGCCTCGGTCGCCACCGAAGTGAACGTGCAGCCGACCGCGATCTATGAGGTGGTCTTCGTCTGCAACCCGGTGATGCACCACCTGCTGCTGGGCATCGACCCGGTCGAACTGGGCCAGGCACCGTTTGCGCTGGCAACCTCGGGCAGTCTCAGCCTCGATGCGCGCGAACTGGACCTAAGCCACCTGAACCCCGCCGCGCGGGTCTATGTGCTGCCTTGCATCGCCGGCCATGTCGGCGCCGATTGCGCTGGCGTGGCGCTGTCGGAACAGCCGCAGAAATCCAGGGACATGGTGCTGATCGTCGATGTCGGCACCAATGCCGAGATCCTTCTGGGCAACCAGACGCGGGTGCTGGCCTGTTCCTCGCCCACCGGCCCGGCCTTCGAAGGCGCGCAAATATCATCGGGCCAGCGCGCCGCACCCGGCGCGATCGAGCGAGTGGAGATCGACCCTGCCACCAAGGAGCCGCGCTTCAAGGTGATCGGGTCGGACCTGTGGTCCACCGATCCGGGCTTTGCCGCTGCCACCGCCGCCACCGGCATCACCGGCATCTGCGGTTCGGGCATCATCGAGGCGGTGGCCGAGATGCGCATGGCCGGGCTGGTCGATCCCGGCGGTCTGGTCGGCTCGGCCGAGCAGACCGGCACCTGGCGCTGCACGCCCGAAGGCCGCACCCACAGCTACATCCTGCATGACGGCTCCGCCGAGGGCGGGCCGAAGATCCTGGTGACGCAGGGCGACATCCGCGCCATCCAGCTGGCGAAATCGGCGCTTTATGCTGGTGCGCGGCTGCTGATGGACGAAATGGGCGTCGACAAGGTCGACCGGGTGACGCTGGCCGGGGCCTTCGGCGCCCATATCAGCCCCAAGCATGCCATGGTGCTGGGGATGATCCCGGATGTGCCGCTGTCGAAGGTGGTTTCGGCCGGCAACGCCGCCGGAACCGGTGCCCGCATCGCCCTGCTGAACCGCGCCGCGCGCGACGGGATCGAGGCCCTGGTGCACGAGATCCACAAGGTCGAAACCGCCATCGAGCCGCGCTTTCAGGAACACTTCGTCAATGCCAGCGCCATCCCGAACGCGGTGGAGCCGTTCCCCGAACTGGCCAAGGTGGTCACCCTGCCCGACGTCAGCTTCAACACCGGTGGCGGCGGGGAAGGCGGGCGCAGGCGGCGGCGCGGCTGACCGCCCGGCGCAAGACAACCGAAGGGACGCGATGACCGGCTTGACCCGGCGCCGCGGCGCCCTACCCTGACGTCATGGACGATCCCGTTGCGGACATCATCTTGAAATGCGCCGCGCAGGACCGCGCGGCCTTTGGCCAGCTCTACCGCGACACCTCGGCGAAACTTTTCGGCACGCTCCTGCGTATCTTGGCCGATCGGTCCGAGGCGGAGGATGCTTTGCAAGAGGTCTACACCAGGGTCTGGCTGCGCGCGGGGCGTTTCGACGCCGCCAAGGGCCGTGGCATGACCTGGCTGATCGCCATTGCCCGCAACCTGGCGATCGACCGGCTGCGCGCCCGCCCGCCGGTCACCAGTGACGACGGGATCGAGCTCGCCGCCTCGCCCGAGCCGCGCGCCGAGACCCGGTTGATCGCGCTGGGCGAGGCGCGGCGCGTTTCGGACTGTTTCGACACGCTGGAGCCGGACCGGGCGCGGGCGGTGCGCGGCGCCTATCTCTCCGGCCTCAGCTACGCCGACCTGGCGACGCGCCATGCAGTGCCGCTGAACACCATTCGCACCTGGCTGCGGCGCAGCCTTCTGCGGTTGCGGGAGTGTCTGGAGACATGACCGACACCCCCCTCACCCCGCGCGAGGAAGACGAGGCACAGGCCGCCGAATATGTGCTGGGGCTGCCCGATCTGGCCGAGCGGATGGCGCTGGAGGCCCGGATCAAGGCCGATCCGTGCTTTGCCGCGCTGGTGACGGCCTGGGAGACCCGGCTGGCGGGCCTGAACGACGGGTTCGACCCGGTGCCCGCCCCCGACCTTCTGCCGCAGATCGAGGCGCGGCTGTTCCCGGCGGCGCCGCGCCCGGCCCGGCGCAGTCTTTTCTGGCTGCTGGCGCCGCTGGCCGCAGCCCTGGTGCTGGCCGCCGTCTTCTTCGTGACCCCGCGCGAGGCGGTGCTGGTCGCCACCTTGCAGACCGAAGACGCCGCCCTGACCTACGAGGCGCGCTATCAGGACGACACCCTGACCATCACCCGCGTCGCCGGCACCGCCGCCGCCGCCGGTCAGGTGCATGAGTTGTGGATCATCGCCCCCGATGCCGCCCCGGTCTCGCTGGGCCTTCTGGCGGACGCGCCGCTGTCGGTCGCCTACCGGGTGCCGCCCAAGGGCTGGACGCTGGCCGTCAGCCTGGAGCCGGCGGGCGGCAGCCCGACCGGCCAGCCCACCGGCCCGGTGATCCTGGCCGCGCAGATCGGCGCCTGATCCGCCCCCCCGATCACGGCTGCGTGAGCAACGAAACTTCTCTGCAAATCGCTTCGTAACTCCGGTCAGGACGGCGGGAATGGCCCGCCGCTTCAACCGGGAGACGACCCATGAAATCCATCCGTATCGCTGCCATCCTGGCGCTGAGCTCGACCGCCGCTTTCGCCGATAACCCCATGGTCGGCGGCGCCGCCATGTATGAAAGCAAGAACATCGTCGAGAACGCGGTGAACTCGGCCGATCACACCACGCTGGTCGCCGCGGTGCAGGCCGCCGGGCTGGCCGAGACGCTGATGGGGACCGGCCCCTTCACCGTCTTCGCGCCGACCAACGAGGCCTTCGCCAAGCTGCCCGCCGGCACGGTGGAGACCCTGCTGAAGCCGGAAAACAAGGACCAGCTGGTCAAGATCCTGACCTGCCACGTCGTCGCCGCCAACGCGATGTCGGATGCGATCATGCAGATGGTCGATGACGACAACGGCGCGCACCCGGTCAAGACCGTCGGCGGCTGCGAATTCACCGCGATGTATGAAGGCGACAAGATCATGATCAAGGACGGCATGGGCAATGTCGCCAACGTGACCATCGCCGACGTCAAGCAGTCGAACGGCGTGATCCACGTCATCGACACGGTGCTTCTGCCGGCGATGTAAGGTCCCCAGACCGCAGGCAGACACCGGCCGCCGGGCGCGTCACTCGCCCGGCGGTTCGCGCATGCAAAGGCTTGCCAGCCGCCGCCGGTTCCGCCTAGGCTTTCGGCAACGATTTCAAAGCGGAGTTTTCCCGATGCGTGCTGTCGCCGGTCTTGGCCTTGCGGCCTTTCTTCTGCCCTCGATTGCGCTGGCCGAAGGCAAATCCATCATCGTGCTGGACGGCTCCGGCTCGATGTGGGGCCAGATCGACGGGCGGGCCAAGCTGGAGATCGCGCGTGAGGCGCTGGCCGAGGTGTTGTCGGGCCTTCCGGCCGAAACCAAGATCGGGCTGATGGCCTATGGACACCGCACCAAGGGCGATTGCGCCGATATCGAGCTGATCGTGCCGCCTGCGGCGGGCACCGGACCGGCGATCATCGAGGCTGCCAATGCAATGAAATTCCTGGGCAAGACGCCCCTGTCGGATGCCGTGCGCATGGCCGCAGAAGAGCTCCGCTCGACCGAGGAAAAGGCGACCGTCATCCTGATCACCGACGGGATCGAGACCTGCGAGGCCGACCCTTGCGCTTTGGGCGCCGAACTTGAGAAATCGGGCGTTGATTTCACCGCCCATGTCGTCGGCTTCGGCCTGACGGCGGAAGAAGGCAGGCAGGTGGCCTGCCTGGCCGAGAACACCGGCGGCAAGTATATCGAGGCAGCAGATGCCGGGGGCCTGGTCGAGGCGCTGCAGACGGCGGTGGCCGAACCGGAACCCGAACCGGAACCCGAACCGGAACCGGAACCGGAACCGCAACCCGTCTTGCCCGAGAAGAACGTGGTCGTGACCCTGCGCCTGACCGCCGACGGGCCGGAAATCATCGACGGCCCGATCCTCAACCACACTCATTTCGAATTCTGGACAGTCGGCTCCGATGGCAGGGCCGCCGAGTTCGTGAACACCTCGATCGCTTATCAGCTGACTGGCTCGGTGCCCCCCGGCAGCTATATCATGCGCAGCATCAATGGCCCGACCGAGCTGGATCAGCCGGTCGAAATCTCGGCCACCGGCCTGTCCACCCCGGAAGTCGTCCTGAATGCCGGCATCCTGTCGATCAAGGTTCTGTCCGAAGAAGGTGGCACGCCCGACCAGAACGGCTATTTCGAGATGGTCGGCAATGGGGTGCAAACCGGGGGCTATGGCGAGGGCTGGATTGTCTTCCCGGCAGGGAAGTATGATCTGTCCACCAGACTGGGCGAAATGAACGCCAGCGAAGCCGTCACCATCACCGCGGGCGAGGTGCTGGAACGCACCATCATCCTGGGCGTCGGCGTGCCGGTCTTCACCGCCTATTACGCCGAGGGCGTGCCGGTCGACGGCAGCCAGTCCTTCGACGTGTTCGAGGCCAAGCCGGGCCTGGACGGCAAGCGCAAGAGCGTCATGACCATCTATGATGCCGGCGCCGCGCCGAAACTGCCGCCCGGCGACTATGTGGTGGTAGGCGAGGCCGGCAAGGCCCGTGCCGAAGTGGCCTTCACGGTCAAGTCCGGCCAACGCTTCGACGTGCCGGTGATCCTGAACGCCGGCATCGTCGCCATCACCGCCCCGAATGCCAAGTCGCTGGATGTGTTCGAGGCCAGGGTCGGGCTGGATGGCACGCGCAACCGGATCGCCAGCGATTATGGCGACGCCTTCCAGATCATCCTGCCCGCCGGCGACTATGTCGCCCTGGTCGAGGCCGACAAGGCCAGCGCCGAGGCGCCTTTCACCGTGAAGGCCGCCGAACGGACAGAGCTGACCATCGCTATGGCGGCCGGCATGGCAGCGATCAGTTCGCCCGGCGCGACCGAGATCGAGGTGTTCGACGCCAAGGTCGGCCTTGACGGCACGCGGACGCGGATGTTCAGCTCTTATGACGAGATCGTCGAACAACTGCTGCCGCCGGGCGACTATGTGGCCATCGCCTACGCCGGCAAGGCCAGTGCCGAGCTGGCCTTTACCGTCAAGGACGGTGCGCGCAGCGACGTCACCGTGGTGGTGGCCTTTGGTGTCGCCGCAGTTTCCGCCCCTGACGCACGGGCGATCTCGGTCTATCCGGCAGAGCTGGGGATGGATGGCAAGCGGAAGGGCTATCTCACCTACGAATACGGCGAGACGCTGGAAGTCACCCTGCCGCCGGGCGACTATGTCGCCGAGGCCGAATACGAAGACAAGTCGACCGCCGAAGCCGCCTTCACCCTGCCCGACAAGCAGCGGCTGGAGGTTGCGATTGCCAAGCCCTGACAGGGGCGGCACCGGGGCAGGCGGAACCGCTTGACGCGGCCTGCCTGCCTTGGCATATCTCGAACCTCACGCGGGTGTAGCTCAATGGCAGAGCAGAAGCTTCCCAAGCTTACGACGAGGGTTCGATTCCCTTCACCCGCTCCATTCCCGCCGAAATCCCTCTCCTCTCGCCTGGTGATTGCAGCAGTGCTGCTGTCCGGATGTGTCGCGTCGGAGGTTGCGGAGCCCTATCCATGGGAGGGCGTCTGGGATTGCGGCGAGCTGGCCGGTGTCTTCACCCTGACCGACACCATCTACAACCCCGGCGAGGAAGAGATCGAGATCCTCGAGATCAGCGAAGAAGGCGCGGGCCATGTGCTGCGCATGGTGGATGGCTACGAGGTGCAGCTGACCATCGCGCCCGACGACACGATGCACTGGCTGTCGCTGCACGGCTACGACGATCTGACCTGCAGGCGGTTGCGCTGAGGCGGCTTTCCTTTGTGCCGCCTTGCCATTACGCAGGACCGGTCAACTCAAGGAGACCCGCAATGAGCACCATCAAACGCATCGGCACCGGCCCGCGCATGTCGGAGGCCGTCTGCTACAACGGCATTGCCTGGCTGGCCGGCCAGGTCGGCAACCCTGGCGACGGCGTGGCCGACCAGACCCGCACCTGCCTGGCCGAGGTCGACCGTATCCTGGCCGAAGCCGGCACCGACAAGACGCGCATCCTGTCGGTCCAGATCTGGCTGGCCGACATGGCCGGCTTTGCCGAGATGAACGCCGTCTGGGACGCCTGGGTGCCGAAGGGAAACGCCCCCGCCCGCGCCACCGGCGAGGCGAAACTCGCCACCCCCGACTACCGAGTCGAGGTCATCGTCACCGCCGCGCTGTAATGCCGCGGTTCCCGAGGGAACAGATGCCGCGCCGGCCCGATTTCGGGGCCCGCGCGGCGCTTGCCGAAGACCGCAAGAAGGCGTAAACTCTTCTGACAGATCGTTTTTTCCCAGTGCCCTGATTGCCAAAATCACAACCAAGGATTGCACAAATGTCCATTTCCCGTACTGTCCGCTCCACCCTTCTCGGTGTCATCGTCGTGGCCAGCCCGATGGGCGCCGAAGCCCTGACCGTCGGTCGCTGCAACATGCTGGTGGACGGCGTCTACAAGCCCGTTCTGGTGGTCGAAAATGACGGCCAGAAGACGATCCACGAGATCGGTGAAGACGGGCTGACCCGCCGCATCGTCTTCAACGCCAACGCCGCGCTGGCCTGGGCGGTCGAGAAATACGGCGCCGATGCCACGACCTCGTCCTATTCCAACTCCTGCCACGACTTCAGCGACACCGACATCATCGTCCGGCCGGATACGGGTGGCGAGGGTGGCTACGAAGGCTACGGCGGCGAGGGCAACGACAGCATGGGCGGCGGCTACGAGCAGGATCCGTCATAGGGTTTCCTTACGGAAGCCCTTGCAGCCATGACTTCGGCCCCTGCCCCTTCGGTTCTTCTTGCGAATGAACTCGGGGCCGGGCGGGGCCATCTGGTCACGCTTGCCCGCGTGGCGCGCGCGCTTGGCCCCGGCCTGCCGCTGATTGCAGCGGTGGGAACGCTGCGCCACCGGGCCGAACTGGAAGCGGCGGGCGTCCGCGTCCAACGCTGCCCGCTCTTGTGTTATACGCCCGAGATGAAGCGCGACCCCCGGCTGGTCGGCAATGCCACTTGGGCTTGCTACCTCGCTGGCAGCGGCTTTGTCCGCGAAGATGTGCTGCGCCGCAGCCTCGCCTTCTGGCGGGCACTGATCGTCGAGCATGACATCTCGATCCTGGTGGCCGACTACGCGCCGGCGGCGATGCGCGCAGCACTTGGCCTGAAGGAAGAAGGCTGGGACATCCGGATCATCGCCGTCGGCACCGGCTATGGCGTGCCTCCCGCCGGGCTGGACCGGTTTCCGCCGACCACGCCGGGGTTCGACCGGATCATCCACCCCGAGGAGTCCGTGCTGGATTGTCTGAACCGGGTCGGCGCGGATTTGGGCCTTTCGCCCCTGCCCCGGCTTTCGGCGCTCTACGATGTCGATCTGGCGCTGCCCGCGACCTTCGACTTTCTCGACCCCTACGCGCGCTGGCGCCCCGCCTCGGCGCTGGCGCCACCGTTGGTCGATCGCACCGAAAACCTGGTCGGGGCGGGGGACGAGGTCTTCGTCTATTTCTCGCGCGATGAGGCCGACCGCCCCGGCCTGGCCGAGGCCCTGTGCCGCCTGCCCCTGCCCCGGCGCGGCTATCTTCCCGCCGCGTCGGAGGCGGCGAAGGACCGGCTTGCCGCCTCGGGGATGATCGTCGAGACAGCACCAGTGCCGCCGGCACTGATCGCCGCACGGTCGCGGCTGATCGTGCACCCGTCGCCGCATGGCACGCTGTGCACCGCCGCCCTTGCCGGACTGCCACAGCTTGGCCTGCCCGGCCACAAGGAGCAGGCGACCCATGCCGGGCTGGCCGAAGCCGCGCAAGTGATGCGCGTGCTGCCGCCGAAAGCCGCCAGCACCGAGGCCATCCTGGACGCCGCCCGGGACCTTTATGAAGATGCCGCCGCCGGCCGGGCCGCGCGCGACCTGGCGCTGCGGTTGCGGCAGGATTTCCCCGCCGATCCCCAGGCCGACCTTGCCGCCCGGCTGGCGCCCGAGGTCGAGATCGCCCGCGGCTTCGTCACCGGCTGAAAGGCCGGCGCATCCGTCGCTTCGGCCGCTCTTCGCGGTTCCCCCATTGCCGCCGCCCGCCCAGCCGCTAGGATCGGACAACCCCGACCACAGGCAGCCCATGGCCCGCATCTCCGCCCCCGAACGCCTTGCCCGCGACCTTGACTGGAACCTCCTGCGGGTCTTTCTTGCGCTGGCCGAGGCCGGGTCGGTCACCGGTGCCGCCGAACGGCTCAGCCTGAAACAGCCCTCGGTCTCGGCGGCGCTGAAGCGGCTGGAGGCCCGGGTCCAGATCCGGCTGATCGACCGCGCCCGCGGCCATTTCGCCCTGACCGCGGCGGGCGAGCGGATGCTGGCCGAGGCGCTGGAGGTCCGCGCCGCCATCCTGCGGCTGGCCGACCGGATGGCGCAGGTCGAGGGCCAGGTCACCGGCCATGTCACCATTGAGGTGATGGCAAGCCGCGACGCATTGGCCACCGTTGCCGCCCGCCGCGCCAGCCTGGCCCTTTGCCTGATGTCGGCGCTGCCGCCGGGGGTGAAGGCCGCGCCGTTCTACCGCGAGTCCTTCGGCTTGTTCTGCGGCCGCCCCCACCCGCTTTACGGCCGCCGCGACCTGGCCGAGGCCGATCTTTCAGGCCTGCCCGCGGTGTCGTTTCAGACCGACCGCGAAGGCGATGTGCTGGAAACCGTTACCGCGTTGCGCCGCCGCCTTGGGCTGGGCGACCGCGTCACCGGATCATCGGCCAATCTGGAAGAGGTCCGCCGGCTGATCGAGCTTGGCATCGGCGTCGGCCCCTTGCCGCTGCATGTCGTCGCCGCCGATGTCGAAGCCGGGCGGCTGTGGCAACTGCCGCCCTACACCGATCTGCCCACCGTCGATGTCTTCCTTTGCCACGCGCCGGCCTTGCGGATGAACCCGGCCGAGGCCGCCCTGCTGGCCCGCCTGCAAGAGGCGCTGGCCCGGACGCCCTTTGCCGACCGGACCTATGGCACCGCATAGATCAGGGCAATCAAACGCATATCAATTATCTATTTGATCTATGCAAACCGCCGTCGCACCCTGCCGGGGTTATCGCGCAGGAGTCCCCGATGTCCACCGCCCCCCAGCACGCCGCCATCCATGCCACCAACGCCCTGCCAAAGGTGGTGCGCGCCAAGGGCAGCTACCTTTGGGACGCCACAGGCAAGCAATACATCGACGGCTCCGGCGGCCCCGCGGTCTATTGCCTCGGCCATGCCAACGAAGAGGTGAACCGCGCCATCTGCGACCAGCTGGACCAGATCGCGCATGGCTACCGCTACAACTTCACCACCGACGCGCTGGAGGAGTTGACCGAGATCATCCGCGCCCGCACCGGCGGGACTTTGCGCGAAATGGTCTATGTCACCGGCGGGTCAGAGGCGGTGGAAAGCTGCCTGAAGATCGCCCTGCAATACCAGACCGCCATCGGGCAGAAATCGCGGCGGGTGTTCATCAGCCGCGAGCGGTCGTGGCACGGCAATACGCTCGGCGCCCTTGGCCTGTCTGGTTTCTCTGAAAGAACAGCTGCTTATGAAGGGGCCTTCATTCCGTCTGTGAAGATCCCGCCGGCCAATGAATACCGCCCGATCCCCGGTGCCACCGCCGAAACCGCAGGTGCCGCCGCCGCTGCCGCGCTTGAGGCTGCAATCCTGAAGGCCGGCCCCGAGACGATTGCCGCCTTCGTGTTCGAGCCCGTCGTCGGCGCCGCCGGCGGCTGCGTCCCTGCCCCCCCCGGCTATGCGCAAGCCGTGCGCGAGATCTGCACGCGCCACGGCGTTTTGATGATCTCGGACGAAGTCATGTCCGGCGCCGGCCGCTGCGGCACCTGGCGCGCGCTGGAACATGACGGGGTGGAGCCCGACATCATGGCCATCGCCAAGGGCCTTGCGAGCGGCTACCAGCCTCTTGGTGCCGCCATCTGCACCACCAGGGTCTGGGACGCAATCCGCGCCCGCGACGGCGCCTTCGGCACCGGCCATACCTTCACCGGCCATACCGCCGCCTGCGCGGCGGGTGTGGCGGTTCAGAACATCGTCAGCCGCGAAGGGCTGGTCGAAAAGGTCGCCGCCAATGGCCCGCGCCTGAAATCCTGGCTGGCCGAGGGGCTGGCGGGCATCGACGCCGTGGGCGACATTCGCGGCCGGGGACATTTCATCGCCGTTGAACTGGTCGCGAACCGCGACACCAGGGCTCCCTTCGACAAGGACCTGAGACTCTTCATGAAAATCCGCGCGCAAGCGATGGAGAACGGCCTGATCTGCTATCCTGTCGGCGGCAATGTCGATGGCGAGTCCGGCGATATCGTCATCTTCGCGCCGCCCTACAATTGCACCGACGCGGAACTGGCCGAGATCACCGACAAGGGCGCGAAATCCATCCGCCAGGTGCTGCAAGCGGAAAGGCTGGCCTGATGTCCAAGATCATCATCTCCTGTGCCATCACCGGCTCGATCCACACGCCCTCGATGTCGCCCCACCTGCCGGTCACCGCCGATCAGATCGCCACACAGGCCATCGACGCCGCAAACGCCGGCGCCACCGTCCTGCACCTGCACGCCCGCGACCCTGCGAACGGCCGGCCCTCGGCCGATCCGGCGCATTGGATGGGTTTCCTGCCGCGCATCAAGGCGGGCTGCGGCTCAATCGTCAACATGACCACCGGCGGCAGTGCCATCATGTCATTGGACCAGCGGCTGGCGGCACCGATCCAGGCGCAGCCCGAACTGTGTTCGCTGAACATGGGCAGCATGAACTTTGCCCTCTATCCCATGCTGGGAAAACGAAAAACATGGCTGCACGACTGGGAAGAACCGTTCCTGCGCGGCACCGACGATCTGGTCTTCAAGAACACGCCCCGCGATATCGAGGCGGTGCTGACCCGCATGGGCACCCAGCGCGGCGCGCGGTTCGAGTTTGAATGCTACGACGTCAGCCACCTCTACATGCTGAAGCATTTCGAGGATCGCGGCATGATCCGCGCGCCGATCTTCGTGCAATTCGTCATGGGCGTGCTGGGCGGCATCGCGGCGGAGCCGGAACACCTGATCCACCTGAAAGCCACCGCCGACCGCCTGTTCGCCGACCGCTACCTGTTCTCGGTTCTGGCGGCAGGCCGCAAGCAGATGTCGCTGGCCGCCATGGCGGCCGGCATGGGCGGGCATGTCCGCGTCGGGCTGGAAGACAACCTTTATATCGCGCAAGGGCAGTTGGCGAAGTCGAACGCCGAGCAGGTGGAGAAGATCCGCCGCATCGTCGAGGAACTGGGCCGCGTGGTCGCCACCCCGGACGAGGCCCGCGCGATTCTGGGCACCAAGGGCGCCGACGCGGTGGGGTTCTGATGCAGATCTCCACCACCCCGCCGCCCGATCAGGTCGCCCTCGCGCTGCGGTCGCTGGCCCGTGACATGGGCGACCCCTACCGGATGGACGCGGCGCTGCTGGCGCGCCTTCTGGGCGACAGCGCGGGCACCACCGGGGCGGTTCTGGCCGGCGATGCGGTGCCGGTGGGCGTTGCGCTTTACTCGCTGTTTGCCTCGACCACGCGCGGCCAGATCGGCGCATTTGTCACCGACCTCTGGGTGGATGAAACCCAGCGCGGCACCGGGCTTGGCCGGGCACTGCTGGCATCGGTGCGCGATGCCGTCGCCGCGCGCTGGGGCGCCACTTTCCTGCGGCTGAACTACTACGCCGACAACCCCGGCGCCGCCGCCTTCTACGCCCGGCTGGGTTTTACCCCGCAGCCGAAGGAAATCTGGGTCACGCTGGAAGGCACGCAACTGGAGGCATTGGCATGAAGGCCTTTCTCGACCCCCGGCAAAAGGTGCATGATCCCAAACACTTCATGGCCAATGGCAGGCTTTCTCCCAACCCCCGAGGTGCCGGCCCGCATCGGCATCCTGCAAGCCGGAGCCGAAGCCGCCGGCTGCACCTTCACCGCGCCCGAAGACCACGGCCTCGGCCCGATTGCAGCACTTCATTCGGCCGAATACCTGACCTTCCTGCGCACCGCCCACCAAAGATGGAGCCGGATGAGCGGCGCCTCGGCCGAGGTGATCCCCAACATCCACCCGGCAAACCGGACCGACAGCTACCCGAAATCCGTGCTTGGCCAGGCCGGGTTTCACCAGACCGACACCTCATGCCCGATCGCAGCCGGCACCTGGGAGGCCGCCTACTGGTCGGCGCAGACCGCGCTTTCGGCCGCCGCTGCGGTGGCGGCGGGGGGGGCGGTCTATGCGCTGTGCCGCCCGCCCGGCCACCACGCCTTTGCCGACCTTGCGGGGGGGTTCTGTTTTCTCAACAACGCCGCCATTGCCGCCGAAGCCTTGCGCCGCAAGGGTTTGCGCCCCGCCATCCTCGATGTCGACGTGCATCACGGCAACGGCACCCAAGGCATCTTCTACGCCCGGGGTGACGTGCTGACCGTCTCGATCCACGCCGATCCGGCGCGGTTCTATCCGTTCTACTGGGGCCATGCGCAGGAACGCGGGGAAGGTGCGGGCCGGGGCTGCAACCTCAACCTGCCGCTTGCCCGCGGCACCGGCGACGCCGATTACCTGGCCACGCTGGCCACCGCGCTGCAGGCCGTGGAAAGCTTCGGTGCCGATGTGATCGTCGTCGCGCTTGGCCTTGACGCGCATGAGAACGACCCGTTCAAGGGCCTGCGCGTCACCACCCTCGGCTTTTCGCGCATTGCCGAGGCCATCGCCGCCACCGGCCTGCCTTTGCTGATCGTGCAGGAGGGCGGCTATGTGTCCGACGATCTGGGGCAGAACCTGACCTCTTTCCTCTCACCATTGAAGTGAGGCCGCAAATGACTGACCTGCAAGGATTTTTTGTCGCCGCCCGACATGACACCGGCGATGCCGTCTCGGGGCATTATTACCAGATGGCCAGCCCGGACCCGATGCGCCCGCAGGTCTGGGGCTATACCGACCGCATCTCCTATGCCGCAGGCGAGACCCTTCGCCTGCATGCCATGTCGCAGGCCGCCGAGATTGCCTTGCGCATCGAACGCGACGGGTTGCACCCCGAATGCGTGCATGAGGCCACCTTCCCCGGCGGTTTTGCCGAGACCCCGGCCGATTGCTCGGTCACCGGCTGCGGCTGGCCGGAACGCTACACCCTGACCCTGCCGGAAAGCTGGAAAAGCGGCGTCTATCGGATCACCCTTTCCGCGCAAGGCGTTGCGAGCCAGCACATGTTCGTGTTGCGCGCGGCCCAGCCCACGGCGCGCATCGCCATGGTGCTGGCGACCGGAACCTGGTGCGCCTACAACGACTGGGGCGGATCGAACCATTATCAGGGGCTGACCGGGCCCGAGGGGCAGACCTTCGCCGCCAATGTCTCGATCCATCGACCTTGGGCCAGGGGCTTTGTCGAATGGCCCTCGGATGCCCCGCGCATTCCGCATTCCAGCCCGCCGAACCAGCGACCCAGCTATCCGCACATGATCTATGCGCGATCTAAGGGCATCTCGAAGAAATACGCCTCCTCCGGCTGGGCCGCGTTCGAGCGCCCCTTCGCGCTGTGGTGCGAGGCGCAGGGGATTGCGCTGGATTACCTGACCCAGCACGACCTGCACGCCAACCCCGCGGCACTGAACGCCTACCCCCGCGCGCTGATCGTCGGCCATGACGAATACTGGACATGGGAGATGCGCGACCATCTGGAGACCTGGGTCGATCAGGGCGGCCAGCTCTGCCGCTTTGCCGGGAATTTCTATTGGCAGACAAGGCTTTCCGCCGATCTGGCGACACAGACCTGCTACAAGACCCGCGCCGGGGCCGAAGACCCCACCCCCGACCGCAGCCGAATGACCGACCACTGGGACCACCGCGACATCCACCGCCCCGCCACGCTGACCATGGGCCTGACCGGATCGGCCGGCGTCTATGCCGGGTGGAGCCGCTGCGCCGCCCATGGTGCCGGGGGCTTTACCATCTACCGCCCCCACCATTGGGCGCTAAAGGGCTCTGGCATGGGCTATGGCGACGTGCTGGGTCGCGACGCCCGGATCTTTGCCTATGAGGTGGACGGGATCGACTACACCATGGCCCATGGCCTGCCCTACCCATCGGACCAGGCCGCCCTGGCCGGAGAGGCGGTGATCGTCGGTCTTGCCCCTGCCACCACGCTGGCCCACAGCGCCGACGCAAACGACCGCGACGCCTTCATCGGCAGTGAAGATGCCGAGGAACTGGCAATGTCGCTGTTCGGCGAGGTGACCGAGGACACCGTCGCCCGCGTGACCCATGGCAACGGCGCCATGCTGGACTATCGCCGCGGCAAGGGCGGCATCTTCAACGCGGGCTCCTGCGAATGGGTGGCCGGCCTGATCGCCCGCGATGCGTCGGTCGAGCAGGTCACCCGCAACGTGCTGATCGGCGACTGGGGCTGAGGCCTACCAGAGGGGATTGGCGCGCAGACCGTCGCCGAACCGCGACAGGCCCGGTGCCAGTGGGAAAAGCGTGGCCTGCAGGGCGTGGTAGATGTCGGGCTTGCCCTTGAATTGCGTGGCCGAAGGGCGGCCGTCGTCGCCGACCTCGGGAAACCAGCCGCCGCGGGCGTGGTCGATGAAGGCGGTATCGGCAAAGCTCCAGAGGCGGCGATACCAGACCTCGTCCTCGGCCCGTCGTTCCAGCTTGATCAGGGCTGCCAGCGCGCCGATCGCTTCGGTCACCGGCCACCAGTAGCGCGACAGGATTTCCGGGCGGCCGTCGAAGCCCACGGTATAGACCAGCCCGCCGCGCGCCCTGTCCCAGCCATCGGCCAGCGCGGTTTCGACCAGTCGCCGCGCCAGCGCAGGCGAGCCGTCATCCGGTCGGCCCGCGAGGTCCCACCACTGCAGCAAGAGCCGCGCCAGCTCGAATGAATGGCCCGGCGTGGTGCCCGGCGGGCGGAACATCGGGTCGCCGGCATAGGCCCGGTCGACCTGCCAGTCGGGCCCGTAGTGCTCGGGCACGCGAAAGCCACATTGCGGCGCGATCCGGCGCAGGAAGAAATCGAGGATCCGCCCGGCGCGGGTCAAATGGACCTCGCGCCCCGTCGATTCATAGGCGGCCAGCAGCGCCTCGACTCCGTGCATGTTGGCGTTCATGCCGCGATAGATTGAAAACGGCGTCCAGTCGCGCGCCCATTCGTCGGCGAAGAGGCCGGGGGCTTCTTCCCAGAACCGGGCCTCCAGCACGGCGCTGGCATCGTCGATCAGCCGGTCGGCCTGCGGATGCCCGGCCAGCCGCGCGCTGGAGCCCGCCAGCAGTACGAAGACATGGCCATAGGCCAGCTTGCGCCCGTCCTGCACCGCATCGCCGTTCAGCGACCAGAGCCAGCCGCCATGCTGGCGGTCGTGGTGGTGGCTGGCCAGATAGCGCATGCCCTGGTCGATCATCGTCGCGCAGTCGGGCTGGCCGGCCAGATGCCCCAGCGCAAAGGAATGCACCATCCGCGTCGTCGCATGCAGTTCCTGCACCGGGTCGGCAAGTGGCCGGCCGTCGTGACCCAGCACATGAAACCCGGCGACGGGGTGCAATGCGGCGCGGAAAAAACCGAACTGCCGCGCGGCGTCGGCCGCCAGCCAGGCGCGGTGGGCCGGATCGTCCAGCCAGAAACCGGGGGCATCAGGGTGGCCGGGACCGGGGCGGTGCTGCATGCGTGACCTCTTCGAGCGGCGATGTCCCGGCGATCGGCCCTGATGGCGAACCCGCGCGGACGGCGCTTCTGGCTTCCTCCCCATCTATTGCCTGTTGTCGCCGGCCTGTGGAGTCCTGTTTGACCCTGCGGACTGCCTGATGGCCGGATCATCACCCGTCGGCGCGATGGGTTCGCCGCGCGGACCTTCGTGCCCGGCGTCCCCGCAACGAACGCGCTGCGAAAGCTTGAACCTTTGCCCGCGCCCGCCTAAGACGGCGCGGATCGCCGCAGGAGGGCAGCATGGGTTTCAGGATGGGCATCGTCGGGCTGCCGAATGTGGGCAAGTCCACGCTCTTCAACGCGCTGACCCGCACGGCGGCGGCACAAGCGGCGAATTTCCCCTTCTGCACCATCGAGCCGAATGTCGGCGAGGTCGCCGTGCCCGACGCGCGGCTGGAGGTGCTGGCCAGGATCGCCGGATCGAAGCAGATCATCCCGACGCGGATGACCTTTGTCGATATCGCGGGGCTGGTGCGCGGGGCCTCGAAGGGCGAGGGCCTGGGCAACCAGTTCCTGGCCAACATCCGCGAATGCGACGCCATCGCCCATGTGCTGCGCTGCTTCGAAGACGGCGACATCACCCATGTCGAAGGCCGCATCGACCCGGTGGCCGATGCCGAGACCATCGAGACCGAGTTGATGCTGGCCGACCTGGACTCGATCGAGCGGCGCCGCACCAACCTGGCCCGCAAGATCAAGGGCGGCGACAAGGAGGCGGTCGAACAGGACCGGCTGCTGTCGCTGGCCGGAGGTGGCACTGGCACAGGGCAAACCGGCGCGGACGGTGAAGGTATCGCCGGATGATCTGCGCAACTGGCGGCTGTTGCAGCTTCTGACCTCGAAGCCTGTTCTCTATGTCTGCAACGTCGAGGAGGCCTCGGCCGCATCGGGAAATTCGCAATCGGCCCGTGTGGCCGAACTGGCGGCTTCGCAGGGGGCCGGTTCGGTGGTGATATCGGCCCGGATAGAGGAAGAGCTGGCGCAGCTGCCCGAAGATGAGGCGGCGATCTTCCTTGAGGAGATGGGCCTGCACGAGGCCGGACTTGACCGGCTGATCCGGGCAGGCCACCAGCTTCTGGGCCTGCAGACCTATTTCACTGTCGGACCGAAGGAAGCCCGCGCCTGGACGATCGAAAAAGGCACCCTCGCGCCGCAGGCGGCGGGGGTTATTCACGGGGACTTTGAGAAGGGGTTCATCCGGTCCGAGACTGTGGCTTACGCCGACTATGTGGCTGGCAAGGGCGAGGCGGGGGCCAAGGAGGCGGGGAAGTTCCGGGTCGAAGGCAAGACTTATGAGGTCAAGGACGGCGACGTGCTGCACTTCCTGTGTTCAACGCCTGAGGCGGCGGGTGTCCTGAACCGGGGCGCTGGACGGACGCAAGGGATTGCTCCGCTTTGGGTATCCGTTCAGCGGGGCCTTTGACCGTTTCCGTTTCGGACTATACGCACTTGCAACCGCCGGGCTACCAAAGCCACATTAGCGCAAGGACCTGCACCGTCGCGACAGCCGCTCCATTCTGTGCGCTTCTGCCGAGCATCTCGATGGTCATCCGAATCGGGAGTCTCCCTCTCACGATTGCCTTGAGACCGCACGATTCTGATGATAAAGTGATTCTCGCTTCTGTCGAGGTCACAAGATAGTCTTTGTTCGCAACAATTCCTGCCTGCTGAAACGGATGCCTACCGAGGCCGAAGTCGTCGCGACTGTGCTGGCCTGGCTTCGAGGCATGAAAGCTTCGACCGTCCTGAACACGGCCGATACCGCACGAATTGAGCGCGAGTCGCCTGAATTGCGCAGTGCATCGGGCGAAGGGCTGGTTCTTCGGGATCTGTTTTCCAGAAGGTGGAACCCTGTCCGCAATCGGGTTTCGACACGAAATCCCGGATGAGCAAGAAGGCGCCCTCCTGGCGAACCGAGGCTGTCGCACGGTCAACGTCTGAAGGACCGCTCCTGCGGGTTCGTGGCCAATGTCTGGCCCAGCAAGCACTGGCCGATCTTTCCCCGCCTCGCCGCCCGCATATCGTCCGCATGTTTCTGGAGGAAAAGCATGCTGCGATGGGTTGCTGAGTCCCCGGCCTCTTGCCGCACCGGATATCGCCTGACGATGAAGGGGGACTCCTTCTGGCCCAGGCAATCCTGGAGGGGCACCGCCTCGACCCGACTTCCGATCGTCTGGGTGTCTGCGCAGCGCCGGACAATGGGCGCTGGAGCCGCGAGATCGACCCGATGTCCGTTGCATTGGCGGGTGTCGCCCATGTCGTCCTTGAACCGGATCGGGCGTTTTCGTTCCGCCTCAAGGACCTGAGCGGCGGCCTTAATGCCTATGGTGGGACCATTGGGCTTGGCATTCCGGGTCGCGGTCTTGTGCCGTCGCTGTTCATCGGTTGGCAACTGCCCGACAGCCGCGCGCTGAAGGAGGCTGTCATCGGTCGGTCAGCGACTATTGCGGCGGCATGCCCAAGGCGAAAGCTGGGACTGTGGACCGATCTGCAGGAAGCGCGGATCGGGCTGGCCGGGACGCCCGGATATCCGTGCGAGAAGACCGGGACCTGGTCGCCAGCTTTGATGCCGAGATCGCTGAGAAGGATGCCGCCATCGTTGAACTGCGGCAGCAGTTGCAGGACTTGTCGCAGGCGCCTGTCGAACCGGAACGAGGGCGGGGCGACGGAGGCGCGCTGGGAGATTCCAGACATCGGGCCGGAGCGCGTATGGCGAGTTTCACGACAGATTGCGGGCGATCGCGGGTACGTTCCGCGAAATCGGCCCCGACAAAGGCTGGGACAAGCGCAGTCTTGCCGTGGCAGACGCCATCCTGCGGGCGCCGCCATCGCCGCAGTTTTCGGTTCTGGAGCAAGAGATCGACGCTGCAACCCGGGCACCGGCGGCCGGAATGGCGGCAGATATCCAACGGCTGCTTGTCGCCACGGATATGAATTCAAGTCCAACAACGGCCACCCCCGTTTGGAGGCAAAGCCGGACATGCCGGGGCTTGAGACAATCACCTTGTCCACCTCGCCCAGCGACCACCGCGCAGGCCAGAACATGAAGCGGCAGATCAAGGCGGCAATGGGCCTTCAGAAGCTGAGCTAGACTTGCCTTACCCCCTTGCCCCCGCCCGCCTTCCCCCTTAAACGGGCGGACGGAGCTGTGGCCGAGTGGTCGAAGGCACGCCCCTGCTAAGGGCGCAGGCGGGAAACCGTCTCGAGGGTTCGAATCCCTTCGGCTCCGCCACCCACCCAAGTAATTGATATTAATCATCTATTGTGTCGATTTCGGCCCGGATTTCCGGGCTTTTCTGCGCTCTGCCATGCGCGAGAGACTGTTCGCAGCTGCAGACCGGCGCGCTGTCGCGACCGCGTCTCTGACCCCTGCTTCATGCGCTTCGGTTTTGGTGGGAAATTCCCTGCCAGCAGGGAGTTTCCGTGACACCCTGTGCGTCTTCGCGACAGAAATACGTACAACTTCAGTGAGCTAAGTCGCGAAGATAGCGCCGCTGGCAGGGATTTTTCGCCTCACCTTCGCGGCGATTGTTCCAGGCAGCGTCGGGTCTGGCGCCGCCGCGTGGAACCCGTAGAAGCGCTCCTGGACTTGCCAGTCGTGAGGCGCTCTGCGCCGAACCATTCGCTCGAGGGTAAGATCGGCTGGCTGGATGCCGTCGCGTATGGCGGCCTGGATGCGTGGCGACAGGAAGGCAGGCTTTCCGCGGGTGCGAATATGGGCCTCGTGGCGTCCGGAGCGCGCGTCGGGCACAGCCGGCTACCGCTGTGCCGTTGCCGCACGACGAGGTGATCGGCAATCAGGTCGCTGATGACGGCCTCAAGTCTCGGTGCCGGCAATCGCCAGCCCGTGGGGCCCGGTCCGCCTGCGATCAGCCTGTTGGAGACATAGTACCGGAGCCTGCGGCCACGGCGAACAGTGTGGGTTGGGGTCAGCCGGTCACCGGTCTGATCGCGCAGCTTGCCCATCAGGGCTGCGCGCTCCCCGCTCGTGTTCCGATGCCCCCGTGGTTTGCCGGCGGCATCCTGCAGCGTGGTCTGGACCCGGTCCCAGAGGTCTTGGGCGACGATTTCCGGATGCTGGCCCGGATAGGTCTTGTCGTGGTGCCGGATCAGTCCAAGGTAGACCGGGTTGACGAGAATTTTGTGGATCTGGCCCCGCGACAGCTGGTTGCCACCTTGCAACCGTCCGCTTTTGAAGCGGTGCAGCTTCGATCTCAGGCCAGGGACAGCCGCTTCGCGCTCGACGTCGCGAAGCGAGCCGTGCCGGACGCAGAGATCGAACAGGGTCTGCACGGTGACTGCCTCGGCCTCATTCGGAACCAGGGTGCGCAGCTTCCAGTCAGTTGAGGCATCGTAGCCGAGGGGCGGGATCCCGCCCATCCACAGGCCCTTCTTCTTGGAGGCCGCAATCTTGTCGCGGATGCGTTCGGCCGTGACCTCGCGCTCGAACTGCGCGAAGGAGAGCAGCATGCTCAGTGTCAGCCGGCCCATCGAAGAGGCGGTGTTGAACGACTGGGTGACGGAGACGAACGAGCAGGCCTTGGCTTCCAGCCGCTCGATGTCGGAAAAACTGCCGGAACCGGAGCCGCCATAGGCGTAGGTTCCGGCTTCGTTACCGGTGAAGGTGACGTCGACGCCTTGCGCGAACTGGGAACGAAGACCGTGCCCCGCCTTGTCATTGATCACTTGCCGATACCAGGCATCCGCCTGCTTGCCATTGCGCTGAACCGCATCCGGGAGACCGGTGAGTGGGACGATGAGAACCCGAGAGTCGGGTTCGTTGAACTGGAAGAGCTCGAGGTCGACCTCACGCTTACCGGTTTCGAGATGCCGGAGATCGACTTCCATCTCGGAAACTTCCTGTTTCGCCGGACGGATCTGACGCACTGGACGATCTGAGTGACCTTTCGCCAGCAGCACCGGCCCCGGTCACACAGGCGGGCGACATTTGGATCGCCGGCGACCACCGCACCTGCGCAACGAGGGCCACGCGGTGAACGAGAAGCGCATCCGTCGGCTCGTGCGCCTCATGGGGTTGATGCCGATCTATCAGAAGCCGAACACCAGCAAGCCAGCGAAGGGACACAAGATCGATCCCTACCTGCTGCGGGGGCTGCGCGTGGGCCGTCCCGATCAGGTCTGGTGCGCCGACATCACCTACCTGCCCCCTCTCGGCAGCTTTGCCTTGCAAATCGCCTGCCGGGCAATGGATACGGCGCGGGTTTCTGTATCTGGCGGCGATCCATCGGCCGATGAGCGATTGCCTTCAAGCGCCGTCAGGCATGGGCTAAACGCCGGTGGCTTTGTCGTGGCGCATCTCAAATGCCCTGGATGCCGACTTCCGCGTCGAGGCGTTGAGCGAGGCGATCCACGGAGTTTGGGCCGACTGACATCAGGAACACGGGATCAGGCAGCCAGTTTGCGTCGTCTGCCTGGACAGACCGCCTGCGAAGGTCCGGATCTCCAGCGTATCGGCGTCGATAGCAAGAGGCACCTTCCGCCATTCTCGCAGTTTGGATGGCCCATGTTTGTCGGCAAACCGATCGCTGTCGCCTTCCGCCTTCACGCCTGTGCCGTCGATCAAAAGGTGCAAGGCTCCGGTGCTTGGGCGATCGGGATTGTGGACGACCAGATCCTTCTGGCGGCAGCTCAGCTTGCCGAAGTTCGGCACCGGTCAATCGAGCCCGGCCAATCGTCGGAAAAACAGTCCCCCGGACTGCTTTCCGACCATCCTCTTATCCAGCAGGCTCGTCACCATCACGGTCGTTTGCCGCAATGGCAGCCCGAAAAGCGCCTTCAGCGTCAGGCAAGCCTGGATCGCGGCGTCTGTGAACACTGATCCGCCGCCTGCAATTGCCAGTCGGCTGGGCAAGCCACCGCATCTCAGGATCTACAACGATCCGCGCCCCGCCGGCACGGCGCTATTGTCATGCCAATTCGTGGAGTGGTGGGCCGGACGCTGCAGTCTGCTCATTTGCCTGACTAACCGACTGGATTCGCAAGGCGAATCCTTCAGTCCATTTGCGCACCAAAGCCTCAGAACCGCCTCGTCGTCGTGCTGAGAAAACTCCACGTTCGCATCCCCTTGGTTTTCGGGGGGATGACCGAATTCAACCGCGCGTTCCGGCTGTCTTGATCTGGCTCAAGGGCAATATCGGGCGAATTGCATCAGACTTCCCGATGGTTCGAACTTGCCTGCAATCAGCGGCCAGGAGATAGCGGAATCCCGACGCAACTGTCGTGTCAGGGAGAGCACTTCACCAACAGACTCGATCTGATTTGCGGGACAGGGGGACATTGGATGAAGATCAACGATTATCTGAAGATCGAACGGGCGACGCATATCAGCCGCTCCGAGGTCGGCCGACTGGGAACCGCGATCATCTTCGTCGCCGGCGTGATTCTGTTCACGGGGTCGAAGTTCGCTCATGTCGAGCAATCCTACCTGCTTGTCGTCGCCGCTGTGATCGGTGCCTACATGGCGATGAATATCGGCGCCAATGACGTGGCCAACAATGTCGGGCCTGCGGTGGGTTCCTTTGCGCTGACACTGGCCGGTGCGATCCTGATCGCGGCCATTTTCGAGGCTGCGGGGGCGCTGATCGCCGGCGGCGATGTGGTCAAGACGGTCAAGGACGGCATCATCGATCCTGCCAACCTGGGCGACAGCCAGGAATATGTCTGGGCCATGATGGGCGCGCTGTTGGGCGCGGCGATCTGGCTGAACGCCGCGACCTGGCTCGGTGCGCCGGTCTCGACGACCCATTCGATCGTTGGCGGCGTGATGGGGGCCGGTATCGCGGCCGCCGGATGGGATATCGTCAACTGGAGTTCGGTCACCAGCATTGCGATGAGCTGGGTCATCTCGCCCGTGGTCGGCGGGGTCTTCGCGGCTGGTTTCCTTTACGCCATCAAGAAGCTGGTCTTCTTCAAGAGCGATCCGATCGCAGAGGCGCAGAAGGTCGTCCCTTACATGATCGCGATCATGGCATGGGCGTTCACGACCTATATCGCGCTCAAGGGGGTCAAACACATCATGGAGATCTCCTTTCTCTGGGCGATGGTTCTTGGGGTGATCGCGGGGCTGGCTACGCTGTTGCTCGCACGACCGGCAATCCGCAAGAGGGCGCCGCAGCTCAGCGCCGATCGCGATGGGGTCAACCGGCTTTCACCCTCCCGCTGATCTTTTCGGCGGCTTTGCTGAGTTTCGCCCATGGCGCCAATGACGTTGCCAACGCGGTCGGCCCGCTGGCCCGGGTCGTCGACGTCCTGACCGCCGGAGCGGGTGGCGAAAGGTGGCCATTCCGATTTGGGTCATGGCGATCGGTGCGCTTGGCATCTCGGTTGGATTGGCGCTGTTCGGTCCAAAACTGATCCGGACGGTCGGCTCGGAAATCACCGAACTTGACCGGTCGCGGGCCTTCTGCATCGCGCTTTCGGCCGCCATCACCGTGATTGTCGCGAGCGAGCTCGGCATGCCAATCAGCTCGACGCATGTGGCGCTTGGGGCGGTGTTTGGCGTCGGGTTCCTGCGGGAATTCCTGGACCAGCGCATAGGCAAGGTGGTTGAAGGCGTTCTGGGCAGGCATCAGGGCGAGCCGAATTTCATCGAGGCCGAAGCTGTCTTGCGTGGTTTCAGAATGCGCCCCTGGAAGACAAGCAGCGCATCCTGGCCGAATTGAAACGCATGGGACCCCAGGCGGTGATTACGGCCGCACAACGCAAGGAACTGCAAAAGGCATTGAAGCGGCAACTGGTCAGCCGTATCTCGCTTCTCAAGATCGTGTCGGCCTGGATCATCACGCTGCCGGTATCGGCCTTTCTGGCGGCACTCTTCTATTTCGTCTTGCGCGGGATGATGCTTCCGTGACGTGCAAATGAAATATCCACTGAAAAAGGTGCTCCTGCCGGTCATCATCGGCATGTTGATCACGGGGTTCTGGGTAAGTCCGGAATTTCAGGAGATTGCGGCGGGCGTCGCGATCTTTCTGTTCGGCATGCTGATGCTGGAGGACGGGTTCCGGCGGTTCAGCGGCGGGATTCTGGAACGGATACTGGAACACGCGACAAGGTCGATGCCTCGATCAATGGCATTCGGATTTGTAGCGACAGCAATCGTGCAATCCAGTTCGCTGATCTCGGTCATCACGATTTCATTTCTCAGTGCGGGCCTGATCACCTTCGTTGCCGGTATCGGGATCGTCTTTGGTGCCAATATCGGCACCACGACCGGAGCCTGGCTGATTGCCGGTCTTGGCCTCAAGGTCAATATCTCGGTCTATGCGATGCCACTGCTGGCGATCGGAGTCGTGCTGGTCTTTCAAAAGTCGAAATACCTGCGTGGCACGGGCTATGTTCTGGCCGGCCTTGGCTTTCTGTTCCTTGGCATCCACCACATGAAGATCGGGTTCGAGACCTTCAAGGACACCTTCGATCTGAGCCGCTATGCGATGTCCGGCATTGCGGGCCTGCTGGTCTACACGCTGGTGGGTACGCTGGCGACGGTCATCATGCAATCCAGCCACGCGACATTGGTGCTGATCATTACTGCGCTTGCCGCGGGGCAGATCAGCTATGAAAACGCGCTTGCCCTGGCGATCGGCGCAAATATCGGCACGACGATAACCGCCATCATAGGCTCGCTGAGTGCGAATTATCTTGGCAAGCAGCTGGCGCTGTCAGATGTGATTTTCAAGGTTTCGACAGCCGGCGTCGCGCTGATCTTCATCATTCCGCTACGGGGCCTTGTCGATGTCCTCAGCGGCATGGTCGGCATCGCCGACAATGATTTCGCGCTCAAGGTCGCGATGTTCCACACCATTTTCAACGTGATGGGTGTCGCAATCATGCTGCCGCTCTTGAACCGGCTGATCGGTTTCATCGAAACAGTCATCAAGGAACCGCAGGCTGACCTTAGCCGCCCGAAGTATCTGTCGGAGGCCGTTGACGAATTTCCGGCAACGATCGTGGCTGCGCTGCGCAAGGAAGTAAAGCATCTCTACGACAACCTCGGTGAGTTGATCGCGCATGGGCTGAACCTCAGCCGCCAGGGAGATCTTCGCAACAAAGGATGTGGCTGCTGCGGTCCGTTCGAGCCGCAAGGTGGTCGATTTCGATTTCGATGCGCGCTATGAGGCACGCGTGAAGACGCTCTATGCGGCGATCGTGGAGTTCACGACACGTACCGGCGCGAAGGACCTGCCCCCTGACGTAACCGACAGGATCTACATCCTTCGTGATGTGGCTGGCCAGATTGTCCGGGCGGTGAAGGCGGTCAAGCACTTGCGCCGCAATGCCACGGCCTACACGACACATGATCAAGGCGCCGTAACCGAGATCTATGACGCGCTGCGCACCGAAATCGCCAGGATCCTCGTGGAGATCCGCAAACTCGACATTGCCGAGCCCGAGGCTCGAAGCAATCTGTGGCTGGACGAAGAGGCCGCGCAGGTCGAGGATGATGCACACAACAGCAACCGTGTCGTCGATGCGTTGATCCGCAAGGGCAGTCTCGATGCAGATGCCGCGACCTCGTTCTTCAACGATTCCGGCTATGCCTACAACGCCATGCGCGACCTGATCGGCGCCGCGCGCGCCTACTACATCAGATCCGACAGCGCCGTCGCAGAGGTGGAACGCATTCTGGCACTTGATGAGGAAGAAGTCGGCGAGGTGATGGTTGACACCGCCGAAACCAGATCCGGGACCACAGAAAACTAGGCCAGTTGCATCGCCGTTCGCGATTGCAGTCGTGACCATTTCACTGCAGGAGATGTCAAAATGGGGCTGAAGAAATACGCTGACAAACTCGACGATTACTTCAGCAGACTCACCTTGGGAAAGGCCAAGAAGAAGATCAAGGCAAGTCACGTCGAAACCGTGATCCGAAAGCTGAAGGCGAAGAAGCAGCAACTTCAGGACGAATTCGAACGAACCGTCAAGGAATCAAGGAAGTCGCGGCTTGAACGCAAGGTCCTGATTGCCAACGAACACATCAAACGCGCCGAGATGTTGCTCTCGGAAATCGACAGCCCGGCAGATCCCGGCCCCAAGGTGGACGCCGAAGGGGACATTGCGCCGCGCGACGAGTGATCGATCCAGACACGTTCTTTGGCCTGTGCCGGCTGCAACGGGCAGGGGATCACGGCTCTAGTAGATTTCCGGAACGAATTTCTGCGTTTCCATGGGCGGGCGGACATAGTCGCGCCGCGTGGGCCTTGGCTCCAGGGCGATCAGTTCGGGCGTGCAGTCCGTGTAGGGGACGACGGACAGCAAATGGCTTATGCAGTTCAGCCTTGCGTGTTTCTTGATGTCGGAATTCACCACGTTCCAGGGTGCCTGCTCGATATCGGTATGGACGAACATCTCGTCCTTGGCCTTTGAATAATCGACCCAGCGATTCCGGCTTTCCAAATCCATCGGGCTGAGTTTCCAGCGCTTTGTCGGTTCAATCAGACGTTTTTGAAAGCGCCGCTCCTGTTCGTCGTCGCTGACCGAGAACCAGTACTTGATCAACTGGATGCCCGATCGTACCAGCATGCGTTCAAACTCGGGGCAGCTTCGCAGGAACTCCTGATACTCGCTCTCGGTGCAAAACCCCATCACCCTTTCGATGCCCGCCCGATTGTACCAGGACCGGTCGAAGATGGCCATTTCCCCTGCGGCAGGAAGGTGGGCCACGTAGCGCTGAAAGTACCACTGAGACTTCTCGCGTTCGGTCGGGGCAGGCAGGGCGACGATCTTCGCGACACGAGGGTTGAGTGGTCCCGTGATCCGCTTGATTGTTCCGCCCTTGCCCGCCGCGTCCCGCCCTTCAAAGACAATTGCGATACGATGGCCCTTGTCCTTGATCCATTCCTGCATTTTCACGAGCTCGACCTGCAGCCTCGCCAGCTCGCTCTCATACTTCTTGGCGGAAATCTCGCGCGCTGGCCTGCCGCCGCTTTCCGTCAACCCCGCCTCGATCTGACGTGTCATTTCTTGAACTCTGCTGCATCCCTACGACTCCCACCATAGCATGTTTGGAGCATGGGGTCGGAGTTCACCTGATCTGGACGCCGGCAATGTGAAATGAGCTTTGCAGCAGGAACACCTGGCCCAGGACCCGGAGCTTGTCCCGCTTGATCCGATCCAGCCCGCAGACACCAAACCAATGGCGTTCTGCCTGTCTCCCGAGGCCGACGCATTGGATTTCGCGGTCGCCGCACTGTCTCAGGTATTGCTGGTCAACCCACGGTTGGGAGCAATCAGCATCGCCTCGGATGCCAAGTGCCGTGATGCCCGCTATCGACCGAGAACACCAGGCAAGCCGGATTCAGGTCGATTTTCTTGATCAGGAACTTCCGGGCACTAGCGAAACCATCGCCGAATGCCGGGCGCGTTTCCATGAACCAGCCAAGATATACCTCGACGCCAAGGCCACGGCGCGGCGCGGACTCAGACGCCGCAAGGGCTGATTTTCTTTCCGAAGGTCGGCAATCGGCTTAACCCCAATCAAGGAAGAACGGGCCGGAGAGGTATAGAATCATTCACGGAATCTGTAGAGGAGTGAAATTCCATGTCCGCGCAATGTCACATCACCCGCCGCCGTATCGGCACGCGCCTGGCAACGGCTCTGGCCGTCGGTATGGTCTTTGGCCTGCCGGCGCTCTGCCCGACAGCCGCGGCGGCCCAGGACCCCAACGCAGCCGCGGCACGGCTGGCCGAACTTGGGGTCAAGGTGCGCAATGAACCGGTGACCGCCGAGACGCTCGGCGAGGTGCGATCGCTTTCCTTCGGTTCGGCGATCGCGCCGCAGATCACCGATGCCGATATCGGCCTGTTTCGGTTCCTGCCCGGCTGGATACGTCGCGCTGGACAACACGCTCGGCCTCACGCCCGAGGGTCTGGCGCAACTGGCCGATGTGCCCGAACTGTGGAAGCTGAGTCTGCGTGACAGCGAGATGACCGATGCCCATATGGCCGTGGTGGCCGGACTGTCGCGGGTGCGCGGGCTTGACCTGACGATGAATGCGGGTGTCACCGATGCCGCGATGCCCGACTGGCGGCGATGCCGGCGTTGACGCAACTGACGCTGGACGCCACCGGCATCACCGATGCGGGCATGGCGGCACTGGCGGGAAATCGCAACCTGCAGATCCTCTACTTTGCGCGGACTGGCGTCACCGATGCGGCCTTTGTGGCGCTCGGAACCATCCGGACGCTGCAGACGCTGGGGTTCAACGATAGCCGGTGAACGGGTCGGGTTTCGAGCATCTGGGCGGCCTGACCGGGTTGCAGGAAATGGGCATGATGAATACCGCCGTGGACAACGTGGCGGTCTGGTACCTGACCAAGGTGCCCTCGCTGAAACGGCTGTTCCTGTGGGACACCAAGATCGGCGATGACGCGCTGGCCTCTATCGGGCAGCTTCCGGCGCTTGAGGTGGTGTATCTCGACCGCACCGCGATCACCGATGCGGGCCTGGCGTCGCTTTCGGGGCTGCCGGCGCTGCGGACGCTCTGGCTGAACGGAACGGCCGTTTCCGATGCCGGCATGACGCATCTGACGGGGTTGCAGCTCAGCTCCATCCAGATCGGGCAGACAAAGGTGGGTGATGCGGGGCTGCTGGTGCTGGCGGCAATCCCGACGCTCACCTCGATCAGCGCCTCGCGCAGCCTTGTCACAGCCGAAGGCGTGGCCGCGGCGATGGAGGTGCCGGGCCGCAACGAAGCGCTGCGGATCAGCAACTGACGCCCCCCCTGGCGCGGCGGCACGCCCGCCGCGTCAGACCGGACGCGATTGCCGCGATGATGCCGCGCGTTTCGGCAGCGGTGGACGCCGTTTCAACTGAAAGGAGAGTTCCAGTCGGCATCTTTCTGCCTCTCCCAGTCCTCCCGAAACGGCTCCATCATCAGCCCGAGCGTGATCTTTCGTGGCTGCCGGCCGTCAAGTATCGCCTTGACCTAATCATGCGCAAGCAGGGTCAGGCGCAACACCCGGGCCTTGCGGTGCGCTCGCAGATCATCCGGGCCAGGCCGGGTCACGTCAGGGAAAGACCAGTCGCGGCAGGTAGGTGACGATATCCGGAAACGCGACGATCACCGCTATGACCAGAAGCAGGACAAGAAAGAACGGCATTGCCCCGCGGACCAGCACGGCAAAGGGATAGTCCGGTCTCAGCCCTTGCAGGATGAACAGGTTCATCCCGACCGGAGGTGTCAGCAACCCGGCCTCGATCAGCATCGTCAGCAGCACACCGTACCAGATCGGATCGAATCCAAGCGACATGACGATGGGAAATGTCAGCGGCAGCGTCATCACCATGGCGGCAAGACCATCCATCAGCATGCCCAGAACCAGATAGAAAACGACCAGCACAAGAAGATTGAGATAGGCGACAGACCCAGGTCCAGCACCATCGCCGACAATTGGGCGGTGATCTGATCGTAGGTCAGATAGATGCCCATGAGTTTTGCGGCCCAGAAGATGCACTATGACCATCGAAGTCGTCTTGACGCTGCCTGCCAGCGCCCGTGCCAGAACCTCACGACTGAGCAGGCGGTAGCCGATTGCAATGACGAAGGTCAGGACACAGCCGATCGCGGCCGATTCCGTCGGCGTTGCAATGCCGGCATAGATGGACCCCATCACGCCGACGAACAGCACGACCACCGTCCACGTCTGACCCAGCGCCGCGAAACACGCGCTCCACGAAGCCTTTTCCACTTTCACGCCATCGGAAACCAGATGCGGCGACAGGCGGACCCTTGCGGCGATGTAGATCATGTAGGCTGCGGTCAGCAGGATGCCGGGGATCACGCCGCCCAGAAAAAGCTGACCGATGGACTGGTCCGTCATCGCGCCGAAGACGATGAGGCTGAGGCTGGGCGGAATCAGGATACCAAGCGTGCCACCGGCTGCGACAGACCCTGCGGCGATACTGCGGTCGTAGCCGCGCTTTTCCATTTCCGGCAGCGCCACGGTGCCAATTGTCGCCCAGCTAGCCAGACTCGACCCCGAACATGCAGCGAAAGCGGCGCCGACAACGATGTTGGAATGCAGCAAGCCCCCAGGCAACAGCCTGTCCAGCAGCGGATAGATGCCGTCATAGATCCGCTTGCTCAGGCCGGATTCGAACAGCAGATAGCCCATGAAGATGAACATCGGAATTGCGCCAAGCACGAAACTGGTCAGGCCGTCCCAGGTCAGCTGCCCCGACGCCAGGATCAGCGCGGGGTTGGCGAGATACAGCGAGCCGACGGCAACCACCCCGAGCGCGAAAACGATCGGCAGGCCGAAGAAGATCAGGAAGATCAATACCGCAACATACGTGCTGACGATGATCAGTAGGTCCAATTGACCCTCCGCAGGTTCAACTGTGACGCTTGCAATATGTTCATTGCTCGGGGCCCGGGTCGCGACGACCGGCAATCTCCAGTCCCCATCCGGGCAATCTCGACAAGGAAGCTTGGAAGATGAAAGGCCCAGGCCGATGCAGGCAAAAAGCTGGGGCGGCCTGATCGGGCGAGGGGGGTGGGGTAGAAAGCGAATACCGCTTCATCTCGATGCTGCGCAGGGCAACTTGCAGCAACTGCCAGAATACCACGATCAGGAAGATCAGGCCGAGGACATAGCCGGCCAGCAGGATCCAGCGGCGCACATTCCCGGGAAAGTGGTGAACCAGGATATCGGCCCTGACATGGCCCTTCTCGGCCAGGGTATAGGCCGCCCCCCAGAAGACGATGATCGGCACCAGATATTCGGAGTACTCGATGACGTAGGGCAGCGAGTAGTTGAAAAGCTTTGTCGAAACGATCTCGGCGAACATCAGGGACACCATGGCAAGAATGCCGGCCCCGGCAACATGGAGGCTGAGCCTGGGTGCAAGTGCAAACACGGTCTTCAGCATGTTCGCGGTCCTTCCGGTGGTTCAGAGGGGTGATCGCAGGGCTGCGCCCGGACCTGCTGCAGCGGCAGGGACGGACTGGCCGCCCCCGGGTGTTGCAAGCAGGTTTAGGCCCGATACTACGCGCCTCGCTTCCGTCAGGGTCGGCGTTACTCTGCTGATGCCGTCGAGATTCTGGTCATCAAAGTGCCGTGAGGCTTCCGGCGTGGTTTCACCCATCCAGTTGTCCGAGCAGACGCGTGCCGCCGCCCGACCCCTTGTCGAGGAGTTCCTCCCGGAGAGACGACCTTCTCATTCCCTTTCGCTACCCAGATCGTCCGTTCTGCGGCAGGCGGCCTAATAGGCGTCGGTGGTCGTCGCCGTGGTAGTACTTGTCGGCCTCT
>JADJAB010000005.1 GCA_016704435.1 Rhodobacter sp. | reverse complement strand
CGGCTTGCGGGCGTCGAAGCACTGGAAATCGGTGCATTGGCGGCCATCGACATCGAGGATCTGGATATAGTCGCCGGCCTTGACGAAGTAGCTTTCGGCAGTGGCAGATTTTACCCGCAAGTCCAGGATCGGGTCGGCCAGAGGGTCGGGCAGGTCGAATTGACCGACTATGTGGGGCGCGGCGCGCTGGATCAGCAGGGTGATCGGAGTGGCGATGTCTTGGGTCTCGGGCGGCATGGGCAAGCCGGGTGCTGCGACGATCAGCCAGCCGTTGTCCTGTGCAGTGAATTCGGAGGCGGTGCCCTCACCGAACAGCCGCAGTGCACCGGCCCTGGCAAGGTCGATCTTGCGCTGTGCCAGCCCGAAGCGCAGACGCGAAAGGCCCTGCCCCGCCGCGTCTCCCATGGCGAGCATCGCCTGCAGGCCTTCCGCGGTGGCGTTCGGCGACTGGCTGATGAGGGCGGTGTCGATCTTGCCGCTTTGCGTCGCGGCGACAAGTTCAGCGGGCTGGCCGCCTTCGTCATTGATGACGGTCAGCCGGTCGCCGGGGCGCAGTTGCACAAGGGCCGCACCGCCGCCGGGGATGGTCTGGCGTTCCAACCCGCTGTGGCGCGCATGGTTGCGGGGCGTCAGGATGCGGCTGGATCGCGGCGGGCCCGGAACGACAGAAGGAAAGGGCGTGTCGAGCATGGCGGTCCCTGCGCTCCCTTGTGGATTACTTTATTATGGGTAAAACTTGTTAATTGTGAAGAATAGCAGGAGTTGATGGTGATACAAGTCGCGCTTGGGCGTTCGAGGGGAAAATGCTGTCTTTGAGCTTCGGGATTGCGGCGGCCCTTGCCTGGGCGGTGCACGATCTTCTGGTGCGCAAGTTGACGCAAGCGTCGGCGATGCTGCCGATGCTGTTGGTTGTGCTGTCGGCCGGATCGGTGGCGTTGCTGGTTCTGGCGCTGGTGATTGGCGGGTGGGAGACGATGGGCCGCGCGGCGATCGTACCTGCGGTGGCGGCCGGGCTGACCTATGTTGCGGGCTGTGGTGGCTTGTATCAGGCGCTGAGCCGGGCACCGGTGCGGATCGTAGCGCCGATGTTGGGGTCTTTCCCGCTGCTCTCGCTGGCGATCGCGGCGGCGCAGGGGCGCCCGGTGGCGACGGAGGAATGGCTGGCGGTGGCGGCCATCGTGGCGGGCATCGGCTGGGTGGCAACGACGGGTCGAAGCGCGGGCGGTATGACCCGCGGCAGCCTGTCGGCGGCGCTGGGTTGGGCGGCGCTGGGTGCTTGCGGGTTCGCGGCGACCTTTGCCCTGGGGCAAGAGGCGGCCCGACAAGGCGCCGTGGTTCCGGCGATGGTGGTGACACGGATCACCGCGCTGGCAGGAGTGCTGGTGCTGTGCCTGGTCCGGGGCCAGCTCGCGCCCGCCAAGGGTATCGGTCGGGTGCTGATGCTGATGGGCTGTCTGGATGCACTGGCGCTGGGGATGGTCACGGCCTCGGCCCGGTTGCCGCACCCGGAGTATGCCGCCGTCACCTCGGCGCTGTTCGGGGGTGCTGACGATCCTCCTGGCATGGCGGTTCCTGGGGGAAAGGGTGGCGCCCGTGCAATGGGCCGGGATTGCAGCGGTGTTCGCCGGGATCGCAGCGCTGTCGCTGCAGGGCTGAGGTGCAGCCGCTATTCCGCCGCCTGCACCTTCGTCGGCTGGTTGCGCGCCTGCCGCAAGGCCAGGGTCAGGCGACGTTCGTCGCGCGGGCTGACGCCGAACATCTCGGTATAGTGCCGGATCATCGGGCTGGAGGTCAGATAGCCGACCGAGGACGCGATCTCGCGCATGCTGTCGTTGGTATAAAGCACCCGCTGCCGGGCCTTCGACAGCCGCAGGTGGTGATAGAACCGCAGTGGGCTTTGGCCGGTTTCGCGCTTGAACAGCCGCTCGAAATGGCGGCCCGACAGGCCCACGGCAGAGGCCACGTCGGGGATGCGCAGCGGGTCTTCGACATGGGTCTCGAACAGCCGGATCGCGTCGCGGATCTGCGGTGGCAGGCTGTCGGCGGTGCTGCCGGCATGGGCCACCGGCACCTTCTGGCTGGCGTCTTCGTCGCGCATGAATGGGTGCTGGAACCAGCACGCCACCTCGGTCATGCAATCGCGTCCCAGCCGCTCCTCGATCAGCCGCAGCATCAGGTCGAACACCGCGCCCGCGCCCGAAGCGGTCACCCGTCGCCGATCACGCAGGATCACCGCTTCGCTGGCCGTCACGTCGGGAAACTCGGCCTTGAACGCCGCCTCGTAGCACCAATGCACCGAACAGCCGCGCCCCTCCATCAGTTCGGCCCTGGCCAGGGGAAAGATGCCGCCGGAAAAGGCGCCCAGCGTCACCCCGGTACGGTCCAGCCAGCGCAGGCGCGCCGGGCTGCGGCGCCGGTCGGCGAACTCGGCCGTCGGGGGAGAAAGCAGGTAGAGGTGGTCCAGCCCCTCGGTTTCTTGCAGGACCTCATCAGGGTCGAAGCCGATCTCGGCCGAAGACCGCACCGGCGCCGCGGTTTCCGCTACCAGCCGCCAGACGAATTCCCGTCGCCCGCAAATCTCGTTTGCTGCGCGCAACGGCTCGATCGCCGAGGTCAGGCAGGCCATCGGAAAGCCGGGAAACATCAGGAACCCGATGCGAAGCGGCGCAAGCTGTCCCATCAGTCTTCGGGCCACCAGCCGACCGAGGTCGGCGCGCCGTCATCGTATTTCGACAGCCATTCCACCATCGCGGGGCGGTTGCGGATGAAGCCCTTGTAAGTCGCCAGTTCGTCGGGCAAGTCGCGGACCACCCGGTGCAGGCGGCGGGCCCATTTCGGCTGGGTGACGATCTCGTCGAACTTGCCCAGATAGCAGCGGATGTCGAAGGCGATCGCGTTCGACCGCGGCAGGCGGTAGAGCGTCTGCAATTCCACCCGCAAGTGCTGCTTCCGGCCCATGTTTTCCGGCGTGATCGAGGTCTTGGTCGGGCCCCATTTGGGGTAGGTTTCCGGCGCGGTGTCCAGCAGCGGGTTGACCGTCATCGTCCAGTTGAACCGGCGGACGGGCGCGCCGTGCTGCAGCTTGAGCAGGAATTTCAGCGCCCGGTCGAAGACGCCCTTTTCATGCGCCAAGGGCACCGGAGCGTGCCATTCATGAAAGTTCATGCCGACATCGAAATCGACCGACCAGTCGGCCTGTGAGGTGGCGATTCCGGCATCCATCCACAGCGTGCCGTCGCGTTCGTCCTGCAGGGTGAAGTCGCCTTGCGTCTGGCGGGTGATGTATTCGAACGGGCCAAAGGGCAGCGTCGAGTCGTCAAGGAAGGTGAAGCTGTGATCGATGCCCAGCGGTCGGTTGATCCAGCGCCAGCGGTTGCCGGTCTTTTCCAGGCCGAACCAATGCGGGTAATCGCGGGCCTTCGACTCCATGATCAGTTCCAGCAGGTCCCAACCCGCAAGGGTCATGTGCGGCAGGCTCTGGCAGCGCAAGGGATCGTCTGCCAACACCTTTGCGCGGTCGATCATCTCGGCGACGTAATGTTCATCGACGTCAAATTCATGCTCGAACACGCTGCCTTTGCGGCCCGGAACGTGCGGCTCCATGTTCACGGAATACATGTAGTCGTCGCGATCGAAGGGGAAAGGAAAGCGGCGGATGCCTTCGGGGGAATTGCGATAGGTGAAATCATCGCGGAACGTCTCGTCACGGAAGAAGTCGTTGAAGGCGCCGGGCTTGAAATCGAGGCTCATGGGCCCACTCCTATCGGTCGATGACGAGGGTCTTGCCCTCGAAGCGTGAGACGCAAGGCATGATCCGCGCGCCTGCGGCGTGTTCTTCCGGCGTCAGCCAGTGGTCACGGTGCAGGATGGTGCCATCGGCGCTGATGACGGCAGTCTCACATTGCCCGCAGGCGCCGCCGCGGCACAGATAGGGGGCATCGACGCCGGCGGCCTCCATCGCTTCCAGCAGCGATTGGGTGGTGCCGACGGTGATGGCCTTGCCGGACGCCGCCAGTTCCACGGTGAAGGGAAGGCCGGTGCCGGGGGCAAGAAATTCCTCGTGGTGGACGGCAGCCTTGGGCCATCCCATGCTTTCGGCGGTGGTGCGAACCCAGGCGATCATCCCCTTCGGGCCGCAGACATAGAGATGCGTGCCGATGGGCTGCATCGACAGGATGCGGTTCAGGTCGATCGCCTGATCCTCGTCATCGAAGTAGCAATGCACCGATGCCGGATGCGCCGCTGTGAGCCGATCCATATACGCCCCCAGCGCCCGGTTGCGGGCGCCGTAATGCAATTCGAACCGACCGCCGAAATGGCTGAGCTGCGCGATCTGGGCAAGGAAGGGCGTGATCCCGATGCCGCCGGCAATCATCAGGTGCTTGCGGGCGCGATTGTCCAGGGGGAACAGGTTGACCGGGTGCGACAGCACCATCTCCATTCCCGGTTTCACGTGGGTATGCATGAAAAGCGAGCCGCCCCGGCCCTGATCGTCGCGCCGCACCGAAATTTCATAGCCCGAGCCGTCTTCCGGGTCGGACATCAGCGAATAGGGGTTCAGGCGCCGGGTGCCATGGTCATCCATTTCCACCACGGTATGCGCGCCGCCGGAAAATGCCGGAAGTGGCGCTCCGTCGCGGGTGACAAAGCGGAAGCGGGTGATCAGGTCGTTGACCTTGACCGCATCGGCCACGCGGACGTTCAGTTTCGCGCCACCGCTCATTTGAACCTCACCACGGCTGCGGGAACGTCGCCGGGGTCTTCGGCGTCGATGTTGACGCCCTGGAAGGCGGCCATGCGGCGCGAGTAATGATCGCGCACGAACAGGTTCAGCCCGCAATGGCTGCATCGGAACGGGTCGGTGGCGACGTTTTCGGTGATGCCCTTGCAATGCACGCATTGCACGCGGCGCAGCGTCGATCCGCGATGCTCCTTCTGGATCGCCTCGAACGGAAAGCCGGTGTTCATGATGTCGCGTTCCGCCTGACCGATCAGGCCCTCGGAACCGGCAAGGTAGAATTGCGTGCCCATATGGGCGGCGGACAGCACACGGGCCAGACGCGGCAGCATGGCGGGAATCGAGGGAGCGCGGAAGAACTGCGCCGCGCCAATCGCTTGCAGCACGGCGGTCTGGTCGCTGCCGGTGGGGCCTGGGCAATACATGATATGCGCGTCGGCCAGCAGGTTACCGGCATCTTCGGTCCTGGCCAGCATGTCGGTCACGGCTTCGGCACCCTCGCCGTCGGCGACGATCAGGTGCATCCGGCCGGGGCGGGCGCCAAGCGGCGCATAGACCGGGCGGCTGCGGATGGTGGGGGTAACCGGGGTGAGGGTCATCGGGGCTTTCCGGAAGGCTGCGGCCGGGAAGCGGTGCCCCGCTTCCCGTCGTTTCGGTCAGTCCTTGGCGGTGCGGCGCTTTTTCTCGATGTCGTAGAAGGGCATCGAATGTGTGGTGGCCTTGATCGGCCCATGGGTGCCGCAACGGACCTCCAACGCTGTGCCGTCATTGGCGCAATCGACCGGCAGGCGGGCGATGGCGACCGTCCAGTTGTTCAGCGGCGAGTGCATGGCCTGCGTCACGACGCCAATCTGCTTGTCGCCCTTGTAGACCGGCGCGCCGTTGCCGGGGACGTTCTTGCCCTCCAGCTTCAGGCCCCAGATCTTGAAACGCTCTTCGCCCTTCAGGCGGTAGTGTTCCTCGGCGCCGCGGAAGCCGGTCTTGCCTGGGGAGACGGTGAAATCCAGACCCAGTTCCCACAGGGTATCGCCGGCGCCTTCGTTGTCGAAGGGATACATTTCCGAATTGTCGTAGGGGAAGAACAGCAGGTAGCTTTCGGTCCGCAGCATGTCCAGCGTGGTGAAGCGGCAGGGGATGATGCCCATCGACTTGCCTTCGTCCAGGATGCGGTCCCAGACCATCGGGGCGTCCTGCCCGCGCACGAACAGCTCATACCCCCGCTCGCCGGTATAGCCGGTGCGCGAGATCATCACGGGTTTGCCGAAAAGGCTGGTCTGCATGTGGCTGAAGTAGTTCAGCTGGCGGATGCCCGGCACATGCTTTTCCAGAAATTCGACGGCCAGCGGGCCTTGCAGCGACAGGTCATGCAGGTTGTCGTCAAAGCGGATCGACACATCGCGGCCGGTGGCTGCCATGGTCAGCTGCTCAAACCCCTGGCCATTGCCATGCACGACCATGAAAGCATTCGGCCCGGTGCGGTAGATCACGCAGTCATCGATGAACTTGCCGCCATCGTTCAGCATGGCCGCATAGACCGAGCGGCCCGGCATCAGCTTTTCCAGGTTGCGGGTGGTGGCGCGTTCAATGATGTGGCTGGCAGCGGGGCCGGTGATGTGAACCTTTTTCAGGCCCGAGACATCCATCAAGCCCGCCTTGGTGCGGATTGCCATGTATTCGGCATCCGGATCGCCCTTGGAATAGGACCAGGCAGTGCCCATCCCGTTCCAATCCTCAAGGTTGGACCCCAAGGCACGGTGACGATCTGCAAGGGTAGTAAAGCGCCAGGAATTGGTCATCGGATAGCTCCATGAATAGGTGACATTTTCGACAAGTCTCGGGCGATTCTCGCCAAAAAGCAATAATGAAGTGCAACTTTTTTTCCGCTGGGAAAACAGAGTTTTCCATGGAAAAGGGCCGCAAGTGCGGCCCTTTCATAGGTTCTGCAGATGGATCAGGCCGGCAGGACGAAGAACCAGTTGGCCCAAAGCACCACCGCTGCCCCGGCGATCAGCGCGAGATAGGGCAGGAAGCCCGCTTTTCGTTCGCCCAACTCCCCCTCTTTCAGACCCAGATCGTCATAGGCCTCTTTCGGGAAGCGGCCCTTGTCCTGATAGTAGTGGCGGAACCAGAACACCGGCAGGATGAAGGACGCAAAGATCAGGCCCGACCACAGTGCGTTCTCATATCCCCAGACCTTTGCCCCGGCGCCAAGAAACAGCGCGTTGACGAAGGCCAGGATGGTGTTCAGCCCGATCAGCCAGCTGGGTGCCTTCCACGGACGGTCCATATGGGCCGAGTCGATGCGGTGGATCCAGCCAGCGTTCAGGTTCATGAAGTTGAACAGGATGTAACCGACGTTCGAGATGGCGAGAACGTAGAAATATCCGCCCGCGTCAGAAGCCAGCGCCAGAAGGAAGATGTTGAAGACAACATCGGTCCACATCGCCTTGTGCGGCGCGCCGTGGCTGTTCACATCGCCCAGAAACTTGGGCAACCAGCCATCGCGCGAGCCTTGATACAGCGTGCGCGACGATCCGGCCATCGCGGTCATGATCGCCAGGAACAGCGCCATGATCATCAGGATCACGAAGATCTGGGTGATGACGGGGCCGCCGCCGATCATGTTGCCCATCGCTTCGCCAACGCCGGTGCCGTCAACGATGCCCGGTTCCAGCATGCCTTCTTGGCCCAAAACGCCTTGGAACGAGAACGGGATCAGGAAGAAGAACACGCAGCACAGAAGGCCCGAGTAGAAGATCGCGCGGAAAGTGTCGCGGCGCGGGTCTTTCAGTTCGCGGGTGTAGCAGACCGCGGTTTCAAAACCGTAGGTCGACCAGGCGGCGATATAAAGACCGCCAAGAAACAGTGTCCAGCCGCCCAGGTTCCATTCCCTTTCCAGGCCCGAATAGGCGGCGGTCGGCGGCACCAGATCGGTGACATTCATCCAATCGATAGAGCCGTTGAGCAGCGGAACCAGACCGACCAGCAACAGCGGGGTCAAGACGATGATCGCCAGCCATTTCTGCGCCGAGGCGGTCTGCGCCACACCGCGATGCTGGATCGCAAGGATGATCAGCATCAGCACCACGCCGATCAGGAAGGTGGAGTTGAAATGCAGCGTGCCAAGGCCGGGGATGGTGATGGCAAAGGCCTCGAACACCCGGAAAGCCGGGGTCAGCGCAGTGACGGCATCGGCCGAGGCGACGGCCTGGATGGCCTGTTCGGCTGTAGTGCCTGCATTTTCAGCCATATAGGCCGCAACAGAGGCGGTCTCGGCCGTGTAGCTGGCGAGATTGGCGGCGATCCAGTCCAGCACCGGCTGGCTTTCGGCCAGCGGAATGGGGAACAGAGAGTTCAGGATATAGCCCGCCGCGATGGCGCAGCCAAGCGACAGCACCGGCGACCAGGCAAACCAGTTGCACCAGACCGACAGGGGCGCGATCAGTTTGGAATAGCGCAGCCAGGCAGTGGCACCATAGACCGACGTGCCGCCCGACTTGTTGCCGAACATGCCGGCCATTTCGGCATAGGTGAAGCTTTGCGAAAAGCCCATCAGCATGGAAAGGATCCAGACCACGAAGGCATACTGCCCCACGGTCGCGGCGATACCGCCGATCGAGAAAAGCACCAAGGGCGGCACGCCGGCGGCAACCCAGAAGGCACCTTTCCAGCTGAGCGCCCGGACCATCTGGCCCGAATCTGTTTCTGTCGTCATTCCCTCACTCCTGTTGAAACCGGCGAATTGTCCGGCAGGGTTCGCACCAAAGGCACGGTCTGCCGCGTTTCCGCACGTCGATTGGAATTCCTTGGGGTTGCTGGCCTGTCCCAGAAGGCCTGGCAGCCGTGGTCACTGTTTTCCCCCCGCGTTTTCATCGGGCCGCACCTGCGACCAGATTTCGCAAAAGAAAGCACGACCCGTCTCGCAAGGCGAGAAGAAATTTTAGCTTTGCGAAAATTTGTTTCCCGTGGGTCCTATTTTCCCCACCGCGCCAAGGAAACAGGCAATTGAAAACGGCCCCGGCAAGTACCGGGGCCGCTCTGGGCAACCTTGCGCAAAAGGATCAGTTGCGCAGGTGGCTTTCCATCGAAGCTTCCAGCGCGTCCTTCCAAGGCGAGTGGTGGACGGGCGCCGTGGTGCCGGTGATGTCCAATTTGTAGGCGTTGTTGCGGAAGGCCATCCGGTCGTTCTTCAGGTCATGCGCGGTGATGGTGAAGTTGCACTTCGCCTTATTGTAGCGGGCCATGCGGATGGTGGTGGAAAAGCGGATCCAGTCGCGGACCCCGGCCTTGTTCACCCGGCCTTCGATATAGTCGAACAGCACCGCGCGGGGCGGAGAGCTGGCGATCTGCCTGCCGAAATGCTCTTCAAAGGAATAATCCGCAAATTCAAGCCATTCCTTCGGACCGTTGGACCACAGATAGCGATAAATGCTGCAATGAACCGGCTCGCCGCACTCATCCAGCCCGGTGCGACAGGTGTAGTTCCAAAGCCCGCCCCAGTTCGACTGCTTTTCGAAGCAGACGATCTCGGGGATATCGGCGCCCTTCTGCTTGGCAGACTGGAACGCGCGCAGTTGCGCAAGGCCCGAGGGACCCGCCCCGATGATCGCGACTCTCTTCGTCGTGTGTACCGCCGGCTGATGGCTTTCGCAGCGGAACCGCGTCACGTTTCCTTAACCTGAATCCCAGGGGAAGATTTGCGTCTGTGCTAAATATTCTTCCCCGAGGTAAACAAAACGACCCCGGAAGGGCGGACCTTCCGGGGTCGGAGCAGAGATTTTCAGGCAGGTCCTGACCCTTAGCGGGCGACGGTCACGGTGCAATGCGCCTGCGACACGACCTCTGCCGCGACCGAGCCGAGAACAAGCCGCTTCAGACCCTTCTTGTCACCGGTGCCCATGACGATATGGGTATAACCGTTCTGGTCGGCATAGGTGACGATCGCCGGCGCGGCCTCGCGCGACACCAGTTCCACCGTGCCGACATCCTTCACGCCATCGGCCTTCGCCTTGGCTTCGGCATCTTCCATCAGCTTGGCAACGTCTTCCTTGGTCCAGTGGTTGATGGTCGGGCCGCGCACGCCTCCGTGGGCGATGTTGACGACGCAGATCGTCAGATGGCCACCGATCGCCTGGGCAACTTCGGTGGCAAGGTGAAGACCCACGGTGGCGTGGTCGCTGCCGTCGATCGGGCAAAGAATCTTGCTGGTCATGCTAGGGTCCCTTCCTCGGATGTACCTTTGGTCTCATGTGGCACACGGCCAAACTCGCGTCCTTGACTTGCATCAATAAAACTTTCCCCAGAGGTAAAAATGGCGGTCTGGAGCTTGGCTCACCTCCAGACCGCCACAGGGAGACGTCACCGACAGGGCCGGCGCTGTCCCAGGGGAACGGGTCGTCAGATGTCGATCGTGTTGTCATGCTCCCAACGCGAGAAGTGGGAGACGAAGCTGTCCCATTCCTGATGCTTGAGCTTCATGTAGGCGGACGAGAATTCCTCGCCCATCGTCGCCTTCAGCGTGGTGTCGTTGTCATAGGCGCGCAGGGCGTCCAGCAGATTCAACGGCAGCTTGGGCGCGTCGGTGATCAGGTGGCCTTCGGTGTACATGTTGACGTCCGACCGCTTGCCGGGATCGGCCTTGGTGCGGATGCCGTCAAGACCGGCAGCCAGGATCACCGCGTTCAGCAAGTAGGGGTTCACCGCGCCATCGGGCAGGCGCAGCTCAAACCGGCCGGGTCCGGGGACGCGCACCATATGGGTGCGATTATCGCCGGTCCAGGTCAGCGTATTGGGCGCCCAGGTCGAGCCGGAAGAGGTGCGCGGCGCGTTGATCCGCTTGTAGCTGTTGACGGTGGGGTTGCAGATCGCAGCCAGCGCCGAGCCATGCTTCATTATGCCGCCAAGGAAGTTGTAACCCTGTTGCGACAGGCCCAATTCGTTCGACGGATCGGCAAAGGCGTTGGTCTTGCCATCCGTTGACCAGACCGAGATATGGGCGTGCATGCCGTTGCCGGTCAGGCCCTGAAAGGGCTTTGGCATGAAGGTGGCGCGCATGCCATGCTGTTCGGCCACCGATTTCAGCATGAACTTGAAGAACGACAGCTTGTCAGCGGTCACCAGAACATCGTCGTATTTCCAGTTCATCTCGAACTGGCCGGTCGCGTCTTCGTGGTCGCTTTGATACGGCTCCCATCCCATGTCGTGCATGTAGTGGCTAACCTGCGAGATGACGTCATACATCCGCATGATCGCCTGCTGGTCGTAGCAGGGCTTTTTCGCGGTGTCGTGGTCATCGGCCACCTTGGTGCCGCAGGGGGCCAACAGAAAGAATTCGGGCTCGACCCCGGTCTTGACTCGCAGGCCTTCGCTTGCACATTCGTCCACCAGTTTGCGCAAGACGTTGCGAGGGGCTTGGTCAACCGGCTTGCCGCGCATGACGGGATTGGCGGCGACCCAGGCCACTTCGGGCTTCCAGGGCAGTTGGTAGACGGCGGACGGGTCAGGCAGGCCCAGCATGTCCGGGTGTGCGGCAGTCAGGTCCAGCCAAGTAGCAAAGCCGGCAAAGCCGGCTCCACTTTCTTCGACATCACTGATCATCGAGGCGGGAACCAGCTTGGCGCGCTGGCTACCGAACAGATCGGTGAAGGAAATCATGAAGAACTTTACGCCCTTCTCTTTGGCGTATGCCGCCAGTTTGCTTGCCATTTAACGGTCTCCCTGTCCGTATTTTCCTGCTTAGAACCCGGTTTTTCCGGGGATCCATTTGGTGCCCGCGATCGGGATGCCCGCCATGGCGGCCGCCTCGATGGTCAGCGCGCAAAGGTCTTCGGGTTCCAGGTTGTGCAGGCTGTTCTTGCCGCAGGCCCGCGCGATGGTCTGCGCTTCCAACGTCATCACCTTCAGATAGTTCTTCAGGCGACGGCCGCCCAGCACCGGGTCGAAGCGGTTGAACAGCTCGGGGTTCTGGGTAGTGATGCCAGCCGGGTCCTTGCCTTCGTGCCAGTCATCATAGGCGTCCGCGGTGGTGCCGAGCTTCTGATATTCGGCCTCCAGCTTCGGATCGTTGTCGCCCAGGGCGATCAGCGCGGCGGTGCCGATGGCGACCGCGTCCGCACCCATCGCCATGGCTTTGGCCACATCGGCGCCGGTACGGATGCCGCCCGAGACGATGAGCTGCACCTTGCGGTGCATGCCCAGATCCTGCAGCGCCTGCACGGCCAGCGGGATACAGGCGAGGATCGGCATGCCGACATGTTCGATGAATACGTCCTGCGTGGCCGCCGTGCCGCCCTGCATGCCGTCCAGCACCACAACGTCAGCGCCCGCCTTTACCGCCAGCGCTGTGTCGTAATAGGGCCGCGCGCCGCCGACCTTGACGTAGATCGGCTTTTCCCAATCGGTGATCTCGCGGATCTCGAGAATCTTGATTTCCAGATCATCGGGGCCGGTCCAGTCGGGGTGACGCGACGAGGAGCGCTGGTCGATGCCCTTGGGCAGGTTGCGCATCTTGGCCACGCGGTCGGTGATCTTCTGGCCCAGCAGCATGCCGCCACCGCCCGGCTTTGCGCCCTGACCCACAACGATTTCGATGCAGTCGGCGCGACGAAGGTCATCGGGGTTCATGCCGTAGCGGCTGGGCAGAACCTGATAGACCAGCGTCTTGGAATGGCCGCGCTCTTCTTCCGTCATGCCACCGTCGCCGGTGGTGGTGGAAGTGCCCGCCTCGGATGCCCCACGACCCAGCGCCTCTTTGGCCGGGCCGGAAAGAGAGCCAAAGCTCATCCCCGCGATGGTGACGGGGATATCCAGGTGGATCGGCTTCTTTGCGAAACGGGTGCCCAGCCAGACGTCGGTGGTGCATTTCTCGCGGTAGCCTTCCAGCGGATAGCGGCTGATCGAAGCGCCCAGAAACAGAAGATCATCGAAATGCGGCAGGTGGCGTTTGGTGCCGGCGCCGCGGATGTCATAGATGCCCGAAGCAGCGGCACGGCGGATTTCAGCGTTGATCGCGGGGCTGAAAGTGGCCGAGAAACGCGGCGGGGTGTGAGGAAAATCGCTCATGTTTTCAGATACCTCAATAGGCCGACGCATTGTCGATGTTGAAGTTGTAAAGCTTGCGGGCCGAACCGTAGCGCTTGAACTCCTCGGGCTTGGCCTTGCCGTCGGCTTCGCCGCGCTTCAAGAGGTCTGCCAGCAGTGCAAGGTGTTCCGGCCGCATCTCCTTCTCGATGCAGTCGGCGCCCAGCGACTTGACGCTGCCGCGCACGAACAGCCGCGCTTCGTAAAGGCTGTCGCCCAGCGCGTCGCCGGCGTCGCCCAGCACGACCACATTGCCCGATTGCGCCATGAAGCACGACATATGGCCGATGTTGCCATGTACCACGATGTCGATACCCTTCATCGAGATGCCGCAGCGCGAGGCCGCGTTACCCTTGATGACCAAGAGGCCGCCGTTGCCGGTGGCGCCGGCATACTGGCTGGCGTCGCCATCGACGATGACGGTGCCGGACATCATGTTTTCGGCCACGCCCGGCCCGGCCGATCCCTTGACCCGGATGGTCGCCTGCTTGTTCATGCCGGCGCAATAGTAGCCGGTGGACCCGCGGACGGTGATCTCGATCGGCGCATCGACGCCGACGGCAATGGCGTGGCTGCCCTTGGGGTTGATGATCTCCCAGGCGGTCTGGTTGGTCAGACCCTTAAGGGCATGGAGCGAGGCGTTCAGGGCGCGCAGGCCCTGCGCTTCAAGGTCGAAAGTCTGCATATTCTCAGCGCTCCCAGAAGTAGACGGTGGCGGGCTCCGGTTCCCAGACGCGGGCCGTTTCGATGCCCGGCAGGTTGACCAGCGCCCGGTATTCCGACCCGAAGGCCACATACTGATCGGTTTCGGCCATCACCGCAGGCTTGCAGGCGATCGGGTCGCGCACGACGCCAAAGCCGTTGTGCGTGCCGACGACGAAGGTGAAGAAGCCGTCCAGATCGGTCAGCGTCGCTTCCATCGCCTCGCCCAGCTTGTCGCCTTCCTTCAGCCTGTGGCTGATGAAGGCGGCGGCGACCTCGGTGTCGTTCTCGGTCTCGAAGGTCATGCCTTCGCGCTTCAGCATGCGGCGGACGCCGTTGTGGTTCGACAGGCTGCCGTTGTGCACAAGGCACTGGTCGGTGCCGGTCGAGAACGGGTGCGCGCCCATCGTGGTCACCGCCGATTCGGTGGCCATGCGGGTATGGCCGATGCCGTGGGTACCCTTCATCTTCGACACGCCGAAGCGGGCCGCCACATCTTTCGGCAGTCCGACCTCCTTGAAGATCTCGATGCTGTCGCCCGCGCTCATCACCTTGACGCCGGGGCGCAGGTGGGCAAGGGCAGTGCGCGCGGCGTCCAACTGGTCCAGCGGCAATTCAAGCACAGCATGGGTGCTTTTCACCAGCATGGCCACGGGCTTGCCGATGGCGTCATGCAGGTCGGCGTCAAGGGTCTTGAAATCGACCTCGGGCTGGGCGGATTGCACGGTGATCTTTCCAAGCCCGTCCTTGGCGCCTGAATAGATCGCGATGCCGGCCGAATCGGGCCCCCGATCGGTCATGGTGATCAGCATATCCGTCAGCAGGGCGCCCAGTTGCGGCTCCAGCTTCGGGTCCTTCAGAAACAGTCCAACGATGCCACACATGGATTCGTCTCCTCTCCGTGGTTGGAGCAACGCTAGCACCGAAGATTTCGTCTATCAACTGGGAAGAAACTTTTTTCACTTAACGGGAAGGCGATATCTTTTCTTGACTGTGGATCCTTGGTTTTTCTTGACACGGCGCCATGGGTCCCCTTTCCTTGCAGAAAACAAATTTGCCGGACAGAAAAAGGCGCTGGGCCTCGCCAACATCGGCAATCAACCGGCCCGAGGGAGGAAATCGTGTCTGACCTTAATCGTAGGATTGAGGCGATGCACAAACGCGACGTGCTGGTGGCATGGGCGTTCGTGATCGGCCTCTGGTTTGCAATCATCTTCGTGGCGATCGCCACCTGGAACCTAGCGCCCGACTCCGCGGCGCGAACCATCCTGCTCGGTGCGGGGGCGGTTGTGCTGCTGTTCAATACGGCGGCCATCCTGGCAATGCTGAAGCATTACCGAGAGGACCGCGACTTCATGTACGGGCTGGACATCAAGTTCCTGGACGAAGCGCGCGGGCTGAAGAGGTAGTCATGGCACATTACGAAGCACCGAAACAATCCAAGGCAGGCCAGCTTCTCGACGTGGTCGTGCTGGTCGTGCTGACCATCGGCGCGCTGTTCGTGCCCTTGTGGATGGGCATGGCCGGCGCGGCAAAGACCGTGGCGAACCCCGACGCGAACCCGACATGGGAATCGCTGGGCCAGAACGCGGTCCAGGCGGCGCAATACGAAAAGCTGGGCTACACCCCGGAGACGGCCCACGACCTGATCCTGGCGCGCTTCGACTACAGCTTCACCACCGCGGCGCTTGTGGTGATGATCGCGGTCATCGTGCTGTACTACTTCCTGATGCTGCGGTTTTCCGAAGTCGAGTATCGCGAAGTCATCTCTGAAAAATTCGGCGACAAGTAGGGGGCGGCCATGCAGACGTGGAACTATCTTGAATACGCTGCCTGGGGGGTCTCGGCCCTGCTTGGCCTTTACATGGTGATCGACTGGCTGAAAGTCGACAGCACCTATTCCGAAGAAGTCCTGACCTCTTCTCGCGAAGGCGAGCTTGAGGCCATGACCGAACAGCACAAGCTTTGAGGGGATATCATGGCAAGTTCTGACATCACCTCGAAAGGGTCCGACGACGCGACGCCGCATGGTGCCAAGGTCGGCCTTCTGCGCGTGCTTGGCCCGGCCCACATCTGGGCGCTGGGCGTGGGCATCGTTCTGGTCGGCGAATACATGGGCTGGAACTTTTCCGTCGGCAAGGGCGGCGCCTTTGCCGCGCTGATCGCCTGCTGGTTCGCCGGCATCCTGTACACCTGCGTCGCCATGATCGACAGCGAGGTCACCTCGACCGTCGCTGCGGCGGGTGGGCAGTATACCCAGGCCAAGCACATCGTCGGCCCACTGATGGCCTTCAACGTCGGCCTGTATCTGGTTTTCGCCTACACGATGCTTGAAGCGGCGAACGCGATCACCGCCGGCTACCTGATCTCGGTCGTGGCCGGGATGATGGGGCATGTGGGCGATCTGGACCAGCGACCCTTCATCGTCCTGGTCATCATGTTCCTGGCCTGGCTGAACTATCGCGGCGTGCTGGCGACGCTGACCTTCAACCTGGTCATCACCTCGATCGCCTTCGTTGCCATCCTGGTGCTGTTCCTGTCGACCAGCGGTGTGCTGGGCGGCGGCATCATGCAGCATGCGGCGCTGTTCGAGGGGCATGAGCTGCCCTACGGCTGGATCGGCGTCCTGGCGGCGATGCACTTTGGCCTGTGGTATTACCTTGGCATCGAGGGCACCACCCAGGCGGCCGAAGAGGTCCGCTCGCCCGCGCGCGCGCTGCCCTTTGGCACCCTGGCCGGAATCATGACGCTGCTGATTGCGGCGACGCTGACCTGGTACATCTGTTCGGGCATCCTGCCGTGGGAGTTTCTGGGCGACGGCGTTGATGGCGCCGTGGCCCCCCTGTTCTCGGCCGCGCAATTGTCGGGATCCATGGCACTGGTGTGGTTCCTGGGCTTCGGCACGCTGTTCGCCACGCTGGCCAGCGCCAACGGCTGCATCAACGATGCCAGCCGCGCCTGGTTCGCCATGGGCCGTGACAAGTATCTGCCGTTCTGGTTCGGCGCGGTGCACCCCAAATTCCGCACCCCCTACCGGTCGATCATCTTCCTGGTGCCGATCGCGATGATCTTCGCGCTGGGGGCACCGCTGGACCAGGTGATCACCTTCTCGATCCTGTCGGGGCTGCTGGAATACACCTTCATGCCGCTGAACATCATCCAGTTCCGGCGCAAATGGCCGCTGAACTCGATCAAGCGGGGCTATGAACATCCGTTCCACCCGCTGCCTGCAATCGTGCTTCTGTGCCTGTGCGGGATCACCTTCTTTGCCGTGTTCCTGGGTTATGGCACACAGCTGGTGGCGATGATCGGCTTCTACATCGTGGTCAGCCTGTGGTTCCACTTCTGGCGCTATCGCTTCGTCAACCGGGGCACGCAGTTCACCATGCCCTGGCCGAAGCCGCACGGCTATTGATTGCGCAGCTTGCGCCTGATTCCCTGAAAACGGCCCGCCCCTTGCGGCGGGCCGTTCATTGACCGGACATGTCATGACGCCCTTGGTCCCCTTCGCTGCCGCCGGTGCTGCCTTGGCGCTGTGGCTTGCCTTTCGGCTCGCCCGCGCCACGCGCGACCGCAGGCTGGCCCGCGCCGCCTATTTCGACACGCTCCGCCCGCTGTTCGACGGCGGCGACTTGCGCCTTCAGCCGACCGGCTTTCCCCGCCTGACCGGCCGTCGCGGCGGGCTGGCCTTCGACCTGCAGGCCCTGCCCGACAGCCTGACCTTCCGCAAGCTGCCGGCACTGTGGGTCATGGTCTCGCTGCCGCAGCCGCTGCCGATCCAGGCAACGCTGGACATCATGGCCCGCCCATCCGGGCAAGAGCCGTTCTCGCATTTCGCCAACCTGCCGCAATCGCTGCCCTGCCCGGCATTCCTGCCCGACGGCATGGCGATCCGCAGCGACAATGCCGCCGCTGTGCCGCCCGAATCGGTGATCGCCGCCCATGCCGGGCTGCTTGCCGACCCGCGGGTGAAAGAGCTGCTGATCTCACCCAAGGGCCTGCGGCTGGTGATCCTGGCCGAAGAGGCCGAACGCGGTCGCTACCTGATCTTCCGCGATGCGGAAATGGGGATGACGCCGCTGCCCCCGCCCGCGTCGAACCGCTGCTGTCCGCCCTGACGGCGCTGCGCGACGATCTTGTGGACTGGTCGAAAGGACTGGGATGAAAAAGCCGCTGAACCCCCGCCTGATCCTGGCTGTGGCCATTGCGCTGCCCGGCGTGGGCCAGGTCCTGAACCGCCAGCCGGTGCGCGGGCTGATCTTCGTCTTCTTCGCCGTGCTGCTGGGCGGCTTTACCCTGAAGACCGCCGCCCCCGAGGTATCCTTCGTCGGCAAGATCTCGGGCGGGCTGTTCGTCTGGGCGATGGCGGTCTTCGACGCCTACAAGACCGCGCGCATCCGCTGGGCGGTGTGGCAGCACCGGGACGGCGGATGAGCGGCCCTTGCCGCCTTACCCCTGGGGATAGCAGATCACCGACAGGTAGCGCGCCGGCAGCTGGACCAGGACTTCCGGCCCGTGCGGCGCATCGGCGTCGAAAAACAGGCTGTCGCCGGCTTTCAGCGCATAGACCTGGTCGCCGTGGCGGTAATCAACTGCCCCTTCAAGCATGTAGAGAAGCTCCAGCCCCTCGTGCTGGAAGGCGGGGAAGGTATCGCTCTCGGTCGTCAGGGTGATGATGTAGGGCTCCACCACCACGCCCGAAGAGTTCGATCCGATATGACCCAGAAGGTTGTACTGGTGCCCCGCTCGGGTGCCCCGACGTTCGATCTCGATATGCGCGCCGGCCTTCACGTGCTGGGCGTCGCGGCGTTCCTCGTAGCTCTTGAAGAAAGCCGTGACCGGCACGGAAAAGGCGTGGCTCAGCACTTGCAGCGTGGTCAGGCTGGGCGAAGTGTTGCCGTTCTCGATCTTCGACAGCATGCCGATTGACAGCCCGGTCACCGCCGCCAGGTCAGCCACCGTCATGCCCTGCTGGCGGCGAAAACTGCGCACCTCGCGGCCGATGGCGGCTTCGAGGTTACGCTCGGTGATTTCGCGCACGCGGTGCGGGTCCTGACTGAAGGCAGGTTTGCCGCGCGGCAACAGAGAGGTTTCGTCAGCTTTGGCCATGGGACACGTTCCGGAGAAAAATCGTCAATGATTTTCACTACCGGGAAACATGGCCCGCATCAAGCGCGCTGTCAGAGTAAAGATGTCGCAGCCGTTTCAAGAGCATGCAGCAGGCTGCGGGCCGAAGAGCGGGGGCCGTAAAGCGTGACCTCGCCCTGCCCTCGCTTGATCAGGTAGCAGCTCGTGTGTTCGACGACCACGCGCGAAGCGAAGCCAGCCGCCGCCTTGGAAAAATCGACGTTGCACAGCCGCTCCATCAGGGGGACCAGGTCGGGCGCGGCAAGGTCAAAGCGGACCCAGGCGTCGGTCTGTTCGGTGATCGAGGCCGCATCGCCGAAGGCAGGCTTCAGATGCGAAACGATGTCTTCGTGCGAGGCAAAGGGGGCCTCGACGATCCACATCTGTGGCGCGACCCAGAAAGACGCCCAGGTCGCACCCTCTGCCGCTGCGGCCGGGCCAGGCAAGGGCAGGTTTTCGGCCTTGGCGGCCTTTTCCACATCCTTGTCGCGCCCTTTGCGGCTGGCGATCGAAGCCAGCGCCACGTCGAAGCGCTCGGTGATGCGGTAGGGTCCGATCTCCACCGTTTCGGGTGCGGCATGGCCAAGGGCGGTCAGGGCGTGCAATGTGTCAGCCACGGAGTCTCTCCCCTTGCGGATCAAAGAAATGCGGAGAGACGATCTCCACCTCGGTCTCGGTTTTCGCCAGCAGGTTCACCGCCCGCATCTTGCGGCCGATCTTCTGGTCGCCCGCCTTCAGGTAGCCTAGGGCGATATCGCAGCCCAGATGCGGCGAGTAGACTTTGAGGTCAGCCAGCCGCCGTCGTTGGCCATCACCGGCTCGGCCCCGATTTCAAGGAAATGGCTGCCTGCGGTCAGTTGGCCCTTCGGGTCCACCGGCTTGACACCGACAATGCGATAGCCGTTGGGATCAACCATCCCCTCGCGCTGCGACAAGACCATGCCGATGCTGTCCTTCTTCTTCGACACCATCTTGCCCAGACCCATGTTCAGCGCGGTGGATTGGCCGTTCAGTTCGTTCCCCGCAACGTGGCCCTTTTCAACGCGCATGACGCCCAGCGCTTCGGTGCCGTAGACGATGGCGTCAAACTCCTGCCCCGCCTCCATCAGCCGACGGATCAGTGCATCGCCATAGCGGGTGGGCACGGCGATTTCATAGGCCAGCTCGCCTGAAAAGCTGATGCGGAACAAACGCCCGCGGGTGCCGCCAATGGTGATTTCCCCTGCGCCCATATAGGGAAAGGCGTCGTCGGAGATGTCCTGATCGACGATCTTTTCCAAGAGCTTGCGCGCGTTAGGCCCGGCGACCGAGAATTGCGCCCAGGCCTCGGTGGTGGAAATCAGCTGCACGTCCATATCCGGCCACAACACCTGACGGCAGTATTCCAGATGGCGGAACACGGTGACCGCATTGGCGGTGGTGGTGGTCATGACGTATTCGGCCTCGCCCATCCGGGCGGTGGTGCCATCGTCAAACACCATCCCGTCTTCGCGCAGCATCAGCCCGTAGCGGCATTTTCCGACGGCGAGCGTGGAGAAGGTGTTGGCATAGACCCGGTCAAGGAAAGCGCCTGCATCGGTGCCCTGGATGTCGATCTTGCCCAGGGTGGTGACATCGCAGATGCCCACCGATTTGCGGGTGGCCAGCACTTCGCGGTCGACGCTTTGGCGCCAGTGGGTTTCGCCGGGGCGGGGAAACCATTGGGCGCGCAGCCACATGCCGACCTCGACAAAGACCGCGCCCTGTTCTTCGGCCCATTTATGGCTGGGCGTCAGGCGGAACGGTTTGAAGTCCTTGCCGCGCGACCGGCCCGCAAGGGTGCCCATGGCAACAGGCGTATAGGGCGGGCGGTAGATCGTGGTGCCGGTCTCGGGGATCGTCTGGCCGGTCAGGCCCGCCATGACGGCCAGGCCAATGACATTGCCGGTCTTGCCCTGATCGGTGGCCATGCCAAGCGTGGTATAGCGCTTGAGATGCTCGACCGAGCTGAAGTTCTCCTTATGCGCCAGCTTGACGTCCTTGACCGTCACGTCGTTCTGCGGGTCGATCCAGGACCGGCCCTTGCCGCCCGTGACATACCATTTGGGCGTGATCGAGATGGGCGCATCCTCGGCCTTCGGCAGGGTATCGGCTTTTGCTTTCATCCCCAGCAGCTCCAGCGCGGCAATCGCCTGCGCCTGCCCGGTGGCCAGCGCCCCGTGGGTGGACATATGGCCCGCCGCCGCCCCGGCAACGATCAGGCCAGGCGGGCCACCGTCGCCGGGGATGAAGGATTGCAACCCTTCGTCCCATACGGGGCGAGCGCGGTGATGCGAGGTCATGTTGACATTGGGGTTCCAGCCGCCAGTAACGCCAAGGGCGGTGGCCCGGACGGTCTCGGTCTTTCCGTCCGCTTTGCGGATGGTGATGGTTTTCAGGGCCAGACGGCCTGAGGAGTCGATGACCTCGGCCCCCTTCAGGTGGCGGATGCCGGGGAGGAGCGTGCCATCCGTCCGCGCGTCGATCACGGCGATGACGTCAACGCCCTTGGCGCGCAGGTCGGTGGCGGTGCGCAGCCCGTCTTCGTTGTTGGTGAAGATCGCCACCCGGTCGCCCACGGCCACGCCCCAGCGGTTGGCATAGGCGCGAAGCGAGCCTGCCATCATGATGCCGGGGCGGTCGTTGTTCTCAAAGGCGATCGGGCGTTCGATCGCGCCTGCCGCGAGGATGGCGCGGGAAGAATAGATGCGCCACAGGGTTTGCCGGGGTTTTCCGGCGGCGGGGGTGGCGAGGTGGTCGCTGACTCGTTCGACGGCGCCGTAAATGCCATGGTCGAAGGCGCCGATGATGGTGGTGCGCGGCATCAGGCGGACGTTCGGCAGGCTGGCCAGTTCGGCCACCACACCTGCGGCCCAGTCGGCGCCTGCGGCGTCGCCAATCGTCAGGGTTTCCATGTTCAGACGGCCGCCCATGCGGAAATCCTCATCCGCAAGGATCACACGGGCACCGGCCCGGCCAGCGGTCAGCGCGGCCGAAAGACCCGCCGGACCCGCGCCGATGACCAGCAGATCGCAGTGCAAGAAGCCCTTGTCGTATTCGTCGGGGTCTTCCTGCCGGGTCAGGGAGCCAAGACCCGCCGCACGGCGGATGATCGGCTCATAGACCTTTTCCCAGAAGGCTGCGGGCCACATGAAGGTCTTGTAGTAAAAGCCTGCGGTGAAGAAGCTGTTGAATCGGTCGTTGATCGCCAGCGCGTCGAATTTGACCGAGGGCCAGGCGTTCTGGCTGGTCGCCGTCAACCCGTCGAACAGTTCCGCCACCGTGGCGCGGGTGTTGGGTTCCTGCCGCGCGCCGGAGCGCAGATGGACAAGCGCGTTCGGCTCTTCCGACCCTGCCGACAGAGGCCCGCGCGGGCGGTGGTATTTGAAGCTGCGACCCATCAGCCGGACGCCGTTGGCGAGCAGGGCCGAAGCCAGCGTGTCGCCGGGGTGGCCCTGATAGGGCACGCCATCGAAGGTGAAGCGGAAGGTCTGGCTGCGGTCGATCTGGCCGCCCGCGATGCGGTTCGACTGGCTCATTTGCTGCGCCCCATCTTGCGGGCCACATCGCGGGCCAGTTCCACGGAAGTTATTTCATGCGTCACGGTATTGCGGGTGACGACCAGCCAGCTGCGGTCGCCCTGCTCGTGATACCACAGCTCGCGGTGCAGCCCGGCGGGGTTGTCGCGGTTGTAGAGCCAGTCGTGGAACTCTTCGATCCCGGCGGTCATGCCATCGGGGCGGGTCATCAGGCTGGCATCGCCAAGATAGACGAATTCCTGCGAATCGCGCGGGCCGAGGATGGGATGGTTGATGATCATGCGCTCAGGCCTTTCGCCGCGACGGCTTTGGGAAAACCACAAGTCGGGGCTTCATCTTGGCAAGAAATACTCATGCGACGGCACCAAGCCTCGATGGTGGATGAGTATTTGGACCAAGGTGAAGCCGGGTCGGAAGATCGAAGGAAGGACGGTCTCCATCTTCCTTCCCTCAATGCAGGTTCGGCTGGGCGCCCTGGCCCTTTTCGTCGATCATCAACCCTTTCAGGAAACGATCGAAACGATAGGCCGTGGCGGTCTTGTGCGGCTCGTCCTTGGCCATCAGGTGTGCGAAGCACCAGCCTGAGGCCGGCGTTGCCTTGAAGCCGCCATAGCACCAGCCGCCGTTGAAATAGAGCCCTTCGACATGCGTCCGGTCGATGATGGGCGAGCCGTCCATCGACATGTCCATGATGCCGCCCCAAGTACGCAGAAGACGCGCGCGGCCGATGGCGGGCATCAACGCCATGCCGCCTTCGGCGACATCCTCGATCACCGGCAGGTTGCCACGTTGTGCGTAGGAGTTGTAGCCGTCGATGTCGCCGCCAAAGACGAGGCCGCCCTTGTCGGACTGGCTTACGTAGAAATGCCCGGCGCCAAAGGTCATCACGCCGTCGATCAGGGGTTTCAATCCTTCCGAGACGAAGGCCTGAAGCACATGGCTTTCCATTGGCAGGCGCATCCCGGCGTGCGCCATCACCCTGGACGAAGATCCCGCCACCGCAACGCCGACCTTCTTCGCTCCGATGTAGCCGCGGGTGGTCTCGACGCCCTTGATCCGACCGTTCTCGATCCGCATGCCCGTCACTTCGCAGTTCTGGATCAGATCGACCCCGCGCAGATCGGCACCCCGCGCATAGCCCCAGGCAACGGCATCATGGCGTACCGTGCCGCCGCGTTTCTGCGCCAGACCGCCCTTGATCGGGAAGCGGGCGTTGTCGAAGTTCAGCCAAGGGTACATCGCGCGGATCTGTTCGCGGTCCAGCAGCGTGGCATCCGCCCCGTTCAGCATCATCGCATTGCCGCGCCGGACAAAGGCATCGCGCTGCGCATCGGTATGGATCAGGTTCAGGATGCCGCGCTGGGACACCATGGCGTTATAGTTGAAGTCCTGCTCCAACCCCTCCCACAGCTTCAGGCTGAACTCATAGAAAGGCTCATTGCCATCCAGAATGTAGTTCGAGCGGATGATCGTGGTGTTCCGCCCCACGCTGCCGCCACCCAGGTATCCCTTTTCCAGCACGGCGATCCGGGCCTGCCTGAATTCCTTGGCCAGGTAATAGGCCGTGGCCAGCCCGTGCCCGCCGCCACCGACGACGATATAGTCATACTCGGCCTGCGGGGCCGGATCGCGCCAGACGGGCTTCCAGCCCTTGTGGCCCGTCAATGCCTCGGCAATCACCCGGAAACCGGAATAGCGCATCCCCGCGCCCCCCTTCGATCTGTTCAGCACCTGTTTACAGTGCTGCCCCACCGACGGCCGCATCAGTTTCCGCCATGGCCCATGCGATTTCCGCCATGGCCGTCAAACGTGACAAGGCACGCGGCGGGCGGCACGACAATTGCGGGAAGGAGGGATGGCAGGGGCAGAAGGGCTCGAACCCTCGACCTACGGTTTTGGAGACCGTCGCTCTACCAGCTGAGCTATACCCCTGTGCTGGCGCAGGGGTTACGGCAGGGCGGTGGCAAGGTCAAGGGATTCTGGTTGGCCGTGCGCCGGATGCGCGCCAGCAGCACCCGACCAAGCCAGCAAGCCCCGAAAACCGATGTTTTCCACCCGTCTTGGTCCCGCCCTTTTCGGCCTGATTCTGTCGGGGCTCATGTCCCTGGTCGTCTCTGGCCGGTAGAACGTCCGCGCGCCGGGGCTGGTCGACGGGTTCGCGATGATCTGGCTGGGCAACTGGACGGTCAACTGGACGATCCCTTTCCGACCGCCCTTGTGGTGGCGCCAATCACGCGCCTATCGTCGCGCGGCTGATCCGGTCGGCGTGATACCGCCCGTCACTGCAGGATCGACCGGATCCTGTAGGAGGTGTCGAACCCGTCGCCGTCATGCAGCACATTGGACAGCGCCGAAACCTGCGCCGGCGTCAGGTCCGTCAGATCGGCATTCGGAACGTAAAGACGGATGTCGTATTGCTCTGCCGCGGTCAGGCCCGACCTTCCGGCCTGCACCGGAGTGCAAGCGGCAAGGCCGGCGGAAGCGGCCAGCAGGGCAAGCGAAAGGCAGGAGAATCGGGAGGTCATGGCCAAATGCTGCGTGTGGTCTCGGGGCCGCGATGTTCATCCGGAACGCCGCCGGGTTGCAAGCGGCAAACCGGCAGGGCCGGCGCGAATGCGCTTGCCGGCAGGGGGATGCCGGCGTTTAGTCGGCCGCATGGAGTGGCGGGACGAAGGCGTGATCCTGTCCATGCGGCCGCATGGCGAAAGCGCCGCGATCATCGAGGTGTTCACCCGTGCGCATGGGCGCCATGCCGGGGTAGTCCGGGGCGGGGTGTCGCGCCGGATGGCGCCGCATCTGCAGCCGGGCACGCAGGTGGCGGTCACATGGACGGCGCGGTTGTCCGAGCATATCGGCACCTTTGCGGTCGAGCCGGTAAGAAGCCGCGCGCATGTGCTGGGCGACCGGCTGGCGCTGGCGGGGCTGACTGCGCTGTGCGCCCTGTGCCAGGTGACCCTGCCCGAACGCGAACCGCATGAGGCGCTATGGCAGGCGACGACGGCGGTGTTCGATGCCCTCGCCGCGCCGGACGGGCCATCGACCTATCTGCGCTGGGGACTGCGGCTGTTGGACGAGATGGGCTTCGGACTGGACCTGTCTTCCTGCGCCAGCACCGGCAGCCGCGAAGGGCTGGCCTACGTCAGCCCGAAGACCGGTCGCGCAGTCAGCCGGGCCGGCGCGGGGGATTGGGTCGACCGGTTGTTCGCCCTGCCCGAAGGGCTGACCGGCGCCGCGCCTCTGGGGCCGCAGGCGCTGACCCAGGGTTTCCGGATCACCACCCATTTCCTGAACCGCGAACTGGCCGAGACCCACCATGGTCGCCCTCTGCCTGAGGCACGCGGACGGTTGCTGGACCTTCTGGCCCGACAGGGCTGATGCGACGGGAAATGTCGTCTTTGTGACAGACGCGCGCTTGCTGCTTCCGGCACCTATGGGGCATGGCGACACGCTACATTCCCCTTTCCCTCAAGCATACTGCGACCCCGCAGGTCGAGAACTTCGCCCTTCTGGCGGGTCTGGAGGCAGCCGTTCGCGGCGTCCTGGTCAGTGCCATGCCGCTGGCCGTCTATGAGGTTCTGGGCGACGCGCAGTCCACCTCGGCCGCCTATTTCATGGCCGGTGTGGTTGCACTCGGCTGGGGGTTGATGGTGCCCTGGGCGACGCGCCTTATCCCGCGGCGCTGGGCCTATACATCGGGCTGCGGGCTGTACCTTCTGGGCATGGCGCTGGCGATCACCGGAACGACATGGTCGGTGTCATTGGCCCTGATCTGCAATGCCATGGCGACGGCCACGACCTTCGTGTGCTTCAACGCCTATATCCTGGACTATGTTGACCGCGCCAATCTGGGGCGCAGCCAGTCGGTGCAGATGGTCTATGCGGCGACGCCCTGGTCAGTGGGGCCGATGCTGGGGGTCTGGCTGCATCACCTGTGGGCCCCCGCTCCCTTCCTTCTGGCAGGCATCTTCGCGCTGGCACTGGTGACGGTGTTCTGGATCCTGCGGCTGGGCAACGGCAAGCAGATCTCGCGCGCCAGACGTCCGGCGGTGAATCCGCTGGGCTATCTCGGCCGTTTCTTCCGCCAGCCACGGCTGATCGCGGGCTGGTTCTTCGCTGTCATGCGCAGCTGCGGCTGGTGGGTCTATGTCGTCTACCTGCCGATCTTCTGCGTCGAGGCGGGCCTGGGCGACAAGGTCGGCGGCATGGCAATGTCGGTCTCGAACGCCTTTCTCTTCGCGGCGCCCGCAATCAACCGCTGGGCGCGACGGATGAGCGTGCGCTGGTCTGTCCGCTTTGCGTTCATGGGCAGCGCCGTGCTGATGATCGCCGCCGCGCTGCTGTCGTTCCTGCCCTGGATGACGGTGGCGCTGGTGTTCGCGTCCTCGGCCTTTCTGGTCACTCTGGACGTGGTGGGGGGCCTGCCCTTCCTGATGAGCGTGAAGCCCAGCGAACGCACCGAGATGAGTGCCGTCTATTCCAGCTTCCGTGACGTGTCGGGCATCCTGACGCCGGGGGCAGCCTGGGCGGTGCTGTTTTTCGCACCGCTGCCGGCGATATTCGCGGCCGCGGGTCTGGGCCTGGCGGCAAGCTGGGTGATCGCCGGGCGGCTGCATCCGCGGCTGGGGGCTGAGCGCCCGTCGCGCGGGGGGCTGCCAGCCTGACCGGCGCGCTTGCCGGTCACGGTGCGACAGGCGCGAATTCCATGGTGAAGCCCTTGGTGTCGGTAAGTGTCAGATAGCCAATGCCCACGGCCGTGTGCGTGGCCCTGGCGACCCCTGCAAAAAAGGCCTGCTCGGCGGCAAGGTCTTCGCAGGCCATCTCGGTCGCGCTGACGTCGCGGATGGCATATTCGGGAAAGGGTTCCTTGACCACCCGCCCGGACCAGCCGTTGCAGGGCGCCTGGCCAAAGGCGCGCGTGCTACCCTTGTCGAACGCCAGTGTGGCCGAGGCCGCGAAGGGCTGGCCATTGATCGACACGAGTTTCCAGAAATACGGTTTGAAATCGTCCTGCGCCGGAACGCAGGCTGCAACGGCAAGGGCAACAACGGAAACAAGGGCGCTGCGCATCATGGGCTCCGGTTCGGGTGGCCGGAACTCTGGCATGTGCCTGCCGCCAAGGGAACCGCTCTGCGCGGATTCTCCTGGACCGGATCAGTCGAGCAGGCGCCGCGCGATGACCTGGGCCTGAATCTCGGCGGCTCCTTCGAAGATGTTCAGGATGCGGGCGTCGCACAGGATGCGGCTGATGCGGTATTCCAGCGCGAACCCGTTGCCGCCGTGGATCTGCAGCGCGTTGTCAGCGGCCGCCCAGGCGACGCGGGCGCCAAGCAGCTTCGCCATCCCGGCCTCAAGATCGCAGCGCTTGTCGTGGTCCTTCTGCCAGGCGCTGAAATAGGTCAGCTGGCGGGCGATCATGATCTCCACCGCCATCATCGCCAGTTTGCCGGCAATGCGGGGAAATTCGATCAGCGCCTTGCCGAATTGCTTGCGGTCCTCGGCATATTGCATGCCCGTCTCCAGCGCCGATTGCGCCACGCCAATGGCCCGCGCGCCGGTCTGGATGCGGGCGGATTCGAAGGTCTGCATCAGCTGCTTGAAGCCCTGCCCCGGCTGGCCGCCCAGGATGTTCTCGGCCTTCACCTTGAAGCCGTCGAAGGCCAGTTCGTATTCCTTCATGCCGCGATAGCCCAGCACCTCGATCTCGCCGCCGGTCATGCCGGGAGTGGGGAAGGGGGCTTCATCGGTGCCGGGGATCTTTTCGGCCAGAAACATCGACAGGCCCCGGTAGTCGGTGGTCTCGGGGTCCGTGCGGGCCAGAAGGGTCATCACATGGGTGCGGGCAGCGTGGGTGATCCAGGTCTTGTTGCCCGTCACCTCCCATCCCTCTTCGGTGCGGGTGGCGCGGGTGCGCAGACTTCCCAGGTCAGACCCGGTGTTGGGTTCGGTGAAGACGGCGGTGGGGAGGATCTCGCCGGAGGCCAGTTTCGGCAACCAGTGGGCTTTCTGTTCCGGCGTGCCGCCGCACAGGATCAGCTCGGCCGCGATCTCCGACCGGGTGGCAAGCGAGCCAACGCCGATATAGCCACGCGACAGTTCTTCCGAGACGACAACCATCGAGGCCTTGGACAGGCCGAAGCCGCCGAATTCCTCGGGGATGGTCAGGCCGAAGACGCCCAGTTCGGCCAGTTCCTCGATGACCGCCATCGGGATCAGCTCATCCTTCAGGTGCCAGTCATGAGCAAAGGGAATGACCTTTTCATCGGCATAGCGACGGAACTGGTCGCGAATCATCTCCAGCTCTTCGTCGAGGCCGGAGGCGCCAAAGGTCGCCCGCCCATGGTTGTCGCGCATGCAGGCCACAAGTGCGGCGCGGGCAGTGGCGGTGTTGCCGGTGGCCATGAGCCGCGCGGCTTCTTCGCCCGGCGCCCAGGTCAGGCCAAGGTCCGACAGCCGGGCGATCTCGGTCTGACTCATCGGGATGCCGCCGGCGATCTGACAGAGGTATTCGCCAAAGCCGATCTGCAGGATCAGCGCCTCGATCTCGCCGAACTGACCTGCATCGGCCAGCCGCCCGGCCCAGGCGTCCAGCTGGCGCAGCGCTTCCGTATAGGTCGCCAGCCATGACAGCGCATGGGCGGCGAACTGGTGCCCCTCCATCGCCAATGACGACACCTTGCCGTCCCTGGTCACCAGCCCGCGCAGCGCCTCGCGGCCCTGGGTGAACAGCGCGTCAACCTCGGACAAGGCGGCGGTGGTCAGGCTGCGAAGGTCGGTCAGAAGCGGGGATGCGGTCATCGGCTGGCCATCATGCGGCATCGGGTGGCTCCGGGAAGGATTCTGCATCCGCGAAGGAATACGGCCTTCGCATCTGCAGCGCAATATCCTTTCGCATTGAATCGGATTGGCGACTGAAAATGTCGCGCCGGTTCAGGAAATGGCGCCGCATGCCTGGACGATCTCGGGCATGGCGGCGGCGGGGACGACTTCGAATTCGGCATGATAAAGCCGCGCCTCGCCGTCCCAGACCTCGAAGGTCCAGAGGCCGGGGACCAGTTCATCGGCGGTGTCGAACCGGAAGAAGGCGATCGAGCCGCCCGCGTCGGAGATCCCGGTCGCCCAGACTTCGGGCGTGGCACGGCCGGGGCGGGTCACTCGCGCCTCTGCACTGGCGCTGGCAAAGCCGGGGACGCCGGTGGCCCTGACCCCGAAGGCCAGACCGATGGCGGCGGGCACCACCTGGCGGTCCGGCCAATGAAAACGGATCTCGGAGGTGGGGACATGGATCCATCCGCATGCGGTGCCGGGGGCGGGCATCTGGTCCATTGCCTGCAGGGCGCAGAAGATACCTACCTCCAGCACGGCGATTTCCGGCCCATGGACGGGTTCCGCGGGGGCGGCAAAGCAAGGGCTGGCGAGCAGGGCAGCAGGGCAAGAAGGGGATCATCGGCGCAGCAAACCGCGCGGCGGCCCTGCCTCAAGCCCCATGCCAGGTCAGCGGCAGGCAAAAGGTTGCAATCCGGGCCGATGCCCGGCAAGGCCGACGGCGGCACCACCTCGAAGTCGATGCTGTAAAGCCGGGTTTCGCCGTCCCACCTCCATCCGCCAGAGGCCGAGGATCAGCTCTGCCTCGGAAGTCGAACGAAAAGCCGCGCGTCTACGGATCGCCAGCGAAGGTCGGTATACCAGATCTCCGGGGCCCTTGGCGCCCGGCTTGCAGGTTTCCATCCGGGCCACGGGCCACGATCGACGCGGCTGTCCACCACCAGCCCGAACGAGACGCCAAGCCGGGCGGGAACCTGCTGTTGCTGGAAGCGAAAGTCGATCGGCCTTAAAAGAGGTTGATGTAGCCAAGCGCGGTTTCCGGCGCGTCGACCCAGGCCCTTCGCTCGGGGCGGCAATAGATGCCGTATTCGACGATCGTGACCAGTGGTGTCGCCAGCGGGCGGCGCAGGGTCGGCCAGCGCAGGGCGAGGGCGACCAGCGACGACGCCAAAGTCGAAAGAAAAGGCCGGTCGCCTGGCCATCTGCCGTCCTTGCGGGCAGGCCCGAATCCAGCAAAGGCCAAGGGCGGGTCGGGTCAACCGAGCAGGGCTCGGGCAAAGGGCCCCTTCCGCTTTCCGCAATGCCTGCCACAAGGCGGCGCCAAGGCGGAGGGGCGGATGGATCAACTGATGGCGGGGCTTGACCCTGCGGCGTTCTGGGTGGCGCTGACCGTGACGCTGCTTGCGGGCTTCGTGAAGGGCGCGGTGGGCTTTGCCATGCCGCTGATCATGATGTCGGCGTTTTCGGCCTTCCTGCCGCCCGATCTCGCGCTGGCCGGGCTGATCCTGCCGACGCTGGCGACCAACCTCAGCCAGGCCCTGCGCCAGGGTCTGGCCCCGGCGATGGAAACGGCGCTGACCTACCGCCGCTTCCTGATCGGGACGGTGGTGTTCATCGTGGTCTCTGCGCAGGTGTTCGAGTGGATCCCGCGGGTGGGCTGTGTGCTGTTGCTGGGCGTGCCGGTGACGGCTTTTGCCGCGTTGCAACTGGCGGGGTGCCGCTGCGACTGCGGCTGGAGCACCGGGCGCGGGCGGAATGGCTGCTGGGGATCATCGGTGGGCTTTATGGCGGTGTGTCAGGCATCTGGGGGCCACCGCTGCTGGTGCTGCTCCTGTCGACCGGCGTGCCGAAGCTGGAGATGGTTCGCGCGCAAGGCGTGGTGTTCCTGATCGGGGCAGTGGCGCTTTTGTCGGCGCATCTGGGCACCGGGCTGGCCAGCGGCGACCGGCTGGTCTTTTCCGCAGTTCTGGTCTTGCCCGCGATGGCCGGGATGATCCTTGGCTTCCGGGTGCAGGGCCGGCTGGACCAGGCACGGTTCCGGCGCTGGACACAAGGCTTGCTGGTAGTCAGCGGGCTGAACCTGGTGCGGCAGGCGCTGATGTAGCGGGCAGCGACAGGGGGTGTCACACGCCACCCCGAGAGCTTGCCACCCAGATGAAGCCGCTGGGCCTGACCGGACATCAGCCAATGGCGGCAGCCTTCACGTCGTCGTCGATATAGGGCACATACTGGCCGAAGTTCTTCGAGAACATCTCGACCAGCTTTTTCGCCTGCGCGTCATAGGCGGCGTTGTCGGCCCAGGTTTCGCGCGGGTTCAGCAAGCGGCCGTCCACGCCTTGCGCGGCCACCGGCACGTCGAAGCCGAAGTTCGGGTCACGGCGGAACTCGGCCTCGTTCAACGAGCCGTCCAGCGCCGCAGTCAACAGCGCACGGGTCGCCTTGATCGGCATCCGCTTGCCGGTGCCGTAGGCGCCGCCGGTCCAGCCGGTGTTGACCAGCCAGCAGACAGCGCCGTGGCGGTGGATCTTTTCCTGCAAGAGCTTGCCATAGACTTCGGGACGGCGCGGCATGAACGGGGCGCCGAAGCAGGTGGAAAAGGTGGGCTGCGGCTCGGTGATCCCGCGTTCGGTGCCCGCAACTTTGGAGGTGAAGCCCGACAGGAAATGATACATCGCCTGTGCCGGCGACAGCCGTGCGATGGGCGGCAGCACGCCGAACGCGTCGCAGGTCAGCATCACCACATGCTTGGGGTGCCCGCCCAGCGCCGTGTCCGAGGCGTTCGAGATCGCCTCCATCGGATAGGCGCAGCGGGTGTTGTCGGTCAGGCTGTTGTCGGCGAAGTCCAGATCCAGCGTCTCGGGATCGAAGACCACGTTCTCGATCACGGTGCCGAAGCGGCTGGTGGTGGCGTAGATTTCCGGCTCGGCCTTCGGGTCCAGGTTGATGGTCTTGGCGTAGCAGCCGCCCTCGAAGTTGAAGATGCCGCGATCCGACCAGCCGTGTTCGTCATCGCCGATCAGCGTACGGTCGGGGCTGGCCGACAAGGTGGTCTTGCCGGTGCCCGAGAGGCCGAAGAACACGGCGGCATCCACCGGGTTGCCGATGGCGTGGTTGGCGCTGCAATGCATCGCCATCACGCCCTTGCCGGGCAGGATGTAGTTCAGGAGCGTGAAGACCGATTTCTTGTTTTCGCCGGCATAGGCGGTGTTGCCGATCAGCACGGTCTTTTCGTCGAAGTTCAGTGCGATGACAGTGTCAGAGCGGCAGCCGTGCTTCGCCGGGTCGGCCTTGAAGCTGGGCACGTTGAGAATGGTCCACTCCGCAGCAAAGCTGTCCAGCTCCTCTCGCGCCGGGCGGCGCAAGAGGTGGCGGATGAACAGGCCATGCCAGGCCAGTTCCGTCACCACCCGCACATCGACCCGGTGCACCGGGTCGGCGCCGCCATAGAGGTCCTGCACGAAAAGATCGCGGCCCTTCACATGCTCCAGCATGTCGGCCTTCAGCCGGGCGAAGGCGGCGGGGTCCATCGGCGCGTTGTTGTCCCACCAGATGCTGTCTTCCACTGACGGAGTGCGGACCACGAACTTGTCTTTCGGCGACCGCCCGGTGAACTGCCCGGTGGTGCACAGGAAAGCGCCGCCCTTGCCCAGACGGCCCTCGCCGCGCTGCACGGCCTGTTCCACCAGCGCCGGCTCGATCAGGTTGTAATAGACGGCGGCCGCCCCACTGATACCCTGTTTTTCCAAGGTCTCCGTGGGTTCACGCGTCCATGTGATCATCCTGGCTGCTCCCTTGCCGCGCGCGGGCTGCGCGGGTCTGTTTTCCGATCAATTCAAGGCACCCGGGCCATGGGTGCCGGGACGCGGCGCAAAGGCGCCGTCTCTATCGCGGCTATAACATGGCGGATTTGCACGGGAACAGGGCGGTTTGGCACAGTTAGCGCAACCACCTGCAGGTTAGCGCAACCAATTGCGTCTGCTTTGCCGAGGTGAGGCATATTAGTCATTGATTCGGAAATTTCGTGTTCCCTGAGGCCTTGGAGGCACGGGTGATTCGCTTTTGTGTTGATTCCCCGCCCCGGTTTGCGGAGAATGATGGAAAAACATAACCAGAGCAGGAACAAAGAACATGTCGAGGATCGCCCTTGTGGACGACGACAGGAATATCCTGACGTCTGTCTCGATGACGCTTGAGGCCGAAGGCTTCGAAGTTGAAACCTACAACGACGGCCAGTCGGCGCTGGACGCCTTCAACCGTCGTCTTCCCGACATGGCGGTGCTGGACATCAAGATGCCCCGGATGGACGGGATGGACCTGTTGCAGAGGCTGCGGCAGAAAACCTCGATGCCGGTGATCTTCCTGACTTCGAAAGACGATGAGATCGACGAGGTTCTGGGCCTGCGCATGGGCGCCGACGATTATGTGAAAAAGCCCTTCAGCCAGCGCCTTCTGGTCGAGCGCATCCGCGCGCTGCTGCGCCGGCAGGAGGCGATCACCACCGGTGAAGTGCCGACGACCGAAGAAAACAAGATCATGGAACGCGGCAGCCTGCGGATGGACCCGCTGCGCCATTCCGTGATCTGGAAGGGCAAGGACGTATCGCTGACCGTCACCGAATTCCTGCTCTTGCAGGCGCTGGCGCAGCGCCCGGGCTTCGTTAAATCGCGCGATCAGCTGATGGACGTGGCCTATGACGACCAAGTCTATGTCGATGACCGCACCATCGACAGCCATATCAAGCGGCTGCGCAAGAAGATGCGCATGGTGGACGATGATTTCTCGGCGATCGAAACGCTTTACGGCATCGGCTATCGCTACAACGAAGAGTGATGGCCTGGGGATTCAGCTGAATGACCGCCGCGCCGCGCATCGTCATGGATGACCCGCGACCCAGAAAGACCGGAGAGGTCCTTCTGGGTGAAGACTGGGTTTCACCCGATGCCACGGTCGAAGGCCTGCGCGAAACCCGCACCCGCGGCGGCCTGGTTTCGCTGAACCGCAGCCCGCTGGCGCGCAAGATCATCATCTTCAACATGATGGCGCTGGTGATCCTGGTTGCCGGCGTGCTGTTCCTGAACCCGTTCCGCGACAGCCTGGTGCTGCAACGCGAAGCCGGGCTGATCCGCGAGGCGGAACTGATCGCCGATGTGTTCGAAGCGCAGATCCAACCCTCGACGCCCGGCTTCGACTACGCCGCCGCGCTGGGTCGGGTAGACTTGGGCGCGGGCGTAGAGGCGTTTGTTTTCGATCCGGCGGGCGGCCTGGTCGCCAGCCGCGTCGGCCCGCCGCTGACCGAAGGCGATACGCCCGGCGGCGTGAGATCCACCGTGATCACCGATTTCCTGAATGCGGTCTGGACCGGCGTTTCCAGCATCCTGAGCTTCGGCGCCGATCAGCCTGCAAAAATCGACGGTCCCAGTCTGGCCCGCAAGGTCTTTCCCGCCGCGCGGGCGGGCGAGACCGGCTCGCACACCGGGCGCGATGCCGATGGCGGAACGCTGTTCTCCGTCGGCACGCCGATCTGGTCGGCTGGCGAAGTGATGGGCGTGATTGCGCTGACCTCGGCCGAGGGTGAGATCGACCGCCTCGTGCGCTATGAACGCGAACAGATCCTGCAGATGTTCGTCGTGGCACTGCTGGTGTCGCTGGGTCTCAGCCTCGTGCTGGCCTCGACCATCGCCAATCCGCTGTCGGACCTGGCCGCCGCGGCCGAAGTCGGGCGCGACCGCGACAACCGCAAGGTCAGCCCCGGCAGGGTGCGCATCCCCGACCTTGCGGCGCGGCCCGACGAGATCGGGCGCCTGTCAGTCGCGATGCGCGGCATGGTGGCGGCGCTGTATGACCGGATCGACGCCAACGAACAATTCGCCGCCGATGTGGCGCATGAGATCAAGAACCCGCTGGCCTCTCTGCGTTCGGCCGTGGGCAGCATGCGCTTCGTCAAGAAGGAAGAACAGCGCGAGAAACTTCTGGACGTGATCGAGCATGACGTGCGCCGCCTGGACCGTCTGGTCAGTGACATCTCCAACGCCTCGCGGTTGGACTCCGAACTGGTCAAGGAGGACGAGGAATCGTTCAACCTGATGAAGACACTGTCGAATCTGGGTCAGTATCTGGGCCAGCAAGCAGCGGAAAAGGGCGTGGATTTCATCATCGACCTTCCCGCCGAACCAATCACGATCCGCGGCCTTGAGGCGCGGCTGGCGCAGGTCTTCGTCAACCTGATCACCAACGCGATCTCGTTTTGCGAGGATGGCGACGCGGTGCGCGTCTGGGCGCGGCGGCGCGACAACCGCGTGCTGGTCGTGGTGGAAGATACCGGCCCCGGCATCCCCGAACAGGCGCTGACCAAGGTGTTCAAGCGGTTCTATTCCGAACGCCCGTCAGGCGATTTCGGCAACCATTCGGGTCTCGGCCTGGCGATCTCGAAGCAGATCGTCGAGGCGCATGGCGGCGTGATCTGGGCAGAGAACATCCGCCCCACCGCCGCCGACGTGACAAGCGAGCCCTTGGGAGCCCGCTTCGTGGTCGGCCTCCCCGTCTGATGGCGCGGGCGTGACGCCGGCAGGCGACACCGAAATCCTTCACGCCTCCTGCGTGGCCGTGGACGGTCGGGCGCTCTTGATCACTGGCCCTTCAGGCGCCGGAAAGTCCGCCCTGGCGCTGCAATTGATGGCGCTTGGCGCAAGGCTGGTGTCCGACGACTGGACTGCGGTACAGGTTGTGCCCGGCGGCCTGGTCGCGCGCTGCCCTGCCCCGGCGATCCGCGGATTGATCGAGGCGCGCGGCCTTGGCCTGCTGCGGGCGGACCCGCTGGACATGGCACAAGTGGCATTGGTCGCCGATCTGTCGCAAGACGAGGATCAGCGCCTGCCACCCCACCGCGCGATCACGATCCTCGGTTGCAGCCTGCCGCTTGTGCTGCGCGTGCAGAATGACCATTTTACTGCCGCACTGATGCTCTATCTTCGGGGTGGACGGCAAAGCTGAAGGGCGCATGACCGCAGATCCCACACAGGAACATCGTCTTGTCCTGATCACCGGCCCGTCGGGCGCCGGGCGGTCGACGGCGATCCACATGCTGGAGGATCTGGGCTATGAGGGGATCGACAACATCCCGCTGTCGCTGGTCCCGCGCCTGATGGACGGGCCGCCGCTGGGCCGCCCCATCGCGCTGGGTCTGGACGTGCGCAACCGCGATTTCAATACCACCGCGCTGATCGAACTGATCGACAGCCTGACCCGCGACCCCCGCGTCAGCCTGGAGGTGCTGTACCTGGATTGCGCCCCGGCCGAACTGATCCGGCGCTTTTCCGAAACCCGCCGACGTCACCCCCTGGCCCCGGCCGAAACCCCGACCGAAGGGATCGAGCGCGAGATCGACCTGCTGGCGCCGATCCGTGTCAGGGCGGACCACCTGATCGACACCAGCGACCTCAGCCCGCACGACCTGAAGGCCGAAATCGCGCGCTGGTTCGACCCCGGCACGACCGGGCGGCTGGCCGTTTCGGTGCAGTCCTTCAGCTACAAGCGTGGCGTGCCGCGGGGCGTCGACATGATCTTCGACTGCCGCTTCCTGGCGAATCCCCATTGGGATGCCGCCCTGCGTCCGCTGGACGGGCGCGACGCCGGCGTGATGGCATTCGTCCGGGCCGATCCGCGGTTCGAGGACTTCTTCCGCCGGTTGCGCGACCTGCTGTTGATGCTGCTTCCGGCACATCTGGAGGAAGGCAAGGCGCATCTGTCGATCGGCTTTGGCTGCACCGGAGGGCAACACCGGTCGGTTGCCGTTGCGGAAATGCTGGGCGCAGCCCTTGCAGATGCCGGCTGGCCGGTGTCAAAACGTCACCGGGAACTGGAACGCAAGGGCTCGACAACAGCCCCAGCTGACAAGGTGTCTGGCGCTTGATCGGGATCGTCATCGTCGCTCATGGAGGGCTGGCGCGGGAATATCTTTCCGCGGTCGAGCATGTCGTGGGCAAGCAGGAAGGGATGCGCGCCATCGCCATCGAGGATGTGCACGACCGCGACGCCAAACAGACCGAGATCATCGACGCCGCAAACGCGGTAGATCAGGGCCAGGGCGTGGTGGTAGTGACCGACATGTTCGGCGGAAGCCCCTCCAACCTGTCGCTTCCGGCCTGTGCGACATCCGGTCGCCGCATTCTTTACGGCGCGAATCTGCCGATGCTGATCAAGCTGGCGAAGTCGCGCGACATGACTGTGCCCGATGCGGTTGCCGCAGCCCTCGATGCGGGGCGCAAGTACATAAACAGCCTTGACCTTGGCGGCGGGGCCTGAGGGCAGGACATGACCAGCAGAACCTTCCGCATCATCAACGAAAAAGGCCTGCACGCGCGGGCCAGCGCCAAGTTCGTCGAAGTGGTCGAGGCGCATGACGCCCGCGCGCTGGTGATGAAGGACGGGATGGAGGTTTCGGGGGATTCGATCATGGGTCTTCTGATGCTTGCCGCCTCTCGCGGGACCGCGATCGACGTCGCCATCAGCGGTCCGCAAGCGGAGAAACTCGCCGATGCGCTGGAAGCGCTTGTTGCGGCGAGGTTCGGAGAGGATTATTGAGGCATATCGCATAGACCGCGTCCGAACACCTTTCGGCCCGCGGGGCGCATGGGTAAGGCGGGGCCTTTCTTGACCGAACAGTCGCAGATCGCGGGCGCCGAGGCGCCGACGCAGGCACCGGCCAAGGTGGACCGTCCCTATGACATGCGGCGACTTTCCTACGCGGGGACGTTCTCGAACCCGGCCAAGGCAAACACGATCCGCACCATCGAATGGCTGACCGCAAAGGTGCAGTTGCTGCGCCTGATCCGCAGTTTCGAGAAATCCGGCGCGCCTTTCGGGGCACCATTCTGGCCCAAGGCGATCCGCCACATGGGAATCCGCATCGACACGCCTGCCGAAGAGATCGCCCGCATCCCGGCCACCGGCCCGGTGGTGGTGGTGGCGAACCATCCGCACGGGCTGGTCGACGGCATGGTGATGGCCGAGATCGTCAACCGGGTCCGGTCGGATTTCAAGATCCTGACGCGGTCCTTGCTGACCGGCATTCCCGAGGTCGAGGAATTCATGATCCCGGTGCCCTTCCCGCACGAGAAGAACGCCCGCGAACTTGGTCTGCAGATGCGTGTCGACACCATCGCGCATCTGAAGAACGGCGGGGTGATCATCGTCTTTCCCGCCGGCAAGGTGGCGATGTCGGAGGGCTGGTGGGGCCCTGCGGTGGAGGGCGAGTGGAACCTCTTCACCCACAAGATCGTGAAATCCTCGGGCGCGACCATCCTGCCGATGCGATTCACCGGCCAGAACAGCCGCACCTTCCTGATCGCCAACAAGCTGAGCGACACGCTGCGACAGGGCCTGCTGCTTTACGAGATCAAGCGCGCCCTGTTCAAGCCGCAGCGCCCGCATATCGGCGCGCCGATCCTGTCGGATGAACTGAAGAACTGGGATGGCAACCCGCGCGGCTTCCTGGCCTGGCTGCGCGAGCATACGCTGTCCCTAGGAAGGTGAACTTCTCCTGCGCGTCTCGTCGTGGCGTGAAATCCCGATGCGAGGCGAAGCGCAGGAAGAGGCGGGTCAGCGCGTCGGCACCGGCGTCTCGCCCCGGTAATCGTAAAAGCCCCGCTGCGTCTTTCGGCCCAGCCAGCCGGCCTCGACATATTTCGTCAGCAGCGGGCAGGGCCGGTATTTGGTATCGGCCAGCCCTTCGTGCAGCACGTTCATGATGGCAAGGCAGGTGTCCAGCCCGATGAAATCGGCCAGTTCCAGCGGCCCCATCGGATGGTTGGCCCCCAGCTTCAGCGATTCGTCGATGGATTTGACCGAGCCGACGCCTTCATAGAGCGTATAGACCGCCTCGTTGATCATCGGCATCAGGATGCGGTTGACAATGAAGGCCGGGAAATCCTCGGCACTCGCCGCGGTCTTGCCCAACTTCTTCACCACCTCGTGCAGGGTTACCCAGGTATCCTGATCGGTGGCAATGCCGCGGATCAGTTCGACCAGCTGCATCACCGGCACCGGGTTCATGAAGTGAAAGCCCATGAATTTCTCGGGCCGGTCGGTCCTGCTGGCGAGCCGGGTGATGGAAATCGACGAGGTGTTCGAGGTCAGGATCGTGGTCGGCTTCAGATGCGGCAGCAGATCCTCGAAGATCGCCTGTTTTACCGTCTCGCGTTCCGTCGCCGCCTCGATCACCAGATCGGTCGGCCCCAGATCGGCCAGCTTCAGGGTGGTCCGGATGCGGGCCTGCGCTGCGGCCTTTTCCTCGGCACTGATCTTGCCGCGCGAGACCTGGCGTTCAAGGTTCTTGTCGATGGTGGCCAGCGCCTTTTGCAGGCTGTCTTCGCTGATGTCGGTCAGAAGCACGTCATAGCCTGCCAGCGCAAAGACATGGGCGATGCCGTTGCCCATCTGCCCCGCGCCGACGATCCCCACCGTCCGGATATCCATGCCAGTCCTCCGTTCCATCGCGGCAAACCTTACGAGGCGGGCAAGGGCAGGGCAAGGCCACTGGCTGTTGTTGTGTAACCATCTCTCCCGGAACGTAACCAACTATCTCGGAACGGCTGAGCACAGCCGCCGATATCCGAAATTAGGCGAAATCAGCTAGGATTTGGCGATTGCGGTGGCGGCGAATTTGCCGGTCCGGTGCCACCAGCGGTGCGGGGCGGAGCATGAGGTCGGGCGCTCGGGCGGGAAGCTGGCCCTGACTTCGGCGATGACTTCTTCGAAGGTGAGCCGGTCAATCCGGGCGGCGATGTAGGCGCGAAGCTCGGGGTCGGCTTCGATCGGCGTCAGCCTTCCGGGGCGATGCGCGGCGCGCCAGGTGGCGGCGTTCGAAGCGCCTTCAACGGGGCCTGGCGGGCGGCGTCCAGTCCGGCAATGGCATCCCGTGCCAGCGCGCGCGGGTCGGGGCGGTCAGCCATGGCAATGCAACAGTGCGACGAAGCCGATCATCCCCATCCCGTCTTGATCCGGGCGCGCAGCGACACGTCCGACGCGCGGATGGTGCGGGCGGCTTCGGCGGTGGAATTGTCCTGCCAGTGCAGCATCCGGGCCAGCCCTTGCCGCGCCAGCGGAACCCGGACGCGCTGCCCGAGCTGGTAGTGATCAGCCATGCGGGCGACGGCTTCAGGGCCGACCAGGGCTTCAACTGCGCTGCGGCCTTCGGACCCGAGGCAAGGTAAAGCTCGGCCCCGCCATAGGCCAGAAGGAAGCGGACGGCCAGCTCGGCCCCAGGCATTCCACATGGGGGCGCGAGCCTTGGGCGGTTGCGCGCGGCATCGGGCGGGCGGGAAGCGGGCTTGGGGCACGGGCGGGGAACCTCATAAACCTTCGGGGTGATCCGCGCCCGCCCGCAACCAGGAACAGGGACGGGCGCGGACCGTTGGTGCGGCGGGCCATGCTAACCCGCCACACGAGTCAGGAACCGGGTGGGCCAGCACCCGGTCCATGCCTCATTCGATAAGCGAGCCGGGTTTCAGCCCGAGTTGTTCGCAGACGGCGCGCTCAAGATCGGATGCGCTGGCCTCAGAGGCCGAAGCGCGGGGCGGCGTGCCAGTGGCATGCGACGGCTTCATGAGATGCGCGAAGACCGGCCCGGATTTGGCAAGGTAATCGTCAAAGGCAGCCTCATCCGACCGGCACAAGGCCTTTGCCCAAGGCTTCATTGCCGTGACCAGAGGAAGCCGTCCTTGAAGGCGCGGCTTGCTTTCTCTTCGGCCCGCTCTTCGGACAGCGCCAGGCGCTCTTCCATCCGGCCCGCCAGCATGGATTGCACGGCGGCAACCGGCATATATCTGGCCGGGTCCGGTTCGCCTTCGATCTTTGCCTTGAGCGCGGCCAGAAGATCATTCGGCGATGTCTCGGGCGGCAGACCGATCAACGCGGCCAGGGCGGCGGCAAACTCTGCCAGGCTGGCCGGTTTGGCGGTGTCGGGCGGGATCGGTTTCATCGGGTCTTCCTGACTGGCAAGGGCGGTGAGGTAGAGGTTCGGGCCCATGGACCAGGCCCGCGCCTTTCAGGCGCATGATCTGGCCCGCCTTGTTGTGAAGGAAGCTTGGCGACAGAAAGCGGTATTCCCTGCGCACGGGTCACATGCGCGCGGTCGCGGTCCATTCCACCAAGGCCAGAGGCCGGATGCGTCGGCGCGCAATTCCTTGATCCAGCCCGCGCGCCAGGCACCGGCCCGCCGGGTCGTGCTTCCGGCTTGTCGTTGACGGTGTTCGAAGTCCACCGGCAGATCAATGCCGGGGACAGCGCGCGGTCGTGAGGCTCGGCCAGCCCGCGCATCAGGTCACCCCGCCTCAGGCCAGCCAGGGCGCGACGATCAGTTGCGCCGTGCCCTTCCAGGGATCGGTTTCGCCATCCGAGCCATTCCCGGAGTTGAGCAGCTTGAGGGCCGCTTCTTCCAGGCTGGGTGCCACCACCAGGACCGAAGGCTTGACCCCCCAGAACGCGACCACCATCCGCCCGGAAGCCCTGCATCTGGGCGCGTGCCGAGGCGTAGTTGGCGGCATCCAGCGTCTGCTTCGATCCCCGGGCCAGTTGCCACAGGCGAGAAGCCCGCATTCACCCGCGCCCGGACGCCGTAGATGTAGCGGTCATTGAAGAGGACCTCTTCGTCGCTGTCATCGGTGAGCGACTGGAATTCATATTTCACCCGTTCCTGCCAGATGATCGGCGCACCGCGCGCGACACGTCCAGCAAGAACCAGGGCGCGCCCGCGCCGCCGTCGGTATTGGCAACCGGGGACTGTGGTGATGTCTTCACCGATCACCGGATGATCGGTGTCAAAGAAGTTCTGACCATCGAAGCAGGGGCGAGGTGAAGCCGTTCTTCAACAGGTCGAAGATCAGCTCCTCGGGGTGACGCCGGGCCATGCCGCCCATTTCGGCGAAGGCAGGCTTGAAGGTGCCCAGCCGGTCAACTTCGATATCTTCGCGGCCAACCAAACGGTCAGGTTCGAACTTGCGGTTCGTGATGGTGAAGCCAGGCCGACAGGTTGTTGACAACCCGTTGCCCGATCCATTCCCGCATCGCCGGAAGGTTGCCGATCCAGCCATAGCTTTCGTCACGGCTGCCGCTGGGAACCGTCATGGCGATCTTCTCGAACTCGGACGGGGCGGCAAGATGGGCGTCGGTGTAGATCGCCTTGAAGCCCTTGAAGGCAAGATCGAGAAGCGGCTTGTTGATCAGCATGGAGTTTCTGCGTGCAGGTTGCAGGCGCGCGACCATGGGCGCACCGTTCGGGACAATCCTAAAGGAACCGGGCCCGAATGATCGCAACGGCGCGAGACAGCCGCAAGCGCTTGCGGGTGTCTTGTGGGGGCGAGGTTGGGGCGGGCGATGGAGGGCCGGACGTCCCCTCATTCACGAGCGTTCAGGCCGAAGCCTCGACGGTGTTA
>JADJAB010000004.1 GCA_016704435.1 Rhodobacter sp. | reverse complement strand
ATGAACGCGGGCGAATGCTGGACGATCAGGCAAGGATGATCCGCGCGACGCTGGACCATCTGGATCAGGGCGTGGCGATCTTCGACACCCAGGCCCGGCTGGCCGGGTGGTAGCGGCTGTCGGACCTGCTGAGCAATTCCGCGGTCGCGGCCAGGCTGGGGGTGTGACTTTGCGCAGGTCCTGACCGGTTTCCGGGGCGACATGGCGTTTCAGGGCGGTATGGATGCGGCCGGCCTTCTGGCCTTTGCGCGGGGCGGGCCGGGCCGGCGGCCGCTGACCTTCGCGGTCGAACGCGCAGGCGGGGCGATCCTGACGGTCTTTGCCCAGGAACTGCCCGACGGCGGCTTTGCGATGAGCTTTACCGACGTCGCCGCCGAACGCGCCGCGCTGGCAGCCCTGCACCGCGCCAACGAGACGCTGGAGGCCCGCGTGACCGAACGCACGCTGGAACTGGAAGACGCGCTTTCGAATGCCGAGCGCGCCAATGCCAGCCGGTCGCGCTTTGTTGCCGCCGCCAGCCATGACCTGTTGCAGCCGTTGTCGGCGGCCAAGCTGTTCATCTCTTCCGCAGCGGCGGGGGACGGCGGCGGCGCGCTGGAAAAAGCGCAGAACGCGCTGCAATCGGTCGAAGGCATCCTTGGCGCGCTGCTGGATATCTCGCGCCTCGAATCGGGACGGCTGGCGGTGCAGGTCGGCCCCGTGGCGCTGGCCTCGATGCTGGCCCGGCTGGCCGAGGAATTCGCGCCGATGGCAGCGGCCAAGGGCCTGCGCCTGCGCCTGCGCCTGCGCGCGCATGACGACGTGGTGCAAAGCGATGCCGGCTACCTGCGCCGCATCCTGCAGAACCTGATCGCCAACGCGATCCGCTATACCGATCGCGGCGGTGTGCTGGTTGCCGTCCGCCGCCGCGGCCGCACCCTGCGGCTGGAGGTCTGGGACAGCGGCCCCGGCATCCCCGAAGAGGCTCAGGGGCTGATCTTCCGCGAATTCCAGCGCCTGAACGCGAAGGCCAGCGCCAGCGAGGGCATGGGCCTCGGCCTTGCCATCGTCGAGCGTGCCTGCGGCCTTCTGGGCCATCCGCTGGACCTCGCGTCGCGCGTCGGTCAGGGCAGCGTGTTTCGTGTCACCGTGCCGCTGGTGCAGGCCCCCCGCGACCGGGGGACTACGACCAAGGGCGCATAGCGCGGTGGCGCCGCGCCGCGTAGGCTGGCCGGACAGAGGGAGAGACCACGCATGAAGCTGACCGACAGCCGCGACATCGCGGCACCGCCCGATCTGGTCTGGACCGCGATCCTTGACCCCGAGGTGCTGAGAGAGTGCATCCCCGGCTGCCAGAGCCTGACCGGTTCGGTGGCCGAGGGCTATGAGGCGGTGGTCAAGCAAAAGATCGGCCCGGTCAGCGCCACCTTCACCGGCATCGTCACGCTGTCGGACATCATCCCCGGCCAATCGGTCCGCATCTCGGGCGAGGGCAAGGGCGGGCCCGCGGGCTTTGCCAAGGGCGGCGCGCTGGTCACGCTGGAACCGGGTGGCGCGGGCACTATCCTTGCCTATGATGTCGAGGCGGCGATCGGCGGCAAGCTGGCGCAACTGGGCAGCCGCCTCATCGACGGCTTTGCCAAGAAGCTGGCGGAGGAGTTCTTCACCCGCTTTCAGGCCGCGGTCGAAGGGCCGGATGACGGGACCGAAGAAGATATTGCTGATTCGGGCGAAGTGAAGAAGGGTTGGTTCAAGCGTCTGATCGGTGGCTGAACCGCCGGCTTACCCAGGAATATCCAAGGGAGGATGAAAATGACGAAAGTCACGATGACCGTGAACGGCAAGACCGTCTCGGCCGAGGCCGAGGGGCGGACGCTGCTGTCAGGCTATCTGCGCGAGGGGCTGGGCCTGACCGGCACCCATGTCGGCTGCGACACCAGCCAGTGCGGCTCTTGCGTGGTGCACGTGAACGGGCAGGCGGTGAAGTCCTGCAGCGTCTTTGCCGCCGATCTGGAAGGCGCCGAGGTCCGCACGATCGAGGGCATGGCGAATGCCGATGGCAGCCTTGGCGTGATGCAGCAAGCCTTCCAGGATCATCACGGTCTGCAATGCGGCTTTTGCACGCCGGGCATGGTGATGGCGGCTTCGGCCTTTCTGGCCGAGACGCCGAAGCCCAGCGAGAATCAGGTCCGCCACGCCCTGGACGGCAACATCTGCCGCTGCACCGGATACCACAACATCGTCAAGGCGGTGATGGCGGCATCTGGCCAGGACGTGACAAGGATCGCAGCCGAATAGAAAATTGAATCAATAATTTGCGGTGCTTTCTTCAAGTATCGCATCAAGGGAGGACACCATGCCGAAAGACGGCGGTATCGGCGCCAGCACCAAGCGGCGCGAAGATGTGCGGTTCCTGACCGGAAAGGGCCGCTACACTGACGACATCAACATTCGCGGGCAGCTCTATGCCCAGTTCGTCCGCAGCCAGGTGGCGCATGGCAAGATCCGCAAGATCGACGCCAGGGATGCCGAGGCTATGCCGGGCGTGGTCAAGGTCTTCACCAGCGCCGATTTTGCGGGCGCCGGTGGTATTCCCTGCGGCTGGCAGATCACCGACAAGCACGGCAAGGTGATGCTGGAGCCCAAGCACCCGATCCTGGCCGAAGGCAAGGTGCGCCATGTCGGCGATCCGATCGCGGTGGTGGTGGCCGAGACACTCGATCAGGCCCGCGATGCGGCCGAGGCGGTGGTGATCGACATTGATGAACTGCCTGCCGTCATCGACATGAAAGAGGCCGTCAAGGGTGGTCCGCTGGTGCATGACGAGATCGGCTCGAACCTTTGCTATGACTGGGGGTTTGTCGAAGACAACAAGGCGGCCGTGGACGCGGCCTTCAAGTCGGCCGCGCATGTGACCACTCTGGAGCTGGTGAACAACCGGCTGGTGGCGAACCCGCTGGAGCCGCGCGTGGCGGTCGGCGACTACGAGGATCACTCCGGCCAGCACACGCTTTATACCACCAGCCAGAACCCGCATGTGATCCGGCTTCTGATGGGCGCTTTCGTGCTGTCGATCCCGGAACACAAGCTGCGGGTGGTGGCGCCCGATGTCGGCGGCGGCTTCGGATCGAAGATCTTCCACTATGCCGAAGAGGCCTTTGTCACCAAGGCCGCGCATATTCTGAAGCGTCCGGTGAAATGGACCTGCAGCAGGTCCGAGGCGTTCATCTCGGACGCACAGGGCCGCGACCATGTGACCAGGATCGAGCTGGCGCTGGACAAGGACAACAACTTCCTGGCGATCCGGACCGAAACCTACGCCAACATGGGTGCGTATCTTTCCACCTTCGCGTCTTCGGTGCCGACCTGGCTGCACGGCATCTTGATGGCGGGCAACTACAAGACACCGCATATCTATGTGAACGTGAAGGCGGTGTTCACCAACACGGTGCCGGTCGATGCCTATCGCGGTGCCGGTCGGCCCGAGGCGACGTTCCAGCTGGAACGATTGGTCGACAAGGCGGCGCGGGAGCTGGGCGTCAGCCCGATCGACCTGCGGCGACAGAATTTCATCAAGCCCGACCAGTTTCCCTATCAGACGCCGGTCGCCGTGGTCTACGACACCGGCAACTACGACGCGACGCTGGACAAGCTTCTGGAGATCTCCGACCACGCGGGGTTTGACAAACGCGCGGCGGAGTCAAAGAAGCGGGGCAAATTGCGCGGCTTTGGTCTGGTGCATTACATCGAGGCCTGCGGCATCGCGCCGTCGAACCTTGTCGGCCAGCTTGGCGCAAGGGCGGGGCTCTACGAATCCGCCTCGGTGCGGGTGAACGCCACCGGGTCGATCACCGTCTTCACAGGCAGCCACAGCCACGGGCAGGGGCACGAGACCACCTTCGCGCAGGTGATCTCGGACATGATCGGGATCGACGCGGCCCAGGTCGAGATCGTGCATGGCGACACCTCGAATACGCCGATGGGGATGGGCACCTATGGCTCGCGCAGCCTTGCGGTCGGCGGCTCGGCGCTGGTCAAGGCCACCAACAAGATCATCAACAAGGCCAAGAAGATCGCGGCGCATCTGATGGAGGCGTCCGAGGCCGATATCGAGCTGAAGGACGGCAAGTTCACCGTGGCGGGCACCGACAAGGAAAAAAGCTGGGTCGACATCACCCTTGCGGCCTATGTCCCGCACAACTACCCGCTGGAAAGCCTTGAACCGGGGCTGGAAGAAACCGCCTTCTACGATCCCAGCAACTTCACCTATCCCGCCGGCGCCTATGGCTGCGAGGTCGAGGTGGACCCCGAGACCGGCAAGGTAGAGATCGTCGCCTTCTCGGCAGCGGATGATTTCGGCAATATCGTCAACCCGATGATCGTCGAAGGCCAGGTCCATGGCGGGCTGGCGCAGGGGATCGGACAGGCGATGCTGGAGCACTGCGTCTATGACGAGAACGGCCAGCTTCTGTCAGGCAGCTTCATGGACTACGCCATGCCGCGCGCCGACGATCTGCCGATGTTCAAGGTCGATCACAGCTGCAACACGCCCTGCACCCACAACCCTCTGGGGGTGAAGGGCTGCGGCGAGGCGGGGGCAATCGGCAGCCCGCCGGCGGTGGTCAACGCGGTGATCGACGCGCTGCAACGCGGCGGGTTCAAGAACGTAACGCATATCGACATGCCGGTCTCGCCCTCGCGGGTCTGGGCGGCGATGCAGGGCTGAGGGGAGGCAATCATGTACAATTTCGACTTCAAGAAGCCGTCGACCATTGCCGAGGCCGCCAAGGCCCTGTCCGCGACGGGCGCGCAGGCGCTGTCGGGCGGGCAGACGCTGATCCCGACGATGAAGCAGCGGCTGGCGGCGCCCGGCGTTCTGGTCAGCCTGACCGGCATCGCCGAGATGCAGGGCGTCTGCACCGGTGACGGCGGCCTGCATATCGGTGGCGCCACCCCGCATGCGGTGGTGGCGCGCGAGGCGGCCAAGGCCTATCCGGCGCTGGCGGCGCTGGCGGGCGGCATCGGCGACATGGCGGTACGCAACCGCGGCACCATCGGCGGATCGGTCGCCAACAACGACCCATCGGCCTGCTACCCGGCGGCGGTGCTGGCTTCTGGCGCCACCATCGTCACCAACAACCGCAAGATCGCTGCGGACGACTTTTTCCACGGCCTCTTCACCACCGCGCTGGCAGAGGGGGAGTTCATCACCTCGGTCGTCTTCCCGATCCCGGACAAGGCGGCCTATGTGAAGTTCAACCAGCCCGCGAGCCGCTTTGCCCTGACCGGGGTCTTCGTGGCGAAGTTCGGCAATGGCGTGCGGGTGGCGGTGACGGGGGCGTCCGATAACGGCGTGTTCCGCTGGGCCGAGGCGGAAAAGGCGCTGGGCGCAACCTTCGCGGCCTCGGCGGTGGCGGGGCTGGCGGTCGACGGGTCGAACATGATCAACGACCTGCACGGCACCGGCGCCTATCGCGCAAATCTGGTCAAGGTGCTGACCCAGCGCGCCGTCGCTGCCACCTGAGAGGCCTTTGTGTCGCAGATCGGGGCCCCGGATTGCCGCGCGATCCGGGGCCTGCGGCATGGGCGCCCGTCATGCGCCCTTCATTCGGCTGCCACAGCGCTCTGTGACAGCTTAGCCGGCATATCTGTCGGGGGTTGCCAGCGCGCAAACGCCAGATATAGTCGGCTCGTCGGGGCGGGCTTCCCCGTCCTGATGCCGCGGGCAGGCAGGAGACAGGCGGAGTCACGCATCTTGGACGGCGATTTCAGGACCCACTTCGTACGCGACCCGGCAGCGCTGCGGCATTTCCCGGCGCTGGTGTTGAATGCCGACTACCGGCCGCTCAGCTATTATCCGCTCAGCCTCTGGCCCTGGCAGGAGGCGATCAAGGCGGCGTTCCTCGACCGCGTCGATATCGTGGCCGAATACGACCAGGTGGTGCACAGCCAGAGGCAGGAGTTCCGGATACCTTCGGTGGTGGTGCTGAAGGAGTTCGTACGACCCCAGAAGCGCGTGGCATTCACGCGCTTCAATCTTTTTCTGCGCGACGAATTCTGCTGCCAGTATTGCGGCGCGAAGGGCGATCTGACCTTCGACCATGTGCTGCCGCGGTCGCGCGGCGGCATAACCAGCTGGGAAAACGTGGTCGCGGCCTGCAGCCCGTGCAACCTGCGCAAGGGCAACCGGTCGCTGCGGCAATCCGGCCTGACCCTGCGCCGCCCCGCCCGCGCGCCTTGCGCCGAGGAGATGCAGGCGCGGCCGCCGCTTTCCGCCCAACCACCTGCACGAAAGCTGGATGGACTACCTTTATTGGGACGCCGAGCTGGAGGCCTAGGGGAATTCCCCCGACCTCCGCAGCGCCGCGTTGCGGGGCGGTTGCAGACGCTTCACAAATCATCCTTGCCATGATCGGATGCGGCCTTTCGACGGAAAGGGAATCGCGATGACCATCACCTTGCAGGCAGCGGCGCTGAACCTGTTCGTGGCCCTGGCCTGCGGTGCTGTCATCGGCTCGGAACGCCAGATGCGCCAGCGCATGGCGGGCTTGCGGACCAATGCGCTGGTGGCGCTGGGGGCGGCCAGTTTCGTGACCTTTTCCGCGCTCTATCCCACCGAACTCAGCCCGACCCGGGTGGCCGCGCAGATCGTCTCGGGGATCGGCTTTCTGGGCGCCGGGATCATCTTCCGCGACGGCTTCAACGTGCACGGGCTGAACACGGCCGCAACGCTGTGGTGTTCGGCCGGGATCGGGATGCTGGCCGGCTCTGGCAACTGGGATTTCGCGGTGCTGCTGACCGGGATGGTGATGTTCATCAACCTCGGCCTGCGGCCTTTGGTGAAATGGCTGAAGGCCAAGACCAGCGCAGGGATGCCGCTGGCCCGGTCGTTCCGCGTGCTGGTCAGCGTGGCGCCCGAGGCCGAGGGGGACACCCGCAGCCTGATGCTGCGCACACTCAGCCTGGGCGGGATACATCTCAGCGAGATCGGCCTGCAGCGCAGCGAGGAAAGCGGCGCCATCGACCTTGTCGCCACCCTGACCATCGACGGAGTGCCGGATCTGGTGCTGGAGCAGGCAGTGCAGCGGCTGGCGGCAGAGCCGGGCCTGATGCGCGTGCGCTGGGATGTTCTGGAAGACGGCTAGGCCCCGGCGACCCCGGCGGTTTCGCCGCCGCGCCCCGGATGCTAGACTTGCCCGGAATTGGGCGCTACAAGGCCCGCAGGAATTACGTTAGCGCTAACAGGTTCAGCAAGAGGTCCCCATGGTTTCGCGTGTCATCCCGGTCGATCCCTTCGACCTCGTGATCTTCGGCGGCACCGGAGATCTTGCCCGGCGCAAGATCCTGCCCGGTCTCTACCGCCGGTTCGAGGCCGGGCAGATGACCGCCGACAGCCGCATCATCGGTGCTGCGCGGGGCGATCTGACCGAAGACGCCTTCCGCGCGCTGGTGGCCGAGTCCATTGCGGAATTCGTGCCGAAGGCGCGGCAGGACAAGGCGGTGATCGGCGCCTTCCTGCAGCGGCTGCATTACATCGCCATCGATGCCAAGGGCGACGGTGGCTGGGCGCAGCTGAAAGAGGTGCAGCGCGACGGCGTGGTCAAGGCCTTCTACTTCTCGGTCGCACCCGCGCTGTTCGGCGACATCGCCGAGCGGCTGAAATCGCATGGCATCGCCGGCCGGGATGCCCGCGTCGTGGTGGAAAAGCCCTTCGGCCGCGACCTGGCCAGCGCCCGCGCGCTGAACGAAACGCTGCGCCAGCATTTCAAGGAAGACCAGATCTACCGGATCGACCATTACCTGGGCAAGGAGACGGTGCAGAACCTGATGGCCGTGCGCTTTGCCAACATATTGTTCGAGCCGTTGTGGAAGGCCGAATACATCGACCACGTGCAGATCACCGTGGCCGAAACCGTCGGCGTGGAAGGGCGAGGCGCCTATTACGATACCTCGGGTGCGATGCGCGACATGGTGCAGAACCACCTGATGCAGTTGTTGTGCCTGATCGCGATGGAGCCGCCCTATCACTTCGATCCCGACGCCGTGCGCGACGAAAAGCTGAAGGTGATCCGCGCACTGGACCCTGTCGGCCCCGACGCCATCGTGCGCGGGCAATATCTGGCCGGGGGCGGGCAGGGCGGCTATCTTGATGACAGCGAGAACCCCGACAGCCGGACCGAAAGCTATATCGCGCTGAAGGCGCATATCTCGAACTGGCGCTGGAAGGGCACGCCGTTCTACCTGCGCACCGGCAAACGGCTGCGCGCGCGCGCCAGCGAGATCGCGGTGACCTTCAAGGAGCCGCCGCATTCCATCTTTGACGATGCCGAGGGCTGGCGCGAGAACGTGCTGGTGATCCGGTTGCAACCGAACGAAGGCATGAACCTGATGATGATGATCAAGGAACCGGGGCCGGGTGGCATGCGCCTGATGCAGGTGCCGCTGGACATGTCCTTTGCCGATGCGCTGGGGGCCGATCACGAAGAGGTGCCGGACGCCTACGAACGGCTGATCATGGATGTGATCCGTGGCAACCAGACGCTGTTCATGCGCGGCGACGAGGTCGAGGCGGCCTGGGCCTGGGCCGACCCGATCATTGCCGGCTGGGAAACCCGCGCCGACCGCCCGCAGGCCTATGATGCGGGCTCTTCCGGGCCGGAGGATGCGCTGATGCTGTTGCACCGCGACGGCCGCCGCTGGCGGGAGATCCGCTGATGGAGATGGAGATCTATCCCGACCGCGAGATGCTGTTTCTGCAGCTGGCAAATCTGATCGCTTCGGAATTGTCGGATTTCCTGCGCCGCGAGGGGCGGGCGACGCTTTGCGTTCCGGGCGGCACCACGCCGGGGCCGGTGTTCGACACGCTTTCCGGCGTTGACCTGGACTGGGCCAATGTCGCGGTGGTGCTGAACGACGAACGCTGGGTGGCCGAAGACAGCCCGCGCTCCAACACGCGGCTGCTGCGCGAGCGGCTGTTGAAAGGCCGCGCCGCGAAGGCGCGGTTTCTGCCGCTGTACGCGCCGGGCCATGAGGTGCCGGAAGAGGCCGTCCCGGCGCTGGAAGACGGGCTTCGGCCGCATCTGCCGATCTCGGTCCTGCTCCTCGGCATGGGGGCGGACATGCACACCGCCAGCCTCTTTCCCGGCGCCGACCGGCTGGCCGAGGCGCTGTCGTCGACGCCGCGCCTGATCCTGCCGATGCGGGCCGAAGGCGCCGGAGAGCCGCGGGTGACCCTGACCGCGCCAGTGCTGCGGGCGGCGATCAAGGTGCATGTGCTGATCACCGGCGCGGACAAGCGCGCGGCCATCGAAAAGGCCGCCACTTTGCCGATCGAAAAGGCGCCGATCCGGGCAGTGCTGGATCAGGCCGTCGTGCATTGGGCTGAATAGGGGCGGAGTGACCGACATGACCGACAAATGGGCAGCCCTGCGGGCTCATCACGCGACAGTGGCCGACCGGCCCGTGCCGGCGCTGTTTCAGGACGATCCCGGCCGGGCCGAAGGCTTCTCGACCCGCGCCGACGGCATGCTGTTCGACTGGTCGAAGACCGGCATCGACGCGAGCGCCCGCGCGCTGCTGCTGGCACTGGCCGAGGCGTCTGATGTCGCCGGCCGCCGCGCCGCGATGTTCGGCGGCGACAAGATCAACGATACCGAAGGCCGCGCCGTGCTGCACGTGGCCTTGCGGGCGGCGGATGATGCACGGATCGTGGTCGACGGCGTCGATGTGATGCCAGGCGTCCGCGAAGTGCGCGCGCGGACCGAGGCCTTTGCCCGCGACGTGCGCTCGGGCGCCTATCGGGGGCAAGGCGGGCGGATCACCGATGTGGTCAACATCGGCATCGGCGGGTCCGACCTTGGCCCGGTCATGGCGACACTTGCGCTGGCGCCATACCATGACGGGCCGCGGGTGCATTTCGTCTCCAACGTCGATGGCGCGCATATCGCCGATACGCTGAAGGGCCTGAACCCGGAAACGACGCTGGTGATCGTGGCCTCGAAGACCTTCACCACCATCGAGACGATGACCAATGCCGACACGGCGAAGGCCTGGATGTCGGGCAAGGTCGCAAACCCGGCCGCGCAGTTTGCTGCCGTGTCAACGGCGGGTGACAGGACCGCCGCCTTTGGCATCGACCCCGCCCGCGTCTTCGGCTTCGAGGATTGGGTCGGCGGGCGCTATTCGATGTGGGGGCCGATCGGGTTGGCGCTGATGATCGCCATCGGCCCCGAGGACTTCGGCCGGCTTCTGGCCGGTGCCCGCGCGATGGATACGCATTTCCGGACCGCGCCGCTGGCGCAGAACATGCCGGTGATGCTGGCGCTGGTCGGCATCTGGCACAACCAGATCTGCGGCCATGCCACCCGCGCCGTCCTGCCCTATGACCAGCGGCTGGCCCGCCTGCCGGCCTATCTCCAGCAGCTGGAGATGGAGAGCAACGGCAAGCGCGTCGCCCGCGACGGCAGCGACCTGGCGGTGAACTCCGGCCCCGTGGTCTGGGGCGAGCCGGGCACCAACGGCCAGCACGCCTTCTACCAGCTGATCCACCAGGGCACCCGCGTGGTGCCGTGCGAATTCCTGGTGGCGCGGCGCGGGCATGAGCCGGACCTGGCGCATCAGCACCTTCTCCTGGTGTCGAACTGCCTGGCGCAGGCAGAGGCACTGATGAAGGGCCGCAGCCTGGACGAGGCGCGGGCAATCCTGGCCGCCAAGGGCCTGACCGGGGCCGAACTGGACCGCCAGGCCCGCCACCGGGTCTTTCCCGGCAACCGTCCGTCGACCGTGCTGGCCTATGACCAGCTGACGCCCTTTGCCCTGGGCCAGATCGTGGCACTGTATGAACATCGGGTATTTGTCGAAGGGGTGATCCTTGGGCTGAATTCCTATGACCAATGGGGGGTGGAACTGGGCAAGGAACTGGCGCTGGCCCTGCAGCCGGTGCTGGAGGGCAAGGTCGGAACCGCTGGCAAGGACGGGTCGACCGCGGCTCTGGTCGAATTCCTGCGCGGCTGAAGCCGCCGCCGCGCGCCAAGGTGAAATGACGGGGCCACGGGGGGCAGGCGCAAGCAGTGTCTTGCGGGCCCGGCCCGGACCAGGATCTGCCGCCGCGGACCTGCTGGCGACCGCCGCGATCATCTCGTCGAAGGCTCGCGCCGTTTCGGCTGAGTAGGCCGTCACCGGATGGTTGGGCCATCCGTCGCTGGTGGAGCCGCGTTCGCGGCCATCTCCGGCATCCGGATCGACTTCAACGAACTGCCCGACCGGGTCACCAGTTCGGCGAAGCCGAGGTGGCGTCGCAGTCCGGTGGGACCGACATGATGGAAGCGACGCAGGGCCGTTGAGACGCCCGGAACACCAATGACATCCTGACGCCTTGGATCCGGGGAATCTGGCGGTCGACAACTACCTGTCAGGCCCGGCAGATGGAACGCAACGAGGGAGATCGCGCACCGCCAGGGGCGGTCTTTTCAATCCTGGAAACGCGCCGGTGGCCGGACGGCCATTCCGATATGGGCGCCATGGTCCGGTTGTGGGACATCGCGCCGGCCGGGGCGATCGCGGCCAACGGGCGTTCTGGTCGGCGTCTGCATGCGATTGCCGGCGGGCCGAATGACACTTGCGGCTTTGGCAATTGCCGGAAGGCAGTGGACGGCGATACGGAGCGCCGGCTGTTCGGCTTTGCCTTTCGCATCCCGGTGCATGCCCTGACCTTCAGCCTGACCATCTGGATTCCGATGGCAGGCACCGCGCAAGGACGGGCTGGCGGAGCTGACCGGAACCGCCTGAACGGGGCGCCGTGTCAGTTTTCGAGCAGCGACTCGACCAGTGGCGAATGCGGGTCTGCCAAGGCGTCGATGACGTCGAAATGGTGCCGGCCGGGGTCGGGCGTCCAGGGGCAATCCCATTCCTCGGACAGAAGGCGCGCCTGCATCAGGAACTGGGGCCGTTCCTGCGCGCCCACCCAGACATGCGCCGAGGTGCCCTTGCGCAGGGCATGGCGCGCGGGGCTTTCGGCAGCGCATTCGGCGGCGTCCAGTTGCAGCGCGGCGTTCATCTTCGTGGCCATCAGCGGCCCAAGCTCCGCCAGAGGAGAGATCGGCACCACCCGGCGCACCGGCACATCCACGTCGGCGCAGCCCATCCGCGCCGCCAGATGCCCGCCGGCCGAATGGCCCGTGACCACCATCGGCCCCGGGACTTCGGCGGCAATCGCCCGGCAGGCGGCAGCGATTTCCGCCGTCATCTGCGATATCCGCGCCGCGGGCGCCAGGGTGTAGGACGGCATCGCCACCGCCCAGCCCCAACTGAGCGGCCCGGCCGCCAGATGCGACCAGCTTTCGCGACCAAAGGCCATCCAGTAGCCGCCATGGACAAAAACGATTACCCCGGCCGGCTGCCGCGCCGGCAGGAACAGATCGAAGCACTCCCGCGCGCCCGGCCCATAGGGCAGGTCCAGATGCGCCCGGTCGCCGGCATTGGTGCGAAAGGCGGCCGCCACGGCAGCCCAGGCGGGGGGGTAGCTGTCGGCCTCGGCGATGAAGGCGCCGTTGGCGTGGTCGCGGTCTGGGTCGGGCCAGGCGTAGGGCGGGATCATGGCTTTCGCGCTGCAAGGTGGGTGGGGCAGTGTTCGCCGGTGTCGAGGACCGGGATCATCCGTTCCCATATCCCGATGTTATGGGTCACGAAGTCCTGCCCGACAAGGATGGCGGCGTTCTTCCCGGTCTCGCCCTTCATCCGCGCCACCTCGGTTCGCGCCTCATGGCGATACCATTCATTGCGCGAAGTGATGGCGATGTCTTTCATCCCCGCGCCCTCCATCGCGGCCCGGTAGCGAGCGGGCGTGGCCATGCCGAAATCGAGACCCTCGGCGGCAATATACGCAGCCATCAGAGGCGAGATGTCGTCGGTCCCGATCAGCCAGTCCGAGGCCAGGAACCAGCCGCCCGGCCGCAGCACCCGCGCCACTTCGGCCATCAGCGCGGCCTTGTCGGGGATATGGACGATGGAATCCTTGGAAAAAACCACGTCGAAGGTGCCGGGCGGGAAAGGCAACGGGCCGGGGGCGACCTTGGCCAAGCCGATGCGGTCCGCCAACCCTTGCCGGGCGACCAGAGCGCGGGCATGGCTGATCACGCTGTCTTCCACGTCGATCCCGGTGACGTAGGCAGCGCCATGCGCCTTGGCCAGCGCCACGTCGATGCCACCCGCGCCGCAGCCGATGTCCAGCACCGACTTGCCTTTCAGGTCACGGCCTTCCAGCACGCGCGCAACTTCGGCTGCGCCGCCGGGAGAGAGAAACCCGATCCCCCAGACGGCCTCGAGCATGGCGATCAGCCGGGGGGGATAATGCTCATCGCTCACATCACTGCTCCGATCTGCCAGGGCACGAATTCCGCGCCGCCAAAGCCAAGTTGTTCCGAAAGGGACTGTTCGCCCGAGGCTACCGGAAATGATTTTCTGCAAGATTTCAATACCTTTCGACTCGATGCTCACCCCGTCGAGGATATCGCCGCAGTTGATGTCCATGTCCTCTTTCATCCGGCCATACATCTCCGAATTGGTCGCCAGCTTGATGCAAGGACTGGGCTTGTAGCCCGAGACCGAGCCGCGGCCGGTGGTAAAGACGATGATCGTCGCTCCGCTCGCGATCTGGCCGGTGACAGAACACGGGTCATAGCCGGGGCTGTCCATATAGGTGAAGCCGGGCGTGGTGACGGGTTCGGCGAATTTGTAGACGCCCGCAAGGGGCGCGGTGCCGCCCTTGGCCACTGCGCCCAGGGATTTCTCCAGGATGGTGGTCAGCCCGCCGCGCTTGTTGCCGGGAGAGGGGTTGTTGTCCATTTCACCCTCGTTGCGGGCGGTGTAGTCCTCCCACCAGCGGATGCGTTCGATCAGCCGCTCCCCCACTTCCGCCGATACCGCGCGTCGGGTCAGCAGGTGCTCGGCGCCGTAGATTTCCGGCGTTTCCGACAGGATCGTGGTGCCGCCCATGGCGACCAACAGGTCAGAGGCATGGCCCAGGGCGGGGTTGGCGGTGATGCCGGAATAGCCGTCCGAGCCGCCGCATTGCAGCCCGACCATCAGCTTTGAGACCGGGGCGCGCGCGCGTTTTGCCCCGCCCGCCACCTGCGCCATCTCGCGCAACACGCCAAGCGCGCGCGCGATTGTCGCCCGTGTGCCGCCTTCGCCCTGAATGGTCATGTAGCGGAAATTGCCGTCGGGGCGCAGCCGGCCTTGCCCGACGAGGTCGGGCACCTGCATCACCTCGCAGCCCAGGCCGACCAGCAGGATGCCGCCGAAATTGGGGTTGCGCGCGTAACCCTTCAGCGTGCGCATCAGGGTCTGGTAACCCTCGTTCGTGCCCGACATGCCGCAGCCGGTCTGGTGCACGATCGGCACGATCCCGTCGATGCCGGGGATTGCAGCCAGCACCGGGTCGCGCTCTGCCGCCTCGGCGATGAAGCGCGCGACGGACCCCGAGCAGTTCACGCTTGTCAGGATGCCCAGGTAATTCCGCGTGCCCACTGTGCCGTCGGGGCGGTGGAAGCCCATGAAGTCCCGCGGCTTCTGCGGCGCAAGGGGCCGGCAATCGCGGCCGATGGCGTAGTCGTCACTGTGCGGCCCCATGCCGAGGTTGTGGCTGTGGACATGGGCGAAGGCCGGGATATCCGTCGTCGCCTGGCCGATGATCTGGCCATAGCGCACCACCTGCTCGCCCTTGGTGATCGCCCGTGTGGCGATCTTGTGGCCGCGCGGCACCGGCCCCGGCAGGTCCCCGCCCAGGCCCTCGGGCCGCGCCCCTGCCGCCAGGTCGGCCAGCGCGATCACCACATTGTCGGCGCCGTTCAGCCGGATGATCCCGTTGGCCATGGCCCCTCCGGTTCCTTGACAGGGCACGGCCCTTGTCTAACATGTTAGCATGCTACAACCGCCGCCACCCACGCCACAAGAGACGAATGCAGCCGCCCGGCTGAAGCCGCTTGGGCTGTTCGGCGGCTCGCTTGGGCAGCGGGCCTACCAGTCGCGGCGGCTGGCGATCCTGTCGGTCAGCTACCGCCCCGGCGAGATCCTGCGCAAGCCCGAGATCTGCGCCGCGCTGGGGTCAGCCGCAGCCCGGTGTCGGATGCGGTGGCGCGGCTGGCGGCCGAGGGGCTGGTCGATGTGGTGCCGCAGGCGGGCACGTTCGTGGCGCGGTTCTCGATGGACGAGATCCGCGAAGGCGCCTTTCTGCGCGAGGCGATCGAGTTGCATGCCGTGGGGCTGGTGGCCGCGACCATCACCGACGAGCAGGTGCAGCTTCTGCGCCGCAACCTCAGCCATCAGGCCGCACTGGTTGAAAGCGGCGACATTCCGGGGTTTTACCAGGCCGATGCGGCCTTGCATGAGCTGATCCTGTCCTTCACCGGCTTCCGGCGGCTGGCGCAGGTGGCCGAAACCGCCTGGCTGCACGTCAACCGGGCGCGGCAGATGATCCTGCCGGTGCCGGGCCGGGTCGGGCAGACGCTGGATGAGCATCGCGCCATCGTCGCCGCGCTGGAAGCCCGCGATCCGGCAGCCGCGCGCGAAGCGACGCAGGCGCATCTGGGCCAGTTGATCCGCTATCTGGAACCGTTGGAGCGTGACCGCCCCGACCTCTTCGAAAAGCAGAAATGAGATAGAGATGATCGCCAGCTACCCCCGCTATGCCGCCCGCCTGAACGCCTTCAAGCTGAAGGGCGGCACGGTGGCCGAGATGATCCGCGGGGCGGGGCAGGTGGGCGGGCTGACTGCCGCCGACCTGAACTTTCCCGACCATTTTGACCGCCACACCCGGCAGAGCGAAGGCACTGCTGGCCGATCACGGCATGGCGCTGAACGGCCTTGCGATGCGCTACTACACCGATCCCGGCTTTCGGCTGGGGGCCTTTACCCACCCCGACGCAAAGGCCCGCCGCGCCGCGATCGACCAGACCAAACAGGGCATCGACGCCTGCGCCGCGATGGGCGGGCAGGTGATGACGCTGTGGATGGGGCAGGACGGCTTCGACTATTCGTTCCAGGTCGATTACGACCGGCTGTGGGACCTGACGCTGGAGGCGATCGCCGAGGTGGCCGACCATCACCCCGGCGTCGACATCGCGCTGGAATACAAGCCGAACGAGCCGCGTGCCTTTGCGCTGATGCCCGACATGGGGGCAACGCTGCTGGCACTGCGCGAGGTGGACCGCCGCAACACCGGGGTGACGCTGGACTTTGCCCATGTGCTTTACGCCGGCGAGATGCCGGCGCAGGCGGCACAGATGGCGGCGCGGCACAGCCGCATCCTCGGCGTGCATCTGAACGACGGCTACGGCAAGCGCGACGACGGGCTGATGGCGGGCTCGGTGCATCCGGTGCAGGTGGTGGAGCTGTTCGTCGAACTGGCCCGCGCGCGCTATGACGGCGTGATCTACTTCGACACCTTCCCGGACCATTCCGGCCTGAACCCGGTGGAGGAGGCGCGCGAGAACATCCGCCTGACGGATCGTCTGCGCGAGATCGCGGAGAGCTGGCAAAGGATCCCGGCCTTGGCCGAGGCGCAGGCACGTCAGGACGCCGCCGCGACCAACCGGATCGTGAGTCCAGGCGATGTTCGGCTAGCCCAGGCCCAGGCAACCGCGCAGATGGGTCAGCGCGTTCTGCACGCCGCGTTCGCCGATTTCAGCCGTCGCTTGCGGTGCGGTCTCGGTGTACCAGTGCCCGCCCTCCGGCGCGCGGTCCATGTCGACCGTCTCGGGCGCCAGCGCCAGCATCAGGGCGGTTTCGCCAACCCCGGCATGGTCAAAGGGGAAATCGGCCCCTTGCGGGAACAAGGGGTGGATGCGGATCCAGTTGAACGGATCGGCCCCGGCTTGCGCTTCGGCATAGTAATCCTGCATCCCCCGGTCGCCCCACCACCCGGCCCCCCGCACCGCCTTCAAGATGCCGGAAGATCGCGTTGCGGGCTGCCAGACGAAAGGTCAGGTCGGTCGGCATGCCTTGGGCAAAATTCTCGGTCTGGTGGTGGATAACGCCGTGGACATTGCGAAAGCCGGGCGGTCAGCAGGGCGGCGAACAGCGCCTCGGCCATTGGCAGAAGGGCGGTGGCGTCCAGATGCAGCGTGCCGCTGCCCTCCGGCCCCGCGACGGCATGGCTGGCCGCACCATAGGCAAAGGATGGCAGGGTGATGATGGCATCCCCAAGCCGCGCCAGCGTTTCCGTCACCGCCAGCAGGTCCACGCCCGCGGGCAGGTGCGCGCCGTGGTATTCCATCACCCCGACAGGCAGCACGACCGGAGTTCCGGCAGCGATGGCGGCGGCGATCTGGTCCGGGCGCATGCGGTCGAACTGCATCAGCTTTCCCCCAGCGCATGGGCGATGTCGCGGCTCTGGGCGTAAAGCGCCTTCCACAGCGGGTATTGCCGCCGGTCATAGGCCGGCACCTTCTGCGGGGTGACGGTGCGCGCCACAGGGTTCCAGGCGGTGATTTCCTCGGGGCTGGCTGCGCCCACCGCCACTGCGGCCAGAAAGGCGTTGCCATAGCTTGCGCCCATCGTCTTGTCGCAGACCATCTGCGGCACCCCGCACAGATCCGGAGGTGGCCTGCATCCAGACGGCGTTCTGGGTACCGCCGCCCACCGCCAGCACCCTGCGCGCGGTTGCGCCGGCTTCGGCAGTAGGTCTCGATCACATGGCGGTGCCCGCGGCGATGCCTTCCAGCACGGCGCGGAACATGTCGCCGCGGCTATGGGTCAGGTCAAGGCCGAAGAAGGCGCCCTTGGCGGCAGGGTCATGGATCGGCGTCCGCTCGCCCGAGAAATAGGGAAGGCATATCAGCCCCTTGGCGCCTTTCGGGCTGACCTCTGCTTCGGCCGTGAGGGCGGCGAAATCGGCATCCCGTGCCAGCTGGTCGCGGAACCAGTGGGTCAGGGTGCCAGAGGTCGCCAGCCCCGCCATCGAGGCATGCAGGCCGGGAAACAGCCAGGGCGCATACCACAGGCGCGGGTCGCGGACCGGGCGTTCGGTGATCTGGATCATGAAGATGGTGGAGCCATACATCATCATCATCTCGCCCGGCGATTGCACGCCCACGCTGACCGCCTCGGCCGCCGCGTCGATGGTGCCGCAGGTGACGGGGGTGCCTTCCGCAAGGCCGGTTTCGCATGCCGCTGCTGCCGTCACATGGCCCGCGATATCGGTGGACCACAGCAGCCGGGGCAGCCTGTCGAGCGGCAGGAAATCGGCCAGGGCATCGGTCCAGTCCAGCTTGCCGACATCATAGAGCGGCGAGAAATTCGCCGCCGTGTAGTGGTCGATCACATGCTCGCCCGTCAGCTTCCAGGTGATGTAGCTGGTCGAGGTCAGCACCTTGGCCGTGCGGGTGAAAAGGTCCGGGTGGGTGTCCTTCAGCCACCGGATCTTCGGCCCCACCGATTGCGAGGTCAGCGCATTGCCGCAGGTGGCATGGATGCGATCCTTGCCGATTTCGGCGTTCAGCGCCGCAATCTGGGCGGTGGCGCGGGTGTCGACGCCGTATAGCACGCCATTCATCAGCGGCGCGCCTTTCCCGTCCACCGGCAGCATGCAGGGGCCGATGGCGCTGGTGGCGACCGCGCGAATATCCTTGGCGGCGATGCCCGAGGTCGCCAGCACCTCGCGGCAGATCGCCACGAAATCGCCCCACCAGTCTTCCTCGGCGCGGTGTTCGGCCCAGCCGGGGCGCGGCACCAGCATCTTGTGGGGGCGGGTGGCAGTGGCAGTGATACGGCCATCGGCATCGACCAGCACGCCCTTGGATTCGAAGGTTCCGATGTCGATGCCAAGCGTAGTGTCATGTGGTCATGTTGCGGCGCGGGTCAGATTCAAAGGGGGGTGATGGCGTCAAGACGGCGGTCCAGCAGGGTCACGAAGGCCGGAAATATCATCGGGATCAACGACTTCCAGCGCGGAGTGCGAGTAGCGCATCGGGAATCCGACATCCAGGCAGGCCACCCCTTCCGGCCCCATGAACTGGATGTAGCTGAGGTCGGTCAGCGCCCCGGTATGGGCGGATCGCTGCAACGGCAGACCCGCCGACGCGGCCGCATCTTCCATCAGCCGCACCAGCGCGGGATGCGGGATCACCCCGTTCAGCGTGCCTCGCCCGTGAAAGGAATAGAGGCTGATGCCCGGCCCGCCGCCCAGGGCAATATCGCCACGCGACTCCATGTCGGGCGTGTCGCAAGCCAGCAGAAGGTCGATCTGCAGGGCGATATCGGGGGCCAGCGCGGTGGCGGCGGGCAGGACGCCGCGCAGGTTGTACTCTCTTGCACCGACCAGACGAGGTGAAGGGTCGGGCCCGGCTTGCCCTTGCGGGCTGCCGCCAGCGCCAGCAGGGCCGCACAGCCCGCCCGGTCATCGACCGAGGTGCCGGCGATGCGACCGCCGGCCAGTTCGATCACCCGCGGCGCGTAGCAGACCGGGGTGCCGATGCGCACGCCCGCCACCTCGGCCTGCGACTTCGAGGCAAAGCCCGCGTCGACGTAGAGTTCGGCATAGGGCAGGACACGGTATTTCTCGTCCGGCGCGGTGGCGTGGTGGGATTTGTTGGCGATGACGCCCGGCAGATCGCCCCCGTCGCAGCACAGAACCACCGCCTGCGCTGCCAGCGCGCGTTCGGGCACGCCGCCCAGCCGTTCCAGCCGGATGAGGCCCGAGTCCTCGACCTTGCGGACGATGAAACCAAGCTGGTCCATATGGGTGAAGATCATCACGACCGGAAGGGCCGGGTCGCCGGGGATCGTGCAGACAAGGTTGCCAAGGCGGTCCGAACTGTGCGGCAGGCCGATCCGGTCCAGATGTGCCGCGATCGCCGCCGCAACACGGGTCTCGTAGCCCGAAAGGCCGGGGATCAGCATCAGCTCCTTCAGCGTCTCGCGGATCATCTGCCCCCCCGCACTGCCCGCACCCGGTCCATGAAATCCTTCGCCCGTTCCGGGTCGACCGCCGCCCAGGTGTCGCCGCCAGACCTTCAGCGCCGAGCCGACGATGCAGCCGTCGGCCACCCGCAGCACCCGGCCACGGTGGCATGCTTGACGCCGGTATTGGCCAGCACCGGCGTGTCGGGCAGCACCGACTTCACGGCCTCCAGATCACGCATTTCGGCCGCCTCGCCGGTGATCGCTCCCGAGACCAGCACCGCATCGGGGACCGAGGAAAACACCGCCGAGCGTGCCCGGTCGGCAGCGGACGCGGGTCGACGACTGTCGGCGAACTCGGCGGAGACGTTGTATAAAGTCGGCAGCTCGGCGATGCCGAGCCGGGCCTGATAGCGCCGCGCGGCACCGCATCCGGCGCCCAGGGGCCCATGTCGCTGGCATAGGTGCCGGTGAAAATCTCGCGCACGAAGGCGGCGCCGGTGGCGGCGGCCAGGGCCATGGTGGCCATCGGGTCCCAAGCACGTTGACGCCGAAGGGGATGGTGATCCGGTCGCGCTGAGGCGGCCGATGACATAGGCCATGCTGGCGGTGGAAGCGGCGTCCACCTTCAATTCATAGGGCCGGTCGTTTTCGTTGCCGAACATCACCGCATCGACCCCCGCCGCCTGCAGCGCATCCAGATCGCGGGCGGCAGCGGCGACGATGCCGGCGATGCCGCCTGCCGCGTCATGCAGCGGTGTGCCGGGCAGCGCGCCGAGGTGGACCATGGCAATCACCGGCTTGCCTGCGCCGAATACGGCCTTGAATCGAGACATTTCCGTTCTCCCTTGCAGACAAGGCTAGCGCGAAAGGGATTGGCCGGGAAGGGCCGACAGACTAGCATGCCTGTCTGCGAAAGGAGACGGCAATGCAGAAGACCAGGGTCTGGGACAGGCTGGGAAATGGCGGGCTGACCTTCACCGAAGCGGGGCTTGGCACGGCGCCGCTGGGCAATCTCCTGAAGGCGCTGAGCGAGGCCGATGCCCGCGCCACGCTGGATCGCGCCTGGGCGGCGGGGATCCGTTATTTCGACACGGCGCCACTGTATGGACTGGGGCTGGCGGAGACCCGGCTGAACGGCTTTCTGCGCGGCAAGCCGCGCGACAGCTTATGTGGTATCGACCAAGGTCGGGCGGCTGTTGCGGGTGGCGACACCCGAGACGCGGGACGGGCCGGACAAGTGGATCGACGTGCCGTCGCGCAACGAGATCTACGACTACAGCCATGACGGGGTGATGCGGAGCCTGGAGTTCAGCCTGGAGCGGCTGGGGCTGGACCGGGTGGACATGCTTTTCGCGCATGACCTGGACCTGTTCAACCATGGCACGCAAGAGGCGCTGGACGCCAGGCTGGCAGAGTTCATGGGCGGCGGCTATCGCGCGCTGCTCAGCTTGCGCGATCAGGGCGTGATCCGGGCCTTTGGTGCCGGCGTGAACGGCTGGGAACCTTGCCAGTGGATGCTGGAGCGGGGGGACTTCGACATCTTCCTTCTGGCCGGGCGCTATACGCTCTTGGAACAAGAGAGCCTTGGCTTCATGAATGCCGCCGCGGCGCGCGGGGTTGGGGTGGTGATCGGCGGGCCTTATAATGCCGGGGTGCTGGCGACCGGGCCGCGCCCCGGTGCGGTGTGGAACTATGGTCCGGCGCCGGAGTGGGTCTTGCAAAAGGCGGGGCGGCTGCAGGAGGTCTGCACCCGGCACGGGGTGCGGCTGGTCGATGCGGCGTTCCGGTTCCCGCTGTTCCACCCGGCGGTGCTGAGCGTCATTCCCGGCGGGGCCGGCCCGGCCGAGATGGAGAGCAACCTCGCGGCGGCGGCAGCGATCGTTCCCCCGGCGTTGTGGGCTGAGCTGAAGGCCGAGGGGCTGTTGCATCCCGAAGCCCCGGTCGGTGCGTGAGGCGGGTGACGCCGGGGGCTGCCCGCCCCCAGACCCCCGGGGAGTATTTGGGCCAAGATGAAGAGGCGCGGGGCGAAGGAGCTTTGGCGCCCTATTTCACGGCGCCTGCGGCCATGCCCTTGATGATGTAGCGTTCCAGCGCCACGCCGATCACGATCAGCGGCAGGATCGCGGCGAAGCTGAGAGCGGCCATCGACCACCACGAAATGCCCTGGCTGCCGGTCTGGCTGGCCACCATCACCGGCAGGGTGTTGGCATGGGTCGAGGTCAGCAGGGCGGCGAAGAAATACTCGTTCCAGGTCAGCACCAGCGACAGGATGAAGGCCGCCACCATCCCCGGCGCCGCGATCGGCAGGATGATGGTGAAGAACGCCCCCCAGATGCCAAGGCCGTCGACCATGGCCGCTTCTTCCAGCTCGGTCGGGATGGTGGTGAACTGATCCTTCATGATCCAGATCACGATCGGCAGCACGGTCAGCGTATAGAGCAGGATCAGCCCGATCCGCGTGTCCAGCAGCGCCAGCTCCTTGTAGAGCACCAGGAAGGGCAGGGCGAGGACCACCGGCGGCAGGATCAGCTGGCTGAGGAAGAAGAATGAGATGTCGTCGTTCTTCATGAAGCCGAACTTGTAGCTGAACCGGCTGAGGCCGTAGGCCGCCAGCGACCCCAGGCCCACCGCCAGCGCCGAAGAAGACAGCGAGATCACTGCCGAATTGGCGAAACGCTTCAGAAACTCGGCCCGGACCGTGCTTTCCTGCATCAGGGTCTGGGGTGACAGGCCAATCGCCTCCCAGCCTTTCCATTTCGGGGTGAAAAACACGTTTTTTGCCCAGTCCCACGACGGCGTCCATTGGGCGGGCCACGGGATCATGTTGCCCTTCATCACGTCGGCCGCCATCTTGAAGCTGGTGGTCAGCGTCCAGTAGATCGGAAAGAGGCAGATCACCGCCCAGAGGATCAGCGCGCCATAGATCGCGATGCGGCTGGTCCACCAGCGGGCGCGGTGGCGCCGGTCGGCGTCGCTGTCGCGAAAGATTTGCGCTGCTCATGCCGCCCTCAGGTCTGCGGACGCGCGTATTTCGCGGCCCATTTCATCAAGACGGTCATGAAGATCACGATCAGCACCAGATAGACCATCGCCAGCATGGTGCCATAGCCGACGTTCGACCGATCACGGTATTCGCGGAAGATAAAGCTGGTGACGGTGTCGGTGGCCCCGCCCGGGCCGCCTGCGGTGGTGTTGATAACCACATCGGCCAGCTTAAGCTTGAAGATGATGCGGATCATCACCGCGGTGATCGAGACCGGCAGCATCAGCGGGAAGGTGATTTCCCAGAACGCCTTCCAGCCGGTTGCGCCATCGACGCGGCTGGCCTCTTGCAATTCCTTCGGGATCGCCTGCAGGCCGGCCAGCAGCATGATCATCATGAAGGGGATGAAGGTCCAGGCATCCAGCACCATGATGGTGGTCTTGGCCATCCAGGCGCTTTCGAAGAATGACGGGTTGTCGATGCCGATGGCGCGGGCCAGCCGCGACAACGGGCCGAAGCGCGCCTCGAGCATGGATTTGCCGATCATCCACGACACCGCGACCGGAGACAGCATCAAGGGCAGGAGGAAGGCGACGCGAAAGAACTTGCGCGCCCGGATCTGGCCGGACAAGAGCAGCGCAAGGCCAAAGGCGATTGCATATTCCGCAATTATCGCAAGCACATACCAGATCATGTTGCCAAGCGCGTTCCAGTAGAACGGATCGCCCCACATCTGGCGGATATTGTCGAAGCCGTTGAACTCGCGGCCCGTCGGGCTGGAGAGGTTCCAGCTGGAAAAGGCGATGATCAGCCCGAACAGCAGCGGAAATACCGTCAGCGAGATCACGAACAGCGCCGCCGGCAGCACGAACAGCGTGCGCTTGCCCTGCTCGCCCCGGACCACCACCTGCGCCACGCACAGGCAGATCGCCCAGAACACATAGGCATAAAGCGTCGGCCGCCAGTTGGAAAAGCCGAAGTCGGCGCTGCCCCGGGCCTGTATGACCTGCATCGCGGCGGTGCCCGCCAGAACCGCGGCCGAGCCCCAGATCAGGCCGAGGCCAAGGCGGCGACGGGCCTCGGTTATGCTGTCGTTGGTGACGATGTGGAGTTGCTCGCCGCTCACGGAGTCTGCCTGCCTTGCCTGCTTTCAAGATGCGGACGCGCGGGGAATGCGCCCGCGCGCTGCCTTTCATGCCCCCGAAGGGCTGTCAGGTCACATCCCCAGCGACGCCTTGTAGAGCGCGATCTGGCTGTCGCGGCCGATCTGGTCGGTGATCTTCTCCCAGGCCGCCGCGATGGCATCGGCGGTTTCCTGGGCCGACTTGTATTGCCCGGCAAAGCCCTTGGACAATTCGTCCTCGGCGACCGAGTAATACTGGAAGATGCCGGGGATCCGCGGCTCGATCGCGGCGTTGGGGTGGTTGTAGCTGTCGAGGTTCGAGCCGAGGTAGTCTTCGACGAAGGCCCGGTCATACCCGGCGGCTTCCCATTCGTCATAGTTGAAGTGCGACTGGCGATAGGGCTGGAAGCCCGACGGGTAGGCCGAGGTCCACAGGCTGAGGTCCTTGCCGCCCAGATGCGCCGCCGCCGACCAGGCTGCCTTGCGCTTTTTCTCGTCGCCCGAGACGTTCGAGGTGACATAGACGCCCCAGCCGATATAGGCCATGTTGGGCGCTTCGTTGTAGGTGTCTTCCCAGGCGCCTGCGGTCGCGTTGTAGACGCGGTCGGAGCCGGGGTTGATGCCGAAGCCGACCACATCGCCCACCACCGAAGAATCCGAGGTGCGCGCGTTCGAACCGACGTCGCCCCACCACATCAGCATCGAGCCGGTGCCGGCCAGGAACTGCGAAAACGCGGTGGTGCCGGGGTCGGCGTTGATCTGGTCGGCGGGGTAGGCATTGGCGGCGATCAGGTCCATCACGTCCTGGATGGCCTGCACCCAGCCGGGGTTGTTGACGCGCGGCTTCATGGTGTCGGGATCGAACAGCCAGGCCGGGTCGCTGGGGTGCTTCACATAGGCCGCGGCGCGGTTTTCGATGAAGTAGAACCCGAAACCGCCCCAGCCCTTCAGCGGGTCCAGATAGCCATGCGCGGGCAGGCCGGTCAGCGGGTCGGTCTGGCCGACAAGGGCCTTCGAGACGGCGTTGACCTGCTGCCAGGTCTTCGGCACTTCGGCGCCGCCGATGGCGCCCTCGCCGAAATAGTCCTTGCGGTAGCTGAAGGTGTGGCAATCGCCGTCGATGGTGACGCGGTAGGTCTTGCCGTTCCAGGTGCCGACCGGCGGCTTGAGGTAGCCGACCAGGTCATCGGCTTCGATTTGCGTCGCGACCCAGTCGGGCATTTCGTCCAGCAGGCCGCTGCCAGCAGTGTCGCCCTCGAACGGCGCGCCCATCTCGATGATGTCGAAATCCACCGTTCCGGTGGCGATCGACTGCTGCAGCCGCGCGTTGTAGTCGGCCTGCGCGAGGTCGATCCAGTTGATCTTGGCGCCGGTATAGGCCTCCCACGGCTTCAGGAAGCCGCGGAACAGGAAGTTGTGCAGGTTCTGGTTGTTCAGGCCCATGAAGGTCAGCTCGACCCCGGCGAATTCGCCTTCGGCCACGTTGGTCTTGGTGGCCCCGAGGCAGAGCTCGCCCACCGCCTGCCAGTCGGCATCCGTCGGGCTGCCCGCACCGACGCCGGGAATGGCCAGGATCTGGGCGCGGATGTCATCCTGCGCGCGCGCCATGCGCGGGGCAAGTCCAGCGGGCAAGGTGGCAACGGCGCCGAGGGCCGTGGCGCCTTTCAGGAACCGGCGGCGGCTCAGCTGGCTGGCGTAGTTGTAGAGATCCACTTTCACGATCAGTCCTCCCGTTGCTGCCCCTCTTGGCCCGGATCGGGTGGGGCATGTGATGTCAGGCCGGAAAAGGCCGCCCTTGCGGGCAGGTCGGTTGCGATGCGCAAGAACCCGGACGCGGGCCACGGGCCTCCCAATCCCCAAACCCCGGCAGCAGCTTGTCCTCGCGGCAACCTTCGCAGCCGTCATGGTCTGCTGTCAAGATTCTAACATGTTAGCATGATCAGCCGGTGGACAGCCGCTTTGGCTTGCGCATAGTCTGGCCGGGATCATGGGGGAGGCAGGGCCAGATGGCCGAAGTGACGATCCGTTCGCTGACCAAGGCCTATGGCGGGCTGCAGGTGATCCATGGCCTGGACCTCGACATCCCCGACGGTGAGTTCGTGGTGCTGGTCGGGCCTTCGGGCTGCGGCAAGTCCACGCTTCTGCGGATGATCGCCGGACTGGAGGAGGTGACCTCGGGCGATGTGCTGATCGGCGAGCGGCGGGTGAACAACCTGCCGCCATCCGAGCGCGACATCGCCATGGTGTTCCAGAACTACGCGCTTTATCCGCACAAGACGGTGGGCGCCAACATGGGCTTTGCGCTGAAGATGCGCGGGATGGAAAAGGCCGGGATTGCCGACAAGGTCTCGCGCGCGGCGGAAATCCTGGGCCTGACGCCCTACCTCGACCGCTATCCGCGCGCGCTGTCGGGTGGCCAGCGCCAGCGCGTCGCCATGGGCCGCGCCATCGTGCGCGACCCGCAGGTGTTCCTGTTCGACGAGCCGTTGTCGAACCTGGACGCCAAGTTGCGGGTGCAGATGCGTACCGAGATCCGCGAATTGCACCAGCGGCTGAAGACCACGACGGTCTATGTCACCCACGACCAGATCGAGGCGATGACCATGGCCGACCGGATCGTGGTGCTGAACGGCGGCCGGATCGAGCAGGTCGGCGCGCCGCTGGACCTGTATGACAGCCCGGCGAATGTCTTCGTGGCCGGGTTCATCGGCAGCCCGGCGATGAACATGATGCCGGGCGTGGTGCGCGGCGGGGCGGTCGAGGTGGCGGGCGCGCGGTTGCCCCTGCCGGCGCGGCTTGCGGTCGCCGAGGGCCGCGAGGTGACCTATGGCATCCGCCCCGAGCATCTGGGCGTGGGGGAAGCGGGGCTGGCGGGGACCGTGGCAGTGGTGGAGCCGACGGGCTCCGAGACGCATGTGGTGGTGCGCGCGGGCGATCCTTCGGGGGGCCGCGAGGTGGTGGCGATGTTCCGCGACCGGGTGGGTTTTCGGCCCGGCGATGCGCTGGTGCTGGCGCCGGATGCAGACAAGGTGCATCTCTTCGACAAGGGATCGGGCGTGCGGCTCTAGGGGCAAAGGCCGGGGGCCAGCCCCCGGACCCCCGGAGTATTTTTGCCAAGATGAAGGAGGCAGGGCAGTGCTGAAGGGGATCGACAACCGGCTGAATGCCGAGGTGCTGGCCGCATTGCGGGCGATGGGGCATGGCGATGTGCTGATCGTGGCGGACACCAATTTTCCGTCGGATTCGGTGGCGCGGGCAACGGTGACCGGGCGTCTGCTGCGGATGGAGAATCTGAGTTCGGCCCAGGCGGTGCGGGCGATTCTGTCGGTCTTGCCGCTGGATACCTTTGTCGATGATTTCGCGGGCCGGATGGAGGTGGTGGGGGCAGCTTCGGAGGTGCCTGCGGTGCAGGCCGAGGTGCAGGCCGAGGTCGACCTCGCCGAAGGGCGGCCGCGCCCGATGGTGGGGATCGAGCGCTTTGCCTTCTATGACATCGCGCGCAAGGCCTATGCGGTGATCCAGACCGGCGAGCGGCGGTTCTATGGTTGCTTCATGTTCCGCAAGGGCGTGATCCCTCCGGAGGCATGAAACCATGAAACCGATCGTCATTCTGGGGATTTTCGTGGCCGACACCGCCTATCGGGCGGAGCGGCAGCCGAAAATGGGCGAGACCATTCTGGGGCAGAGCTTTGCCCTGGGACCGGGGGGCAAGGGCTCGAACCAGGCCGTCGCCGCCGCCATGGCCAGTTCTGGTGCAGGCGGAGAGGTGCATTTCATCACAAGGCTGGGTCGCGACGATTTTGCGGCCATTGCACGGGCGACCTGGGCCAAGGCGGGGGTTCGCCCCGAGGTGACGGAGGACGCGGAAAGCTACACTGGTGCCGCCTATATCTTCCTGGAGGCAGCGACCGGCAACAATGCCATCATCGTGTCGCCCGGTGCCGCGGCGCGGATCAGCGTGGCGGATGTCGAGGCGCGGGCCGGGCTGATCGCAAGTGCGGCCTGTTTCGTGACGCAGCTGGAGCAGCCCATTCCTGCGGCCTTGCGTGGCTTGCAGATCGCGCGGGCGGCAGGGGTGGTGACGGTGCTGAACCCGGCCCCGGCGGCGGAATTGTCGGATGAGATGCTGGCCTTGTGCGACTTTGTCACGCCCAATGAATCGGAGGCCGAGGCGCTGACCGGGATCGCGGTGACCGACGTGGCCAGTGCCACGCAGGCGGCGGCGGCCTTGCTGACGCGCGGAGTGGGGGCCGTGATCGTGACCCTGGGCGACAAGGGCGCGCTTTACCATGATGCCGGTCGCACGGTGCATGTGCCGGCGATCAGCGCAGGGCCGGTGGTGGAGACCACGGGCGCGGGCGATGCTTTCAACGGCGGCTTTGCCGTGGCGCTGAGCGAGGGCCAGGGCGTGATCGAGGCGGTGCGATTTGGCTGCGCCACGGCGGGGATTTCGGTCACCCGGCCCGGCACCGCCCCCGCCATGCCGGCACGAGCAGAGATCGACGCCCTGCTGGCGCGGAACTGAGCGACGGAGCGCCGGCTAGAGTCGGGGCAGCAGGCGGGCGATGGTCTCGACCACCTGTGCAGCGTTGTCTTCGGAAAACGGCAGCGGCGGGCGCAGCTTCAGGATGTGGCCCTGCGCGCCGGTGGCCGAGATCAGGATGCGTTCCTCGCGCAGAAGGTTGACCAGCCGGACGGCGCGGTCGGGCGCCGGCTGGCCGTCCTGCACGATATCGACGCCGATGAAGAGGCCGGCGCCGCGCACCTCTCCGAAGCGGTCGGAGGCGAGGCCGGCAAGGCTGTCGCGGAACACCGCGCCGGTGCGGGCGGCGTTTTCCATCAGGCCTTCGTCGCGGATCACGTCCAGCACCGCAAGGGCGGCGGCAGCGGAAACCGGGTTGCCGCCGAAGGTGTTGAAATAGCGCGATTGCGCGCCGAACGCGGCGATCACCTCGGGACGGATGACCAGACCTGCGACGGGGTAGCCATTGCCCATCGGCTTGCCCAGGGACACCATGTCGGGCACCACGCCATGGCGCTGAAAGCCCCACATCGAGGTGCCGAGGCGGCCAAAGCCGGGCTGCACTTCGTCGGCAAGGAACAGCCCGCCCTCGGCGCGGATGGCGGCGGCGGCGTCAGCCAGGAAGCCGGCCGGGTCGGGCCAGACTCCGTCCGAGGAAAACACCGTGTCGACGATCAGCATGGCCGGGCGGATGCCTTGCGCACGCATCTGCCCGCAGGCGGCGGTGACGGCGGCGGCGAAGCCGCTGGCGACGCCTTCGGGGTAGTTGGCGGGCGTGGGCGCGGCGATGGCGAAGACACCGGGGCCGGGGGCGACGGCAGGGCCGATCGACATCGACATGCCCGCCGTGGCCAGGGTAACACCGTGATAGGCGTTGTCGGTGACGATCACGCCGCTGCCGCCGGTGGCGGCGCGGGCGATGCGGTAGGCAAGATCATTGGCCTCGGACCCGGTGCAGGTGAACATCGCGTGCGACAGCTCGGGCGGGAACAGCGCCAGCAGGCGCTCGGCCAGGGTCAGGACGCCGTCATGCAGATAGCGGGTATGGGTGGCCAGGGTGGCGGCCTGAGTGGACATCGCCTCGATCACGCGGGGGTGGCAATGGCCGACGGAGGCCACGTTGTTGTAGCAATCGAGATAGGCCTGACCGTCGGCGTCATAAAGATGAACGCCCTGCCCGCGGATCAGATGCACCGGGGTCTCGTAGAACAGCCGGTAGGCGGGGCCGAGAAGCCGGGCGCGGCGCTCGGCCATGGCGGCCTGGTCGGCCGGCAGGTTGCCCCGGCCGGGGACATAGGCGTTGATCATCTTTCCGGTGGCGGATTGCATGCGGGTTACTCCTGCCCGGTGGCTTTGTTGATGCAGGCGGTGACGGCGGCGCGGCCCAGCGCCTGAAAAACCGCAAGGCCGGCGCGGGCCGAGGCGGCATTGCGCAGGATATAGGCGGCATTGCCGGGGTAAAGTGCTGCGCGCCAGGCGGAAATCGTCAGCGTGGCGATCAAGCGGGCGGTGATGAGATCGGGCAGAAGCACGATTTCATCGCGCGTCAGCGGCAGGCGGTCGTCATAGGCCGAGACCAGCGCCGAAAGATGGGCCAGCGCGTCGGGTTGGCCTGCATGGTAGGAGGCGGCGACGGCAAGGTCGCAGATCCGCGGGGTGCGGACCATGTCGCCGAAGTCGAGGATTCCGGTCAGTGTTTCGGGGGCGTGGGGGGAAACCAGCAGGTTGTGCGGGTTGAAATCGGCATGCACCACCTGGCGCGGCATCCGGTCCAGCACCGGCGAGATGCGGGCGCCGAAATCGGTGACAACGCTTTCTGCCTGTGACCGCAGGTCCGGGTCGGGGATGGCGGGCAGCTTTCCGGCCAGTGCGGGCAGCTGGCGGATGTCCCATAACAGCGCGTGGTTGGCGGCGGGGTGGCTGAAGCTTTCCAGCGCGGCAGTCAGTGCGGCCAGCGCGGCGCCGATGGCGCGGGTCTGGGTCGGGCTGCGCGGGGCTTCGGCAAGCGTCGTGCCGGGCAGCCAGCCCAGCACCCGCAACCGGCCTTCGGGCAGCGCAAGGATATGGCTGCCGTCTCGCAGCGGCCGGATGCGCTGTACCGGCAGGGCGGGGGCAGCCCTCGCGACGTGCAGATGGGCGCGGGTCTGGAAATCTGTCATCGCCTCGGGCTCGGCCGGGTTGGACAGGCGCAGGACGAAGCGCCCCTCGCGGCTGTCGAGCCGATGGTTCAGGTCGCGCTCCGACGTCAGGCTGGAAAGGCGGCCCGACAGGCCCCAGTGCCGCAGCAGATGCGCGGCCAGCCCGGAGGCGGGCAGCGCGGGCGGGGCCTGGGTCAGGAGGGCGGTGTCTTGCAATTCGGCCTCAAACGGGGTTGCCGGCAGATGAGCACAGGACGCGGCGGCTTGCCAGAGGCGATGGCAGCCGGGGCCGTGCACGAGGCGGCTGGAATTCGCGGCGAAAGTGGGTAGTTTCGGCGCTAACGGCCCGGTCGCGGGCCGCTGACGCATGAGGATGAGATGACCTTCAAGCCCGCCAGATGGCCCCGGAAACTGCGCAGCCAGGAATGGTTTGCGGGCACCTCGAAAGACGCGATCTATCACCGCTCCTGGATGAAGAACCAGGGCCTGCCGGCCGATCTGTTCGACGGTCGCCCGGTGATCGGAATTCTGAACACCTTCAGCGAGTTGAACCCGTGCAATGCGCATCTGAACGATCTGGCCGAGCGGGTGAAGCATGGTGTCTACGAGGCCGGTGGTCTGCCAGTGATCGTGCCGGTGTTTTCGGTCAGCGAGTCGGGGTTCCGGCCCACCGCGATGATGTTTCGCAATCTGGCGGCAATGGCGGTTGAAGAAACCATCCGTGGCCAGCAGATGGATGGAGTCGTCTGCCTGGTCGGCTGCGACAAGACCACGCCGTCCTTGCTGATGGGGGCGGCGTCCTGTGATCTGCCGACCATCATGGTCTCGGGCGGGCCGATGTTGAACGGCTATTTCAAGGGCGAAAGGGTGGGCTCGGGCACCCATCTGTGGAAGTTCTCCGAGGCCGTGAAAGCGGGCGAGATGACGGCGGCGGAATTTGTAGAGGCGGAGGCGTCGATGTCCCGCTCTGCGGGGGCGTGCAACACCATGGGCACGGCATCAACGATGGCTTCCATGGTCGAGGCGCTGGGGATGACCCTGTCGGGCAATGCGGCGATTCCGGCGGTGGATTCGCGGCGGCGGGTGATGGCACATCTGACCGGGCGGCGGATCGTGCAGATGGTGAAGGACGACCTGAAACCGTCGGACATCCTGACGCGCGAGGCGTTCCGCAACGCGGTGCGGACCAATGCGGCCATCGGAGGCAGCACCAATGCGGTGATCCACCTGCTGGCGATTGCGGGGCGGGTGGGGATTGACCTCAGCCTGGACGATTGGGACGCCTGGGGCCGTGATGTGCCAACGATCGTGAACCTGATGCCCTCGGGCAAGTATCTGATGGAAGAGTTCTTCTATGCCGGCGGCCTGCCGGTGGTGTTGAAGCGGCTGGGCGAGGCGGGGCTTTTGCACAAAGGCGCGCTGACAGTATCGGGCGGGCCGATCTGGGAGGAGGTTCGCGAGGTCCAGAACCACAATGAGGACGTGATCCTGCCCGCCGATGAGGCGCTGACGCAGTCGGGCGGCATCGTGGTCTTGCGGGGCAATCTGGCGCCGGATGGGGCGGTGTTGAAGCCCTCGGCCGCGTCGGCGCATCTGATGCAACACCGGGGCCGGGCGGTGGTTTTCGAGGATATCGACGACTACAAGGCGCGGATCGAGGATGAGGCGCTGGAGATCGACGAGACCTGCGTGATGGTGCTGAAGAATTGCGGCCCGCGCGGCTATCCGGGCATGGCCGAGGTGGGCAACATGGGCCTGCCGCCCAAGGTGCTGCGCAAGGGAATCACCGATATGGTCCGCATTTCGGATGCGCGGATGTCGGGCACGGCCTATGGCACGGTGGTGCTGCACACCTCGCCCGAAGCGGCGCGGGGCGGGCCGTTGGCGGTGGTGCGGACCGGCGATTTGATCGAGCTGGATGTGGCCGGGCGGCGGTTGCATCTGGATATTCCGGATGCCGAGCTGCAGGCGCGGCTGGCGGCATGGACGCCTGGCGTGGCGCCCCCGGCCTCGGGTTATGCCAAGCTTTATCACGACCATGTGGAGGGCGCCGACAAGGCCGCCGACATGGATTTCCTTGTCGGCTGCCGGGGCAATGCGGTGGCGCGGGAAAGCCATTGATGCGTCGTGCCGTTGCTTTGGTAGGGATCGGGAAAATCGCTCTGGATCAGCATGTTCCGGCGCTGTCTTCAAGTTCGTGTCTTCATCTTGCGGCAACCGTCAGCCGGTCGGGGACGGTCGGCGGGGTGCCCGCCTTTACCTCACTGGATACGATGTTCGCAGCGCATCCGGAGGTAGAGGTGGTGTCGCTTTGCCTGCCGCCGGTGCCCCGCTTCGCGGCGGCAGAGGCGGCACTGCGGGCGGGGCGGCATGTGATGCTTGAAAAGCCGCCGGGGGCGACCCTGGCCGAGGTGCAGGCACTGCAGGCGCTGGCGGCACTGCGCGGGCTGACGCTTTACGCGACCTGGCACAGCCGGATGGCGCGTGGGGTGGCGGCGGCGAAGGCCTGGCTGGCCGGGCGCGTGGTCACGGGCGCGCGGATCGACTGGCGCGAGGATGTGCGGCGCTGGCATCCGGGGCAGGACTGGGTGTTCGAACCGGGCGGGATGGGGTGTTCGACCCCGGCATCAACGCGCTGTCGATCCTGACCGAGATCCTGCCGGCTCCCGTGCATCTGCAGTCGGCGGTGCTGGAGGTGCCGGCCAACCGCCAGACACCGATCGCGGCGGAGTTGCAGTTCTCGGGCGGGGTTTCCGCGGGGTTCGACTGGCGGCAGGTGGGGCCGCAGGTCTGGGATATCGTCGTCGATACCGCCGATGGGGCGCGGATGGCGTTGCGGATGGGCGGCAATGTGCTGGAGGTGGATGGCCTGCCGGTGGCCGGAGCGGCCGACATCATGGGCGAATATCCCGCGCTTTATGCCGCGATGGCGGGGCTGGTGGCGGCGGGGCGGTCCGAGGTGGACCTGTCGCCGATGGTGCATGTCGCCGATGCGATGACGCTGGGCCGGCGAAAGGTTGTGGCGGCCTTCCATTTCTGAAACACCGCTGATCGAGCCAGAGTGGCTTGATAAGCAGGGGAAAAAGCATGATCGGATGGATCGAATTCGCCGCAGCGATGGGGCTTTTCCTGATCTCGCATCGCTTGCCGGCGATGCTGGGTGTGAAGGGCTGGCTTGAGTCGAGGCTGGGGCGGTGGGGCTATACGGCGGTGTTCTCGGTGCTGTCGCTGGGGCTGTTGTGGTGGCTGATCCTGGCGGCGGGGCGGGCGCCCTTCGTGCCCCTGTGGGACCAGCAAGGCTGGCATCGCTGGGCGGTGAACATCGTGATGCCGGTGGCGGGTGCGCTGGCGGTGTTCGGTGTGGGCGCGCCCAATCCCTTTGCCTTCGAGGGCCGGGCGGCGGGGTTCGATCCCGACCGCCCCGGCATCGCCGGCGTGACGCGGCAGCCGCTGTTGTGGGCGCTGGCGCTATGGGCGGGAGTGCATCTGCTGCCGAACGGCGATCTGGCGCATGTGCTGTTGTTTGCGCCGATGCTGGTATTTTCGCTGCTCGGCATGGGGATCGTGGAGCGGCGGCGGCGGCGCGTCATGGGCGCTGAAACCTGGGCCCGGATGACGGCGCGGACGGATCTGGTGCCGTTTCGGGCGCTGGTTGCGGGGCGGTGGCGGCCTGCGGCCGGGCCGTCGCTGATGCGGCTGGCGATCTGGGCGCTGACATGGGCAGCGCTGTGGTATTTGCATGAGCCGGTGATCGGCGTTTGGCCCGGCGTATGAAAGCCGCTGGCGCGGCTTGCTTCCCCGGCACGCCGCCCACCCACCCACCCCGGCGCGCCGGGGAAGCGGGGCTTGCCATTTCGGCCCGTGCACTGTGAGATGGGGCGACATCAGGAAGGGGTCTGCCCATGCAGCTGGTTTTTGACGGCCACAACGATCTGTTGTTGCGGCTGTATCAGGCGTCCGAGCGGCGCGACGAGATCTTCCTGACCGGCGAAGGGAAAGGCCATCTCGACCTGCCGCGGATGCGGGCCGGCGGTTTTGCGGGCGGGTTGTTTGCGATCTACGTGCCGTCTCCGTCGGAACCGGGGTTCGACTATCTGAGTGCGATGAACGATCCGCCCTATGATCTGGCGCTGCCCGATCTGATCGGCGACACGGCGGCGATGCCCGCGGCGATGGCGCAGGCAGGGTTGTTTCACTGGATGGCGCGGGCAAGCGGCGGCGGTTTCCGGGCCTGCGGGTCGGTGGGCGAGATTCGTGCCGCCGTGGCCGCGAGGGCGGTGGCAGGCGTCCTGCACATGGAGGGCGCCGAGGCGATCGGCCCCGACCTGGACGCGCTGCATCTGTTTCACGCCGCCGGGCTGCGGTCGCTGGGGCCGGTGTGGACGCCGCCCGACGATCTTTGGCCATGGCGTGCCGTTCCGCTTTCCCGGAGATCCGGACACCGGGCCGGGGTTGACCCCGGAAGGAGAGGCCTTGGTCAGGGAATGCAATGCCTTGCGGGTCGTTGTTGATCTGAGCCATTTGAATGCCTCGGGGTTTCGCGATGTGATGCGGCTGTCGGACGCGCCGCTGGTGGCGACGCATTCCAATGCGCATGCGGTCTGCGCCTCGACCCGGAACCTGACGGATTGGCAACTGGATGCGATAGCCGAGACCGGCGGCATGGTGGGGCTGAACTTCGCCACCTGCTTCCTGCGGCCCGATGGCCGCGAAAGCGCCGAAATGGGCTGGGAGCCGATGATGCGGCATCTCGACCACCTGATCGGGCGACTGGGCGAGGATCACGTCGGCTTCGGCTCGGATTTCGACGGGGCGACGATGCCGGAGGGGATCGGCGATGTGGCGGGCCTGCCGCGGTTGATCGAGGCCTGCCGGGCGCATGGATATGATGCCGCGCTGGTGGAGAAGCTGGCGGTGGAGAACTGGCTGCGGGTGCTGGAGAGGACCTGGGGGGCATAGGACGCGTTCGAGGTGCTTGACAAAGGCGACGGATCAAGCAGGGATTTTCCAAACCCAGCCAGCGTCAGGCCTTCATGCCTTGGCCAGACCGGTGTGCTTCAATTCAAGGGAGACCACCATGGTCGCGCAAGGCTTCAGTTCGTGATGCAGCCCGCGACGCCATTCGTACCGCCGCTCAGGGCCGACCGCATCGCCCGTACCACCTCGGCTCTGTTTTCGCAGACCCGTCTGGAGGCACTGCCGGACCGGGTGGAGCGGCCGGAAGGGTGGCCATGAACGCCTTGAACGGGTCTTTCGTGGCGCCCTGGCTGTCGACCGATGCAACGCCGCTGCACGAGGCGCGGGTGCTGACCGAGGGTGGGTCTCTGGCGCGGATCGCGCTGGACCGGCAGATCCATACCTTGCGCATCACGCGTTCCGGCAAGCTGATCGTGACCAAGTGAAGCCCCGTTCCGGGGCTGCCCCATGCCGGAACGCCCACCCGCCCACCCCGTTCCGCCATGGGGCGGCCGAATTGTCTGTGTCAGCCGCCGGTATGGCTCATGTGGCGGGTCATCTGGCCCTTCACACCCTGGCGCGAATAGTCGAAATCGTGGCCCTTGGGCTTGCGCGCAATGGCGGCACGGATGGCGGTCTCAAGGGCCGCATCGTCGAGGCTGGAGCGAAGGGGCGCGCGCAGGTCGGCCATGTCTTCCTGGCCAAGGCACATGTAGAGCTCACCCGTGCAGGTCAGCCGCACCCGGTTGCAGCTTTCGCAGAAATTATGCGTCAGGGGGGTGATGAAGCCGATCTTCTGCCCGCTCTCTTCCAGCCGCACATAGCGCGCCGGGCCGCCGGTGCGCTCGGCCAGTTCGGTCAGGGTGAAGCGGTCTGCCAGCCGGGTGCGCAGGTCGCGCAGCGGCCAGTACTGGTCGAGCCGGTCCTCCTCGCCCAGATCGCCCATCGGCATCACCTCGATGAAGGTCATGTCGTGATCCTCGGCGGCGCACCAGTCGATCAGCGAAAACAGCTCGTCCTCGTTGAAGCCTTTCAGCGCGACGGTGTTGATCTTGACCCGCAGCCCCGCCTCGCGTGCCGCCGCAATGCCGTCGAGCACCTGCGGCAGACGACCCCAGCGGGTGATCTGGGCGAATTTCGCCGGGTCCAGCGTGTCGAGCGAGACGTTGATCCGCCGCACACCCAGATCGGCCAGCGGCTTGGCAAAGCGCCTGAGCTGGCTGCCGTTGGTGGTCAGAGTCAATTCCTTGAGTGCGCCGCTGGCGAGGTGCCGCGCCATCGCCTCGAAGAAAGTCAGGATACCCTTGCGGACCAGGGGCTCACCGCCGGTGATGCGCAGCTTCTCCACGCCCATGCGCACGAAGGTGGAACAGAGCCGGTCGAGTTCCTCCAGCGACAACAGTTCTGCCTTGGGCAGAAAGCTCATGTGTTCCGTCATGCAATAGGTGCAGCGGAAATCGCAGCGGTCGGTGACCGAGACGCGCAGGTAGGAAATGGCGCGGGCGAAGGGGTCGATGAGCGGGGCGCTGGACATGTCGCAAAGGTAAGCCCGGGCAAGGCTCCGCACAAGGCGCAAAAGCGGCGGTTGCAGGGGCGCAGGCGGCAGACTATCGTCGCTTGCATGATGAAACCGGTTGCCCTTGTTGCCGTCCTTGCCCTGTCCCTGCCCGGATGCGCCTTGCCGAACGGCAAGACGGCCGCCCCGCCGGAAGAGCCGGGGATGGCGACGGAGATCGCCCCGCCGGTCGAGACCCGGCCGCTGGAGACGATGGGCGCGGGCCAGTCAGTCGCCGCGCTGGACACCACGTCCGAGGCCGAGAAGAAGGCAGCCCTTGCCGCTCCCGCGCCGGGCGGGGGCGAACTGGGCCGCGCCGTGGTGGCGCTGGGGTCGCCCGCCGATCCGGGGCTCTGGGTGCAGACCTCGCTGGTCGGAGCGGTCACCAAGGGCCGCATCGTCGCGCCAAACGGCCAGTCGCTGGCGGTGGAATTGCGGCCCGGCACCGGCGCGGCGCTGATGTCGCTGTCGGCCTATCAGGCGCTGGGAATCGGGCTTACGGAACTGCCCGAAATGGCGATCTTCGGCTCCTGATCCGGCGCCGCGCAGTCTGCTGGCCGGGACGCTCCGCGGGGAGTATTTGTAAAAGAGCAATCCGTTCAGCGCTGCTCCGGGGTTTGCTCTTTTCGAAATACTCCCCGCGGAGCGGCCGCACTTTCCGCAGGCGCTCAGGCCTCGGGCGAGAGATATTTGCCGGCTTCCTTCCGCGCAAAACCCTTCATAGCCGCGCCATGCTCGTTCAGGAACCGGCGAACGCGGGCGGCGTCGTGCTTGGAAAGATCGCGAAGCCACCATGCGACGGCTTTCTGGATGAACCAGTCGCGGTCGGGCACATAGTCGGCGGCCCAGCCCAGCACGGTTTCGCGGATCTCGGCATCTAGCGGTTTCAGGTTGTTCATCCTCGCCCATGGCAGCGTGATCACCAGCGCGGCGCGGCGGCTCCACATGTGGTCCGAGGTGGCCCAGCCGGCGACCGTCTCGATGCGCGACGGATCGGCCAGAAGGCGGCGGTTGCCGGCGTCGCAGGCATGGTCGGCCAGGGCCCAGCCGTCGAACTGCGGCACCCAGGAGGCGATCAGCGCCCATGCCGCCTGATCGGGCCGCAGCCGCGCCTGGGTCAGGAGCTTGGCCGCCGCGACGCGGGCGTCGTGGATGTCGGATTGCCACAGCCCGTCGGCCAGCGCCACGCGCGCCTCTACCGTCAGCCCGTCGCGCCAGCCGGTGGCCAGTTCGGTGATGCGCGGCACCCGAAGGCCCAGCACCCGGCGGGTGGTCTTCAGATAGGCGGCCTCGCCCGCGGCGCGCGCGGGGTCGGCCTCGGCCTCCAGTGCGGCCAGCGCTTCGGCAAGGGTGATGGCGGTCATTCGACGGTCACCGATTTCGCCAGGTTGCGCGGCTGGTCCACGTCGGTGCCCTTGGCGATGGCGGTGTGATAGGCCAGCAATTGCGCGGGGATGGCATAGAGGATCGGCGACCACGGCTCGGCCACCTGCGGCAGGGTCAGGGTCTTCCAGGTGCCGGTGCCAGCGGCTTCCACCCCGGCGGCGTCCGAAAGCAAAAGCACCTTGTCATGCCGCGCCATCACCTCTTGCATGTTCGACACGGTCTTGTCGAAGAGCTGATCCTTCGGTGCCAGCACGATCACCGGCACTGCGGCGTCGATCAGCGCGATCGGGCCGTGCTTCAACTCGCCCGAAGCATAGCCCTCGGCGTGGATATAGCTGATTTCCTTCAGCTTCAGCGCGCCTTCCAGCGCCAGCGGGAACATCGCGCCGCGGCCGAGGAAAAGGATATCCTGCGCCTTGGCCAGCTGTTCGGCGATGCGCGCGATCGGGTCCGACAGGGCAAGGGCCGCGTTCAGGATGCCGGGCAGGGTGCCGAGGTTCTGCAAATGGGCGGTCACGGCTTTCGCGTCCAGCACGCCGCGGTCCTGTGCGGCCTTCAGCGCCATCAGCGCCAGCACGGTCAGTTGGCAGGTGAAGGCCTTGGTCGAGGCGACGCCGACCTCGACCCCCGCCAGGATCGGCAGGGCAAGGTCGCTTTCGCGGGCGATGGAGGAGGTGGGGACGTTCACCACCGAGACGACCTGGGCGACCTTTTCCCTGACATGGCGCAGGGCGGCCAGGGTGTCGGCGGTCTCGCCCGACTGGCTGACGAAGATGGCCATCGAGGTGGGCGACAGCACCGGATCGCGGTAGCGGAACTCGGAGGCGATGTCGATGTCGGCGGGCAGGCCGGCGATCTGCTCGAACCAGTATTTCGCGACATGGCAGGCATAGCTGGCGGTGCCGCAGGCGACCAGCGTCACCCGGTCGATGCCTTTGAAGGACAGCCCTTCGGGCAGGCGTAGGGCGGGGTTCACCCCGCCGTCCGTGTAATGACGCAGCGCATCGGCGATCACCACCGGCTGCTCGGCGATTTCCTTGGCCATGAAATGCTTGTAGCCGGCCTTTTCGATCCGCGCCTGATCGACCTGGATCCGGGTCTCGGCCCGGTTGGCGCGGCGGCCCCGGGCATCGAATATCTCCGCGCCGGCCCGTGTGATCACCGCCCAGTCGCCTTCCTCAAGATAGGTGATCCGGTCGGTCATCGGGGCCAGGGCGATGGCGTCGGAGCCGACATACATCTCGCCATTGCCATGCCCGACGGCCAAGGGGCTGCCCTTGCGGGCGGCGATCATCAGGTCATCCTCGCCGTCGAACAGGAAACACAAGGCAAAGGCGCCTTCGAGGCGGTTGAGGGTGTCACGTGCGGCTTCGGTGGGCGAAAGGCCTGCGTCCATCGCGCGGCGGGTCAGCAGGACGACGGTTTCGGTATCGGTTTCCGTCTCCGGGGCGTAGCCGGAGGCGGCCAGATCGGCGCGCAACTCGCGGAAGTTCTCGATGATGCCGTTGTGCACCACGGCCACGCCGCCCGCGCGGTGGGGGTGGGCATTGGTGACGGTGGCCGCGCCATGGGTGGCCCAGCGGGTGTGGCCGATGCCGGACTTGCCGGCCAGCGGTTCATGCACCAGAAGGTCCGACAGGTTCACCAGCTTGCCCACCGCGCGGCGGCGGTCCAGCTTGCCGTTGTTCACGGTGGCGATGCCGGCGCTGTCATAGCCGCGATATTCCAGCCGCCGCAGCGCCTCGACCAGCAGAGGGGCGCCACTTCATGGCTGCCCAGCACGCCGACGATTCCGCACATGGGTTCATCCCTTTGTTCTTGCGGCCTTGATGGCCTTGAGCCTGTCCATGAGCCGCGTCGCCAGCCCGGGTTTGTTGACCTGCTTGGCGCGGGCGACGGCGAGGGCCTCGGCCGGCACGTCTTCGGTGATGACCGAGCCCGAGGCGGTCAGCGCCCCGTCGCCGATGGTGACCGGGGCGACCAGCATGGTGTCGGACCCGATGAAGGCGCGTTTGCCGATGCGGGTGCGGTGCTTCATCACGCCATCGTAGTTGCAGGTGACGGTGCCGGCGCCGATGTTGGTGAACTCGCCCACGTCGGCGTCGCCGATGTAGGTCAGATGGCCGACCTTGACGCCTTCGTCGAGGATGGCGTTCTTGATTTCCACGAAATTGCCGACATGGACGTCCTCGGCCAGTTCCGCGCCGGGGCGCAGGCGGGCGAAGGGGCCGACATCGGCACCGCGCGACACGTGGCAGCCTTCGAGGTGGCAGAAACCCTTGATCTCGGCGCCGGATTCGATGGTGACGCCAGGGCCGAAGATGACGTTGGGGCCGATGATGGCATCGCGGCCGATGAAGGTATCCAGCGCGAAGAATACGGTTTCCGGTGCGGTCAGGGTGACGCCGTCCTCAAGCGCCCCGGCGCGGGATCGCTTCTGGAATTCGGCTTCGGCATCAGCCAGTTGCGCGCGGGTATTGATGCCAAGGGTCTCTGCCTCGTCGCAGATCACCACGCCCGCCGAATGGCCTGCGGCGCGGGCCAGTTCGACGATGTCGGTCAGGTAGTATTCGCCGCTGGCATTGGCATTGCCGATCTGGCCGACCAGTTCCGCGAGCATCCTGGTGCTGGCACAGATAACGCCTGAATTGCAAAGCGTTACGGCGCGTTCCTGATCCGAGGCATCGGGGTATTCGCGAATCGCCAGCAGCGCGTCGCCGCTGGTCAGCAGGCGGCCGTAGCGGCCCGGCTCGCCAGTGTGGAAGCCCAGCACGACGACGGCATGCTTTTCGCGGGCATCCAGCATGGCTTGCAGCGTCTCGGGACGGATGAAGGGGGGTGTCGCCGTAAAGGACGATCGCCTCTCCCGTGGCATCAGCCAGAAGGGGTGCGGCCTGTGCAACGGCGTGGCCGGTGCCGAGCTGTTCGGCCTGCACCACCACCAGCGCCCCTTCGTCATAGGCCTGGGCGGCGCGTGTCACCGCTTCGGCGCCATGGCCGACGACGACGACCACGCGCTCGGGCTCCAGCGCGCGGCCGGCGGCCATGGCGTGGTGCAGAAGCGGGGCGGCGGCCAGCTTGTGCAGCACCTTTGGCAGGTCGGAATTCATCCGCGTGCCTTGCCCTGCGGCCAGGATGATCAGCGAGACCTGCATTCTGCCCCTTTCTTTTCCTTTTGCGCCGTTCTACGCGGGCAAGGCGCCGTCGCCAAGGGGCTGCTGTTTCACAGGAGGTTGCACGATGTTGCAGGGGCAAACCTGCGTGGTGTTCGATCTGGACGGCACGCTGGCCGATACGTCGGACGATCTTCTGGCCTCGGCCAACGCCTGTTTCCGGGCGATGGGTGCGGGCGATCTGTTGACCCGCGCCGATGCCTTGACGGCGTTTCATGGCGGCCGCGCCATGCTGCGGCTGGGGTTCCAGCGGCTGGGGCGCGGCGATGAGGCAGAGGTGGACCGCTGGTATCCGCGCCTGCTGGAGGCCTATGCGGGGGCGATCGCGGTGCACACGCAGATGTATCCGGGTGCGGTCGAGGCGGTTGAGACGCTGCGGCAGCAGGGCCATGCGGTGGCGATCTGCACCAACAAGCCGGAGGGGCTGGCAGAGACGCTGATGAAAACCCTTGGCGTGCGCGACCTCTTCGGTGCGCTGGTCGGGGCCGATACGCTGCCGGTCCGCAAACCCGACCCGGCGCCCTACCGGCTGGCGGTGCAGCGCAGCGGCGGGGCGGCACGGTCGATGCTGCTGGGCGATACCGAGACCGACCGCAAGACCGGCCTTGCGGCGGGGGTGCCGGTGGCGCTGGTGACCTTTGGCCCCGAAGGCGCGGGTGTCGCGCGGCTCGCGCCCGAGGCGTTGCTGGACCGGTTCGAGGACTTGCCGGATCTGGTGGCGCGGCTGCTGGGGTAAGGGCCGGTCAGAAGAATTTCTTCATGCACCAGTCGAAGGTGGAATCGAATTCGTCGGCCAGCTGGTCCAGCGTGCGCGTCTCAAGGATCTTCTTGCCGCGCTGCCGCATCGCCTGCATCTTCTGCGCCTCGGTTCCCGGCACATGCTCCATCATCCGCACGGCACCGAAGGCCATCAGCTCGAAATCGCTGTCCGACATCAATCCGGCCTCATGCACGACACCGCCGACGATGGCCATCATGGTGGCGCAATGCAGCGCCTGGGCGGCGCGGCCCTCGATGACCAGCCTTTCGGCCTGGGCGGGCAGGGCGGCGGGCAGGGTGAGCGCGGCGACGATGGCCAGGCCGGGGATCATGCGCAAGCGGTTCATCGAAATACCTTTTCAACCGGTGACCGCACCGATGATGCAGAAATCGAACGCCCCCGCAAGCGTCTTGCGGGGGCGCAGGCCGAGGATCGCGACAGGGCGCGCACGGCGGGGAGGAACCACCGCGCGGACCCCTTGCACCCCAGGTCAGAGAAAGTTCTTGCGGCACCATTTGGCGGTATCGTTGTATTCCTTCATCAGCCCGTCCAGCGTGCGTGAGCGCATCAGCTTGTCGAAGCGCTGGCCCATCGCCTGCACCTTCTGGCTTTCGGTGCCGGGCACATAGGCCAGCATCGACACCGCCGCCCCCTGCGCCCAGTTGCGGTCGCCGCGGCTGATGTAGCCGGCCTGGTAAAGCTCGTCCGAGACCATGAACAGCATGGCCGAGCAGTGCAGCGCCTGCGCGGCGCGGCCCTGGATCACCAGATCGGCCTTGGCGGCGGTGCCGGCCCCCAGGGTCAGGGCGAAGGCGGCGGCGGCGAGGGGAAGAAAGCGCATCTCTTGGGTCCTTGTGGTCACCGGAGAAAGGGAACAGCGAGGTCAGATCGGGCGCGGCACCGGCGTCGCCTGCTCGCCATGCGGGATCACCGGCTGCGGTGCGGCAAGGCTGTGAAGCTGGCCCGGCTCTGCCTCGGGGGAGGCGACCGGAAGGCCGAAGCCAAGCACGAGAGACAGCGCAAGGGCGGCAAGGGCGAGTTTCGGCATTTCGGTTTTCCTCAGGCAGATCAGCATGTTTCGCTTGATCTGGAAGGTGTCATCGCGGCGCCCGCCAGACCAGTGACAAATCCCGTCATCCGCGGTCTTGTGGTCCCGTTTGACAGGGGCAACGGCCGGGAATAGGAACCATCCATGACCGCAACCGTCGTCCCCTTTCCGGCGCCCGATCCTTCTGGCGCCCCTGTCCCGGTGTCGCGCCACGCGGTCGGCTTCGTGCTGATCACGGTGTTTCTGGACATGGTGGGCTTCGGGCTGATCATGCCGGTCCTGCCGGCGCTGATCCGCGAGGTCGGGCATGTCGGCATCGACCAGGCGGCGGTGATCGGCGGCTGGATGTTCGCCGCCTTCAGCCTGGCGCAATTCGCCTTTGCGCCCTTGATGGGCAACCTGTCGGACCGCTTCGGACGGCGGCCGCTGCTGCTGCTGGCGATCTTCGGGCTGGGGCTGGATTTCATCTTCTCGGCCCTGGCGCCGACGTTGTTCTGGCTGTTCGTCGGCCGGGTGCTGGCAGGGGTCTGCGGGCCCAGCTGGATCATCGCATCGGCCTTCATCGCCGATGCCACCGCCCCCGAGGCGCGGGCAAAGGCCTACGGCATGCTGGGCGCGGCCTTCGGCGTCGGCTTCGTGATCGGTCCGGCGATCGGCGGGCTCTTGGGGGAACTGGGACCAAGGGTGCCGTTCTGGGCGGCGGCGGTGATCTCGCTGGTGAACTTCGTCTACGGCTGGTTCGTGCTGCCCGAGACGCTGGCGCCGGCCAAGCGCCGCGCCTTCGACTGGCGGCGGGCGAACCCGCTTGGCGCCTTTACGGTGTTCCGCAGTTATCCGGGCGTGTTGCCCTTGTGCCTGGTGATGGGGCTCTTCTTCTTTTCCACCTCGGTCTATGTCGCGGTCTGGACCTTCTGGGGCATTGCCAAATTTGGCTGGAGCGAGGGGATGGTCGGCCTGACGCTGGCGATGTTCGGGCTGGTCACGGGGCTCTTCCAGGCCACGCTGACCGGTCCGGCGGTGGCGCGGTTCGGCGAATACCGCACGGCGCTGTTCGGGCTGATCTGCTCCACTCTGGCCGTGGCGGGCTATGGCGAGGCGACGGGGCTGGCGATGGTGATGGGACTGATGCTGCTGCACGGGCCCGAGGGGTTCGCGCATCCGCTGATGACCTCGATGCTGACCAAGAAGGTGCCGGAGAACGCGCAAGGCGAGTTGCAGGGCGGCATCTCGGCGATCACCAACCTGGCGATGCTGCTGGGCACGGTGTTCTTTGCCTTGATCTTCGCGCATTTCATGGCGCCGGGGCGGGAGTGGCAATCGCCCGACGTGGCCTATTGGGTCTCGGCGGGCTGCATGGCGGTGACGACCGGGCTGTACATGGTTCTGGCGCGGCGGGAGAAGGGCTGATGGAGCGATCTGGCGAAAGGTTCGGGGGCAGTTTTACCCAGCAAGAGCCGATCCCCGAGGCGGGCATCGCGGCGGCACTGGAGGTGATGCGCCACGGTCGGCTGCACCGCTACAACACCGCGCCGGGCGAGACCGGCGAGGCCGCGGCGCTGGAGCAGGAGTTCGCCGCCTTCACCGGGGCGCGTTACTGTCTGGCCGTCGCCTCGGGCGGCTATGCGATGGGCTGCGCCCTGCGCGCCTGCCGGATGGCGGCCGGAGAGCCGGTGCTGACCAATGCCTTCACCCTGGCGCCGGTGCCGGGGGCGATCGCGGCGGCGGGCGGCAAACCGGTTTTCGTCGAGATCACCGAAGGTCTGGTGATCGACTTTGCCGATCTGGCCGCCAAGGCACGCGACACCGGCGCGCGGCTTTTGCTGTTGTCGCACATGCGCGGGCATGTCTGCGACATGGACGCTCTGGTCCGCCTTTGCGACGGTCTGGGCCTGACCATCATCGAGGATTGCGCCCATACCATGGGGGCGGAATGGCACGGCGTGGCCTCGGGCCGGCATGGCGCGGTGGCCTGCTATTCGACGCAGACCTACAAGCATCTGAACAGTGGCGAGGGCGGGCTGATCATCACCGATGATCCGGATCTGGCGGCGCGGATGGTGCTGCTGTCGGGGTCCTACATGCTTTACGGCAAGCATCCCGCGGCACCTGCGCCCGAGGTCTTCGAGCGGATCCGTCTTGAGGTGCCCAATGTCTCGGGCCGGATGGACAACCTGCGCGCGGCGGTGCTGCGGCCGCAGATCGCACTCTTGCACGACCGGCGCAACCGCTGGGCAGCGCTCTATCGCGGCATGGAGGCGGGGGTTGCAGGGCATTCCGGGCCTGCGTCTGGTCGGCCGGCCCTCGGAAGAGACCTACATGGGCTCATCCTTCCAGTTCCTGCTGCCGGACTGGGAAGAGCCGCGGATCGTGGCGTTTCTGGCCGCCTGCGTGGCGCGGGGGGTGGAGTTGAAATGGTTCGGCGCCGGCGATCCGGTGGCCTTCACCAGCCGCTATGTGCATTGGCGCTATGCCGGGCCGCAATCCTGCCCGGCGACGGACCGGATACTGGCCGGGCTGGTCGACATGCGGCTGCCGCTGACCTTCTCGGTCGACGACGTGGCGCAGATCGCCCGGATCATCCGGGCCGAGGCCTTGCGGATCGGTCAGGCCGAGGTGGTGGACGTGGTGGCCGCCCCTCAGGTGCAATAGGTTCAAGGCTAGCGGGGAAGGATCAGGGATGCGGCTTGTTCGGAAGGGGCAGCGCTTTGCCGAGGTGGAACTGGGCGACCTGACGGTGATCGCGCTGTCGGATGGCTTTGCCCTGATGAACGCCGATTGTGCCCGTGGGCCGGACGGCGCGCCCTTGCCCGAGGACGCGATGAACGGGACGCTGGTCGATGGCAAGATCCGGCTGGAGGTCCATGCCTTCTTGGTGCGCGGGCGGGGAGGTTCTGACGCGGGTGCCGGCGCGGCCTGGCGCGAGACGACCGGCAGTTTGACCCTTGCGATGGTCGAGGCCGGGGTCAGCCCCGATGAGGTGGATCAGATCGCGCTGACCCATACCCATGTCGATCACATCGGCGGGCTGGTGCGCGCCGACGGAATGCGCAGCTTTCCGCAGGCGCGGCGGATTCTGGTGCCGACCGAAGAGCTGGCGATGTTCCGCGCCGACCTGCGGATGGGCCTGCTGGCAAGCCATGTGCTGCCGCTGGAGCAGGGCGACGGGGTGATGCCGGGGGTCGTCGGCCGGGCATATGGCCTTTCTGATCGACGGGCGGCTGTTGATCTGGGGCGATCTGGTGCATCTGCCGGGCATCCAGTTCTCCCGGCCCGAGGTGCTGGCCGACGCCGACCCCATGGCGGCGCCGCCTGGAACGGGTGGTGGCGGAAGGGCTGGCGGTGGCCGGGGCGCATCTGCCCTATCCCGCCATCGGCCATCTCCTGCGTGCCGGCGCGGCATATGCCTTCGACCCGGTCGGGGACTGAGGCGCGCAGGCGAGCCGGATAGGCCGGGCTATTGCGGATAGGGCGAGGTGCCGCCAAGGCTGGCGTTGGTATGCCGGATCAGCACCGAACACAGGCAGGCCGCGTCCGAGCAGGCATCGCGGGCAGCGATGAAGACATCGTCCGGCGGCGGGGCGGCAAGGTCCACCTTCTGCCCGGTGGCGTTTTCCACCGCGTGAACCCAGGCCAGGTCATCCAGTCGCCCCATCCGCCACAGATCGCCGCCGCCAGGCGCATCCGCCGCGTCGCACATCATCTGCCGGGCGGGGATGTCGTTGATGTCGCAGCCGATGTCGGACAGAACCGCGCCATAGCGCGGCTCTAGTGCCGCGATGCGGGCCTCGACGGCGGCGATGTCGATGGCGCAGGGGCCGGCCAGTGCTGGCAGTGCGAGGGCAGGAAGCAGGGCAACGGCGGGCAGCAGGGCAAGACGGGCACGGGCAGGTCGCAAACGCATGGGGCGGGCCTTCCGGTTTGATTCCGCTCAGAAAACGCCGACATCCGCCCGAACGTCAAGGTGAGGAAAAGCCCCCATCGACCCTGGGCAGGGCCGACTCAGTGCGGCCCGCACCGGCGGGCCGGCGACGCCCGTCTCGCCGCGGCGCGGAAAAATCGGCACACCACTGCATACAATGCATGGAATCCACGCCGCACCACACCTCTTTTCCCGCCCCCATGCGTTGACCCCGGCAAGGGGGCAGAGTAAACGGGGCCGTGAGTGCATGCGCGCCGGTCCGGCCCGCAAACGCGCTGTTGCCAGCTGAAGGAGCATCTCGTGGACACGCTTCTCCGAGAGTATCTGCCGATCCTCGTTCTTCTTGCGATTGCGGTCGGCCTGGGCCTTGTCCTGATCCTTGCCGCCGCGGTCCTTGCCGTTAGGAACCCGGACCCGGAAAAGGTCTCGGCCTATGAATGCGGCTTCAACGCCTTCGACGACGCGCGGATGAAATTCGACGTGCGGTTCTATCTGGTGTCGATCCTGTTCATCATCTTCGACCTTGAGGTGGCGTTCCTGTTCCCCTGGGCGGTGGCCTTCGGCGACATCAGCATGACCGCCTTCTGGTCGATGATGGTGTTCCTGGCGGTGCTGACCGTGGGCTTTGCCTATGAATGGAAGAAGGGGGCGCTGGAATGGGTGTGATGCCAAATCCACTTCAGACCGTGCCAACACTGCGGGCGGCGATGCCGAAGTCGCCACCCAGGCCCTGAACCGGGAATTGCAGGACAAGGGGTTCCTGCTGACCTCGACCGAAGACATCATCAACTGGGCGCGCATCGGTTCGCTCCACTGGATGACCTTCGGCCTGGCCTGTTGCGCGGTCGAGATGATGCACACCGCCATGCCGCGCTATGACATGGAACGCTTCGGCACCGCCCCCCGCGCCTCGCCGCGTCAGTCCGATCTGATGATCGTGGCGGGCACGCTGACCAACAAGATGGCGCCCGCACTGCGCAAGGTCTACGACCAGATGCCGGAACCGCGCTATGTGATCTCGATGGGCTCCTGCGCCAATGGCGGTGGCTACTACCACTATTCCTATTCCGTGGTGCGCGGCTGCGACCGTGTGGTGCCGGTCGATGTCTACGTTCCCGGTTGCCCGCCAACGGCCGAGGCGCTGCTCTACGGCATCTTGCAATTGCAGCGGAAAATCCGCCGCACCGGCACCCTGGTGAGATGATGAGCGAAGCCCTGCAAGAACTGGCCGCCCTGATCGAGCTGAAGCGCGGCGATGCGGTGCAATCCACCGCCATCGCCCATGGCGAGCTGACGGTGACGGCGAACCTGGCGCATCTGCAGAGCCTGGTGGAATTCCTGCGCGACGATGCGGCCTGCAGGTTCTCGACGCTGGTGGATATCACCGCCGTCGACCTGCCCGAACGGGTGGCGCGGTTCGATATGGTCTACCACTTTCTCTCGATGTACCGAAACCACCGTATCCGGGTGAAAGTGGCGGTGCGCGAGGATGAGATGGTGCCCTCGATCGTCGAGACCTACCCGGCGGCCAACTGGTTCGAGCGCGAGGTGTTCGACATGTTCGGCATCCTGTTCTCCGGCCACCCCGACCTGCGCCGCATCCTGACCGATTACGGCTTTCGCGGCCATCCCCTGCGCAAGGATTTCCCGACTACCGGCTATGTCGAGGTCCGCTATGACGAGGCGCTGAAGCGCGTCGTTTATGAGCCGGTGAAACTGGTGCAGGAATACCGGCAGTTCGACTTCATGTCCCCGTGGGAGGGGGCCGAATACATCCTTCCCGGCGATCAGAAGGCGGAGGCGAAATGATGGACGGCGATATCCGGCGCAATACCTATGACGACGGCTCGGTCGATCTGGAGACGTCAGAGCAGCGCATCCGCAATTTCAACATCAACTTCGGCCCGCAACACCCTGCTGCACATGGCGTTTTGCGACTGGTGCTGGAGCTGGACGGCGAGATCGTCGAACGCTGCGATCCGCATATCGGCCTGCTGCATCGCGGCACCGAAAAGCTGATGGAAAGCCGGACCTATCTGCAGAACCTGCCCTATTTCGACCGGCTGGATTATGTGGCGCCGATGAACCAGGAGCATGCCTGGTGCCTGGCGATCGAACGGCTGACCGGCACGCCGGTACCGCGCCGGGCCAGCCTGATCCGGGTTCTGTATTCCGAGATCGGCCGCATCCTGAGCCACCTTCTGAACGTCACCACGCAGGCCATGGACGTGGGCGCGCTGACGCCGCCGCTTTGGGGCTTTGAAGAGCGCGAAAAGCTGATGGTGTTCTATGAGCGGGCTTGCGGGGCGCGTCTGCATGCGGCCTATTTCCGGCCCGGTGGCGTGCATGTCGATCTGACGCCTGCGCTGCTGGATGATATCGACACTTGGGCGGATCATTTCCCCAAGGTGCTGGATGACATCGACACGCTGCTGACCGAAAACCGCATCTTCAAGCAGCGCAACGCCGATATCGGCATCGTCACCGAGGAGGACATCCGCGATTGGGGCTATTCGGGCGTGATGGTGCGCGGATCGGGTCTGGCCTGGGATCTGCGCCGCGCGCAACCCTATGAATGCTATGACGAATTCGACTTCAAGATCCCGGTCGGCAAGAATGGCGATTGCTATGACCGCTACCTGTGCCGGATGCAGGAAATGCGCGAGTCGACCCGGATCATCAAGCAGGCGCTGGTCAAGCTGCGCGCACCTGACGGGCAGGGCGATGTGCTGGCGCGGGGCAAGCTGGCGCCGACGAAGCGGGCCGAGATGAAGACTGCGATGGAGGGCTTGATCCACCACTTCAAGCTCTATACCGAAGGCTTCCACGTTCCGGCGGGCGAAGTTTACGCCGCGGTCGAGGCGCCGAAGGGCGAATTCGGGGTCTATCTGGTGGCCGATGGCACCAACAAACCCTACCGCGCCAAGCTGCGCGCGCCGGGGTATCTGCACCTGCAATCGATGGATTACGTCTGCAAGGGCCATCAGCTGGCCGATGTGGCCGCGATCATCGGCTCGTTGGATGTGGTGTTCGGGGAGATCGACCGGTGATCGCGGTAGTAGGTCTGCCTGGCCTGATCTTCAGTGTCTTTGCGCTGCCGACGGCTGCGCCTTTCATCCCGCTTCTGATCGTATTGGGGTCCTGAATGCTGCGCCGTCTTCATCCGCACCAGCCCGACAGTTTCGCCTTCACGCCCGCCAATCTGGCCTGGGCGAAGGGGCAGATTTCCAAATACCCCGAAGGCCGGCAGGCCAGCGCGATCATCCCGCTGCTGTGGCGCGCACAGGAACAGGAGGGCTGGCTGTCCCGCCCGGCGATCGAGCATGTCTCCGATATGCTGGGGTTGGCCTATATCCGCGGCCTCGAAGTGGCCACCTTCTACTTCATGTTCCAGCTGCAACCCGTTGGTTCCGTGGCACATATCCAGATATGCGGAACCACCTCCTGCATGATCTGCGGGGCCGAGGATCTGATTGCCGTCTGCAAGGAACTGGTGGCGAAGCAGCCGCATACCCTTTCGGCCGACGGCAGGTTCAGCTGGGAAGAGGTGGAATGCCTGGGGGCCTGCACCAATGCGCCGATGGCGCAGATCGGCAAGGATTACTACGAGGATCTGACGGCCGAGAAGTTGCGTGCGCTGATCGGGCGGTTCTCCAGGGGCGAGGTTCCGGTGCCGGGGCCGCAGAACGGGCGCTATGCGGCCGAGCCGATCACCGGGCTGACCAGCCTCAAGGATTTCGAGTCGGGCAAGAAGCAATACAACGCCAGCGTGCAGCGGGCGGTGGACCTTGGCGACACCGTCAAGCGTATCGACGGCAGCGAACTGCCGCTGACCACGCCCTGGCTGGGCAAGGCAGCGGCACCGAAGGCGGGGGCCGGCGCGGCACGGGAACTTCCTGCCGCGGCGGGCGAGGCGCTGGCGGCCGGCAAACCGGCGGTGAAGGTGGCAAAGCCCGCGGGCGTGGCCAAGGCCGCGCCGGGGAAGAAAACGGCATCGAATGACGCCAGGGCCCCGATCAACCCGGCGACCGAGGTCAGGGCGAGGGCGGCAAAGACGGCGGTCGATGCGGCGAAGCCCGTGAAGGCTGCCAGGCCATCAGTGTTGAAGGCGGCACGCGGCGGCAAGGCCGATGACCTGAAGCGGATATGGGGCGTCGGGCCGAAACTGGAGGCGCTGTGCAACCGGCTTGGCTTCTTCCACTTCGACCAGATCGCGGCCTGGACGGCGGAAGAGCTGGCTTGGGTCGACGACAATCTCGAAGGGTTCAAGGGCCGCGCGACCCGCGAGAAGTGGGTGACGCAGGCCAGGGTCCTGGCGGCGGGCGGCACTGCGGAAGAGGCCGAGCGCGTGGCGCGAGCGGACGGGTGACGTAACCAGGACCAAGGCCCCGCTAAAGGGGCCGTATCGGGGGGAACGGAAGCTACGGAAATGGGCCTTCGCAGGCCCGCTTGATCATCGCGGCGGCGGCAGGAATCCTGGCCTTTCTGCTGACGAAATTCGCCTGGCATCACGGCTTCTGGTGGGCGCTGTTGATCGGCGTCGTCGTCTTCGGCATCGTGATTGCCCTTTGGTCCATGTTGGGCGGGTCTTCGGACGCGGGATATTCCGGCACCAGGTCGGGCGGCGGGTCGGCCGCGTCCTCTGCCCCCGCGTCTTCCCCCCCCGCATCTTCTGCCTCGGTCGCGCCCGCTTCGACTCCGGCTGCTGCCCCGGCGATGGCCGAAGCCTCGGCCCGCGATGCCGCGGTTTCCTCGACTCCGGTCGCGGCCCCGGCTGCCCCTGCGCCGCCGGTCTCGGCCGCATCGGGCCTGATGGCCGAAGAGGATGCCCGGCTGGCGCCGGCCGCCAAGCCCGCCGGGAAACCGCCCGCCGGGAAACCGAAAGCCCCGAAATCCGCCGCCAAGGCCGAGAAGGCTCCGAGGGCCGCAGTGGCGAAGGCTGTGAAGGCTCCGAAGGCCGCGGTGGCGAAGGCTGTGAAGGCTCCGAAGGCCGCGGTGGCGAAGGCCGAGAAGGCTCCGAAGGCCGCGGTGGCGAAGGCCGAGAAGGCTCCGAAGGCCGCGGTGGCGAAGGCCGAGAAGGCTCCGAAGGCCGCGGTGGTGAAGGCCGAGAAGGCTCCGAGGGCGGTGGCCAAGGCCAAGGCGCCGAAGGCCGAAAAGCCGGCAGGCCCAGAGATCCTGAAAGCGCCGCGCGGCGGCAAGGCCGACGATCTGAAGATGATCGAAGGCATCGGCCCGGCGCTGGAAAAGATGGTCAACGGCTTCGGTGTCTTCCACTTCGACCAGATCGCGAAATGGACGGCGAAGGACATCGCCTCTTTCGACGACCGGATGGAGCGGTTCAAGGGCCGCATCGCCCGCGACAAATGGGTGGCGCAAGCGAGGATCATCGTCAAGGACGGGCTTGAGGCGTTTCTCGAGCGCGCCAAGACCAACGACTACTGAAGGTGATCCGTGAAGAAATCCGCTCCGCAGGACATGCAGATGGCGCGCAAGGCTCGGCTGGTCGGCCTTGTCCTGGCCGGAACCATGGCACTGTGGATCGGGGCGCAGGTGGTGGGCGATGAGATGGGCTGGGACACACGCTTCGCCTTTCTCTTCGACTTCGCCGCGCTGGCCGCGTTCGTCTGGGCGCTGGTCGTGACGTATCAGATCTGGCGCGTGCGCCGGGGATAAGGGAAAGCAGATGCTCAAGGATCAGGACCGGATCTTCACCAACCTTTACGGCATGCATGACCGCAGCCTGAAAGGCGCGATGAAGCGGGGTCACTGGAACGGCACCGCCGGGATCATCCAGCGCGGGCGTGACATGATCGTCGATCAGGTGAAGGCCAGCGGCTTGCGCGGGCGCGGCGGCGCGGGGTTTCCGACCGGCCTCAAGTGGTCGTTCATGCCCAAGCAATCGGACGGGCGGCCCAGCTATCTGGTGATCAACGCCGACGAGTCGGAACCCGGCACCTGCAAGGACCGCGAGATCATGCGCCACGATCCGCACACCCTGATCGAGGGCGCGCTGATCGCCAGCTTCGCCATGGGGGCGAATGCCTGCTACATCTACCTGCGCGGCGAATACATCCGCGAGCGCGAGGCGCTGCAGGCGGCGATCGACGAATGCTATGACGCGGGGTTGCTGGGCAAGAACGCAGCGAAATCGGGCTGGGATTTCGACTGCTACCTGCACCACGGCGCCGGCGCCTATATCTGCGGCGAGGAAACTGCCCTGCTGGAAAGCCTCGAGGGCAAGAAGGGCATGCCCCGGATGAAGCCGCCGTTCCCGGCCGGGTCCGGCCTTTACGGCTGCCCGACCACGGTGAACAACGTCGAATCCATTGCCGTCGTCCCCACCATCCTGCGCCGCGGCGCGGACTGGTTCGCCTCGTTCGGGCGGCCGAACAACACCGGGACCAAGCTCTTTGGCATCTCGGGCCACGTCAACGCGCCTTGCGTGGTGGAAGAGGCGATGTCGACCCCGCTGAAGGACCTGTTGGAGCGGCACTGCGGCGGCGTGCGCGGCGGCTGGAAGAACCTCAAGGCGGTGATCCCCGGCGGGTCGTCTGTGCCCTTGCTGACGCAAGGCCAGTGCGACGACGCGATCATGGATTTCGACTGGCTGCGCGAGCAGCGCTCGGGCCTGGGCACGGCGGCGGTGATCGTGATGGACCAGTCGACGGACGTGATCAAGGCGATCTGGCGGCTGTCGAAATTCTACAAGCACGAGTCATGCGGCCAGTGCACGCCCTGCCGCGAAGGCACCGGCTGGATGATGCGGGTGATGGACCGTCTGGTGCGCGGCGAGGCCGAGGTCGAGGAGATCGACATGCTTCTGTCGGTGACCAAGCAGGTCGAAGGCCATACCATCTGTGCGCTTGGCGATGCGGCGGCCTGGCCCATTCAGGGCCTGATCCGCGCCTTCCGGGATGAGATCGAGGACCGCATCAAGGCGAAAAAGACCGGCCGTATCTCGGCGGTGGCGGCAGAGTGACGATGACCCGGCTTTCGCTTCTCCTGGCTTTGACGCTTGGCCTTGGCGGTCTTCCCGCCGGGGCCGAGACCGAGCCCGTCGAAGGCGAGGCCGAAGCCCCGCTGCCCTATGTGGTGGTGCCGGTCAGCCTGAACGAGGTGGAGTATCTGGCGCAGATCGACACCTCGGGCGCGGCGCTGGTGTCGGTGAACGGGGAAGATCTGGATGTTCCGGATTACCTGCCGGGCGCGGTGCGGATCGCTCGTGCCGATGGCGCGTCGATGGCCGACGAAGGCTACCGTGCGCGCGAAGTGATCAAGGCGGCCTGCGCGACGCAGGGCAAGCGCGTCGATCCGGGCGTGGTGCCGGTGCTGTCGCCCGCCGGGCGCTGGGTATTCGCGGGGGGCTGCAAGTGATGCGCGGGCTTCCCCTTCTGTCGCTGACAGCACCGCTGGCCGCCTGTGTGGCAACCGCGCCTGCGCCGCTGGCCCCTGCACGCCCCGACGTGGCGGCTGAGGCGCAGCCAGTCGCGGGCGGTGGCATCCGTATCAGCCGCACCGATGGCACGGGCTATGCAATGTGGGACGGAGCACCGGCCCGCCGCGATGCCGATGCTTTGTGCGGGGGCAAGGGTGTGCGCGCCTCGATCTATGATCGCTTCGAGGCGGGCACATGGGTTTTCGTCGGGGGCTGCGCATGAAAACCGCGGTCACGCGACTTCACGAACGGCGGAGCAGGCCCGCTTGTCATGGCATATCAAGGCCGAATGCCCTTTCTCCTGTGGCATCTGATGCCAAGGAGGCCAAGATGAGCAGACTGAAACCCGTGACGATCGTGCTGGCCCTGGTGCTGGCGATGCCAGCTTTCGCGCTGGAGCCGATCAACAAGGAACCCTACATCAACGCAACCCTGTTGCAGGGTTTCATCGCCGACAAGATCGCAGACAATTGCCCGACCCTGAGTCCGCGCAACCTGCGGGCGCTGAACGAGCTGGAAAAGCTGAAGAACTACGCCCTGAGGAAGGGCTATTCGGCGGCCGAGATTCGCGCCTTCGTCACCTCGAAGGCGGAAAAGGCGCGCGGCAAGGCCGATGCGGCGGAGTGGCTGAAAGAGGCCGGCGCCGTCGAGGGCGATGGCGAAAGCTTCTGCAAGATCGGACGGGACGAGATTGCCAGGGGCACGCTGGCCGGCCGGCTGTTGAAGGACAAGTCATGACGCCACCCGGCATGCATCTGGCCGAGTTGAACGTGGGGCGCCTGTCGGCCCCCACGGTCGACCCGCGGGTGGCCGCCCCGGCTGTGGCCAAGGGGCGGATTGTGCATGCGCAGGCTCGGCATGGCAGTGCCCGCGGCCCCGATATGCTCTATGCGAAGCAGGCGCAGGCGTGGATGCCTCACGGCTGTGCAAAGACTACGGCGGTGTAGGGGATGGTTCAGGTATCAACCCTTGTGATGATCTGCCTCGGGCCACTCTTGCTGTCGGTCGCCGTGGCGCTGGCTGCGCGCCGGACCGGGCAAGGGCTTGGCTGGCAGATCTCCGCCGGGCTTTGCGGCCTTGGGCTGGCAGTGCTGGCGCTCGTCCTGCCCGTCGATCAATGGATCGGCGGACGTGCCCGCTGGGCTGAATCTCTCGCGCTGGCGCTTGGTGTTTTCGCACCTGCCATTCTGCTTGTCGTCCTTTCCGTTAAACGCTGGCCGGGCATACCGGCCACGCAAAGACCTTTGGAGTCGTTGCAATGACCAACCTCAAGAAAATCAGCATCGACGGCATCGAGGTCGAGGTTGACGGGGCGATGACCATCATCCAGGCGGCCGAGGTCGCCGGGGTGGAGATCCCGCGCTTTTGCTATCACGAGCGCTTGTCCATCGCGGGTAACTGCCGGATGTGTCTGGTCGAGGTGGTCGGCGGGCCGCCGAAGCCTGCGGCAAGCTGTGCGATGCAGGTGAAAGACCTGCGCCCCGGCCCGAACGGCGAGGCGCCCTTGGTCAAGACCACTTCGCCAATGGTGAAGAAGGCCCGCGAGGGCGTGATGGAATTCCTGCTGATCAACCATCCCCTTGGATTGCCCGATCTGCGATCAGGGCGGCGAGTGTGACCTGCAGGATCAGGCCATGGCCTACGGCGTCGATTTCAGCCGCTTCCGCGAGCCGAAGCGGGCGTCCGAGGATCTGGACCTTGGGCCCGCTGGTTGCTACCACGATGACGCGCTGCATTTCCTGCACCCGCTGCGTGCGCTTCACCACCGAGGTGGCGGGGATCACCCAGATGGGCCAGACCGGCCGGGGCGAAGACAGCGAGATCACCAGCTATCTGAACATGACGCTGGATTCGAACCTGCAGGGCAACATCATCGACCTCTGCCCGGTCGGCGCGCTGACCTCGAAGCCCTACGCCTTCACCGCCCGGCCTTGGGAGTTGACCAAGACCGAGAGCATCGACGTGATGGATGCTCTTGGCAGCAACATCCGCATCGACTCCAAGGGCCGTGAAGTGATGCGCATCCTGCCGCGCAACCATGATGGCGTGAACGAGGAATGGATCAGCGACAAGACCCGCTTTATCTGGGACGGCTTGCGGCGGCAGCGGCTGGACACGCCCTACATTCGCGAAAACGGCAAGCTGCGGAAGGCCGGATGGGGCGAAGCCCTGACCGCTGCCGCCGCCGCGATGTCGGGCAAGAAGGTTGTAGGTCTGGTTGGCGATCTGGCCCCGGTCGAGGCGGCCTATAGCCTTAAGACCGTCGTTGAAGCCCTTGGTGGGACAGTGGAATGCCGGACAGACGGCGCTCATCTGCCGATTGGCAACCGCAGCGGCTATGTCGGCACGGCGACGATCGAAGACATCGACGGCGCAGACGCTATTTTACTGGTCGGCACCAATCCCCGCGTCGAGGCGGCCGTGCTGAACGCGCGTATCCGGAAGGCATGGTTGCGGGGCGCAAGGATTGGGCTGGTGGGCGAGGCGGTCGATCTGACCTATGATTACTTCCATGTCGGCACTGACCGCGCCGCGCTGGCGTCGCTGTTGAAACAGGACGTCTCGGGCCTTGCCGGAAAGAAAACGCTGGTCATCGTGGGGCAGGGCGCGCTGTCAGAGGCGGATGGGGCAGCGGTGCTTGCGCTGACCCAGCAGATCGGTGCGATGACCTCGGCAGGGCTGTTGATCCTGCACACCGCCGCTGGCCGTGTGGGTGCGATGGATGTGGGGGCGGTGACCGAGGGCGGGCTGGCCGTGGCGACCGAAGGGGCCGAGGTGATCTACAACCTTGGCGCGGATGAAGTTGAAATCGCAGCTGGGCCCTTCGTGATCTATCAAGGCTCGCATGGCGACAGGGGCGCCAACCGCGCCGATATCATCCTGCCGGCCGCCGCCTGGACCGAAGAGAACGGCCTTTTCGTCAACACCGAGGGGCGGCCGCAACTGGCGTTCCGTGCCGGGTTCGCGCCGGGCGAGGCCAAGGAGAACTGGGCGATCCTGCGGGCGCTTTCGGCAGAACTCGGGGCGGCGCTGCCCTGGGATTCGCTGGCCGGGCTGCGCGCCGCGCTGGTGGCGGCGCATCCGCATCTGGGGAAGATCGACGAAGTGGCCGAAAACCAATGGCAGGCGTTGCCGCCGAAAGCCCCGGCAAAGGCAACCTTCCGCAACGCGATCAAGGACTTCTACCTGACCAACCCGATCGCGCGGGCCAGCGCCGTGATGGCCGAGCTTTCGGCCTTGGCCGCGGCCCGTGCGGCACAACCGCTGGCGGCAGAGTAAACCGATGCGCCACCTTGTCACCCTTGCCTCTCTTGCCTCCGCTTCGGCGGTGGTCGGGGGTTGCGCGGGGGGGCCGGAGGTGGCACAGGGACCGGCAAACCCGTCCTATGCGGGGATCGAGACGATCCTTCTGGACGGCGAGATGGTCAACTTCCGCGTCGCCATGACGGGGGCGAGGAACGAGGCCGACGTCGAGGCCTATGGCCGCTGTGCGGCCGCCCAATATGCGCTGATCCGGGGCTTCGGGTTTGCGCGCCATGTGCGGACGCAGGTGGCGAAAGCTGGTGAGACATGGCGGGGGGATGCGGTCTACCTCATCTCGGCCGCCCTGCCGCAGGGGATACGCACGATCGACGCCGAAGTGACGGTGCGGGATTGCGGCGAGTTGGGCATACCGACGGTGTAAGGGACGGAAGATGGACGGATTTTTCGACACGACCCTGGGAACGGCGATCCTGATCGCGGCGCAGAGCCTGCTGATCGTGGGCTTCGTGATGATCAGCCTCCTGTTCCTGGTCTACGGCGACCGCAAGGTCTGGGCGGCGGTGCAGATGCGGCGCGGGCCGAACGTGGTGGGGCCCTGGGGCATCCTGCAATCGGTGGCCGATGCGCTGAAATACGTGGTCAAGGAAATCGTCATTCCGGCAGGCGTCGACCGGCCGGTGTTCTTCCTGGCGCCGATGCTGTCCTTCGTGCTGGCGATCCTGGCCTGGGCGGTGATCCCGTTCCATCCCGGCTGGGTGCTGGCCGACATCAACGTCGCGATCCTGTTCGTCATGGCGATCTCGTCGCTGGAGGTCTACGGCGTGATCATGGGCGGCTGGGCGTCGAACTCGAAATACGCCTTCCTCGGCTCGCTGCGCTCTGCCGCGCAGATGATTTCCTACGAGGTCTCGCTGGGCCTGATCATCATCGGCATCATCATCTCGACCGGAAGCATGAATTTCTCGGCTATCGTCGCCGCGCAGGACGGGTCCTACGGCCTGCTGAACTGGTACTGGCTGCCGCATCTGCCGATGGTGGTCTTGTTCTTCGTGTCGGCTTTGGCCGAGACCAACCGCCCGCCCTTCGACCTGCCCGAGGCGGAGTCGGAACTGGTGGCCGGGTTCATGGTCGAATATTCGTCCACCCCTTACCTCTTGTTCATGGCCGGCGAATACATCGCCATCTTCCTGATGTGCGCGCTGATCAGCCTCTTGTTCTTCGGCGGCTGGCTGTCGCCCATTCCCGGCATCGGCGATGGCTGGTGGTGGATGGTCGGCAAGATGTGGTTCTTCTTCTTCCTCTTCGCCATGGTGAAGGCGATCGTGCCGCGCTACCGCTATGACCAGTTGATGCGGATCGGCTGGAAAGTATTCCTGCCGCTGTCGCTGGGCTGGGTGGTGCTGGTGGCGTTCCTGGCGAAATTCGAACTGTTCGGCGGCTTCTGGGCCCGCTGGGCGATGGGAGGCTGATCATGGGTGAAGCACGCGCCATCGACTGGACCCGCGCCACCAGGTATTTCCTGATGGTGGACTTCCTGAAGGGCTTTGCCCTGGGGATGCGCTATTTCTTCGCGCCGAAGCCGACGCTGAACTATCCGCATGAGAAGGGGCCGCTTTCCCCCCGCTTTCGCGGTGAGCACGCGCTGCGCCGCTATCCGAACGGCGAGGAACGCTGCATCGCCTGCAAGCTGTGCGAGGCGATCTGCCCGGCACAGGCCATCACCATCGACGCCGAACCGCGCGAGGATGGCAGCCGCCGCACCACGCGCTATGACATCGACATGACGAAGTGCATCTATTGCGGCTTTTGCCAGGAGGCCTGCCCGGTCGATGCCATCGTCGAAGGCCCGAACTTCGAATTCTCGACCGAGACCCGCGAGGAGCTGTTCTACAACAAGGAAAAACTCCTTGAGAACGGCGCGCGGTGGGAGGCCGAGATCGCCCGCAACCTCGAACTTGACGCGCCGTATCGCTGAGGATCACTGCCATGAGATGGGTCGAGACAGGAATTGCTGCGGTGTTGGGGGGCGTTGTCGCCCTTGGTCTGTCGCTGTTCGCCTCGGACCTCTTCACCGGCAAGCCGGGGGCGGATGGTGTCGCCGGGGCAGCCGGAGTTGCGGGCCCGGCGGGCCGACCGGTCCGCAAGGTGAAACCGGCGTGGCCGGGGCCGATGCCGCCGCCGGTGCGCCGGGGGCGGACGGCGAGGCTGGGCCGCAGGGCGAGTCCGGACCGCAAGGCGCCCGGGTCCGCAGGGCCGCGCGGGACCGGCGGCGTGGTCTGGTGCGCGGCGCCGGCGACTGCCCGCCCGGATGGGCGAAAGGTGGCGAAGTGCGATTGCTGACCTCGCCCGATTACACGATGACGGCGGACCAGAGCCCCAGCAATCCGGGGGTCTTCACCAGCCAGACCTCGGGCTGGTCGGACGTGAACTTCTTTCTGTGCCAGCGGGGGGCCGAATGACCGAGGCCTATACCAGGATGTTCCAGCAGATGATGGAAAGCGGGCAGGAGATGCTGCGCGCCTTCAATCCGGGACTGGAGAATGCGCCGGCCGGCGGCTTCGACAAGATGTTTCCGACCATGTCCAAGGACATGATGGAGATGTGGTTCGGCCGCACCTTCAACCGCGAGGGGCTGGACGCCAAGACCCGGCTTTTCGTTACGCTGGCCGCGCTGACCGTGCTGGGCGCGCAGGCAGAGCCGCAGATCAAGGCGACCGTCCGACATGCGCTGGAGTCTGGCGCGACCGAGCGCGAGATCGCCGAGGTGATCTGGCAGATGTCGATGTTCGGCGGCCTGCCCGCCATGCAAAAGGCGCTTGAGATCGCCCAAAGCGTCTTTGCCGAGAAGAAGGAAGCCAAGCCATGACCATTGCCGATTTCGCCTTCTATCTCTTCGCCATCGTCACGGTTGCGGCGGGGCTGATGGTCACGGTGGCCAGAAACCCGGTGCATTCGGTCTTGTGGCTGATCCTGGCCTTCCTGTCCGCGGCCGGGCTGATGGTGCTTCTGGGCGCGGAATTCGTCGCGATGCTGTTGATCATCGTCTATGTCGGCGCGGTGGCGGTGCTGTTCCTGTTCGTCGTGATGATGCTGGACATCGACTTTGCGGCACTGAAGGGCGAGATGGCGCGCTACATGCCGCTGGGCCTGCTGATCGCCGTCGTGCTGCTGATGCAGCTGGCCATCGGCCTGGGCGCCTGGGGCGATGTGCAACGCTCCACCACGCTGGATGGGGTGGATAACGCCCGCGCGCTGGGGATGCTGCTTTATGACAAGTACATCTATCTGTTCCAGGCCGCCGGGATGATCCTGCTGGTGGCGATGATCGGGGCGATCCTGCTGACCTTGCGGCACCGCAAGGACATCAAGCGGCAGAACGTGCTGCAGCAGATGTGGCGCGATCCTGCATCGGCGATGGAACTGCGCGACGTGAAGCCGGGGCAGGGGCTGTGATGCGCCAGATGGCGGCATATGTCCTGGCAGTCGCGGCCCTGGCGATTCCGGTCGATGCGCGGACGCCGGACTATCCGGGGCTGGATTTCTGCCAGGACGACAACGGGCAATTCGCCGAGATTCAGGATCATGGCGTGCAAGGCTCCTTCGTCCTGTTCCGGCTGTTTCAGGACGGTGCCGGATCGGTGATGAAGGATGCGATGATCCTGGCCGACTGCGCTTCGGCGCGTGCGGTGCGGGCACGCATGGTCAATCCCGAAGACGACCTGAACGGCGCCTACTACCTGATGCGCGACGCACTTCTGGACAGCCAGACCCATACCTTTGCCGAGATCGCCAGCAGCCTGCGCGGCGCCGGCTACAAGGCCGACCGGATCAACTGGCCCAAAACGCATTGCGTCTGCGACTTCGCGCGCGCGAACTGACGGAACGAAAGACGAAACAACGGGCATCAGACCCGGAGGGAACGAGAATGGTGGGACTTGAACATTACCTGACAGTGGCGGCGGCGCTGTTCGTCATCGGCATCTTCGGGATCTTCCTGAACCGCAAGAACGTGATCGTCATCCTGATGTCGATCGAGCTGATGCTCCTGGCGGTGAACATCAACCTTGTCGCCTTTTCCTCCTACCTTGGCGATCTGACGGGCCAGGTCTTCACCATGTTCGTGCTGACCGTCGCCGCGGCCGAGGCCGCCATCGGCCTTGCCATCCTCGTCGTCTTCTTCCGCAACCGCGGAACGATCGACGTCGAGGACGTGAACGTGATGAAAGGCTAAGGAAAATGGCAACGATCATCCTCTTTGCTCCCCTGATCGGGGCTATCCTCTGCGGCTTCGGCTGGCGGATCATCGGCGAGAAGGCGGCGCAGGTGCTGACCACCTCGCTGGTCTTCCTGGCGGCCCTGTTGTCGTGGATCGTCTTTCTGGCCTTCGATGGCGAGACGCAGCAGATCCATATCCTGAACTGGGTGCAATCAGGCGCCTTGTCGGCGGAATGGGCGATCCGGCTGGACCGGCTGACCGCGATCATGCTGGTCGTCGTCAACACGGTCTCGGCGCTGGTTCACCTCTATTCCTTCGGCTACATGGCGCATGACGAGAACTGGCACGAGGGCGAGCACTACAAGGCCCGCTTCTTCGCCTACCTCAGCTTCTTCACCTTCGCCATGCTGGCGCTGGTGACCTCGGACAACCTGGTGCAGATGTTCTTCGGATGGGAGGGCGTGGGCGTCGCCTCTTACCTGCTGATCGGGTTCTACTACCGCAAGCCAAGCGCCAACGCGGCCGCGATCAAGGCTTTCGTGGTCAACCGGATCGGCGATTTCGGCTTTGCGCTGGGGATCTTCGCGCTGTTCTACCTGACCGAGTCGGTCAAGTTCGAGGATGTCTTCGCCGCCGCCCCGGTGCTGGCGGAAACCGAGCTGACCTTCCTGTGGACAAGCTGGAATGCCGCCAACCTGATCGGTGTCTTGCTGTTCATCGGCGCCATGGGCAAATCGGCGCAGCTGTTCCTGCACACCTGGTTGCCCGACGCGATGGAAGGCCCGACCCCGGTGTCGGCGCTGATCCATGCCGCGACGATGGTGACGGCGGGGGTGTTCCTGGTCTGCCGGATGTCGCCGCTCTACGAATACGCGCCGGATGCCAAGACGATGATCGTGGTCGTCGGCGCCTCGACCGCGTTCTTTGCGGCGACCGTCGGCCTGGTGCAGAACGACATCAAGCGCGTGATCGCCTATTCGACCTGTTCGCAGCTGGGCTACATGTTCGTGGCCGCCGGGGTGGGCGTCTATTCGGTGGCGATGTTCCACCTCTTCACCCATGCCTTCTTCAAGGCGATGCTGTTTCTTGGCGCCGGCTCGGTCATCACCGCGACGCACCATGAACAGGACATGCGCAACTATGGCGGGCTGCGCAAGCAGATCCCCTATACGTTCTGGGCGATGATGATCGGCACGCTGGCGATCACCGGCGTCGGCATCCCGCTGACCCATTTCGGCTTTGCCGGTTTCCTGTCGAAGGACGCGGTGATCGAGAGCGCCTGGGTCGGGTCGTCCTATGCCTATGTGCTGCTGGTCGTCGCGGCCTGCTTTACCAGCTTCTACAGCTGGCGCCTGATGTTCATGACCTTCTACGGCGAGAACCGCGCTGCGGGCCATGGCCATGGCGCCGACGATCACGGCCAAGCGCATGAGCCGCACGAAAGCCCGCTGACCATGCTGGTGCCCCTGGGCGCACTGGCGCTGGGGGCGGTGTTTTCGGGGATGCTGTGGTACAACGTGTTCTTCGGCGATGAGGGCAAGCTGCGGACCTGGTTCGGCATGGAAGCCGTGGCCGAGCATGTCGCCGATGGCGCCGAGATGACCGCCGAGGCCGACCACGCGACCGAGGCCGCGCCGGAAACCGCCCCCGCCGAAGCTGTTGCGCCGGCCGAAGGCGAAGCCGTGGCTGCCGCGCCCGATGCGGGCCACGCCGGCCCGGCAGCCGGGACCGCGCCGAAAGGGGCGGTCTTCATGGGGCCGGACAACCACGTGATCCACGCCGCACACGAAGCGCCGAAATGGGTCAAGGTCTCGCCCTTCGTGGCCATGCTGATCGGTTTTGCGATGGCCTGGCTGTTCTACATCCGTCGCCCGGACCTTCCGGGCCGCTTGGCCGCGCAGCAGCGCCCGCTCTACCTGTTCTTGCTGAACAAGTGGTATTTCGACGAGATCTATGACTGGGTCTTCGTCCGTCCCGCCAGGTGGCTGGGCAGCTTCCTGTGGAAGAAGGGCGACGGGCGGGTCATCGACGGCACCCTGAACGGCGTGGCGATGGGGATCATTCCCTTCTTCACCCGCCTCGCCGGCCGGGCGCAATCGGGCTATCTCTTCCACTACGCCTTCGCGATGGTGCTGGGGATCGTGATCCTTGTCACCTGGATGGTGCTTTCGGGCGGCGCCAGGTAAGGGCAGAAAATCATGGCACAACAACTCCTCTCCATCATCACCTTCCTGCCGCTGGTCGCGGCGGTCATCCTGGCGCTGTTCATGCGCGGCGATGACGAGGCCGCCCAGATGGGCGCCAAGCGGCTGGCGCTGTTCACCACGGCGGCAACCTTCGTCGTCTCGATCTTCCTGCTCTTGAAGTTCGACCCCGCAGACACCGGCTTTCAGTTCGTGGTCGAGCGGCCCTGGATTCTGGGCATGACCTACAAGATGGGGGTGGACGGCATCTCGATCCTGTTCGTGATGCTGACCACGTTCCTGATGCCGATCACGATTCTCAGCTGCTGGGGCGTGAAAACCCGCGTCAAGGAATACATGATCGCCTTCCTGGTGCTGGAAAGCCTGATGCTGGGCGTGTTCTGTGCGCTGGATCTGGTGCTGTTCTACCTGTTCTTCGAGGCCGGGCTGATCCCGATGTTCCTGATCATCGGCATCTGGGGCGGCAAGGAGCGGATCTACGCGGCCTTCAAGTTCTTCCTCTATACCTTCCTCGGCTCGGTGCTGATGCTGGTCGCGATGATCGCGATGTACATGGAGGCGGGGACCACCGACATCGTCAAGCTTCTGGCGCATGACTTTGCGCATGAGACCTTCGGCCTGATGGGCTTCCAGGTCATCGGCGGCATGCAGACGCTGCTGTTCCTGGCGTTCTTTGCCAGCTTCGCGGTCAAGATGCCGATGTGGCCGGTGCATACCTGGCTGCCCGATGCCCACGTGCAGGCGCCGACCGCCGGGTCTGTCATCCTGGCGGCGGTGCTGTTGAAGATGGGCGGCTACGGCTTCCTGCGCTTTTCGCTGCCGATGTTCCCGGTGGCCAGTGATCTGCTCAGCCCGCTGGTGTTCTGGATGTCCGCGATTGCCATCGTCTACACGAGCCTTGTGGCGCTGGCGCAGTCGGACATGAAGAAGCTGATCGCCTATTCGTCGGTCGCGCACATGGGTTACGTCACCCTGGGCATCTTTGCCGCCAACCAGCAGGGCGTTGACGGCGCCATCTTCCAGATGCTCAGCCACGGTTTCATCTCGGGCGCATTGTTCCTGTGCGTCGGCGTGATCTACGACCGCATGCACACCCGCGAGATCGACGCTTACGGCGGGCTGGTGAACCGGATGCCGGCCTATGCGCTGGTCTTCATGTTCTTCACCATGGCCAACGTGGGCCTGCCCGGAACATCGGGTTTCGTGGGCGAGTTTCTGACGCTGATGGGCATCTTCCAGGTCAACACCTGGGTTGCCGCCGTGGCCACCAGCGGCGTGATCCTTTCGGCGGCATATGCGCTGTGGCTCTATCGCCGCGTGGTCTTTGGCGACCTGATCAAGGAAGCGCTGAAGACCATCGCCGACATGGACCGCCGCGAAAAGCTGATCTTCGCGCCGCTGATCGCGATGACCCTGCTTCTGGGTATCTATCCCAGCCTTGTGACCGACATCATCGGCCCGTCCGTGACGGCGCTGATCACCGACTATCACGCTTCCATTCCGGCCGCCGCCGACGCGGCCGAAGTGGCGATGCACTGAGGACCGAGAGAATGAGCGCTGCATCCGATTTCTTCATCGTCCTCCCCGAGGTGATCCTGGCGGTTTTTGCCATGGCCGCACTGATGGTCGCCGTCTACACCGGCAAGGACAAGCTGGCGGTCACGCTGACCTGGGCGACGGCGGGGCTGTTCGTGGCACTGGCGCTGTGGATCGGCTTTGCCGGGCAGGGCGACCGCATCGCCTTTGGCGGCATGTTCATCGACGACCCTTTCGCGCGCTTCGCCAAGGTGGTGATCCTGGTCTCGGCCGCAGCGGTGCTGGTGATGAGCCAGGACTACATGACGCGCCATGGGCTCTTGCGGTTCGAGTTTCCGATCCTGGTCACGCTGGCGGTGCTGGGAATGCAGATGATGGTGTCGTCTGGCGACCTGATGGCGCTCTACATGGGGCTGGAGCTGCAATCGCTGGCGCTTTACGTCGTCGCTGCGATGCGCCGTGACAGCGTGCGATCGACTGAGGCCGGGCTGAAGTATTTCGTGCTGGGCGCGCTGTCGTCGGGCCTGCTGCTGTATGGCGCCTCGCTGACCTATGGCTTTGCCGGCACCACCTTGTTCAGCGGCATCTTCGACAGCCTGTCGGGCGACGTGCCGACCGGCCTTCTGATCGGTCTGGTCTTCATGCTCGCGGGCCTTGCGTTCAAGGTCTCGGCCGCGCCCTTCCACATGTGGACGCCGGATGTCTACGAGGGCTCGCCCACGCCGGTTACCGCGTTTTTCGCCACCGCGCCCAAGGTGGCGGCGATGGCGCTGATCGCACGGCTGGCGCAAGACGCCTTCGGCGCCATCCCCGGCCAATGGGGGCAGGTGCTGGCGGCGCTGGCGGTGGCCTCGATGTTCCTGGGCGCAATCGCGGCGATCGGGCAGAAGGATATCAAGCGGCTGATGGCCTATTCGTCGATCGCCACATGGGGTTTGCGCTGATCGGTCTGGCGGTGGGCACTGCCGAAGGCGTCCAGGCGATGCTGATCTACATGGCGATCTATGTCACCATGAACGTCGGCACCTTCGCCTTCATCCTGTCGATGGAGCGTGACGGCCGCCCGGTGACCGACATCGCCAGCCTCAACCAGTTCTCGAAGTCCGAGCGCTGAAGGCGCTGGCGCTGCTGGTGCTGATGTTCTCTCTGGCCGGCGTGCCGCCGATGGTGGGCTTCTTCGGCAAGTTCTACGTGCTGAAGGCGGCAGTCGATGGCGGGATGACCTGGCTGGCGGTTGCCGGCGCGGTGGCCTCGGTGATCGGCGCGTTCTACTACCTGCGCATCGTGTTCTACATGTATTTCGGTGCCGAGCAGGAGCCGGTCGAAAGCCGCATGGCGCCAGTGCAATGGGTCATGCTGGTGGCGGTGGCCGCGATCATGGTGCTGGGCGTGGTCAACCTCTTCGGTATCGAACCGGCGGCGGCCACGGCGGCGCAGGCCCTTGTCCAGCGGTGATCCCCCCGGCCGGATAGTCCTGGCCGAGGTCGACAGCACCAATGCCGAAGCCTTCCGGCGGGCGCCGTCTCTTGCGGGGCCATGCTGGATTCTGGCGGGCGTGCAGACGGCGGGCCGGGGGCGGCGGGCACGGCCCTGGGCGTCCCCTTCAGGCAATTTCCATGCCACGCTGACCCTGCGGGTGACCGAGCCGCCGGCGGTGGTCGCCCTGCGCTCCTTTGCCGCCGCGCTGGCCTTGCGCGATGCGTTCGTCGCGCTGACCTCCGTGCCGGAAGCCTTCGCGCTGAAATGGCCGAATGACGTGCTGCTGAACGGCGGCAAGGTGGCGGGTATCCTGCTGGAAGCCTCGGGCGAGACCCTGGCCATCGGCATCGGCGTCAACCTGATTGCGGCCCCCCCGGTGGATGCGGTCGAGGCGGGCGCGGTGCCCCCCGTCTCACTGCTGGCCGAAACCGGGCTGCGGATCATGCCAGAGGCGTTTCTTGACGCGCTGGCCCCGGCCTATGCGGCGCGCGAGGCAGCCTTCCGCGCGCAGGGTTTTGCGCCGCTCAGGGCCGACTGGCTGCTCCATGCCGCCCGCCTTGGCGCCCGCATCAAGGCCCGCACCGGCGGCGACACCCGCGAGGGGGTGTTCGAAACCATCGACGAGGCCGGCAATCTGATCCTGCGCATGGCGGGAGGCCCGGTTGCCATTCCCGCCGCCGACGTGTTCTTCTGAACGCGACCGGAGGGCCAAAATGCTTCTGGCCATCGACTGCGGCAATACCAACACGGTGTTTTCCATCTGGAACGGCACCGCGTTCATCGCCACCTGGCGCATCGCCTCCGACCACAAGCGGACGGCGGACGAATACTTCGTCTGGCTCTCCAGCCTGATGATGCTGACCAGGACCGAAGCGCAGATCACCGAGGCGATCATCTCTTCCACCGTGCCGCGCGTGGTCTTCAATCTGCGCGTCCTGTGCGACCGCTATTTCAACTGTCGCCCGCTGGTGGTGGGCAAGCCCGATTGCCGCCTGCCGGTTGCCGCCCGCGTCGATCAGGGCACCACGGTCGGCCCCGACCGGCTGGTCAACACGGTGGCCGGCCACAACCGCCATGGCGGCGACCTGATCATCGTGGATTTCGGCACTGCCACCACCTTCGACGTGGTCGACCATGACGGCGCCTATGTCGGCGGCGTCATCGCGCCCGGCGTCAACCTTTCGCTTGAAGCCTTGCACATGGCTGCCGCCGCGCTGCCGCATATCGACGTCGCGAAACCGGCAAGGGCCATCGGCACGAATACGATTGCCTGCATGCAAAGTGGCGTCTACTGGGGCTATGTCGGCCTTGTCGAAGGCATCGTCCGCGAAATCCGGCGCGAGCGGACAAGGCCGATGAAGGTGATTTCGACCGGGGGCCTTGCGTCGCTGTTCGCGCAAGGAACCGAGCTGTTTCATTCCATCGAGGATGACCTGACGATGCAGGGCCTCGTCCTCATCAACGACTTCAACAAGGATACCCCATGACCAAGGATCGGCTGATCTACCTTCCCCTCGGCGGCGCCGGAGAGATCGGCATGAACGCATATGTCTACGGCTATGGCGCGCCCGGCAAGGAGCGGCTGATCCTGGTCGATCTGGGCGTGACCTTCCCCGACATGGACACGGCACCGGGGGTCGAGGTGATCATGCCCGATATCTCCTGGCTGGAAGAGCGCGCCGACCGGCTGGAGGCGATCTTCATCACCCACGCGCATGAAGACCATATCGGCGCGCTTGGCCTCTTGTGGCCAAAGCTGAAAAAGCCGGTCTATGCGCGCCGCTTCACCGCCACCATCGGCCGGCTGAAGCTGGAGGAAGAGGGCCTGCCGGTCGACATGCTGACCACGGTCGAGGCCCGCCCCGCCACGGTCGAGGCCGGGCCGTTCCGCGTGCAATATGTGCCGGTCAGCCATTCCATCCCGGAAAGTGCGGCGCTGATCATCGACACGCCGGCGGGCCGCATCGTGCATTCCGGCGATTTCAAGATCGACCGCTCGCCCGTGGTGGGCGAGCCGTGGGATGATGCGCTCTGGGCGGCGGTGGCGGCGGAAAAGCCGGTCAAGGCGCTGATGTGCGATTCCACGAACGTCTTTTCCACCCATGAGGGCCGATCGGAGGCCACGCTTGCCGGGCCGCTGACCGAGCTGATTTCCAAGGCGCCCGGGATGTTCGTCGCCACCACCTTCGGGTCGAACGTGGCGCGGCTGAAGACGCTGGCTGAAGCCGCGCGGGCGGCGGATCGCACGATTTGCGTGCTGGGCCGGTCGATGAAGCGGATGCTGTCGGTCTCGGATGAAACCGGGGTGTTGCAGGGCTTTCCGCGCGTGGTCAGCCCCGATGAGGCGCTGGAAGTCCCGCGCCGCAACCTGATGCTGCTGGTGACGGGCAGCCAGGGCGAACGGCGGGCGGCTTCGGCGGCCCTGTCGCGCGGCAAGTATCTGGGATTCGAGATGCGCGAAGGGGATTCGTTCCTGTTTTCCAGTCGCACCATTCCGGGCAATGAGCGCGGCGTGATCCGGATCTGGAACGCCTATTCCGAAATGGGCGTAACGGTGCATGACGACGAAGGCGGGCTCTACCACGTCTCTGGCCACGCCAACCGCCCGGATCTGGAGCATTTCCACCGCACCATCCTGCCCGACATGCTGGTGCCGATGCATGGCGAGCACCGCCATCTGGCCGAACATGTGCGGGTGGCGACGGAGGCCGGGATCGCCGCGCAAGTTGCGGTGAACGGCACCATGCTGGACCTTTCGGGCGAAGTGCCCGTGGTGGCGGAATATGTGGAAACCGGGCGGCTCTACCTTGATGGCACCGCGCTGATCGGGGCGCTGGACGGGGTGGTCCGCGACCGCATCCGCATGGCGCTGAACGGGCTGGTGACGGTGATCCTGGATGAAAACGACCAGCCGATGGGTGAGCCTTGGGTGGAACTGATGGGCCTGACCGACAAGGGCAAGGGCGGACGGCTGCTGAACGAGACGATGGAGGCCGATCTGGCCGATTACCTGGAGCGCGCCGGCCGCAAGGTGTTGAAGAACGACGACAAGCTGGACGAGGAAATCCGCAAGGTGGTGCGCCAGATCGCCATGGAGGAGATCGGCAAGAAGCCCGAGGTTACCGTGGTGGTCAGCCGGCTGGTCGCGGAATAGCGAAAGGGGGCCGCAAGGCCCCCCGCACGATTTCTGAACAGGAATTCCGGCCCCGCCTCTGGCGGAGCCTTACCGTCTTCAGGCTTCGGTGCCGGTCGCCGGGGTCTCTTCCTCGGCCTCGTCCTTTGCGGGGGCTTCGATCTTGAAGCTGCGCAGAAGGAAATCGGGCATATGGTCGCCCATGCCCATGACCGAGCCGCCGCCATTGCCCCGGTCGTCGCGGCGCTCGTCGCGGCGTTCCCGTCCGGTGCGGCGCTCGTCCCTTACTTCACGGCGATCTTCGCTGCCCTCGCGACGCTCGCGCCCGCCACGGCGGTCTTCGCGCGGCTTGGCGCGGGTCTCTTCGACAGGTGCTGCGGGCGCGTCGACGGGGCGGGGTCGGAACCAGCGGCTCTGTCGCGGCTTCGGAGCCGTGGACCGGCGGCTTGCGGTCGCGGCTGCGGCCACCCCGCTCGCTCCGGTCACGGCCTTGCCACGGCTGCGGCTGCTGCGCTCTTCGCGCGGGCGGTCGGTGCCGGCATTGGCCAGGTCCATCCCCTCGGGCAAGGCCACCCGCGGGATTTCCATCTTCACCAGGCTTTCGATCGCCGACAGATACTTGCCGTCGGACGGCACCGAGATGGTGAAGGCCTTGCCCATCCGCCCGGCCCGGCCGGTGCGGCCGATGCGGTGGATGTAGTCTTCGGGATGGCTGGGCACGTCGAAGTTGAAGATATGGCTGACCGCCGGAATATCCAGCCCCCGCGCCGCCACGTCCGAGGCGACGAGGATATGCAACGACCCGTCGCGGAACGCATCCAGCGTTTTCGTGCGCTGGCTCTGCTCCAGATCGCCGTGAATCGGGGCCGCGTTGAAACCATGCGATTTCAGCGACTTGGCCACCACGTCCACGTCCATCTTGCGGTTGCAGAAGACGATTGCGTTGGTGCAGGTCTCGCCCTCGTCATTGATCAGCTGGCGCAGAACGGCACGCTTTTCGACAAAGCTGCGATCCTTGCGGCTGGGCGTGAAGGCGACCAGCCCCTGGGTGATCGTGGTCGATGCCGTTGCCTGCCGTGCCACTTCGATCTTGGCCGGGTTGGTCAGGAAGGTATTGGTGATCCGCTCGATCTCGGGCGCCATGGTGGCACTGAAGAACAGGGTCTGGCGGGTAAAGGGGGTCAACTGGAAGATGCGCTCGATATCGGGGATGAAGCCCATGTCGAGCATCCGGTCGGCCTCATCGACCACCATGATCTGCACGCCGGTCAACAGCAGCTTGCCACGCTCGAAATGATCCAGCAACCGGCCGGGTGTGGCGATCAGCACGTCGACACCGCGGTCGATCAGCTTGTCCTGTTCGCCGAACGACACCCCGCCGATCAGCAAGGCCTTGGTCAGCTTGGTGTGCTTGGCATAGGTGTCGAAATTCTCGGCCACCTGGGCGGCCAGTTCGCGCGTCGGCGCCAGCACGAGGCTGCGCGGCATCCGCGCCCGCGCCCGGCCCTTGCCGAGGATGGTGATCATCGGCAGCGTGAAGCTGGCGGTCTTGCCGGTGCCGGTCTGGGCGATGCCCAGAACGTCGCGGCCTTCCAGCGCATGCGGAATGGCCTGGGCCTGAATCGGCGTGGGGGTTTCATAGCCAGCGTCGGAGATGGCTTGCAGCACGCGCGGGTCCAGCGCGAGATCGGAAAACTTGGTCATAGGCGTCCTGTCAGATGCGGGATCGGCCCGCATGGGTAAAGGGACGCAATGTTCCGGGCGCCCCGCGGTATGGGCCGGATGACCCTGAAGGGGCGATACAGGATCGCGCCCCCGTGGTCAAGTTGCGCAAGCTTCACGCGCATTTCACGGCCGCATCGCCGTGACCGTGCTACAGTGGCGGTATTGAACCAGCCAATTTCTTGACGGTGATTGCAATGAAAGCCTTGGCATTTGGCCTTGGGCTGGCCCTTGCGGGGCCGGCGCAGGCCGAGGAAACCTATCTGCTGACCTCGATCTCCGAGACCCGGTCCTATGGCGTCATGGTGGTGGCCCCGACGGACGGTTGCCGCGCGGTGCGCTATCTGATCCGCGATGCGCGCGGGGTGTTGGGGCGATCGCCAACCCTGGGACCGGGAGAGATGGCGGTGGTCCGGCTTGGCCGCGGCTTTGCGGCCGGCGAGCATGTGCTGCGGATCGCCAGTTCGGGCTGCGCCGGATCTGTCGGGGCACGATCAGTCTGGGCGCGGCGAGTGGTGCTGGCGAAGTCCTCACCCGATCACGGCTGGCGGGCCGGGCTGGCGGACTAGCTCACTCGGCCGCCTCGGCGCCTCTTGCGGCCTTTGCCTCGCGCCGCGCGCGCAGGTCTTCGCGCATCAGGCCGATGCGGCGAAACAGCGTGCGCGGGTCGTCGTTCAGCATGGTCAGCAGATGGCAGGCGATGCGGCCTGCGACGGGTTCGTTGCAGGCCATGTCCCAGATCTGGGCCAGCAGGTTGATGTCGAGGCCCCCCGACAGCAGGCTGAAGGACGGCATGTCCATGGGTAGCGCGGTGCTCGGCGTGCGGCGGATCGGGTGCGCGCGCTCGGGCGGCAGGCCAGTATAGAGCCGCTCGAATTCATAGAGTTTCATCAGCGAAAACAGCATGTTCATCGCAAGGCCTACCCGGCGCTGGCCTTCGTTCCAGCCGTGATCGCCAAAGGTGATGACCGAAGAGATCAGCCAGCGCGGCGGTAGTTCGGCCAAGAGCGCGTCGGGCTCTTCCTGCCAGATGCGGCGGAAAAGGCGGGGCGCGTGGCGTGGAAACCGCTTCTTGCGCAGATGCGCGATCAGCAGCGCGTTCAGCGCCGCCAACTCGCTGAACCCCGCAAGTTCGCCGCGAATCTCATGCCGCTTGGTGGCATTGCCAGAGGCCGGGCGTGGAAATCCCTCTTCCGCCGGCACCCTTTCTGCAAGCAGCGCCTTCAGGTCCACCTCCAGCGGCGGTAGCGCCTCGCCTTCCGCAAAAGTCAGGGCGCGGCGGCGGATGTTCCACGTCGCGATCAGGCCGTCGGGTGCATCGGGGTAGGTGGGTCCGGTCATCATGCCTCCGCTGGGCCGCGAGTCTGTGCCCGCCGGCGCAGATTGGCAAGCCCCGGTTGAGGAAGCGTTCAGACCATCATTTCCTTCGTCGCGGTCAGTTTCGCCGCCGGATAGTCGCGCACCACGCGGTCGATGTCCCATTGCAGGCGGGTCAGGAAGACCAGATCGCCATCGGTATCGGTGGCGATGTGCTGCTTGTTGATGTTGACCAGCTTTTCCACCTCTGCCTTGTCGCCGGAAATCCAGCGGGCCGACGTGAAGTTCGACCCTTCGAACCGCACCGGCAGATTGTATTCCTGCTCGATCCGGCTGGCCAGCACCTCGAATTGCAGGGCGCCGACGACGCCGACGATGTAGCCCGAGCCGATCATCGGCTTGAAGACCTTGGCGGCCCCTTCCTCGGCGAACTGGGTCAGCGCCTTTTCCAGATGCTTGGCCTTCATCGGGTCGGTGGCGCGGATGGTCTGCAAAAGCTCTGGCGCGAAAGAGGGGATGCCGGTGAAGCGCAGGGTCTCGCCCTCGGTCAGCGCGTCGCCGATGCGCAACTGGCCGTGGTTCGGGATGCCGATGATGTCGCCGGCCCAGGCCTCTTCGGCCAGTTCGCGGTCGGCGGCCAGGAACAGCACCGGGTTGGTGATCGCCATCTGCTTTTTCGACCGGACATGAAACAGCTTCATTCCCCGCTCGAAATGCCCCGAGGCCAGGCGGACGAAGGCCACCCGGTCGCGGTGCTTGGGGTCCATGTTGGCCTGCACCTTGAAGACGAAGCCGGCGACGGTGGTTTCCTCGGGGCTGATCCGGCGTTCGGCGGCGGTCTGCGGCTCGGGCTCGGGCCCGAATTCGCCGATGCCGTCCATCAGCTCCTTCACCCCGAAGGAGTTGATCGCGGACCCGAACCAGATCGGTGTCATGGCGCCGTGCAAGAACAGTTCGCGGTCAAAGGCCGGCAGCAATTCCCGTGCCATTTCAATTTCTTCTCGCAAGGTCTTCAGAAGGCTGGCAGGGACGTGATCGGCCAGTTTCGGATCATCCAGCCCAGAGATCTGCACCGTCTCGGCCACCTTGTTGCGGTCGGCGCGGTCCATGATCTCCAGCCGGTCGTGCAGAAGGTCATAGGCGCCGATGAAGTCGCGGCCCTGGCCGATGGGCCAGGACGCGGGCGTCACGTCAATCGCCAGGTTTTCCTGGATCTCGTCGATGATGGCAAAGGTGTCGCGGCTTTCGCGGTCCATCTTGTTGCAAAAGGTCAGGATCGGCAGGTCGCGCAGGCGGCAGACCTCGAACAGCTTGCGGGTCTGGCTTTCCACCCCCTTGGCGCCGTCGATCACCATGATCGCGGCATCCACCGCCGTCAGCGTGCGATAGGTGTCTTCGGAAAAATCGCTGTGACCGGGGGTATCCACCAGGTTGAAGCGATACTGGCGGAAATCGAACGACATGGCGCTGGCGGAAACGGAAATCCCGCGATCCGCCTCGATCTTCATGTAATCCGACCGCGTGCGCCGCGCATCGCCCTTGGCGCGGACCTGGCCCGCCATCTGGATGGCCCCCCCGAACAGCAGGAACTTTTCGGTCAGCGTGGTCTTGCCGGCGTCGGGATGCGAGATGATCGCAAAGGTCCGGCGGCGGGCGATCTCGGGCGGAAGGGGGGCGGCGTTTGTCGTCATGGGCCGGGGTTCTAGCCGCAAAGGCGGGCGCCGTCCACGGGGCTTGCTGGACGCAGGTCCGGCGCTGTGGTCTGCTGTGCCTGGCGCAGGGAAAGAGGCGGAAATGCAGGTAATGTTGTGGGTGGTGGCAGTGGTTCTTGCGGCGGCGGGCATTGCTGCGGCGGAAAGCCTGACACCTTTGCAGGTCGCATGGTTTACCGACAATGGCGACCGGGCTCCTCTGCAGGAGTTGCGCGACAAGCCCGAGGCCGATCTGACCGCGACTGAACGGGCCATCCTGACGGCGGCCAATCGCATCGGCTGGATCCAGATCAAGGGCTGCAACCGGGGCAGCCATGCGATCCTGATCAATCTGGACGGGCGCGATGCGGTGGTCACCTCGCGCCATCTGATGGCGGCGGGCAAGCTGGGCCGGGAAACCGCCTGCGATCCGGACGCCGAGGCCGATTTCTACCAAAACATCAGCTACCTGCACCCCGAAGGGCGGTTCGCTGGCGTCAGACTGACCGGGGATCAGATCCAGGAGTTTCTCTTGGCCCATGTGCCGCTGCAGCCCGGCCCGCTGAACCTGACCGAGACCGGCATCCTGATGTTGCCGGGCGAAGACTGGCTGGTATTTTTCCTGGCCCGGAACCTGTCGCAAGACCCGATGCCGGACTGGGCCTTTGGCGCCGGGCAACCGCGCGGCACGATTCCTTTTCCGACCGGCAGGCCGCGCAGCGGCACGGTCTATGTGATCGGGCAGGATGGCCGCTATACCCGCGAAAACGGCCGGATGTTCACCTGGCAGCAATGCCGGATGGTGCAGGGCGGTGGCCAGGGGCTGATGGGCGGGCAGGGTCTGGCCGATACGATCTATATCGATTGCGATGTGGCGCCGGGGGCCAGCTCTTCGCTGCTGGGCACGGTCGAGAGCGGCGAGATGACGTTTCAGGGCCTTGTCACCGGCGGTTCCGAACGGCTTGCCGGCAATGATGTGCCAACCCCGAAGGCGGCGTTCCTGTGGAACATCGGCACCTCCAGCGCGCCGATCCAGCGGGCGCTGGCGCCCTAGGAATGGTCGCGGCTGGCCGGGCTGCGCCGGTTGGGCGGTGCACGGTACAGGGCCGCGGCACCCACCTCGTCCAGAAACTGGCGGCTGGCCTCGGTGCCGAAATGCTGCACCTGTGCCAGGCCCGGAAAGCTGCGGCTGACCTCGGCGGCGATGTCCGGGGGCAGGCGGCTGACGGTGGCATCGTTCACCATCAGGCTTTCGGCCGGAACCCCTTCGGCATAGATGATCTCGTGGCTGTCGAAGACCAGAGAGAAGTATTCCACCGCGCCGCCTTCGTGGATGAAGACATTCTCGTCGTCGACCAGATGCTTGGCCTGCACCAGCAGCTCCGACGTCGGCAGGCCGGGAAAGCGCTTGCGCTGGTAGAGGAACATCCGGTGATGCTGGCTTACGATCAGATCGCCGGAATTGCCCAGCGTGCCGGCCAGGATCACCACCGGCGCAAAGGCGCCATGCGCACGCAAAGTGGCGCGGCCCAGAAGACGCAGGGCTTGCGGCCCGTGGTCGCGGGTCAGCACCTTGTCGCCGGGCTTCAGCTGCTCGATCGCGACCTGTGCGCCGGTGGCCAGAGTGATCATCGTGCCGCGCGCAAAGGACACGCACATAAGGTCGGACAGCCGGGTCTCTTCCGGCGCCGTCTCGATCTTCAGAAGCGTATAGTCCGACCGCGCCGACATCGGTGACAAGGGCAGGGCGTAGAGCCGCCCGGCAATGGGCAGCAACAGCAACTCCACCTTGTCGCCGTCGGTCGACATCAGCGTGTAGCGCGCCGCCATGCGCACCGCATCGCCCGGCTGCCCGATGGCCGACCCTTCGGCCACTCTGGGATCCGCACCCGAAGCCGGGCGCGTCAGCACCAGTCGCAAGGCGCGGGCACCCTCGGCCAGGGCATAGATGTCGCCCTCAACCACTTCGCCGGGTGGCGCAAGACCATCACCGGCATTGACGCCAAGCGAGACATAGATGTCATCGGCGGCGAAAAGCTGGCAGGCGTGGCCGGGAAGCCGGCTGGCAGAGTCGGACATGACAGGCAGAAACCCCGAAAACCGGTGATACGAAAGGCCCCCACCTTCGACGGGAAGAGTTTACCAAGGATTGACGCCGCGGGTCAAATGCCCGCGATCCGGTCGCGGGAATGCGGAAACGGCAAGGCGCATGATATGCCTTTGTTGCCGCAGGTGCCGGGGTTTCGCCTTCGCGTTGTACGCGCTAGGCTGGCGGTGCAATCAGGATGACGGGCTCAGGGAGACGGAAATGGACCTCGGACTTCGCGGCAAGAAGGGAATCGTCTGCGCGGCATCGAAAGGACTGGGGCGCGGCTGTGCCGAGGCGCTGGCGGCCGCCGGCGTCGATCTGGTGATCTGCGCTCGCGGCGCCGAGGCGCTGGAGATGACGGCGGCCGAACTGCGCAACGCCGGCGTCACCGTGACGCCGGTGGTGGCCGACATCACCACCGAAGCAGGCCGCACGCCTGTGCTGGCGGCAGCAGGCCCGCAGGTCGACATCCTGGTGACCAACGCCGGCGGCCCGCCGCCGGGACTGTGGAGCGACTGGTCGCGCGACGATTTCATCCGCGCGCTCGATGCCAACATGCTGACGCCGATCGCGCTGATGCAGGCGGTGCTGCCGGGGATGATGGCGCGCGGCTGGGGCCGGGTGGTCAACATCACCTCGCAGTCGGTGAAGGCGCCGATCCCGCAACTGGGCCTCTCGAACGCCGCCCGGACCGGGCTGACCGGCTTTGTTGCCGGCACCGCGCGCCAGGTGGCGGGCAAGGGCGTGACGATCAACAACCTCTTGCCCGGCATCCATGACACCGACCGCGCACTGGCGCTGGACGGCGGCGTGGTCAAGGCGCGCGGCATAACGATGGATCAGGCCCGCGCCGAACGCGCCGCCTCCATCCCCGCCGGGCGCTATGGGACGGCGGCCGAATTCGGCGCCGCCTGCGCCTTCCTGTGCTCGGCCCACGCCGGGTTCATCGTCGGGCAGAACATCCTTGCCGATGGCGGCGCAACCAACGCGACACTGTAGACGGCGCGCGGGTCGAAAGCGGGGCCTCCGGCGGGAGTATTTGGTCCAAGGTGAAACGGGACGGGATCTCGCCCCTTCATCTTGGCCCAAATACTCCGGGGAGTTTGAGGGGCGGCGCCCCTCATCGGTAGGGGCGGGATGCGCGCACCCTTTCCAAACCCCAAAGCCCTGCGCCGGCAGGCGCAATTGCCTCAACTCTGCGGGGCTTGCCGGGTCGGGATGTGGCTGCTATCGCGGTTCCCGAGCGTTTTACGCAGGATAGGAATGGCTGAAACCGCACCACGGCTGGAGATCAGGGGAGTGACCCGCGCCTTTGGCGGCGGGCCGGTGGTGGCGGATGTCTCGCTTGCGGTGGCGGCGGGGCAGGTGACCTGCCTCCTGGGCCCCTCGGGCTGCGGCAAATCCACCACCTTGCGGATCATCGCCGGGGTCGAACGCGCCGACGCGGGCGAGGTCTGGATCGACGGCGCCCGGATGGCCGGGCCGGGCCTGCACCTGCCGCCGGAACGCCGCGGCATCGGCATGATGTTCCAGGATTTCGCGCTGTTTCCGCATCTGACGGTGGCGGCGAACGTCGCCTTCGGGCTGACCGGCGACCGGACGGCAAAGACCGCACGAGTGGGCGAGTTGCTGGAGCGGGTCAACCTGGCGGGGTTTGCCGACAAGCACCCGCATCAGCTGTCGGGGGGCGAGCAGCAGCGCGTGGCACTTGCCCGCGCCTTGGCGCCGCGCCCGAAGGTGATGCTGATGGACGAGCCGTTTTCCGGCCTCGACAACCGCTTGCGCGACGGCATCCGCGACACCACGCTCGAGATCCTGAAGGAAGAAGGCGCCGGCGTCGTGCTGGTCACGCATGAGCCCGACGAGGCGATGCGGATGGCCGACGAGATCGCCCTGATGCGCGGTGGCAGGATCGTGCAGCGCGGCGCGCCCTACAATGTCTACAACGCCCCGGTCGACAAGGCGGCGGCGGCGTTCTTCAGCGATATCAACGTAATCCGGGGCATCTCCAGGGGTGCGCTGACGCAAACACCGTTCGGCGCCTTCCTGACGCCGGGCCATGTCGATGGCGGCGCGGTCGAGATCGTGATCCGTCCGCAGCACCTGAAGATCGACTTCGACCGCGCCGGCCGCGGCCCGAACCCCACCTCGCTGGACGGCACGCCGGCGCGCGGCGAGGTGATCCGCGCGCGCTATCTCGGCCGCGAGAGCCTGGTCGAGTTCCGGATGGATTTCGACGGCTCGACCCTGACCGCCTCGGTGCCAGGAGTGTTCCTGCCCAGCCCAGGTACCGCGCTGTGGCTGATGATCCGCCGCGACCGCTGCTTTGTCTTTGGTGTGCAGACCAAGTGAGTGGTGGCCCGTAGATTCCGCTTGATTGCCAATGGCGAAAGGCGATGATGCCGCCATTGCATCGACGGTGGAGTGGACCGTGATTTCGCGATTTCTGTCTGCGGCAATCCTTGGTCTGGCAATTCTGCCCGCGATTGCCGCTGAATCCGCGCTCGCCGAGCAGCTGGATTATTCGCGTCTCACCTATCCAGCCTATCCGGTGGATATGGCGATCCAGGCCTGCAAGAAGTACCTGAAACGGTCGACCCATATCGTCCTGGCCTATTCGCCGGGCGGGTCGAAGATGTGTATCTATGGTGATCGCGAACTTGCGTCGGAAAGTCGTGCCCTCGCCCTAAATGATTGCAACAAGGCTCGCTCGTCAGAGGAAAGGCGGCTTTCCAAATGCCGTCTGGTGATGGAATCGGGGAAGATCATCGACCCTGATTTCTACAAGAGCCAGTCCCGTGAATCGCGTCTTCCGGTCAATATCGAGATCTTTGATGGCAAGACCGGCAAGACCTCGCAGACGACGGGGCATCTTTCGACCGGAAGGTTCCTGTCTGCAACTTCCGTCGAAGCAAGGCTTGTCACAAGCGGTGGTGCCGTCTTGTGCAAGGGAAAGGCGACTTTCGCCGGGCCTTCCGAACGGTTCGACGTGATCTGCTTTGACGAGTTCAGATTCACCGGGCCGGTCCCGAAACCTGATGGCTACATGATGTATGAGGGGCAATTCGTCCAGCGCGTTACAATCAAGGTCAAGCACAAGAAATCCTACATCGTTGTGTCTCCTCGATCGTAGGACATCCGCAGCCTGTTACTTGTCGCAAACCTCCGGCGAGCCTTCCATGCTGTAGCATTTGCCTGAAGGCTCGGGCTCGGGCTTGGTCTTTGCGGGGGCGCTGCATCTGCCGTCTGATTTCAGGGTCTGGCCGGTCGGACAGGATTTCAACCGGCAGGTTCCTTTGACGGCGACGTAGCGCGCGCCGCAGTCAAGCGGGCAGACCCTTCCGGGCTGCGATCGCAAGAGGGCGATCAGGGATGCGTCGGGTTCCGTCGAGGTGAGGGTCAGTGCGCCATGCCTTGCGAAGTCGGTCAGCGCCTTTCGGCTGCCCTTGCCCCAGAGCCCGTCGATCGCACCCGCATAGCACCCAAGGCGCTGCAGCTCTTCCTGCGCAGCCCGGCTTGCATCCTCGCGCGGCAGAGGAGCTGAAGCCACCACGTCATTGGCTCCGTTTCCGATCGCGGCAACGGCACCAGGGACAGGCAGAGGCAGCGCTTGCGCGATCACCGCGCCCGGTGGCGTTCCGTCGGCAGATGGCGGATCGGGGTCCGGGGCAGTCGCCGGCAACGCCCCGGCGTGCATTGCCTTCAATCGGGACAATTCGGCTTCGGCAAGGGCGACCTGGACCGGACAGGCCTGATACGTCGCGCTGAACACCGCAAGCGCGTCGGGATCCTGTGCCGCCTTGATGGCGGGCCAGTCCTTGCGCGGCCCGTCGCAAGGGTCAGGCGGCACCCCCTCTGCGGTGTTTTCGGCAGTGGCCGGAATGAACACGAAGTTGCCGTCCAGCTCGTCGTAGTAGGTCGGGAACTGATCCTTGCCGGCCGAACGGGCAAGCTTGCGGACGTCGCTGCGCACGGTCTCCGTCACTTCCCGGATGGTCATGCCGGGTCTTGCCAGCAATGGGATCAACGCGCGGGTGAAGACCGAGTTCGGATCCGTGTCGTCATCTGTCAGCGCATCATTTGCCGACTGGCCGATGCCGGCGGAATAAAGGATGAACGTGCCGAACGGGGCCGCAAAGGGGGCAAGACCACGTTTGCCACCGATCCCGCGGGTATCCTTGTCCTTGAACGGGTTGTCGCGGCAAGCATCCAGGATAAGGATGGTCACATGCGCTCCGCGCGCCCTTAGCGTATCCAGCACATCCGATATGGCAACGGACTTGGAGGTCAGCACGATTTCCTGGCCGGCGCGGACGCTTGGGACATCAATCGGCATGAGGTAGTTCTGGCCGCCCATTTCGATCCCGTGGCCTGCATAGAAGAACAGCACGGTGTCGCCCGGCTCTATCCGCACGGAAAGCCGGGCAATGGCTTCTGCGAACTGCGTTTGCGTGGTGTCCTCGACCAGTTCGGTGACAAAACCGGCGCGCCTGAGCGCAACATCCATGGCGCGCGCATCGTTGCGAGCTCTCGCCAGGCCCGGCACGGACTGGTAGCTATCGTTGCCGACAACAAGGGCGTGGCGCGTTTCGCCGATCGCTGGCGAGGGTGTGAACAGGAACGCAAGACCAACGGCAATGGCCGAAAGGAACCAGGTCCTGACCAATCCCGAGAACACGTACCACCCCGCTGCAAGTTCGCATCCGGCGGCAACGGTAATCCGTGGCGCCTGGCCGCGCAAGCGGGGGGCGATCCTTCGGGTCATTGTCCGGTTCGCTGCGCAGACCGGTGCTTGACCGGACCGCGCGTGCCTGTCCGCGCGACCGCTCTCAAGGTGCCTTTGGCTCCAGCCCGGCCTGCGGCAGGAGGGTGGCGATCTTGGTCATCAGGCTGCGGGCAGCGCGGGCCCGGTCGGGGTCGGTCGTCTCGACGTGGCGCAGGCCGATGGTCAGAGCCTCCAACTCGTCCGGGGTCAGCATGGTCGGCGGCAACATCAGGGGCGAGCGCAGGATGTAGCCCAGCCCCCGTTCGCCGGTGACCGGCAGGCCGGTTTCCGCCATCACCGCCATGTCGCGCCAGATCGTGCGGGTCGACACGCCCAGACCCGCCGCCAGTTCCGCCGCCGTGTGCAGCTTGCCGTCGCGCAGGATCTGGATCAGGTCGTATAGCCGGGCATCGCGTTTCATCGGGGCCTTTGCGGGGGGCAGGCGCGGCGCGTCAGAACCGCGCCCTACTGACAAAATACTGTCAGTTGACCCGCCACAGCAAGCCTTTTCACCCTTGGAACCGGCAGGCTGCTGGGCCTAATACGGGGCAGTCAAGGAATGCGCCCCGCCTGTGGGGCAAGGGAATGGAGGTTTTTCCCATGTTGAACAACATCGGTATTCCCGGTCTTATTCTGATCGCCGTCGTCGTTCTGGTCCTTTTCGGCAAGGGCAAGGTCAGCAGCCTGATGGGCGAAGTGGGCAAGGGCATCACCGCCTTCAAGAAGGGCGTCACCGACGGTTCGGCCGAGATCGAGGCCGCCAAGGCCGAGGCCGCCAAGGACGTGACCCCCGATATGGCGGAGAAGTCCTCGGGCAGCACCTCGGCCAAGGACAAGGCGTAAGCGGCACAGGGTCGGCCGAGGCGGGACAATGGATTTCAGCTGGTCTGAACTGATGGTCGTCGGGATCGTCGCGCTGATCGTGATCGGCCCGAAGGATCTGCCCGGCATGTTCCGCGAACTGGGGCGGTTCACGGCGAAGATCCGCGCGATGGGGCGCGAGTTTTCCCGCGCGATGGACCAGGCGGCAAAGGACTCGGGCGTCAAGGACGTGGCCGAGGATCTGAAGAAGGCCACCAGCGCGAAAGCGATGGGTCTGGATGCGGTGAAATCCGCCGCCGACAAGTTCGAAAAATGGGACCCGTTGAAAAACGCGGCCAAGCCGACCACGCCGCCCGCCGCGAAGGCGCCCGCCGCTGCCGCGGCGGCTGCGACAACCCCCGCTGCAGCGGACCCGACGGCGAAGCCCGCAGCGGCAGCCGCGGCAGTGGGACCGGAAACCGCGGCTCTGGCAGAGAAGCAGGCGGCACGGAAGGCCGCGGCGTCGGAAGCGGCGGCCAAGCTGAAATCGGTGGCCTCCGGCGCGGCCGAGCTTGAGGCCGAGCTGAAGCCCAAACGCACGGGCCGGGTGCGCAAGAAAGCCGACAAGCCCGCAGGGGACGCCGCATGAGCGCGCAGGACGAGATCGAGGACAGCGCCGCCCCCCTGGTCGAGCATCTGGCCGAACTGCGCAATCGGCTGATCTGGGCGGTCGCCACGTTCCTTGTCGCGATGATCCTGTGTTTCGTGGTGGCCGAGCCGATCCTCGACTTCCTGCTGAAGCCGATCGAGCAGGCGATGCGGGCGCTGGGAAACCCCAACCCGGTGATGCAATACACCGCACCGCAAGAGTATTTCTTCACGCTGGTGCATATCTCGGTTGTCGCCGGGCTGATGGTCAGCTTTCCGGTCATCGCCTATCAGCTGTGGCGCTTCGTGGCGCCGGGCCTTTACCGCAGCGAAAAGGCGGCCTTCCTGCCGTTTCTGGTCGCCTCGCCGGTGCTGTTCGTGCTGGGCGCGCTGTTTGCGCACTACGTCGTCACGCCCCTGGCGATGAGCTTCTTTCTGGGCTTCGCCGACAGCTACTCGCTTCTGTCGGCCATCCTGCCCGGTATCAGCGACGCGCCGGGAGATGTGATTGCCGTGCCCGAGACCAGCGAGGGCATTGCGATCGTGTTCCAGGGCAAGGTCAACGAGACGCTGGACATCTCACTGAAACTGATCATGGCCTTCGGCCTGTGCTTCCAGTTGCCGGTGCTGTTGACGCTGATGGGCAAGGCCGGGCTGGTGTCGGCCAAGGGTCTGGCGGGGATGCGGAAATATGCGGTCGTGCTGATCCTGATGGTGGCGGCCCTGGTCACGCCGCCGGATATCCTGAGCCAGATGATCCTCTTCTTCGCGGTCTATCCGCTTTACGAGGTCTCGATCTTCATGATCCGCCGGATCGAGAAGCGGCGCGAGGCGGAACTGCGGGCCGAAGGCCTGTGGGATGAGGAAACCGACGGGGACCAGGGATGATCGATCCGCTGGAGCGCATCGCCGCCGCGCTGGAGCGGCTGGCGCCCGCGCCGATGGCGGCGCCGGATTTTGACGCGGCCGAGGCCTTTGTGTGGCACACCGCGCCTGACCGGCTGGAGCCGGTGATGCGAGTGGCGCGGGTGGATCTGTCGCTGTTGATCGGGGTGGACCGGTCGCGCGATACCTTGCTGGAGAATACCCGCCATTTCGCGGCCGGGCTTCCGGCCAACAACGCCCTGCTGTGGGGCGCGCGCGGGATGGGAAAATCCAGCCTTGTCAAGGCGGTCCACGCAAGGGTTCGGGCCGGGGGACTGGATCTGAAGATCGTGGAATTGAGCCGCGAGGACCTGCCCACGGTGCAGCGCCTGCTGGCCCATCTGCGCGCCGCGCCGCATCGGTTCCTGCTCTTCTGCGACGACCTGTCGTTTTCCCACGACGACCAGCATTACAAATCGCTGAAGGCCGTGCTGGATGGCGGGATCGAGGGGCGGCCGGAGAATGTGCTCTTCTACGCGACCAGCAATCGCCGCCACCTGATGCCGCGCGACATGATCGAGAACGAACGCTCCACCGCGATCAACCCTTCCGAGGCGGTGGAAGAGAAGGTCTCGCTGTCGGACCGGTTCGGGCTGTGGCTGGGGTTTCACCCCTGTTCGCAGGACGACTACCTGGCGATGATCCGCGGCTATTGCGCGGCGCATGGCGTGTCGGTGCCCGAGGACCGGCTGCAGGCCGAAGCGATTGAATGGCAGGCGACGCGCGGCGCCCGGTCGGGCCGGGTGGCATGGCAATTCTTCTGCGATCTTGCGGCGCGCGAAGGCGTGCGGATGTCGCCCTGAGGCGCAACCGCAGCCGCTGGCCGAATTCCTTACGCAAGGAATTTGTGTCGCAAACCGCTATTGCAGATAGGCCATCGGGTCGAGGCTGTCCTTGTTCGAGTTCCGGATCTCGAAATGCAGGAAGGCCGGGTCGCCCTTGGCGACCTTGCCGATACTCTGGCCGCGCGTCACCTTCGCGCCCTTGGCCACCGATACACCATCGACCCCGACATAGACCGTCAGCAATCCGCCCCCATGCCGCAGGATGACGATACCGCTGCCGTTCGTGTCCGACGAAATCACGGCGACGCTGCCCGCGTCGGCCGCCTTCACCGCGGTGCCGGCGGCGGCGGAGATGTCGATCCCCTGGTTCTTTTTCTTGTCATAACCGCGGATGATCTTGCCCGCGACCGGCATCGACATCTTCGCGGCCTTGCTGGCGCCGCCCAGATCGGGCGAGGGCGGCGTTTCCTTCGGCTTTTCGGCCGCCGGGGTGGTCTTTTCATCCGGCAGCGGCTCCTTGGCCGAAGGCGGCTGCGGCGTCGGGCTGCCCTGGCCCGGGGCGGTGGGCACCGGCTCGGGGTTCGGCGCGGGGGCGGTGGCAACCGGGATGATCAGCGTCTGGCCTTCGCGCACGTTCATGTCGGGGCCAAGGCTGTTCCAGTCGGCCAGCGCGCGCGCCGAGACATTGTAGGCCCGCGCGATGGTGAAGGCGGTCTCGCCGCGCGCGACGCGGTGGCGGATCGGCTCCTTGCCGCCGCCGGGGGCGGCTGCGGCGGGTTTGGCTGCGCCCGGCCCGGCTTCGTCCAGCGCGGTGGTGGCGCTCGAGGTGATGTCGACCGGACGGCCACCCGCGGCGGTTCCCGCCACCGGCTGCGGCGCTGCCGAGACCCGGCGCGGCAGCAACAGAAGCTCGCCCGCGCGCAACGGATCGGTTGCCTTCAGCGCGTTGGTGCGGGCCAGCTCATCGCCGTTCAGCCCCAGCCGCGCGGCCATGCTGGCAACGGTTTCGCCCCTGCGGGCCTGGGCAAGCTGATAGCCGGGATAGGACAGCACGCCATTGGCATCGGGCACCGGCTTGGACGCAGTGGCCTGCCGCGCCTCTTCGGTGGTGTTGCCGGCGCCGGCGCGCATGTCCCAGTCCAGGTCCGGCATCGGCATGTCGGAACAGGCCGTCAGGGCCATCAGGCTGCCGCCCAGCCAAAGACCAAGCATGGCGCGCCCGCGCCGGGCCATCGGCGCCGCCGCGAGCGGGGCCGGAAAGGTTGTGCTGGAAATCGTCATGCTATACCGCCTCTTGCCGTCTTGCCGTCCTGTCCGGGTTGGCCCCGGATCACGCGCGCCACCCTACTCGTTCCCAAGCCCTTCGACCAGAGGCACGAAGCGCACTTGGCGAAGTTCCTCGTAATCGAATCCCTTTTCGCTGCGGGTGACCTTGATCAGATGCTGCACCGCGTCCGACTGACCGACCGGCAGCACCATGATGCCGCCAGGCTTCAGCTGTTGAAGCAAGGGGCCGGGGGGATCTTCGGCCGCAGCCGTCACGATGATGCGGTCGAACGGCGCCTGATCGGGCAGGCCGAAAGAGCCGTCCGCGGTGATCGTTGTGACGTTGACCAGCCCCAGCTGGCGGAAGAGCGCCGCCGCCTCGCGCGTCAGTCGACGCCAGCGGTCGACGGTATAGACCCGCCGCGCCAGCTGCGCCAGGATCGCCGCCTGGTAGCCCGACCCGGTGCCGATCTCCAGCACCGTGTCGCGCGGGCCGACGTTCAGCGCCTGGGTCATCAGCCCGACGACCGAGGGCTGGCTGATGGTCTGGCCGCAGGCGATCGGCAGCGGCATGTCCTCATAGGCGCGGGCGGCGAAGATGCCCTTGACGAAGAGGCCGCGGTCCACCTTTTCCATCGCCGTCAGCACCCGCGCATCGGTCACCCCGCGCGACCGCAGCGCGAAGAGAAAGCGCATCTTGCGCATGGCGAGGTCTTCGGGGTCCGGCCCTTCGGTCATGCCAGCCGGGCCGAAAGATCGGCCAGGAGGTCATGCGCGGTCAGGTCGGCGCGCATCGGCGTGACCGAGATGAAGCCGTCAAGGTTCACCGCCGCATCGGTGCCGGGCAGGGTGGGGCGGTGCTGCGGCCCGCCCTGGATCCAGAGGAAGCGCTTGCCCGAGGGCGACAGATGCGGCTCGGTCGAGAAGGCGGTGTCGCGGCGAAAGCCCTGCGGGGCGACACACAGGCCCTTGGTCGCGGCCCCCGATATCGGTGGGAAATTCACATTGTAGAAAATGCGGTAGTCGTCGTCCGTCCACAGACCCTTTTCCAGAAGGTCCCGCACCACCGCCGTGCCGTGCTGACGCGCGCAGTCGAAGGGATCGGCCAGCGCGCCGGTCTCGGGGCCCATGAACTGCGACAGCGCGATGGCGGGCACGCCTTGCAATGCGGCCTCCAGCGCGCCGCCGATGGTGCCGGAATACAGCACGTTCTCGGCCGCGTTGTTGCCGCGGTTGACGCCGGAAAGCACCAGGTCGGGTTTCGCGCCATGCAGCACGTCATAGATGGCGGCCAGCACGCAATCGGCCGGGCTGCCCTCGGCGGCATAGCGGCGGGGGGACAGCTTGGCGATCAGCATCGGGTGGGTGTAGCTGATGCAATGGCCGACGCCGGATTGCTCGAAGGCGGGGGCGACGGTCCAGACCTCGCCCTCGGGGCCGGCGATATCGGCGGCGATCGCGGTCAGAACCTCCAGGCCGGGTGCGTTGATGCCGTCGTCATTGGTGATGAGAATACGCATCCTGCCCCCTGGTCTCAGCCCTGATTAGACGAGCCGGGCCATGGCTTCAAGAGAGCCAGGGCAAATGGGGCGCCCAAGCGATCCGGAAAGGCACGGAGGTCGGCAGACGCAGATTGCCCGGGAAACGTCGGGCCGCCGGGAGAGTCGCTGCAAGAGCGAACGGCAGGGCGGACGGGAGAGGTGCAGCAATCGGGAAAGGCGAGAGGCCGGGATGAGCGGGCGGGCGGGACGGAACGGGCGTCAATCTGACCCCACGCTTTCCCGTCGGGGCGGATCGAGGCTTCCGTATCGCCCGGATCGGGCCGCGCTTGCAAACCGGCGATACCGCCCGAAGCGCCCTAACGGCGTATGGGCCATGCCAGCGTATGGGCCATACGGCCGCATGGACCGTTCGGCCGCAGGGACCCTGCATGGGTCAACAGATTCTTAGCATGTTGCCGCAAGACTGTGCCGATGATCCGAAGAACAAGGCCGGAGCTCGAAGAGCCTGGCCGATGCTCCGGAAAGGATGACACATGGGCTGCGTATCGTAGCCTATGTGGGCGGCACACCGGCGGACCTGCGGCAAACTGGGCGACGGAACTTCACGGAGGAGGTGCGGATGGGGATGATCCGGCAATTGGGGCGCGAGGATTGGATCGCCGCCGGCTTGCGGGCCTTGGCCACACGCGGCGAACGGGCCTTGCGGATTGAACCTCTGGCGCGTGAGCTTTGCGTGACAAAAGGCTCTTTCTACTGGCATTTCCGGGATCGCGAGGCTTTCTGTGCGGCGTTGCTGGACTATTGGGAGCATCGCGCCTTTGCCGCCCTGGCGTGCCGGACTGACCGGGCCCCGCGCGCGGCGGCTCAGATGCCGCTCGGGCGGCCCGCTGCCGGCCCGCCGGCGCTGGCGGAAGACCCCGCAGCATCGCTGGCGCTGGAGCACGCCCTGCGCGATTGGGCGCGGCGCGACGTTGCCGCCGCGCGAGCCTGGGCGCGGGTGCAGACCGAACGCGCCGCGGCGACCGCGGCAACGGCACCAAAGCCGGCGCCAGGCGATTCCCGCGCCGCATGAGGTGTGGGGGGGACCAAGCGCAATCCGGACGCATTGGGCAGTCAAGGTGCTGCTGAAATACCCTGCCCCTGGCCCGGACGAGGCCGCGCTGCCGCCAGTGCTCCCTTCCGACCCCAGCCTGACCCGCAAAGCCGCGCGAGTTTCGGCTGCCCTGGTATTGGATGGGCCGGTGCTGAACAGGTCAGCTTCAGGCAATCACCTGGGATCCACCTTCATTTGAGGGCGAGGGGAAATCCTGGGATGCAGGAGATGCTGGCCGATTGGCGATCGACAGGCCGACGGACAGAGGGTTCCGGATCGGCCCGGTGCCGCAGCCTGGCTACGGACTCCCCGATTTCCACGCATCGCGGGCTTCCGCATGGCCGCCCCGCGCCGGGCGAGCAAGCCTTCACGGTGTCTCCGCCGGCCTGGGCCAGCTCCGGTGCAGGTCGTCGATCACCAGGGGGTGGTGATGGCCCTTCGCGCCATGCGCGCGCAGGTGCGGATGGTCGGGTGGCAGTCCTGGTGGTCATGCGCGACGTCGTCGACCAGGTTGGCCGGCCAGAGCCGCATTGCGGCGATGACGCCAATGGCCGCGATGCCCGCCATCAGCAGGAAGGTCGCGTCAGGTCCCAATCCGGCACCGAAGCGCCCGGCCAGCGGATAGGTGATCAGCCAGCAGGCGTGGCTCAGCGCAAATTGCGCGGCGAAGATCGCCGGTCGGTCCTCGGGATGCGCCGACCGGCGCAAGAGCCGTCCGGTCGGCGTCTGTGTCAGGCTGTAGCCGAAGCCGATCAGGAGCCAGAGCGCCATCAGCGCCGGCAAGGATCCGATGAGCGGACCAAGCGCCGTGCCGATGGTCAGCATCCCGGCGCCCGCGATCATCGCGGGGCGATCAGGAATACGCTCAAGCAGCTTCGGAAGCAGCAGCGCCGCCGCCATCGACCCGCCGCCGAACGCCGCGAGCGCCAGCGCCGTCTGCGTCTCGCCGTGGCCCAACTGCGTCTGCACCAGCACGACCGTGTTGACGATCACCATTGCCCCTGCTGCGGCCACGGCGAGGTTCAGCGCCAGCAGCCCGCGCAGGCGCGGCGTCGCCAGGTAGATGCGGATGCCCCGCGTCGTCCGGTCCCAGATCCCGCGCGGCTGGGCGGGCCTCGGCGCCGGCAGTGTCACCGTCAGCACCAAACCCGCCGAGGCGAGAAAGCCGATCACGGTTCCACCGAAGAGGACCGGAAAGCTGACCACCGTCAGCAGCGCCGCGGCAAGCATGGGCGACAGAAGGCTTTCGAGGTCATAGGCCAGCCGCGACAGCGACAGCGCGCGGGTATACTCCGCCTCGTCCGGCAGCACGTCGGGGATCGTCGCCTGAAAGGTCGGCGTGAACCCGGCCGAAGCGGCCTGGAGGAGGAAGATCAGGACATAGACGTGCCAGACCTCGCCAACGAAGGGCAGGGCCACGGCGACAGTCGCGCGGATCAGGTCCAGCGCCACCAGCATCGCCCGGCGCGGCACCCGGTCCGCGAAGGCCGAAGCGATTGGCGCAAGCGTCACATAGGCCACCATCTTGATCGCCAGCGCCGTGCCAAGCACCAGCCCGGCATCCGCGCCCGCCAACTGCCAGGCAAGAAGCCCCAGCGCCACGGTGGCAAGGCCGGTCCCGATCAGCGCGATGATCTGTGCGGCGAAGAGATGGCGGTAGGTCCGGTTGGCGAGAATTGCAAGCATGGTGCCTCAGAGGAGTTTCGCCAGTGCCCGCAGTTCGGCAAGATCGTGATCTCTGCCATGTCCCAGGCAATGGTCGATGTGGTCGTGGATCAGGGTCCGCTTTGCCGATGTCAGCGCCTTCTCGACCGCCTGCAACTGAACGGCGACGTCGGCGCATGGCGTGCCGGCCTCGATCATCTCGATGACATGGCGCAGATGACCCTCGGCGCGTTTCAGCCGCTTGACGAGATCGGGGTGGGTTGCGTGCAGATGCGATTCTGACATGCATGCTTGCTATCCCCCCAGGGGGGATAAAGCAAGATCGCGCAAGCGCGGCACAACGGGCGGCGGGCAGGGCCGGGAATGTGGACAATCGACACGGGAAATGCGAACGGCTCGCTGCCGGCAGTCTGCCAGTGGCTGTCGGTCTGCGGCCTTTTCCTGGCGCCGGTGATCCTCTCCCTGACTCATGCGCAGGCGGCCGGTATGGCCGCCGAAGACGTTGTCTGGCATGGGCATTCCCGTGAGGATGCGCAGAGCGATCGGTTTCCGGGCCATGACGCGACCGACCACGCGGTCCCGCTTCATGGCCTGCCGTGCGGCCGGGGCAAAGCGGCAGGGACGGGGGGCGAGAGCATCGCGCCCATGATGTCGTCCATGCTGGCGGGCGCCACCGGCGAAGGGCCGAAGCGACCTCCGCGCATCGTCTGAACATTGCCAGGGCCTGCGGGCCCGCCCGCGACTTTGACCGTTCGGACGAAAGGATTGTCTGCATCGGATTGCCTTCCGCAGCGGCCATGCGCCCGGCAACGCAATGGCGATGGCTGAGCTGTGCCTTTGTCGCCGCCGCCGCCCTGTTCCGGGCCGGTGCGGCGCTGGCCCGTGCTGCCAACGTCGCGATGTTGACGGCCAGCTTGGTCCTGTGGGGTTGCAGATCGCCCATGTCAACGCCCGAGACCCGGAGGGTCCAGATGCAGAAACGGCGTTTCGGTGCTGGCCGGGCACCGTTGCCGCCGCTTCAGGCCGAACCGGGCGCGGCAACAGCTTCGGCTACGAACAGGGCCGCGCCGTGGCGACCAGACCGCCGGCCGCGGCATTCACCGGCAACCACGGCTGGTTCTGGCGCAACTGGACCGACGCGCCGGCGACCGCCACATTGCGGACGCGCGATGGTTTCAGCGAAATGCGTGTCCCCTGACCGTCATGGCGACCGCGCCGGGGATGGCCTCGGCGCGGTCTTTCTCCCAGCCATGAAACGGCCGGGCGTTCAGGAAAGCGTTGTCGGTCGTTTCGGTCGGTGTCGATGTAGGCTCAGGACTTCGGTAACGGGGTCGCCCCAGTCAAGCGGTTTTTCGCATGCGGCAAGCGCCGCCAGTCTGCGGTCTTGTCCTTTGAACAATTGATCCGCTCTGCTGTTCGGCAGCCTTCGCCTGAGATCGACCCGGGTGCATGCTTCGGTCCGTGGTCAGCGCGATGGCCGCCAACATGATGCTGGTTCCATGCAATTGCGATGTGCCCATCTCGTTGGCGTGCTCGAATCTGATCGGCAAAAGTCCTGACCACGGCATAGTCGGAACCACGTCCCTGGGGGACCTCGAAGGCCTGTTGGCAGGCACAGGTTGGGAACGCAATTTTTCAGGTCGCAAGAGCCACTGCGGTTTCTGATCGGAAGTCGGTATCATCAACCCGCATCCGGTGAAGGATCACGCTGATACGCCGTGCCAAGGCAACCATGGCGTGCTTCACGCCACGGCGGCGGGCAACCTGTGCTGCCCATGTTCTCAGCCATGTCGAACGCCCACGGTTCATCATTGCAGTCGCTGCCTGACACAGCGTGCGGCGCAGGGTTACGTCACGGCTTTGGTGATCCCGCCCGAGACGTCGCGGTCGCCGGACTGGTTGCGCGATGGTGTCATGCCGACCCATGGCCCGACCTTCCCTGATGAGGTGAACCGCGACGGATCATCGACGGCGGATCGGTGGGTCAGCGCGACAACCGCGCCCCCCCTGGCATGGACATCAGCCGACGGCACACAGGATCCTCCTGCGCAAGTTGGCGAACACGACGCTCCAGACCCGCCAGCTCCAGTCGCAGCGATGCCCGGGCTCGAAGCATAGGCCATGTCGCGGCCTCCAGCATTGGATTGCCGTCCGCCGGATCACCGCCATTCACCTGTCCTTGCGCGCAGCCGGGTGGTCCGCGCCCTTTCTTGTGGCTAGGATACGCGCCATCGGCACGACCAGCGGGTCGCGGCCGCGAGGAGAGTCCTGAATGCCCAACACCGCAGCCACCATGGCAGCGCGTCTGTCCATTGCGCCGATGATGGATTGGACCGACCGGCACTGCCGGTTCTTCCACCGCCAGATGACCCGGCGGGCGATGCTTTACACCGAGATGGTGACGGCCCCCGCGGTGATCCACGGCCCGCGGGCGCGACTGCTGGATTTCAGCACCGACGAGCATCCTGTCGCGCTGCAACTGGGCGGCTCGGACCCGGTCGAGCTGGCTGCGGCGGTGCGCGCGGCGCGGGATTGGGGCTATGACGAGATCAACCTCAACTGCGGCTGCCCTTCTGACCGGGTGCAATCGGGGTGCTTCGGCGCGGTGCTGATGGAACGCCCGGCGCTGGTGGCCGATTGCGTGGCGGCGATGCAGGCCGAAAGCCCGGTGCCGGTGACCGTGAAATGCCGGATCGGGGTGGACGATCAGGACCCGGAAACGGTGCTGCCCGGCTTTGTCGAGACGGTTGCGGCGGCGGGGGTCCGGCATTTCATCATCCACGCCCGCAAGGCCTGGCTGAAGGGCCTTTCGCCAAAGGAAAACCGCGAGATTCCGCCCCTGGACCATGCGCTGGTGCTGCGGATGAAGGCGCGGTTTCCCGAGTTGACGATCTGCCTGAATGGCGGGGTAGCGACGCTGGAGCAGGCGAAAGAGTTGCTGGGTCAAGGGCTTGACGGGGTGATGATCGGCCGCGCCGCCCGTGAAGTCGTGGTGCAGGCGATGGTGCCCTATATCGCGGCGCATCTGGCCTCGGGCGGTCGGCTGCACCAGATCACCCGGCACATGCTGGGCCTCTTTCACGGTTGCCCCGGTGCCCGCGGCTGGCGGCAGGAGCTGTCGACCGGCGGCGCCCGCGACGGCGCCGGGCTGGAGGTTCTGGACCGCGCGCTGGATCGGCTGGTGCGGGCCGCGCCCGTTGCGGGGGCGGCGTGACCGCGGCGCCGGCCCCGGCCGGACGGGGGCGGCGGCGCAAGGCGGGCTGCACAGGGGGCGACGATGCCTGAGCTGTCCATCCTGCTGCCGCATGTTGCCGCGCTGATCGTGATCGGCGGCTTTGCCGGGGTCGTCGGCGGTCTGCTGGGGGTCGGCGGCGGCATCGTTCTGGTGCCGGCGTTCTTCCATGCATTCACTGCGCTTGGCTATGGCACGGGCCAGGTGATGCAGGTCTGCGTCGCGACCTCGCTGGCGACCATCGTGGTGACCTCGACCCGCTCGGTCTCGGCACATCACCGCAAGGGCGCGGTCGACTGGTCGGTGCTGAAGGGGTGGGGGCCCTGGTTGGTGGCCTCGGCTGCGTTGGGGGTGGTCGTGGCGGCGCGGGTGCCTTCGGCGGCCTTGCAGGCGGTGTTCGGGGTGCTGGCCGGGCTGGCGGGGCTGTGGATGGCCTTTGGCCGTGACAGCGCAAGGCTGGGTGCGGCGATGCCCGTGGGGCCGGTGCGGGGCGTGCTGGCATCGAGTGTCGGGTTCTTCTCGGCGCTGATGGGGATCGGTGGCGGCACCTTCGGGGTGCCGCTGATGACACTGTTTGCGATGCCGATCCACCGTGCGGTGGCGACGGCCTCGGGCTTTGGCGTGCTGATCGCGGTGCCTTCGGTGCTGGGGTTTCTGCTGGTCAGGGCAGAGGGAGCGCCGCCTTGGACGGTGGGGGCGGTGAACCTGCCGGCCTTTCTGGTGGTGATCGGCACCTCGGTCCTGACCACGCCCTACGGCGTGCGGCTGGCGCATGCGATGAACCCCAGGCCGTTGAAACGCGCCTTTGCGGTGTTCCTGACGCTGGTGGCCTTGAACATGCTGCGCAAGGTGCTGTGGTGACTGGCGCTGCGGGCTGGCGACGGATCGGCCCGGATCCGCGCCTGCTTGACTGGGTCGCGGAGGCCTTGCCGGTGGCCCAGGGGGTGCTGGCGGCAAGTGACGCGGCCCGGCGCTGCGGCGGCACCTGGTTCGTCGGCGTCGACGCGCTGCCGAATGGTCCGGACGGCGGGATCGGCCAAACGGCCTTTCCCTGGGCGGCACTGCCGCTTGCGCCGGTGTCGCTGCACCGGGCGCAGCTGTCGGTGGTGGCGCCCGGCTATCCGCTTCCGTCGGCAGAGGAGGATGAAGCCGCCTATCGTTTTCGCCAGCGCCGCGATGCGGCCCATCTGGACGGGCTGTTGCCGGTCGGGCCCGACCGGCGCCGCATGGTGAAGGAACCGCATGGCTGGATCCTTGGCCTGCCACTGAACGCCTGCGGGGCAGGGGCCTCGCCGCTGGTAGTCTGGGAGGGCAGCCACGAGGTGATGCGCGCCGCTTTGCGCGCGGCCTTTCGCGGCCATGACCCGGCACTTTGGGGTGATCTGGACATCACGGCGGCTTACAAGGCGGCCCGCGCCGAGGTCTTTCGCCACTGCCGCCGTGTGGAATTGCCCGCGCAGCCTGGCGAGGCAACGCTCTTGCACCGGCTGGCGGTGCATGGGGTGGCGCCTTGGGCCGAAGGCGCCGAAGCCCCGCCCGAGGGCCGGATCATCGCCTATTTTCGCCCGCAGATGGGCTCGGTGGTCGACTGGCTGGACGCGGAGTGAACACCCGCCCGGTGCGCGAGAGGCGATTGCGGAGGCCTCCGGCGGGAGTATTTGGGCCAAGATGAAGACGGAGCGTCGGGATGTGCCAGCCGGCCTATTCTGCGGCACGGTCGATCCGGGCCATGCGACCGCCGCGGCGCCTGGCCAGGCGCGGCGCGCGGGCGGGCAACTCGGTCATGATCTCGGCGCGGGCCTCATGCGTCATCCGCGACCAGGTCGAGATCTCGTCGATCGAGCGGTAGCAGCCGATGCAAATGCGCTCTTCCGGGTGGACGACGCAGAGCTTGACGCAAGGCGACTGGATCTCGTCGCGTTTCCAGACGTCGTCTTTCAAGATGACTTCCCCTGCCATGCCATGCGGTCCAGCGCGCCTTGCAGGATATAGCCTGCCGCCACCGCATCGATCACCTCTTTGCGACGCTTTCGAGACGCATCCGCCTCGAGCAGTGCCCTTTCTGCCGCAACCGTCGAGAGCCGTTCGTCCCAGAAGGCGATCGGCAGGTCGGTCAGCCGGGCCAGGTTGCGGGCGAAGGCCTGGGTCGATTGCACCCGCGGGCCGGTGCTGCCATCCATGTTCAGCGGCAGGCCCAGGATCAGGCCGCAGACCTGGCGTTCGGCCACGATCGCCATCAACCGGGCGGCGTCGAGGGTGAATTTGACCCGGCGGATCACCTCGGACGGGGTGGCGACGCTGCGGCGCAGGTCGGATATCGCCACACCGACGGTCTTGTCGCCGAGGTCAAGGCCGGCAACGGCGCCGCTGGCCGGCAGCAGGGCCGCAAAGGCGGCCAGATCGTCACAGATCACGGGGCCAGGCCCGCGGTTGTGGCCGCGGCGGCAAGGGCGGCAAGGTCGTCCTCGCGTCCCGCGAAGCGGCCCTGGGCCTCGCCGTAGATCGCCTGCGCTTCGTCCTTGCGGCCAAGGACGCCGAGCGCGGTGATCAGCCGCGCCCATTCTTCCGCGCTGCCGCCTTCGCTGGCCAACCGCTCCTGCAACTGCGCAACCATTCCTGCGATCATCGCCTGCTGCTCTTCGGGCGTCATCTCGGCGGCGGCGGCCATGTCGGCGCCGCCTGGGGCCCGGGGCGGCCTGCGGCAGCTGGTAGCTTTCCCCGGCCAGATAGGCCAGATCCTCGATGTTCTGGCGGATTTCCGCATTCCATGGCGCATCGGGTGAGCCGCGCTCCAGCAGCGGGCGCCAGAAGCGGAAAGCCAGATCGAACCGCTCGCCCTGGATCAGCATCTCGCCCAAGAGGTAGATCGCCAGTTCGTTCTCGGGGTCCTGCATCAGGGCGGCGCGCAGCCCGGCCTCGGCCTCGGGTGAGACATAGCCCCTGGCCTGGCTGACCAGGATCAGCGCCAGAAGGGCTTGGTCGCGCGCGGTTGCAGCATCGCCCAGAAGGGCGATCCGGCGCTCGTGCATGGCCAGCGCGGTGACGTAATCCTGCGCGACGAAACTGTCGGCGATCCGCTGTTCCAGCGCTGCGGGATCGCTGATCGCGGCGGCGGCGTCCTGCGCGGCCGCGATGTCCTGCGGCGCAGGCGTCAGCCCTTCGCGGGCCAGGAAATCGGCCTGCGCGGGGCGCGCGGCCATGGCGGCATCGGCTGCGGCGATGCGGTCGGCGATCGGCAGGTCGGCATACCAGGGAACCCCGATCCGGGCGTAAAGCCCCAGCGCCGCAAGGCCCGCGGCAAGCACGGCCGCAATCGGCAGCCAGCCGGCGCGTAGCGCGGTGCCCGGCGCGGTCTCGGCCCGCAAGGCGCGGTCGGCCTCGAGCAGGCGACGGGCGACTTCGGTCTTCAGCCGCTCGGCCTCGGCCGCAGTGATGGTGCCGCGGGCCAGGTCGCGATCCGCCTCGGCCAGTTGGTCGCGGTAGACCTGCATGTCCTGCACCGCCGCGGGTGTCAGCTCTTCGCGCGCCTGCGCCAGGCTGCGGATAAGGAAGGCCGCGACGATCACCGTCATCGCGCCCGCCACTGCCCAGAACCAGAAGGTCTCCATCCGTCCGCCTTGCCGTTGTTTCCGCCATCGTCGCGTCGTCGTTCTGCGGCCCGATGTAACCCCTCGGGCGATGCTGCAAAAGGGGCCATCCGCCGCAGATGGCGCTTTGGCTGCCTGTAGGGTGCCGAAGCCGGACAGCATGTCGCAATTTTCCCGATTGTGCCGCTGGCGGGAGGGGCTATACCTCGGCCCCGTTCCAATAGGGTGACGGAGCCTGATCCGGGGGATTGCCATGAAGCGCTATTCGGTCTTTGCCATCGCCCGCGAGGCCTTGCGCCATCACACCGGCTGGGAACGCGCCTGGGCTTCGCCGGAACCGAAGCCGCAGTATGACGTGGTCATCGTGGGCGCGGGCGGGCATGGCCTTGCGACGGCCTATTACCTTGGCAAGAATCACGGCATCCGCAATGTCGCGATCATCGAGAAGGGCTGGCTGGGCGGCGGCAACACTGGCCGCAATACCACCATCATCCGCTCGAACTACCTGCAGGATCCGTCGGCCGCGATCTATGACAAGGCGCTCCAGCTGTATGAAACGCTGAGCCAGGACCTGAACTACAACGTGATGTTTTCCCCGCGCGGCCTTCTGATGCTGGCGCAGACCCATCATGAGGTGCGCGGCTATCTGCGCACGGTGCATGCCAACGGCTTGCAGGGTGTGTCGACCGAATGGATCTCGCCCGAGCGGGTGAAAGAACTGGTGCCGATCATCAACATCGACGGGCCGCGCTATCCGGTGCTGGGCGCGCTCTACCAGCCGCGCGGCGGCACCGGGCGGCATGATGCGGTGGCCTGGGGCTATGCGCGGGCCTGCTCGGCCATGGGCATGGACATCATCCAGAAATGCGAAGTGAAGGGCGTGCGGTCCGAAGGCGGCGTGGTTACGGGGGTGGACACCACCAAGGGCTTCATCGGCTGTCGCAAGCTGGGGATGGTGGTCGCCGGCCATTCGGGCCAGCTGGCCGAGATGGCCGGCTTCCGCCTGCCGATCGAGGCGGTGGCCTTGCAGGCGATGGTTTCCGAGCCGATCAAGCCCTGCATGGATGTGGTGGTGATGGCCAACACCGTGCACGGCTACATGAGCCAGTCCGACAAGGGCGAGATGGTGATCGGCGGCGGCACCGACGGCTTCAACAACTACACCCAGCGTGGCTCGTTCCACCATATCGAGGAAACCCTGCGCGCCTTGGTCGAGACCTTCCCGATGATCTCGCGGCTGAAGATGCTGCGGCAATGGGGCGGCATCGTCGACATGACCGGCGACCGCTCGCCCTTGATCTCGAAGACGCCGCTGGGCAATTGTTTCATCAACTGCGGCTGGGGGACGGGTGGCTTCAAGTCGATTCCGGGGTCAGGCTGGGCGATGGCCGAGTTGATGGCCAAAGGCGAGCCGGGGCCGCTGGCCGAGGCCTTCAACATGTGGCGCTTCAAGGAAGGCCGGTTCATCGACGAGTCGGTGGCGGCGGGGGTGGCGCATTGACCAACCTGTCGCCGACGCAAATTCCTTCGAAGGAATTTGCAAAAGTTTTCGAAAACTTTTGCGGCTCGCCCGCGGAAATGGAGCGCTGAATGCTCATCCTGGAATGCCCCTGCTGCGGCGTGATGGCCGATGAGACCGAACTCGCCCCCGGCTATGAGGCGCATCTGAAGCGATTTGGGCCGGACTCCTCTGACGAAGAATTCGAAGCCTACATGTTCGCGCGGAAAAACCCCAAGGGCGTGCATTTCGAACGCTGGCGCCATGCCTATGGCTGCGGCAAGTGGTTCCTCGCGGCCCGCGACACCGCCACGCTGGAGGTGTTCGGCACCTATCCCGCGCAGGTCTCGGAACCGCCCGCCGACATCATCGCGAAGATCAGGGCCAAACGCCCCGACTGGAAGGGTTTCAAATGAGCACGCGGCTGATCCGCGGCGGGCGGCTGATCGACCGCTCGGCCGGTGTGGAGTTTTCCTTCAACGGCAAGCGGCTGCGCGGGATGCGCGGCGACACGCTGGCCGCCGCCCTGCTGGCCAACGACCAGATGCTGGTTGGCCGCAGCTTCAAGTATCATCGCCCGCGCGGCATCGTCGCCAGTGGCGCCGAAGAGCCGAACGCGCTGGTCAACATGGGGGTTGGCGGCCGGTTCGAGCCGAACCAGCGCACCACCACGACCGAGGTGTTCGACGGGCTCACCGCGACCAGCCAGAATCACTGGCCCAGCCTCGAGTTCGACGTCGGCGTGGTGAACGACTCTTTCGCGCGCTTCCTGCCGGGGGGGTTCTACTACAAGACCTTCATGCAGCCGCGTGCGGCGTGGAAACATGTGTTCGAGCCGATCATCCGGCAGTCTGCCGGCCTCGGCAAGGCGCCGAAGGAACACGACGCCGACCGCTATGAGCATGCCTATGCGTTTTGCGACCTGCTGGTTGTCGGCGGCGGCATCGCGGGCCTGCAGGCGGCGCGGATCGCTGGCGCCTCAGGCGGGCGCGTCATTGGTGCTGGAGCAGTGCCCGCATTGGGGCGGCCGCGCCCCGGTCGATGGCGACGTGATCGACGGCGCCCCGGCGCAAGAGTGGATCAACGAAACGCTGCAATCCCTTGGAAAGATGTCAAATGTCACGCTGCGCACGCGCTGCATGGCGGCCGGAGTCTATGACCATGGCTATGTGCTGGCCGAAGAGCGGGTAGCCGACCATACGCCCGGCGACGGGCGGCCGAAAAAGCGGCTGTGGCGTATTCGGGCGGGCAAGATCCTGACCGCGACCGGTGCGATCGAGCGGCCGTTGTCCTTTGCCGGCAACGACATTCCCGGCGTCATGCTGGCCTCGGCGGTGCGCGACTATGTGGTGAACTGGGCGGTATCGCCGGGTGACCGCACCGTGGTCGTCACCAACAACGACGACGCCTATCGCACCGCGATTGCGCTGAAAGAGGCGGGGCTGGAGGTTGCGGCGGTGATCGACGCGCGGGCCGAAGTCACCGGCGCACTGCCGGCGCGGGCCCGCGCCCTGGGCATCCGCATCGAGGCTGGTCGCGCCATCGTCAAGGTCAAGGGCGGCAAGCGGGTCAGTGGCGTCGCCATCGGCGTGCAGGCCGGCGAGGGTGCGGTGCTGGACGAGATCGCCTGCGACGCCGTCGCCATGTCGGGCGGCTGGTCGCCGGTGGTGCATCTGTGGAGCCATTGCGGCGGCAAGCTGGACTGGGACCGCAAGCACGCGATGTTCCGCCCCGACGCCACACGGCCGCCGATCACCCATGACGGCAGCGCCATGGTGATCCCGGCAGGTGCCTGCAACGGCGCGCTGACAGCGGCCGAGGCGCTGGCCGATGCGGCTGAGGCTGGCGTTGCGGCAGTGAAGGCGCTGGGGCTGAAGGCAAAGACCACGCCGATCGGCAAGGCCGAGGTGGAGGAAGAAGCGGCGATGGAACCGGTCTGGATCATGCCGCAGGGTGCCGGGCCGAAGCTGCGCATGAAGATGTGGCTCGACTATCAGAACGACGTGAAGGTTTCCGACGTTCAACTGGCCGCACGCGAGGGCTACAATTCGGTTGAACATACCAAGCGTTATACGACGCTGGGGATGGCGACGGATCAAGGCAAGTTGAGCAATATCAACGGTCTGGCCGTGCTTGCTGATGCTTTGGCCGAAGACATCCCGGCCGTCGGCACCACCACCTTCCGCCCGCCCTACACGCCCGTCACCATCGGCGCGCTGGCCGGCGAATCGCGTGGGCCGATCTTCCAGCCCCTGCGCCGCAGCCCGATGCACGACTGGCACGAAGCCAATAGCGCCTATATGGAGCCGGTGGGCCTGTGGCGCCGGCCCTATTGCTACCCGCGTGCTGGCGAGACGCACGAACAGGCGGTTCACCGCGAAATCGGGAACACGCGAGCGAATGTCGGGCTGCTGGATGCCTCGACCCTGGGCAAGATCATCGTCAAGGGGCCGGATGCGGGCCGCTTTCTCGACATGCTTTACACCAATGTCATGTCGTCGCTGCCGGTGGGCAAATGCCGCTACGGGCTGATGTGCAACGAGCAGGGGTTCCTGAGCGACGACGGCGTGGTGATCCGGCTGAGTGACGACAGCTGGCTCTGCCACACCACCTCGGGCGGGGCCGAGCGCATCCATGGCTGGATGGAGGACTGGCTGCAATGCGAATGGTGGGATTGGCAGGTCTTTACCGCCAATGTGACCGAGCAATATGCGCAGATCGCGGTCGCCGGCCCGAAGGCGCGGGCAGTGCTGGAGGCCCTGGGCGGCATTGATGTCTCGAAAGCGGCGCTGCCGTTCATGTCCTTCGTCGACGGGCATCTGGCCGGCATTCCCGCACGGGTGCACCGGATCAGCTTTTCGGGCGAGTTGTCCTATGAAATCGCGGTTCCGGCCGGGCAGGGGCTGGCGCTGTGGGAGGCGCTGGTCGCGGCCGGGGCGGCGCATGGCGTGATGCCTTACGGCACCGAGGCGATGCATATCATGCGGGCCGAAAAGGGCTTCATCATGATCGGCGATGAAACCGACGGCACGGTGATCCCGCAGGATCTGGGGCTGGACTGGGCGATTTCCAAGAAGAAGACCGACTATCTGGGCAAGCGCGGTCAGGCGCGCACCTACCTGGCCAGTCCCGACCGCTGGAAGCTGGCGGGGTTCGAGACGCTGGACGGCTCGGTGATCGCCGATGGCGCCTATGTTGTCGCCGAGGGGGTGAATGCCAACGGCCAGCGCAATGTGCAGGGGCGGGTAACCTCGACCTACTTCAGCCCGACACTGAAGAAGGGCATCGCGATGGGGCTTTTGCGCCACGCGCCCGACCGGATCGACGAAGTGGTGGAGTTTTCGGTCGTGGGCGGCGGCACGGTGAAGGCGCGGGTGGTGAGCCCGGTGTTCCTGGATCCGAAAGGGGAGAAGCAGGATGCGTGAGGCCGTTTCGGCGCTGGGTGGCGCGAGTTACGAGGGCTTCGTCAAGAGCCTCGAGATCGGCCCCCTGGGGATGATCAGCTTGCGGGCGAAGCCGGGGGCAAAGGGGCTGGACAAGGCCGTGAAGGCAGCGGTCGGAACGTCGGTTCCGGCGCTGCGGCGGATGGAGTGGACCAAGGATCGCGGCTGCGGCTGGATGAGCCCGGACGAATACCTGCTGGTCCTGCCTTACCCCGAGGTTGGCCGGGCAATGGCGGCCATCGCAAAGGCGCTGGGGGCGGAGCATCATCTGGCGGCCGACGTGTCGGACGCCCGCGCGGTGTTCCGCATCGAGGGCGCCAAGGCCGATCAGGTGCTGGCCAAGCTTTGCCCCGTCGATCTGGCCGCGCTGGCGCCGGGGGAATTGCGGCGGACGCGGGCGGCGCAGGTGGCGGCGGCGTTCTGGCGCGACGAACAGGGCTATACGCTGGTGTCGTTCCGGTCGGTCGGGGTCTATGTGATGGGCCTTCTGAACCATTCCGCGATGCCGGGGTCGGAACTGGATCAAGGTTAGCGTTTGGCGCTTGACGGCGCCATCGAGGCCGGGGATGACTGGCGCCGGTTGATCCTTGAACGGTGAATGCATGATCCCGCCGCTGCGCCGCCTTGCCCTTTTCCTGACCGCCGCCGCGCTTGCAAGCGCCGCCCTGCCGGCTCTGGCGTTGGAGGTTTACGAATGCAAGATCAAGCAGTTGCTTTCGAACGGCGTTTGGCTACCCGAGGTCGTCGTGGTGGCCCATGAACCGGGTGCCGCCAAGGCCACGGTGAATGACCCGCTGATCGAGCATTTCGTCGGCAAGCCGATCGACGCCAAGGTCGAAACCGAGAATGCCAAGCGTACCACCTTCGTCTGGAAGCTGGATGCCAAGAACGCCATCAACCAGAACGCGCGGTTCAGCTATCGCCTGACCGTGATGAAGGCCGATCTTTCGGCCTCGATGGCGGCAAGCCCGGGGCGGTTCTCGAACACTTTCACCTCGACCGGCAAGTGCCAGCGCATCAGGAAAAAGTGATCGCTCCGTCGGTCCTGGGCGGGGTCTTCGGAACCGGTCGGGCGCTGCGGGGTTGACCTTCCACGCGCCAGCCCTCTTATTCAGGGGGAACGCATTCCGATGAACAGGAGCAGGACCATGGCCTTCACCCTTCCCGATCTTCCCTATGCCCATGACGCGCTGGCGCCCCTTGGCATGTCGAAAGAGACGCTGGAATACCACCACGACCTGCACCACAAGGCCTATGTCGACAACGGCAACAAGCTGATTGCCGGCACCGAATGGGACGGCAAGTCGCTGGAAGATATCGTCAAGGGCACCTATCAGGCCGGTGCCGTGGCGCAGAACGGCATCTTCAACAACGCCAGCCAGCACTGGAACCACAACCTGTTCTGGGAGGTGATGGGACCGGGCGAGAAGAGGATTCCGGGCGCGCTGGACAAGGCGCTGATTGATGCGTTCGGCTCGGTCGCCAAGTTCAAGGAAGACTTCGCCGCCGCAGGGGCAGGGCAGTTCGGCTCGGGCTGGGCCTGGCTGGTCCGCGACAAGGACGGAAGCCTGAAGGTCACCAAGACCGAGAACGGCGTGAACCCGCTGTGCTTTGGCCAAAAGGCGCTCCTGGGCTGCGACGTTTGGGAGCACTCCTACTACATCGACTTTCGCAACAAGCGGCCGGCCTACCTGACCAACTTCCTGGAAAAGCTGGTCAACTGGGAAGCGGTTGCCGCGCGCATGTAACTGCGGCACGATCGCAGGATCGGGCCCGTGGGGAAACCTGCGGGCCTTTGTCATGCATGGGGTCTTCGGATGCGCGGGATTGTTGCGGCGACCGTTGTGTCGCTGGTTGCCTTGGTCGGGCAGGCGCAAGCGCAGGACTGGATCACGCCTGAATCCTGTGCGGTGACGGCTGCTGATCTGGTGGCGGCCGAGATGCCGCCCGATCTGGGGCTGCGTCTGGCCAAGGCGGCCGACGCGGTGCCCAACGCCCGTGGCCGGCTGTGGAGGATCATCACGAAGGACGGCAAGGTCAGCCATCTGTGGGGCACCTACCACACGCCGCACCCGCTGATTCTGGACCTGCCGCCGGAATTCCGCCTTGTGCTCGACGCGGCGCGGGTGGTGGCGCTGGAGTTCGATCCGATCCCCGAAAGCCGCGCCGAGGCAAAGGCCAATGCCGACAGCGGCTGGATGTGGCTGCCCGAGGGTCGCACGGACTGGGGCTTTGTGCCGCCGCAGGTGATGGCCTGGATCAGGACGCGGCTGAAGGCGATCGGCTGGGGCACGGGCCCTCTGGACCATCTTAGCGTGGCAGGCCTGGCCTCCTTGCTGCTGACGGACCCGTGCGGAGACTATGTGTCTGGCGTCTTGCCGGGGCAGGACGGCTATATCGCCGAACTGGCCTATCTGGGCGGGGCCGAGGTGACGGGCCTGCAGCAATGGGCCGATTTCGGCATACAAATGACCGCGACAGAGCGCACGGCCGAGGCGCAAGCAGTGGTCGTACTGTATGGCAGCCAGATGGGGCCGTATGATTTCATGGAGGGGTCGGGCCGGGCCATGGCGTTCCGCCTCTACATTGAGGGGCGCACGGCCGAGATGGACCTGTGGTCCGAGGCGGCGCTGGCCGATGTGCTGGGAGAGGCAGATGCCGCGCAGGTCACGGCGCGCGCCGAAGGCTATCTGCTGGTCGAGCGCAATGTGATCTTCGTCGCCCGCGCGATGCCGCTTATCGAAGCAGGTGGCGCGGTGATCGCCGTCGGCGCCGGCCATCTTGCCGGCGAGACCGGCCTGGTCGAGATGCTGCGTGCCGAAGGGCTGGTGGTGGAGCGGGTTCCCCTACCGGGCGAGGCGCCCTAGGTCCGGGCCGCGCATCGCTGGCTTCGGGGTGCGCTTCGCCTTGCGCCCGCCCGGCCCGGCCGCGACAGAGCACAGAAACGGCACGCAAAGCCGCGGCATGCGTCCGTACTCAATTCGGGGATTCCCGGCGGAGGCCTCTCGTGATTCGGTTCGGCTGAAGTGCAGCGGGTCTCTTGGGCAGGTACGACCTGAGCGATGAGGAATGGCGGATCGTCGCACCATTGCTTCCGGTTCGCTGGCGCGGCAAGCACCGGGTGGACGACCGCATCGCGCTGGTGCGCGTCGTCGCCGACTGTGGCGGCGAGGCCCACATCCCCACTCAAAGCCGCGTGCGCCTCCGGCGCGGCGCGCCCGCAGGCATCCGGCCCAGGTCAATTGAGTCCGCACCATAGCGGGCGGCCACCTGGGCAAGCGCGCTTTCCAGCGCCGCGCTCAGGGTGGGCACGTCGCCGGCCACGCCGAACAGCGCCCGCAGCCCCGGATCGGCGAAGCCCTCGGCGATGACATGATCCAGCAGCGCCAGCAGCGGGCCCCAGTAGCCGCCGACGTCCAGCAGGAAGATCGGCTTGCGGTGCAGCCCGATCTGCGCCCAGGTCAGCACCTCGAAGAACTCGTCCAGCGACCCGGCACCGCCCGGCAGCACCACGATGGCATCCGAGTTCACGAACATCACCTTCTTGCGTTCGTGCATGGTCTCGGTGACCACCAGGGTCGTCAGGTCGCGCTTGCCGTTCTCGGCCCCCATCAGATGCGTCGGGATCACGCCCAGCGTGCGTGCGCCCGCCGTCTGCGCTGCGCGCGCCACCTCTCCCATCAGGCCGATGTCACCGGCGCCGTAGACCAGCCGCCAGCCCTGCCGGGCGATGGCCGCACCGAAGGCACGGGCGGCCGTTGCATGTGCCGGGTTGCGGCCGGTGCGCGCGCCACAGAAGACGCAGATCGACGAAGGCGTCATGGGACCCTTGGAAATGTGTTGCCAATTGCCCTGATATCGGGGTTCCCTTGCGATGGAAAGCCGGCAGAGCGAAGCCCGAAGGGCCGATCCGGCGGGACGGGACGTGGGACGAAACTTGGGCATGGGGGCCTTTGCATGGGGACATGGGCTGATCTGGGCACGGCTGGCCGCGCCGCGATACTGGGTCTGGTGGCCACGGCGGTCGTCGGGGCGGGATACCTTGTCTGGCGCGGCAGCGCGCCTGCACCGGAGCCGGCGGTCGAGCAACTGGACACGGCGCCGGAAGCGTCAGTGACGGCAGAGCCCGCTGCGGTGGCGGCAGTGCCTGCCGCCGAGCCTGCCGCGTCGGCCGACCGTGGCGGCAGAGGTCGAAGCGCCTGCACCGGGGTCTCCCGAGACCGTCTTGCCGGACCCGCCGCCCGAGATTCTTGTCGATACCTGGCGGGTTGCGGCGGATGGCGCGGCCACGGTGGCGGGCAGGGCCGGGCCGGAGGCGCTGGTCACCATCCTGGTCGACGGCGCGCCGGTGGCCGAGACGAAGGCCACGGGGGCGGGGGAATTCGCGGTCCTCTTCACCCTGGCGCCGAACCCCGATCCTTCGCTGATGACCTTGCGGGCCTTCTTGCCCGATGGCAGCGAGGTGGCGTCCAAGGCCGCGATCGCGCTGGGGCCGATCGCCGGACCGCCGGTCGTGGTGGCCCAGACCGAGACCGAGGCCAAGACCGAGGTCGGGGCTGAGGCGACCGTGCCGGAAGCGACCGCGCCGCAGGCGGAAGAGCCTGCGCCGGCGGCAGTCCTGCTGACCGAAGAGGGCGCGGTCATCCTGCCGGAGCCGGAGCCTGACGGGACCGTGCCGCTGGCCGCCGTGACCATCGACACCATCGCCTATACCGCGACGGGGGCGGTGCAACTGGGCGGGCGCGGCGCAGCTGGGGCCTTTGTCCGGCTTTACCTCGACAACGTGCCGATCCAGACGGTGCCGGTGCCGGAAACCGGCCAGTGGCTGACCACGCTGTCCGACACGGCGCCGGGGCTATACACGCTTCGGGCCGATCAGCTGGACGCTGCCGGCCGGGTGACCTCGCGCTTCGAGACGCCGTTCAAGCGCGAAACGCTGGAGGCACTTGCCGCCGCGGAAGAGGCAGCGCCGGAAGCGGAAACTGTGCTCGAATCTGTGCCCGAACCCGTTGCCGAGGCGCCGCAGGAGGCGACGGCCTCGCCGCGGATGACCGAAGGCAGCCCGGCTGAAACGGCAGCGGACGAAGTGACACCGGCGGAGGCCGAGGTGCCCGAGGGCGCGGTGGTGGTGTCGGACAACAGCGAGACGGCGCCGCGCCCGGAGCAGGCGGATATTCCGGTGATCGTGGAAGACGAGGCCGAGGGCGGCCCGGAAGAACCGGAAGCCCCGGCCGAGGCAACGGAGGTTGCCGACGCCGCACCGGAGGGTCCTGTGGAGGTTGCGGAGCCCTTGGCACCCCTGGAGGCTGCGGAACCGGTGGTGGAACCGGTCGCCCCGGTAGAGGTGGCGGCCGTGGAGGTGGTGGATCCGGCCCCCGAACCGGCGGTGGAAGCGAGCATCGCCCCGGCAGCCGACCCCGCAGCAGAAACCGCGGCGGAACCCGTCGTGGCACCCGAGCCCTTGGCCAGCGCCGCGCCGGTCACGGTGACGGTGCAGCCGGGTTTCACGCTGTGGGGCATTGCCGCGGGCGAGATGGGCGACGGCATCCGCTATGTGCAGGTCTATGAGGCCAACAAGGACAAGATCCGCGACCCCGATCTGATCTATCCGGGGCAGGTCTTCACGATTCCAGCGGTTGAGTAACCCGACGGGCGGCGGTCAACCCGCGGCCAGCGGCCGCGGAACGACCCGCCCTACGGCTGCGGCTCGTCCGGATGCAGGCGGGCTTCGGCGCGCTCGCGGCCCAGGTGGGAGCAGGCCACCACTTCGGGGTGTTCCATGCAGCAATCGTTCAGAAGCCAGCCGATGGTGCCGCCCAGGCCCGCTGGATCGACGGCGTAGAACACGTTGCGTGCCACCCGGCGCGAGGTCAGCAGCCCGGCCTGTTCCAGCGCCGACAGGTGGAACGACAGCCCCGACGACGACAGCCCCAACTCGCGCGCGATCTCGCCCGCAGCCAGACCGTTCGCGCCCAGCGGCACCAGGAGCCGGATCAGATCGAGCCGTGCCCCGTGGGCAAGGGCCGACAGCGCGGCGAGGGCTTTACTCCGGTTCATCGTTCAACTACTCATGCGAAGTTGAAATGAGCCTATCGCAACCGCGCCGGGCGATCAATGCCATTCCCGAAGGAGCGCCCGATGCGCCGGTCAACCGCCACTTCTGCCGACCAGCATGTGCCGAAGCGTTCCGGCTGGCAGACCTTGGCGCGGGTGCTGCCCTATCTCTGGCCCGAGGGGCAGGGCTGGGTAAAGCGCCGGGTGGTGATCGCGCTGGTGATGCTGTTCGCGGCCAAGCTGGTCTCGATCGTGACGCCGTTCCTCTACAAGCTGGCGGTGGATGCGCTGGCCGGCGAAACCGGCACCGATCCGGGCTGGATGCTGGCCTATGGCGCGGTCGGGCTGACCGTGGCCTACGGCGTGGCGCGGCTGGGGGCGGTGGCCTTCGGCGAGGCGCGCGATGCGGTCTTCGTGCGCGTCGGCCAGCGTGCGCTGCGCCGGCTGGCGCTGGAGACATTCACCCATATCCACCAGCTATCCTTGCGCTATCACATCACCCGCAAGACCGGCGGGCTGAGCCGGATCATCGAGCGCGGCGTCAAGGGCGTCGATTTCCTGCTGCGCTTCATGCTGTTTTCGATCGGGCCGCTGATCCTGGAGCTGTCGATGGTCTCGATCATCTTCGCGCTGGTCTTCGGCTGGCAATATGCCGCCGTGGTGGTGGTGACGATCGCGCTCTACGTCACCTTCACCTTCAAGGTCACCGAATGGCGGGTCAAGATCCGCCGGCAGATGAATGACCAGGACACCGATGCCAACCAGAAGGCGGTCGACAGCCTGCTGAATTACGAAACCGTCAAGTATTTCAACGCCGAAGCGCGCGAAGCTGCGCGCTATGACGCGGCGATGCAGGGCTATGAGACGGCGGCGGTCAAGACCGGCCAGTCGCTGGCATTCCTGAACGGCGGGCAGTCGTTCCTGATCACCTCGGGGCTGGTCATCGTCATGGTGATGGCGGCGAAGGGCGTGCAGGCGGGCACGCTGACGGTGGGCGATTTCGTCATGGTCAACGCCTACATGATCCAGATCACCATGCCGCTGAACTTTCTCGGCACGGTCTACCGCGAGATCCGCCAGGCGCTGGTCGACATGGGCGAGATGTTCTCGCTGCTGGGCCAGCCGGCCGAGATCGCCGATGCGCCGGACGCAAAGCCGCTGGAGGTGCGCGGCGGCGAGATCGTCTTCGACGACGTGCATTTTGCCTATGATCCCAGCCGCGAGATCCTGAAGGGCATCAGCTTTACCGTGGCGCCGGGGCAGCGGGTGGCGCTGGTCGGCACCTCGGGTCGCGGCAAGTCCACCATCGGGCGGCTGCTGTTCCGCTTGTACGACATCACCGGGGGGCGATCCGCATCGACGGGCAGGACATCCGCGAGGTGACGCAATCCTCACTGCATGCGCAGATCGGCGTGGTGCCGCAGGATACGGTGCTGTTCAACGACACCATCCGCTACAACATCGGCTATGGCCGCGACGGCGCCACCGAGGCCGAGATCGTGGCGGCGGCCAAGGCGGCGCGCATCCATGACTTCATCATCAGCCTGCCCGAGGGCTATGACTCGGCCGTTGGTGAACGCGGGCTGAAGTTGTCGGGTGGCGAAAAGCAGCGGGTGGGCATCGCGCGCACGCTGCTGAAGAACCCGCCGATCCTTATCCTGGACGAGGCGACCTCGGCGCTGGACACCCAGACCGAGCAGTCGATCCAGGAATCCCTGGACGAAATGGGGCAGGGCCGCAGCGTGATCGTGATCGCGCCCCGGCTGTCGACCATTGCCGATGCCGACCTGATCCTTGTGATGGAGGCCGGCCGCGTGGTGGAGCGTGGCACCCATGACGCACTTCTGGCGCAGAATGGTCGCTACTGCGCGATGTGGGCGCGCCAGGCGGCGGAAGAAGAGGAAGCCGTCGCTGCCGAATAGGGGCGACGGGGTCAGGAATGCCGCAGGGGAGGCATATTTTCTTTGACCCGGCCCCGGTCAAGGGGCAGGATCGCGGCATTGGAGGTGGGCTAACGCGATGCTGCGCCGCGTTTTATTTTCCGTCTGTCTGTTTCTCGGGCTCGCTTCGGCGGCGCTTGCCGAACGGCGCGTGGCGCTTGTCCTGGCGGCCGAGGATTACACCAGCGTCCGCGCCCTGGACAATCCGGTCAACGATGCCCGCGCCATGGAAGCCATGCTGGAAGGCCTGGGCTTCGAAGTCTGGCTGGAGACCGACCGCGACCTGAAACGGATGCGCCGCGCGCTGGAAGATTTCCGCCAGGACGCGACCGGCGCCGATGTGGCGCTGGTGTTCTTTGCCGGGCATGGCGTGGCCTTGCAAGGGGTGAACTACCTGCTTCCGACCGACGCCGACCCATCCTCTTCGGCGACGCTTGCTGAATCCTCGCTGTCGCTGGAAGAGGTGCAGCAGGTGCTGGCCGAGGTGGCACCGATGTCGATCATGCTGCTGGATGCCTGCCGCGACGATCCCTTTGCCGCCGGCGCCACGGGCAGCGAGGATGGCCGCGGCGCGGTGGCGTTGGCGGGCGATGCGCCGGATGCGCCAAAGCCGCAACCCGGCCTTGGCCGGATCGGCCGGTCCGAAGGGGTTCTGTTTGCCTTTTCCGCTGCGCCGGGCGAAACTGCGGCGGATGGCGATGGCACGAATTCGCCCTTCACCTCGGCCCTGCTGCGCCATTTCGCCACCAAGGGGGTGGAGCTGAAATCGGCGCTGACGCTGGTGCAGCAGGATGTCTACGACCGCTCGCGCGGGCGCCAGCTGCCCTATATCGAAAGCGGCCTGCCGCGGCTGGTCTTCATATCTGAACAAGGCGATCTGCCGGAACGCGACCAGCTTCTGATGGCGATGGCCGACCTGACGCCCGATCTGCGCGCCGAGGTCGAAGAGATCGCCACCACGCATGACATGCCGCTGGCGCCGCTTTACGCAGCCCTGATCTCGGGCGATCTGGCCCGGCAATCGGCCGATGAACGCCACCGGCTCTTGCTGGACGCGGCGCAATCCTACGGCCAGTTCCAGGCCGAGCTGGTGAAATACGCCAGCGACGATCCGCGCGTGGCCGACCTGCGCGCAAGGGCCGAGGAACAGCTGACTCTGGGGTCGTTCGACGCCGCCCGCGCCCTGCTGACCGAGGCCGCCGGCATCGACGCCACCGCGCGGGCCGGGCTGAAGACAAACTTCCTGACCCGCACCCTGTCGGAGGCCAGCACCCATATCCTGAACGCCAAGGCCGCACGCACCGATCTGCGCTATGACCTGGCGATCACGGACCTGACCAAGGCGGTGGAGCTTTACGCCGAGATCGAGGCCGACCTGCCCGACCGCGACACCCGCTTTGCCTATAACTTCGCGCTGGACGATCTGGGCCGGATGCAACTGGTGGCCGGCAACACCTTTGGCGCCCTTGGCGCCTTCATGACCCGGTCTGAATTCGCCGAGGCGCAGTTGCTGGCCGATCCGTTCGACTTCGGCTGGGGCCGCGAACTGGTCTGGAGCCTGAACTCGGTCGGTGACGTCTTGCAGCAGCAGGGCTATCTGCGCGAGGCGGAAGTGGCCTTTTCGCGCGCCCATGACGCGACGGCAAAGCAGAATGACACCTATCCCGGCGACCCGGCCCTGCAGCGTGACCGCGAGGTGGTGCTGAACAAGCTGGGTGACGTGCGCTTTGCGCTGAACGATCTGGCCGGGGCGCTGTCGGCCTATCAGGAAAGCCTGGGCATCGCGCAGGTTCTGCTGGAAAGCGCGCCGGACGAACTGTTGTACAATCAGGACCTGTCGATCAGCCATGAACGCATCGGCGACGTGCTGGTGAAGATGGGCGACCGCGCCGGGGCCCGCGATGCCTTTGACGTGATGCTGCGCATTTCGCAGAAACTCGTCGGTCAATACCCGAACGATCTGGATATCCGCCGGTCGCTGGCGATCGCCTATGAGCGGCTGGGCAACTCGACGCGCGACGAGGGCGACCTGGATTCGGCGCTGGCCGCCTTCATCGAGGCGATGAAGATCTACGAGGACCTGCAGGCGCTGGACCCCGGCAACGTGACGCGCAAGCGCGACAGTTCGGTCATCTACGTGAAAGTGGCCGAGATTTATGAAATGATGGGCGATGTCGGCTCGGCGCTGATGTCGCATGAACAGGCGCGCGGCATCCGGGCCGAACTTGTGGTGCTGGACCAGGCCAACGTCATCTGGGCGGGCGACCTGGCCTACAGCCACGAACGGGTCGGGATGATCTATCAGCAGGAGGGCGAGTTCCAGGGCGCGCTGGACGCCTATGGCGCCTGCCGCGACATGCGGCTTGCCATTGTCGCGGTCGATCCGGGCAACCTGCAGCGGCAGCGCGAACTGGGCGTCTGCCTTGACCTGGTGGGCCAGGCGCTGGCCGGCCTGGGCGATACCGGACCGGCGCTGGCGGCCCAACAGACCGCCCTGGCCACCCGCCGGGCCACGGCGGCGGCCGACCCGACGGTGGTGCAGTTCCAGCTTGACCTGACCTATTCGCTGGGGTCGATCGGCGGGCTGCAATGGCAGCTGGGCAATTCTGCGGCCGCCGAGGCGGCCTATGCCGAAGCGGTGGACATCCTGCAGACGGTGGTGACGGCGGACCCCGGCAACCTGTCCAGCCAGCGCGACATCGCGATCTTCGCGGCCGAGGTTTCCAACATCGCCGTTGCCGCCGGCGATCCGGCGCGGGCGGTCCCCTGGGCAGAACTGGCGCTGGCGAAGGCCGATCTTGTGCTGGCCACGAATCCCGAAAACCCGACCTTCGTGCTGGACCAGATGGTGGCGGCAAACCGGCTTGGCATCGCTCGGTCGCAGACCGGCGACCATCAGGGCGCCAAGGCCGCGTTCGAGGTTCTGGTCAGCGGGGCCTACAAGCTGTCTTCCGCCGATCCGTACGACAAGCCGGCGGCCGGCGACTATGCGCTGGCGCTTTACCGGCTGGGCGACAGCAAGCTGCAACTGGGCGACACCATGGGCGCGCGGGCGGATCTGGAGATCTCGGTGGCGGTCCGGCAATGGTTGGTCGATCAGGACCCCGTCAGCATTCCGGCGCAACGCGACCTGGGCTTTGCGCTGCAAAAAGCTGGCCGACACCTATTATATTGCCGACGACCGCGCGACCGGCCTGCCGTTCGAGGACCGCGCCCTTGGCATCATGCGCTGGATCGACCAGCAGGAACCCGGCGACCGGTTGAACATCCTGGACCTGGCAACTGCGCTGGACCGCACGGCCAGCTATTATGACGATCCGACGGCCTATCTGCAGGAATCGCTGGCCTTGTTGCAGGGCCTGAAGGCGCGCGGCGAATTGCCCGAGATGTATGAAAGCTGGATCACCAACTACCAGTCCCGGCTGGGCGGCAACTAAGCAAGGATCGGGCCGGGGCTTGGCAACCTTGGCGCTTTGCCTGTAAGACGGGGCAAGAGGACCGGACGCAAGAACAAGGCCGAGGCAAGCGTGAGCACTCCAGACAGTTTCATCGAGGAAGTGACCGAAGAGGTCCGGCGCGACCGGCTGTTCGCGGCCTTTCGCAAATACGGCTGGATCGGGGTCGTCCTGGTGCTGGGCGTGGTCGGCGGCACGGCGGTGAACGAATGGCTGAAGTCGCGCGCCGAGGCGCGGGCCGAGGCTTTTGGCGACGCGATCATGGACGCGCTGGACATGGGCGGGCCGCAAGAGCGCCGCGCCGCGCTGGCTGCCGTTCCGGCGGATGGCGAACAGGCGCAGATGATGGCGCTGATCCTTGGCTCGGACCCGGCCGATGACCGTGCCGCCACGCTGGCCGCACTGGATGCGCTGATTGCCGATGGTTCGGTCCTGCCGGTCTATCACGACCTTGCGGTGCTGCGCCGAGCGATCGTCGGCGGCGCCGAAGTCCCGCTGGCCGACCGCCGCACCGCGCTGGAAGGCATTGCCGGCACCGGCCGGCCCTACCGGGCGCTGGCGGCCGAACAACTGGCCTATCTGCTGATCGAGGAAGGCAAGGTGGACGCGGCGATCGCAGCCCTGCAGGCCCTGACCACGGATCAGGACGCATCGGGCAGCCTGAAGGGCAGGGCGGCGCAGGTCGTCACCGCGCTGGGAGGCGCGCCCGGTGGCAATGACACCGACGAGGCCGCGTCGGGCGGCTGAACGGCAGATTGAACGGCAGACTGAACGACGGGCAGGACATGAGGGCAGGCAAGGTGGCAGCAGGGCGAAACGGGCTGTGGGCGGGTGTCGCGGCGCTGGCAATGCTGGCAGCATGCGGCGAGAGGGAAGTGATCCTGCCGGGCGAACGCTTCCCGGTCAGGGCTGATCTGGCCGACAGCCAGCCGACCGAGGAAAATCCCGCGCCGAAAGCGCCCGATCTGGCGACGGTCTCGGAAAGCCGGCCGATTCAGCTGCCCGCCGCCCAGTCCAATGCCGACTGGGGCCAGCGCGGCGCCGGTCCGCGCCACGCCGCGCCGCATGTGGCGCTTGCGGCCGCGCCCAAGGCGGTGTGGGCGGCCAATGTCGGCGCGGGCAACAGCCGCAGGAACCGTGTCGCTGCGGCGCCGGCGGTGGCGGGCGGGCGGGTCTTCACCATGGATGCGGGCAGCCTTGTCACCGCCGTCTCGACCGGCGGCGCGGTGCTGTGGCAGGCCGACCTGACGGCCGCCTTCGACAAGGGCGGCGGCGTGTCCGGCGGCGGTCTGGCCGCCGATGGCAACCGGGTCTATGCCACCACCGCCTATGGCGAGGTGGTGGCGCTGGACGCAGGGACGGGCGCAGTGGTCTGGCGCCAGCGCGTCGATGCGCCGGTGACCGGCGCCCCGGCGCTCGACGCCGGCGTGATCTATGTCACCGGCCGTGACGGCAGCGCCTGGGCGATCGACGCTGCGAACGGCAAGGTCAAATGGCAGGTCTTCGGCGCGCCCGGCACCTCGGGCTGGCTGGGCAGTTCTGCCCCCACCGTGGGCGACCGCGTGGTCTATTTCCCCTCCAGCACCGGCGATCTGATGGCGGTGCTGAAGGTGGGCGGCGGCACCGCAGTCTGGCATTCCTCGGCGGCGGGCAAGCGGCTGGGCCGGGCCTATGCCTTCAGCTTCGACATCACCGGCGACGCGGCCCTGGTCGGCAAGACGATCTATGCCGGCACCGGGGCGGGACGCACCGTGGCGCTGGAGGCAGGATCCGGCCAGCTGATCTGGGGCGTGAACGAAGGCGCCATGGGCCCCTATGCCATCGCCGGCGGCGCGCTGTTCATGGTCAATGACGAAGCCCGGCTGGTGCGGCTGGACGCGGCCAGCGGCGACATCGTCTGGTCGGTCGAGATGCCCTATTTCGAGGCCGAGAAGGTCAAGAAGCGCAAGGCGATCACCGCACATTACGGCCCGGTCCTGGCCGGCGGACGGCTCTGGGTCGCCTCTTCCGACGGCAAGCTGTCGGGGTTCAGCCCCACCGACGGCAGTCTGGTCTACCAGACCGACATCCCCGGAGGTGCTGCCAGCCAGCCCGCCGTCGCGGGCGGCGTTCTCTACGTTGTCTCCGGCAAGGGGCAGGTTGTGGCTTTCCGTTAGGCGCTTGCCCGTGTAAGGGGGGCGCTTCGCTGTTCGGACGCATCACATGAGCTTTACCCTTGCCATCGTGGGGCGCCCCAATGTGGGCAAATCCACCCTGTTCAACCGGCTGGTCGGCCGCAAGCTGGCCTTGGTCGATGACACCCCCGGTGTCACCCGCGACCTGCGCGAGGGCGAGGCACGGCTTTTCGATCTGCGCTTCACCGTGATCGACACCGCCGGGCTGGAAGAGGTTACCGACGATTCGCTGCAAGGCCGGATGCGGCGGCTGACCGAGCGCGCGGTCGACATGGCCGACATCTGCCTGTTCCTGCTGGACGGGCGGGTCGGCGTGACGCCCTCGGACGAGGTCTTTGCCGAAATCCTGCGCAAGCGCGGCGCGCGGGTGATCCTGGGGGTGAACAAGGCCGAGGGCAAGGCAGGCGACGCCGGCGCGATCGAGGCCTGGTCGCTGGGCCTGGGCGAACCGGTGCGCCTTTCGGCCGAACATGGCGAGGGGATGGATGAGCTTTGCGACATGCTGCGCCCGCTGGTGGGCGAGTTCGCCGAGCGCGAGGCCGAGAATGCGCCCGCGGTCGATCTGGACCTGAGCGAGGCGGAGGCCGAGCTTGAGGCCGATGAGACCGCGCATCAGCCAACCGCGAAAAAGCCGCTGCAGATCGCGGTGATCGGGCGGCCGAATGCCGGAAAATCCACCCTGATCAACAAGATCATCGGCGAGGACCGGCTGCTGACCGGCCCCGAGGCCGGGATCACCCGCGACGCGATTTCGGTGCGGGCGGACTGGCAGGGCACACCGATCCGCATCTTCGACACCGCGGGGATGAGGAAGAAGGCGAAAGTCGTTGCCAAGCTTGAGAAATTGTCGGTGGCCGACGGCCTGCGCGCGGTGCGTTTCGCCGAAGTGGTGGTGGTGCTGCTGGACGTGGACATCCCGTTCGAGCAGCAAGACCTGCGCATCGCCGACTTTGCTGAAACCGAGGGCCGGGCAGTGGTGATCGCGGTCAACAAATGGGATCTGGAAGACGAAAAGCAGGACAAGCTGGCCGATCTGAAAGAGATGTTCGAGCGGCTGTTGCCGCAGTTGCGCGGGGCACCTTTGGTGACGGTGTCGGCGCGCACCGGGCGCGGGCTGGACCGGCTGCACGACGCGATCCGTCTTGCGCATGACGTCTGGAACCGGCGCATTCCGACCGCCAGACTGAACACCTGGCTGGGTGCCATGACCGAGGCGCATCCGCCGCCGGCGCCCGGCGGGCACCGGATCAAGCTGCGCTACATCACGCAGGTGAAGACCCGGCCGCCGGGGTTCATGATCAAATGCTCACGCCCCGACGAGCTGCCGGAAAGCTACAAGCGCTATCTGGTCAACGGGTTGCGCGACCATTTCGACATGCCGGGCACGCCGATCCGGCTGTTCTTCCGCAGCCAGGGCGACGAGAACCCCTGGAAGGAGCGCAAGTTCCACACCCCCAGCCGGCTGCGCAAGCACAAGGAAAAGAACACCGGCAAGGATTGAGGGCGCGCGGCAGGAAGTCTAGATCAGCGCCCATTCCAACAGCCGCGGCCGGCCGATCGTACCTAGCAGGATGGCATGGCCGGTCGCCGTCAGTTGCAGGCCCTCATCCTCGGGGCGGGCGGCGGGGACCAGCGTCACCAGACCCAGCTTGAGAATGTCGCTGGCCGCCCCGTTCTCGATCACCGCGACGACACTTTCGGGCGGCGGCACCTGCAGCGGCCATTCGTTGCGATCCGGGTAAAGCGTGAAGCTGCGCGGCAACACCGCGCCGGGCGCTAGCGTAAGGCCCTCGGCCACGGCGGGGACGATCAGCGTCAGGCAATTGCGCAGCGACGGGGTGCGCAACGCCTTGGAACTGGGGGCGGCCGGCACCAGCCGGTTGCGGTATTGCGACAGCGGCTTGACCGGAACCGATGAAACCTCGCCGAAGCTGGCCAGAAACAGGTTCAGCGCCGCGCGTTCGGGATTGTCTTCGGGCAGGCCGGACAGGGTGGCGGCATGGCGGGCCGCCGTTTCCGGGTCAAGGCCGAACAGGTTGCCCAGCCCCGAGGCCAGGTTGGTCAGGGTTCCGCCATCGGATCGGCGCCGGTAGCGGGCAATCAGCGCGGCCTCGCGCTCCAGGCAGGCAAGCTGGTCGGCCTCGGCATAGGTGCGGTCGATCCGGTACAGCAGATCCAGCCCCGAGGTGATCAGCCTGCGGATCGTGTTGCACTTGTGCGGGTTGGTGCGGCGCAGGTTGCTTTGCCGCATCGCTTCGGCCTCGTGATGCAGCACCCGGTTGCCGCGGCCCTTGCCGACATAGAACGGGCGGCCATCGGGGAAAAGCAGCAGATAGGTGTAGTAGTCCCAGCCGTTGCGGGCCTGCAGGAAGGCGCGCAAGGCATCGCGGTGGCCCTGAAAGGCATGAAGGGTCTGATCGTTCATCGGTTCCTTCCCTGGACTCAACCGCCAAGGAAACATCGAGAACATGTCGAGAATCGGGCCGGTTTGGCCCCGCGCCGAACTATTCCGCGGCTTCAGACCCGGTGACGGCCTCCGCCTGCGGCTCATCGACCCAGGCTTCGGCCAGGGCCCAGTCGCGACGCTCCTTGAAGACAGGGTCGCGGACCAGTTCGGCGATCTTTGCCTCATGCGCGGCGCAGGCGGTGTCATGCAGTGCCATCAGGGGCTTGTCCTTGGCCAGATGGGTCTTGAACCAGGCTTTCGACCGCTTCAACTGCTCCTCGTAACCAGTGGAATTCTCGTCTTGTTTGTTGCGAGTCCGCCAATAGGTGCGGCTGACCTGCTTGCCGGTGATCACCACGTCGCCGCGATACATCTTGGCCAGGTAACTGTCCAAAGACCGCAGCGGGAAATGCTCCAGCCGCGCCAGATCGAAGCTTCGACGGCAGTCATGGCCGTTCTCGGTGCGGTCGGCCAGGAAATGCCCGGTAATCCGGCCCGATCCGTCCAGCCACAGGATCGGCCCCAGATCATCGCGCATGTCCGGGCGGTGGTTGCGCAGTCGCTCCACCCGATCCGACAGCCGGACGATGGACTTGACCCCGCGCCGTGACTTGAACTTGCCGGGAGAGGTGGTCTGGTGGGCGGGGAACAACTCGGTCATCCAGCCGCGCTGGTAGTGTTCCTGGCCGTTGGAGCCGTGGTTGACCTCGGACATCGACAGCACGTCGAACGGGCCGACCCGGTCGAACAGCGCGGAAAGGCTGTGGTCGCCGCAGGTGACGTTGATGAATTCGTCGACATCCATCGAGATGAAGAAATCCGCCGCGCGCATGGCGCGCAACTGGTGGGCGTAGTTCAGCGCAACGGGCTGGAAGGCAGTGCTGTCCAAGGCGAAAGCCGGGTTGGGCAGGTGCTGGACATGGCCCAGGTCGGCCAGCCGGTCCAGAATCAGGTCGGTGCCGTCCGAGCAGTCGTTGGTAAAGACGGTGATGTCGGTCACCCCCATCGCCTTGTGCCAAGCCAGCCATTCCAGGATGAAGGGGCCTTCGTCCTTCATGCAGGTGGCGACGACGACACGCGGGTCCGGGATCGGCCAGTCGCGGAAGCTGCGAGGCGGGAACGGGAGCGCATGTGGCTTCGGATCGGCCCGTTCCAGAAGCTGGACGGTGGAGCCTTCCTTGTTGCGCGGGGCCAGCGTGATGCCCTTGGCGGCCAGCACGCCCATGATCTGCGTCACCCCCTTGTCGCCATAGACCTTGGGATGAAACTCGACCACCATCGCGCGCACGCCGGACAGGTCGGCACCGTCGAACAGCCCTTTTTCACCGCCTTCGATGTCGCAGACGATGACGGTGGGGTTGACCTCGGCGATCAGCGATTTCAGGCCCCAGCGGCGCAGTTTCACCGCACGGGTGAAGGGGCGGCTGTCGGGCTCCATCGACGAGGCCCAGAAATCGGGGCGCAGGTAGAAGTCGATCTCCGGGCCATCCTCGGGCGTGGCCACACCGTTGCGCAGATCGACGCAGGTGACGCCGTTCAGCCGGTGGGTTTCAACGATCAAGGGGATCAGGTCGGGGTTGGCCTCGACCGTGGTGACGCTTTCGATGCCCTCGATCATGCCTGCAACGGTGGACAGAAGGCCCACACCCGCGCCCAGTTCCAGCACCCGGTCGCCGGGCCGCAGGATGCGGCGCAGGGCGGCACATTCGCCGCCTTCATAGCGGTTGTTGCGCATCGGGCGTTCGATCTTGGGGGTGATGATCGACGGCACGAAGGGCACCTTGACGCCCGAGGATGTGATCACTTCGTCATATGCCAGCATGGGCCACCTGTCCGCCTGTCCCTTGCGCCCGGATCCTGCACTGCGATCATGGCCATAGGGTTGACCGGCCTTTGCCGGCCGTCTGCTCTTTTGCGGCGCAGTATGGAAGGCGGCGGGCGGCGCGGTCAAGCGCGCCGGGGCCAGACCAGGGCGGCGGCCATGATTGCGGCGCCAAGGGCTGCCAGAATTGCCACGGTCCGCGCATCGGCCAGGTTGGCGGCGATCACGCCCACCAGCGCCCAGAGCACCGTCAGCCCATAGGCCGGCATGCGGGGCCGGCTGCGCTGGACCGGAACCGCGATCACCAGCACCAGCCCCAGCATGGCGATAGCGGCGGCAAAGGGCGACATCGCCCCCTGTCCGGCCAGCAGGATGCCGGTCGAGACCGAGGCCGCTGCCGTCAGCCAGCCCGCCAGCACCGCCACCGGGGCCGCCAGCAACCAGGGGTCGCGGCTGGTGTCGCAGCGCAGGAAGGCGACAATCGCGGCAATCGCCATCGGCCAGATCGTCGCGGTGCCCCAGGACGGGCTCATCGCCGCGATCGGCATCCAGACCGCGCCGATCAGCGCGGCCAGGGTCAGGGGCAGGCGCGGCGCGTCCCATGCGGCGTCTTCGGGGCGCTTCAGAATGCCGAACAGGCCATGCGCCACCAGCCAGACATAGATCAGCCCCCAGATCGAAAACGCCCATCCGGCGGGCTGGATCGGGTGGCGCTCGATCAGCACCGGGAAGGCGGAAGGATCGTATCCGGTGAACGGATCGACGATCAGCGGCGAGATTGCAAAGGCCAGCACGGCGGCGAAAAGGATGGCGGCCTTGTTCATGATCAAGCCTTTCGTTGGTGCCTCAGGCCAGCGTGCCCTCGGCGGTGATGCGGGTCTTGCCGCCAAGATAGGGCTTCAGCACGGAAGGCAAGTTGACCGAGCCGTCGGCCTGCTGGCCGTTCTCCAGCACTGCGATCAGGCAACGCCCGACGGCCAGCCCGGATCCGTTCAGGGTGGCTACGAATTCGGGCTTGCCCCCCCCCGCGGGCCGATACCGCCCGTTCATCCGCCGGGCCTGGAACTGGCCGCAGGTCGAGACGCTGGAGATCTCGCGGTAGCGGTTCTGGCCGGGCAACCAGACCTCCATGTCATGCGTCTTCTGGCTGCCAAAGCCCATGTCGCCGGTGCACAGCACGATGGTGCGGTAGGGCAGGTCCAGCTTTTGCAGGATCGCCTCGGCACAAGCCGTCATCCGGTCGTGTTCGGCCAGCGCGGTTTCGGGGGTGCAGATCGTCACCATCTCGACCTTCTCGAACTGGTGCTGGCGCAGCATGCCGGTGGTGTCCTTGCCCGCACTGCCGGCCTCCGAGCGGAAGCACTGGGTATGCGCGGTCATCCGCAGGGGCAGGGCGGATTCGTCCAGGATCTCGCCCGCGACGATGTTGGTCAGCGTGACCTCGGAGGTCGGAACAAGCCACCAGCCGTTGGTGGTCTGATACGAATCCTCGGCGAATTTCGGCAGGTTGCCGGTGCCATACATGGCTTCGGATTTCACCAGCACCGGCGTCCAGGTTTCCTGCAACCCGTGCTCGGTGATGTGGGTGTCGAGCATGAACTGCGCCAGCGCCCGATGCACCCGGATCACCGCGCCTTTCAGCACCACGAAGCGCGCGCCGGACAGTTTCGCCGCCGTCTCGAAATCCATCCCCGGCTTGACGCCGGGAATGTCGAAATGCTCCAGCGGCGTGAAGTCGAAATTGCGCGGGCTGCCCCAGCGGCGGACCTCGACATTGTCGTTCTCGGTGCGACCGTCCGGCACCTGATCCAGCGGCAGGTTGGGAATGACCTCCAGCGCGGCCCTCAGGCGGGCGTCTTCCTCGGCCGCCTCGGTGGTCAGTTGCGCGATCTCGGCCTTCTTGTCGGCCACCAGGGCGCGCAGGCGGTCGAATTCGGCGTCATCGCCGCGCGCCTTGGCGGCACCCACCTCTTTCGAGGCGCGGTTCTGCTCGGCTGTGGCGGTCCCGGCCAAGGATCCGTGCGCGGCGGCCTTCGTCCAGCGCCAGCAGGTCCGAAGACAGCGGTGCCAGGCCCCGGCGGGCAAGGGCCGCGTCAAAAGCGGCGGGGTTTTCCCGGATGGCGCGGATATCGTGCATGGCTCGCCTCTGGCTGCGTGATCTTCGGGCGCGGTTATGCCAGATCGGCGCCCGGGGGGAAAGACGAGAGGGGAAAGACGGGGCGCGGCTCACTGTAGGCGCGGCGGAAACGCTGCGTTGCGCAAAGCCGCAGTTGATCCGGGTGCCGGCCTGCGCTAGCGCGGAAGAGCAACCGGAAGGCAGGGCGCATGGCGGGCGACGGAGCGGCGAAAGCACGGGCCAAGCGGGCGGACTACCGTCGCGCGATCGACCTGTTGCGGTTTCTGGCCGCCACCGGGATCGTGCTGGACCATACGCTGGGCTGGGCCTTCGTCGGATACCCTGCGCTGGGGCTGTTCCTGATCCTGACCTCGTATTTCGGCGTCGGCTCCTACCGCCGTTCGGGCGGGGCGGATTTCTGGTCCAGCCGGGCCCGGCGCATCCTGATCCCCTGGCTGTTCTGGTGCGCCCTCTACCGGGTGGTGTGGGAACTGGTGTCGGACGCGCCCTTCGCGCTGTTGACCGACCCGTTCAGCCTGCTGATCGGGCCGTCGATCCACCTTTGGTTCCTGCCCTTTGCTGCGGCGGCGCTGGTGTTCATCCCCTCCATCGGGCGGGATGTGGAGACCAGGCGGCAACTGATCGTGGCCTCGGCCGTGCTGGTGCCGATGTCGGTGATACTGGGGCTAATCCACGCCAAGGCGGGGCTGGAGGGCTGGCAGCTCGCCGGCAGCCCGATTCCGCAGCCGGTGCCGCAATGGGCCTTCGCGCTGCCGATTTATGTCTGGGGCGCGCTGGCGGCGGTGTCGCACCGGATCGGCCGGCCGCAGATCACGCTGGCGGCGGCGGCACTGTCCTCGGCGATGATGCTGGCGCTGGACTGGGACGTGGCCAGTGGCCAGTTGATCCTGTGCGCGGTGGTGTTCGAGGTGTTCTACCGCCTGCCCTGGAAGGGCGAATGGATGACGAAACTGGCCGGCTATGCCTTCGGGCTCTACCTGATGCACCCGTTTTTCCTGCTTGTCGCCTACAAGCTGTTCGGGGCGGATGTGGACAGGGGCATCGGCTTTGCCGTCGCGTTCTTCGGCGCCTGGGCGGGCACCTGGGTCTTCAAGCAGCTGCCAGTGCTGAAGACCCTGGTCTGAGAGCAGCCGGTTCAACCGCCGTGCCGCAGGTCGTGCGGCTTTGCCTCGGCTGCCCTCTGGCATCGCGGCGAAAAACCCACTACATGGGCCGGAACGCGCGCCCTGCGTCGGCGCGATGAAACCCGACCGGGGCGTCAGACCCCGCTGCAACCGAGAGGCCGCTCATGTTCGCAACCCCCGCCTTCGCCCAAGGTGCCGGCGCCGCCGGCGCTGGTTCGCTCTTTGGATCCTTCCTGATCCCGATGGTGCTGGTCTTCGGCATCATGTATCTCTTGATCATCCGCCCCCAGCAAAAACAGGTCAAAGCCCACAAGGCGTTGATCGCGGCGCTGCGCCGGGGCGACCAGGTGGTGACGCAGGGCGGCATCGTCGGCAAGGTCACCAAGGTCGGCGAAGACAACATGATCGAGGTCGAAATCGCCGATGGCGTGAAGGTGAAGGTCCTGCGCCACACCATCACCACCGTCCTGAACAAGACCGAACCCGCCGCCGCGAACGCCTGAGGCCGCAAGCATGTCGCCCACGGCGCTGTGGAAGCGCGTCCTGATCCTGCTCGTCTGCCTCTGGGGCATCGCCGCTGCGGTGCCGAACCTGTTCTATGGCCGGGTCGAGATCCGTAACGACGCCGCCGCCGCGATCGAGCTGGCCGGCGGCGTGGCCACGCCGGAACAGGAGGTCGCGCTGGCCGAATGGCCGGGTTTCCTGCCCTCGGCGCTGATGAACCTGGGTCTCGATCTTCGCGGCGGGGCGCATCTGCTGGCGCGGGTCGAGGTGGCGGATGTCTACAAGGCCCGGATCGACGGCATGTGGCCTGAAGTGCGCGACGCGCTGCGCGACGTGCGCGACCAGGTCGGTGCCGTGCGCCGGGCGCCGTCGCCCGACGGCATCCTGCGGGTGACCATTTCAAACCCCGAAGCCATGCCTGCAGCACTCGACGCGGTAAAGGCGCTGGCGACACCGGTCATCAGCCTGACCGGCGTCGGGTCGAACGACATCGACGTCAGCGCCGAAGGCGCGGATATCGTGGTGCAGCTGTCCGAGGCCGAACAGCGCGCCACCGACGACCGAACCATGCTGCAAAGCCTTGAGATCATTCGCAACCGGGTCGACGAGGTCGGCACCCGCGAACCCACGATCCAGCGCCAGGGCGACGACCGTATCCTGATCCAGGTGCCCGGCATCGGCAGTGCTGCGGATCTGAAATCGCTGATCGGCACCACCGCGAAGCTGACCTTCCATCCGGTGGTCGGCCAGACCGAAACGCCGGGGCCAGCCCCGGCGCGCGCAACATGTTGTTGCCGTCGCGCAACGAAAAGGGCGTGTTCTACATCCTCGAGAAGACCCCGGTGGTGACCGGCGAGGATCTGACCGATGCCCAGCCCTCCTTCGACCAGAACAACAACCCGGCGGTGCGCTTCACCTTCAACGGCGGCGGCGCGCGCAAGTTCGGCGACTATACCGCGGCCAATGTCGGCATGCTGTTCGCCATCGTGCTGGACGACGAGGTGATCTCGGCCCCGCGGATCAACGAGCATATCCCTGGCGGCACCGGAATCATCACTGGCAATTTCTCGGTCGAGGAATCGACCGAGCTGGCGGTGCTCTTGCGCGCGGGCGCCCTGCCGGCGGCGATGGAATTCCTGGAGGAACGCACGATCGGCCCGGAACTGGGCGCCGATTCGATCGCCGCCGGCAAGGTGGCGGCGCTGGTCGCCATGGCGGCGGTGGCGGTCTACATGATCGCCTCCTACGGGCTGTTCGGCACCTTCGCGGTGATCGCACTCGGCATCAACATCGCGCTGATCTTCGGCGCGTTGTCGGCGGTCGGCGGCACGCTGACGTTGCCCGGCATCGCCGGTATCGTGCTCACCATCGGCATGGCGGTCGATGCCAACGTGCTGGTGTTCGAGCGTATCCGCGAGGAATTGCGCAGCAGCAAGAACCCCGGCCGCGCCATCGAGCTGGGCTATGAACGCGCGCTGTCGGCGATCATCGACGCCAACATCACCACCTTCATCACCGCCGTGGTGCTGTTTGCGGTGGGCGCAGGGCCGGTGCGCGGCTTTGCCATCACGCTGGGGATCGGCATCATCACCTCGGTCTTCACCGCGATCTTCGTGACGCGCGGGATCGTGGAACTGTGGTACGGCTGGCGCCGTCCGAAAACCGTGATCGTGTAGGGGGCAGGCAGATGGCATTCCGGTTCCGGCTGGCACCCGAAAAGACCAATTTCGACTTCTTCCGCCATCAGTGGCTGACCTTCGGCGGCTCGATGATGCTGACGGTGGTGGCGATCGTGCTGTGGATCTTCATGGGCTTGAACTTCGGCATCGACTTTCGCGGCGGCACCACGATCCGCACCGAAAGCACCACGGCGGTGGACGTCGGCGCCATGCGCGACGCGCTGATGCAGCTGGATCTGGGCGATGTGTCGATCACCCAGGTCTATGACATCAACTTTGCCGAAGATCAGCACGTCGCCCAGGTCCGCATCGCTCCCTTGGACGGGCAAGAGGCGGTAACGCCCGAAACCATGGCCGCCGTCGAGGGCGCGCTGAAGGCGGTAGACCCGGCGATCACCTTTCCGGCCACCGAATCCGTCGGCCCCAAGGTCTCGGGAGAGCTGATCTGGAAAGCCGTCATGGCGATGACCGCCGCTTCGCTGGCGATCATGGTCTACATCTGGCTGCGGTTCGAATGGCAATACGCGCTGGGAGGCGTGATCGCGCTGATCCACGACATCTTCATCACCATCGGGGTCTTTGCCCTCTTTCAGATCAAGTTCGACCTCAGCATCATCGCGGCCCTCCTGACGATCCTTGGCTATTCGATCAACGATACCGTGGTGGTGTTCGACCGGTTGCGGGAGAACCTGCAGAAATACAAGACCATGCCGCTGCGCGACGTTATGAACCTGTCGGTGAACGAAACGCTGAGCCGCACGCTGATGACCTCGGTCACCACGCTGGTGGCGCTGGGGGCGATGCTGATCTTCGGCGGCGACGTGATCCGCGGTTTTGCTTTCGCGATCTTCTTCGGGGTGATTCTGGGCACCTATTCGTCGGTCTTCGTGGCCAAGAACCTGGTCCTATTCATCGGCCTGGACCGCGGCGACAAGCCGAAGAAGAGCGGCAACGAATTCGCCGATGTCGAGGCCTAGGGGTCAAAGGAGGTCGCGGTGCGACTGACCGAGGTCAGCTATGGCACGGCGCAGCCGGTCGAGGGCTACGGGCCGGGTTTCTTCCGGGTCGGCGGCCATGTGCTGCGCGGGCCTTCGCTGATCACGCCCTGGGATGCCGGGCCCTGGGGCGGACTGGACGATACCGCCGCGCCGCTGTCGCTGGCGGGGCGGATCGACGTGCTCTTGCTCGGCATGGGGGCCGAGATCGCGCATCCGCCCGCAGCGTTCCGCGAGGCGCTGGAATCGGCCGGAATCGGGGTCGAGGTGATGAACTCGCCGGCCGCCTGCCGCACCTACAACGTGCTGCTGGGCGAGGGCCGCCGCATCGCCGCCGCCGTGCTGCCGGTAGGGTGAGCGTCAAAATTCTTCGAAGAATTTTGCAAATTCCTTCCAAGGAATTTGGGCCGGCCCCGTCGCCACCGTGTCGCAGCCGCAACCGCTCAAGCGGGGGGTTTTGCGCAAAGGCCGGATGGGATAGGGCTTTGGCCGATGGAGATGGTGGTAACCGATCTGGCAGTGGCGCGCGGCGGTCTGGTCGTGCTGGAGGGCGTGGGCTTCACCCTGCGCCCCGGTCAGGCCCTGGTCCTGCGCGGGCCGAACGGTATCGGCAAGACCACGCTTCTGCGCACGCTGGCAGGGTTGCAGCCGCCGGTCGCGGGCAGGGCCTCGGTGCCCGCCGAAAGCCTGGCCTATTCCAGCCATGCCGACGGGCTCAAGGCCACGTTGACCGCCGCCGAAAATCTGGTGTTCTGGGCCAGCGTCTACGGCACAGGCACCGTCGAGGCGGCGCTGGCGGGCATGAACCTGCTCTCCCTGCGCGACCGCCGCGCCGCCAACCTGTCGGCCGGGCAGAAGCGGCGGCTGGGTCTGGCGCGGCTTCTGGTCACCGGACGGCCGATCTGGGTGCTGGATGAACCGACGGTCAGCCTCGACACTGCTTCGGTCGCGCTTTTCGCCGGTGTCGTCCGCGCCCATCTGGCCGCCGGAGGGGCAGCGCTGATCGCCACTCATATCGACCTTGGCCTGGACGAAGCGGAAATCCTGGATCTCTCGCCGTTCCGCGCCGCCCCCGGCGCCTTTGCCCATGGCCCCGACCGCGGCTTTGCCGAGGCTTTCGGATGATCGCCCTTCTGATCCGCGATTTGCGCCTTGCCTTCCGCACCGGCGGCGGTTTTGGCCTGGGCCTGGCCTTCTTTCTGCTGGTCGCGGTGCTGGTGCCGCTGGGCGTCGGCCCCGAGGGCGGCACGCTGGGCAAGATCGCCCCCGGTATCCTCTGGGTCGGCGCGCTTCTGGCCTGCCTTTTGTCGCTCGACCGCATCTTCGCGCTGGATTTCGAGGATGGCAGCCTGGACCTTCTGGCCACCTCGCCCTTGCCGATGGAAGGCGCGGTGGCGGTGAAATCGCTGGCGCATTGGCTGGTCACCGGCCTGCCGCTGACACTGGCCGCGCCGGCGCTGGGGATCTTGTTGAACCTGCCGCCCGCAGGCTATGGCTGGCTGGTGCTGTCGCTGGCGCTTGGCACCCCGGCGCTGTCGGTGATCGGCACGTTCGGCGCCGCGCTGACGGTGGGGCTGAAACGCGGCGGACTTTTGCTGTCGCTGCTGGTCCTGCCGCTCTACGTCCCCACCCTGATCTTCGGCGCCGAAGTGGTGAAACGCGGCGCGGCGGGGATGGAGGTGGCCACGCCACTGGCCCTTCTGGCTGCCATAACCGCCGGCGCGGCGGGCCTGCTGCCCTTTGCCTCGGCTGCGGCAATCCGCGTCAATCTGCGATGAGCCGCGCCACGCTATAGTGACTTGAGCCGCAGGGCAGAGGGAATTAACGAAACACCATGTCGATCTGGGAATACGCCAACCCGAAGAAGTTCATGCAGACGTCGGCCTGGCTCTTGCCCTGGGCCGTCGGGCTGACCGTGCTGTGCCTGGGCATCGGGCTGATCTGGGGCTTTTTCTTCACCCCTGACGATTACAAGCAGGGCGCGACCGTCAAGATCATCTACATCCATGTGCCCGCCGCGATGATGGCGATCAACGTCTGGGTGATGATGCTGGTCACCAGCCTGATCTGGATCGTCCGCCGCCACCATGTCTCGGCGCTGGCCGCAAAGGCCGCGGCCCCGATCGGACTGACCTTCACGCTGATCGCACTGGTCACCGGCGCCTTCTGGGGCCAGCCGATGTGGGGCACCTGGTGGGCCTGGGACCCGCGGCTGACCTCTTTCCTGGTGCTGTGCCTGTTCTATCTGGGCTACATCGCGCTGTGGCAGGCGGTGGAGAACCCCGATACCGCGGCCGATCTGACCGGCGTATTGTGCGTCGTCGGCTCGGTCTTCGCCATGCTCAGCCGCTATGCGGTGAACTTCTGGAACCAGGGGCTGCACCAGGGCGCCTCGCTGTCGATGGACGCAAAGGAAAACGTTTCGGACGTGTTCTGGCTGCCGCTGCTGATCTGTATCGCGGGCTTCGTGCTCTTGTTCATCGCACTGGTGCTGATGCGCACGCGGACCGAGATCCGCACCCGCCGGGCGCAGGCGCTGATGGCGCGGGAGCGGCTGGCATGATGCCCGATCTGGGAAAATACGCCTTTGCGGTGCTGGCCTCTTACGGGGCGACGGTGGTGTTGCTGGCGGCGCTGGTGGCGCTGTCGTTCTGGCAAAGGGCGCGGGCAAAGCGGCTTCTGGACGAGGTCGAGGCAAGGGCAGGGAAAACCGATGGCTAGATGGCTGATGGCGGTGCCGCCGGTGGTTTTCGCCGGGCTGGCGGCGATGTTTCTGGTAAAGATGGAAAGCGGCGGCGACTCGCGCGACCTGCCTTCGGCCTTCATCGGCAAGCCGGCGCCTGTGCTGCCGGTGACGACGTTGCCGGGCTATACGCAACTGACCGATGCCGATCTGCGCACGGGTCAGGTGACGGTGCTGAATTTCTGGGCCTCGTGGTGCCCGCCCTGTCGGGCCGAGCATCCGGTGCTGACCGAGATGGCGGCGCGCGGCATCCGTGTCGCGGGGGTGGACATGATGGACCCCGAGGCCGACGCGCTGGCTTACCTCGCGCGCGAGGGCAACCCGTTCTTCGCGCTGGCAACCGACCCGAAGGGCCGCAACCGGGTAGAATGGGGCGTCACCAACCCGCCCGAGACCTTCATCATCGACGGCGACGGCACGGTGCTGTTCAAGTTCATCGGCCCGCTGGTCGGCACCGACTATGAGACGCGCTTCGTTCCGGCGCTGGAAGAGGCGTTGAAATGAGATGGGCCGCCGCCCTCCTGCTTGGCGCAGGGGTGGCAGGGGCCGAAGCGCCGCCGCCAGAGTATTTCACCGGCGTCTATGAACGGGTAGGCCGCGATGGCGCCGTGCCACCAGGGCTGCTGAACGATCTGGTCCGGCTTGATCCGGTTGACGGCGGCTTGCTGATGCGGGTCTGCGGGGCCGGGCCGTCAGAGAGCCTTCTGGTGCTGAGGTTCGACGAGGTCGGCGACGTGTCGAACCTTCTCACCGGGCGCGAAGGTCCGTTTCAGCTGTGGTGCCTTTATGGCAACGACGGCGACAATTACCCGCTCCTGACCTGCACCAGCGACGGCGGCGCGCGCTTTCTGATGTGGCCCGAACCGGGCAGGGACTGCGCACCCTAAAGGGTCGTCAGGGCCAGCAGAACGGCGGCCGCAATCAGCCATTCCCCCCAGGGCAGCGAGGGCAGGACCAGCACCCGCGCAGCCGGGCGCGGGTCGATCTGGTGTTGTGAAAGGATCGGCGGAAAGCGGGTGTCCATGGCAGGGGCCCTTCATTGCGGTCGGGGCCAGCATGGCAGGGTTTCGTAAATGGGAACCTAACAAGAACAAAGACCGGGACTCGCCCGGCCTTTGCCTGTAACATCAACATCTTGCGCGCTCAGGACGCTGCGAGGTTGCGCAGCACGTAATGCAGAACGCCGCCGTGTTCGACATATTCGATCTCGATCTCGGTATCGATGCGGCACTTGATCTGGATGGTCTTTACCGTGCCATCGGCAAAGGTGATATGGCACGGCACGCTGGACAGCGGCTTCAGATCGCCCTCCAGCCCGTCGATGCTGACCACTTCGTCACCCTTCAGGCCCAGCGACTTGCGGGTGTCACCGCCGGTGAACTCGAACGGGATTACCCCCATGCCGACCAGGTTCGACCGGTGGATACGCTCGAAGCTCTCGGCAATCACCGCCTTGACGCCCAGAAGTGCTGTGCCCTTGGCGGCCCAGTCGCGCGACGACCCCGCGCCGTATTCGATGCCGCCGAAGATCACCAGCGGCACGCCCGCCGCCTGATAGGCCATCGAAGCGTCATAGATCGAGGTCTGCACCCCGTCCGGCCCCAGAGTGTATCCGCCTTCAACGCCATCCAGCATCTCGTTCTTGATGCGGATATTGGCGAAGGTGCCGCGCATCATCACTTCGTGGTTGCCGCGCCGCGAACCATATGAATTGAACTCGCTGACCGGAACCTGCCGTTCGGTCAGGTATTGACCGGCGGGCGAAGTGGCCTTGAACGAGCCTGCCGGGCTGATGTGGTCGGTGGTGATCATGTCGCCCAAGAGCGCCAGGATGCGCGCGTTCTTCACATCGGAAATCACCCCCGGCGTCTTCGACATGCCCTGGAAATAGGGCGGGTTCTGGATATAGGTCGAAGTCGCGGGCCAGTCGTAGGTCTCCGAATCGGTGATTTTCACGCCCTGCCACTTGGCATCGCCCTTGAAGACATCGGCGTATTTCTTCTGGAACGCCGCCCGCGTCACGGTCTGGTGGACCAGATCGGCAATCTCGGCATTCGTCGGCCAGATGTCTTTCAGATACACCGGGCCATCGGTGCCCATGCCCAAAGGCTCGGTCGTGATGTCGATGTTCATGTCGCCAGCCAGCGCATAGGCGACGACCAGCGGCGGCGAGGCCAGATAGTTGGCGCGCACGTCGGGCGAGATGCGGCCTTCGAAGTTGCGGTTGCCCGACAGCACCGAGGTGGCGACCAGATCGCCCTCGGCAATCGCCTTGGAGATCGCAGGCGCCAGCGGGCCGGAATTGCCGATGCAGGTGGTGCAGCCATAGCCGACCAGGTTGAAGCCGATGGCGTCGAGATCATCCTGCAGCCCGGCGGCCTCAAGGTATTCCGAGACCACCTTCGATCCCGGGCGCCAGCGAGGTCTTCACCCAGGGCTTGCGGTTCAGCCCGAGCGCATTGGCCTTGCGCGCCACCAGCCCGGCGCCGATCATCACGTAGGGGTTCGAGGTGTTGGTGCAGGAGGTGATCGCAAGGCGATCACCGACCTTGCCCCGAGGACAGGGTGAAGGCCTCGCCCTCGACCGCGACTTCGCTTGCCCTGCGGACGTTTGAAGCTGGCCTCCATCTCTTTGGCAAAGCTGGATTTCGCCTCGGTCAGCGCCACGAAATCCTGCGGGCGCTTCGGGCCGGAAATGGCCGGGACGATGGTGCCCATGTCCAGATGCAGGGTCGAGGTGTAGATCGGGTCATAGCCCGCGTCGCGCCACATGCCGTTTTCCTTGGCATAGGCCTCGACCAGCGCGATGCGGGATTCGTCGCGGCCGGTCTGGCGCAGGTAGCGCAGGGTTTCGTTGTCGATCGGGAAGAAGCCGCAGGTGGCGCCGTATTCGGGGGCCATGTTGGCGATGGTGGCGCGGTCGGCCAGCGGCAGGCGGTCCAGCCCGTCGCCGTAGAATTCGACGAACTTGCCGACCACGCCATGCTTGCGCAGCATCTGAACGACCTTCAGCACCAGGTCGGTGGCGGTCGTGCCTTCGACCATCGCTCCGGTCAGTTTGAAGCCGACCACCTCGGGGATCAGCATGGAGACGGGCTGGCCCAGCATCGCCGCCTCGGCCTCGATCCCGCCGACGCCCCAGCCCAGAACGGCCAGACCGTTGACCATGGTGGTGTGGCTGTCGGTGCCGACCAGCGTGTCGGGGTAGGCGACCTCGGCCCCGTTCTGGTCGGTATCGGTCCAGACGGTCTGGGCCAGGTATTCCAGGTTGACCTGATGGCAGATGCCGGTGCCGGGCGGCACGACGCGGAAGTTGTTGAAGGCGTTCTGGCCCCATTTCAGGAAGACATACCGCTCCATGTTCCGTTCATATTCGCGATCGACGTTGACCTGGAAGGCGCGGGGCGTGCCGAATTCGTCGATCATCACCGAATGGTCGATGACCAGATCGACCGGGTTCAGCGGGTTGATCTTCTGCGCGTCGCCGCCAAGCGCCTTGATGCCGTCGCGCATCGCGGCAAGGTCGACCACGGCCGGAACGCCGGTGAAATCCTGCATCAGCACGCGGGCCGGGCGATAGGCGATCTCGCGCGGGTTCTGGCCTGCCTGCTTGCCCCAGTCCGAGAAGGCGCGGATGTCATCGACCGAGACGGTCTTGCCGTCTTCAAAGCGCAGCATGTTCTCCAGCACCACTTTCAGCGCGGCGGGCAGGCGGGCGAAGTCGCCCAGGCCCGCGGCCTGCGCCGCCGGGATCGAGTAGTAGGAGACGGTCTTTCCGCCCGCGGTCAGGGTCTGCCTGGTCTTCGTGCTGTCGTGTCCGACGGTGACGGTCATGGCGGGGCTCCTGTCTGGCTGTCTGTCCGGCTTGCGTCAGATGCCCAATCCGGGTCGCCTGCGCAAGGGAATCATGTTGGATGATCTGCATTGTATGCAATTGTATGCCGAAACACCAGAGGGCATATCGGATCCGTTTGCCGAACGACTCCGCGACGTCCGGACAGCGCGGCCGCGCCTCGGGCCTCGTCGCTTTGCCCTGCGGGGACCGGACACTCGCAAAACCTTGATTGGCAGGCGTGGGGTGGGCTGCCTATAACCGGGGCAGGGGATCACGGAACCGGACATGACATGACACGAGATTTCGTCAGCGCCGCTTGCGGCCTGTGGCTGGCTTCAGCCGCTTCTGCCCATGCGGACCCTGTTGTGATCGAGCTTTACACCTCGCAGGGCTGCTCGTCCTGCCCCTCGGCGGATGCCTATCTGGAATCGCTGGCAGACGACCCGCGGGTGATCCCGCTGGCGCTGCATGTCGACTATTGGGATTACATCGGCTGGAAGGACACTTTCGCGCAGGGCAAGTTCACCGAGCGGCAGAAATCCTATGCCCGCGCCATAGGATCGCGCACCATCTACACGCCGCAGATGATCGTCGGCGGCACTGAACGGGTCGAAGGCAATGATCCGTCCGAGGTAAGCGCGCATATTGCGGCGCATCTGGCCGGTCACAGCCCGGTTACCCTGGTGGTGGAGCGGCAGGGCGACCGGCTGGTGATCCGGGTCGAGGCCGACCCGCCGCTGACCGCACCCGTGCGGGTGCAACTGGTGCGCTATCGCCCGGAAGAGACGGTCGAGATCGGTCGCGGCGAGAATGCCGGCAAGACGATTTCCTACCGCAACATCGTGACCAGCTGGGAGAACCTGGGCGACTGGCCGGGCGATGCGCCGCTGGATTTGATCGCCCCGGTGCAAGGCGGCGATCCGGCGGTGGTGATCGTGCAGGAAAAAGGCCCGGCGACGATCCTGGCGGCCGCGCGGGTGGAGTGATACCGCGACGGGCAGGGGCCTGAAGCGTCAGTCGTTGCCGGTGTCAATCCTCGACCGGCAGAGCCTCCAGCCTCTGGCCGCCCTTCCAGCGCCGGTGGATCCAGAACCACTGGTCCATGTGGCGGCGCACCAGCGCCTCAAGGCTGTCGTTCAGTCCCTGGGTCATCGCCTCGGGCGTGCCGGGGGGAACGGGCGGTTCCACGACGATGGTGAACGACAGGCCGTCCGGCCCGCGGATGCCATAGGTCGGCACCAGAAGTGCGTCGTATTTCAGCGCAAGCTCTGCGGCGGAAAGGGCGGTCAGCGCGGTCTTGCCAAAGAAGCTGAGCGGTGCGCCATGGCCCATGTTCTGGTCGATCAGCATCCCCAGCATCCCGCCCGACCGCAGGTGGCGCACCATGTCCGCCAGACCCTTCTTGCCTCGCGGGAACAGTGGCCGGCCGATGGTGCCGATGGCGCGTTCGTAATGGGCGTTGAAGAACGGGTTGGCCATCGGCATGTAAAGCGCCCCGACCCGGTAGCCGCGCGCGATCAGTGCCGCACGGCTGGCGTCGTAATTGCCGAAATGCCCGGTGACCAGGATGACCGGGCGGCCCGCTTCATGCGCCGCCTCCAGCGCGGCGACGCCGCCGCCGGTCAGCGGGTGGCTGACGGCATGGGCGATGAATTCGGCGCCCGAATAGATCTCGATCACGGTGCGGCCGACATTGTCGGGCACGGCGCGGGCGATGCGGTCCACCTCGGTGCGGGGCAGGTCGGGCAGAACATGGGCCAGGTTGTCGCGGACCCGCTGGCGATAGCCCGCGACAGGCGCGACGACATGCGCCACCGCCCAGCCGCACAGCGGCACGCGCAGCCGGTAGGGCAGGCGCATCAGCCCCCAGATCAGGCCGCGCAGAAAGCGGTCCTGCAGCCAGTGGCGAAGCGTGAAGGGGGGGGGGGCGTCAGCCATCAGGAGTTCGCGGCGGCCTTGGCCGCAAGGGTTTCGCGGTGCCAGACATAAAGCCCCGCCCCCACGATCACAAGTGCGCCGAAAACCGTCCAGCGGTCGGGCCAGGTGTCAAAAAGCACGATGCCCCAGCCAGCTGCGAAGATGATGCCCAGATAGGCGAAGGGCGCGACGATTCCCGCCTCGGTCATCGAAAAGCTGCGGATGATGCACAGCTGTGCCCCGGTGCCAAGGCAGCCGATCAGCGCAAAGCGCCACAGGTCCGAGGCCGCGATCGGTTGCCAGACGAAGGGCAGGGCGGCGGCGGCCAGGATCGTGCCGAAAAGGGCCGCATAGATCATCGAGGCCCAGGGGCTTTCGCGGGCCCCGATGTGGCGGGTCAGCAATGCGTTGCCAGTGTAGCAGATCGCGGCGCCCAGCGGCAGCAGCGCCCAGGGGCTGAACACGCCCGCACCGGGGCGGATGATGATCAGCGCCCCGATCAGCGCCACCCCGACGCCCGCGATGCGGCGCGGGCCAAGGCGCTCGCCCAGAAACAGTGCGGCGCCCAGGGTGATCAGGACCGGGTTGATGTCGGTCAACGCAGTGGCCTCGGCCAGGCCGATATGCGGCAGCGACAGGAAAAAGCAGGTGGTGGCGCCGAACTGGAATGCCGAGCGCCAGAAATGCAGCAGCGGAAAGCGGGTGCGCAGGTTGCGCGGCAGACGCGGGCCCAGCACCAGCGCCACCACGATCAGCTGCCCGGCAAAGCGCACCCAGACCACCTGTGGCGCGGGGTAACGCGCGACCAGCCCCTTCGCCGTCGCGTCCATCGCGGTGAAGAGCAGGATGGCGAGGATCATCAACAGGATGCCTCGGGTGGGGCCTTGGGCGTCGGTCATGGCGGCGACCCTATGGCGCGGGCCGGGCGGCGGCAAGGGCCGCCCTGCGCCGGGCGCGGGGGGGCATGGAATGCAAGTGGAGATCGCGCGGGAAGCCCGATAAAGTCCCGACCGACCCCTGATTTCCGGACGGGGCGGTGGAAAGAGGCAGGCGGATGGTTCGGCCATGAGCGGGGCGCGGGTGGCGCGGTTGGCGGGAAACCGGCTGCATCTGCAGCACGGGCCGATCGACATCGTGGCCCAGGCCTTCGGGCCAAAGGCCGCGGTTGCGGCGGCCGAAGCGCGGGCGGCGGCGCGGTTCGGGACGGTGCTTGAAGAACTGGCGGCGGAACTGCCCGCCCTGCGGGCCGAGGATGCGCCGGTGACCGGCGCCATCGCGCAGCGGATGACGGCGGCGGTGTCACCGTTCCGGGCTGAATTCATCACCCCGATGGCGGCAGTGGCCGGCGCGGTGGCGGATGAGATCCTCGCCGTGCTGGCCGGACCGGGCGTGCGCCGCGCCTATGCCAACAACGGCGGCGACATCGCGCTGCATCTGGCACCTGGGCAGATGCTGACCTGCGCGCTGGCGGTGACCGGGGGGCTGGACAGCGTGGCGGTGCGGGCCGAAGACCGGGTGCGCGGCATCGCGACCTCGGGCTGGCGCGGGCGCAGCTTCTCGCTTGGCATCGCCGATGCGGTGACGGTGCTGGCGCGCAGCGCGGCGATCGCCGATGCGGCGGCGACGATGATCGCCAATGCGGTTGATCTGCCGGGGCACACTGGCATCGCGCGGCGCCCGGCACAGGAGATGCAGTCCGACAGCGACCTGGGCGCGCGGCTGGTGACGATGGGCGTTGCGCCCCTGACGGCGGCAGAACGGGATGCGGCGCTGGCGGCGGGCCTGCGGGCGGCCGAGGGGTTTCGTGCACGCGGGCTGATTGAAGGCGCTGCACTTTTCCTGCAGGGTGGGCGCATGGCAACCGGCGCGATCGCGCTGCCGGTCGGGGAGAGTGCAGATGTCCGGTTTCAATATCCGCAAGATCGTCACCCAGGTTGAAGAGATCCTGCACGAAGGGGGCCCGTTGGCCAATCCGGCCCCGGTGAAGGGCGCCATCTACGCGATCTGCGCCAACCCTTTCGCCGGCCGCCATGAGCCGGATCTGCAACCGGCGATGGAGGCGCTCAAGCCGCTGGCACTGCAACTGACCGACCGGCTGGTGGCGGCGCTGGGTGGGCGCAGCGGCATCGACGCCTATGGCAAGGGCGCCATCGTCGGCGAGGCGGGAGAGCACGAGCATGGCGCGATCTGGCATGTCTCGGGTGGCTACGGCATGCGCGAGCGGCTGGGCGAATGCCGCGCCATCGTGCCCTCGGCGATGAAGGTCGGCGGCATGGGGACGACGCTGGACATTCCGCTGGGCCATCTGAACGCGGCCTATGTGCGGTCGCGCTTTGATGTGATCACGGTGGCCTGCGAGGATGGGCCGCGGGCGGGCGAGGTGCTGTTCGCACTGGCCATGGCGCGCGGCGGGCGGGTGCACAGCCGGATGGGCGGGCTGGAACTGGCGCAGGTCAAGGGGGAGGACGGGTTGAGGTGACACCGGCTGGCCCTGGGCGCGCAGGATTCTTCGAAAGATCCTGTCCGGAATTCCGGAGAACTCCGGGGTCCGGACGGATGCGGCTTGCGCTTGTCCCGACGTTGCTGTTCGCGCCGTCGGTGGCCTTTGCCTGTGCCCTGCCGCCGTCGGTCATCCTGACACTGCCGACCGGGCACTACATTGCCGCCGCCGCGCTGACGGTGGCGCTGACGGCCCTGTTGGGCGCCGCCGCCGGGCACATGCCGCAGATGCGGGCGCGTCTGCTGTGGGAGCGGCCGGTCCTGCTGCCGGTGGTGGTAACCTCCTACCTGTCCTTCCTTGTCCTCCTCGGGCTTGTCGTGATCGGCCATCTGGGCAGCCGCGACCCGATGCACAACCTGATGACGCTGGTGTTCTGGACCGGGGTCTGGATCGTCGTGCCAATGGGCTCGGTTCTCTTCGGAAACCTCTGGCGGGCAATCAACCCCTGGACCGGGCCGGTCCGGATCGCCCGCATCCTGCTGCGGCGCAGGGGCGGGATCGGCCTGTCGCGACTTGGCCACTGGCCGGCGGTGGGGTTCTACATCTGGTTCATCTGGTTCCAGATGATCTCGCTCTACCCCGACGATCCTGCCGTGCTGGCCCGCGCGGCGGCGACCTATTGGGCGATCATCTTCGTCCTCGCCGTGGCCGAGGGCGAAGACTGGTTGCAGCGGGGAGAGTTCCTGACCGTGCTGTTCGGCCTTGTCGCCAGGATTGCACCGTTCTGGCTGGAGATCGACGGCCGCCGCGCCCGGCTGATGGCGGGCTGGCCTGGCGCGCAGGTCTTGCGGATGCCGCCGCTGGACCGGTCGGCGCAGGTCTTCGTCGCGCTGGCACTGGCCGCGCTGACCTTCGATGGGCTGAACGAGACCTTCTGGTGGCAGGCACTGATCGGCCAGAACTCGCTGGAGCCGGTGGGCCGCTCGGCCGTGGTCTGGCACAACAGTGCCGGCATCGCCGGGGTCTTCGCGCTGACGCTGGCCGCGCTCTGGGCCGGCATCGCGCTGGGAAGCCGGGTTGCGGGCGGTGGCTTTCGGGCCGACAGGGTGATGTTGTCCTTCCTGGCCATCGCCTCGGGCTATCATGCGGCGCATTATCTGGTGATGCTGCTGACGGCGGGGCAATACACCATCGCCGCGGTGAACGATCCGTTCTTCACCGGTGCCAATTGGCTGGGCCTGCCACCATTCTTCGATTCTTTCGGGTTCCTGACCGATGCGCGGGTGATGCCGCTGATCTATGCCACTCAGTTCCTGGCCATTCTGGGTGCGCATCTTCTGGCGGTGATCCTGTCGCTGCGGCTGGCCGGGCCGGTGCGCGCACTGGCGCATCTGCCGCTGACCGGGCTGATGGTCGGTTATACCATCCTGGGGCTTTGGCTTCTGTCCACCGCCAGGGTGGGGTGATTTTGGTGGACAAGACGTTTGCATGCCTACAATCTTGACCGCGAGGCCCCAGGAGAGGCGCCCGCCAACAGCAGGAGAGAGACGATGACGACGACTTCGCTTTTTGCGCCGTCCCGGCGCCGGGTTCTTCAGGGCATGGGCGCAGGCCTCGCCACGGCGGCGCTGCCGGGGCATGTGTTTGCCCAGGGCGCGCCCCTGAAGGTGGGCTTCCAGCTGCACCGCACCGGGATCGGTGCCGCCTATGGCCGCTGGTATGAGCGCACGGCGACCGCCGCCGCCACCGCGATCAATGCCGCGGGCGGGATCGCCGGGCGTCCGGTAGAGCTGCTGTTCGAGGATGACGCGACCGACCCCAAGCGCGGGGCGGAAGTGGTCGAAAAACTCGCCGGCCCCGCAGCTTGCGACCTGATCATGGGCACGCTGTTTTCGCATGTGGTGATGGGGTCGGCCCCACGGGCCGGGGAGTTGAAGGTGCCCTATCTGGTCTGCTCGGAGGGCTATCACGTCGCCTCGGGTGCCTTGAACCGCTGGACCCTGCAGCCCGCGATCACGGATGTGCGCAGCCAGATCCAGTCGATGGCGCCCTGGGTGGCGGCGAACCTGGGCAAGAAGGTCACGCTGATCTACCCCGACTATGCCTTCGGACATGATCATCGCGATTTCTTTACCGCCGCAATGCCGGGGCAAGGCGGCGAGGTGATCGCCCAGATCGGCATCCCGCCCACGGAGACCAGCTTTACCCGCTATTTCCCGCAGATCCCGGCCGAGACCGAGGTCTTGTATCACGTCATGGTCGGCCCCGCCGTGCTGACCTTCGTGAAGGAACTGGGCGAGTTCTACGGCACTGGCGCCAGGCCGCAGCTGTTCGGGTTCCTCGACAGTCTCGAAGCAGTGGATACCGCGACGCCGGGGCTGGAGTTCCTTGAAGGCTCGCATTTCTGGGAAGGCCACTGCCGGATGAAACAGGCCGACGCGGGCGAGGCAGAGACCGCGTATCGCGCCGCCGTCGGGGTGGACGACATGGGCGCAAGCGTCAGCGATCCGGCAGATATCTCGACCTACAGCCACATGTTCTCGTGCTGGGAGACGCTGTATTTCATCAAGCAGGCGGTCGAGGCCTCGGGTTACGCCGGGGTGGCCGATCGTGAAAAGCTGGTCGAGGCGATGGAGGCGATCTCCGATCTGCCGGCCGGACCGGAACGGCCGCAGGGCGGCATGGTGTTCAACGGCAAGACGCACCAGGCCTTCGGGACCCAGAACATCAGCCAGATCCAGGGTGGCAAGCTGCTGCGGGTGCATCAGACCAGCCTGGAAGACGGAATGTACGCAAACGACACCGACTATACCGCGATGTCGTTCTGAACCGGAATCGCAGGACGGGCAATATTGCCCGTCCTGCCTGAGCACATCCCATGTCCTTCGGTCCTTTCCTGCTTCTGGCCCTGATGGAGGGCATGGTCACCGCCGCCGTGCTGTCGCTGGCCGCCGTTGGCCTCTGCCTTGTGTTCGGCGTCATGCGGGTCGTGAATGTCGCGCATGGCGAGTTCTACATGCTGGGCGCCGTCATCGCCTGGTTCGTCGCCAGCGTGGTCCCCGGTCCGGCCTGGGCAGTGTTTCTGGCGGCCCTGGTGGTCGCCCCCGTGCTGGTCGGCGCGCTGGCAGCGGCGGCGGACGGTCTGATCCTGAAGCGGCTGAACTACGACCCCGAGGCGACCATCGTCGCCACCATCGGCCTCTTGTACATCCTGCAGCAGGCCGCGCTTACCTTTTACGGCCCCGACGCGCGCCCGGTCGCCGCCCCCTTCACCTGGCGGATCCAGCTGCCCTGGTTCGGCTATTCCGGCTACAAACTGTTTGTCGTTGCCGCCGCCGTCGCCGTCCTGCTGGCCGTCTGGCGGCTGATGACGCGGACGAGGGCCGGCCTGATCATGCGTGCAACGCAGGTGGACCGAGAGGTCGCCGGCGCCTTCGGCATCAACGTCGACCGGGTCTACATGGGCACCTTTGCGCTTGGCGCAGCGCTTGCCGCGGTGGCGGCGGTGCTGGTGGTGCCGATCCAGCAGGCGCATTACCTGATGGGGGGTGACCCGCTGCTGCTGTCGTTCATCGTGGTCATCATCGGCGGGCTTGGCAGTTTGCGCGGCACGGTGATCGCGGCGCTGATCATCGGGCTGTCGGATGGGGTGATCTCGATGTTCTTCACGCCGACACTGGCCAAGATTTTGGCCACGCTTTTGGTGGCGATGGTGCTGGTGTTCCGCCCGCAGGGCCTGTTCGGACAGAAGACATGAAGGTGTGGGGCCTGCATCTGGCCGTGCTGGCGGCGCTGGCGCTGCTGGGGCTGGTGCTGCCGCAATACCACGCCACCAACCTGGCGCGGATCATGGTGCTGGCGGTCTTTGCCATGGGCTACAACCTGGCCTTCGGCTATGCCGGGCTGCTCAGCCTTGGCCATGCGCTGTTCTTTGCCGCTGGCATGTATGGCGCCGGCCTGCCGGCCTGGCACTGGGGCTGGGGCGCTGCCCCGGCACTTCTGGCGGGGGCGATGGCGGGGGGGCTGGCTGCCGTGATCGTCGGCCTTCTGGCCCTGCGCACCGCGGGTGTCAGCTTCATGATCGTGACCTTGATGTTCGCCAAGGCCTTCGCGCTGACCATCCTTTACTTCAACAGCTGGACCGGCGGGGACGAGGGCTTTGTCGTGCCGGACACCGGCCGCGCCCTGTTCGGCGCGACGCTTGCCGCCGATGGCCCGCGCTATGCGCTGGCCTGGGGGTTGTTCACGGTTGCGCTGGGGCTGTCGCTTCTTCTGGTCAGGTCACGCTTTGGCCGGGTGATGGTGGCCCTGCGGGAAAACGAGGAGCGCGCAAGGATGCTGGGGATCAACCCCTATGCCGCGAAGTTGCAGGTCATGGGCATCTCGGGCCTTTATTCGGGCGCGGCGGGGGCGGCCTATGCGCTGCTCTTCGGCTATGTCGGCGGCACCTTCGCCGATATCCAGTATTCGATCCTGCCGATGCTCTATGTCCTTCTGGGCGGGGCGGGCACGGTTCTGGGCGCGGGGCTGGGCGCTGCGCTGATGTTCTACCTGACTGATGTCGCTTCCTCGGTCACCGATGCCTGGCTGTTCGTGGTGGGGGCAGCCCTGGTGGTGCTGGTGCTGTTCGCGCCGAAAGGGATTCTCGGCTGGGTCCGCGCAAGGTGGTGGAGGGATCTGCCATGAGCCTGCTGGAGGCCCGCGGCCTGACCCGGCATTTCGGCGGATTGCGCGCCGTGGACGGGGTGGATTTCGACCTTGAGGCCGGCGAGATCCATGCCCTGATCGGGCCGAACGGGGCGGGCAAGACCACCTTCGTCTCGCTGCTCTCGGGCCGGCTGGCGCCACAGGCGGGCACGATCCGGCTGGCCGGAGAAGACATCACCCGCACCCCTGCCCATATCCGGGTGCGCAAGGGCGTGGCCTATACGTTCCAGATCACCTCGATCTTTCCCGGCCTGTCGGTCTTTGACAACGTGGCGCTGGCGGCGCAGGGCGCGCGGGTTCGCGACCTGAAGGCGGCGGTTCAGGCGGCGCTTTCACGGGTCGGCATGGTCGGTATGGCGGCCGAGGTCGCGGGCGTGCTGTCCTACGGCCACCAGCGCCTGTTGGAACTGGCGATGGGCCTTGCACTGGCGCCGCGCGTGCTGATCCTTGACGAGCCGACGCAAGGGCTGGCCGCCGGAGAGATCGAAGGCTTCAAGGCGCTGGTGCGGTCGCTGGTGCCGCAAGTCGCGGTGCTCTTGATCGAGCACAACATGGAGGTGGTGATGGACCTTGCCACCCGCATCACGGTCCTGAACTTCGGTCAGGTGCTGGCGCAGGGCACGCCCGATCAGGTGCGCGCCGATCCAGCGGTGCAGGAGGCTTATCTCGGTGCTTGAGCTTGCCGCCGTCACCGCCGGATACGGCCCCGTCACCGTGCTGCGCGGCGTGGATTTCACCGCGCGGGCGGGCGAGGTGACCTGCGTCATGGGTCGCAATGGCGCCGGAAAGTCCACGCTGATGAAGGCGATCATGGGGATCGTGCCGGTCTCGTCCGGCCGCATCAGTCTGGCAGGCGTCGATATCCACGGGCTGCCCGCGCATCAGGTGCCGCGCCACGGGCTGGCCTGGGTGCCGCAGGGGCGGCGGCTGTTCGGGCCGTTGACGGTGGCGGAAAACCTTGAGGTCGGCGGCCTGGCCCGCGGCAACCGCCGCGAGATCCGCGCTCATGTGCTGTCGCTGTTCCCGCGGCTGGCCGAACGGCTGGACCAGCCCTCGGCGACGCTGTCGGGGGGCGAGCAGCAGATGCTGGCGATTGCAAGGGCACTGTGCCTGGAACCCAGGGTCCTCTTGCTGGACGAGCCGACAGAAGGGTTGCAGCCTTCGATGATCACCCTGATCCGCGAGGCGGTCCTGCGGTTGAAGGCCGAAGGCGTGGCGGTGGTGCTGGTGGAACAGCGCGTCGATGCGGTGTTGAAGATGGCCGACCGGGTGGCCTTCATGGCGCATGGCCGGGTGGAAGAAACGCTGGCCGCGGCGGACCTGACGCCGGGTGCGCGGGCGTTTCGCGATTACGTGGGGGTCTGAATGGCGGGTCTTGTCGCGGGCGTGGACGTGGGCGGCACTTTCACCGATCTGGTGATTTTCGATCCCGGCTCGGGTCAGGTCCGGCTGGCCAAGGTGCCGACCACGCTGCCGAACCAGTCGGGCGGCGTGCTGGCGGCGTTCGAGGCGGCGGGGGCCGATCTTTCGGCGCTGGACCTGATCGTTCACGGCACCACGACCACCACCAACGCGGTGCTGGAGCGTCGGCTGGCGAAGACCGGCCTCATCACCACGCAAGGGTTCCGCGACGTGCTGGAACTGGGCCGCCGCACCCGCCCGCAGGCCTATGGCATGTCCGGCCGTTTCGTCCCGATCATCCCGCGCGACCTGCGGCTGGAGGTGCCAGAGCGGATGGATGCACGGGGCAGGGTGATCACCCCACTGGATGAAAAGGCTTTTCAGAACGCTGTTGCCGCGCTGCAGCAAATGGGCTGCGAGGCCCTGGTGATCCACTTCCTGCACGCCTATGCCAACCCCGCGCATGAGCTGCGCGCGGCGGAAATTGCTGCGCAGCATTGGCCGAACGGCTATATCACCACCGGCCATTCGCTGCTGTCGGAGGCGCGCGAATACGAGCGCGGGGTGACGGCGGCGGTGAACGCCTCGGTCCAGCCGGTGCTGGAGCGCTATATCTCCCGCCTTGCTGGCGAGTTGGCGGCCAAGGGCTATTCCCGCGAGCTTCTGGTGATGAACGGCAATGGCGGCATGGTCTCGGCCGCGCATGTTGCGAAAGAGGCGGTGAAGACGGTGATGTCGGGCCCGGCTTCGGGCGTGATGGCGGCGGTGGCGACGGGGCGACGGGCCGGCACGCCCAACCTTCTGACCTATGACATGGGCGGCACTTCGACGGATGTGGCGATGATCCGCGGCGGGGTGGCGCCGGTGTCGAACGAGATCGAGGTGGAATATGCCATGCCGATCCATGTGCCGATGGTCGACGTGCGCACCGTCGGCGCCGGTGGCGGCTCGATCGCACGGGTCGATGAAGGCGGCCTGCTGCGGGTCGGGCCGGAATCGGCGGGCTCCAGCCCCGGCCCGGTCTGCTATGGCCGCGGTGGCGAAAGGGTGACGATCTCGGACGCCAATCTGATCCTTGGCCGGCTGCCCGCCAGCCGCTTCGGCCAGGCGGCAAAGGCCGCGCGCGCGGCGATGCAGGCGCAGATCGCAACGCCGCTTGGCCTGTCGGTCGAGGCAGCGGCCGAGGCGGTGGTGACCATCGCCAACACCCATATGGCCGGGGCGATCCGGATGGTCTCGATCTCGATGGGGGCCGACCCGCGCGATTTCGCGCTGTTCGCCTTTGGCGGCGCGGGGCCTCTGCATGCGGTGGCCCTGGCGCGCGAACTGGCGGTGCCGAAGGTGCTGGTGCCGGCCCGGCCCGGCATCACCAATGCTTTGGGCTGCGTGGTGGCCGACCTGCGGCATGATTTCGTCCGCACGCTGAACCGGCCCTTGGATGCAGTCGATCTGGAACTGGTGCACGCGGTCTTGGCCGATCAGGAGGCCGAGGGCCGCCGCCTGATCGATGCCGAGCGGATCGAGGTCCGCGACGTGCGGGCCGAGTATTCCGCCGACATGCAGTTTCTGGGCCAGACCCATCTGTTGCGGGTGGCGCTGCCCTCGGCCCGACCCTCACGCGACGACCTGCAACGGCTGTTCGAGGCCGCCTACAACGCCCGCTTCAAGGTCGATCTGCCGGAAATCCGCGCCAACCTGATGAACCTGAACGTCAGCGTGACCGGGCGGCGGGCCGAGTTGGACCTTTCCCGCCTGATCGACCCGTCTGGGCGGCGCGACCGGGCCGAGCCGCAGGAAACCCGGCCGGTCTGGTTCGGCGGCTGGGTCGAAACGCCGGTCTACTGGCGCGACCACCTGCCGTTGAGGATAGACCTGCAAGGCCCTATGATCATAGAGCAAATGGACACGACGCTGGTGGTGGAGCCGGGCTGCCGCGTCACCTCGGACGCCGATGGCAACCTGATCGTCGAGGTGCAGACATGATCGACCCCGTCACCCTTGCCGTCATCCAGGCCGGCCTGCAACAGGTCTGCGACGAGATGGACCTGACGTTTTCCCGCGCCGCCTTTTCGCCGGTGATCGCCGAGGCCGATGACCGCTCGGACGGGATCTATTCGGCCGAGGACGGCAGCCTGATCGCGCAAGGATCCAAGGGCCTGCCGGTCTTTGTCGGCGTGATGCAGTTTTCCACCGCTACGCTGGTCGAGCGGATCAGCGCCGGCATCACCGCCGCGCCGGAACCGGGCGACATCTACATCGTCAACGACCCCTATCTGGGCGGCACCCACCTGATGGACGTGCGTTTTGCCATGCCGGTCTGGCGCGGCGGGCGGATCTGGTGCTGGCTGTCGAACACCGGCCATTGGCCGGATACCGGCGGCATGGTGCCGGGCGGGTTCTCGGCATCGGCGATCAGCGCCGAGCAGGAAGGGCTGCGGCTGCCGCCGGTCAAGCTGTTCAAGAAGGGCGTTCTCGACGCGGAAATCTGGGCGATCATCCAGTCGAACATCCGGGTCGCCGACCAGCGCATCGGTGACGTCAAGGCACAGGCTTCGGCGCTGATGGTGGGGGCAGAGCGGCTGGCACAACTGATGGACCGCTATGGCGACGAGACCGTCACCGAGGCGGTGGCGCGGATGCGCGATCTGGCGGCGCGGCAGATGCGGGCGATGATCGGGCTGATTCCAGAGGGCAGCTATCGGGCCCATGCAACCATCGACAGCGACGGGGTGGTGAATGAGCCGCTGACCATCGCGCTGAGCGTGACGCGCAAGGGCGACGGGCTGGTGTTCGACTTCGCCGGCTCTTCGCTGCCCTGCATGGGGCCGATGAACTCGGTCCGCGCCACCACCTTGTCGTCGGTCTATCTGGCGATGCGCCACATCTTCCCCGATGTGCCGATCTCGGCCGGCGCCTTCGAGCCCTTGGAAGTCACCGGCATCGAAGGCAGCTTCCTTGATGCCCACTACCCCCGACCGGTCAGCGGTTGCGCCGCCGAGGTCAGCCAACGCATCGCCGAGGCCGTCTTTGCGGCCCTGGTCCAGGCGATCCCCGACCGCGTCACCGCAGCGCCAGCCGGCACATCGGGCAACTTCGGCCTGGGCGGGACAGACCCGGAAACCGGGGCGGGATATGTGATGTACCAGATCTCGGGCGGCGGCTATGGCGGCTTTTTTGGCGGCGACGGCATCTCGAACGGCTGCTCGACGATCGGCATCTCGAAAGCCCCGCCGGTCGAGATCATGGAACAGAAATACCCTGTCCTCTACCGCCGCTATGCGCTGCACGAGGGCAGCGGCGGGGCCGGAAAGCACCGCGGCGGCTTTGGCCTCGACTACGAGGTCGAGGTCTTGCGCGGCACCGCGCGGGCGTCCTTCGTGATGGACCACGGGCGCACCGGGCCGCTGGGTGCCCTGGGCGGCGGCGACGGGGCGGTGAACCGGGTGGAGATCATCCGCGCAGGCACGGTCACGGTGCCCGAGCATCTGTCGAAGGCGCAGGACATCGTTCTGGCGCCGGGGGACCGGGTGCGGGTGCGCACGCCGGGCGGCGGGGGCTTTGGCGATCCGACGGAGCGGGATCCGGCGCTGGTGGCCGAGGATGTGCGGCTTGGGCGCTATTCGGCGCAAGACGCCACGCGGTTGTGGCCCAGACCGGGACCGGCGCGCGAGGGCTGAGTGGGGCGCCTCCGGCGGGAGTATTTGAAAAAGAGCAAGACACGGGCGCCGTGCAAGGGGGTTTGCTCTTTCGGAAATACTCCCCGCGGAGCGGACCTGGCCGGCCAAGGGTGCCGCAATCAGCCCTTGCCGCGCAGGCGGGGGTGGATGCTGTTGGACTTCCAGCTGAGAGCTGCGTCGTTTTCCACGATGTCCAGCGACAGCGCGAAATGCGGGGCGGCCAGCAGGGTGGCGAAATGTGCCGTTGCGGCCTGCATCACCATCTCTCCCATTCGTCGCTTGTCGTCGGGGCTGCGGCCCGCGCCGATGCGCAAGACAAGGGCGGCGAAGGCGTTTTCCGGCAACAGATCGGCTACGGCGTAATGCGGGCAGGGCAGGGCGCGGACGCGCAGCGCGCCCTCTTCGGCCAGCCCGGTCTGCAACAGCGCCATCCGCAAGCGCAGGCACAGGCCGGCCAGATCGCCCGAGGGGTCCAGATTGGCGGAATATTCGATGGTCAGATGCGGCACGGCGGCTTCCCCTTCGGCGACTGCGGCAGAATGCCCGGCGCGGAGCCAAGGTCAACCGCCGTCTTGCCCTTTGCCCGGCGGCGTGCTTGGCTTTCGCGATGACCACGCCCGGCCCCAGATCGACCCAATCCGCCTTGCCCATGGCGCTGTTGCGCGCGCGTGAGGCGGTGATGGCGCGGTTCCGTCCGATCCTTGATGCGCATGGCATCAACGAACAGCAATGGCGGGTGATCCGCGTGCTGGCCGAGCATGACAGCCTGGATGCCACCGACCTGGCGGCACGGGCCAATATCCTGGCGCCGTCGCTGACCCGGATGATCCGGGCGATGGATCAGCGCGGGCTGATCCGGCGCGGCAGCGATGCCGGCGACGGGCGCCGCGTGATCCTGTCGATTACCGAAGACGGCCAGCGCCTGATCGACGCCGTCACCCCCCATGCCAGCGCGGCCTATGCGCGGATCGACGCGGCCTTCGGACCCGAGCGGACCGCGGCATTGATCGCACTTTTGGACGACCTGGCCCGCCTGCCGCCCGAGGACGCCGGCTGAGGCGTCACTCGGCCACGTGCAGCTTGGTTCCGAGCCGCGATCCGGGCGGCAGCGCCTCTTCCAGCGCCGCCACGCGGGCACCGAGAAGCGACAGGCCGTCGGCGCCCCGCTCGATCCGTTCGGCCAGCACATGGGCGGCGGGTTCTTCCGGCTCTTCTTCCTTGCCACCGACGAAGCGGCGGAAAACCAGGACCAGCCCGCGCGAGACGTCATCCATGATCAGGTAGAACGCCGGCACAACCACCAGCGACAGCGCGGTCGAGACGATGATGCCGCCGATCACGGCGGTGGCCATCGGTGCGCGGAACGCACCGCCTTCGCCCACGCCCAGCGCCGAAGGCAGCATTCCCGCCGACATCGCGATGGAAGTCATCACGACCGGCTGCGCCCTCTTGTGCCCGGCCTCGATCACGGCCTGGATCCGGTCGAAGCCGCGCCGTCGCATCTCGATCGCGAAGTCGATCAGCAGGATGGCGTTCTTCGACACGATCCCCATCAGCATCAGCAGGCCGATCAGCACCGGCATCGACAGCGAGGCATTGGTGGCAAGGAGGGCCGCCGCCACGCCCCCGATGGCCAGCGGCAGCGAAAATAGGATGGTGAAGGGCTGGATCGCCGACTTGAACAGCAGGATCAGCACGGTCAGCATCAGCATCAGGCCCAGGATCATCGCATTGCCGAAAGAGGTGAACAGTTCTGCCTGAATCTCGGCATCGCCGGATTCCTGGAACCGTGCCGATGCCGGCAGCGGCGTGGCATCAGCAATTTCCTTGAACCGCGCCGAGGCATCGCCAAGCGCCACGCCCACCGGCAGGTTGGCGCCGATGGTGGCGCGGCGTTCCTTGTTCAGGCGCCGCACCGTCGACGGTCCTTCGGCCAGCGCGACCTCGGCCACCGCCGACAGCGGCACCTGGGTGCCGGTCGCGGTGGTGATCTTGAGGCTGGCGATCCGCGTCAGATCCTCGCGCGAGGCATTGTCCAGCCGCACCCTGACCGGCACCAGCCGGTTGTCGATCGACAGTTTCGCCAGCGCGGCGTCGACATCGCCGATGGTGGCCACGCGCACCACGGCGGCAATGTCGGCGGTGGTGATACCCAGCCGCGCGGCTTCATCCGCACGCGGCGTGATCTGGATCTCGGGACGGGGGAGGGCGCCTTCGGACGCCACATTGGCCAGCAGCGGGTCGCCGCGCAGCGCCTCTTCCAGCACCTTCACCGCGCCGTTCAGGTCTTTCTCGCTGGACGCGAGGATCGAGTAGGAGATGTCGCGCTCTCCCCGGTCGTTCAGCTTGAAGGCGCGCACGTCGGGCACATCGGCGATGCGGCGGAAGATCTCGGCCTCGATCTCGTTCTGCGGCACGGTGCGGCCGGTGTTTTCCACCACGGGGACGAGGCTGCCGATCAGCGGCAGCTTGCGGCCCAGCTGCGACAGTTTCAGCTCCAGCGAATGGTCCAGCTTGACCAGCGTCACCGTGATCGCGGCGCGGCGGATGTCCAGGTCGCCGGTGGGCGAAGAGCCGCCAAGGACGAAGATGTTGTCGATCCAGTCCACGTTCCTGATGCGCGCGACCATGTCTTGCGTGGTGCGGTCGGTCTCGGCCAGCGTCGAGCCGGGCGGCAGTTCGACCGAGATCGAGATGCGGCTGACATCCTCGGGCGGCATGAAGGCACCGGGCACCTTCATCATCGCCTGGACCGAGAAGAACACCACCACCAGCGCCACCACCAGCGTCAGATAGTAGGAGTTGATGAAATGCGTCGGCGCCCGCAGGATGCGGAACACCAGCGCCAGCACCAGACCCGCCAGCGCGATCGGCAGGTTGACGATCCAGGCGACCAGCCGCAGCGGCGCGAAGGGCAGCTTGCCCGGCCAGGTCCACAGCACGCGCAGCCATTGCCAGCGCGGCACCATCCGGTTCAGCCGCACCAGGCGCAAGGGGTTGGGCCAGCGCAGGCTCTTGCCCGCCGACAGCCGCACCAGCCCCAGATAGCTGCGCATCACGAAGCTGTCCTTGTGCTCGTGCAGCGCATCCTTGGCGCGCATGAGATAGGCCGCCATCATCGGCGTGATCAGCCGCGCCACCAGCAACGAGAACATCACCGCAATGGCAACTGTCATGCCGAATTGTCGGAAATACTGGCCGGGAATGCCGGGCATGAAGCTGACCGGCACGAAGACCGCGATGATGGTGAAGGTGGTGGCGATGACGGCCAGACCGATCTCGTCCGCCGCCTCGATCGCGGCGCGGTAGGGGGTCTTGCCCATGCGGATATGCCGCGCGATGTTCTCGATCTCGACGATGGCGTCATCGACCAGGATGCCGGTGGCCAGCGTCAGCGCCAGGAACGACACCAGATTCAGCGAAAAGCCCAGCAAATCCATCGCCCAGAAGGCCGGGATGGCCGACAGCGGCAGGGCCACGGCGGAAATCAGCGTCGCGCGCCAGTTGCGCAGGAAGGCCAGCACCACCAGAATCGCCAGAAGCGCGCCTTCCAGCAGGGTGTGCAGGGCGGATTCGTAGTTGCCATAGGTGTAGAACACCGTCTCGTCGACCAGCGAAAAGCCGACGTCGGGGTTCTTCTTCTCCAGATCGGAAATCGCTGCATTCACCGTCTCGGCCACCGAAACCTCGGAGGCACCCTTGGCGCGGAACACCGCAAAGGTCACCACCTGATCGCCGTTCAGCCGCGAAAACGACCGCAGCTCTTCATAGCTGTCGACGACCTGGCCCAGGTCGGTCAGCTTGACGAAGCGGCCAGACGGCAGCGCGATGGTGGTCGCGGCCAGCCTGGCCACGGTTGCGGCATCGCCCAGCGTGCGGATCGCCTGTTCGCCGGTGCCCAGTTCGGACCGGCCGGAGCCGAGGTTGACGTTGGTCGCCCGCAACTGGCCCGACACCGCCTGCGCGCTGATGCCGTAGCTGCCCATCCTGACCGGATCGAGCAGGATCTGGATCTCGCGGTCGGCGCCGCCATAGCGTTCCACCTTGCCGACGCCGACACGGCCCTGAAGCGCGCGTTTCACGGTGTCGTCGACGAACCAGGACAGCTCCTCGAAGGTCATCGCCGGGGCCTGGACGGCAAAGGTCATGATCGCCTGGCCCTCGACGTCGATCCGGCTGACGGTCGGCGCCTCGACATCGGCCGGCAGGTCGCCGCGGGCCTGGTCGATGGCATCCTTGCCGTCCTGCACCGCCTTGTCGGTCGGCACTTCGATGCGGAATTCGATTGCGGTGATCGAGATGCCGTCATTCACCGTCGAGATGATGTTCTTCACCCCGGTGATGCCGGAAACCGCATCCTCGATCTCTTTCGTCACCTGGGTTTCCAGTTCGGCCGGGGCCGCGCCCGACTGGGTGACGGTCACCGCCACCAGCGGAAAGTCGATGTTCGGAAATCGGGTGATCGGCAGGCTGTTGAAGGACTGCCAGCCCAGCACCAGCAGCATCAGGAAGGCCAGGAGAGGCCCGATGGGATTGCGGATCGACCAGGCGGAGAAGTTCATGCCCCGCTCCTCAGTTCGTCGCGGCCAGCGGGATCGGGTTGATCCGGTCGCCCGCGCGCACGAAGGACGCGGCCTTTGCCACCACCTGATCGCCGGGTTCCAGCCCCGACAGCACCTCGATATAGCCCCGGTCGCGGATGCCGGTGGTCACCACCACCCGCTCGACCACGCCATCCTTGACCCGCATGACGGTGGCGGCGCCCTGGTCGGCCCCCACTGCGGTCACCGGTACCGCCAGGGTATCGCGTTCGGCCACATAGATCTCGGCCTCGACGAACATCCCGGCGCGCAGGTCCTGCGGATCGTCCAGCGTGATGCGGGCGCGGCCCAGTCGGGTGGCGGCGTCGATGGCGGGTTCCACCAGGCGCACCGTGCCGCCGAAGCTGCCCGACAGGCCGACGGCGGTCAGCCGCGCGCTTTGCCCGGCGGCCAGGCGCAGCAGGTCTGCTTCGGATATGTCGGCCCGCAGTTCCAGCGCGCCGTCCCGCTCCATCACGAACATCGGCTGGCCGGCGGCGGTGGCGATGGCGCCGATGGTGGCGTTGCGCGCGGTGATCAGGCCCGAGACCGGTGCCTTCACCCCGGTCCGGGTCAGTTGCAGGTCGACATTGGCAAGCAGCGCCTCCGACAGCGCCAGCTGCGCGCGCGCCGCCTCCAGCGATTGCCGCGCCACGGTGACGCGGGCGGTGGCAGACACGGCATTGGCATTGGCGGTATCCGCCGCCGCCTGGCTGGCCGAGCCCTGTTCGCGCAGCTTGTTGGTTCGTTCGGCCACCCGCGCCGCCTCGGCGGCCGAGGATTCGGCCTCGATCAGTTGCGCCTCGGCCTGGGCGATGGTGGCCTTCGATGCCGCCAGCGAGGCCAGCGACTGCGACTTCTGCAATTCCAGCGTGGTCTTCGACAGCGTCGCCAGGACCTGGCCCTTCTCGACCCGGTCGCCGACATCGGCCAGCAGCGTCTGGATCGGCTGGCCCTCGATCAGGGGCTGCACCTGCACCTCTTCGATGGCCCCGATCAGACCCGAGGCGATGACCCGGTCGGTCATCGGCCGGACCGTTGCCGCGATGACGGAAATGGCGGGCAGATTGGCCTCGGCGCCCTCGGGCGCGGCCGATTCACCGGCGATGGCGGTCTCGGCCGCCAGGGGGGCAGGCAGGCAAAGTGCCAGCGACGCTACGAGAACGGCGGAAAGAACGGGAACAGGGCGCATGGATCAATCTCTTGCGGCGTCGGTGATTTCGGAAAGGGTGGTCTCGATGGTGCCCAGGATCAGCGCTGTCAGGTCCGGGTCGGGCGCATCGCGCTTGCGCATCGCCGCCGCCTTGACCAGCATCACGATGAAACGGGCATGTGCGCCATACCGCTGCGCCACCACCTTTGGCGAGGTCCCCGCCAGCCGGGCAAAGACGGTCAGCAGGTTTTCCGCCACCAGTTCTTCCATCTGGCCGCAGATCCGGGCGATCTGGGGCTTTCGGTGCGCGGCGGCGGTGATTTCGGCCCAGAGGCGGCCGTCTTCAGCGCAGCCACCGTTCAGCCGTTCGCAGATCTTGGCGCGGATGCCTGTCAGCGGGTCGGCCGACTCCAGGATGGCGGCGAAGTCGCGCTCCATCTCGGCCATGTCGTAGCCGACCATCGCTTCGACGATGGCGTCCTTGGAGGGAAAATAGCGGTAGAAGTTGCCCACGCTCATCCCCGCCGCGCGGGCCAGGTCCTGCATCGACGAGCCGTCAAAGCCCTTTTCGGCAAATGCCGTGCGGATGCGGCCAAGGATCTCGGCGCCACGCTCGGGGCCGGTATTCGCCGGCAGGGGAAGAAGGTTGTTCATATTCTGTTCGCGGAGTGAACGTTCATTCACGCCATTTAGACCATTGGCGCCATGCGTCAAGGCCAAAGCGCGAGAATACCGTGAATCCGGGATGATCCCTTGGCAAGTGCCGCATTTCTGCGCTATGGCCGCGCGGATTTGCGACGGATGGGGCAACATGGCTACGGGCTTCGGCTTTCAGGTGACGGCGACGGATGGCAAGGCGCGGACCGGGGTGATCGACACCCCGCGCGGGGCGATCCGCACGCCCGCCTTCATGCCGGTGGGCACCGCCGGAACGGTCAAGGCGATGCTGCCCGAAAGCGTGGCGGCCACCGGGGCCGACATCCTTCTTGGCAACACCTATCACCTGATGCTGCGGCCGGGGGCCGAGCGGATCGCGCGGCTGGGCGGGCTGCACCGCTTCATGAACTGGGATCGGCCGATCCTGACCGACTCGGGCGGCTTTCAGGTGATGAGCCTGTCGTCCTTGCGCAAGCTGACCGAGGAAGGCGTGACCTTCGCCAGCCATATCGACGGTTCGAAGCATCTCCTGTCCCCCGAGACCTCGATGCAGATCCAGCGCGACCTTGGCTCCGACATCGTGATGTGTTTCGACGAATGCCCGGCGCTGCCGGCCGATGACGCGACGGTGGCCAGGTCGATGGCGCTGTCGATGCGGTGGGCGCAAAGGTCGCGCGATGCTTTCGGCGACCGGCCCGGCCATGCGCTGTTCGGCATCATGCAGGGCGGGGTCAACATCAGCTTGCGCGAAGAAAGCGCTGAAAAGTTGAAAGAAATCGGCTTTGACGGCTATGCCGTCGGCGGGTTGGCCGTGGGCGAGGGGCAAGAGGCGATGTTTTCCGTCCTCGACCACGCGCCGGGGTTCCTGCCTGCTGATCGCCCGCGCTATCTGATGGGCGTGGGCAAGCCCGATGACATCGTCGGCGCAGTGCAGCGCGGCATCGACATGATGGATTGCGTCCTGCCCAGCCGATCGGGCCGCACCGGACAGGGCTGGACGCCACGCGGACAGGTCAACCTGCGCAACGCACGCCACCGCGACGACCCGCGCCCGTTGGACGAGGCCTGCACCTGCCCGGCCTGCCGCAGCTATTCGCGTGCCTACCTGCACCATGTGGTGAAGGCAGACGAGATCATCGGCTCGATGCTGCTGACCTGGCACAACCTGCACTGTTACCAAAGCCTGATGCAGGGTCTGCGCGATGCCATTGCCGCCGGAACGCTGGCGGATTTCGTGGCGACCTTCAACGCCACCCGCACGGCGGGAGACATCGCGCCCCTCTGATGATCACGAAGCCTGGTCAGGGCGTGACCGTCTCGCGCAGATAGACAATGCCTCCGCTGCCGTCCGAGGTGGTTATCTCGGCCACATGCTGGCCGGTGTGTTCGCCCTCGCGCATCAGTTCGATCTCGAAGGACGCGCTCTTGCCCTTGAAGCGGCCGTTCAGCCCGCCCTCGCAGGTCGTGCGGAAGGCCTGCAGATCAAGGCCGCGCTTCTTTTTCGACTTGCCGACATTGACGATGTCGCCGACGCCGCCCGCACAGTAGTTGGAGATCAACGAACGAAGTTCGCCAGCGCTGTAGCCGCCGACGACATACAACCCTTCGACCTTCGGTGTGGACCGCTTGATGCTGAAGCCGAAGGCGTTGAGCGGCTCGGCCCAGGCCGGCGCGGCAGCCAGAAGCAACAGGGCGGGAAGGGCAAGGCAGGCGTTTCGGAACATGGAAAGGTCTTTCACTGGCTGAGGTGTTGTTGCCGTGCAGTCCAACGCCGCCGACGCCCGCGCTGCCCGGCTGGACATGCGCGATTGCGACGAACGGGCCGGCGCACGGGTTGCGGGGACGGCTGGTAACCTCGTATCGCCCGATCATGGCGAGATCGGGCCGACACTCGGGCGATACGGGGGATTGTCCTGGGGAGGATCGCTTCAAATTGCGTTGTTCCTGACTTGCGGCCCGGCCCGCGCAGGTTCACATTGTCAAGCCAAGAGCAGGCTTGAATCCCCCCCTCGGGGACCACAAGTTAACGAATCCGACGCGGAGGTCGGCGGGCTGCCGATGATCGGGGCCCTGCGGATCGGCCGCCCAAGAAGGACATGAACATGAGTGAACCGCTTTCCCCCAGCTACCCGGTGCTGCCGCTGCGCGACATCGTGGTCTTTCCGCACATGATCGTGCCACTGTTCGTCGGCCGCGAAAAATCGGTGCGGGCGCTGGAAGAGGTGATGCAGGACGACAAGCAGATCCTGCTTTCCAGTCAGATCGACCCCACCGTCGACGACCCCTCCGCCGAGGGCATCTACCGGGTCGGCGTGCTGGCCAATGTGCTGCAACTGCTGAAATTGCCCGATGGCACCGTCAAGGTGCTGGTCGAAGGCAAGGCGCGGGTGAAGATCACCGAATTCGTCGAAAACCCCGCCTTCTTCGAGGCGCGGGCCGAGCGTCTTGAAGAACGCCTTGGCGATCAGGCCGCGGCCGAGGCACTGGTCCGCGCCGTGGGCGAAGAGTTCGAGCGCTATGCGAAGGTCAAGAAGAACATCCCCGAAGAGGCCATGGCCTCGGTCAGCGAGACGCGTGAGCCGGCGCGGCTGGCGGATCTGGTGGCGGGCCATCTGGGCGTCGATGTGGGGATCAAGCAGGATCTGCTGGAAACGCTGACCGTGGCCGAGCGGCTGGAGAAGGTCTACGGCCAGATGCAGGGCGAGCTTTCGGTCCTGCAGGTGGAGAAGAAGATCAAGACCCGCGTCAAGTCGCAGATGGAGAAGACCCAGCGCGAGTACTATCTGAACGAGCAGATGAAGGCGATCCAGAAGGAGCTGGGCGACGGCGAGGATGGCCAGAACGAAGTGGCCGAGCTGGAGGACCGCATCAAGAAGACCAAGCTGTCGAAAGAGGCGCGCGAAAAGGCCGAGGGTGAGCTGAAAAAGCTGAAATCCATGAGCCCGATGTCGGCCGAGGCGACGGTGGTGCGCAACTACCTCGACTGGCTGCTGGCGCTGCCGTGGGGCACCAAGAGCCGCGTGAAGAAGGACCTTGGCGCGGCGCAGAAGGTGCTGGATGCCGATCACTTCGGTCTGGAAAAGGTCAAGGAACGCATCGTCGAATATCTGGCGGTACAGGCCCGCAGCACGAAACTGAAAGGCCCGATCCTGTGCCTCGTCGGCCCTCCGGGTGTCGGCAAGACCTCGCTGGGCCGCAGCGTCGCCAAAGCGACGGGGCGCGAATTCATCCGCATCTCGCTGGGCGGGGTGCGCGACGAATCCGAGATCCGCGGCCACCGGCGCACCTACATCGGCTCGATGCCGGGCAAGATCATCCAGGGCATGAAGAAGGCCAAGTCCACGAACCCGCTGATCCTGCTGGATGAAATCGACAAGATGGGCCAGGACTTCCGCGGCGACCCGTCCTCGGCGCTGTTGGAGGTGCTGGACCCGGAACAGAACAACACCTTCGTCGACCACTATCTTGAGGTGGAATACGACCTGTCGAACGTGATGTTCATCACCACCGCGAACTCCTACAACATGCCGGGGCCGCTGATGGACCGGATGGAGATCATTCCGCTGGCCGGCTACACCGAGGATGAAAAGCGCGAGATTGCGCGGCAGCATCTCTTGCCCAAGCAGATCGCCGCGAACGGGCTGAAGAAGGGCGAATTCGCCATCTCGGATGACGCATTGACCCATGTCATCCGCTATTACACCCGCGAGGCCGGGGTGCGGAACCTGGAGCGGGAAATCGCCAAGCTGGCGCGCAAGGCGGTGACCGACATCCTGAAGAAGAAGGCAAAGACCGTCGCGATCGACCCGGCCAAGGCCGAGGAGTACCTGGGCGTCCAGCGCCACCGTTACGGCCTGGCCGAGAAGGAAGATCAGGTCGGCGTGGTGACGGGCCTGGCCTGGACCTCCGTCGGCGGTGATCTTCTGCAGATCGAGGCCTTGAAGCTGCCCGGCAAGGGTCGGATGAAGACCACCGGCAAGCTGGGCGACGTGATGAAGGAATCGATCGACGCGGCGGCCAGCTATGTGCGGTCGATCAGCCCGCAGATCGGGGTGAAACCGCCGAAATTCGAGGCGATCGACATTCACGTTCACGTTCCCGACGGGGCAACACCGAAAGACGGGCCCTCGGCGGGCCTGGCGATGGTCACCTCCATCGTCTCGGTGCTGACCGGAATTCCGGTGCGCAAGGACATTGCCATGACCGGCGAGGTCAGCTTGCGCGGCAATGCCATGGCGATCGGCGGGTTGAAGGAAAAACTGCTGGCCGCGCTGCGCGGTGGCATCAAGACCGTGTTCATCCCCGAGGAGAACGCCAAGGACCTGGTCGAAATCCCCGCCAATGTGAAGGAAGGGCTGACGATCATCCCGGTTCCCCATGTGCGTGAGGTGCTGGCCCAGCCGCTGATCCGCCAACCCGATCCGATCGACTGGGACGAGGCCGCCGAAGAAGCCGCCGCCGCCGCCCGCAAATCGGAAGGCGAGGCACCAAGCCAGGTCGCCCACTGATCGTCTGACCAAGCCCGATGAAAGGCGCCCTCCGGGGCGCCTTTCTTCCTTGCAGGGGGGGCAAGGGTCGTTGCGGCGAATTCTATGGAATTGTTTCCGTTGCGTGGCTAATCTGCGCACAAGAGCCAGACCAGCAAGGAAAGCGCCAAATGGCCACTGCACGGAAACCGACCACCGCCGGCAAGAGCACCGCAGCACCATCTGCCGCGGCAGACACCGGCGAGACCCCCGCCGTCAGGGAAAAGGCGCCCACCCTGCGCATCCGCGATCTTGTCACCAAGGTGACCGAGGTCTCGGGGGCCAAGAAAAAGGATGTGCGCCAGATCGTCGAGGCCACGCTGACGGTGCTGGGCGACGCGCTGGCGCGGGGCGACGACATGAACCTGCCCGGCTTTGGCCGCACCCGCATCGCGCGCACGGCGGAACGTGACGGCGCCTCGCACATGACGCTGAAGGTCCGGCGCGGGCCGCACCGTCCGAAGGCGGAAAAAGAGCCTCTTGCAGATGAAGAGGATGATGGCTAAAAGCCCGGCACCGAATTGAGGTTCGGGCGATTAGCTCAGCGGTAGAGCGCTTCGTTCACATCGAAGATGTCAGCGGTTCAAATCCGTTATCGCCCACCATCCCCGCCGGAAGCGCGCCCCTTGTGGCGCGCTTTTGCGTCTGACGGTCGCCCTTTTCTTCCCGGCTAGCCCCCGACGCGCAGCACCCCGCGAATGGGTTTCGTTGCCGACCGGAAATGGCTTGGCCCCGCCGCCTCGGCCCAACGGCCGGTCGTCCAGTCGTTGTGCGCCCCTTTCATCGGCCCGCCGTATAGCGCGGCGTCCGGCTGGCTCTCCAGAAAACCGATCAGCCGATCGGAGGCCGCACGCAACGCTGCCTTCGCCTCGTCCCAGCCAAGGCTTGCCTGCCGCAGTCGCAGATCGGCGTTGTAGCGCTTCAGGTCGCTCCACTTGTAGCCTTGCGCCGGGAAATGCACCGCCCGCCCGGCCTGCCCATCCTGATACCAGCCCAGGAACAGGCCGATCCAATGCGCCCGATGCGCCACCACATCCCTGATCGAGGTGTCTTCGTCGCGCTTCGTCAGTGCGGTGGCCGCATCAATCCCGTCCAGCAGGGCCATCAGCTTGCCAAATTCCTTGCGGGTGACTTCCAGAAGCTCTGCCTTGGTTGTCGCGGCCATCTCCACCTCCATCTTGCCCGTCAGGTTGCCAAGACGGGGCAGGGCACGCCTTGCGGTGCGTCAAGCCAGGCAACTTCACCCTTGATCCGGTTGCCCCATTGCCACATGCTGGCTGCCCGACCTTGCCAGAGGACGCACCATGACCAGACGCGCGCTTGTACCCCTTGGCCGACAGGCAGCGGCAGATCAGCTGGTGCTGTCGCCGGGGGTCGTCTCCGGCAATCACGTCTTCCTGACCGGGATGACCGGCAGCAGCCCCGACGGCTCGATGCCGGACAGGCCCGAAGACCAGTTCCGGCAAGCCTTCGACAAGATCGTGGCGGTTCTGGCCGAAGCCGGTCTCGACTTTTCGTCGGTGGTCGAGATGACCAGCTATCACATCGGCTTGCGCGACCATTTCGACAGCTTCAACGCCGTGCGCAGCGCCTGTGTCACGGCGCCTTTTCCGGCCTGGACGGCGGTCGAAGTCGCGGGTCTGCGACGCGAGGGCGCGGTGGTGGAAATCCGCGTGATCGCGGCCATCGACGACTGACAACCCCCCCGGCCCATGGACCCGCCAGTCGGGCGGCGCCATGGGCGACCGCTTGCCAAACCGCGCGGCCTCGGTATAACCCCGGCCTGATCCCTGCAAAGGGGGCGGTTAGCTCAGTTGGTAGAGCGCTTCGTTTACACCGAAGATGTCGGGGGTTCGAGTCCCTCACCGCCCACCATCTGCCGCGCGTTTCCGCTGGCAAGGGGCAGGACGCCGCCTCACTTCACCGTCACATCCACCCTGATCGGCACAGCAATCTGCTTTTCTTCGGGGGCCATCCGGTCGGTCAACAGGAAGGTCACCCGATAGTCCCCCGGTTGCGACAGCCGGACGCTGCCGACGATCCAGTTGCGGAAGTAGTCGGCATCCACCGGCACGCGGTGGCGCATCTCGCCCTCGTAGCGGCAGACGTCCTCGCGCCGCTCGACCAGCGTGCCATCCGCAAGGTGGACCTCGATGTCCAGTTCGATCTCGAACCGGGCGCCGGGATGGCCGGCGCCGCGCTTGCACACATAGTCCAGCGTGGTGCGGAACACGATCTCTTCGCCCGGCGCGAAGCCATTGGACTTGCGGCGGGTCTTGCGGTCAGGGTCGTCGGTGTCAGCCAACAGCCGGCCAATCGAATGGGCAGGGGGCATCGCGTCCTGCGCCCGCTCGGCCGTTGGATCGACCGCGACGATCCGCTGCCCATTGGCGTCCAGATCCCAGCCCTGCGACCGGCTGGCGTGCACCTCGGCGGCCAGCCTGTAGCAAGCCTGCCGTTCGGCCTGTTCCCGCCCGGTGATCAGCAGCCCGACAGGCGCGCAATCTGTCGGTTTCAGGGGGGCTGCAGCACCCGGCACTGCGGCGCATCGACAAGCACCAGCGCCCCGGCAAACGCCGTTTCCTCAAGCGAGGCATCGAAATTCCGCATCATCCCGGCAAAGATTTCGGCATCGGCGATGTCCAGTGCCAGCGCGGTCAACACGATCACGGTTTCGCGCGGGCGCGCGGCGGCGGCGGTATCCAGTGTCTCCTTGATCCGGTCGGGATTGGGAGTGAACAGCGAGATGCTGTCAAACCCTTTCATGCCGATCCTGGCGGTTGCGCGCATCCAGTCGTCGGCGTTGAAGCTTTGCCCCGGCCCGTTGTTCCACAGGACGAAATTGACCGGCCCGAAGTCCTCTTCAGCCAGCGATGGTCCGGCAAGGGCGCATGGGAAAGCCGCCATGGCCCGCCGGAAAGGCAGGATTGCAAAGGCATGGCGAGCTGCGGTCGGCCAAGCTGCCACCTGTTGCCTACGCCTGCACCGGGCGGGCCAGCCCCTGGCACCCGGATCCGTCCGTATCCTCGGGGTATCCTTGGACCGGAATCACAACCCGTTGGAATTCGCTGCATCCGTTCCCGGCGTGGCGGGAGTGTTCACCCCCGCACAGCCCCCGCGCGCCGCCGTGGGGGTGAAGTCTCCGCCGCCTGGCCCTATCCTTGACCGGAAGGAGACCGCCATGAGCTGGAACCCCACCCTCGACCCACAGGTCCCGATCGGCGATGCCGTCGACAGCATCGAAACCGTCATCGTCCCGCGTGCCCGCGACCTGGGCGGGTTCGAGGTGCGGCGTGCGCTGCCGTCGGCACAGCGCCAGATGGTCGGGCCTTTCATCTTCTTCGACCAGATCGGCCCGGCCGAATTCCTGACCGGCGAGGGCATCGACGTGCGGCCCCACCCGCATATCGGGCTGGGCACCGTGACCTATCTGATGAAGGGCCGGCTGCACCACCGCGACAGCCTGGGCACCGATCAGTGGATCGAACCCGGCGCGGTGAACTGGATGCTGGCGGGACAGGGGATCACCCATTCCGAGCGCACCGACGGCGCGGCGCGAAAGGCACCGCTGAGCATGTTCGGGTTGCAGACCTGGCTGGCGCTGCCCGACGCGGCAGAGGATGACCCGGCAAGTTTCGCCCATCTTGCGCGCGCCGAACTGCCCGAGCTGGAGGGAGAGGGCAAGCAGGTGCGGCTGATCCTTGGCCATGCCTGGGGTGAACGGGTGCCGCTGCAGATGCCTTCGGACGTGTTCTATGCCGATGCCGTGCTGGCCCCGAATGCGGCGATTCCGCTGCCGGACGACCACGAGGACCGCGGCGTCTATGTGCTGGAAGGCGAGGTCCATTGCGCCGGCCAGAGCTTCGAAGCCGGACGGATGCTGGTGTTCCGCCCCGGCGACAGGATCTCGGTCCGGGCTGGTGGCGCGGGCGCGAGGCTGATGCTTCTGGGCGGTGCCACGATGGGCGGGCCGCGGTATATCTGGTGGAATTTCGTCGCCTCCTCGCGCGACCGGATCGCGGCCGCGAAAGAGGCGTGGCGGGCGGGCGACTGGCAGCACGGCCGCTTCCAGCTGCCGGCCAGCGATGCCGCCGAATTCATCCCGGCGCCCGAGCGATGAATTTTCCGATCAGGCCATTGACGGCGGCGCGGGCCTTGTCTATCAGCGCTCCACGTCCGGGGGACCCTGGACGAGAGACGCTGCGCGGTGGTAGCTCAGTCGGTTAGAGTACCGGCCTGTCACGCCGGGGGTCGCGGGTTCGAGCCCCGTCCACCGCGCCACGTTCTCTGCCTCAGGTCCCGGTCGCCCATGCGCGGTGGTAGCTCAGTTGGTTAGAGTACCGGCCTGTCACGCCGGGGGTCGCGGGTTCGAGCCCCGTCCACCGCGCCACTTTCCTCAAGGTCCTGGATACGGTCTTTCCTTTCGCTGCCGAACGCGGGCTTTCGGGGTTACATATATTCCCGCGATGGAATATGTTGCGGTATCCTTGCGGAAACGGGTCCGGCCATGGTATTTCTCGACAAGATCCCGCTCTCCGTCGCCGTGATCGCGGCGCTGGCGCTTGGCCTTGCGCCGTTCTTCCCCGAGCCGCATATCTGGGAAAAGCTGAAGATGCTCTTTGCGGGCATGCTGACCCGGCCGGTCGACATCTTCGACTTTGCGCTGCATGCGGCGCCCTGGGCGGTGCTGCTGGCCAAACTGGCCCGGATGGCCCTGAAAGGGCAGGGCGGGTAACACCGCGCGCAGGCCGCATCGCAGCCGACCAATGCGGCGTGAGGGGGCTATGCGACACTCACGCAAAACGACAGGACTGGAACGCGGGCCAGGCCGCGCCAGGGTTCGCAAGATCGCGTATCCGACATGAAAAGCCGCATTCAGGCCGTTCTGGCCCTGAATTCGCTTGTGCCTGCGCGGCGGCCAGTGCCGCTTCGTCCGACGTGACCGGCAATGCACCAGGCGCCGTCGATGGCGCCGGCCAGACGAACGGTCGTTGCGGAACGGCGGAACGGGGTCCTTCGGCCCCCCGTATCCATTCCGGCGGGCCCGGCGACACATTCCGTGGTAACGCCGCCAAGCGGGGGCGCAAGGCCCCCCGAGGCGGCTCTGCCTTGCCCACGGTCAAAGTGGCATGCGATAGCGGATGTGGCCGTCGTCGCCGCAGAACCGGTCGTAAAGGCGGCGGGCAGTGGTGTTGGTGATCTCGGTCAGCCAGTACAGCCGCCGCCAGCCGCGGGCGCGTCCCAGCGCAACCAGATCCTCGATCAGCGCCCGGCCGGCCCCCTGGCCCCGCGCTTCGGGTGCTACGAAAAGATCCTCCAGATAGCCGTCATCGCCCATCACCCAGCTGGACGGGTGGTGCTGGTGCAGCGCGAATCCGACCGGCACGCCGTCCAGCACGGCCAGCCGGGCGCAAAGCGGGCAGGCGGGGTCCATCAGCCGCGCCCAGGTGAAGGCGGTGACGCCTTCGGGCAAGGTCAGGTCATAGCCATCGCAGAACTCCTGCCAAAGCGCCAGGAACGCGGCCTCGTCCCCCGGTGCTGCATCGCGGATCGTCAGCGTCATGCGATGCGCGCCAGGATGCGGGCCCAGCTGCGGATGCCTTTGTGGAAGGATTCGAGGTTGTATTTCTCATTCGGGGAATGGATCTGGTCGTCGTCGCGGCCAAAGCCGATCAGCATCGCATCCATGCCAAGGATGGTCTTGAAATACCCTGCCACCGGGATCGATCCTCCGGCCCCCACAAAGGCGGCGGGGCGGTTCCATTCCTCGGTCAGCGCGGCGCGGGCGGCTTCAAAGGCCGGATCGGTGATTGCCATCACCGAAGCCCCGGCCCCTTCGATTCCGTCATGCCATTCGATGCGGCAATCGGCGGGCAGTTGCGCTTCGGCCCAGGCCCGGAACGCGGTCAGCACCTTGGCCGGATCCTGATCCGACACCAGGCGGAAGCTGACCTTGGCATGCGCCTCGGCGGGCAGCACGGTCTTGAATCCTGCACCGGTGTAGCCGCCCCAAAGGCCGTTCACCTCGGCCGTCGGGCGCGACCAGATCATCTCCAGCGGGGTGCGGTCAGCTTCACCTGCGGGCACTGACAGGCCCACATCGCCCAGATAGCCGGCATGGTCAAAGGCCAGGTTCTGCCATTGGGCGCGCAGCGCATCGGGCAATTCGGTGACGTCGTCATAGAAGCCCGGAACTTGCACCCGGCCCTGATCATCATGCAGGCCGGAAAGAATTTTAGTCAACACATGCAAGGGGTTGCGGGCCAAACCGCCATACATGCCGGAATGCAGATCGCGCGATGCGGCGTGCAGGGTGAATTCGGCCTTGGCCAGACCGCGCAGCATGGTGGTGATGGCGGGGGTGGCGCTTTCAAACAGCCCGGTGTCGCAGATCAGGGCCAGGTCGCAGGACAACTCGGCCCGGTTGGCCTCCAGAAACGGCACCAGCGATGGCGAGCCGGATTCCTCTTCGCCCTCCAGAAAGATCGTCAACCGTCCGGGCAGGTTGCCGTGAACGTGTTTCCAGGCCCGGCAGGCCTCAAGGAACGTCATCAGCTGGCCCTTGTCGTCCGAGGCACCGCGGGCGCGGATGACGCGGCCTTTCGCTGTATCCTCCAGAGCGGGGTCGAACGGGTTGCGGTCCCACAGTTCCAGCGGATCGACGGGCTGCACGTCGTAGTGGCCGTAGAACAGGATGTGCCTGTCGCCCGCTCCGCCATGGCCCACCACCATCGGATGGCCGGGTGTAGCGGCGGCGCGGGCGGCGAACCCCAGCGATTTCAGATCTTCGACCAGCCATTCGGCCGCCCGCGCGCAATCGGGCGCGAAGGCCGGATCGGTCGAGATCGAGGGGATTCGCAACAACTCCATCAGCCGCTCCAGCGACTGCGGCAGGGTTTCGTCGATGCGCGAAAGGACGGCGTCCAGCGACATTTTGCTCTCCGGATTGTGATTGGGCACAAGCCTAGCAGGCGGCGGGGGACTGTCCAGAGCCCCCGCGATAGGGTAAAGCCGGGGCAACGGGCTTGCGGAGTGTGCAGATGACGAAGGCAGTGGCATTTGCGGCAGCCGTGGCGCTGGCCGGGCCGGCGCTGGCGGGCGAGACGCCGGTCGAGACCGCCACCCTGGGCGAGGCGAAGATCACCCTGCATGTGCATGATTTCCTTCTTGAAGATGAACTGATGGCGCTGCGGCTGGTGATGACCAACGAAGACGCGCTGGCGCTGTTCGTGCCGAAGTCGGGCGGGTTCGCGGCCTTGGCGATGTCGCCGGACGACGGGTTCATCCGCGACGGGGCGCCGGCGAAATCGGCGGTGGCGCTGGCCGACCTGCCCGATGCCGGGACGGCGGCGGCCGAGGCCGCAAAGGCCTGCGACGGGCTGCGCAAGGGAAAATCCCCTTGCGTGGTGGTGCTGGAGATCGCGCCGGAGTAAACCTGCATCCGGGGGGTGACAAATCGCCCCGTTGCCAGGCCCGGGCGCTTTGACCGAAATCAAGGCAGACAGGTCGGTGCCATGGCACAGAAGACCTTGAGACCAAGACGTGAGGACGCGACCCATGGATTTCGATGCTGCTCTGGACCGGGCGCTGACCCGGCTGCATGACGAAGGGCGCTACCGCACCTTCATCGACATCGAGCGGCGCCGCGGCCAGTTCCCGCATGCGGTCTGGACCCGGCCCGATGGCACCGAAAAGCCGATCACCGTCTGGTGCGGCAACGATTATCTGGGCATGGGGCAGCACCCGGCCGTGCTGGCCGCGATGCACGAGGCGCTGGACGCCACCGGCGCCGGCTCGGGCGGGACGCGCAACATCTCCGGCACCACGGTCTATCACAAGCGGCTGGAGGCCGAACTGGCCGACCTGCATGGCAAGGAGGCAGCCCTGGTCTTCACCAGCGCCTACATCGCCAATGACGCCACGCTGTCTGTGTTGCGCAGCATCTTCCCCGGCCTGATCATCTATTCCGACGCGCTGAACCACGCCTCGATGATCGAGGGCGTGCGCCGCGGCGGCGGCGAAAAGCGGATCTTCCGGCATAACGACGTGGCGCATCTGCGCGCGCTGCTGGCGGCGGACGACCCCGCGGCGCCGAAGCTGATCGCCTTCGAATCAATCTATTCGATGGATGGCGATTTCGGCCCCATCAAGGACATCTGCGATCTGGCCGAAGAGTTCGGCGCGCTGACCTATATCGACGAGGTCCATGCCGTGGGCATGTATGGCCCGCGCGGGGCAGGGGTCGCCGAGCGTGACGGCCAGATGCAGCGGATCGACATCATCAACGCAACCCTGGCGAAAGCCTACGGCGTTTTCGGCGGCTATATTGCTGCATCTGCGAAGATGGTCGATGCGGTCCGCAGCTATGCGCCGGGCTTCATCTTCACCACTTCGCTGCCGCCTGCAGTGGCTGCGGGCGCGGCCGCTTCGGTGCGCTTCCTGAAGACCGCCGAGGGCCAGAAACTGCGCGACAGCCAGCAGTTGAACGCCCGTATCCTGAAGATGCGGCTGAAGGGCCTTGGCCTGCCGATCATCGACGAAGGGTCACATATTGTGCCCGTCCATGTCGGCGACCCCATCCATTGCAAGTTGCTGTCCGACATGCTGCTGGAGCAGTTCGGCGTCTATGTGCAACCGATCAACTTCCCGACCGTGCCGCGTGGCACCGAACGGCTGCGGTTCACCCCCAGCCCGGTGCATGATCCGAAAGAGATCGACGCACTGGTCGGCGCGATGGATGCACTGTGGCGGCATTGTGCGCTGAATCGTGCCGAGATTTCCGCCTAGGCGGGTATCTCGCATGTGCAAAGGCCCTTGCCCTGTGCTAGCGTTCCTGCAATTCGGGGCCCTGTGAGTCGTGCGCGAAGCGACTCGGGTACAATCGAAGCAATGAACGACTAGGGCGACCAAGGGGACAGGTCACGCATGATCGGCTGGAGGTCCAAACCTCAGGCAACGGAAGAGGAGAAGCCGAAGGGCTTCGACGATTTCGAGCTTCGCCTGGGCGATGTCATGCGCGGAGAGCGCGCGACGCTGGGCAAGTCCCTGCTGGACGTTCAGCGCGAACTGAAGATCAAGGCCACCTACATCGCCGCCATCGAGAATGCCGACGTCAGCGCGTTTGAAACGCCCGGCTTCGTGGCAGGCTATGTGCGGTCCTACGCGCGCTATCTGGGGATGGACCCGGACTGGGCCTTCCAGCGCTTCTGTCTGGAAGCCAATTTCACCGTGGCGCATGGCATGTCGGCTTCGGCCGCGCCGCAACGGCTGGCACAGGCCCGTGTCCGGGCCGAATTCGCCGAGCCGCTGGCCAATCCGAACGCCACCTTCGTGCCGCGCGGCGAAAGCGTCTTTGCGCGGATCGAGCCGGGGGCCGTGGGCTCTGTCGCGGTTCTGATCGCGCTGATCGCGGCCATCGGCTATGGCGGCTGGTCGGTGCTGCGCGAAGTGCAGCGCGTGCAACTGGCCCCGGTCGACGAAGCCCCCGCCGTGGTGGCGCAGATCGACCCGCTGGCCGGTGCCGGAACCGCGCCTTCGCCGGTGGTGGCCGCAGATGCCGCCGCGGCCGAGGCGGTGGAAACCGCCGAAGGCTCGGCCTCGCCCGACCTGATGGACCGGCTCTATCGTCCGCAAGCGCTGGATGTTCCGGTGCTGGTGGCGCGCGATGGCCCGATCGCGGCGATCGACCCGCGGATCCCGGACAATTCCGACCCGCAGGCCGGCGCGGTGACTGCCGCCCTCGATGCTATTGGCGATGAGACGGTGCAGGTTCTGGCCGATGCCCGGCCCGGCGTCGAGGTTCTGGCCGTGCGCCCGTCCTGGGTGCGGGTGAACTCGGCCGACGGCACGGTTCTGTTCGAGAAGATCCTCGAATCCGGCGAACGTTATGCCGTGCCGCCGCTGGAAGAGGCCGCGGTGTTCCGCACCGGCAATTCCGGATCGGTCTATTTCGTGGTCAACGGGGTAACCTATGGCCCGGCCGCCCCCGGTGCCAATGTGGTCAAGGACATCGCCCTTTCCCCCGATGCGTTGACGGAGTCCTTTGCCCAGGCCGACCCCGCTGCCGATGATGCGCTGGCCCGGGTGATGACGGCGGATGCCTCGACTGCGCCGGGTGCAGCCACTGCGGACGCGCCGCTGGAATGATCCTTTCCTGAGTGCCGGAAGGTCGCGGGGCAGTTGCCGCCCGGCGCGCCGTTCCCTATGGTTCAAGCCAGACCCGCGAGGCCGATGATGACCCACAACCCGATCCGCCCCTGGCGCAACATCGAGCGGCGGAAAAGCCGGCAGATCATGGTCGGCCGGGTGCCAGTGGGCGGCGACGCGCCGATCACGGTGCAGACCATGACCAATACCGACTCGTCCGACGTCAAGGCCACACTGGCGCAGGTGATCCGCGCCGCCGAGGCCGGGGCCGACATCGTCCGCGTCTCGACCCCGGACGAGGCGTCGACCCGCGCGCTGCGCGAGATCGTGGCAGAATCGCCGGTGCCGATCGTGGCCGACATCCATTTTCACTACCGCCGCGCGATCGAGGCGGCCCAGGCGGGTGCCGCCTGCCTGCGCATCAACCCCGGCAACATCGGCGACGCAAGGCGCGTGGCCGAGGTGGTGAAGGCGGCCAAGGACCATGGCTGTTCGATCCGCATCGGGGTGAACGCGGGCTCGCTGGAAAAGCACCTCTTGGAGAAATACGGCGAACCCTGCCCGGATGCCATGGTGGACTCCGGGTTGGACCACATCAAGCTGCTGCAGGACAACGACTTTCACGAATTCAAGATCAGCTGCAAGGCGTCGGATGTGTTCCTTGCGGCGGCGGCATATCAGCAGCTGGCGGCCCAGACCGATGCGCCGATCCATCTGGGCATCACCGAAGCGGGCGGGCTGACGGCGGGCACCGTGAAATCGGCGGTGGGGCTGGGCTCGCTCTTGTGGTCCGGCATCGGCGACACCATCCGGGTCAGCCTAAGCGCCGATCCGGTGGAAGAGGTGAAGGTCGGCTACGAAATCCTGAAAAGCCTCGGCCTGCGGACGCGCGGGGTGCAGATCATTTCCTGCCCCAGTTGCGCGCGGCAGGGGTTCGACGTGATCAAGACGGTCGAGGCGCTGGAAAAGCGGCTGGAACACATCAAGACGCCGATGAGCCTGTCGATCATCGGTTGCGTGGTGAACGGTCCGGGAGAGGCCTTGATGACCGACATCGGCTTTACCGGCGGCGGGGCAGGCAAGGGCATGGTCTATCTGGCGGGCAAGCAGGACCACAGGCTGACCAACGACCGGATGATCGACCATATCGTCGAACTGGTCGAAGCAAAGGCCACCGAGATCGCGGCGGAAGAGGCGAAGGCGGCAGAGTAGGGGCCAAATTTCTTCGAAGAAATCTGCAAGATCCTTGAGTAGGGGTCTTGGCGCCCTCAGCCGTCGTTGCGCTGGCCGTCGACGATCTGCTGCATCCCGTCCAGCGGCACGTAGCCGCGCACCATGGTCTGGTCGATCACGAAGGTCGGCGTGCCGTTGATCTCCATCAGCGTCGCAAGTTCGTGGTTGGCGGTGATCACCGCCTTGACCTCGTCCGAACCCATCTTGGCCGCGACCGCCGCCGGATCATGCCCCAATTCCGCCGCCAGCTTGGCCAGAGTTTCCGGCGTGGCATCGCCGCGCAGCGTCACCAGCGCGTCATGCGCGGCCTTGTAGGCGTCGTCGCCGTACAGCATCCGCACCGCGATGGCGAATTGCGACGACCAGAGCGATTGCTCGCCCAGGATCGGGAACTCCTTCAGCACGAAGCGGATGTTGCCGTCGGATTTCACCAGTTCCTCGACCTCTTCATAGGCCTTGCGGCAATAGCCGCAGCGGTAATCCATGAACTCGACGACCGTGATGTCGCCCTGCGGGTTGCCGCCGACCCAGTCCGCCGGGCTGTTGAAGATGATGTCGGCATTGGCCTGCAGCATGTCGATGTCGCGCTGGTAGGCGGCCTCGTCCTCGCGGTTCTGCAACGCGGTCATCGCCTCGACGATCACTTCGGGGTTGTCCAGAAGATAGGCCTTCACCTCTTCGCGAAAGGCCGCGCGCTCGGCATCGGTCATCTCGCCCAGGCCTCCGGCGAAAGCGGTGGTGGCGGTCAGGGCGGCAGTTGCGGCGGCGGCGGCGAGGGTAAGGGCGAGACGCATGCGGCTTCCTTTGCGGGTTGACCCGGTCCCGGCAAGCGGGCCAGTTGGGCGCGGGAACCTTAAGGGGCGCGGCATGGCAAGTGCAAGTCGGGGATCGCGGCGGGGCAATGTCGATCCCTTCATTGTGATGGACGTGATGGAACGCGCCCGCGCGGCCGAAGCCGCTGGCCGCCGTATCATCCACATGGAGATCGGCCAGCCCTCGACGCCGGCGCCGGCGGGCGCGCTGGCCGCTTTGCGGGCGGGGCTGGACCGGCCTTTGGGCTATACCGTGGCGCTGGGTCTGCCGGAATTGCGGGCAGGCATAGCCGGGCTTTACCGGCGCTGGTATGGCGTCGACCTGGATCCGGGCCGGGTGATCGTGACCACCGGCTCGTCGGGCGCCTTCCTCTTGGCCTTCACCGCACTTTTCGATGCCGGCGACCGGGTCGCGCTGGGAGAACCGGGTTACCCCAGCTACCGCCAGATCCTGCGGGCGCTGTCGCTGACGCCGGTGGGCATTCCGGCGCGGGTCGAAAACCGCTTGCAGCCCACGCCCGAAGATCTGGCAGGGGTCGAGGCCAAGGGCCTGATCGTTGCCAGCCCGGGCAATCCGACCGGCACCATGCTGCCCCGCGACGCGCTGGCGCGGCTGATCCATTGGGCCGAGGCGCGCGGCGTGGCCTTCATCTCGGACGAGATCTATCACGGGCTGCACTACGCTGACCGCGCCGTCAGCGCGCTGGAGATTTCGCAACAGGCCTGGGTGATCAACAGCTTTTCCAAGTATTTCAGCATGACCGGCTGGCGGGTGGGCTGGATGGTGGTGCCCGAGGATCAGGTGCGCCGGATCGAGCGGCTGGCGCAGAACCTGTTCATCTGCCCGCCGCATGCCAGCCAGATCGCCGCTCTTGCCGCGCTGGACTGCACCGAAGAGCTGGAGGCGAACCGGGCCGTCTATGCCGCCAACCGGCAGATGATGCTGGAAGGCCTGCCGAAGGCGGGCTTCACCCGGATCGCGCCACCCGATGGTGCCTTCTATGTCTATGCCGATGTCTCGGATCTGAGCGACGACAGTCTTCACCTTGCGGCTGAGATTCTGGACAAGGCAGGCGTCGCGGTGACGCCGGGGCTGGATTTCGACCCGCAGCGCGGGCGGCGGAGCTTGCGGTTTTCCTATGCCGGCAGCACCGCCGACATCGCCGAGGGGTTGCGGCGGCTGGCCGAATTCATGGCGGGAAGGTGAATGGACTTTTTGCTGTCCCGCCCCGATAATTGCGGCAAAACAAGATCGGTTGGGGCAATGCGGGCGGTTCTGGCGACAGCCTTGGTGATCTGGGCGCTGTGCGGCACAGTGGCGATGGCACAAGAGCTGTCGGCGCTGGCGCGGCTGAACGCGGCCGACAGCCGGATTGCCGCGGATGCGCAGGGCCTGGCGGTAGAACTGGCGATCAGCCAGCCGGTGCCCTGGCGGGTGCGGGTGCTGGACGGCCCGCCCCGGCTGGTGCTGGACGTGCGCGAGGTGGATTGGGCGGGGCTCGACAAGGTCGCGCGGGCGGCGCCGCAGGTGGTGGATGCGCGCGCCGGTGTGTTTCGGGCCGGCTGGTCGCGGCTGGTGCTGGAACTGGCCGGGCCCTATCTGGTGGCCTCGTCGGAAATGCAGACCGGCGCCGGTGGGGCGATGATCCGGCTGAAGCTTTCGCCGGCGCCGCAATCCGAATTTGCCGCCGCCGCCGCGCTGCCGGAGCCCGCCGACTGGGCCCTGCCGAAACCGGCCGACCTGCCGCCCGCTCCGGTGCAGGGAACCGGCGCGGTGGTGGTGGTGCTGGATCCCGGCCATGGCGGCATCGACCCCGGCGCCGAGAATGGCGACCAGACCGAGGCCGCGCTGATGCTGATCTTCGCGCGCGAATTGAAGGAGGCGCTGGTCCGTGATGGCCGCTTTTCGGTGGTGATGACGCGCGACGACGATGTTTTTGTGCCGCTGGAGACGAGGATATCCGTCGCGCGGGCCGCCGGGGCCTCGGTCTTCCTGTCGCTGCACGCCGATGCCCTGGCCGAGGGCGAGGCTCAGGGCGCGACGATCTACACCCTGTCGGACGATGCGACGGACGAGGCGGCCCAGGCGCTGGCCGAGCGCCACGACCGCGACGACCTGCTGGCGGGCCTCGACCTTTCCGGCCAGGATGAACTGGTGGTGACGATCCTGATGGACATGGCGCGCACCGAGACGCTGCCGCGCACCGACCGGCTGGCAACGGCGCTGGAGGGCGCGATCAAGGACGCGAAACTGCGGATGCACCGCCATCCGCGCCAGCAGGCGGGTTTTTCGGTGCTGAAATCGCCCGATATCCCCTCGGTCCTGCTGGAGGTCGGCTTTTTGTCCTCGTCTCGCGATCTGAAGCGGCTGGGCGATGCCGACTGGCGGGCGAAGATGGTGGCGGCGCTGGTCGCCGGCCTGGCCGCCTGGGACGAGGAAGACGCCGCCATCCGGGCGGTGAAGGACAATTAGCGCCGCTTCGCCGGGGCAGGGCGGAAAGGAGCCCAAGGTTTTGACGGCGCCCGGCGTCTGATATAGGGAAAGCGCCAAAGCAGGGGGTGCGCGTGCTGCGATTCATCGGCTCGTTCTTCGGAGCCATCTTCACAGCGATCACGCTGGGGGCCTTTTTTGGCGCCCTGACCATTGGCGCGATCTTCTGGATGTATTCGCGCGGCCTGCCCAGCCATGAAAGCCTGGCCCAATACGCCCCGCCGACGATCAGCCGGATCTATTCCGGCGAAGGCAACATCCTGGACGAATTCGCCCGCGAGCGGCGCCTGTTCGTGCCGGCCGAGGACATGCCGGATCTGGTGAAGGATGCCTTCATCTCGGCCGAGGACAAGAACTTCTACACCCATTCCGGCTATGACGCGGGGGGCATGGTCGCAGCCCTGATCGACGCGGTGAAATCGCGCGGCAAGGATGTGCGCGGCGCCTCGACCATCACCCAGCAGGTGATGAAGAACTTCCTGCTGTCGGGCGAGCGCGAGGGAACCAAGGGGATCGAGCGCAAGATCAAGGAAATCATCCTGGCCACCCGGCTGGAAGAGGTGCTGACCAAGGACCGGATTCTTGAGCTGTACCTGAACCAGATCGACCTTGGGCAGCGCAGCTTTGGCGTGGCGGCGGCGGCGCAGACCTATTTCAACAAGACGCTGGACCAGTTGACCCCCGGCGAGGCGGCCTATCTGGCGGCGCTGCCGAAATCGCCGGGCAAGGGGCTGCGGCCGGTGCAGGAATATGACCGCGCGGTGGAGCGGCGCAACTATGTGCTGCGCGAGATGTGGCAGAACGGCCATATCGACCAGGCCACCTATGAGTCGGAAAAGGCGCTGCCGCTGAAGACGGTGCTGAACGGCGACTACCCGTCCTACCGCGAGGCCTTGCCCGACCGCAGCTATTTCACCGAGGAAATCGCACGGCAGCTGTCGAAGAACTTCGGCGAGGACGAATTCTACAACGGCGGCCTGACCATCCGCGCCACCATCGACCCCGAATTGCAGCGCGCGGCCGAACGGTCCCTGCGCATCGCGCTTGAGAAATACGATCGCGGCATCGGCGTCTGGCGCGGCACCGGCCAGACCATTCCCGCCGACCAGCTGGCTGGCGAAGAGGCCTGGCGCGAAGCACTGGCCGCCGTGGACGTGCCGCGTGACATCGCCGGCTGGCACGCGGCGGTGGTGCTGGAACTGGGCGAAAGCTCGGCCCGGATCGGCATCGAGGGCGTCGAGGAAGACGAGGACGGCCATTTCATCCCGGCCGAGGACGTGACCTGGGCCCGCAAGCGGCTGGCCGACGGCGGCTTGGGCAAGAAGGCAAAGGTCGCGGGTGATCTGGTCGCGGTGGGCGATGTGGTGCTGGTGCGCGCCGTCACCAGCGACGAGGACGGCAGCTTCCGTCGCTGGTCGCTGCGCCAGATCCCGGAAGTGCAGGGCGCCTTCATGGCGATGGACGTGAACACCGGCCGGGTGCTGGCGATGCAGGGCGGCTTCAGCTACCAGGATTCGGTCTTCAACCGCGCCACGCAGGCGCAGCGCCAGCCCGGCTCCAGCTTCAAGCCCTTTGTCTATGCGGCGGCGCTGGATTCGGGCTTTACCCCCGCCACCATCATCATCGACGCCCCGATCGAGGTGAACACCCCGCAGGGCCTGTGGACGCCAAGGAACGCCTCGGGCAAATACTACGGCCCGACGCCGATGCGCACCGGCGTCGAGCAGAGCCGGAACCTGATGACCATTCGTATCGCCGAGGAAATCGGCATGCAGACGGTGGCCGGATATGCCGAGCGCTTTGGCGTTTATGACCGGATGAACCCCTATCTGGCCAACGCCCTTGGTGCGCAGGAAACTACGCTTTACCAGATGGTTGCGGCATATGCGATGTTCGCCAACGGTGGCGAGCGGGTGGAGCCGACGCTGGTCGACCGGGTGCAGGACCGCTATGGCCGCACCATCTATCGCCACGACCAGCGCGCCTGTTCGAATTGCGACGCGCCGACCCTGCCGCGCGGCGAGGGCGTGGCCGTCACCTCGAACCGCGAGCGGGTGATGGACGCGATCACCGCCTATCAGCTGACCTCGATGCTGGAGGGCGTGGTGCAGCGCGGCACCGCGCGCGGCATCAACCTGCCGGTGCCGATCGCCGGCAAGACCGGCACCACCAACGACGCCAAGGATGTCTGGTTCATCGGTTACTCCAGCACCATCGTGGCGGGCTGCTACATCGGCTATGACACCCCCAAGAGCCTGGGCAACGTGTCGGGCGGCGGCTTCTGCGGCCCGGTGTTCGAACGTTTCATGGGGGTGGCGATCAAGAAATACGGCGGCACCAAGTTCAAGGTTCCGCCGGGCGGCTATTTCGTCAAGATCGACCGTTTCACCGGCGCCAAGCTGCCCGACAACGCCAGCGGAGACCATGTGGTGGCCGAGTATTTCCGCGAGGGCGAAGAGCCGATCTTCGGCCTGGGCGCGCTGGTCGATGGCGGCTTCGAGATGGGACAGAACCTGCCCTTGTTCGCCTATGGCGAAACCGACGGCGGCGGCTCGACCGTCACCACGGCCACCGGCGAAAGCAAGGTCATTCCCGGCAAGGCCGACTTCGGCACCGTCTCGTCGGGCGGGCTATACTGATCAGCACCGGCCATGCCGCCTGCGTGCCCTTGTCGGGGCGCGACGGGGGCGCTATCAGGCCGCAAGAACAACGGGAAAGACGGCAAGATGCGCGCTGAAACGCAAGGTCATGTGGAGGCGATCCGCAAGTCGCTGAACCTTCTGGCGCAGCGGATGGATTGGGAAACCGCCCCGCACCGGCTGGAGGAATTCAACGCGCTGATCGAGGATCCGAACCTGTGGAACGATCCCGCCAAGGCGCAAAAGCTGATGCGCGAGCGGCAGTCGCTGCTGGATGCGCTGAACGCCTACAAGCTGATCGACGGCGGTCTGGGCGACAGTATCGGCCTGATCGAGATGGGCGAGGCCGAGGGCGAACAGGCCGTGGTCGACGAGGCCGAGGCGGCGCTGAAGGTGCTGGTCGAGACGGCGGCGCAGAAAGAGCTTGAGGCGCTGCTGGACGGCGAGGCCGACGGCAACGACACCTTCCTTGAGATCAACGCCGGCGCCGGTGGCACCGAAAGCTGCGACTGGGCCGCGATGCTGGCGCGGATGTATGTCCGCTGGGCAGAGAAAAAGGGCTACACGGTCGAGATGCAGTCCGAAACCGCGGGCGAAGAGGCTGGCATCCGGTCGGTCAGCTACAAGATCATGGGCAAGAACGCCTATGGCTGGCTGAAGTCGGAATCCGGCGTGCATCGGCTGGTGCGAATCTCGCCCTATGACTCGGCGGCGCGGCGGCATACGTCCTTCAGTTCGGTCTGGGTCTATCCGGTGGTGGATGACAACATCGAGATCGAGGTGCAGGACAAGGACATCCGCATCGACACCTACCGGTCGTCGGGCGCCGGCGGCCAGCACGTCAACAAGACCGACTCGGCGGTGCGGATCACCCACTTTCCGACCAATATCGTGGTGACCTCCAGCTTGAAATCGCAGCACCAGAACCGCGACATCGCCATGCAGGCGCTGAAATCGCGGCTTTATCAGCTGGAGCTGGACCGGCGCAGCGCGGCGGTGCTGGAAGCGCATGAGAACAAGGGCGATGCCGGCTGGGGCAACCAGATCCGCTCCTACGTGCTGCAACCCTACCAGATGGTGAAGGACCTGCGCACCGGGGTCGAGACCAGCGACACCCAGGGTGTGCTGGACGGCGATCTGGACCGCTTCATGGCGGCCACGCTGGCGCTCGGCATGTCGGGCAAGGGCCGCGAGGACGCCGAAGGCTAAGGCCGCGCCGCGTCGGCTTTGCCGCTCTCGCACGCAAGACCTGTCCGGGGAGAGGCGGGAGGCGGGAGGCGCAGGAAATGTACCTTGAAAATACATCTTTGGCAAAGTCACATCCCACGCGTAGCCTTTGCGAAACGGAGGATCACATGACACAAGCCGATGGTGGCGGGCCGTCCCGCCTGCCCGATATCCTGGAAGTCAGCCCCGCTGTCATCCCCGACGTGCTGCGCGCCGGCCTGCGCGATTTCAAGCGCGCGCCGCTGTTCGGTCTGTTCTTCTCGGCCGTCTATGTGGCCGGCGGCGTGGTGCTTTACCTGGTCTTTGGTCGCGGCGGCCAGGAGTGGTGGCTGATCCCGTTCATCCTGGGCTTTCCGCTGCTGGCACCCTTTGCGGCGATCGGGCTTTTCGAGGTCAGCCGCCGGCTTGAAGCCGGCGAGTCGCTGTCCTGGGGCGCAGTGCTGGGCGTGGTCTTTTCGCACAAGGACCGGCAGTTGCCGTCGATGGCGATGGTGATCCTGTTGATGTTCATGTTCTGGGTGTTCGTCGCCCATGCCATCTTCGCGCTGTTCATGGGGATGTCGGCGCTGACCAACATCTCCACCTCGCCGCAGGTGCTGTTTCAGGGCAACGGGCCGACGATGCTGCTGGTCGGCAGTGCCGTCGGGGCGGCCTTTGCGCTGGCGCTGTTTTCCTTTACCGTCGTCGGCCTGCCGCTGTTGATGGAGCGCGATGTCGATTTCATCAGCGCCATCATCACCTCGGTCAAGGCGGTGACGGTGAACCCGGTGACCCTGCTGGCCTGGGGAGCGGTGATCGCGGCGCTATTGTTCCTGGGGATGATCCCGCTGTTCCTGGGGCTGTTCGTCGCCTTGCCGGTGCTGGGCCATGCAACCTGGCACATGTATCGGCGGCTGGCCGAATAGCACCACGACAAAAGGGCGACCGCGAGGGGCCGCCCTTTGCAAGGTCCGTTCCGTGCCGCCAGTATCAGGCGTCGTCGCCCGTGGTGGCGGCAGCGGCGGCGGGCGTAGCTTCGGAGGTGCTGCGCATCGGCGGCAGGGTCGCGGTCGATACGCGGCCGGCGGCAAGCGGGTCTTCCTGACGCTGCACCGAGCCTTCGAAATGCGCGCCCGATTCGATGGCGATGGTCTTGTGGATGATGTCGCCCTCGACCCGGGCGGTGGCGGTCAGGCGGACCTTCAGCCCGCGCACCCGGCCGATCACCCGGCCGTTGACCACGATGTCGTCGGCCACGATCTCGCCGCGGATGGTGGCGCTTTCGCCGACGGTCAGCAGATGGGCGCGGATGTCGCCTTCGACGGTGCCTTCGACCTGGATGTCGCCGGTGGTGCGCAGGTTGCCGACCACCGTCAGATCCGACGACAGGATCGAGGTCACGGCCTTGCCCTTGGGCGCCGAAGGGGTGAAATCCATCGAGGGTTTGGTCAAGGGGGCCTCCGGGGCTTTGGGCTTCTCGGCCTCGGCCCTGGGGCCCGGCTCGTTGATGCGGCTCTTAGAAAACATTGTTCGCTGCCTTTATGAAGGTCATCGGATTGACGGGAGACCCGCCGATTCGGACTTCGTAGTGGAGATGCGTGCCGGTGGACCGGCCTGAGTTGCCCATATCACCGATCCGGTCCCCGCGCGAGACCCTTTGGCCAACCTCGACACGGATCTGTGACAGGTGCGAGTAGGTGGTCATGATGCCGTTGGCGTGCTGGATCTTGATGTGGCGGCCGTATCCGGCGTGCCAGCCGGCAAAGGTAACGGAGCCGTCCGCCGTGGAATAGACGGGGGTGCCATAGGCGCCGGCCATGTCGGTGCCTTCGTGCATCCGGTTGCCGGCCCCCTTGGGATCGCGCCGATAGCCGAAGCCGCTGGTCCAGCGGAAGCTGTCCTTCACCGGCATGGCCAAGGGGCAACTGATAGGCCGCGATCTTGTAGAGGTTCATCCGGTCCAGGTTTTCCAGAATGGCATTGGCGCGGATTTCGTCCGCCGACAGCACCCCGCCCGACGTCGACGCCGAGATCGGCGTCAGCGGCCCGCCCTGGCCGGAATAGCCCTTGCGGATCGAACTGAGCAGGTCGTCGGGGTCCATCCCGGCGGCGCGGAACATCTTGTCCAGGGGTTCCATCGAGATCGTCACCGCTTCTTCGAGCTTGGCGAAGATCGCATCATTCGCGGCCTGCAGCCGGGCTCTTTCGGCTTCCATCTCGGCAAGTTCGTCCATGGCGGCATCGGTCTCGGCCTCCTTGGCGTCGCGTTCGCGCGCGGTCTTGCCCAGGGCGCCGGTCAGGAAGGTCAGTGTCGCCTTGGTGTCGCGGATGCGGCCCATCTCGGTGGCGCCGCCGCCCTGTTCGTTCAGCGCCACGGTCACGCGTTCCGCTTCGGCACGGGCCTCGTCGCGCTCCTGGATGGTGCGGCGGAGCGTGTTCTGGATCACGTCGATGCCGGTTTCCAGCTCGCGCCGGCGGTCTTCCGAGGCCAGCAGCTTTTCCTGCATCTCGCTGACCTGGGCGAGGGCAACGTTGAACCGTTCCTGCGCCCGCACCGCTTCTTCGGCGCGCTGGTCGCGGTCGGTCGAGATCACGACCAGCCGTTCCTCGAACATGCTGCGCTGGCGGGCCGATTGTTCACGGGCAGAGCCGGCGCCGATGGTGTCCATCATGATCAGCGCGGTGGCGACGATGGTCCAGGCGAGACCCAGCGTGCCGACGACAAGGACAAGCGCCTGGGTCGCCGGTCGCAGGCGGATGAAGCGGGTCGCCTCGTCGGATTTCAGGAATAGGCGCTGCTCGGGGAAATAACGCTCAAGCTGGGTATTGATCCGGAAGGCGATGCGGGTGATCACGTGCAGGCGGTCCGTTCTGCTGCTCTTTGTACTTCTTGCGGGCTGATCGGCGGCCTTGGCCGCTCAGCCGGTGGGGCTGACCCTGATTAGCCAAGGTGTTCCACGGTCGCAAGATTTTTGACCCGACAGGGGAAAAAGACGCCGTCCGGCCCTGCGCGATCGGCAAGTTCTTGCCGATCAGCCAACGCCGGGCGGGCCTTTCGGCAGGCGGTCCTGGCCCAGGACTTCGGCCAGCGGCCAGTAGAAATCGGGCGGCAGGCCGGCCTCGGCGCGCTTTTCGGCATTGAAAGGCGGCTTCAGCGCGCCATGGAAATGCCGCCGGACAAGGCTGTGGAAGATGTCCTTCGGGTCTTCGCCATCGCGGCCGCACAGCCAGTTGAACCATTTCGAGCCATAGGCGACATGGCCGACTTCCTCGGCATAGATCACCTCCAGCGCGGCAATCGCGGCGGGCTCGTCGGCCTTGCGGAACAACTCGATCATGCCGGGGGTGACGTCGAGACCGCGCGCCTCCAGCACCATCGGCACGACGGCCAGCCGGGCCTTCAGGTCACCCGCGGTGTCTTCGGCGGCGCGCCACATGCCGGCATGCGCGGGCAGCGCGCCGTAGTGGCTGCCCATCGCTTCAAGAACATCGCAGATCAGATTGAAATGCTTGGATTCCTCGTCCGCGGCCTTGACCCAGTCGTCGTAGAAGCCGGGCGGCATCGGCTGGTCGGTGAAGCGCGCGATGATGTCCCAGTGCAGGTCCACCGCGTTCAGTTCGATATGCGCCACGGCATGCAGAAGGGCGATGCGCCCGGCCAGCGTGCCGGGGCGGCGGCGCGGCACCTCCTTTGGCGGCAGGAGGGCCGGACTTTCGCGTCGCGCCGGGCGCGGGGCGGCGTGGCCCGGCCCACGGGCAGCGGCGTGCCTTCCGCGCGGGCGGCGAACCAGGCCGCAGCATGGCGCCGGCCCAACGCCGTCTTGGCGCGCCCGTCGGCGGTGGTCAGCACCTCGACCGCCATCTCGGCCAGCTTCGGGCCGGGCGGGGCGGCCATCACAGCGCCTGCGCGGCGGCCAGCACCTCGTCGGCATGGCCCTTGACGCTGACCTTGGGCCAGACCTTCGCCACGCGACCATCGCCGTCGATCAGCACGGTCGCGCGCGTGATCCCCATGTAGGTCTTGCCATACATGCTTTTCTCGGCCCAGACGCCGTAATCCTCGCAGGTCCGCCCGGCTTCGTCGCTGGCCAGGATCACCTGCAGCCCGTGCTTGGCGCAGAACTTGTCATGCGCCTTGACGCTGTCCTTCGACACCCCGATCACCGTGGTGCCGGCAGCGGCGAAATCAGCGGCGCGGGCGGTGAAATCCTGCGCCTCCAGCGTGCAGCCGGGCGTATCGTCCTTGGGGTAGAAATACAGCACCACCTTGCCAGGGCGAAAGCCGGAAAGGGTGACGCTGCCGCCGCCATCGCGGGGCAGGGTGAAATCGGGGGCGGTCGCGCCTTCGGCGATCATGGGCATCTCCTTGCCGTGATTGTGACTTCGCTTTGTGTTCTAGTTGTCTTCCGGCAAGGATAAAGGCAAGGGCAGATGACCCGCGGCAAGACGGGACCCCGGGAAGACGGGGACATGAGGCGTGAAAGGTAGCGGCAGGTCGTGACGGACGGCACCGAAAGGCACAGCGGCTGAAACGCCGCCGGCAGCGCCATCGCGGCGGCGCCGGCGACTGCGGCACCGCCACCGGCCGCGGATCGGGCTGTGGCTGACGCTGGGGCTGATCGCGCTGGCGCTGGCCACCGGCATCGTCGGCATGGCGCTGACCGGGCGCAGCCTCTCGCTGCCGGTCTGGGCGGTGGCCGAGATCGAGAGCCGGCTGAACCGCGTGCTGGGAATCAGCCACCTGCCGCCGGGCGCGGCCCTTGCGGTGGGCGAAATCGACCTGGCGCTTGACCGCGATTTCACCCCGCGCTTCCGCCTGCGCGACCTGCGGTTGATCGAGCCGTCGGGCCGCGCGATCCTGGCACTGCCGGAACTGGCCGTGGCGCTGGACCCGACCGAGGCCTTGCGCGGCAGGATGCGCCCGACCTCGGTCCGCATCTCGGCGCGCATCTTGAGGCGCAGCGCGATGCCGAGGGCCGGATCGGCCTGTCGATCGGTGGCATCTCGGGCAGCCGCGCGCCGCAAAGCCTGGCGGAAGTGCTGGACGCGCTGGACCGGATGTTCGCCAGCCCGGCGTTTTCCGGCCTGCGGGTGGTCGAGGCCGATGCGCTGACGCTGACGCTGCGCGATGCGCGGGCGGGACGCGACTGGGAACTGGGCGACGGCCGGCTGGTGATCGAGAACCGGCCCGAGGGGCTGGCGGCGGAACTGGGCGTCACGCTTCTGGACGGCGCCCGGCCCGCCCTTGCGCGGATGACCATTACCACCGACCGCGACAGCTCTGCCGCGCGGATCCTGGCCAATCTGGAGGGCATGGCGGCCGGCGATCTGGCGGCCCAGGCGCCGCCGCTGGCCGTGCTGGGGCTGCTGGATGCGCCGATCACCGGGCGGATGATCGGCGAGTTCAGGGCCGATGGCACGCTGGGCGGACTCGAAGCCTCGCTGACGCTGGGCAAGGGCGCGGTGAAACCGGCGGAAGACGCGCGTCCTGTCGTCTTCGACCGCGCCGAAATCGCGCTGCGCTATGATCCGCAGCGGCAACGGATCACGCTGGGCAGCCTGCGGCTGGAAAGCCCCTCGCTGCGGTTGCGGGCGCGCGGCAGCGCCGAGTTGCAGGATGGTGCGGGCGGCCTGACCCAGCCGGGACGGGTGCCCGATGCGGTGGTGGGCCAGCTGAGTTTCACCGAAGTGATGGTCGACCCCGAAGGCCTGTTCGAGGAACCCGCCCGCTTTGACAGCGGCGCGCTGGCGGTGCGGGTCACCCTGTCGCCGTTCCGCGCCGAGATCGGCGAGCTGGTACTTGGCAAGGGGGCCGAGCAGTTGCGACTGGACGCCGATCTGTCGGTGGGAGAGGGCGGCTGGCAGGGCGTGGTGAACGTCGGCCTTGGCCGGATCAGCGCCGAGCGTCTGGTCAAGCTCTGGCCGGTCTCGGTGGTACCGAAGACGCGGGAGTGGCTGGCGGCCAACGTCGGCCAGGCCACGTTCCTGGACCTGGACGCCGGCCTGCGGCTGATACCGGGGCAAGAGCCGCGCTTTGCCCTCGACTACGACTTCGAAGAGGCCGAGGTGCGCTTCATCCGCACCCTGCCACCGGTCAGGGACGGCAGCGGGCGGGCGTCGATCTTCGGCAATGTCTATACCGTGGTGCTGGAAGGCGGCCATGTCACCGAACCCTTGGGTGGCCGGATAGAGGCTGCCGGATCAGTGCTGCGGGTGCCCGACATCACGCAGTTTCCCGCCGATGCCGAAGTGCGAATGGTCACGCGGTCGGACCTGACGGCGGCGCTGTCGCTGCTGGATCAGGAGCCGTTCAACTTTCTGACCAAGGCCGGACGGCCGGTCGATCTGGGCGAGGGCAGGGCCGAGATGGTCTCGGACCTGCGCTTTCCGCTGAAGGAAAAGATCCTGGTCGAGGATGTCGGCTATGCGGTCAACGGTCGGGTGCGCGGGTTCCGGTCCACCGTGCTGGTGCCGGGGCGCGAGATCACCGTGCCCGACATGGCGGTGGCGGTCACCGCAGAGGGGCTGCGGCTGGAAGGCGTGGGCAAGCTGGACGCGCTGGCCTTTGCCGCCATCTTCCGCCAGCCCTTCGGGTCCGAGGCGGGTGGCCGCGCCGACATATCGGCCAGCGTGACGCTGAGCGACCGCGCCCTGCGCAGCTTCGGCATCGCGCTGCCGAAAGGCTGGCTGAGCGGCGAGACCGAGGCCCAGGTCGAGGTCGCGCTGCCCAAGGCCGCGCCGGTGACGCTGTCGCTGACTTCGTCGCTGGTGGGCGCCGGGCTGGACATTCCGCCGCTGGGCTGGAGCAAGCGCACCAGCGGCAAGGCCAGCCTGTCGCTGGACGCGGTGCTGGGGCCAAAGCCTGCGGTGACTCGGCTGGCGCTGACGGCGCCGGGGCTGAAGGCGGCGGGCAGCCTGACCACCACGGCGGGCGGCAGCCTGGACCGCGCGCGGTTCACCACCCTGCAGGCGGGCGACTGGCTGGATGCCTCGGTCAATCTGGTGGGGCGCGGCAGGAACCGGGCGGTCGCGGTCGAGATCACCGGCGGCAGTCTGGATCTGCGGCGGATGCCGGGCGGCGCGGGCAATGACGACGGCGGCGGCGCGGAAATGAAGGTGGCGCTGGAGCAGCTGATCGTCTCTTCCGGCATCACCTTTACCAGCTTTCGCGGCGCCTTTGTCGCCCGCAAGGGCGGGCTGGACGGGCGTTTCACCGCGCTGGTCAACGGACGCGGCAAGATCGAGGGCGCGGTGGTGCCCGACCGGGGCCGCACGGCGGTGCGCATCACCTCGGGCAATGCCGGCGCGGTCATGGCCTCGGCCGGGATCTTCGACAAGGGGCGCGGCGGGCAGCTGGAACTGACGCTGTCGCCGCGCGGCCCCGAAGGCCAGTATGTCGGCATCGCCGCCTTTTCCAATCTGTCGGTGCAGGATGCTCCGGCGCTGGCGGCCTTGCTCAGCGCGGTGTCGGTGGTGGGCCTTCTGGAGCAGATGGGCGGCAACGGCCTGGTGTTCGACAGCGGCGACGTGGAATTCGTGCTGTCGCCCGCGGGCGTGCAGATCACCCGCGGGGCGGCGGTCGGCGCCTCGCTTGGCATTTCCTTCGAAGGCGCCTATTCCAGCGGTTCCGGCCGCTTGGACATGCAAGGCGTGATTTCCCCGATCTACCTTCTGAACGGCATCGGCCAGATATTCGCCCGCAAGGGCGAGGGGCTGTTCGGCTTCAACTACCGGCTGACCGGGCCGGCCGACAATCCGTCGGTCTCGGTCAACCCGCTGTCGATCCTGACGCCGGGGATGTTCCGCGAGATCTTCCGCCGCCCCGCGCCGGTGGTGAAAAAGGGCAGCGGCGGATGAAGCTGGCCGATTTCGACTTCGTGCTGCCCGAGGCCTTGATCGCCACGCGGCCCGCCCGCCCGCGCAGCGCGGCGCGGCTGTTGCTGGCGACGGGCGACGCGATCCGCGATCTGCATGTGCGCGATCTGGTCGATCTGTTCCGCCCCGGCGACCGGCTGGTGCTGAACAATACCCGCGTCATTCCGGCGCGGCTTTTCGGCCAGCCGCCGGCGCGGCGAGGCGGTGGCGAGGGTCGAGGTGACGTTGCTGGAGCCGGCGGCCCCGGGCGGCTGGCGGGCGCTGGCGAAACCCCTGCGCAAGGTGCAGGTGGGCGAAGATATCGTCTTTTCCGACCGGCCTGACGGCACAGGTGGCCGAGAAATCCGACACCGACCTGCGACTGGTCTTCAACCTGGAAGGAGAGGCCTTCGACGCTGCCCTGGCAACGGCCGGCGCGATGCCGCTGCCGCCCTATATCGCCACGAAACGGCCCGCCGACGAACAGGACCGCAGCGATTACCAGACTGTCTTCGCCCGCCATTCGGGGGCTGTGGCCGCGCCGACGGCCAGCCTTCATTTCGACGCGGATCTGCTGGCGGCGCTGGCGGCGAAGGGCGTCCAGTTCACCGAAGTCACCCTGCATGTCGGCGCCGGCACCTTCCTGCCGGTGAAGGTGGAGGATGTGACGACGCACCGGATGCACGCCGAATGGGGCCAGGTGACGGCCCAGGCGGCGGATGAGATCAACGCCACCAGAGCGGGCAGGGGGCCGGGTGATCCCGGTCGGCACCACGGCGCTGCGGCTGATCGAGGCGGCGGCGCGGTCGGGGCGGGTGGAACCCTGGGAGGGTCCGACCGATATCTTCATCTACCCCGGCTTCCGCTTTCAGGTGACCGATGCGCTGATGACCAATTTCCACCTGCCGAAATCGACGCTGCTGATGCTGGTCTCGGCCTTGATGGGCAAGACGCGGATGGAGCGGATCTATGCGCACGCCATCGACCGGGGCTATCGCTTCTTCAGCTATGGCGATGCATCGCTTCTGATACCCTGAGGCGACGTGATCCGCCTTCCGACTGCCGCCGCCGTTCATCCGCCAACCGCATTTGCCGCGTAGCCTTCGCGGAGAATCAGAGAAAGACGCCATGCTGACCGTTCTGCGAAACACCTGGGCCCTGTTGCTGGGAATGCTGCTCTTGATGCTGGGCAACGGCATGCAGGGCACTCTCTTGGGCATTCGCGGCGGGTATGAGGAATTCTCGACCTTCCACATGTCGGTGGTGATGTCGTGCTATTTCGTCGGCTTCCTGTTCGGCAGCCGCTTGGCGCCGGACATGATCCGCCGGGTCGGCCATGTCCGGGTCTTTGCCGCCCTCGGCTCGATGATCTCGGCGGTGCTGATCCTCTACGCCGCGGCGCCGGACTGGATGGTCTGGGCGGTGCTGCGGGTGCTGATCGGGTTTTCCTTCTCGGGCGTCTACATCACCGCCGAAAGCTGGCTGAACAACGCTTCGACCAACGAAAACCGTGGCCAGGCGCTGTCGCTTTATCTGATCGTGCAGATGCTGGGCGTCATCGCGGCGCAGGTGCTGCTGAACTTTGGCGATCCCAGGGGCTATATTCTGTTCATCATCCCCTCGGTGCTGGTGTCGCTGGCCTTCACGCCGATCCTGCTGTCGGTCAGCCAGGCGCCGGCCTTCGAATCGAGCAAACCGATGAGCTTCCGGCGGCTTTACGAGACTTCGCCGCTGGGCTGCGTCGGGATATTCCTGCTGGGTGGCATCTTCTCGGCACAATTCGGGATGGTGTCGGTCTGGGGTTCGCAGGCTGGTCTATCGGTCAAGGACCTGACGACCTTCGTCGCAGCGATCTACATTGGCGGGCTGGTGCTGCAATATCCGATCGGCTGGCTTTCCGACCGGATGGACCGCCGCAAGGTGGTGCTGTGGCTGGCGGCCTTTGGCGGCGTGGCGCTGATGATGCCGGTGGCTTTCAACCTGCCGTTCCCGCTGCTGGTGCTGATCGGGGCAATCGGCGGCGGGGTGTCGAACCCGCTCTATTCGCTGCTTCTGGCCTATGTGAACGACTATCTCGACAAGACCGACATGGCCGCCGCCTCGGCCGGGCTGATGTTCATCAACGGCCTCGGCGCGATCTCCGGGCCCATCATCACCGGCTGGATGATGGGCGTGATCGGTCCCTCGGGCTTTTTCCTGTTCATGGCGGTCCTCTTCACGGCCCTCGCCGGCTATGCCGCCTGGCGGATGACCCAGCGCCGCCATACGCCCGAGGTTTCGTCCTCATACACCGCGGTGTCGCCCACGGCATCGGTGGTCTCGGTCGAGGCGGCGGCGATGGTCGAGGCCGAGGACGCCCGCCTGGGGTGAGCCAGTCTGGAGTGAGCCCGCCCTGGTTGAGGTTGCGCCGGCCCGCGCGCCCTGTCAGGTTGGACGAAACGGAGGTGGCAATGTCTGATCCGGTCGAAGTTCTGGATTTCTGGCTGGGCGAGATCGGCCCGGAGGGCTGGTATGCCGGAACGCAAGAAATCGACGATGCCTGCGCGGTGCGCTTTGGCGATCTGGTGACGGCCGCCCGCGAGGGCGGGCTGGACCATTGGGTCGATGGCCCGGCCGGCACGCTGGCCTATCTGATCCTGACCGACCAGTTTCCGCGCAATGTGCATCGCGGCACGCCGCTGGCCTTCGCCTCTGATGCCCGCGCCCGCGACGCCGCCCGCAAGGCGCTGGATCAGGGTTGGGACCTGGAAGTGCCTGAACCAGAACGGCAGTTCTTCTACATGCCGTTCGAGCATTCCGAGGATGGAGCGGATCAGGAACTCGCCGTGGGGCTGATGCAAGACCGGATGACCGACCCCGAGTTGCTGCTGCACGCCCGGGCGCATCGCGAGATGATCGCGCGGTTCGGCCGGTTTCCGGGGCGGAATGCGGCGCTGGGGCGCGAGCCGACGGCTGCGGAGGCGGCATTCCTGGCTGAAGGCGGCTATGGCGCGCTGGTCAGGGCGATGAAGGACTAGCCATGCGCCCGGCGCATAGGCCCCCGGCGTTGCCTTTGTTGCTTGGCGCGCAGGGATAGTTTAGGGGTAAACCACTTTTTCCGAGGGAGGGAAGAATGGCCGACCAGAACTTTGACGTGGTGGTGATCGGGGCCGGGCCGGGCGGTTATGTCGCCGCCATCCGGGCTGCGCAACTGGGCCAGTCCGTCGCCATCGTCGAGCGCGAGCATCTGGGCGGCATCTGCCTGAACTGGGGCTGCATCCCGACGAAGGCGATGCTGCGCAGTGCCGAGGTTTTTCACCTGATGCACCGGGCCAAGGAATTCGGTCTGGGCGCGACGGGCATCAGCTATGACCTGCCCGCCGTGGTCGCGCGCAGCCGCGCAGTGGCCAAGCAGCTTTCCGGCGGCATCGGCCATCTGATGAAGAAGAACAAGATCACCGTTGTGATGGGCGCGGCGACATTGCCGAAGGCGGGGACCGTTTCGGTCAAGACCGACAAGGGAGTCGAGACGCTGACAGGCAAGCATATCGTGCTGGCCACCGGCGCCCGCGCCCGCGAATTGCCGGGGCTGGAGGCAGATGGCGATCTGGTCTGGTCCTACAAGCACGCTTTGGTGGCCAAGCGGATGCCGAAGAAGCTGCTGGTCATCGGGTCGGGCGCGATCGGCATCGAATTTGCGTCTTTCTTCAACACGCTTGGTGCGGAAACCACGGTGGTCGAGGTGCTGGACCGCATCCTGCCGGTCGAGGATGCCGAAATCTCGGCCTTTGCGAAGAAGAGCTTCGTCAAGCAGGGGATGAAGATCCTGGAAAAGGCGGCGGTGAAGAAACTTGACCGCCACCCCGGCAAGGGCGTGACCGCGCATATCGAAATCGGCGGCAAGGTCGAGACGCAGGACTTCGACACGGTGGTTTCCGCCGTCGGCATCGTCGGCAATGTCGAGGACCTCGGGCTGGAGGCGCTTGGCGTCAAGATCGACCGCACCCATGTGGTGACGGACGAATTCTGCCGTACCGGGGTTCCGGGGCTGTTCGCCATCGGCGATATCGCGGGCGGGCCCTGGCTGGCACACAAGGCCAGCCATGAAGGCGTGATGGTGGCCGAACTGATCGCCGGCCTGCATCCGCATGCCATCAAGCCGGGCTCGATCGCCGGCTGCACCTATTGCCACCCGCAGATCGCCTCGGTCGGCATGACCGAGGCAAAGGCGAAAGAAGCCGGGTTTTCGGTGAAAGTCGGCCGCTTCCCCTTTATCGGCAACGGCAAGGCGATTGCCCTGGGCGAAGTCGAGGGCATGGTCAAGACCGTCTTCGACGCGAAAACCGGCGAGCTGTTGGGCGCCCACATGATCGGCGCCGAGGTGACCGAGTTGATCCAGGGCTATGTGGTGGGCCGCGCGCTGGAGACCACCGAGGAAGACCTGATGAACACCGTCTTCCCGCATCCGACGCTGTCGGAGATGATGCACGAGGCGGTGCTTGACGCCTACGGCCGCGCATTGCACATCTGAGGCATGGCCTCGATCAACCGCAGCGTGATGCAGAAGACCAGCCGGCAGTGGCTGCGCGACCTTGGGCCGGGCAAACTGGACGCGGCCGAGATTTCGGGGGCCTGGGGGGAATCCCTGGGCTTCCGGTCGTTCCAGAGCTTCCATTATCCGGATTTCGACCCCTGCGCCGGGCCGTTCCTGAATGGTGATGGCAAGCCCTTGAAATTCGACGTGATCCTGGCCAATCAGGTCTGGGAGCATATCGACCGGCCCTATGCGGCCACGCGCAATGTGTTCAGGATGTTGCGCAAGGGCGGCTGGTTCTGGGTCGCGGTGCCGTTTTTCATTCCTTATCATGCGGTTCCGGTCGATTGTTCACGTTGGTCTGCGCGCGGATTGCGCAACCTTCTGATCGAGGCGGGGTTCGAGGAGGACTCGATCCGGGCCGCGCAATGGGGCAACCGGGCGATGGCTTTGCGCAATCTGGAACGGCCCTGGCCGCCCGAGGCGCGTCCGGAGGACGATCTGACCAACGATCCCGATTTCCCGCTGGTTGCCTGGGCGATGGGCCGCAAACCGGGCTGAGGGGACTGGAGGTTCCCACGCGGTCGCGGTAGCGATGCAGGATGATGCGGCTGCCTCCCATGGTGCTGGTGCTGTTGCTTTGGGCCGCTGGCCTGGGGGCGGCGGCGCAATTCGGCAAGATCTCGGTGATATTCGACGATCTGCGCGGGCTTTATGGCGGGACCGGAGAGGTTGGCCTGGGGCTGATCGTTTCGGTCGTCGGCATGGTGGGGCTGATCCTTGGCACGACGGCGGGCCTGCTGGTGGCGCGGATAGGGCCGAAGCGGGCCATCGTCGCGGCCATGGCTCTGGGCGCCGTGGTCTCGATGGTCGAGGCGACCTTGCCCGCCTATCCGCTGCTGATCGCCGCGCGGGTGCTGGAAGGCGTGTCGCACCTGACCATCGTGGTGGTTGGCCCGACGATGATCGCGGGCCTCGCGCCCGAGGCAAGGCGTGCTCTGGCAATGACGCTGTGGTCTTCGTTCTTCGGAGTGACCTATGCGATTCTGGCGGTGGCGGCGCCGCCGCTGGTGACATGGGGCGGCATTCCGGCGCTGTTTTTCAGCCATGCGGCCTGGATGGCGCTGCTTGGCGTGGTGCTGGCAGTGGCCCTTCCGCGCGATCCGCCGCGCCAGCCGGGGCGGATGGGCAATATCGTTGCCGAGCATCTGGCGATCTATGCCTCGCCCCGGCTGGCAGCGCCCGCGATGGGCTTTGCTTCTATACCTTCCTTTACGTCGCTGTTCTGACGTTGCTGCCGCCGGAGACTCCGCTGGCCGAGCGGGCCTTGATGGCAACGGGCATGCCCTTGGTGTCGATAGTGGTGTCACTGACCTTGGGCGTGCGGCTCTTGGGGCGGATGTCGGCGGTCAGGCTGGTGCAATGGGGCTATGCGGCGGCAATACCGGGATTCGTGATTCTGGGCCTGTGCTGGGGGCAGGGATGGGGGATGGTGCTGGGCGGATTCTGGCTCTCTGCTGCCTTGGGAATCGTTCAGGGTGCCAGCTTTGCCGCCATCCCCGAGTTGAACGCGACGGCTGATACGCGGGCGCGGGCCTCGGGGGCGGTGGCGCAACTGGGCAATCTTGGAACGACGACCGGAACGCCGCTGCTGGCGGCCTTGCTGGCGGGCGCCGGGCCCTGGGCCTTGGTGGCGGCGGCGCTGGCGCTCTGTGCGGCCGGGGTGGTTGCCCATTCGGTGCAGGCGCGGCGGCGTCAGCTGCGGTCGACCTGACCGCCGCCGGCGTGCCAGTCGCCAAGGCCGCCGATGTTCCATACGGGGTCGTATCCCAGTCGTTGCAGCACCTGCGCCGCCATACCGGACCGTCCACCCGAGGCGCAGTAAAGCGCCACCGGCTTGCCGGGCCGCAGGGAAGCATCGGGCGCCTTCGGATCCGCCTTCAGCGCGATGACGCCAAGCGGAATGTGGATCGCCCCACGGGCAATACCCGAGGCGCGGATCTCGGCCGCCTCGCGCACGTCGACAAGGGCAATCTCGCCAGAGGCAACGCCCGCAGCGATATCGGAGATCGACGGCAGGCTGGCGCGCGCGGAATTGGGGCGGAGGAAGTTGAACATCAGGGTCCTCATGAATCGATACGCCTTACATATAGTGTTTTTCGAATATGTAAAGGGATTGCACGTTCCCGCTTCGTTCACAAAATCCGGTTGGATACGGGGGCGAATTGCCCTATCTGTGGGGCTGTCTTTTCGGGGCGGGTCATGGCGGAACAGAAGTTCATCGAAGTGCGCGGCGCGCGCGAGCACAATCTGAAGAACGTGGATCTGGATATCCCGCGTGACCGGCTGGTGGTGATCACCGGGCTGTCGGGGTCGGGCAAGTCCAGCCTCGCCTTCGACACGATCTATGCCGAGGGCCAGCGGCGCTATGTCGAGTCGCTTTCTGCCTATGCCCGGCAGTTCCTCGACATGATGGGCAAGCCGGATGTGGACCATATCAGCGGTCTTTCCCCGGCGATTTCGATTGAGCAGAAGACCACCTCGAAGAACCCGCGGTCGACCGTGGGCACCGTGACGGAAATCTACGATTACCTGCGGCTTCTCTTTGCCCGCGTCGGCACGCCGTTTTCGCCCACCACGGGTCTGCCGATCACCGCGATGCAGGTGCAGGACATGGTCGATGCGGTGATGGCGATGGAGGAGGGCACGCGGGCCTATCTGCTGGCCCCCATCGTGCGCGACCGCAAGGGCGAATACCGCAAGGAGTTCCTGGAACTGCGCAAGCAGGGCTTTCAGCGGGTCAAGGTGAACGGCGCGTTTCACGAGCTGGAAGAGCCGCCCACCCTGGACAAGAAGTTCCGCCACAACATCGACGTGGTGGTGGACCGGATCGTGGTGCGCGAGGGGCTGGAGACTCGGCTGGCCGACAGTTTCCGCACCGCTTTGAATCTGGCCGACGGGATCGCGGTGATCGAGACTGCGCCCGCCGAGGGCGATCCGCAGCGGATCACCTATTCGGAGAAATTCGCCTGTCCGGTCAGCGGCTTCACCATCGCCGAGATCGAGCCGCGGCTGTTTTCGTTCAACGCGCCCTTCGGTGCCTGCCCGTCCTGCGACGGTCTGGGGGTCGAGCTCTTCTTCGACGAACGGCTGATCGTGCCCGATCAGGGCCTGTCGATTCCGCAGGGTGCCATCGCGCCCTGGGCCAAGTCGAAATCGCCATATTTCACCCAGACGGTCGACGCTCTGGCTCGGCACTACGGCTTTGACAAGAAGACCAAGTGGCGCGACCTGCCGGAACAGGTTCAGCAGCTTTTCCTATACGGATCAAAGGGTGAGGAGATAGACTTCACCTATGACGAGGGCGGTCGTGTCTACAAGGTGCGCCGGGTCTTCGAAGGCGTGATCCCGAATTTCGAACGCCGCTACCGCGAGACCGATTCCGCCTGGTCGCGCGAAGAGATGGAGCGTTACCAGAACAACCGCGATTGCGGCACCTGCGGCGGTTACCGGTTGCGGGCCGAGGCGCTGGCGGTGAAGATCGGCGGCTTGCATGTGGGCCAGGTCGTGCGGATGTCGATCAAGGAGGCTTTCGCCTGGATCGGCACGGTTCCAGACCGTCTGACCAACCAGAACAATGAAATCGCCAAGGCGATTCTGAAGGAAGTCCGGGAACGTCTTGGATTCCTTGTGAATGTGGGGTTGGAGTATCTGACGCTCAGCCGCAATGCCGGCACCTTGTCGGGCGGGGAATCACAACGGATCCGTCTGGCATCGCAGATCGGATCTGGCCTGACCGGGGTGCTTTATGTGCTGGACGAACCCAGCATAGGCTTGCACCAGCGCGACAATGACCGGCTCTTGACCACGCTGAAGAACCTGCGCGACCAGGGCAATACCGTGCTGGTGGTGGAACATGACGAGGACGCGATCCGCGAGGCGGACTATGTCTTCGACATGGGGCCGGGGGCGGGGGTGCATGGCGGTCTGGTCGTCTCACGCGGCACGCCCGACCAGATCGCCGCCGATCCGGCCAGCCTTACCGGGCAGTATCTGCAAGGCACCCGCGCGATTGCGGTGCCGAAGGTGCGGCGCAAGGGCAATGGCAAGAAGCTGACCGTGGTCGGCGCCACGGGCAACAACCTCAAGAACGTGACGGCCGAGTTTCCGCTGGGCAAGTTCGTCTGCGTCACCGGGGTATCGGGCGGCGGCAAGTCAACGCTGACCATCGAGACGCTGTACAAGACCGCCGCGACGCGGCTGAACGGCGCGCATGAGACGCCGGCGCCTTGCGAGACGATCAAGGGGTTCGAGCATCTGGACAAGGTGATCGACATCGACCAGCGCGCGATCGGGCGCACGCCGCGGTCGAACCCGGCGACCTATACCGGCGCCTTCACCCCGATCCGCGACTGGTTCGCCGGACTGCCCGAGGCGAAGGCGCGCGGCTATCTGCCGGGGCGGTTTTCCTTCAACGTCAAGGGCGGGCGCTGCGAGGCCTGTCAGGGCGATGGCGTCATCAAGATCGAGATGCATTTCCTGCCGGATGTCTATGTCACCTGCGAGACCTGCAAGGGCCACCGCTACAACCGCGAGACACTGGAAATAAAGTTCAAGAACAAGAGCATCGCCGATGTTCTTGACATGACCTGCGAAGATGCCCGGGTGTTCTTTGCCGCCGTTCCGGCGATCCGCGAAAAGATGGATGCGCTCTGCGAGGTGGGTCTGGGCTATATCAAGGTCGGCCAGCAGGCGACCACGCTTTCGGGTGGCGAGGCGCAACGGGTGAAGCTGTCGAAGGAACTCAGCCGTCGGGCGACCGGCAGGACGCTGTATATTCTGGACGAGCCGACCACTGGCCTGCACTTTGAAGACGTGCGCAAGCTGCTGGAAGTGCTGCATTCCCTGGTGGAACAGGGCAATACCGTCGTGGTGATTGAGCACAACCTCGACGTGGTGAAAACTGCCGACTGGGTGATCGACATCGGCCCCGAGGGCGGTGATGGTGGCGGCGAAATCGTGGCAACCGGCACGCCGGAAGACATCGCCAAGGCCGAGTCCAGCCATACCGGGCGCTATCTGAAGGACATGCTGAAACCGAAACGCCGGGTGGCGGCGGAATAGGCAGGACGGGCAGTATTGCCCATCCCGCCCGTCGTCTCTAGCCGCGGCTGGCGCGCTTGCGTTCGTGCGGGTCGAGTTCGCGCTTGCGCAGGCGGATGATCTTGGGCGTGACTTCGACCAGTTCGTCATCGTCGATATAGGCGATCGCCTCTTCCAGGCTCATCTTGATATGCGGGGTCAGGCGCACCGCCTCATCGGTGCCGGACGCCCGCACGTTGGTCAGCTTCTTGCCCTTCAGCGGGTTCACCTCGAGATCGTTCTCGCGGCTGTGCTCGCCGATGATCATGCCGACATAAAGCTGTTCCTGCGGGCCGATGAACATGCGGCCGCGGTCTTCCAGATTCCACAGCGCATAGGCCACCGAAACCCCCGCCTCGGTCGAGATCAGAACGCCTTGGCGGCGGCCCTGGATCGGGCCCTTGTAGGGCGTCCAGCCGTGGAAGATGCGGTTCAGCACGCCGGTGCCGCGGGTGTCGGTCAGGAACTGGCCGTGATAGCCGATCAGCCCGCGCGACGGCACATGGGCGATGATGCGGGTCTTGCCGACGCCGGCGGGGCGCATGTCGGTCATCTCGCCCTTGCGCTCGCCGGTCAGCTTGTCGATCACCGCGCCGGAGAATTCGTCATCGACGTCGACGATGACTTCTTCCACCGGTTCAAGGCGTTGGCCATCTTCTTCACGCATGATGACGCGCGGGCGGGAGATCGACAGCTCGAAGCCCTCGCGGCGCATGTTCTCGATCAGGACGCCCATCTGCAATTCGCCGCGGCCGGAAACCTCGAACGCCTCGCCGCCCGGCGTGTCGGCGATCTTGATCGCCACGTTCTGCTCGGCCTCTTTCATCAGCCGCTCGCGGATGACGCGGCTTTGCACCTTGGAACCGTCGCGTCCCGCCAGCGGGCTGTCGTTGATGCCGAAGGTCACGCTGATCGTCGGCGGGTCGATCGGCTGGGCGGGCAGGGCGGTGTTGACCGACGGATCGCAAAGCGTATCGGCGACAGTCGCCTTGGTCATGCCGGCCAGGGTGACGATGTCGCCGGCGATGGCCTCGTCGATGGCGGTCTGGGTCAGGCCGCGAAAGGCCAGGATCTTGGTGACGCGGAACTGCTCCAGCCGGTCGCCATCGCGCGACAGCGCCTTCAACGTGGTGCCGGTGGTGATGCGGCCGGCCTCGACGCGGCCTGTCAGCAGCCGGCCGAGGAACGGGTCGGCCGAAAGCGTGGTGGCCAGCATGCAGAAGGGTTCGGACTGGTGCGCCAACTGTTTCGGCGCCGGGACGTGGCGCATGATCAGGTCGAACAGCGCCGTCAGGTCCTTGCGCGGTCCGTCCAGCTCCAGATCCGCCCAGCCCGAGCGGCCCGAGGCGTAGACATGCGGGAAATCAAGCTGCTCGTCGCTGGCGCCGAGGTTGGCGAACAGGTCGAACACCTCGTTCAGCGCGCGATCGGGCTCGGCATCGGGCTTGTCGACCTTGTTCAGCACCACGATTGGCCGCAGGCCGAGGGCAAGCGCCTTGGCCAGCACGAATTTGGTTTGCGGCATCGGGCCTTCGGCGGCATCGACAAGCAGGCAGACGCCATCGACCATGCTCAGAATCCGCTCCACCTCGCCGCCGAAATCGGCGTGGCCGGGGGTGTCGACGATGTTGATGCGGTTGCCTTTCCAGTCCACCGAAGTGGCCTTGGCAAGGATGGTGATGCCGCGCTCGCGCTCGATATCGTTCGAATCCATCGCGCGTTCCGACACCGCCTGGCCCTCGCGGAAGGCGCCGGATTGCTTCAGCAGTTCATCGACGAGGGTGGTCTTGCCATGGTCGACGTGCGCGATGATGGCGATGTTGCGAAGCTCCATCGGAGGTGGTCACTTTCGGATCATTAGGGTTGCGCGGGCCTTACCCGGTTTGCCGTGCATTGGCCAGAGGGCATCGCGCGCGCAGAAAGGCCGGAGGGGTGCCTCCGGCCCTGTGCGGCCCATACGCGGCCGAATGCTCAGGCGGTCAGAGCCTTGTTCAGGTATTCGTCGACCGTCTCCAGGTAGCCCATGGTGGTCAGCCACTTCTGGTCCGGCCCCACCAGCAGCGCCAGATCCTTGGTCATCCAGCCGTCTTCGACCGTCTGCACGCAGACCCTTTCCAGCGTGGTGGCGAATTTCATCAGCGCATCGTTGCCGTCCAGCTTGGCGCGGTGCTTCAGGCCGCCGGTCCAGGCGTAGATCGAGGCGATGGAGTTGGTCGAGGTCGCCTTGCCCTTCTGATGCTCGCGGTAGTGGCGGGTCACGGTGCCGTGTGCTGCCTCGGCCTCGACCACCTTGCCATCGGGGGTCAGCAGGACCGATGTCATCAGACCAAGAGAGCCGAACCCCTGCGCCACGGTGTCGGACTGCACGTCGCCGTCATAGTTCTTGCAGGCCCAGATATAGCCGCCCGACCATTTCAGCGCGCTGGCCACCATGTCGTCGATCAACCGGTGTTCGTAGGTGATGCCGGCCGCCTTGAATTTCTCGGCGAATTCGGCATCGAACACCTGCTGGAACAGGTCCTTGAAGCGGCCGTCATAGACCTTGAGGATGGTGTTCTTGGTCGACAGATAGACCGGCCAGCCCTTCATCAGCCCGTAGTTGAACGACGACCGGGCGAAGTCGATGATCGACTGGTCAAGGTTGTACATCCCCATGGCAACCCCGGCGGCGGGGGCATCAAAGACGTCGCGTTCGATCACCGTGCCGTCTTTGCCGACGAATTTCATCGTCAGCTTGCCAGGCCCCGGAAAGTGGAAATCGGTGGCGCGGTACTGGTCGCCGAAGGCGTGGCGGCCGACGACGATGGGCTTGGTCCAGCCCGGCACAAGGCGGGGGACGTTGCGGCAGATGATCGGCTCGCGGAAGATCACGCCGCCAAGAATGTTGCGGATGGTGCCGTTGGGCGATTTCCACATCTGTTTCAGGCCGAATTCCTCGACCCGTTGTTCGTCGGGCGTGATGGTCGCGCATTTGACGGCGACACCGACTTCCCTGGTCTTCATCGCAGAGTCGATGGTGATCTGGTCATTGGTCGCATCGCGGGATTCGATGCTGAGGTCGTAATAGAGCAGGTCAACGTCCAGATAGGGCAGGATCAGCTTTTTCTTGATGAAGTCCCAGATGATCCGGGTCATCTCGTCGCCATCCATCTCGACGATGGGGTTGGCTACCTTGATCTTGGCCATGGGTCTGCCCTTTCCGTTTTCGGGGGATTCGCTGAGGGCGTTCTAGCGGAAACGGGGGGATCGGGATAGGTGGTATGCGACGGTATACCGAATTTCACGACAGCGAGATATCGCGTTTCGTCGGCGCGGGCCCGAAGGTCAGGTGAACCAGGGGAGGGTCTTTTCGCGGACCCAGTCCCAAAGCCGCGGCGCTCCGCGGGCGATTTTCATCCCGACGCGGGTTTCCAACTGGTCGAATGTGACGTTGTATTCCGCCCAGGTGCCGCCGCCCGAGGCGAGGTTTGCCATGACCGGTTGCACCCGGTCCAGGCTTTTGGCGAAGATCGCGTCCGGGGTCGCGGCCGCTTCGAATTCGTCCCACAGGGCGTGGAATTGTGCGGCGATGTCGGGGGGGAGAAGGCCGAAGATCCGGGTTGCGGCCTGTTGTTCGGCCTTTGCGGTGGCTTCGCTGGCGTGGGCGGTGCCGTTTGCGGAGTGGATCGGCACGTCGCCCACGTCGATTTCCACCAGATCATGCAAAAGAAGCATGCGGATGACGCGGTCGATGGAGACGCCCTCGGGCACGTGATCGGCGAGGGTCAGGGCGTAGAGGGCGAGGTGCCAGCTATGTTCGGCGGAGTTTTCGCGGCGACTTCCGTCGCAAAGGGTGTTGGCCCGCAGGACGGATTTCAGCCGGTCAGCCTCGTTCAGAAAGGCGAATTGCTGGTCGAGCCGCGCCGACACGTCAGTGCGCGCTCAGGTCTTTCGGCGCCTCTGGCGCGGCCTCGCCCTTGCGTTTCGCGGCCAGCGCCTTCTCGAAGAAAGTCCGCCCGCGCTGTTCGGCCAGACGGATGCGGATCGAGGTCATGAAAACCTCGTTCAGGGTCGGCGAGGCGGTCAGAAGAACCCGGCCAACCTGTTCGTAGAACCGGTCATCCTCCAGTTCCGGCTGGGCCGCAATCACCTCGGCGGCAAGTTTGTCAGCAAGGTCCTGAATGAATGACATCAGCGGGTTCCTTCACCCATACGGCGGCGTACATAGTCGGAAACGGTCTGGATCATTGGCCGCATATGCGCCTCTTCGTCCTTGAAGAAGTGATCGGCGCCCCTCGACCTCGGTATGGGTGATGGTGATCCCCTTCTGCTCATGCAGTTTCGCCACCAGTGATTTCGTGTCCTTCGGCGGCGCGACCTTGTCGGCGGTGCCGTTGATGATCAGGCCGGAAGACGGGCATGGGGCGAGGAAGGAGAAATCATAGAGATTCGCCGGCGGCGCGACGGAAATGAAGCCGGTGATCTCGGGCCGCCGCATCAAGAGCTGCATGCCGATCCAGGCGCCGAAGGAAAAGCCTGCAACCCAGCAATGCTTTGCATTGGGGTTCATTGCCTGCAGATAATCCAGCGCCGAGGCGGCATCGGACAATTCGCCAATACCCTGATCATACTCGCCCTGGCTGCGCCCGACGCCGCGGAAGTTGAACCGCAGCACGGTAAAGCCAAGGTTGTAGAAGGCGTAATGCAGGTTATACACCACCTTGTTGTTCATCGTGCCGCCATAGGCCGGGTGCGGGTGCAGCACGATGGCAATCGGCGCGTCGCGTTCCTTTTGCGGGTGGTAGCGGCCTTCGAGACGGCCGTCGGGGCCTGCAAAGATGACTTCGGGCATGGGCCTCGCCTGTTTTGTCTTTGCGAGCGAATAATTGACGGTTTCGCTCGGATAAACTAGAATGGTTCTAAAGACCGGATCCGTCGGCCTTCGGGTCGGGTTTCAGGTAATCGCCGCGCGGGGCGGCGTCAATGGAATTGCAACGGGGCGGGCACGAGATGAAGCTTTCCACGAAAGGGCGCTATGCCATGGTGGCCCTGGCCGATCTGGCCATGGCCGAAGCAAAGGCGGGCGCCTTCGATCTGGTCTCTCTGGCCGCGATCTCGAAGCGGCAGGACATTTCGCTGCCCTATCTGGAGCAGCTGTTCGTGAAACTGCGCCGCGCCGGGTTGGTCGAGGCAGTGCGCGGCCCCGGCGGCGGCTACAAGCTGGCCCGCGCGCCCGAGACGATCCGGATATCCGAGGTGATGCAGGCGGTCGAGGAAACCGTCGACGCGATGCATTCCGGGGCAGGGGCCACGGGGGCGGTATCGGGCACGCGGGCGCAGAGCCTGACCAACCGGTTGTGGGAAAGCCTGTCGGCGAATGTCTATGTCTTTCTGCATCAGGTGCGGCTGTCGGATGTCGTCGGCAACGACCTTACGCCCTGTCCGGCGGTGCCGGGGCTGTTTCGCGTAGTTGATGAAGAATGACGCGCATCTATCTGGACTGGAACGCAACCGCTCCCCTGCGGCCGGAAGCGAAGGCGGCAATGTTGGCGGCGATGGAGGTCGTTGGCAATCCGTCGTCGGTGCATGCCGAGGGGCGGGCGGCAAAGGCATTGATCGAGAAGGCCCGGGCCCAGGTGGCGGCGGCGCTTGGGGCGGAAGGGGCTGATATCGTCTTCACCTCGGGCGCGACCGAGGCGGCAGCTCTGGCCTTGGCGGGCCGGGGCCTTGCCTGCGCAGCGGTGGAGCATGATGCGATAGCGGCCTGGTGCGATGTTTCCTTGCCGGTCGACCATACGGGGGCGGTGGGCGGCACCATGCCGGGGCGTATGGCGTTGCAACTGGCCAACTCCGAAACCGGGGTGGTGCAGGCTTTGCCCGACGGTCTGGCGGTGAGCGATTTGACGCAGGGCTTCGGCAAGCTGCCGCTGGCATTCAACTGGCTGGGCTGCGAGATGGGGTTGGTCTCGGCGCACAAGCTGGGCGGGCCAAAGGGCGTTGGCGCCCTGGTTCTGCGGCAAGGTATTGATCTGCAATCGCAACTTCGCGGCGGCGGGCAGGAGATGGGGCGTCGGCCCGGAACCGAGAACCTGATCGGCATTGCCGGTTTCGCCGCCGCGGCCGAAGCGGCTGCGCGCGATCTGGCTGCGGGAATCTGGGAAGAGGTGGCTGAAATTAGAAATATTCTAGAATCAGCATTGTCCACCGGCGCGAAGCAGACTATTTCTGTCGGGAAAGGCGCTGATCGGCTGCCGAACACGCTTTGCCTGATCGCCCCCGGCTGGAAGGGGGAGACCCAGGTGATGGCGATGGACTTGGCCGGTTTTGCGGTTTCGGCCGGCTCTGCCTGCTCCAGCGGCAAGGTGCGGGCCAGCCGGGTGCTGACGGCGATGGGGTTCGAAGAGGGCGAGGCCGCACAGGCGATCCGCATTTCGATCGGGCCCGGCGTCGGAACGGATGATGTGCTGCGGTTCGCCGATGCGTGGACCAAGGCCTATGCGAAGGCCCGCGCGCGGGCGGCATGAGACGGGAGTGAGGCGATGAAATCTGCCCTGGCCGAAGATATCCGCGAAGGCGTGGACCGCGAGACCATCGAGACCGTCCAGGCCATGGCCGGCAAGTACAAGTATGGCTGGGAAACCGATATCGAGACCGAATACGCACCGAAAGGGCTGAACGAAGACATCGTGCGCCTGATCTCTGAGAAGAACGGCGAGCCGGAATGGATGCTGGACTGGCGTCTGGCCGCCTATCGCCGCTGGGTGCAGATGGAAGAACCGAAATGGGCGATGTTGCACTATCCGGACATCGACTATCAGGATCAGTATTACTACGCCAAACCCAAGAGCATGGCAGTCAAGCCCAAGTCATTGGATGAAGTTGACCCCAAGCTGCTGGCTACTTACGAAAAGCTTGGCATCCCATTGAAAGAGCAGGCTCTTCTTGCCGGAGTTGAGATGCCCGAAGGCGAGCGCCGGGTGGCTGTGGATGCGGTGTTCGATTCCGTGTCTGTCGGCACCACCTTCAAAGCGGAATTGAAAAAGGCCGGCGTGATCTTCTGCCCGATCTCGGAGGCGATCCGTGAATATCCTGACCTGGTCAAGAAATACCTTGGCACCGTCGTGCCGCAATCGGACAACTTCTTCGCCACGCTGAATTCTGCCGTCTTTTCGGACGGGTCCTTCGTCTACATCCCCGAAGGCGTGCGCTGCCCGATGGAGCTCAGCACCTATTTCCGGATCAACGCCGAGAACACCGGCCAGTTCGAACGCACGCTGATCATCGCCGAAAAGCGGTCATACGTCAGCTATCTGGAAGGCTGCACCGCGCCCAAGCGCGACATCCATCAGCTGCATGCGGCGGTGGTCGAGATTGTGGTGCTGGAGGATGCCGAGGTGAAATACTCCACCGTACAGAACTGGTATCCGGGCGATGAAGAGGGCAAGGGCGGCATCTACAACTTCGTCACCAAGCGCGCCGATTGCCGCGGCGACCGATCGAAGGTGATGTGGACGCAGGTCGAAACCGGCTCGGCGATCACCTGGAAATACCCCTCCTGCATCCTGCGCGGCGACGATTCGCAGGGCGAGTTCTACTCGATCGCCATCACCAACAACGCCCAGCAGGCCGATACCGGCACCAAGATGATCCACCTGGGCAAGCGCACGAAGTCGCGCATCGTGTCGAAGGGGATCAGTGCCGGCCGCGCGCAGAACACCTATCGCGGCCTGGTTTCCATGCACCCGAAGGCCAAGGACAGCCGCAACTATACGCAATGCGACAGCCTGCTGATCGGCGACCAATGCGGCGCCCATACGGTCCCGTATATTGAAGTCCGCAACAATTCCAGCCGCGTAGAGCACGAGGCGACCACGTCGAAGGTGGACGAGGATCAGTTGTTCTACTGCCGCTCGCGTGGGATGGACGAGGAAGAGGCTGTGGCGCTGGTGGTGAACGGGTTCTGCAAGGAAGTGCTGCAGGCCCTGCCGATGGAATTCGCAATGGAAGCGCAAAGCCTGGTGGCGATCAGCCTGGAAGGCAGCGTGGGCTGACAAATGGGCAGCCGTGGCCGCATTTTCCACGCAATTGCACCAATTGCGTCCTATTGTCGCCATGCGGTGGCGTATCCTTCGTTCTTGGGTAACCCCGAGAGGCAAGGACCCGATGTCGATGCACCAGACGGAGTTCCAGGACCGGATCGCCCGCATTCAGGCGGGCAAGGGCTTTACCAAGGCCACGGTCTATGTGGGCCTGGATCAGGCCTTTACCTACACGCCGAACAGCCGGCGCCGGACAGGCGGGTTGTCGCAGGCTCTGGCGAATGCGGGCTATGCGCTGAGCTTTCCGTTCTGCATGGCGGTCGGATTTCTGGCGCATGTACTGGAACGCTACGCGAATTTCGTGCTGGCAGGCCTGCCCGATCCAAAAGCCAGCATCGATGTGGAAATGGTCAAGATGGCGGCCACCGGCATGGCGATAGCCGTTCTGGCGACCCATCTTCTGGGTCTGCGCGACAAGGGCCTGCTGGTACCCAAGCTGTTGGGCGTGGCCTCGGGGATGCTGTTTTTCCACAACCTCGTGCATCTTTGGCCGCAGGAGTTCGAGACCGTGTTCTCGCCGATCTGGGTGGCGAAGATCACCGCGATGACAGAGCCGCATTCGATCTTCTGGCGCGGAATCAGCTTTCCGTTCTGACCCGTATGGTCGCCACCATGCGCCTCCGTATGGAGGCTGTGGATGGCTGAGACCGCAACCCGCCCCAAATTGACCCTGCCAGAAGCCGAAGCCAGCGCCTTGCGCGCCGCCTATGCGGCCGCCGAAGTGGTGCTGGAATATGGCAGCGGCGGGTCGACCGTTCTGGCGGCCGAAGCCGGGGCCGAGGTCTGGGCCGTGGAATCCGATCCGGCCTGGGCTGCGATGATGCAGCGCTGGTTCGCAATGAACCCGGCAAAGGGCAGGGCGCATGTGCTGCATGCCGACATCGGCCCGACCCGTGACTGGGGCCACCCGGTCGATGAGGCCCGGTTCCGCCACTGGCCCGATTATGCGCTGAAGGTCTGGGACGCACCCGGCTTTCGCCACCCCGACGTGGTGCTGGTGGACGGTCGCTTTCGGCTGGGCTGTTTTCTGACCGTGGCGCACCAGATCACCCGGCCGGTGACCCTGTTCTTCGACGACTACACCCCGCGCGCCGCCTATCGCAAGGCCGAGGCCCTGCAGGCCCCGGCCATGATCATCGGGCGCATGGCGCGCTTCGACCTTTCCCCCCATCCCCTGACCCCTGACCGGTTGCACGCCTATGTAAAGGCACTGCTGCAACCGGCTTGAATACCGAGGAAATAATGCTGGAAATCAACAATCTGCACGTCAAACTTGAGGAAGAGGATAAAGTTATTCTGCGTGGCGTAGACCTGTCGGTGAAGGCTGGCGAGGTGCATGCGATCATGGGGCCGAACGGCTCTGGGAAGTCGACGCTGTCCTATGTGCTGGCGGGGCGCGGGGGCTATGAGGTCACCGAAGGCTCGGCCCGGCTGGACGGGCAGGAGCTGCTGGAGATGGAACCCGAGGCCCGCGCCGCGGCGGGGCTGTTCCTGGCCTTCCAGTATCCGGTCGAGATCCCCGGCGTCGGCAACATGACCTTCCTGCGCACGGCGGTGAACGCGCAGAAGAAGGCGCGCGGCGAGGCCGAGCTGTCGGCGGGCGAGTTCCTGAAACTGGTGCGGGAAAAGGCCAGAGCGCTGAAGATCGACGCCGAAATGCTGAAGCGGCCGGTCAATGTCGGCTTTTCCGGCGGCGAGAAGAAGCGCAACGAGATCCTGCAGATGGCGATGCTGGAACCCAGGATGTGCATCCTGGACGAAACCGATTCCGGCCTCGATGTCGATGCGATGAAGCTGGTTTCGGATGGCGTGAACGCGCTGCGGGATGCTGGCCGGGCTTTTCTGGTAATCACGCATTATCAAAGGCTTCTGGATCATATCAAACCTGATGTGGTGCATATCATGGCGGCCGGCCGGATCGTGCGTTCCGGCGGGCCGGAGCTTGCACTGGAAGTGGAGCACAACGGCTATGCCGATCTTCTGGCCGAGGTGAAGTGATGGCCCTGGCCGAAGCGAAACTCGACGCGCTGTCCGGTCGTATTGCCGGCCTGTCCTTCGCTGCGAAGGGCTGGCTTGGTGTTGCGCGCAGGACTGCGCTGGACCGCCTGGGCGCCATGGGCCTGCCGGGGCGGCGCGACGAATACTGGCGCTACACCGATCCGGCGACGCTGATCGCGCCCGAAGCCCCGCCTGCCGTGCTGTTCGATGCGGGCGACGAGCCGCCGGTGTTCGACACGCTGGACCGGGTGAAGATCGTCTTTGTCGACGGGGAGTTCGATGCCAGGGCCTCTGACGACCCACGCCTCGCCGGGGTCGAGATCGAGCGGCTGACCGAGGCAGGTGGGCGCGACAGCCACTGGGCGCAGGGTCTTTATGGCATGCTCGAGGCGCGCGGGCAGACCCCGGTGCAGCGGCCGCTCGCGGCGCTGAATTCTGCCTTTGCCACCGACGGATTGCTGATCCGGGTAACTGGCCGCGCAAAGAAACCGATTTCCCTGATTTATCGCCGTTTGTCAGAAACTTCTGATGCGATTCTGCACCATTGCATCAAACTGGATCCGGGCGCGGAGCTGACTCTGCTTGAGAACGGTCCTGCGGCGGCGCGCTTCACCAAGGTGATGGAGGTGGAGGTGGCCGAGGGCGCGCGGTTTCACCATATCCGCAGCCAGGGCCGCGATCACCAGCGCCGCGCCGCGACTCACATCTTCGCCCGGCTGGGCACGCGCAGCCTGTTCAAGTCCTTCACCCTGACAGCAAACGGGCGCATGACCCGCAATGAATGCGTGATCGAACTGGCCGGCGAAGCGGGCGTGGCGCATGTTGCCGGCGCGGCCGTGGGGGATGGCGATTTTCACCATGATGACACGGTCTTCGTGACCCATGCGGCACCTGCCTGTGAAAGCCGGCAGGTGTTCAAGAAGGTGCTGAAGAACGGCGCAACGGGTGTTTTCCAAGGCAAGATCCTGGTGACATCGGCGGCGCAGAAGACCGACGGCTACCAGATCAGCCAAAGTCTGCTGCTTGACGACGACAGCCAGTTTCTCGCCAAGCCGGAGCTGGAGATCTATGCCGATGACGTCAAGTGCAGCCACGGCTCCACCTCTGGCGCGATCGACGAGACGTCGCTGTTCTACCTGCAATCGCGCGGCCTGCCGAAGCGTATGGCGCAGTCGCTGCTGGTGCTGGCCTTTCTGGCCGAAGCCATCGGCGAGATCGAGGATGAGGGGATTGCCGACGACATACGCAGCCGTCTGGAAAGCTGGCTGCACCGGCACGATCATTGAAGGCGCAAGCGTATGGCCGTGACGACCGACATCCTGGCCACCTGGCGCGCGCCGCGTGCGGCGGTGCGCCGGCATCTGGCGCGCGGCGTGTCCGAGCCTTTTGCCTTTTCCCTGCTGGTGGTTTTCCTGCTGATCGCCTTCGTTGCGCAATGGCCCGCCGCCTCGCGCGAGGCATTCGTTGCGCAGGAAGCCTCGGTCCTGCCGCGGCTCTTGCCGCGCGCGCTGGCGGTGCTGGCAACGATTCCGCTTTGGTATGGCCTTGCGGCGGTGGGGCGTCTGGTGGCGGGGGCGATGGGCGGGCAGGGCAGTTGGTACGGGGCGCGGATCGCGTTGTTCTGGGCCCTGGCCACGGTCAGCCCGCTCCTGCTGCTGCAGGGGCTGGTCGCCGGGCTGATTGGCCCCGGCCCGGCGCTTTGGGCAACCTCGGCGGTGGTGGGCCTGGGCTTCCTGTGGCTCTGGCTGACCATGCTGCATGAGACGGAGACTGCACATGTATGACGTCGAACACATCCGCGCGGATTTCCCCATACTTAGCCGTATGGTGAACGGCAAGCCGCTGATCTATCTGGACAATGGCGCAAGCGCGCAGAAGCCGCGGGTTGTCATCGACGCCATGACGCAGGCCTATTCGATGGAATATGCCAATGTGCATCGTGGCTTGCATTACCTTTCGAACCTCGCGACGGAGAATTACGAGGCCGTACGGGGCAAGGTGCGCCGGTTCCTGAACGCGCCCTCGGAAGACGAGATTGTCTTCACCACCGGCGCGACCGAGGCGATCAACCTGGTCTCCTATGCCTGGGCGGCGCCGCGGATGCAGCCGGGCGACGAGATCGTTCTCAGCATCCTGGAGCATCACGCCAATATCGTGCCCTGGCATTTCCTGCGCGAACGCCAGGGCGTGGTGCTGAAATGGGTGGATTGCGACGCGAACGGCGATCTGGACCCGCAGGCGGTGATCGACGCGATCGGGCCGAAGACGAAGCTGGTGGCGATCACCCAGATGTCGAACGTGACGGGCACCGTGGTCGACGTGGCCGCGATCTGCCGGGCGGCGCGCGCCAAGGGTATACCGGTGCTGGTCGATGGCTCACAAGGGGCCGTCCATGCGCCGGTGGACCTGACGGAAATGGGCTGCGACTTCTACGCCATCACTGGACATAAACTATACGGACCAAGTGGTTCCGGGGCCATCTTCATTCGTCATGAGAGGATGGAGGAGATGCGCCCCTTCCTTGGTGGCGGCGACATGATCCGCGAAGTCACGCGCGAGACGGTCAGCTACAACGACCCGCCGATGAAGTTCGAGGCAGGCACGCCCGGCATCGTCCAGCAGATCGGGCTCGGCGTGGCGCTGGATTATTTGATGGACCTTGGCATGGCAAACGTGGCGGCGCATGAACGCCGGCTGCGCGACCATGCACGCGACCGGCTGGGTGGCCTCAACTGGCTGAACTTGCAGGGGAATTCGGCGGAGAAGGGGGCGATCTTCTCGTTCACGCTGCAAGGCGCCGCGCATGCCCACGACATCTCGACCGTGCTCGACAAGCGCGGCATCGCGGTGCGCGCGGGCACCCATTGCGCGATGCCGCTGATGGCGCATCTGGGCGTGACCGCGACCTGCCGCGCCTCTTTCGGGCTCTACAATACCGTCGAAGAGGTCGAGGCACTGGTCTCGGCGCTGGAGTTCTGCCAGGAGTTGTTCGGCTAGCAACCGCTGCATCATTCTGCAGCGCAGGCGCGGGCTGGCCACACATATTCCGTATCTCCGAATGGATCCGGGCGCGCGGATATGGCCGTTCAAGCCGATGCTGGGGCGGCAGGCCTTCGATACTCAGCCGAGTGTTCTTCTCCATACGCACGCGTATTGGCGGGAAACCGACACCGCATTCTGGGTCGGTTTCGACCAGGCAAAGGCGACCCGGGCGGCAGCCGACGACTTGGGCACCGACTATTCCGGGGAATTCGATTTCGTCTACGCAAAGATCTATTGGCCGGCCACCCACATGGTCGCACCGGTCGAACAGGTGCGGATAGAGACAGTCGCCATGCCCGCTTTGAAGATCACCGGCTTCAAGACAATCGACCTGAAGGCCGGGCAGAAGGCCATCTCGCAGCCGAAGAACCGGGGCGCCTGGGCGGCTGACACGACGCTCGATTTGCCGTTGCGGGCAAGACGGCAAGCCGCTATAGACCGCCGCAGGCACCCGTAGCTCAGCTGGATAGAGTGCTGCCCTCCGAAGGCAGAGGTCACAGGTTCGAATCCTGTCGGGTGCGCCAGTTTCCTTTTTTCGCGGAATTTCAATCCGATAGCCTTCATCGGCGTGGCGCCGGGGCGTTCAGATCGCGGTCCAGAGCTGAAACAGAAGCCCGGACGCGAAAGAGCCGGTCAGCGCCAGGCCAAGATAAAGGAAAAACACCTGCCGCCGGACCAGCGCCCAGACCGCTATCGCCGCGGGCAGCGAGGTCACGCCCCCCGCGACAAGGAAGGCCAGACCCGCGCCGGGGGCCATGCCCTGGCCGATCAGCCCGCCGACAAGGGGCAGGGCGGCGTAACCGTTCAGATAGGCGGGCACGCCGACCAGCGTGGCGATCGCGATCGGCGCAAGACCCGTGCCGCCAACCGCGCGCACGACCAGATCGGCCGGCAGCCAGGCCAGCATCAGGCTTTCCAGCAGGAAGGCGAGGGTCAGCCACTTGGCCAGGAACAGCGTCGTCTTCAGGCCCTCTCGCAGGAATTTCGCGACCCGCGCCTGGTCGTGCCAGAAGGCCCAGACCACCGGCTGCGGCGCACGCACCTTCGCCCCGCCGCAGCCGCCATTGCCGACCCCGTCGCGCAGCGGATCGGCCAGCCCACCGGCCTTTGCCAGCGCATGGACAACGAACCCGCCAAAGACCCCCAGGCCAATGGCGGCGATCGTCTTGGCAATGGCGAACTCCAACCCAAGCACGCCGGTCGTCAGCACGAACATCGACGGGTCCATCACCGGAGAGGCAAGCCAGAACGCCATGACGGCCGAAAGCGGAACGCCCATGGCCAGAAGGGCGGCGATCAGCGGAATTACCCCGCAGGAGCAGAAGGGTGACAACCCGCCGGCCGCCGCCGCAATCAGGATCATCAGCGCGGGCGAGCCGGTAAAGGCGCGCGCGATCAGACTATCGGCGCCTGTCGCGCCGGCATAGGCCGCAATCGCGATGGACAGGACAAGGAAGGGGGCGACCCCCAGCAGGTTGCTTGCCGCAAAGCCGGCGCTTTCCGCCGCCTGATCCGGCGCGGCAAGCAGCAGCACCGCCAATATCCCGCCCGAGACCAGCCAGACCCTTTCCCTTGCCCAGATCCGATGGGCGAGGTCTGCGGCCCAGTGGCGAGCCGGAGGCGCGAGGTCTGTCATGGCCATATCCTTAAGGTTATAGTTGTTTCAGGTGGAAAAAAGCCGGCGGCGGTCATGCCACGTCCTTTCGGGCCAGCGTGACCCCGACGCAGCACTCGGCAGTAAGGAAGGCCACGGTCCGGCGCATCGCCTCGTAATCCACCCGGTTCACGATCTGGCGGCCCTGACGCTCCTGGATCACCAGACCGGCATCGACCAGCGCGCCAAGGTGATGGGCAAGGGTCGAGGCGGCCATATCCAGATGCTCACCGATCTCTCCGACGTTGAGGCCATCGTCTCCGGCGCGGACCAGCAGGCGAAAGATCGCCAGACGGCTGTCATGGCCAAGAGCGGCAAGCGAACGGGAAACGGAGGCGTGCAGGGTCATGCCGACAACATAACCAATAGTCTAGTTATGTAAAGCTGTCATTCGCATTCATTCAAACACAACCGCGACAGGGATGGGTCGCAGCGTTGGATATAATTATCGTATAATCAGTATTATGTAAGAAACAGATCGACAGGCCTCGAAGGACAAACCATTGCTCCGATGCGAGGATCAGACAATTGCACGTTCCAGGAACGGCCTGCCTTCGATCATCCGCGCCACCGACAGATCACTGAGGTCAAGGCTTTGCCAATCGCCGGTGAGGATGTGTTCCGCCAGACCGCGACCGACCGCCGGGGCCTGCTGCAAGCCGTGGCCGGAAAAGCCGTTGCAGAGGAACAGGTTCGGCAAGTGGGGATGCGGGCCAAGGATCGCGTTCTGGTCCAGCGTGTTATAGGCATAGTGACCGACCCAATGCCGCACCACCTTGACCGCGTCAAAACCCGGCGCGCGGGCGTAGAGCTGCTCCCAGATCACGTCCTCGAACAGATGAAGATCGGGCTCGAAGTCATTGGGATCGCAGGGTCCATCGTCCTGCGGCACGGTCGCGGTGATCCAATGCCCATGCTCGGGGCGAAGGTAGAAGCCGGCGTCGATCAGCAAGGGCGCGTCAGGGTGGCGCGCGTTCGGTGCGTCGACCACGAAGACGGTGCGTTTGCGAGGTTCCACCGCCAGGTCGAGGCCGGCCCACCGCAGGACTTCGGCCGCGCGGGTGCCGGCGGCGTTGACGACCGAGGAGCCGCTGACAAGAGCCCTGCCCCCGTCCTTCGTCTCGATCTCGACCTCGGTGATGCGGCCGCCGCTCATCCGCAAACCGCAGGCCCTTGCGGTCAAGAAGCGCACGCCTTGCGCCTTGGCGGCGGTGCGGAAGCCTGCCATCAGCCCCATGTTGTCGAACCAGCCTTCGTCACGCGCGCCGAAGGTCGCCGCCGTCAGATCGCCGGTTTCCAGCCAGGGAAAGCGGGCCTTGACCTGATCGGCGTCCCAAAGCGCTGTGGCCGCGCCATTGGCGCGCTGCATCGCCGCCACTTCGGCCAGCGCCGCAGCGCCGTCGATGGTCGAGGACAGGAAGAGATAGCCGTTCTCCTTCAGTCCCAGCGAGGAAACGCCGCCAGTCCCACCCAGTCGCTCATCGAAATGCCGAATGAAATCAATTCCGAACCGGGATATCTTGACGTTGACATCGGTGGTGAACTGCTGCCGTATCGAAGCCACCGAAAGCGCCGTCGAGGCCTGGGCAAAACTGGGGTCGCGCTCCAGCACCAGCACATCGAGGCCGGGTTGCATTCGCGTCAGCCACCAGGCGACCGAAGACCCCATCACAGCCCCCCCGACGATGATGACATCTGCCGTCATGTTCATTTGCCAGCACTCCCAAGGCTCGACAGGTGTGATGCGTCTACGTATGACAGGTGTGGGGACGAGGACAACCCGCGGGTTCGCTGCCACGCCGGCGCCCGTGGAGACTCAGGAGTGTGACATGACCGGTACCCCCGTACTTGCGCTGCTCGGCCGCATCGCCGAGTCCGATAACATCGACGCGGTCTGGGACCTGGCCACCGGCTATTTCGCCGGACTGGGCTTTGCGCGGGCCAACTATGGCTTTACCCGCTTCAAACACGTCAAGACCATCGGCGACCCGGATGACGCGCTGTTCCTGACGACCTGCGACGCCGACTATGCGCAACGCTATTTCCGCGGAGGGTTCTACGCCCGCACCCCGGTTTTCCGCTGGGCCGAGCGCAACTCGGGCATCTGCACCTGGAAATGGGTGACCGAGGCCTTTGCCGCCGGCCGGCTGTCGGCCGAAGAGGCCGAGGCGGTGCGGCAGAACCGGGAAATCGACGTCTCCGCCGGCATTTCGGTCAGCTTCCCCGAGGCTTCAGCCCGCGCCAAGGGAGCGTTGGGGCTGATCGCCGACCCCGGTATGGATACCGAAGCGGTCGAGCGCATTTTTGCCGCACGCCGCGCCGAGGTGTTTGCGGTCGCGCACATGATGCACCTGAAGATCATCCATCTGCCACAGCTGACCCGGTCGCGCGCGCTCAGCCCTCGCCAGTGCGAGGCGCTGGAATGGGTGGCCGATGGCAAGACCACGCAGGATGTGGCGCTGCTGATGGGCGTCAGCCCGGCGATGGTGGAAAAGCACCTGCGGCTGGCGCGCGAGGCGCTGGCGGTCGAGACCACGGCGCAGGCGGTGGCCAAGGGCGCGCTGTTGAACATGATCTTCCAGCGCCCGGCCGAGCAGGTGGCAAAAGCGGCGCGGTAGGGTATTCCCCACTCGCTTGATGCAACGGCCACCGGCACTCTCGGGCCGTTGTGCCAGTGATGGCGTTTTCGCCGTGTGCCAGGCAGGCGCGGGTCTGTCGATTTCGGCCTGCCGCTGTCTGTCCTCTGACGCCCGCTGTCCTTTTCCCCTGGTTTCGCGGGTCGACGGGCAAGGGGCTGTGGCCTTCGACGAAGGGCGCAGCCTCGGGTCCCCCTGCCTGATCGCGGCGCCGATCTCAGCCAATGGCGCAGGCGCGCGCGATGGAAAAGGGGCCGGCGCATCGCTGCACCCGCCCCCTGCCCTGTTCTGGCTGTCGAAACCGGCCTTCTTCTGGCCGTCAACCGGCTGGTGTGATCAGCCCTGCACCATCTTCGCCACTTCGGCGGCGAAATCCTCTTCCTTCTTCTCGACGCCTTCGCCGACCATCACGCGGGCGAAACCGGTGATCTCGACGCCCGCCTCCTTGGCGGCCTGGTCGACCGTCAGATCGGGGTTGATCACGAATGGCTGGCCCAGCAGCGTCACTTCCGACAGGAATTTCTTCATCCGGCCGGGAATGATGTTGTTGTGCAGCACCTGCTCGGGCTTCGGCTTTGCGGCGGTGGCGTTCTCTTCCAGCGCCTTGGCGGTCTGCACCGCCAGTTCGCGCTCCACCACCGCCGGATCCAGCGAGGCTTCCGACAGCGACAGCGGCGAGGTCGCGGCGATGTGCATGGCGAATTGCTTGCCGATCGCCTGCGCCTTGTCGGCCGGGCCCTTCAGCGCGACCAGCACGCCGATCTTGCCCATGCCTTCGGTCGCGGCATTGTGGACGTAAGACACAACCGTGTCGCCTTCCAGCACATGCATCCGGCGCAGGGTCATGTTCTCGCCGATGCGGGCGATGGCTTCCGAGATCACCTCTTCGACGGTCTTGCCGTTCAGATCGGCGGCCCGAACCACTTCGACCGAGTCGCCGACGGTCAGCGCCACGCGCGCGACTTCGCGCACCAGCGACTGGAAATCGGCATTCTTGGCGACGAAATCGGTTTCCGAGTTGATCTCGACCGCAACGCCGCGCCCGTTCGACACGGCCACGCCGACCAGCCCTTCGGCTGCCACGCGGTCGGCCTTCTTGGCGGCCTTGGCCAGGCCCTTGGTGCGCAGCCAGTCGACGGCGGCTTCCATGTCGCCGGCCACTTCGGTCAGTGCCTTCTTGGCGTCCATCATGCCGGCGCCAGTCGAATCGCGCAGCTCTTTCACCATGCTCGCGGTGATCGTCATGTTTCATGCTCCTGAATATAGGGCGCCGGCGGGGCTGTCCCCGCCGGGCAACAGGGTCTTCGGCCTAAGGCTCAGGCCTCGGCAGCAGTCTCCGGGGCGGCCGCTTCGACAGCCTCTTCGACGGGTGCCGCTTCCAGCGCGCCCAGATCGACACCGGCCGCACCCATCTGCGCGGTCATGCCGTCCAGCGCCGCGCGCGCGATCAGGTCGCAATAGAGCGCGATGGCACGGGCGGCGTCGTCATTGCCCGGGATGATGTGGCTGACGCCTTTGGGCGAGCAGTTGGTGTCGACCACCGCCACGACCGGGATGCCCAGCTTCTGCGCCTCGAGGATGGCGAGGTCTTCCTTGCCCACATCGATGATGAAGATCAGGTCCGGAGTGCCGCCCATCTCGCGGATGCCGCCAAGCGAAGCCTGCAGCTTCGACTGGTCACGCTCCATGCCCAGGCGTTCCTTCTTGGTCAGGCCTTCGCCGCCCGCCGCCAGAACCTCGTCGATCTGCTTCAGCCGCTGGATCGACTGGGACACCGTCTTCCAGTTGGTCAGCGTGCCGCCCAGCCAGCGGTGGTTCATGTAGAACTGCGCGCATTTTTCAGCGGCTTCCGCGATCGGCTTTTGCGCCTGACGCTTGGTGCCGACGAACAGGATGCGACCGTTCTTGGCGACGGTATCGCGCACGACCTTCAGCGCCTGATCCAGCAACGGAACGGTCTGCGTGAGGTCGACGATGTGGATGCCGTTGCGGTCACCATAGATATACTGGCCCATGCGCGGGTTCCAGCGCTGGGTCTGGTGGCCGTAGTGAACGCCAGCTTCAAGCAGCTGACGCATGGAGAAATCGGGGAGCGCCATGTCCATATTCCTTTCCGGTTTGCGCCTCGGGCCGAAGATCTCAGGCTTGTCGCCCAACCGGTGGACCAGACGGGATTTCTCCCCGCACTGGCCCGCTTCGACCCTGTGAAGTGGCGCGCGTATAGACGCCCCTTCGCCCCGGCGCAAGCCCTGCCCCTACATCTCGGCCCAAATACTCATTTCTCCGGCTGGCGCTTGCACTACCCCCGGCCTTCGGCGATGACTTCGCCATGACGCCAGACATCCTTTGCATCGGCTCCGTCCTGTGGGACATCATCGGTCGCAGCCCTGCCGCAATGCGGCTGGGCGCCGATGTGCCGGGGCGGATTGCGCGGCTGCCCGGGGGTGTGGCGATGAACATCGCGAAGACGCTGGCGCGGTTCGGTCTGCGCCCCGCGATCTTGACCGCCATCGGCCGCGATGCCGAGGGCGATGACCTGATCGCCGCCTGCGCCCGTCTGGGTCTGGAGACCGGATATGCCTGCCGCCCGGACGATCTGCCGACCGACCGCTACATGGCGGTCGAGGGTGCAAACGGGTTGATCGCCGCCATCGCCGATGCCCGTTCGCTGGAGGCCGCGGGCGACAGGATTCTCGCTCCGCTGTCTGACGGGCGCCTGGGGTCCGGGGCCGCGCCCTGGCCCGGACCCATCGCGCTGGACGGCAACCTGACCGAGTCGCTTCTGTCCGACATCGCCACCTCGCCGCTTTTCGCTGCCGCCGATCTGCGGCTGGCCCCGGCCAGCCCCGGCAAGGCCGGGCGGCTGCGCCCGCTGCTGTCGCACCCGCGCGCGACGCTCTACATGAACCTCGAAGAGGCCGGCCTGCTGACCGGTTCCCCTGCCCGCACTGCGCCCGAGGCCGCCGAGGCATTGCTGGCCCTTGGTGCAGTGCGGGTTCTGGTGACCGATGGTGCCGACCGCGCGGCCGAGGGCCGGCGCGGCCAAGGCGTCATCACCGGCACGCCGCCACAAGTTCCGGTCGCCCGCGTCACCGGCGCGGGCGATACGTTCATGGCCGCGCATCTGGTGGCCGAACGCGGCGGCGCGGATCGCGAAGCCGCCCTGCAAGCTGCCCTGCAAACCGCCGCCGCCTATGTCTCGGGAGACTCAGGATCGTGACGCTACCTATTGACCTTTCACCAGAAGTCGCCGCAGCGCGGGCCAACGGCACCGCCATCGTGGCGCTTGAATCCACCATCATCACCCACGGCATGCCGTTCCCGCAGAACGTGGAAACCGCGCGCCTGGTCGAGGCCGAGGTCCGCGCCCATGGCGCCACCCCAGCCACCATCGCGGTGATCGACGGGCGCATCCATGTCGGGCTTTCCGACGCGCAGCTGACCGCGCTGGGTCAGGCCAGAGGTGTCGCAAAGCTGTCGCGCGCCGATCTGGCGGCCTGTGTCGCTGCGGGCGGCACCGGGGCGACCACCGTCGCCGCGACGATGATCTGTGCCCATCTCGCAGGGATCGGCGTCTTTGCCACCGGGGGCATCGGTGGCGTGCATCGCGGAGCAGAGGCCAGCTTCGACATCTCGGCCGACCTGATGGAACTGGCGCAGACCCCGGTCACCGTGGTAGCGGCCGGCGCGAAGGCCATCCTGGATTTGCCAAGAACACTGGAAGTTCTGGAAACCCAAGGGGTTCCGGTCATTTCTTACGGTCAGGACGACTTCCCCGCCTTCTGGTCGCGCGCCTCGGGCCTGACTTCGCCCTTGCGCATGGACAGCGCGGCCGAAATCGCCGCCGCCCACCGGATGCGCGGCCTGCTCGGCCTGCCCGGCGGCCAGCTGGTCGCCAACCCGATCCCGGTCGAGGCAGAGATCCCCCGCGCCGAAATCACCCCGCATATCGAGACCGCACTGGCCGAGGCCGCGGCAAAAGGCATCGCCGCCAAGGCCGTCACCCCGTTCCTGCTGCAAAGGATATTCGAGCTGACCGCGGGCCGCTCGCTGGCAGCAAACATCGCCCTTGTGCTGAACAACGCCCGGCTGGCGGCGGCAATTGCGGTCGAACTGGCCCGCAAGGAGTGAAAAAGCCCCGATTCGCGCGATGCGGCCATTGCAACAGGGCAGGTGCGCCCCCTAGATAGTCCGCGAACAGGGACATTCCATGACCGATCCACACCACCACAAACGCGGCATCCTTGCCGGGCTGCGCGCCAGTTTCCTGACGGGGCTGGTTGTGGTCCTGCCGATCGGGCTGACGATCTATCTGGTCTGGGCGGTGGTCGGCTGGCTCGACGGCTGGATCCTGCCGCTGATCCCTTCGGCCTACAAACCCGATGCGCTGATCCGCGACCTGTTCGGCCCGGAATACGAATTCCCGGTGCGCGGCGTCGGCGTGCTGGTGTTCCTTCTCTTCACCATCCTGGTCGGCTGGCTGGCCAAGGGGCTGATCGGCCGGTCGGTGATCCGCCAGGGTGAGCAGTTCGTCGACCGGATGCCGGTCGTCCGATCGGTCTACGGCGCGATCAAGCAGGTGGCCGAGACCTTCTTCAACAAGAAGGAACAGGGCTTCGACAAGGTCGTACTGATCGAATTTCCGCGCCCCGGCAGTTGGGCGCTGGGCTTCATGTCCACCCACCCCAAAGGCGAGTTGGCCGAACGGCTGGAGACGCTGGGCCCCGACATGGCGGCGGTCTTCGTCGGGCTGACGCCCTTTACCTCCGGCATGCTGCTGTTCGTGCCGACCAAGGACCTGATGATCCTCGACATGGGGGTCGACGACGCGGCCAAGTTGATCGTCTCGGGCGGGCTGGTCTATCCCTTGCCGAAAGAACCGCGCTAGCGGAACAGTTTCTGCAGATCGACCGAAGGCTCCACCCCGATGCGGTGGTGATGCCGCTCCAGAAATCCGTCCGCCGCCGCGCGACCCGCCTCGAACAGCTCGCGGATCAGGTTGCCCGAAGGTTGCAGCTTGGACGTTGCCGACAGCGCGTTCATCAGCCCGTCATCGGCGATCATGTGGATGCGGACATCCTTCATCTGCCCCTTCTCGATCCGCCCTTCGGCGATCAGCCGCCGCACGAAGGCGACCGCCCGCAATTCCGACATCAGCGAGGCGTTGAAGCTGATCTCGTTCACCCGGTTCTGGATCTCCAGCGGCGTCTGCGGGATCTCTTCCCGGTGCAAGGGGTTGACCTGCACGATCACGATGTCATCGGGCAAGTCCCGGTCATACAGCGGCCAGAGCGAGGGGTTGCCGGTATAGCCGCCGTCCCAATAGGCCTCGCCGTCGATCTCGACCGCCTGGAAGGCCGTCGGGATGCAGGCCGAGGCCAACAGCGCCTCGGGCGTGATCTTCGCACCGGAAAACACATGCACCTTGCCGGTGCGCAGATTGGTGGCGCCGATGAAAAGCGCGGGCGAGGCATCGGCACAAACGCGGTCGAACTCCAGCCCGGAAACTACCGGAGCCAAAGGGTTTTCCCACTTGTCGCCCCATTGGTAGGGCGAGAACAGCTGCGCCATCAACCCCTCCGGGCTGACCGGCCAGAACTGCTCGGCCGCCTCCTGCCAGAACCGCAGTGCCGGAACGAAGGGCTGCATCCAGGCCAGGCTGCGGAAGTCGCCGATATCGGCGATTTCCTCCCACATCGCCCGCAGCCGCTTGCGCGCCGCCGCGCGCCCGCCCGCCAGCAACCCGGCCTTCAGCGCCGCCGCATTCAGCGCCCCCGCCGAGGTGCCGGACACTGCCGCGATCTCGATCCCGTCTTCTTCAAGCAGGCGGTCCAGCACGCCCCAGGTAAAGGCGCCATGCGCCCCGCCGCCCTGCAGGGCCAGGCTGATCCGGCTCACAGCGCTGTCCAGCCACCGTCGACGCTGATCGTGGTGCCGGTGACCTGATCGGCGAAGGGGCTGCACAGCCAGACCACGGTGCCGCCGATCTGCTCGGTGGTGGCGAACTGGCGGCTGGGCTGGCGTTGCAGCATCACCTCGCGGATCACGGTCTCGCGGTCCATGTCGTGGACCTTCATCTGATCGGGGATCTGCGCCTCGACCAGCGGGGTCAGCACATAGCCGGGGCAGACGGCGTTGCAGGTGATGCTCTGGCCCGCGGTTTCCAGCGCTACCGTCTTCACGAACTGGATGCCGGCGTTGTTCACCAGGATGTCGCAGCCGCCCGCCTTTTCCACCAGAGCGCGGCAATCGTCCGGCTTCGACATGTCGGCCTGGATGTAGCGGGCCTTCACGCCATGCCCGGCGGCGATTCGCGCGGCCAGGGCGTGATCCTCGGCGCTGTCGGTAAAGCTGTTGATCACCACGTCGGCCCCGGCGCGTGCCAATTCCTCGGCCACGCCCAGCCCGATCCCCGAGTTCGACCCAGTGATGACGGCCGTCTTTCCCTTCAGGGTCATGCTGACCTCCTCATGCTGCATTCGCGGCGAAGACTACATGCCGCGGACGCGAAGGAAAGCCCGGAACGGGCCGTCCGGTTCCCCTGTCCCGCGAAAGTGAAGGGCGGCGGAACGCAAAAAAAACGCCGGCACGAAGCCGGCGTTAAGTCGTTGAGGCAGGTTTCATACAGGCAAGAAACCTATCGAGCAGTAGGGTCTTTATAATCCTCTCTCCGCCGATGGCCAAGCTAAAAGTTTGAAAAGCCAAGGTCTCATGCTTAGGCTGGGACAAAACCGCCGTACGAAGGAGACAGTTTCCGAAATGCGACAGACGAAGTTCAGCGCCTTGCGTGGAGCAGCCCTTGCGGCCGTGGTGATTCTGGCGGCGACTGCTGCAATCGCGGAACCGCGCCATGGCATAGCTATGTATGGCGACCCTGCCTTTCCCCCGGATTTTGTGTCGCTGCCGCAGGCAAACCCCGATGCGCCGCAGGGCGGCAGCATCCGACTGGGCGAGGCCGGTGGCTTCGACAGCCTCAACCCCTTCATCACCAAGGGTCGCACCGCAACCGGCATTTCCGGCCTCACGGTCGAGACGCTGATGGGCCGCAGCTACGACGAGCCCTTCACGCTCTACGGCCTGCTGGCCGAATCAGTCGATACCGACGAGGCGCGCAGCTATGTGGAATTCACCCTGCGGGAAGGCGCGCGATTCTCGGACGGATCGCCGGTCACCGTCGCGGATGTGATGTGGTCGTTCGAAACGCTCGGCACCCTTGGCAACCCGCGCTATCACGCCGCCTGGAAGAAGGTGGCCAGCATGGAGCAGACCGGCGCGCGCAGCATCCGCTTCACCTTCAACGTGGAAGACCGCGAACTGCCGCTGATCCTGGGCCTGCGCCCGGTGCTGCAAAAGGCGCAGTGGGACGGCAAGGATTTCGCCGAGTCGACGCTGGAGGCGCCGATCGGCTCCGGCCCCTACATCGTCGACCGGATGGAGCCCGGCGTCTTCATCAGCTACCGCCGCAATCCCGACTGGTGGGGCAAGGATCTGGCCTTCAACAAGGGCCAGTGGAACCTGGACGAGATCCGCTACGACTATTTCTCCAACCCGCAGGCGATCTTCGAGGCGTTCAAGGCCGGAGCGCTTTCTTCCTATCGCGAAGGAAACGCCGCCAAGTGGCTGACGAATTACGATTTTCCGGCCGTGACTGCCGGCGATGTGGTCAAGTCCGAGATCCCGCATGGCCGACCCTCCGGGATCGAGGGGCTGGTCTTCAACACCCGCAAGCCGCTTTTCGCCGACTGGCGCGTGCGCGAGGCGCTGATCCTGGCTTTCAACTTCGAGTTCATCAACCAGACCATTACCGGCGGCACGCAGCCGCGCATCCAGTCCTATTTCGGCAACTCGATCCTGGGGATGGAACCCGGATCCCCGGCCGAGGGCCGGGTGCTGGAATTGCTTCAGCCCTTTGCCGCCGACCTGCCGCCCGGCGCGCTTGATGGCTACGGCGTGCCGGTGTCGGACGGCAGCCCGACCAACCGCAAGAACACCCGTGCCGCCGCAGCCTTGCTGGAAGAGGCGGGCTGGGTCGTCGGCGACGACGGGCTGTTGCGCAACACCGCCGGCGAGCCCTTTGATTTCGAGATTCTCCTGGTCACCGGCCAGGACGAAATGGCCTCGATTTCAGCGATCTATATCGAGTCCCTGAAGTCGCTCGGGATCACGGCCCACGTCGCCACCGTCGATGATGCGCAGTACAAGGAGCGCACTTCGGCCTACAGTTTCGACATGACGCATTACATCCGTGCGCTGTCGCTCAGCCCCGGCAACGAGCAGCTGCTCTATTGGGGTGCGACCGGCGTGACGGAACCGGGCACGCGCAACTGGATGGGGATGAACTCTCCCGCGGCCGAGGCGATGATCGCGGCGATGCTGAAGGCGCCGGACCTTGATGAGTTCAAGGCCGCGACCCAGGCGCTGGACCGGGTGCTGGTCACCGGGCGCTATGTGGTGCCGATCTGGTATGCCGACGTGTCGCGGCTGGCCCACCGCAAAGAGTTGAAGTACCCCGAACACATCCCGCTATATGGCGACTGGCTGGGCTTCCAGCCCGATACTTGGTGGTATGAGGCAAACTGAGAAACGACAGGCAAGACAATGAAAAAGATGATCTTTCTGATGGCAGTGATGGCCACTCTGGCGGGCTGCAACACGGTCGCGGGGGTGGGCGACGATGTCTCGGGCGGGGCGCGGACGGTGCAGGGCTGGCTGAACTGATCGGCCCTCAAGCGGGCGCGAGCCGACCTCGGCGCCACCTTGCAACCCCAGTCGCCCGCGCCTAAGGCTGGACCATGTTCAACCTTGCCGCCCATGTGCTGGCCAAAGGCCAGGAGACGCCGGAAAAGATCGCGCTGGCCGTGCTGGGCCTGACCGGCGCCGAACGGTGGAGCTATGCGCGGCTGATTGCCGCGGTGCGCGGCTGTGGCGGCTGGCTTGGCGAGCGCGCCGCACCGGGTGAGCGCATCCTGCTGCGCGCTGGCAATACCCCGGCCTTCCCGGTGGCCTATCTGGGCGCCATCGCCGCCGGGATGGTGCCGGTCGCCACCTCGCCGCTGCTGACCGCGCCCGAGATTGCCCGCATGGCCGCGCTGATCCGCCCCCGCCTGACCCTGGCCGAGCCCGGCCTGGCGGTTCCGGACGGACCCGTATGGCCGATCGACCTGCCCGCCTGGGAGGCGCACACGCCCTGCGACTGGCACATGGGCGATGCGAACCGCGAAGGCTATGTCGTCTTCACCTCGGGCACCTCGGGCGCGCCCCTGCCCGTGCGCCACGCCCATCGCGCCATCCTGGCCCGCGCCATGATGCATCAGGGTTGGGAGGGGCTGACCGCGCAGGACCGGCTCTTGCACGCCGGCGCCTTCAACTGGACCTATACCATGGGCACCGGGTTGCTGGACCCCTGGACGCTGGGCGCCACCGCACTGATCGCGCATCCGAAGGTCGCGCCCGACCAGTTGCCGCTTTTGATGAACCGCCACGAGGCCACGATCTTCGCGGCCGCACCAACGCATTTCCGCCGGCTGTTGCGCGGCTCGCTTCCCGGCCTGCCCCGCTTGCGCCACGCGCTGTCCGCCGGCGAGGCACTGCCGCCGGCCTTGCGCGCCGAATGGCGGGCGCGCACCGGCACCGACATTCACGAAGCCCTTGGCATGTCAGAGATCTCCACCTTCATCTCGGGCAGTCCCGATCGGCCCGCGCCCGAAGGCGCCAGCGGCTTTCCGCAGCCTGGCCGCCGCATCGCGGTGCTGGACGACGCCGGCCGCCTGCTGCCGCCCGGCGAAGTGGGCCGCCTTGGCGTCTCGACCGCCGACCCCGGCCTGATGCTGGGATACCAGGGCCATACGCCTCCGGATGGCGACTGGTTCGCCACCGGCGATCTGGTGCATCAGGGCTGGGACGGGGCGATCCACTTCCACGGTCGCGCCGATGACATGATGAACCCCGGCGGCATCCGGGTCTCGCCGCGCGAGGTGGAACTGGCGCTGGCCGACCTGCCCGGCGTCACCGAACTGGCGGTAGCAGAGGTGCCAGCGGGGGGAAGCGCCGGCGGGGCGCGCGTGATTGCCTGCTTTTACGCAGGGGCAGCCCTGCCGGAAAGCACAGCCCAGGCCTTTGCAGCCGAAAGGCTGGCGCGCTACAAGCAGCCCCGGCGCTGGGTGCATCTGAATGCCCTGCCGCGTGGCGCTACCGGCAAGATCGACCGCCGCGCCCTTGCCGTCCTTGTTGCGAAAGACCCCACCTGATGCCCGCCGCCATCCGCCTCGATGTCTTTTCCGACCCGGTCTGTCCCTGGTGCTATGTCGGCAAGGCCAACCTTGACCGCGCGCTTGAATCGCGCCCCGACCATCCGTTCCAGGTTGAATGGCATCCGTTCCAGCTGAACCCCGAGATCCCGCAAGAAGGCGTGCCCAAGCGCGACTATCTGGAGGCGAAGTTCGGCGGCGCGGCCAAGGTCGACGCCATCCACGACCGCTTGCGCGAAGTGGCGCGGGCCGCCGGGCTGCCGCTCAACCCCGATGTGCCCAAGCGCCAGCCGAACACGCTGGATGCCCATCGCGTGATCCACTGGGCCGGGGTCGAAGGACGGCAGAACGCCGTCGTTGCGGCCCTGTTCCGGGCCTATTGGGTTGAAGGACGCGACATCGGCAACACCGGCGTCCTGGCCGATATCGCCGCCGCTGCCGGGATGGACCGCGCCGCCGTGCTGCGGCTCCTGGACAGCGACGCAGATGCCGAGGACGTCGCCGCCCGCGACGCCGATGCCCGCGCCAAGGGGGTCAGCGCGGTTCCCACCTTCTTGATCGCACGGCAATATGTTGTTTCGGGCGCACAATCGCCCGAGCTTTGGGGGCAAGTGATCGACGATCTGACGAAGGCCCGCCCATGACCACAAGGCCCCGTCTGTCGCAGGGTGAGTTCGTCGCCCTGATTGCCATGCTGTTTGCCACCATCGCGCTGTCGATCGACGCGATGCTGCCCGCGCAGCCCGAAATCGCCCGAACCCTCTCGCCCGAAGCGCCGAACATGGCGCAGCTGGTGATCACCGCCTTTGTCTTCGGCATGGGGCTGGGTACGCTGTTCGCCGGACCGCTGTCCGACCGCTTCGGCCGCAAGCCGGTGATCATCGCGGGATCGGCGCTGTATTGCGTGGCAGCGGTGGCCTGCTGGGCGGCACCCTCGATGGAGATGCTGCTGGCCGCCCGCGTGGTGCAGGGCATCGGGGCGGCAGGGCCGCGCACCGTCTCCATCGCCATCGTGCGTGACCTTTACAAGGGCCGCGAGATGGCGCGGATCATGTCCTTTGCCATGATGGTTTTCACCATCGTCCCGGCCATTGCGCCCCTGATGGGGCAGGCGGTGATCGCGGTTTCCGGGTGGAAAACCATCTTCCTGGTCTATGTGCTGTTTTCCCTGGCGATCATGGCCTGGATCGGCCGGCGCCAACCCGAGACGCTGACCGAACCTCGACCGCTCAGCCTCGGCCCGCTCTGGGCCGCCACCCGCAGCATGCTGGCGCAGCGCGTCGTGCTGGTCTCCATCGCGGTGCAATCGCTGACGCTGGCGGCACTGTTCGCCACGCTGACCTCGATGCAGGGGATATTCGAGCAGCGTTTCGACCGGGCCGACAGCTTCACGCTGTGGTTCGCGCTGATCGCGATCGTCTCTGCCTCCGGCTCGATGCTGAATGCGCAGCTGGTGATGAAGCGGGGCATGCGCTGGGTGATCACCCGGACATACGCCGCCGTATTGTGCCTTACGCTGCTGCATCTGGGGTTGACGGCGTTGAACCTGATGCCCGAGACGCTGGCCTTTCCCGCCCATATCCTGTGGTCGATGGCGCTTTTTGCCATGATGGGCCTGACCATGGGCAACCTGAACGCCCTGGCGATGGAGCCGTTGGGCCATGTGGCGGGGCTGGCGGCTTCAGTGATCTCGTCGCTGGCCACCGTGGCCTCGGTGTTGCTGGCGATCCCGCTGGGTCAGGCGTTTGACGGCACCGCGGTGCCGCTGATGACCGGGGTCTCGGTCTTCATCGCCGGGGCACTGGTGCTGATGCAGTTGGCCGGGCCGGGGCGGCAGGCCTTGCAGGCATAGGGTCGCGGGCTTTCTCGGCCAGATCGCGGGCGATGGCGAAGGCACCCTTGATGCGTTCGGCTTCGGTCTTCATCTCGCCCTGCAGCACGATCTTGGTGCCCTGCACCTTGGCCGCCCCGCCCTGAGCCTTCAGGAATTCGACCAGACCCGCCGGATTGGCGAATTTGTCGTTGTGAAACTGCACCGTCGCGCCACGCGGCCCCGCATCCAGCCGCCCGATCCCCGCCCGCTTGCACATCGCCTTGATGCGCACGATCAGCATCAGGGTGTTCACCTCTTTCGGGATCGGCCCGAAGCGGTCGATCAGCTCGGCCGCGAAGCCTTCCAGCTCGACCTTGGTCTGCAGGGACGACAGGCGGCGGTAGAGGCCAAGACGAATGTCCAGGTCGGGGATGTAGGCTTCGGGGATCATCACCGGCACGCCCAGGTTCAACTGCGGGCTCCAGTCGTCGGAAATGCTGGACAGCCCCTGCAACTCGCCCGACTTGATCCTGGCGATCGTGTCTTCCAGCATCTGCTGGTACAGTTCATAACCGACTTCGCGGATATGGCCGGACTGTTCCTCGCCCAGAAGGTTGCCCGCGCCGCGCAGGTCAAGGTCATGGCTGGCCAGATTGAAACCTGCACCAAGGCTGTCCATGCTGGCCAACAGCTTCAGCCGCTTTTGCGCCGGCGGGGTCAGCGGCGCGCGGGGCTTGGTGGTCAGATAGCAGTAGGCGCGGGTCTTCGAGCGCCCCACCCGGCCGCGGATCTGGTAAAGCTGGCCCAGGCCGAACATGTCGGCGCGGTGCACGATCATGGTGTTGGCGGTCGGGATATCGAGGCCCGATTCAACAATGGTGGTGGCCAGCAGCACGTCATATTTGCCGTCGTAGAACTGGTTCATCCGCTCGTCCAGATCGCCCGCCGCCAGTTGACCATGGGCGATGACATAAGTCACCTCGGGCACATGGGTCTTCAGGAAATCCTCGATGTCGGGCAGATCGGCGATGCGCGGAACCACGTAGAACGACTGGCCGCCGCGGAAACGTTCGCGCAGCAGCGCCTCGCGGATGGTGATGGTATCGAACTCCGAGACATAGGTGCGGATCGCCAGCCGGTCCACCGGCGGCGTGGCGATGATCGACAGATCCCGCACGCCGGTCAGGCTCAGTTGCAGGGTGCGCGGGATCGGCGTCGCGGTCAGGGTCAGGACGTGAACTTCCGACCGCATTTCCTTCAGCCGTTCCTTGTGGGTGACGCCGAAATGCTGCTCTTCGTCGATCACCAGAAGGCCGAGGTTCTTGAAGCTGATCGCCTTGGCCAACAGCGCATGGGTGCCGACGACGATATCGACCTTGCCCTCGGCCATCTCGGTGCGGGTGCGGTTGGCATCCGCCGCGCTGACAAACCGCGACAACGTCCTGACCGATATGGGAAATCCTCGAAAACGCTCGGCAAAGCTGCGGTGGTGCTGGCGCGCCAAGAGCGTGGTCGGGCAGATCACCGCCACCTGCATGCCGGACAGGGCGGCGACGAAAGCCGCGCGCATCGCCACCTCGGTCTTGCCAAAGCCGACATCGCCGACGACCAGACGGTCCATCGGGCTGCCCTTTTCCAGATCGGCGATCACATCGGCAATCGCCGTCAGCTGGTCGTCGGTCTCCTGATAGGGAAAGCGCGCCGCAAACGCCTCCCAGATCGAATGCGGCGCTTCCAGAATGGGCGCATGGCGCAGCGCGCGCTCGGCGGCGATGCGCATCAGCTTGTCGGCGATCTCGCGGATGCGTTCCTTCAGCTTGGCCTTCTTGGCCTGCCAGGCGCCGCCGCCCAGACGGTCCAGCAGCCCCTCTTCATGGCCATAGCGCGAAAGCAGTTCGATATTCTCGACCGGCAGGTAAAGCTTTGCGTTGTCGGCATATTCCAGCGCCACGCAGGCATGCGGCGCCCCCAGCGCGGTGATGGTCTCCAACCCCAGATAGCGCCCGACGCCATGTTCGACATGCACCACCAGATCGCCGGGGGACAGCGTATCGACCTCGCGCAGGAAATTCTCGGCGCGGCGCTTGCGGCGGGGTTTCGACACCAGCCGGTCGCCCAGCACATCCTGTTCGGAAATCACCGCCAGACCGGGGGCGGTAAAGCCCGCTTCCAGCGCCCAGACCGCCAGGAAAAGTCCACCCTTTCCGCCAGGCAAGGCGCGCAGGTCGGCCAGGCCTTCCGAGGCCAGGCCCTGATCGGTCAGAAGGCCCTTCAGCCGCTCGCGTGCGCCGTCGGACCAGCTGGCGATGACGACATGGGCACCCTCACGCAAGACGCGAATATGATCTGCCAAAGCCTCAAAAAGACTTACCTTTTCCTGCTGCCTCTCGGGTGCGAAACTGCGGCCGATCCGCCCGCCGGCATCCAGCACCCCCGGCCCCGGCGCCTGGGCCAGGGGCGACAGCTGCACCAGCCGGTGCCCGGCCACCGCCGCTTCCCAGCCCGCATCGTCGAGATAGAGCAGGCCCGGCGCCACCGGCTTGTAGACCGTATCCATCCGGCCCTTGGCGGTCAGCGCCTCGGCCCGCGCGTCATGGGCGTCGTCGATACCTTCCCAGCGCGCCAGCCGCATCGGCGTGACCTGATCGTCCAGCATCACCGAAGCGTCCGGCAGATAGTCGAAGATCGTCTCCAGCCGGTCATGGAAGAACGGCAGCCAATGCTCCATCCCCTGATGCTTGCGGCCGGCGCTCACCGCCTCGTACAGCGGGTCGTCGGTGCCGGCGGCGCCGAATTCGACGCGATAGTTCTGCCGGAACCGGGTGATCCCGGCCTCGTCCAGCACCACTTCGCTGACCGGCGCGAAATCCACCGACTTCAGCTTTTCCACCGTGCGCTGGGTTTCGGCATCGAAGCGCCGCGCACTGTCCAGCACGTCGCCAAAGAAATCCAGCCGCACCGGCCCGCCCGGCCCCGGCGGGTAGATGTCGACGATACCCCCCCGTATGGCGTAGTCGCCCGGCTCGGCCACGGTCGAGACCGGCGAAAAGCCCATCCGCGCCAGGAAATCCTTCAGCCGCGCCTCGTCGACCCGCTGGCCGACCACGGCGCGGAAGGACGAGGCGCGCACAACATCGCGCGCCGGTATCCGTTGCGTCACCGCGTTCAGCGTCGACAGCACGACGAAGGCGCCGGACAGTCCTTCGGCCAGCGTTGCCAGCGTCGCCATCCGGCGGCTGCAGATCTCGGGGTTGGGCGAAACGCGGTCGTAAGGCAGGCAATCCCAGGCCGGAAAATCCAGCACTGCCAGGCCGGGCGCAAAGACGGAAAGCGCCGCGCGCATCGCCTCGGCCCGCTTGTCGTCGCGCGCGACATGCAGGACCGGACGGCCCTTTTCCAGCTCGCGCAACAACAGACGGGCGTCATAGCCTTCGGGCGCGCCACCAAGGATGATGCGATCAGCCGCCACCGGATCAGTTCAGGATCGAGATGTTCAGGTTCTGGTACATCCCGAACATCGAGGTCACGAAGATCGCGAACATGCCGACGACCTGCACCAGCCGACGGTGCAGCATCAGCCGCCGGTAAAGCGCCGGCCCGGTGTTGTCGCCCGCCTCGATCTTGACCGCCGTCACCAGCGACAGCCAGCCGACGATCACCATCGGCCCGAGCAGGAACAGCACGGCCTGGGCGAACTCCACCCAGTACCAGAAGGCCAGAATGCCCAGCGTGGTCAGGATGAAGGCGGTAAAGGCGAAGATCGGCGCGGCGGCGGCGCGGGAAATGCTGAGAATGCGGCGGGTGTTGATGCTTACCAGATGCTCGACATCCACCTCGGCCTGACCACCCGACCGGCGGGCGCGCTGGATCACGTCGAAGGGCACACCCAGCACCCAATGGCTGGTCGTCGACCACAGCACCGCCAGCGCGATCCAGTACCAGAGGTTCGAGAAGGATCGCATGTCGATCACTTCAAAGACGATCCGGTACCACTCCACGCCTGTTCCTTTCCCGCACGCGGCGACATTGCGCCGCTTGAGGCGCGGCTCTTTCCATGGCAGGCAGAAGGAAAAGCCGCAAGCCCCTTTGCCCCGCTTTGACCGGTCGCAAGGGCCCAGCCATCGGAGACACCATGCGCCCGACCATCGCCCCCTACCCCGCCTTGCGCTTTCGCCGCCTGCGCCGCACCCCTGCCTTGCGCGCACTGGCGCAGGAAAACACCCTGACGGTCGGGGATCTGATCTGGCCGGTTTTCGTGCGCGACGGTGATGGGGTGGAAGAGCCGGTCGCCTCGATGCCGGGCGTCAACCGGCTGTCGATCGACAATGTCGCGCGCGCAGCCGAACGCGCGGCGGCGTTGGGCATTCCGGCGATCTGCCTTTTTCCCTACACCGACCCCGCGCTGAAGACGGAAGGCTGCGAAGAGGCCTGGAACGAGGGCAACCTGGCCAACCGGGCGATCCGCGCGATCAAGGCGGCGGTGCCGGAGATTGCGGTGATGACCGACGTGGCGCTGGACCCCTACAACGCCAACGGCCACGACGGGTTGGTGCGGGACGGCGTGATCCTGAACGACGAGACGATCGAGGCGCTGGTGAAGATGGCTCTGGCGCAGGCCGAGAGCGGGGCCGACATCCTTGGCCCTTCCGACATGATGGATGGCCGGATCGGCGCGATGCGGGCGGCGCTGGAGACGGCAGGCCACAAGGACGTGGCGATATTGTCCTATGCCGCCAAGTATGCCTCGGCCTTTTTACGGGCCGTTTCGCGATGCGGTGGGGGCCTCGGGCGCCTTGAAGGGCGACAAGAAGACTTACCAGATGAACCCCGCCAACAGCGACGAAGCGTTGCGGCTGATCCAGCGTGACCTCTCCGAGGGCGCCGACATGGTGATGGTGAAACCGGGGATGCCCTATCTGGATATCTGCCGGCGGGTAAAGGACACTTTCGGCGCGCCGACCTATGCCTATCAGGTCAGCGGCGAATACGCGATGATCCGGGGGGCGGCGCTGAACGGCTGGGTCGATGGCGAACGGGTGATGATGGAAAGCCTGATGGCCTTCAAGCGCGCCGGCTGCGACGGCATCCTGACCTATTTCGCCCCCGAGGCGGCGCGCCTGTTGCGGGGCTAGGGCGATGCGGCGGCGCCAGCTTCTGGCCGGGCTTGCGGCCGTTGCCTGCGCCCCCGCGGCAAAGGCCCAGACTGCAGGGCGGCCGTTCCGCATGGGCAGCACGCGCTGGCCGCCGGACCTGTCGCTGAAGGCCATGGGTCAGGTGCAGCACTTCCTGACCCATGATGCCGACATGGCGGCGCCGATGATCCTGGGCGGCGTGCCATGGGAGACTGCGGCGGCCGACGCGCCTTTTGGGGCAGCCTTGATGAACGAGCTGAACTGGCGTGCGCCGGCCGGCCACCCGGTCCTACTGTCGCTCGGCGCGCTGGATGTCACGCGGCAGGCCCTGGCCCTGCACTACGCCTTGCGCGACAACCAGCCCCTGCCGCCCGACTGGGCCGGACGCGCCTTTGACGACCCTCAGGTGATCCGCGCCTACAGCAGCTATTGCCTGCGTGCGGCCGAGACTGCGCGGCCCGACTGGCTGGCCATCGGGATCGAGGTGAACCTGCTGGCACATTTCGCGCCTGCGCTCTGGCCTTCCTATCTTCGGTTGCATCGCGCCACTTTTGAGGCCGTGAAGGCCCGCTTTCCCGACCTGCCGCTGTTGACCACGGTGGCCGTGCAGCACTTCATGGGCATGGCCGATGGTGCCGATGCGGCGATGCAGGCGGCAGCGATGACCGAGCTGGCCGCGCATACCGACATGATCGGCTGGTCGATCTATCCGCATCTGTCGGCCGATGTGCCCGATCCGGTTCCGCCCGGCTTCTACGACCCGCTGCTGGAGTTTGCCGCCCGCTTGGGCAAGCCCTCGGCGATCACCGAAAGCGGCACCTCCTCGGCTCCGGTGCGGATCGGCTGGGTGACCTTGCCCGGCAGCCCCGAGCGGCAGGTGCAGGCGACCGGGGCCCTGCTGCAGACCGCGGCAGACGGCGACATGGCCTTCATGGTGAACTGGGCCAGCCACGACTATCCCGCACTGCTTGTCCACCTGCCCGAAGAGATCCGCCCGCTGGCCGCGCTATGGGCGACGACCGGCATTCTGGATGGAGAAGGTGGGGAAAAGGCCGTGACGGCGCTGTGGCGCGATTGGCTGTTGCGCGGCAAGTGACCGGGGCAAGTGAACAGCGCAAGTGAGTGGGGCCAGGGCGCCGGCGAAACCGTGCCCATGCAGCGCCGGGTGGGTGACAGGCCGGGCGAAAGGCGCTAGAGTTTGTGCCATCGGGGCGAAAGACCCCAACAAGAGGCTGATTGAGGGCGGTGACATGACAGATATTTCTTCGCGGCGCGGTGTTCTGCTGGGTCTGGGCGCGACCGGCTTGCTGGCTGCCTGCGGCAATGGCATCGGCGGCAATGGCTCCGGCCAGATCGACGCACGGGTTGACGCGACGCAGAACTATCTGTTCAGCCGCTACCCCGGCACCCGCGATCTGGCCAGCCGCGCGGCGGGCGTGCTCTACATGCCGCTGATCACCGAGGCCGGGCTGATCTACGGCGGCTCTTACGGGCGCGGCGCACTGCGCATCCAGGGCGCGACGGTGGATTACTATTCCTCAGCCAAGGCGTCCATCGGCCTGCAGATCGGCGCGCAGCAATATGCCCATGCCTTGTTCTTCATGACCCAGCCCGCGCTGGAGGATTTCCGTCGCTCGAAAGGCTGGGCGGCGGCGGCCGACCTGCGCTATGCGACACCCGAGGAAGGATCATCCATCGGCAAGGCCACCACCGAGATCGACCCGGTGATCGCGCTGGTCTTCGGCCAGCAGGGGTTGATCGCGGGGGCGACTCTGGCCGGGGTGAAATACACGCGGATCATTCCCTGAAGAGGGCCGTGACATTCATGTGAGATATGAAGGTCGCGGCGCAAGCTCTTGAACCGGAAGGCTGATCTATTTCAACCGCCGGATGAGGCTTGAGGTGTCGCCCCGCCCGCCACCCATCAGTTGGACGTCCTTGTAGAACTGATCGATCAAGGCGGTCACCGGCAGCCGCGCGCCGATCTGGTCGGCGGTGGCCAGGCAGATGCCCAGATCCTTGCGCATCCAGTCCACCGCGAAGCCGAAGTCGAAACTGCCGGCCAGCATGGTCTTGTGGCGGTTCACCATCTGCCACGACCCGGCCGCGCCCTGGCTGATCACCTCGACCACCTTCTCGCCGTCCAGCCCGGCTTTTTCGCCGAAGGCCAGTGCCTCGCTCAGGCCCTGCATAAGACCGGCGATGCAAATCTGGTTCATCATCTTGGCCAGTTGCCCCGCCCCGCTTTCGCCCAGGCGCCGGCAGACGCGGGAATAGGCCGCCATCACCGGCTCGGCGGCGGCATAATCGGCCTCGGTGCCGCCGCACATGATGGAAAGCTGGCCGTTTTCAGCCCCCGCCTGCCCGCCCGAGACCGGCGCATCGACAAAGCCCAGCCCGCGCGCCACGCCTTCGGCCGCCAGCTCACGGGTGACCATGGCCGACACGGTGGTGTGATCGACGAAGATCGCTCCGGGGTCCATGCCGGCAAAGGCGCCATCCGGACCCAGGCAGACCTGGCGAAGGTCGTCGTCATTGCCGACGCAGGCCATGACGAATTCTGCACCAAATGCCGCCTCGCGCGCGGTCGGTGCGGCAGTGTGACCGTGCTTTTCCAGCCAGGCCTCGGCCTTGGCGGGGCTGCGGTTCCAGACCGTCAACTGATGCCCCGCAGCGGCCAGATGCCCGGCCATGGGAAAGCCCATCACGCCCAGACCCAGAAATGCCAGTTTCGCCATGGTGATCGCCCTTCCGATTGCCCTACAGAGATGGATCGACTAGGAAACCATCCCGACCCTGTCGTCAAGAACGTCCCCCCAGCGGAAGGACCGGCCCGCCCATGTTCACGCTTTTCCGCTGGCTGATGCGCGCCGTGACCGTCCTGGTCGGGTTGGGTTTGCTGGCGGGGCTGGTGCTCTACTGGTTCCTGTCGCGGTCGCTGGTCGACTATTCCGAGGATTTCACCCTGCCCGGCATCTCTGCCCCGGTCGAGATCGTGCACAACAACGATTCCGTGCCGCATATCTTCGGCCAGACGGATGCGGATGTGTTCTTCGCGCTGGGCTTCGTGCATGCGCAGGACCGGCTGTGGCAGATGACCATGCTCAGGCGTACGGCGCAGGGGCGGCTGTCGGAACTGTTCGGAGAGCGCACGCTGCCGGTCGATGAACTGATGCGGCGGCTGGATCTGTACGGGCTGGCGCTGCAATCGGTGAAGGCGCAGGATCCCGGGACTCTGGCGGCGCTGGAGGCCTATTCGGCCGGTGTGAATGCCTGGATCAACCAGATCAACCAGGGTGCGCGCGGGCGCGGGGCGCCGGAATTCTGGCTGTTCTCGCCCGAGATCTCGGCCTGGGCGCCTGCGGATTCGATCGCCATCCTGAAGCTGATGGCGCTGCAGCTGTCGGATCAAGCGGCCTCCGAGGTGCTGCGGGCCGAATTGTCGCTGGTGCTTCCGGCCGACCGGCTGGCCGATATCCTGCCCGAAGACCCCGGAACAGGTGTGGCCGCCCTGCCCGACTATGCCACCCTGGTGCCGGGGGCCCTGCCCGGCGCGCCGGTCAAGACCGCTGCCCTGCCGTTTTCGCCGCTGCCGGCGCCGGGCATGGCGGGCGCCTCCAACGCCTGGGCGGCCGAGGCGCGGCGGTCGGCGGCGGGCGGCGCGCTGCTGGCAAGCGACCCGCATCTGGGCTTTACCGCCCCGACGATCTGGTATCTGGCGCGGCTGGAGCTTTCAACCGGCGGCGTGATTGGCGGCACCATACCGGGGGTGCCGGTGGTGCTGGTGGGGCGGTCCGAAGAGATGGGATGGGGCCTGACCACCGCCAATCTGGATGACCAGGATGTGGTGATCGAAAAGCTGAACCCCGAAAACCCCGAGGAATACGCCCTGCCAGATGGCAATTGGGCGCGCTTCGACAGCCGGCAGACCATCGTCACGGTCAAGGACGCCAACCCGGTGACGCTGACGCTGCGCTGGTCGCGCAACGGACCGGTGCTGCCCGGCACGCATTTCAACCTCGCCGCGGTCACCCCGGCGGGCCATGTCGCGGCGCTGTCCTGGACCGCGCTTTCCGGCGCCGACACCTCGATTACCGCCGCCATGCGGGTGATGCGGTCGCAGAGCGTGGCCGAGGCAATCGAAGCGGGGCGGCTGCATGTGGCGCCGGCACAGAACCTGATGCTGGCCGGGCCGGACGGGATTGCGCTGCAGGTGATCGGCGCATTGCCGATTCGCGACCCTGCACACCCCAGCCAGGGCCGGATGCCCAGTCCGGGCTGGAATCCGGCCGTGGGGTTCAAGGGCATCTTCGAATATGACGCAACTGGACACGGTGAACCCGACCGCGCGCGCGCTTCTGCCGCTGATCGCGGCGGACCTGTGGTACGGCGACGCCCCGGCCGCCGACGGTACGCCCGAACGGCTGCGCCAGCGGGCACTGGCGCTGCTTGCCGAATGGAACGGCGAGATGAACGAGCATATGCCCGAGCCGCTGATCGCCGAGGCCTGGATCCGCGCTCTGATGGACCGGCTGGTGCGCGACGAACTCGGCCCGCTCGCCGACAGCTTCACCCACACCGACGCCGTTTTCATCGAGCGGGTCTTCCGCGACACCGCCGGCGCGTCGGTCTGGTGCGATGTGATCCAGTCGGCGGCGGTGGAAAGCTGCACCGATACGGCGCGCGCGGCGCTGGATGAGGCGCTGCTGCGTCTTACCGAGCAATACGGCCCCAATCTGGAAAGCTGGCGCTGGGGCGATGCGCATATCGCGACGCATGACCACGCCGTGCTGGGCGAAGTGCCGTTCCTGAAATGGTTCGTCAACATCCGCCAGTCGACCTCGGGCGGCGATGACACGCTGATGCGCGGGCGCACCAAGGGCACCGGGCCGAACCCGTTCCTGAACGTGCATGGCGCCGGTTATCGCGGGGTCTACGACTTCGCCGACCCCGACAGCTCCGTCTTCATCAGCGCGACGGGCCAGTCCGGCCATCCACTCAGCACGCATTACGATGACCTTGGAGAGCTGTGGCGGCGTGGCGAATACATCCCGATGTCGCTGGACCCGGATCTTGCCCGCGCCGCGGCGGTGGGGATCAGCGTGCTGCACCCGGAAGGCCCGTGATCACGGCGCCATGAGCGGTGCCGCTAGCGCAGTCGCACGCTGTCGAAGATGGTCTGCGCCAGCGTTATGCCGGCGCTGTCGCCCTCGGCGACCTGCGCCGTCATCATCAACGCATGATCCGCCTCGATGCGCATCATCATCACCCCCAGGACGGTGCCGCCCAGGTCATGCGGCCGGCGGTAGCGGACAAAGATCTGCGGGCCGGTCGGGCCATCGACGGCGCGGGCGTCCAGAATCTCGGTGCCCGGCACCTCATCCTGCAGCTTGTAGGCCAGCGGCCATGCCGAATTCTTTGCGTCAAGATCCTGCCTCGTCGCACCCGCCTGTGCGACGACAACGACAAACCGTTGCGTGGAAGAAAGCGTCATATCGGATTCCGGCCCGTCGGTCAGGATCGCGGCAGTGCCCGGCACAACCTGGGACAGCCGCAGCCCACCCATTTCCGGCAAGGTGAAAGGCAGGCTGGCCAGGGGGTCTTCTGCTGCCGCCTCGGGAACCTCCTGTGCGGCCTGCATTGCCAAGTATATCGGCTCCAGCGGGGTTGTGGCCTCGGCCGTTTCGGGAACCAGCAGGAACACCATCAGATTGCTGCGCGCGCCCATCAGCTGCACCGAGATCATGCGCGACCGCTCATCGACCAGCCAGGCCACGATGCCGACGCCGGGCGCCTCGGGCCGGGTCAGATTGTCGAACCTCTCGATCGTCGCGGTCAACCCGTCGACAGTCCGGGTTTGCCCGACGGCCGCGGAGTCGTCTTCCGGCAGCGGACCCCTTGGCATTTGCAGCGCCACCAGCCGCGCGCCGGTGGCGTTGCGATATTCCGATGGCGAGGTGTCGACCCGGGCAAAGCCCTCGGGCAGAACAATCGACCAGTCGGTGCCGGGAAAGGTCACGATCGTCTCGCCTTGCGCGGCGGCACACTGCAAGATCATGAAGAGGGCGGCGCAGGCAACGCCCCGCCAACTGCGCAGATCGAGCGACCTTGCCAGGGCCCGCGCAAAGGCTGGGGGCAAGACCCATGCCAATGCACGTCCGGTCCGCACGGTCATCGGTGCCCTCCGCCTTGTCCCACAAAGCCCAGCGTGCGGAACTATTCGCCCTCTCCTCCTTTCAGGCAAGCGCATTCAGCCTGTGGCGGGCGTTCAGAAACCGGCGACCTGCATCCTTGGCCAGCTGTCACCGTCTTCTTCCGGCGGCAAGGCCCCCTCTGTCGGCAGGGTTTCCTGCGGTATGGCAGGATCCAGCTGGAACCGCGCGACCATGGCCGACAGCTGTTCGGCCTCTTGCCGGATCGCGTGATGGGCGCTGGCGGCCTGATCCACCATTCCGGCGTTCTGCTGCGTCACCTGGTCCAGCTGGTTCATCCCCAGGCTGATTTCGCCCAGACCAGAGGACTGGCTCGAGATCGTGGTGGCGATCACGCCGGCCAGCCCCGACAGGTCCACCACTTCCTCGGTGATCTGCGACAGCGCCGCGCCGGTCTGGTCTACCAGATCGACGCCGCGCAGTACCTCGGCCGCGCTGCTCTGGATCAAGCCCTTGATTTCGCGTGCCGACTCAGAGGTGCGCTGGGCCAGTGCCCGCACCTCCGAGGCGACGACCGAAAAGCCGCGTCCGGCCTCTCCGGCGCGCGCGGCCTCGACCCCGGCGTTCAGCGCCAACAGGTTGGTCTGGAAGGCGATGTCGTCGATGACCGAGATGATGCGCGAGATCTGGTCCGAGCTCTTGCGGATCTCGCCCATGGCAGCGACGGCGTTCTGCACCACCTGCTGGCTTTCCACCGCTGCCTGGCGGGTCCGACCGATACCGTCGGCCACCTTGCGGGTATCTTCGGCGGCTGAGCGGACCGATTGCGTCAACTCCTCGATCGCGGCGACCGATTGCTCCAGCGTGGCGGCCTGGTTCTCGGTCCGGCGCGACAGTTCGTCGGACGAGCGGCTGATCATGTCGGCCCCGGTCTGGATGCGTGCCGCAGATTGCACGACACCGCCCAGGGCTTCGGCCAGCCGTTCGGCCATGGTATTCAGATCTTCGCGCAGGGGTTCGTATTCGGGCGGAAAGGTCTCGTCGATCCGGCAGGCGATGCAACCTTCGGCCAGCCGACGCAGGGCTTCGCGCAGACGGTCGACGACGCGGGCCTGATCCTCCTGGGCGCTGTGCCGTTCAGCGTCGGCGGTAGCCGCATCGCCCAGCCTGGCGCGCATCTCGTCAAGGTTTCGTGCCAGCGCGCCAATCTCGTCGCCGCGCCGGGTTTCCGGAATCCGGCGGTCGAAATCGGACGCGGCGACCTTGTCCATCGCCCGGTCGATCCGGCGGATCGGCGTGCTGATCAGGGACCGGAAGGCCAGCGCCGCACCGACCGCCAGAACCACGAAGACCGCCAGGGCCTGCAACCGCAGCCGCAGCGTTTCGGCCGCGATCGCGGCCTGCATCTGCGCGTCCGACCATTGCACCACGATGCCGCCCTGCGGCCTGCCGTCCTTGGCGAAGGACAGGCTGACCAGCGTCAACCCGTCATCCGACGTCACCGCCGTCCCGCCGGACAGCGCGCGTGCGGCAAGGCCTTGCAGCGCGGGCGAAACCGCGCCGTCTGGCAAGACCGCAAGCGCTGTCCCTTCGGCGTCGAAGGCCAGGGCGTGAACAGCCGTCCCGCCCGATCGGTCCATCGTCAGCGCCATTTCGGTGCGGATATCGTCGGCCTTGCGAAAGCGGATCGCCGCCCCGGTGCCAATGGCCAGAGCTTCGGTCATCTCCCTGGCCAGGTCCTGCAGGCCCTTGCGCGCGGTGTCGCGCGCAAGATTGGATCCCTGCCACGACAATAGCACGGCCAACAGGCCGGTCGTCACCGCCGTGATCGCCACGGCCTGCATGAACACCGACAGTCGCAGCCGGAGCCTTTCGGAATTGGTTGTGACCATCGGTTTTCTCCCGGCGCGCAGGCTACATCAACGATTCGGCATCGACGCCCACGGTCAGGGTCCCCAACGCTTCGCCCGTCGCCGGGTCGGACACGGTCACCGAGATCTGGCCCTGGTAGCGCTGCGTCGATTCGTCCAGTTCCACGTCCGAGATGTGGTGGCCGCCGACGGTCGGAAAGACCTTCAGGTACTTGTCCTCGTCACCCTGCCAGTAGTCCGATGTCGGATCCGAGGCGGCAACGTTCAGGCCCTTGGCATCGGTCACGAACGCCTCGGTGATCTTGCCCTCCGACACTGCCACGCGGGTGCGCAGGAAATCGGCCGCACCAGAGTGCAGGACACCTTCGATCAATGGCGAGCCGGCCGTCGACACCTCGGCCCGCCATTGCAGGTCAAGCGCGTCGATCGTGGCCTGATCATGGCCCGCGGTCGCGGCGTTCTGGCTGCGGATCGCCTCCAGCAGAACCGGGTCGGCGGCCCAGGTCGCGATATCGGAGGCAAGATAGGCCTCCAGCGCAGGGGTGAATTCATCGGCAAGCGCGGGTGTGGCAAGCAGCAGCGCGGCAAGCGGCAGAGCGGGAAGGATGCGAGTCATGTCAAGCCTTTCGAAGCAGGAATCGGGTCAGACCGCCACGGATCGACCGGGCCGCCAGGCTTCGAAGTCTTGGTCAGCGCGGTTTACGGGGGGGTTAATCCGGCCCCTGCCCGATCCTTCAAACTTTAGCGAACCGCTCTTCCTGCCGCGCCGTCCAGCGGACCGCGATGCGCCAGCCGTCGGGGGTCTCTTCTTCTGCGGCAACGACATTGTGGTCGTGCAGCCAGGCGCGGCGGCGGCCCTCGGTGAAGGCCAGGGTCAGCGTGGCCTCGTGGCGGTCTTCGTCCAGCAGCGCAGAGACCGCGGCCAGCAGCGCCGCGATCCCCTCGCCGGTCAGGGCCGAGACGGGAAAGACCTGCGACCGCTGCGCCGCCTGCGCCGCCAGCGCTTCGCGCGCGGAGGCATCGACGAGGTCGAGCTTGTTCCAGACCTCGATCTGCGGGGTATCGGCGCTGACGCCCAGCGATTGCAGGATGTCGGCGACATCGGCGGCCTGCTCGGCGGTCTCGGGGTGAGAGATGTCGCGGACATGCAGGATCAGGTCGGCCGACAGCACCTCTTCCAGCGTGGCGCGGAAGGCGGCGACCAGTTGTGTCGGCAGGTCGGAGATGAAGCCGACGGTATCGGACAGGATGATCTTCGCCGCCGTGGGCAGCACGACCGCCCGCATGGTCGGGTCGAGCGTGGCGAAGAGCATGTCTTTTGCCAGCACTTCGGCACCGGTGACCCGGTTGAACAGGGTGGATTTTCCGGCGTTGGTATAGCCGACCAGCGCGACGATCGGGAACGGCACCTTGGCGCGGGCGGCACGGTGCAGTTCGCGGGTTTTCACCACCCGGTCCAGCTGACGCTTGAGGCGGATCACCTGGTCGTCGATGGCGCGGCGGTCGGCCTCGATCTGCGTCTCGCCGGGGCCGCCGAGGAAGCCGGCAGCCGCCGCGCTGGCGTTCCAGATGGGTCCAGGCGCGAACGAGGCGCGAGCGCTGGTAGCTGAGGGCGGCCAGCTCGACCTGCAGCACGCCTTCGCGGGTGGCGGCCCGGTCGCCGAAGATTTCGAGGATCAGGCTGGTGCGGTCGAGGAGCTTGACGCCCCATTCCTTTCCAGATTGCGCTGCTGCACCGGCGAAACCGGGCCATCGACCAGCACCAGATCGACCTCATCGGCGGCCAGTCGCGCTTTCAGCTCTGCCACCTTGCCGGCGCCGAACAGCATGCCCGGATGCACCCGCGGCAGGCGCACCACCTCGGCCCAGCGGATGTCCAGGCCAGGAAGGGCTGCGGCAAGGCTGACCGCCTCGGCCAGGCCATGTTCGGGCAGGCGGCGGGCCTGGCGGGCGCGGGTGTCGGGGTGCAGGACAACGGCGCGCGTCGGCAGCGCCTCGGTCACATGGAATTTTTCCCCCTGGCCTTGGCCAGGAGGGGAAAGGTCGTCTTCGTCGCTGTCGGGTCCGATGGTCAGTCTTCGCCTTCGTACAGGTTTACCGGAGCGCCCGGCATGATGGTGGAAATCGCGTGCTTGTAGACCAGTTGCGACTGGCCGTCGCGACGCAACAGCACGCAAAAGTTGTCGAACCAGGTGATCACACCCTGCAGCTTGACGCCGTTGATCAGAAAGATCGTAACCGGAACCTTCGCCTTGCGGACGTGGTTCAGAAACGCGTCCTGCAGGTTTTGCTTGTCGCCAGCCATTCTTGTTTTGCCTTGCGTTGCAGCCCGTTTCATTCGCGGGTCTGTGAGTGTCGCTCGTTCAATCCGTCCCGTTCCGCCCCCGGTGGCGAGAGCAGCCCGACCAGTATGGTCTGGGAAAGCCGGAGATTCCAGCCCCAAAAACAGGCCGTTACAAAGACCCCGTTCCGGCCGCGCGAAAGCGCCCGCCGGGGCCCTGTCACCTGCGCCAGCCACCCGGCGCGAGAAGCGCGATCAGTGCCAGGGTTTCCAGCCGCCCGACCACCATCGCCAGCCCCAGGATGGCCTTGACCGCCACCGACAGCCCGCCGTAGCCGATGGGATCGGCCAGCGCCACCTCGGCCAGCGGGCCTGTCGTCGTCAGCGCCGAGATCGCCAGCACCAGCGCCGGCTGGAACGCCAGCCCCGCCATCGACAGCATCAGGACGGTGACACCGATCGACATGGCGAACAGCATGAAGAAGACCCAGGCCATGTAGGCGCCCTGACGCCGCAGCCGCCGGGCCTCGGCACCCTTGCCGCCGATCGAGCTGGGGTGCACGATGCGCTCCAGCTCGCGCTCGCCGTGGCGGAACAGGGCATAGACGCGCAAGAGCTTGACCCCCCCCGCCGTGGTGGCCACGCCGCCGCCAATGATGGCCAGGCCCAGAAGCATCATCCCCGGCGCCTCCAGCCCCGACCAGAGCCGTGCCTGACCCCAGTACTCGCTTTCATAGCCGGTGGTGGTCAGGAACGACCCGGCCGTGAAGACCGCGCCCCAAAGCGTGCCGGTCGCGCCGGAAAAGGCGTCGATCCCCTCGACCGACAGGTTGAACAGGAAGTGCCGCAGGAACAGCACCGCCGGCAGCAAGGCCAGCAACAGAACCGCGGTGCGCAGTTCGGGGTCGCGCGACAGCGCCGGTCCGCGTTCCGCCAGACGGGTGAAGGGAAGCGCGCGCCGGGTGACGGCGAAGACGAGGAACAGCAGGATCAGCGCCTCGCCCGCAATCCCCGCATTCGACGAGTCCAGCCCCCGCCCGGCTGAAATGCCCGAGGTGGACAGCGTGCCCATCGCATGGCTCAGCGCGATCAGCCCGTCTTCGCCGGCGATCAGCAGGCCCACCCACAGCGCCAGCGTCAGCCCGGTGTAGACCGGAAAGATCGTCAGCGCATAGCGGGTGATCCGTTCGGACGGCTCCGCGATGCGGGTGATCTGCGTCGCCCCCATGGCCCCCCTGCCCGGCACCCGGCCCGAGATCACCTCGGCCCCGCCCAGGTTCAGGGGCGCCAGGATCGCGAAGGCCGCAAGCAGGATGAAGAAGCCACCGAACCAGCCCACGCTGGCGCGCCACAGATGCACCGAGGGCGGCAGCCGCGCGGCCTCGTAGCCGGTGGCGCCGGTGGTGGTGAAGGACGACAGCATCTCGAACCAGGCATTCGACAGGCTGGTGTCGGGCACCGCCTGCACGAAGGGCAGTGCCATCGCCAGTGGCAACAGCGCGTAGGCGCCGGCCAGCGTGGCCAGATGGCTGCGCGCGGCATTGCGCGGCGACCAGGCGGCGGTGGCCAGCGCCAGCATCACCGTCAGCACCAGAAGGATGCCGCCGGAATAGAAGAACGCCCGCGCCACGGAATGATCGCGCAGTACCAGCGCGTGCAGCGCCGGCAGCCAGCACATCACCGCCGTCGCCCCCAGGAGGACGACGATCAGTGGCAGTCGGGCCAGCCGGGCCAGCATCTCAGAAGAAGTCGACCGAGACCTGCAACAGGCGCTCGACCTCCGGCATATCCTGGTGCATGGCGAACATGGCGATCACGTCGCCCGCCTCGATGCGCAGGTCGCCGGTGGGTTTCATCACCCGCTCGCCCTTCATCACCGCGCCGACCAGCACGCCCTCGGGAAACTCGATCTCGCGCACCAGACGCCCCGCCATGGACGAGGTCGACATCACCTGCGCCTCGATCAGTTCCGCCTCGGCATCGCCGACCGAATAGACCCCGCGCACGCGGCCGTGGCGGATATGGCGCAGGATCGACGAGACCGTGGTGGCGCGCGGGTTGATGTAGGCGTCGATGTCCAGGGCCGAGATCAGGGGCGCCAGCGTCGGGTCGTTGACCAGCGCGATGGCCAGCCGGCAGCCCGCCTGCTTGGCGCGCACCGCGACCAGAAGGTTGGTCTTGTCATCATCCGTCACTGCCAGCACGGCATCCGCCCGATCGACGCTGGCTTCCATCAGAAGGTCCATGTCCATGCCGTCGCCATGAAGCACGATGGTGCGCTCCAGCGCGTCGGCCGCGCGTTCGGCGGTGGGCCGGCTTTTCTCGATGATCTTGGCGCGGGTACGTTCGGTGCGGGTTTCCAGTGCGCGGGCCACGCCAAGGCCGACGTTGCCGCCGCCGATGATCACCACCCGCTCCTGCTTCTGGTTCTTCTTGCCGAAGATTTCCAGACAGCGGTTGACGTCCTCGGTATTGGTGAAGACATAGATCTGATCCTCGGGCAGAAGCTGGTCGCCGGGGTCGGGGGCAAAGAGATTTCCCTCGCGCCGCACGCCGACCACGATGGCCCTGCAGGGCGGAACACCCGTTCAACTGCCGCAGGGCGTGTTCAGCACCGGGCAGTCCCCGGGCAGCTGGATGCCCGCCCAGTTGCGCGCGGCCGCCCATGAACATCTCGGTATCGAAGGTCGCGGGCGCGGCCAGCCGCTGCAGCGCCGCCTCGGCCACTTCGCGTTCAGGGCTGATCACCACGTCGATGGCCAGACGGTCGGTCGGCGGAAGAGGTCGGAATAGGCGGCATCGAGGTATTCCTGCGCCCGGATCCGGGCGATCTTGCGGGTGACATTGAAGGCCGACTGCGCGATCTGGCAGCAGACCATGTTCACCTCGTCGGAATGCGTGGCGGCGATGATCATGTCGGCATCGCGCGCGCCGGCCCTGGCCAGAACCTCGGGGTGGCTGGCAAATCCGACGACGCCCTGCACATCCAGCGTCTCGGTGGCGCGGCGCACCAGATCGGCGTTCACGTCGACGCGGTCGTTCTCCCGCCCGACGATCTGCCAGCCCATGACCTGCGCCGCAGATGACTGGCCGCTACTCCATCGCGGTCGGGCCGGGCGCGGCCTGGCACAGCCGAGCCGGGCGGGCCTGCGCCCTGCGCGCCCTCTTTCGCACTTGCCGCGCCGGGGGTCAATTCCTGGGCAGAGGAAGCCGGGATCAGACCTCTTCCTCTTCATCCTCGAAATGCGCACCCCGGCCACCGTTCTTCGAACCGGTCACCACCCCCAGTGACTTCAGCTTGCGGTGCAGCGCGGAACGCTCCATGCCGACGAAATTCGCGGTGCGGCTGATGTTGCCGCCAAAGCGGTTGATCTGGGTCAGCAGGTATTCGCGCTCGAACATCTCGCGCGCCTCGCGCAGGGGCAGCGTCGCCACCGCGCCGCCCAGCACCATGCCGTCGCCGCCACCGCCGCCGCCCTGGCTTGTCGGCTCCAGCCCCGGAATCTCGCGCGCCTCGATCGGGCCGCCGCCTTCTCCCAGGATCAGCACCCGCTCGATCACGTTGCGCAGCTGGCGGATGTTGCCGGGCCAGGGCATCGTCTGCAGCATCGCCTCGGCCTCGCCCGACAGCGGTCGCGCCGGCAGCCCCTGCGAGCGGTGGAACCATTCGACGAAATAGCGCGTCAGTTCGGGAATGTCCTCGCGCCGGTCGGCCAGCGGCGGCACCACGATCGGCACCACGTTCAGCCGGTCGAACAGCTCCTGCCGGAACCGCCCGGCGCGAATCTCTGACGGCAGGTCGCGGGTGGTGGACGAGATCACCCGCAGGTCGACACGCACCTTGTCGGACCCGCCGACACGGGTGAACTGCTGCTCGGTCAGCACCCGCAGGATTTTCGACTGCGTGCCCAGGGGCATGTCGCCGACTTCGTCGAAATAGACCACGCCGCCATGCGCCTGCTCCAGCAGGCCCTTTTCCACCCCGCGCTCGGCCGTTTCGCGGCCGAACAGCACCTCTTCCATGCGGTCGGGTTCGACCGTGGCGCTTGAGACGCTGACGAAAGGCGCCACCGCGCGGTTGGAGTTGGTGTGGATGAACCGCGCCGCCAGTTCCTTGCCGGACCCGGGGGCACCGGTCAGCATCACCCTGCCGTTCGACTTCGTTACCTTTTCCAGCTGCGATTTCAGCGCCTTGTAGGCCGGACTCGATCCGATCATCTCGCTGGTCGTCACGTCCTTGCGGCGCAGGTCGATGTTTTCGCGCCGCAGTCGGCTGGTCTCCATCGCGCGCGACACCACCACCATCAACTGGTCGATGTTGAACGGCTTTTCGATGAAGTCATAGGCGCCCTGCTTGATCGCCGCGACCGCGATCTCGATGTTGCCGTGGCCCGAGATGATGATGATCGGAATGTCGGGGTTGTCGCGCTTGACGGTCTTGAGGATGTCGATGCCGTCCATCCGGCTGTCCTTCAGCCAGATGTCCAGGATCATCAGATCGGGCGGATCGGCGTTGATCTCGTCCATGCAACCGTCGGAATCTCCTGCCAGACGAATGGGATAGCCCTCGTCCTTCAGGATATCCCCGATCAGTTCGCGGATGTCTTTCTCGTCATCGACGATCAGAATACTCATGTCCTCAACCCTCCTGGCCGTCCTGCGGCCCGATGTTCCGGCCCATCCGGCGCTTGGCGAGCCGCGGCAGGCGGATCTCGGCCATGGCGCCGGCATGGGCGTTGCCTTCAAAGACGGGGGCATCCAGCAAGGCAAGCTGGCCGCCGTGTTCCTCGATGATCTTCTTGACGATGGGCAGGCCCAGGCCAGTGCCCTTTGCGCGGGTGGTCACATAGGGTTCGAACAGCCGGGTGCGGTCGACCGGCAAGCCGATGCCATTGTCCATGATGCGGATCAGGCTTTCGCCGTCGCCTTCCTCCATCTCGACCCTGATTTCCGGGACGTGACCTGTGGGTGCGCCCTTTTCCTGCAAGCTTTCAATGGCTTCTCCGGCATTCTTGATAAGGTTTGTCAGGGCCTGCGAGATCATCCCCGCGTCCAGATCCATCACCACCGGGCGTTCGGGAAGCACGCTGCGAAAGCGCACGCCGGGCTGGCCGCTTTCCTGCAGGGTGACGGCGTCGCGCAGCACCTGCACCAGGTCGGTCTCCTTGCGGTCCGGCTCCGGCATCCGGGCGAATTTGGAGAATTCGTCGACGATCCGCCGCAGGTCGTTGGTCTGGCGCACGATCACATCGGTAAGCTGCTCCAGATCGTCGGCCTCCGCCACCTGGGTGCGGAACTTGCGCTTGATCCGTTCGGCCGACAGCGCGATCGGCGTCAGCGGGTTCTTGATCTCATGCGCGATCCGCCGCGCCACGTCGCCCCAGGCCGCCATGCGCTGCGCCGAGACCAGGTCGGTCACGTCGTCGAAGGCGACGACAAAGCCTTCCAGCCGCCCGCCTTCGGTGCGCCGCACGCTCATCCGCACCAGCAGGCTTTCCAGCTTGCCGCGCCGGGTCAGGCGGATTTCTTCCTGCATCGCGGTATCGCCGTCTTCGCGCAGTCGCGCGAACAGGGCTTCGAATTCGGGCACGGCCTGGCCGATCCCGGCCTCATGCTGGTCGTCGGGAATGTCGAGAAGCCGCTCGGCCGCGCGGTTGATGAAGTCGATCCGGCCCTCGGCATCCAGGCCGATCACCCCGGCGGTGACATTCGACAGCACCGAATCGAACAGCCGCCGCCGCCGTTCGGTATGGCGGTGGCTGTCCATCAGCGCCTCGCGCTGGCCCTTGAGCTGGCGGGTCATCTGGTTGAAAAGCCGGCCCAGCATGGCGATTTCGTCATCGCCCTCTTCCTCGGCGACATGCACGTCCAGATCGCCGCCGCCCACCCGTTGCGCCGCCCCCGCCAACCGCCCGACCGGCCGCGCCAGCCGTTCGGCGAACCACAGGCCCAGCCAGACCGCAGCCAGGATCAGGATGATGGCGAACCCCAGGTAAATAAGGCCGAAGTTCAGCAAGAGCCGGCCGCGTTCGCTTTCCAGCTGGTTGTAGAGCTGCACCGTCTCTTGCGTTTCATCCAGCAGGGACAAGATCGAGCCGTCGACATCGCGGCTGACGTAGAGATAGCGGTCGGCAAAGGCCTCCAGATACACCAGAGCGCGAAATTCGTTGTTGGCCCAATCCTCGATAAGCTGCGGGCCTTCGGTGCGCGCGCGCTGCAGGTCGTCTTCGGTCACCGGCTCGTAGCCGAACAGATAGGACCGGTCGCCGCGGGTGCGCAGGGCGCCGGTGCCATCAATCAGATAGGCCTCCTTCAGCCCGCGCTGGATCTGTTCCTGGCCCTGACTCAGCAACGGGCGCAACTGGTCGTCGCGCAGAAAGAAGGTCTTCTGCTTGGTGAGGTTCAGATAGGCGGCCAGCGCCGTGGCATCCTCGGTCAGATCGGCGCGCTGCTCGCCCTCATAGGCTTGCGCCGCGGCCAGTGAAGAGCCGACGACCGAGCGGACGCGGTCGGAAAACCAGCCCTCAAGCCCCAGGTTGACCGACAATACGGCAAAAACCGCCACCAGCACCGTGGGCACCAGCGCCATGCCGGAAACACCCCGGTCAGCCGCAGATGCAGCCGCGAGCCGGCGCTGCGGCTGCGGCGGTCGGCCACCATCCGCGCCACCCTCGACAGGACCAGTGTGGCCACCACCAGCACATAGATCAGGTCGGCCAGCAGGATCAGCCGCAGCGAGGGCGATTGCGCGCCCTGGTTCAGCGGCCCCAGCGCCAGAAAGGTCGCCACCACCAGCACCGGGCCCAGGAACACCAGACCCAGCGTCATTGCGGTCTGCACCCGGCGCAACCGGCGCAGGCGTGACAGTCTGATCCACAGGTCCCGGCGCAGGGCGCGATCGAGGCTGGTCATGGTCTCGCTACATCTGGTGGCGTGGCGGGGGTGAAACCCCGACGACACGCTGGATGTTGCGGTTTTACATCAGTTTGCGGCGGCGTGTCACGCGGATATCGAGATCGGTGATCTTCTTGCGCAGCGTATTGCGGTTGATCCCCAGCAGATCGGCGCATTTCGCCTGATTTCCGCCCGTGGCATCCAGCGCGATCTCGATCAGCGGCGTCTCCACTTCCTTCAGAATGCGCTGATAAACGCCGGCTGGCGGCAATTGCCCGCCGTGCAGGTCGAAGTAGCGCCGCAGGTGGCGCGCCACGCTGGCCGACAGTTTTTCGCCCTCGACACCACCCTTCAGGGCCTCGGGCACCGGCTGGGCGCCCAGCACCTGGGCGACTTCGGCGCGGGTGATCTCGGCTTCGGGCGCGGTCACCAGCAAGCGGCGAATCGCGTTTTCAAGCTGGCGCACGTTGCCGGGCCAGCCATAGGCGCGCAGCATCTCGCCCGCCTCGGCCGACAGGCGGCGCAGCGTGCCGGTCTCGCGCGCGCCGCGGGTCAGGAAATGCTCGGCCAGAAGGGGGATGTCATCGACCCGGTCGCGCAAGGACGGCACCTGCAGCGCGATGCCGCCCAGGCGGTAGAACAGATCCTGGCGGAAGCTGCCCGCCGCCATCCGCACGGCCAGATCGGCCTGGCTGGTGGCCATCACGCGCGGGGCCTCGTTGCCGGCCATGTCCAGCATCCGCACGGCGCGGGCCTGGGTGTCGTCGTCGTAATCCGCCACCTCGTCAAAAAGGATCGCACCGCCGCGCGCACGCGCCAGCAGTCTCGCCGGGCCGTCGATCCCGGCCAGGTCCGAGGCTTGCGCGACCACGAAGGGCGCCGTCCGGCGGTCCGAGAAATCGTGAAGAACGCGCGCGATCAGGCTTTTGCCGGTACCGTTTTCGCCGGTGATCAGCACCGCAAGATCGGCATTCAGCACCCGCGCGACCAGCCGATACAGCGTCTGCATCGCCGGCGTGCGGCCGACCAGCGGCAGCTCGTCGCCCGGCTCGCGCAGCGGGGCCGCCACCTGCGACGCCCGGCGCTTTTGCTCCAGCGCACGGGCCGACCGCTTCATCAGGTCCGGCAGGTCGAAGGGCTTCGGCAGATAGTCGAAGGCTTCGGCCTCGGCGGCCTGGATGGCGGTCATGATGGTATTCTGCGCCGAAATCACGATCACCGGCAGGCCCGGACGCAACCGCGCGATCTGCGGCAGCGCCTGCAGGCCGTTGCCGTCGGGCATGATGACATCAGAAATCACCAGATCGCCCTTGCCCTCTTCGACCCAGCGCATCAGCGTCATCAGGGATGAGGTGGCATGGACCTTGCAGCCCGCCCGCGTCAGGGCCTGGGTCAGCACGGTGCGGATGGTGCGGTCGTCATCGGCGACAAGAACGGTTCCGTCCATTCAGGGCTCCTTGCCTTGATCCTTGGGGGCCATCGGCAGCGACAGGCGAAAGACGGTGCGACCGGGCACCGACTCGACGCTGATCCAGCCGTCATGGTCGGAGACGATCTTCGACACCAGCGCGAGGCCCAGCCCCGTGCCATTGTCGCGGCCCGAGACGAAGGGCTCGAAGATCTCCGCCGCGATATCGGGCCGGATGCCGGGGCCGTCGTCGATGATCTCGACGTTCAGCGGCAGCGCGGCCGAGGTGCCGTCGCGCCGGCGGACCCGCAACGACAGATCGTAGAACGTGCGCAGGCGGATGGTGCCGCCTTGCCGGCCCGCCGCCCCCGTCGCTGCTTCGGCCGCGTTGCGGATCAGGTTCAGGAAGACCTGCGTCAGCTGGTCCGGGTCGGCCCAGGTCGAGGGCAGCGAGGGGTCGTAATCCTCCACGATCGCCATCCGCGCCGCAAAGCCCATCAGGGCGGATCTGCGGGCGCGGTCCAGCGCATCATGGATGTTCACCGCGCGGCGGTCGGGCGGGCGCAGGTTGCCGAATTGCTCGACCTGTTCCAGCAACTTCACGATGCGGCGGGTTTCCTCGACGATCAGATCGGTCAACTCGCGATCCTCGGGCGACAGCGACATCGACAGCAGCTGCGCCGCCCCCGAGATGCCGGCGAGCGGGTTCTTGATCTCATGCGCCAGCATCTCGGCCATTCCGATCGCCGATTTCGCCGCCGATTTCGCCCCCATCGACCGTCCCATCCTGTCGGCGATCTCGCGCGGCGACAGGATCAGCAGGATGCTGTCGGGGTCGTCCGGCAAGGGCGCAACATGGATGGTGCACTGCACCGGCGCACGGTCGCCGGTGGTCACCTCCACGTCGTTGATGTTCAAGGCGGACTGGCTTGCGCGAACCCGGGCCAGTGCTGCGTCCATGGCCGCGTCGATGGCCAGCCGGCCGAATGCGGGCTGGCCCTGCAAGCTGCGGCTGGAGGCGTTGAGAAAGGTCTCGGCCGCCGGATTGGCAGCGCCGATCCGGTTGCCTGCGTCGATCAACAGCGCGGGCAGCGGCAGCGCGGCCCAGATCACGCCGGGTGACGGGGTGGGTGGCGGGGGCGCTGTCATGCGGCCTCCATCTCGGCGAAGGCCCGGCCAAGCAGGCAAAGCACCTCGGCCGGATCGGTCGAGGTCAGGATCGCCTCGCGCGCCTGCGGCAGACCCGCCTCTTCCAGATACCAGCCCAGATGCTTGCGCGCGCAGCGCAGGCCCAGTTCCGTGCCGTAGAAGGACAGCATGTCGTCGTAATGGGCGGCAATCATCTCGGCGCGCGCCATACCCTCCGGTATGGCCGGCGCCGTGGACCCGTGCAGCACATGCGCGATCTCGGCCAGCCGCCAGGGCGCGCCCTGCGCCCCGCGCCCCACCATCACGCCATCCGCCCCCGAATGGTCCAGCGCCTCCCGGGCCGTTGCGGCATCGACGATATCGCCATTGGCGATGACCGGAATCGAGACCGCCTCCTTCACCGCCCGGATCGCCCGCCAGTCGGCGCGGCCCTTGTAGAACTGGCAGCGGGTGCGGCCATGGATCACCACCATGCGGATGCCCGCGCCCTCGGCCCGTCTTGCCAGATCGGGGGCGTTCAGGCTGCTGTCGTCCCACCCCAGCCGGGTTTTCAGCGTGACCGGCACTGTCACCGCGCCCACCACCGCCTCGATCAGCTTCAGCGCCAGGTCCGGGTCGCGCAGCAGCGCCGATCCGCACAGCCCCGTGGTCACCCGTTTCGACGGGCAGCCCATGTTGATGTCGATGACGCGCGCGCCCTGTCCTTCGCACCATTTCGCCGCCTCGGCCATCAGCGCCGGCTCGCGCCCCGCCAGCTGGACCGAGGTCGCCACCTCGCCAAACCCCAGTTCTGCCCGCGCCCGCGCCTCGGGCCGCGCACGCAGCACCTCGTCGCTCGCCACCATCTCCGAGACCACGAGCCCCGCACCGAACCGCCCGACGAGGCGGCGGAACGGCAGGTCGGTGATCCCGGCCAGCGGAGCCAGCAGCACGGGCGGGTCGACAGGCACGGGGCCGAGGGCGAGGAGTCCTGAGGGCGGGGGCAAAGGCCGGTTCCTTTTCGCGTCGCAGCAAGCCAAGCCGCAGCAGGAAGCCTTGGGAAGGCCACCAGAGGTGCGGGACGCGGCTTTATGGCTGAAAACCGGGCAATGCACAATAATTAGGCAGATGCGCCGCTTTTCGCGCCAGATTGTCAGGCTCGGCGGCTTGGCCTAGACAGAACCACGCCAAGCCGGAGAACGCCCCTTGTCCACCGTTGCCATCATTGTTGCTGCAGGCCGCGGCAGCCGCGCGGGCGGGCTCATTCCCAAGCAATGGCAAAGCCTTGCCGGGCGTCCTGTGCTGGCCCATACGCTGGCGGCCTTTGCCGGCATGGCGGTGGTCCTGGTGATCCACCCCGACGACCGCGACCGGGCCGAGGCGATGGCCCCAAAGGCGCGGCTGGTGATGGGGGGCGCGACGCGGGCTCAAAGCGTGCGCAATGCGCTGGAGGCGCTGGAGGGCAGCGGGGTGACGCGGGTGCTGATCCATGACGGCGCGCGGCCGCTGGTCTCGGGCGCGCTGATCGCGCGGATGCTGGCGGCGCTGGGCGATCACGCCGCCGCCGCCCCGGCGCTGGCGGTGTCGGATGCGCTGTGGCTTGGCGAGGCGGGGCTGGTCGCGGGCACCCGGGACCGGGCCGGGCTTTACCGCGCGCAGACCCCGCAGGCCTTTCGCTTCGATGCCATCCTGGCCGCGCATCGCGCCCATCCCGGCGCCGCGCTGGACGATGTGGAGGTGGCGCGGGCTGCCGGCCTTGACGTCGCCATCGTCGAGGGCGACGAAGACAATCGGAAACTGACCTTTGCCGGCGATTTCGACCGGGCCGAGGCGATCCTGAGGGCGCGTGCGATGGATATCCGCATCGGCAACGGCTTTGACGTGCATGCCTTTTGCGAGGGCGACCATGTCTGGCTTTGCGGGGTCAGGCTGGCCCATCCGCGCGGTCTTCTGGGCCATTCGGATGCCGATGTGGGCATGCATGCGCTGACCGATGCGATCTATGGCGCGCTGGCGGCGGGCGATATCGGGCGGCACTTCCCGCCCTCGGACCCGCAATGGAAGGGTGCTGCCAGCCATGTCTTTCTGGCCCATGCCGCGGGTCTGGCGCGAGAGCGCGGCTACAAGCTGGCGAATTGCGACGTGACGCTGGTTTGCGAGCGCCCGAAGATCGGCCCGCATGCCATTGAAATGGCCAATGTATTGGCGAGTATCCTGGGCGTTGACGCGGATCGCGTTTCGGTCAAGGCAACCACCTCGGAACGCCTTGGCTTTACCGGCCGCGAAGAGGGCATCGCGGCCCTGGCGACCTGCGCACTGGTGAAGGCATGAGCCGTGTCCTCGCCACCTTCTTCGGCGTCGGGCTGATGCGGCCCGCGCCGGGCACCTGGGGCTCGGCGGTGGCGGTGGTGCTGGGGCTGGCGATCGACCGGTTTCTCGGCTTCCCGGCGCTGGTGGTGGCGACGGTCGCGGTGACGGCCCTCGGCTTCTGGGCCTGCGCGCGGGTCTGCGGGCCGGGCGACGACCCGTCCGAAGTGGTGATCGACGAGGTGGCGGGGCAATGGCTGGCGCTGCTGTTTCCCGCCGCCGCCTTCTGGCACCGCGGGCTGGAAGACTGGGCCGTCGTGGCCTACCCCGGCTGGATCGCGGCCTTTCTGTTCTTCCGCCTGTTCGATATCTGGAAGCCCTGGCTTGCCGGCCGCGCCGACCGGCGGCATGATGCGGCCGGAGTGATGCTGGACGACCTCTGGGCGGGGCTTTTCGCCGGGCTGGCGGTGATGGTCGCGGCGGCGGTGGCGCATGGGGTCGTGATGCGATGAAAGCCGACGAGATCCTGCGCCGCGCCCGGTTCTGGGGGCTGACCATCGCCACGGCGGAAAGCTGCACCGGCGGCATGATCGCAGCGGCGCTGACCGATGTGGCGGGGTCGTCGGATGTGTTCGACCGCGGCTTTGTCACCTATTCCAATGCCGCCAAGATCGAGATGCTGGGCGTGCGCGCCGAAACGCTGGCCGCGCACGGGGCGGTCTCGGAACCGGTGGCGCGCGAGATGGCCGAAGGCGCGCTTGCGGCCTCGGGCGCGGGGCTGGCGGTGGCGGTCACCGGTATCGCGGGCCCCGGCGGCAGCGAGCGAAAGCCCGAGGGGCGGGTCTGCTTTGCCCTGGCCCGGCAGGGCACGCCGACCTGGGCCGAAACGGTCGAGTTCGGCGCCACCGGTCGGGCAAAGGTGCGCAAGGCCGCGACGGCGCATGGCCTGGCGCTGCTGGGCGCCGCGCTGGAGTGACTGGCACAGACCGGGCGCAGATCGGGCGCAGACCGGGCCCGGATCGGGCGCTCAGCGGAACGGATCGAAGAACCGCAGGATCTCGGCATTGGCGTCGATCTCGCGGGTCTTGCCGGTCTTGAGCCGCGCCTTGCGCCCGCCGGGCCAGTGGTGCGCGCCGCCCTCGACCGTCATCAGCCGGACCCGCAACTGGCCGCCCGCCGACCAGTCGGTGACCAGCACCGCCGTGCCATCGTCGCGCGCGTCGATCTTGCGGCTGGTCTTGGCCAGCTTGCCGGGCTGGGCTGCCACAAAGGCCTGCACCACCTCATCGACCGAGGAGAAATCGGTTCGTGTCAGGCTGTCCTCGCCCACGCCACCGCCGTAGGGCACCATTGTGTCGGCGGTGCCGTGGATCACCAGCGCGGGCACTGGCCCCCTGACCCGGTTCCGACCGGTGTCCATCGAGCCCGCGACCCCGGCGACCGCCCTGACCAACGCAGGATTCCGCGCCGCGAAGGTCTCGGCCATGATCGCGCCGTTGGACATGCCGGTCAGGAACACACGGTCGCCTTGCAGCCCGAAACGGGCCGTGGCATCGGCGATCACCGCGCGCAGGAAACCCGCATCGTCCACCCCCGACCGCGCTGCGTAGCCGCAACAATAGCCGCCGTTCCAGGTAAGCCCGCGGTCCTTGCCACGCCGCGACGTGCCGGCGGGAAAGACCACCGCATAGCCCTTGGCCGTGGCCGCCCGCCCCAGCCCCGAGGCAGCGGCGAATTGCGCCGGATCGCCGCCGCCGCCATGCAGCGCAAGGATCATCGGTGCCCCCCCGGAGCTTCGGGGCAGGTCGATCAGGTAGAACCGGTCGCCCAGCCGCACCTCGCGCAACTCGGCGGCGGCAGGCGCGGCAAGCATGAACACGACAAGCGGCAGGACGGCGATCAGACGGCGGAACAGGGGGGTCATCTTCGGCCTCCGGGACTGGACATGGAGGATCAACGCCCGTGCACGGCCTTTCCGTCGCGGCTAGCGCGGGCCGTAAAGGGCGGCGGCGCGGCGTTCGAAGGCCCGCACCACGCGCTGCATCGCATCGTTGAAGACCAGCCCGATGATGCCTTGCAGAATCGCGTTGCGGAATTCGAAATCCACGAAGAACTCGATCTCGCAGCCGCCCTCCACGCCCTCGATCGGGCGGAAGGTCCAGGTGGATTTCATGTATTTGAACGGGCCGTCCAGGTATTCGGTCAGGATCTTCCCCGCGCCCGGCAGCAGCGTCACCCGGCTGCCAAAGCGTTCGCGGAACACCTTGAACGAGATCACCAGATCCGCCTCCATCACCTCGCCGCCCTCGATGGGCCGGCGCGAGCGGATTCGCGCGGCCGAATTCCATGGCAGGAACTCGGGGTAGCGGGCCACATCGGCGACCAGATCGTACATCTGCTGCGCCGAATAGGGCAGGCGTTTGGTTTCGTGATGCGTCGGCATGGTGGCTTTGCGTGGTATCCTTGATGTCGCGCACCCGCCAGACTAGATCAAGAGAAGGCCGGTTTGCCAGCCCCCCAATGCCGGCTCACAATGTCGCGGCGCGGGAGCGGGCAGCGGCGACTTCGTCGTCGGAATAGCCGGGAATCTGCGGCAGGCAGGCGCCGGTGAAATCGCCGCCGCCGGTGGCTTCGGCCCAGAAGCACCAGGCCAGCGCCTCGACCCGATCGGGAAAGACCGTCGGATTGGCCCAGATCAGATCGGCAATGTCCTGACCGGCCATCGCATTGCCCTGCCCCGCCGCCAGCCCGAAATAGTAGCGCGCGCGCGTCAGATCGACCGGGCCGCCCTCGCCCAGTTCCAGCATGTCGCCCAGGTCGCGCTGTGCCCAGTCGGTGCCATGGGCGGCGGCCACTTCGTAAAAGGCGCGCGCGCGGACCAGATCGACCGGCGCGCCATCGCCGGTGGCCAGGATATAACCCATCGTGCCGCTTGCCTCGGCATTGCCCAGGGCGGCAGCACGTTCATACAGCTAAACCGCCGTCTCGGGATCGGCCGGGCCACCCTCGCCGCGCCACATCATTCCGGCCAGGGCCGTCATTGACGGCGCATAATCCTGCTGGCTGGCCTGCCAGAAATAATCGCGCGCCCTGACCGGATCGGCGGTCAGCCCGGCCATGCCAAGCGCGTGAAAGAAGGCAAGGTTGTGCAGCGCCGTCGCGTAGCCCTTGTCGGCCGATGCCTGATAGAGCGCCAGCGCCCGCGTCTCGTCCTTTTCAACCCCCAGACCGCGTTCATAGTGAAAGCCCAGCATGGTCATCGCCCGCACATGGCCGGCGTCGGCCAAGGGCGACAGCACCTTGACCGATGCGGCAAAGTCGCCGTTCACATACCATTGCCGCGCCCGCAATGCGGTGATGTCATCTGCGGTCTGCGCCTGCGCCGCATCGCCAAGACCAGCCCCCAGCGTGAAAATCACCGCCAGCGCCCAAAGCCCGACCTGTCTCATCATTGCAATAACTCCTCTCGAAACAGGGTCAGAATACCGCTACGAAGGTTCCAGACAAGTCCGCTGTCCCGCCGAGGCCCCATGCCCGACCGCCCCTATGTGATCGACCAGATGATCAGCGCCAAGGCCATCGCCGCGCGGGTCGAGGACCTGGCGCGCGAGATCACCGCGCATTTTTCCGGCACCGACAAGCTGGTGGTGGTCGGCCTGTTGCGCGGCTCTTTCGTGTTCATCGCCGACCTGGTGCGCGAGATCGACCTGCCGGTCGAGGTCGATTTCATGGAAGCGTCGAGTTACGGCGATTCCATGCATTCCTCGCGCGAGGTGCGCATCCTGAAGGACCTGCGCGGCGAGATCGCCGGCCGCGACGTGCTGGTGGTGGAAGATATCGTCGATACCGGTTTTACCCTGCACCACGTCAGGCACCTGCTGGAGGCGCGCGGGCCGAAACGGCTGGAGATCTGCGCCCTGCTGGACAAGCCGTCGCGCCGCGAGGTGGACATCCGCGCCACCTGGACCGGCTTCGAGATCCCCGACGAATTCGTCGTCGGCTACGGCATCGACTTCGCGCAGCGCAACCGCAACCTGTCCTTCATCGGCAAGGTGCGGTTCACGGAAGACGCGGCATGAACCCGTCCCGCTGGCTGCTGAAGTCGAAACGTCTGGCGCAGAATCCGCCACCGATGAAGACCGTGCTGATCTATGTCGGTATCATCGCCGCCTGCCTGGCCGTGGCGGGGTTCGAGTGGCTGTTCGGCTGGCCTGACTGGCTCACGGTCAATTCATTGCGGGCGCGTCCCTGAGGAACTGACAGGCCCGCCCGGTTCCGCTAGGCTGCCCGCAACCGGAACGGGAGCCCCGCCATGCGCCTTCTTCGCTATCTTCTGCTGCTGGCCGTTCTGGCCACAGGCGCGCTTTACTGGTGGACGCTGCCAGACCCGCTGTCGGAGGCCGAAGTGGCCGGACTGACAGGTGATGTGGCAAGGGGAGAGCGGATCTTTCACGCCACCGGCTGCGCCTCGTGCCACATGGCGGCTGGCGCGAAGGACGCGGCACAGCTGGTTCTGTCGGGCGGGCAGCGCTTCGCCTCGCCCTTCGGGGCGTTCCTGGCGCCCAACATCAGCCAGGACCCGCAGCACGGCATCGGCGACTGGACCCTGGCCGAACTGGCCAGCGCCCTGACCCGTGGCGTGTCGCGGACCGGCGAGCACCTTTACCCCGCCCTGCCCTATGCCGCCTATGCACGGATGCAGGTGCAGGACGTGGCCGACCTGCACGCCTTTCTCAAGACGCTGCCTGCGGACCCGACGCCCAGCCAACCGCATGAGATCGGCTTTCCCTTCAACATCCGTGCCACGCTTGGCGGCTGGAAGCTGCTGTTCACCGGTGGCGATTGGGCGGTGCCCGGCAACCTGACGCCCACCGAAGACCGCGGCCGCTACATTGCCGAGGCGATGGCCCATTGCGGCGAATGCCACACCCCGCGCAATGCGCTGGGAGGCCTGGACAAGGCGCGCTGGCTGGCCGGCGCGGCCGACCCGTCCGACCCTACCGGCAAGGCCCGCGTCCCCAACATCACGCCGGCGAAGCTGACCTGGAGCGAGGCCGAGATCGCCTATTACCTGACCACCGGCTTCACCCCCGATTTCGACAGCGTCGGCAGCCACATGGCGCATGTGGTGGAAAACTTCGGCAAGCTGCCGAAAGAGGATGCCGAAGCCGTCGCCGCCTATCTCAAGCGCGTGGCGCCGGTGGAGTGACCGAAGGCCACAGTGTGATGCGATTGCTACATGGTGACGCGAACGCCGGGGGGCATCTTCAACCAAAGCGGGCGGATGCCTACAATGGAGGCGAAGGAAACCATACAGGTGACGCAATGATCCGCACGCCTCTCGTTGCCTCGGCCGCCCTTGTTGCCCTGTCCGGCCTGCCCACCGCCGCAACCGCCTTTGACCTTGGCGGCGGTCTTGTCGCCACCGGCGAGGTCAAGCTTGAATATACCGATTCCAGCAACAACAACACCGCCGCTGCAATCGGCGACATCACGTTGGCCTGGCGCTCCGGCTCGGTGCTCGGCTTCGATGCCGCGCTCGACAGCATTTGGCTCGACGATGGCAACGACTTCACCAATCTCTGGGCGGCAGTGGTGCTGTCGACCTCGTTCGGCGACTTCGCAGTCGGCGCGCCGCGACCGGTGACCGAAACGCTGAAGGTGATGCCGAATATTTCCTCGTCACGGCTGATCGACATTGAGTTCGGGTCACTGACCGCCTCACTGACCGCCTTTACCAGCTACTTCGACAACGGCATGACCCCCGGCCTCGCCTTCACCTCTACGGCCGGAAATCTGCGCTACGGCCTGTCCTATCATCAGATTGACGATGGCGTTTCCACCGCCGACCTGGTCACCGGCGCAATGGTCTTTTCCGGCGGCCAGACCACCTACTTCATCATGGGAGAGGCCGCCAGCGAGGGCTCCGATGACGTGGTGACGCTGCAAATCGGCGCCCTGCATCAAGCCGACCGCTATGCTCTGGGCGCGAACCTGGCCCATGTCGAGTTTTCGACCGGCAACATGTCGGCGGGACGGCTTTATGGCAGCTATTCCCTGACGCCGGCACTGAGCGTCAAGGGCGATTATCTGGCGATCACCGACAGCGATGACCTGCTTTCGCTCTCGGCCGAATACCGGTTCGGCCAGAACGGATTCGTCGAAGGCGGCGTTTCGGTCTTTGGTGACGTTGAGGTGTTCGACATCGGCGTCGGCCTGAAGTTCTGACCGCGCTGTCCTGCCTGCCCCAGGCTGTCGGCGGCGATGTGGCGCATGTCGTGGAGAGCTTCGGCAAGCCGCCCGAAGACACCCATTTCAAGCGCTTGGCGCCTGAGGCGTGACCGACTGCCGCAGTGTGATGCGGCTGCTACATGGTATCGCGAATGCCGCGGATCATCTTCAACCACAGCGGGCGGATGCCCATATCGGTGATGAAGGAAACCACACAGGTGACGCCATGATCAGAACGCCCCTAGTTGCTTCAGTCGCCCTTCTCGCCCTGTCCGGCCTGCCCACCGCTGCAACCGCCTTCGATCTTGGCGGCTTGGCAGGCTCCGGCCGGGTCGAGCTTGAGTATTCCGATATCGACACCCAAACCTATTCGATCGTCGCCGGTGACATCAGCCTGAGCTGGCGCTCGGGCGCGGTGCTGGGCTTTGATGCCGCAATCGACACCACCTACGACCTGGAAGACGGCGACGACTACACCAACCTCTGGGCGGCACTGGTGCTGTCGACCTCCTTCGGCGATTTTGCCGTCGGTGCGCCGCGACCGGTGACCGAAACGCTGAGGGTGATGCCTGATCTGACCTCGGCCCGGATGATCGACCTTGAATTCGGGGCGCTGATTGTCCCCAAGGTGATCCTTGACAGCCTCTTCGACAACAGCATGACCCCCGGTCTGGCCTTCACCGCGACGGCAGGCAATCTGCGCTATGGCCTGTCGTATCATCAGATCGACGACGCCGTGGTGACCATCGACTACTACGAAGGCGCGATGGTCTTCACCGGCGACCGGACCACCTATTTCATCATGGGAGAACTGGCCAGCTACCCGTTCGATGACGAGGTGACGCTGCAGATCGGGGCGCAGCATCAGGCTGACCGCTATTCCTTCGGCGCGGCACTGACACGCGCCGAGTTCTGGGGCACCACCCGCTCGTCGGTGCGGCTCTATGGCGGCTACGATGTGTTGCCGGTCCTGACGATCAAGGGCGACTATCTGGCGGTCCAGGATTTCGAAGATCTCGCATCGCTCTCGGCCGAATACCGGATCGGCGAGCGTGGTTTTGTCGAGGGCGGCGTAAGCTTCTACAGCAATGACGAGATCTACGACATCGGCATCGGGCTGGATTTCTGATCGCTTCGCATTCGCAATGGTTCAACACCGGCCGCCCCGGAACGGGTGGCCGGCATCGTTTCAGCCCTGCCCCAGCTTCGCCATCCGCGCCGCGCGCAACCGGGCGAAATCGTCGCCGGCGTGGTAGCTGGACCGCGTCAGCGGCGTGGCCGAGACCATCAGGAAGCCCTTGCCATAGGCCGCGGCTTCATAGGCCTTGAACTCGTCGGGAGTGACGAAGCGGGCGACCCTGTGATGCTTGGGCGTCGGTTGCAGGTATTGCCCGATGGTCAGGAAATCGACATCTGCGGCGCGCATGTCGTCCATCACCTGCGTGACCCCCTGCCGGTCTTCGCCCAGCCCGACCATGATGCCCGATTTGGTGAACATGGTCGGGTCCAGTTCCTTGACCCTTTGCAACAGGCGAAGCGAGTGGAAATAGCGCGCGCCGGGCCGCACCTCGGGGTAAAGACCTGGCACGGTTTCAAGGTTGTGGTTCAGAACGTCGGGGCGCGCGGCCACGACAACCTCCAGCGCCTCTGGCCCGCATTTCAGGAAATCGGGGATCAGCACCTCGATCGTGGTGCCGGGCGCGCGGTGGCGGATGGCGCGGATGGTCTGGGCGAAATGCTCGGCCCCGCCATCATCGAGGTCGTCCCGGTCAACGGATGTGACGACGACATGCTTCAGCCCCAACTCGCTGACCGCATGCGCCACGCGCCCCGGCTCGAACGTGTCCAGCGCGGTGGGCTTGCCGGTGGCCACGTTGCAAAAGGTGCAGCCGCGGGTGCAGATCTCGCCCATGATCATCATGGTCGCGTGGCCCTGGCAGACCAGCATTCGCCGACGTTCGGGCAGGCGGCCTCTTCGCAGACGGTGACCAGCTCTTTCTCTTTCAGGATGTCGCGGGTCTGCTTGTAGCCTTCGGAGTTCGGCGCGCGCACGCGAATCCAGTCCGGCTTTTTCGGCTGCGCCTGATCGGGGCGATGCGCCTTTTCCGGGTGGCGTTCTTCTGGAAGCTTGAGGTCGCGCACGAAAATTTCCCCCTGACCGCAGGACTTCCCCTGACATAGGGCTTTCAGGCCGACAAGGCAACGCGCCCCGCCCCCGCAGCAATGCCTGCGACCCATGCGGCGGGCGCAAGGGTTGAACACGGGGACAGACATGACCAGGACATTTCTCGCCGAGCTTCTCGGGACCGCCATTCTGGTGCTGTTCGGCTGTGGCGCTGCGGTGCTGATGGGCGAACATATCGGCATGATGGGCATCGCGCTGGCCTTCGGCCTGGCCATCGTGGCGGCGGCATACGGGTTGGGCCCGATCTCGGGCGCGCATCTGAACCCGGCGGTGTCACTGGGGGCGATGCTGGCGGGCCGGATCACCGCCGTCACCTTCGTCAGCTATGCCATCGCGCAGGTGATCGGCGCCATCCTTGGCGCGCTGGTGGTCTACCTGATCGCTTCCGGCAAGGCGGGCTATGACCTCGGCGTGAACGGGCTGGGCCAGAACGGCTATGGCGCGGGCTACCTGGGCGAATATTCCCTGGTCGCGGCGCTGATCTTCGAAGTGGTGATGACGTTCATCTTCGTCACCGTGATCCTGGGCGCCACCCAGACCGGCGCGCCCGCCGCCATGGCGGGTCTGGCCATCGGCCTGACGCTCGCCGCCATCCATCTGGTCGGCATCAATGTCACCGGCGTGTCGGTCAACCCCGCCCGCTCCATCGGCCCGGCGTTGTTCGTCGGCGGCAAGGCGCTGGCGGACCTCTGGGTCTTCATCGTGGCCCCGCTGGTCGGAGGGGCCGCGGCGGGTCTGGTCCACAAAGCCGGTTTCGCGCGCGCTGACTGAGCAGCGGCGCGCGGCCTCGGGGACGGGGAAGCCCCGGGAGGCGGGGGGTGCGGGGACACGCACCCCCCGTTTTCGTCCGCCGCGACCGCAGCGCGCAGGGGTGCGCGCCCGTTCGAACCTGAAAACTCTCCACTGGAGAGTTTTCTCCCGGTCGTGCCGACCGGGCCGGTTCCTGCCGGGGCACGTCTGGGTGCGCGCCCGTTCGAACCGGAAACTCTCCCGGGGTTTTCTCCCGGTCGTGCCGACCGGGCCGGTTCCTGCCGGGGCGCGCAGGGGTGCGCGCCCGTTCGAACCTGAAAACTCTCCACTGGAGAGTTTTCTCCCGGTCGTGCCGACCGGGCCGGTTCTCACCCGATCAGGGGGCCGGACTTGCCGTAGGTCTCGTCATAGTGCCGCCGCAGCCGCATCAGGGCGATGCGCAGCACGATCTTGCCGGAGCGCGCCGCCCAGCCCATGCGCCGTTCCGCCGTCTCGATGCCCTCGAGAAAGCAGCAGACCCGCAGCGCCACGTCGCCCAGGCCCGGCCCCAGGTCGCGCAGCGCCCCGGCCACCCGTTCACGCGCCCGCCCCGGCCCTTCGGCGATACCGTTGTCTGGCCGAAAGCCGCCCCGGTCGCCACCGGTCAGGAAGCGTTCCCAGTTCTGCGCCACCCGCGGCCCCATCTGGGCCAGTTCGAAATCCTCGCGCAGCCGTTCGGCCGCCTCGATCAGCCCGGTTTCCAGGAACGGCTTGCCGTCCTTGTCGCGCCGCCGCCCCAGCACCGAGACCGGGCTTTCCGCCAGATTGTAGCGCAGCCGGCGCGGGCCGTCGTCATCCATCACCTGCCGTTCGCCCCAGATCCGGTGCTGGCCGGCAAAGCGGCCCGGCGCCTCGGCCATTCCCTGCCCTTCAGTCATCGTATCATGGCGACGACGGTCCTCGTCATCGATCATCCGCTTCAGCGCCGAGCGTCCGGCCTGGGTGATCTCGTAGGTCGAGACCCGGCCCGTCTTGCGGCAATGGATCCAGTCCTTCAACGTGAAGGCCTGTGCCACGGCGCGCTCCACCACCCCGGTGCGCGCACTGCGGCCATCGGGAAACTCGCGCATCACCACGGCTTTTTCCATGTCCGTGGCAATGGCCAGCACGGCGCCCGGTTCGGCCAACCGCCGCAGGATACGGCGGCCTTCGTTCAAGCGTCGCCTCGTCGGTCATCTGGGATACCACGCGGATCGGGGCAGTCATGCTTTGGGCGTCCTTTCGGTCTGGATCGGGTCGGTCTGGATCGGGTCGGTCTGAGTCGGGTCGGTCTGAGTCGGGTCGGTCTGGATCGGGCACGGCTGGGACTCACGGCTCAGGCTGGCCAGCGCCTCGTCCATCAGCGGGTCGTCGCGCCGCATCTCGAACCGGCGCACCTGGCGCAGGACGGTCGAGGCGTTCAGCCCCACCTTGCGTGCCAGCGCCCGGATCGAAACGCCGTCCTCGGTGTGGCTGAGATAGAGCCTCACACGATCGGGAAGCCATTCGGGCAGGCCGAGAAGAGCGGGTGCAGACAAACCGGGCATCCTGTGGCTGGCTAGGTCAGAGGGTGGTGCATTTCGTCCGGATTTGGACAAATACAACCTAGAGTAGAATTGGTTACCTGTTGGTTAACTCGAAGGTCAAAACCGATAATTGTATCCATTTCTTAAACAATTTGGTAACCTCCGTGCGCTGCTATCAAACGAAATGCAACGCATGGTTGTGCTGCTGCAGGATGCTCCCGTCCATGAACGGAGGCTGCCAATGTCCGATTTCCGCAAGATCCTGGCCGAGATGCGCCGCCCCTCGATGCTGATGCGCGCCGCACGGCTGGGGCTGGCCGACTACCACAGGGGACGCTGGCTGAAGCGCCTTGTTCCCGGCGAAACCTCGCCCGAGCGCACGGTTTCCAGGCTTTTGTCGGTCGAAGAGCAGCTCGAGGAAACCCGCCTCAGCGGCGATGCCGGCTATTCCATCGCCCAGAACCTCGAAGTGCTGATCGCGATTCTGGCCGAGGTGAGCCTGCTGCGCCGCCCGTCGGAGGGATAGGTCCGCAACAGGCAAAGGGCCCGCGGCGGTGCATCCGCGCGGGCCCTTGCATCGTTTCCGGATAGGAAACCGCTTTCAAGCAATCTCAGAGAAATGCATCGGGAACCGAGGCCTTCTTGCGCGCCACATAGTCTTCCAGCTCTTCGCGCTTGCCCGCGTCCATCGCCGGGGCCTGATAGTCGCCCAGCATCTTCTGCACCCTGACACTGGCCAGCGCCTGCGTGTCGCGCGCGCCTTCCTCGTCCCAGGTCTCGAACGGCTTGTAGTCCAGAAGATCGCTGCGCCAGAACGCCGACTTGAAGTTGTCCTGGGTGTGCTGGCAGCCGAGGTAGTGGCCGCCTGGCCCGACCTCGCGGATCGCTCCCATCGCCTGCGCGTTGTCATCCACCGACACGCCCTTGGCCAGATGGTGCAGCGTGCCCAGCTGGTCGGCGTCCATCACGAATTTCTCGTAGGACGACACCAGCCCGCCCTCCAGCCAGCCACAGGCATGCAGCATGAAGTTGACCCCCGCCAGCAGCGCCATGTTCAGGCTGTTGGCGGTCTCATAGGCCGCCTGCGCATCGGGCAGTTTCGACCCGCAGAACGCCCCGCCGCTGCGGTAGGGCAGCCCCAGCCGGCGAGCCAGCTGCCCGGCGCCATAGGTGATATGCGCGGCCTCCGGCGTGCCGAAGGTCGGCGCGCCCGAGTTCATGTCGATCGAGGTGACAAAGGCACCCATGATCACCGGCGCCCCGGCCCGGACCAGTTGGCTGTAGGCCACGCCCGCCAAGACCTCGGCCAGCACTTGCGTCAGCGTCCCCGCCACCGTCACCGGTGCCATCGCCCCGCCCACGATGAACGGGCTGATGATCGAAGCCTGGTTGGCCTTTGCAAAGACCTCCAGCGCACCCATCATGATGCCGTCGAAGGTCAAGGGAGAGTTGATGTTGATCAGGCTGGTCATCACCGTGTTCTGGTCAACGAAATCCGAGCCGAACAGGATCTTCGACATCTCCACCGAATCCGCCGCGCGGCTGGGTTCGGTGACCGAGCCCATGTAGGGCTTGTCCGACAGGGTCATGTGCGCCAGCAGCATGTCCAGGTGGCGCTTGTTCACCGGCACGTCGGTCGGCTCGCAGACCGTGCCGCCGGAATGGTGCAGCCATTTCGACATGTAGCCCAGCTTCACGAAGTTCTGGAAATCGTGGATCGTGGCATAGCGCCGACCGCCCGCCGCATCGCGCACGAAGGGCGGGCCGTAAACCGGCGCCAGCACCAGATTGCGGCCACCGATCTCGACATTCCGCGCCGGGTTGCGGGCGTGCTGGGTAAAGGTCTTCGGTGCCGTCGCGCAAAGCTTTCGCGCCAGTCCGCGCGGAATGCGCACCCGCTCGCCCCGCACATCGGCGCCAGCGGCCTTCCACAACTCCAGCGCAGCCGGATTTTCCACGAAGTTGACGCCGATCTCTTCCAGAACCGTCTCGGCATTCCATTCGATGATCGACAGCGCCTCGTCGTTCAGGATCTCGAAGTTCGGGATGTTGCGCTCGATGAAGCGCGCGGTCTCGAACGATACCGCCGTCCGCTCGGCCCGCCGCGCCCCGCCGCCGCCGCCCCGCGCCCTGCGCCCGCCGCCCTGCTCCGTATCGCTCATCGTCGCCTCCGCGAAAACCTGTGGCATCCTTTATGCCGCCATTCGCCATCCCCCCGATCCCCGATTGCGTCACCTGCCCGCCAAAAGCGACACGCGCAACCCGCCGCCACCTCCCCGTTCATCTTGGCCAGGATACTCCAAGAGGTTTGTCATTGGTTTCGCCATCGGTTCAAGGAACCAATGTCATGGGGGTGTGAAACCCCCAGCTCCGCCGTTGGCCACCCCTTGCGATTCCGCTATCCCCACGCTACGCGAAGCCATGACACAGCATGACCGCCTTCTCATCATCGACTTCGGCTCTCAGGTCACCCAGCTGATCGCGCGGCGGTTGCGGGAGTTGAACGTCTACTGCGAGATTCACCCCTACAACCGGGTCGACGACGCATTCCTGACGGATTTCGCCCCCAAGGCGGTGATCCTGTCGGGCGGTCCGGCCTCGGTCTACTGGGACAACGCGCCGATGCCGCCTGCGGGCGTCTTCACCCTGGGCGTGCCGGTCCTGGGCATCTGCTACGGCCAGCAGGTGATGATGCATTGCCTGGGCGGCCATGTCGAAGGCGGCCACGGCACCGCCGAATTCGGCCGCGCCAAGGTCACGCCCACTGATCTCACCCTGCCGCTGCTGGGCGGCTGGTTTTCCGACGGCCCCGAGCAGGTCTGGATGTCGCACGGAGACCATGTGTCGAAAATCGCCCCCGGCTTTCAGGTCTACGGCACCTCTGCGAACGCACCATTTGCCATCACCGCCGACCCCGCCCGCCATTTCTACGCCGTGCAATTCCACCCCGAGGTGCATCACACCCCCAAGGGCGCCAAGTTGTACGAAAACTTCATCCGTCTGGCCGGGTTCAAGGGCGACTGGACGATGGGCGCCTACCGCGCCGAGGCGATCGCCAAAATCCGCGAGCAGGTGGGCGATGCCAAGGTGATCTGCGGCCTCTCCGGAGGGGTCGACAGCTCGGTTGCCGCCGTGCTGATCCATGAGGCGATCGGCGACCAGCTGACTTGCGTCTTCGTCGACCATGGCCTGTTGCGGCAGGGCGAGGCCGAACAGGTCGTCACCATGTTCCGCGACCATTACCAAATGCCGCTGATCCATGCCGATGAATCTGCCCTGTTCCTCGGCGCGCTGGAAGGCGTCTCCGACCCCGAGGTCAAGCGCAAGACCATCGGCCGGCTGTTCATCGACGTGTTCCAGAAACATGCGCATGAGGTGGGTGGGGCGAAATTTCTCGCCCAGGGCACGCTTTACCCCGACGTGATCGAGTCGGTCAGCTTCTCGGGCGGCCCCTCGGTCACCATCAAAAGCCACCACAACGTCGGCGGGTTGCCCGAGAAGATGGGGCTGAAACTGGTCGAACCCCTGCGCGAGCTGTTCAAGGACGAGGTTCGCGCCCTTGGCCAAGAGTTGGGCCTGCCGCCCGCCTTCATCGGCCGCCACCCCTTCCCCGGCCCCGGCCTGGCGATCCGCTGCCCCGGCGAGATCACCACAGAAAAGCTGGACATCCTGCGCCGCGCCGATGCGGTCTATATCGACCAGATCCGCAAACACGGTCTTTACGACGAGATCTGGCAGGCCTTTGCCGCCATCCTGCCGATGAAGACCGTGGGCGTGATGGGCGACGGGCGCACCTATGACTATGCGCTGGCGCTGCGGGCGGTCACCTCGGTCGATGGCATGACGGCGGACTATTACCCCTTCACGCATGATTTCCTTGGCGAAACCGCCACACGCATCATCAACGAAGTCAAGGGCATCAACCGCGTCTTCTACGACTGCACCTCGAAACCGCCAGGCACGATCGAGTTGGAATGATCACCGTCACCGGCTGCCTGATTGCCGCCGATTCCATCGAGGCGGATCTTATCCGCAGCCATCTGCCCGAGCATCTCCGCCTTTCTCGCGCCGAACCCGGTTGTCTGTCGTTCAACGTCTGTCCGACCGACGATCCGCTGGTCTGGCGGCTGGACGAAAGCTTTACCGACCGCGCCGCCTTCGACGCGCATCAGGCCCGGACCCGTGCTTCCGCCTGGTACAGGGCCACCGCGCATCTGAAGCGCGAGTTCCGTATCTCGGGGCAGTAGGCAGGCTCAGAACCGCCCGCGCACCGCCAGATCGGCCAGCAGCAGCCGCGGGCTGGGCGTTTCGCGGGCGCGAAGGCCCTCGGGCAGCGTCTCGACCTTGCCCAGATGACCCACCGCCACCACCGCATGCAGCGCGTGGCCTTCGGGCAGCGCCACGGCCAAGGCCAGCGCTGCGTGATCGAAGCCCGCCATCGCATGCGCCACCAGCCCCGAGACCTGCGCCTGCAAGGCAAGGCTCATCCAGGCGGCCCCGGCATCGAAGGCGGCGTAATGGTTGGGCGCCTCGGCCCCGTCCTTGGTTGTCACGGTGCTTTTCGTGGCCACCACGATCAGCGCCGCCGCCTTGCCGGCCCAATCCGCATTGAACGGCACCAGCGCATCGCGGATGGCGGCAAAGCCCGGATCGCCGCGCAAGGACCAGACAAAGCGCCAGGGTTGGTGGTTCGAGGCCGAGGGCGCGAACCGCGCCGCCTCCAGCAGCACCATTATGTCTTCGGCGCTGACCGTCCGGTCGGCAAAGGCCCGCGGCGACCAGCGCGCCGGGAACATCGGGTCGGCGGCATGGCCGGGGCGGCGGGCGGGCGGCAGGGCTTGGTTCATCGGGCGCACCTTCAACTATTCGTTGCGCCCTGACCTAGGCCGACCGCCCTGCCCCGGCAAGCCACGCCAACCGCTAATCCGCTGTGCGCCTGCGCACCGACTGCGGCTAGAGCCCGCCATGCGCGCCCAGCACACCCGCCGCCACTGCAATACCCGAAAGCGCCAGCAGCACCCGGTGCAGCCGCAGGACCAGCAAGAAAGCGGCCTCCGGCGCCGCAACGGCGCGGGCATGGAACCAGCGGTGCAGAACCAGCGGTTCCAGCACGAACAGCACCAGCGTGAACAACGCCCAGACCGCGACCATCAGGTGCAGCCACCAGTGCCCCGGATCGGAAAAAAGCCGCCAGCCGTCGGTTTCCCACAGCATCCACAGCCCCGACAGACCCGCCACCAGCGTCGAGACCCGCGCCTGCACGCCGAACCGCGCCTCTACCGCCTCGAAGGTGGCCAGCCGGTCCTCGGCCTGCGCCAGCCGCATCACTGCGGGCAGGATCACCAGCGTCACCATGGCAACCCCGCCGATCCAGTGCACCAGCGCCAGGATATGGACCGCGCGCGCAAGAGTGTAGAGATCCATCGCTGCCTGCCTTCGTTGTTTGCACCCTGAATGCCCGACCGCGCCCCGTCCTGCGCTGACTCATGTCAAGCCGCCTGCCGTTCCCCCGCAGGCCACGGCTGGACAAACGCCGCCAAGGGCGCAAGACAGGCCGCATGACGCCTTCGCCCCCTCTTTCCGCCCTGCCGCCGCGCGGCCTCTTTGCGGCCGCCCTGTGGATGTGCGGCGCAATCGCCTCGTTCAGCGCCATGGCGGTCAGCGCCAGGATGATTGGCGACCGGCACGATACATTTGAAATCCTTGCCTACCGCTCACTCCTCGGGGTCGCGCTGGTGCTTGCCGTCGTCGCCACCACCGGCCAGACCGCGCGCCTGGGCACCCGCCGCCTGGGCGCCCATGCCTTTCGCAACACCGTGCATTTCACTGGCCAGGCGCTGTGGTTCTTTGCCATCGCCTCGATCCCGCTGGCGCAGGTGATCGCGATCGAGTTCACCTCGCCGCTGTGGGTGGTGCTGGCCGCGCCGTTCTTTCTGGGCGAGCGGCTGACCCCGGCCAAGGTGCTGGCGGCGATCCTCGGGCTGGCGGGCGTGCTGGTGGTGGCGCGGCCCGACTTCGGCCGGGTGGAGCCGGGGCTGCTGGCAGCGGCCGGGGCGGCACTGTTCTTCGCCGCCACCACCGTGATCACCAAGCGGCTGACGCGGGGCGAGGATATCGTGGCGATCCTGTTCTGGCTGGTCAGCTTTCAGGCAGGTTTCGGACTGGTGCTGGCGGCCGCCGATGGCGCGATGCGACCGCCGGATGCTGGCACCCTGCCCTGGCTGGCGGTGATCGGCCTGTCGGGCCTCGGCGCGCATTTCAGCCTGACGCGGGCGCTGTCGCTGGCGCCGGCCTCGCAGGTGGTGCCGTTCGACTTCGCGCGCCTGCCACTGCTGGCCGTCGTCGGCGCGCTGGTCTTCGACGAGCCGCTGACCCTGGGCCTGGCCGTTGGCGCCGGGTTGATCCTTTTGGCCAACTGGATCTCGCTGCGCGGCGCGATGCAGGCAGGCGTGCCACAATCGACACCTCACGATTCCGTGACGCCACGTCGTTGATTGACCGGAAGGCCCCCCTGCACTTAGCATTTTTCGCAGGGGAACTCCTGCAAGGGATGAGGACAATGAAAAGATTTCTGATCGCCGCCGCGGCTACGACCGCGGCAGCAAACGCAGCACTTGCTGGCGGTATCGACCGCTCGGGCCAGCCTATCGCCTTCATGTTTGAAAACGGCACCTATGCCGAGCTGACCTATGGCTACGTCGCCCCGTCTGTCCAGCCGGCGGCCTTTCCCCTGGGGGATGTGACGCCGAACTATTCGTCCTTCGGCCTGGCCTACAAGCGCGACCTCAGCGACAAGCTGTCGATCGGGGTGCAGCTGGATCAGCCCTTCGGTGCCTATGTACAATATCCACCGGGCGCACCGCTGGCCGGCACCTATGCCGAGTTGTGGTCAAGCTCGATCAACGTGATCGGCCGCTACAAGTTCGAGGGCGGTTTCTCGGCCCATGCCGGGCTGCGCTATGTCACCGTCGACGGCCGCGCCTTCGTGCCGGGGCGGGGCGTCGTGGCGCAAAGCTTCTCTGCCGATGCCGACCTCGGCTACCTGGTCGGCTTTGCCTATGAAAAAGCCCGAGATCGCGCTGCGCGTCGCGTTGACCTATTTCTCGTCCACCGATCACTCGCTGGACAGCTCGGTCGGCACCATCGGCACCATCGACCCGCCGCAGGCCGTCAACCTGGATTTCCAGACCGGTATCGCCGCCAATACCCTGCTGTTCGGCCAGATCCGCTGGGTCGACTGGACCAACACGACGATCAACATTCCGCCGGCTGTCGACCCCGCTCCGCTCTTGTCCTATGCCGATGACCGCATCAGCTACAGCCTTGGGATCGGGCGCAAGTTCAACGACAACTGGTCTGGCGCGATCACGCTGGGCTATGAGGATGCGAAGGGCGGGCTTTCCAGCCTGCTGTCGCCGACCGATGGCTACAAGTCCGTCGGCCTGGGCGTGACTTACACCAAGGACAACCTCAAGGTGACCGGCGGCATCCGCTATGTCGAGGTCGGAGATGCAGTCACGCTGATCGGCCCGTTCACCGACAATTCGGCCATCGGTGTCGGCGTCAAGGTCGGCTGGTCGTTCTGATCCTGACCCAAGGCCACGCAATGACCTTGAAACCCCGCCCCTGATCCGGGCGGGGTTTTTCGTTGCCCACCCTGCCGCGCGGCGCTAACAACGGCGCCAGCCAACCGAAGGGCCGCCGCCATGATCTACCCCACCGCCGCCGCCTACCGCGAGGCCTCTCACAAGCGCGTCCTGCTTTACGGCATGTCGGGCCTGGGCAAGACGCATCTGTCGGCCATGCTGCGCGATGCGCCGCGGGGTCAGGGCGGCGGCTGGTTTCACTATTCGGTCGATTACCGCATCGGCACCCGATACATGGGCGAATACATCGCCGACATGTTCAAGCGCGAGGCGATGAAACAGCCGCTCTTGCGAGAGCTTCTGCTGTCGGACAGCGTCTACATCGCGTCGAATATCACCTTTTCCAACCTGGCGCCGCTGTCGACCTATCTGGGCAAGCCGGGCGATCCGGCCAAGGGCGGCCTGCCCTTCGCCGAATACGTCAAGCGCCAGGATCAGCACCGCGAGGCGGAAATCAGCGCCACGCTGGACACCGCCCGCTTCATCGACCGGGCCGTAGACCTTTATGGCTACCGCGATTTCGTCTGCGACACCTCCGGCTCGATCTGCGAGGTGGTGGATGCCGACGATCCCGACGATTCCGTCATGCGGCAACTGGCCGACAGCCTGCTGCTGGTCTGGATCAAGGGCTCGGACGCGCATCGCGACGAGTTGATCCGCCGCTTCGACCGCGCGCCGAAGCCGATGTATTACCGGCCGGATTTCCTGCAAGAGCTGTGGGACGAATACCTGGCCGCGCAAGGCGCGCCCGAGGACAAGGTCGACCCCGACGCTTTCCTGCGCTTCGGCTATGCCCGGCTTCTGGAGCACCGCAAGCCGCGCTATGAAGCGATGGCGCGCTGGGGCGTGACCGTCACCGCCGAAGAGGTCGCCGCCGTGCGCAGCCCCCACGACTTCGACGATCTGATCGCCCGCGCCATTGAACGCCGCTCGGCCGGCGCCTAAGTCACCGGTTCCCAAGGACGCCTGATCATGCCCATCACCCTGCCCGAAACCCTGCCCGCCTATGACGTATTGCGCGGCGAAGGTGTCATGGTGATGTCGCCCGACCGCGCGGCGCATCAGGACATCCGGCCTCTGCGGATCGGCCTGTTGAACCTGATGCCGAAGAAGATCCAGACCGAGAACCAGTTCGCCCGGCTGATCGGCGCGACGCCGCTGCAGATCGACTTCCAGCTGATCCGGATGACCGAGCATCAGACCAAGACCACCGCCGCCGCACACATGGAGACCTTCTACCGACCGTTCCAGGAAGTGCTGGCGAGTGGCGAGAAATTCGACGGCCTCATCATCACCGGCGCGCCGATCGAACACCTGGCTTTCACCGAGGTCACCTATTGGGACGAACTGCGTCAGGTGATGGACTGGACCCAGACCCATGTGCAGTCCACCTTCGGCGTCTGCTGGGGCGGCATGGCGATGATCAACCACTTTCACGGCGTCGCAAAACACATGCTGCACGCCAAGGCCTTCGGCTGCTTCCGCCACCGCAACCTCTGCCCGACCTCGCCCTATCTGCGCGGGTTCTCGGATGATTTCGTGATCCCGGTCAGCCGCTGGACAGAGATGAAGCAACCCGAGATCGACACCGCCCCCGGCCTGCGCACCCTGCTTGGGTCCGACGAGGTAGGCCCCTGCCTGATCGAAGACGCGGACCACCGCGCGCTCTATATCTTCAACCATTTCGAATATGACAGCGACACTCTGAAACAGGAATACGACCGCGACGTGGCCAATGCCACGCCGATCAACGTGCCGATGAATTACTACCCCGACGACGACCCCAGCCGCCCGCCGCTGAACCGCTGGCGAAGCCATGCGCATCTGCTTTACGGCAACTGGATCAACGAAATCTATCAATCGACGCCGTTCGACATTGACCGGATCGGTTCCTGACGTCGGACTTGCGGCCGCCGCCGCCCTTGCGGGCGCCACGTTCTGGCGGGCGCAGGCGCGTGCCGCCCGCGCCACGCGTGCCCACCCGCCCGAAGGCCGGTTGATCACCCTGCCCGGCGGTCGCCGGCTGCATGCGGTCGTGCGCGGGCAAGGCCCCGATCTGGTGCTGATCCACGGCGCCTCCGGCTCGTCCCGCGACATGACTTTCGCGCTGGTCGACCGTCTGGCGCCTGCCTTCCGGGTGATCGCCGTAGACCGCCCCGGCCTTGGCCATTCCGACCCGCTGCCGCATGGCGATGCCTCGCTTGTCGGCCAGGTCGCCGCGATCCGAGCCGCCTGCGCCAGCCTCGGCGCCACCAATCCGCTGCTGGTCGGGCAAAGCTATGGTGACTCGGTCGCGCTGGCCTGGGCGCTGGAACACCCGGCGGCGGCGCTGGTCACGCTGTCGGCGCCGTCGTTGCCCTGGCCCGGATCGCTCGACCCCTGGTATCGGCTGACCGCCAGGCCGGTCGGTCGCGCGCTGCTGGCCGCGGCCCGGGTCCCCGAGGCCTACGTCCGACGCCTGACCGACCATGTCTTTGCCCCCGGCCATGCGCCGCCCGGCTATCTGGCGCATCTGGGCACCGACCTGACGCTGCGCCGCAGCCAGCTGCTGGCCAACACCGCGCAGATCAACGCCCTGCGCCCGCAACTGGTGGCGATGGAGCCGCACTACCCCGGCCTTTCCTTGCCGACCGAGATGGTGCATGGCACCGCCGACTCCACCGTGCCGCTGACTATCCACTCCGGCCCGCTTGCGCTCCGCCTGGCAACGGCGACCCTGACCGTGATCGACGGCGCCGGCCACATGCCGCACCACAGCCACCCCGAAATGGTGCTGGACGCGATCCACCGCGCCACCGCGCGCGCCGGATTGCGGTAGCTGCGCCACCCGTCCATACTGCGCCCAAAGACACCGGAGCCCGCCATGGATCTGCCCTTCAACGGCGCAATCAGCCGCTACTTCCGCGAGACCGCCCCGAAGGCGGTCCGCAAGGCGATCGAGAAGGGCGGCAAGGACGACATCCTGACTGCCTCCTACCCCTATGACGAGGAAATGAAGCGCAAGGACTATGACGCCGCGATGGAGGCGCTGCAGGTCGAACTGGTCAAGATGCAGTCCGACATCAAGTCCACCGGCAAGCGGCTGGTGGTGATCTTCGAGGGCCGAGACGCCGCCGGCAAGGGCGGCACCATCAAGGCGGTGACCGAGAACCTGAACCCCCGCGTGGCCACCGTGGTGGCGCTGTCAAAGCCGACCGACCGCGAGGCGGCGCAATGGTATTTCCAGCGCTACGTCGACTGGTTCCCCGCCAAGGGTGAAGTCGCGCTTTATGACCGCAGCTGGTACAACCGCGCGATGATCGAACATGTCTTCGGCTTTTGCACACCCGAAGAGCGCGTGAGGTTCTTTCGCCAAGTACCTGAATTCGAAAACATGATCGTCGATGAAGGGATCATCTTCCTGAAGATCTGGCTGGAGGTCGGACGGGCCGAGCAGCTGAAGCGTTTCCTTGACCGCGAGAGCGACCGGCTGAAGCACTGGAAATTGAGCCAGATCGACGTCGACGGGCTGGCCAAATGGGGCGACTACTCGGCCGCCATCGACGAGACGATGAAGAAGACCAGCTTCAAGCGCGCGCCCTGGACGGTAATCCTGTCACATGGCAAGAAACGCGCCCGCATCGCGGCGATCCAGACGATCCTCGCAGCGGTCGATTACAAGGAACGCGACCTGTCCGCCATCGGCACGCCCGATGCAAGGATCTGCGGCGGTCCGTCCTTGCGTCCGAAGGACTGATCTTGAAACGCGGCTATCACCACGGCAACCTGCGCCAGGCGCTGGTCGAGGCGGCGCTGGCGCTGATCTCGGAAAAAGGGGCCGCAGGGCTTTACCCTGTCCGAGGCCGCCAAGGCCGCCGATGTCACCCCCGCCGCCGTCTACCGCCATTTCGCCGGGCGCGACGATCTTCTGGCCGAAGTGGCAAGGCAAGGCTTCGACATTTTCGGCGCGCTGATGGAATATGCCTGGAGCGAGGGCCAGCCCACTGCCCTTGCGGGCTTTGAAGCGACCGGCCGGGCCTATCTGGCTTTCGCCCGCAGATACCCCGGCCACTACCAGGCGATGTTTGAAAGCGGGCTGCAACCAGCCAACCACCCCGACCTGGCGCAGGTAGCTCTGCGCGCACGAGCCACCATGGAACACGCCGCCGAGGCGCTGATCGCGGCCCTGCCGGTCGGCAAACGCCCCCCCGCCTCGATGGTCTCGGCGCATGTGCGGGCGTTGTCGCATGGTGTGGTGGAATTGTATCTGCGGGGCAATGGCGGCGGCTCGCCCTTCCCGCCAGAAGAGCTGCTGGAAGCAGCCACCGGCATCTATCTGCGCGGCCTTGGCCTGATTCCTCCGGACAGGTAAAGCAACTGCGCGGCTGCCGCCGCGAGGCTTGACACTCTTGCCGATGGCGTGCGCCTGTCAGGCGCCGGCTGATGAGGGGCGCTGCCCCTCAAACTCCCCGGAGTATTTTGGCCAAGATGAAGGGAATGGGCTTCATCTTGGTGGAAATACTCCCGCGCGGCGCGCACGCCCGAGCCGGTTGGCGCGTTGCGCCAGAGGCGAGATGAAAGGCTTGCAGCCGCGCGCGCATGCGCGGCTGCGCAATTGGAAAACCGCCCTAACGGAACAGGACCAGCGCTTCGGGGCTCCAGGCGACCTCGACCCTGGTGCCGACGTCGAGGATCGGGCGGCCTGGGACATTGCGCATCGACAGGCGCACTTCGACATCGGTGCCGCCAAGGTAGACATCGTAATAGGTCATGTCGCCGAAATAGATTACTTCGTCGATCAGCCCGTCGACCTTGCGCTCGGAGGTGGTCTGACCGGGAAAGAGCAGCGTCAGCGTCTCGGGCCGCAGGCCGACCACCGGCTCTTCGCCGCGCGGCGGCGGCGATTGCGTCTCGTCCAGCGTCACCTTGCCGAGACCCTTGGCCTCGATCTCGACCTTGCCGCCGACTTCGGACAGGATGGTCGCCGGGACGAAGTTCATCGTGCCGATGAACTCTGCAACCTGCTTGGAGTTCGGCCGGCGATACAGCGTTTCGGGGTCGGCCAGCTGGGCGATCCCGCCTTCGAACATCACCGCGATCCGGTCCGACATCACCAGCGCCTCTTCCTGATCATGTGTCACCAGGATGAAGGTGATGCCGACCTGGCGCTGCAGCTTGATCAGTTCAACCTGCATATGTTCGCGCATCTTCTTGTCGAGCGCGGAAAGCGGTTCGTCCAGCAACAGCACCTTCGGCTTCAGGATCAGCGCCCGCGCCAGCGCCACCCGTTGCCGCTGGCCGCCCGACAACTCGTGTGCCGCACGGTCGCCATAGCCCGTCAGGCCCACCATCGCCAGCATCTCTTCCACCGCAGCGGCCTTTTCCGCCTTGGTCCGCGGATCGCGGCGCAGGCCGAAGCCGACGTTCTCTGCCACCGACATATGCGGAAAGATCGCGTAGCTCTGGAACACCATGTTGGTCGGGCGCACGTTGGCGGGCACCCCGGCCATGTTGCGATCGTCGATCATGATCACGCCGGAAGAGATGCCCTCGAACCCGGCGATGGTGCGCAGAAGCGTGGTCTTGCCGCAGCCCGAAGGGCCCAGCAGCGAGAAGAACTCGCCCGCCTTGATGGTGCCGTCGATGCCGCGCAGAGCGTGGTAGTCGCCGTAGTATTTGTGGACGTCCCGGAACTCGATCATCACGGGTTTGTCTTCGGAAAAGGTCACAGGAAGCCTCCGGAATTCTTGCCGCCGGTCTTGGCCACGCCGCGGCGGCGGAAATACTCTGCGATGGTCAGAAGGATGATCGAGAACGCCACCAGCAGCGTCCCCAGCGCCAGCATCGCGGGCACCTTGGCCGGAAAGCGGAACTGGCCGAAGATATAGACCGACAGGATCGGTTTGCCCGAGCCGAGGAAGTTGGCGATGATGAATTCGTCAATCGAGATGGTGAAGGTGATCAGGAAGCTGGCCATGATGCCGGGCATCACCAGTGGCAGCACGATCAGCCGGAAGGTGGACCAGGCGTCCTCGCCCAGATCCAGCGCCGCCTCTTCCAGGCTGCGGTCGAGGCTCTGGAAGGCCGAGGTCAGGATTGCGACCGCAAAGGGCATGCAGATCAGGACATGGCCCATGATGATGGTGAAGATCGACAACGGCACGCCGATGGAGAGCAGCACCACAAGAAGCGCCATCGCCACGATCATCTCGGGCAGAACCAGCGGCACCATGATCAGCCCGACCACCGCCGTCTTGCCCGGCCATTTGTAGCGCACCGAGGCGCGGGCGGCGAAGATGCCGAGCACCGTCGACAGGGTGGCGGTCGAGAGCGCGATGATCAGGCTGTTTTGCAGCGCTATCCTCAGGTTCGGGTCCGACCACATCTCGGCGAACCACTTGGTGGTAAAGCCTTTCAGCGGAAAGGAGACGATGGTGTTGTCGTTGAAGGCGAACATCGGCAGGATGATGATCGGCCCGTAGAGAAAGATCAGATACAGAACCGCATAGCTGCGCAGGATCGGGGCGTCCTTCATTTCGTGCCTCCGATGAAGCGCTTGTTCAACAGCACGAACAGGATCGACACGATGGCCACGATCGACATTGCCGTCACCGCAATGGCCGAGCCCATGGCCTGATCGCGCTTTTTCAGCATCTCGATCTCGATCATGTTGGCGATCATCGGCACCTTGCCGCCGCCGATCAGTTCGGGCGTCACATAATCGCCCACCGTCGGGATGAAGACGATCAGGACCGCCGCGATCACACCGGGCATCGACAGAGGCAGCGTGACGCGCAGGAACGTCGTCCAGCGGCTTTCACCAAGGTCCTGCCCGGCCTCCAGCAGCGCGCGGTCGACCTTTTCCAGCGATACGAAGATCGGCAGCACCGCGAAGGGCGCATAGGCATGCGCAAGCGTGATGATGATCGACACGACGCCATAGGAAAGGATGTTCAACGGCTCGGACGTGACACCAAGGCCGATCAAGGTGCTGTCGATGATGCCGTTGTAGCCCAGGATCGTGCGCCACAGGGCCACGCGGATGATGTAGCTGGTCCAGAACGGGATGGTGATCAGGAACAGCCACAGCGCCTTGCGTTCGGGGCGGACATGAAAGCTGACGAAATAGGCGATCGGATAGGCCAGAAGCACCGTGGTCAGCGTCACCAGCATCGAGACGTAGAGCGACCGCGCCATGATCGCCTGATAGACCCTGCCGGTCCAGACGGTGGTGAAATTCTCGGTGGTCATCGGCAGCGAAACCGCGCCGTTCTCGCCTGTCAGGACGGAGTAGATCAGCACCGTTGCCAGCGGGGCTGCCAGCAGCAGTACCGCATAAAGCAAGGGTGGCGCGACAAGCATGTAGCCTGTCTTCGCCTCGGACGACTGAGATTGCGCCATATTGCCCCCTGCGGCCTGCGCTTCTTTTGTTTGATCAAATTCATAACCGGAATCCGACCTGATTCAAGTGAACAGTTTTCCGCCTGCATGGGCAACGAAAAAAAGACGGCCCGGAAAGGCCGCCCTGATCGGCGGATTCAAGAGAATTTCCGGCGGCTTAGCCGGCGATCTTCTCGATCGCGATGGCGCGCTTCTTCAACTCGTCATAGAGCGTCGGGATGATCCGGTGCGCGCCGACGGCCACGCGCAGCGCGTCCGAGATGCGCGCTTCCGAGGCCGCGACGGTGGAGACGCGCCAGATCATCCGGCGGGTGACGCCGTCGTCATAGACGATTTCGGTGGCGCCGGCGCGCTTGCGCCAGCCCAGGAAATCGGCTCCGCCGTGGGGGGCGTGGAAGGTGCTCTGTTGTCCCATTTTCGGGTCTCGTTCTTGCTGCTGCCTGCCGGGAACCATTCGTCATTCCGGATGTTTCCGTCAACGCACGGCTTCGGCATGGGCCCGTGAAGACCCGCAGGGATGATTCCTTTCTGCCACAAAGCGGCCTTTTCCTGCCCGCAGCGCCACGCCGCCGCCGCAGCCTTGCCACAATCGTGCCACAATCCGGCGCGGCGGACGACCTGTGCCGCCATCGCCCCGCAGGCGCGCGCAGAATCACACCGCCATTTCGCCCGGCGGGCGACGCAACAGCAGCGCCAGCTTTTCCAGCGCCGCGTCGAACTCGGGCCGCGGCAGCCCGCCGGCCACGGCAATGCGCACCGCGTTGGGCGCCCTGCCACCGATCAGCGCATATTCGTCGGCCGGGCGCACCAGCACGCCCGCCGTCTCGGCCATCCGGGTGAAGGTCGAGGCACGCCAACCCTGCGGCAGGTGCAGAAAGCCGAAGGGCACGCCCGGCTGCCAGCGCAGGTCGAACCCGCCCAGCCGGTTCACCAGCATCTCCAGCCTTGCAGAGAATTCGGCCTGCACCCGCGCCCGGATCGCCGCCGCCTCGCCGCTGGACATCAGCCGCAGGCACAGCTCCATCACCGGGCGCGAAAGCGCGAAAAAGCCGTGCTGCGCGGCCAGCCGCCCGGCCTCGCCCATGCCCGCCGGGCACAGCACATAGCCAAAGCGCAGCGCCGCCGAGATCGTCTTCGACAGGCTGCCGACATGCCAGACCCGCTCGGGCGCCAGGGCGCGCAAGCTGGGCAAGCGGCTTTCGCTGATCGAATAGCAATCGTCCTCGATCACCTGCAGATCGTAGCGCCGCGCGATCTCGGCGATCTGCAGCCGCCGCGCGACCGGCATCCGCCCGGTTGTCGGGTTCTGCGCCTCGACGGTCAGGCACAGCACCTGGGCGCCATGGCGGCGGCAGGCTGCCTCCAGCGCCTCGGGGATCAGGCCTTCGGCGTCGAGGTCCAGGCCCACCACATCGGCACGCGCGGCGCGGGCGGCATAGCGAAAGCCCGGATAGGCCAGGTCCTCGGTCAGCACCACCGGGCGATCACCGCGCAGGCAGCAATCCAGAACCAGGCTGATGGCGTTCTGGCCGCCATTGGTCAGCATCACGTCGTCGGGGCCGATCTGGCCCAGCAGGCGATCGCCCATCCATGTGACGATCTCTTCGCGCAACGGCGCCTCGGCACGCTGGCTGGTATAGTCGAGCCAGCGGTCATCCAGATCCGCCGCCATCCCGGTCAATGCGGCGCGGAAGGCCGCCGCCTGCCCCACCTCGGGCACCTGCGGCGGGCGCAGGTCGACAAGGCCGGTGGCCCCGCCGGTCAGACGTTCCTGATACAGGGGCTGGGTCGGACCAAGGCGCGGCGCCTGCGCAGCAACAAAGGTGCCGCGCCCGACCGTCGCAGCCAACAGCCCCTCTTGCGTCGCCAGCTGATAGGCCCGCGCCACGGTGCCGGGCGTCAGGCCCAACCGCCAGGCCAGGTCGCGCACCGTCGGCAACTGGCTGCCCGGCGGCATCTCACCCGCGCGGATCGCGTCGCGCAACGCCCGGCTCAGCGCCAGGTATTTCGGACCGGGAAATTGAGTCAGGTCGGGCTGCCAAGTTGTATCAGTCACAATGTATCTCTGGCGACTCATTCGTGTTGATTGCTAGATTGTGCGTAACAGACCAGCCGCATTGTATCAACACAAAGGAGAGGCCAATGCCCCGCACCGCAAGCGCCGCCGATATCCTGCCGCTGACCCAGCTACCGCCACTGTCGCGCCTGCTGGTCAACCTGGCGCTGACCCTGGCGCGCTGGGACGACCGCCGCCGCACCCGCCAGGCGCTGTCCCGGCTTGACCGGCACGCGCTGCGCGACATCGGCCTTGGCCCGGCCTCGGCCGGCACGGAATGTGCCAAGCCGTTCTGGCGCGACTGATTTTTTCTTGCTCCCCTGAGCAAACTGGGGCCGGGCAACCGGCCCTTTTTTCATGCCCGGCGCAATGAAAAAGGCCCGCACACTGGCGGGCCTTTCCAAGACGAGTTGCAAGCCTCAGCGCTTGGAGAACTGGAAGCTCTTGCGCGCCTTCGGCTTGCCGTATTTCTTGCGTTCCACCACGCGGCTGTCACGGGTCAGGAAGCCCGCCGCCTTCAGCGCGCCGCGCAGGCCGGGCTCATAAAGCTGCAGCGCCTTCGAGATGCCGTGCTTCACCGCACCAGCCTGGCCCGAAAGCCCGCCACCGGCGACGGTCGCATAGACGTCGAACTGGCCTTCCACATTGGCAACCGTGAACGGTTGCTTGAGGATCATCTGCAGCACCGGACGGGCGAAATACACCGCCAGTTCCTTGCCGTTGACCACAACCTTGCCGGAACCGGGCTTGACCCAGACGCGGGCGACCGCATCCTTGCGCTTGCCGGTGGCGTAGGCCCGGCCCAGCTTGTCGCGCACAGCCACGCGCGGGGCGGCGGCCTCGGCCGCCGGAGCCGCCGTGCCCACTGCCGATTTCAGATCGTCGAGAGTCTTGATATCGGACATGATCAGGCGCTCCGGGTGTTCTTCGGGTTCATGGGCTTCACGTCCAGAACGGTGGGCTGCTGGGCTTCGTGCGGATGCTCGGCGCCGGCGTAAACGCGCAGGTTGGTCATCTGCTGGCGGCCCAGACGGTTGCGGGTGATCATGCGCTCGACCGCCTTGGTCACGACACGCTCGGGATGGGCGCCTTCCAGCACCTGCCGCGCGGTGCGCTGCTTGATCCCGCCGGGATGCCCGGTGTGCCAGAAGTAGATCTTGTCGTTGCGCTTGTTGCCGGTCATCTGCACCAGGCCCGCATTGATGACGATGACATTGTCACCCATGTCCATGTGGGGGGTGAAGGTCGGCTTGTTCTTGCCGCGCAGGATATTGGCAACGATCGAGGCAAGGCGGCCCAGAACGACGCCCTCGGCGTCGATCAGGATCCACTTCTTCTCGATGTCCGCCGGAGTAGCGGTGAAGGTTTTCATCGAACGTGTCCCATAAAGAGGCAGGGGCCACGCCCCCGGAATCTCGGATGGCGGCTTATCGCCCAAGCCCGGCACCGCGTCAAGGCAGCCCACTAACATTTAACAAAGCAAATTCAATATTATAGAACAAAGGTACTCAAATACCCCACTCCTTCCCGCTTCATCTTGGTCCAAGTACTCCTGCCGGAGGCCCGCCGAGGCGGTTGGCGCGGCACGCGCCAGAGCCGAGAAAGACGACTTGCGCCGTCAGGCGCGCAATTGCTTCACCGCAGTTTCGGCGGGCGCTGCGGGTCGGTGCCGGGGGCCGCCGGCACCGCGGGCGCTTGCGGCAGCGGCAGCTCGAACCGCAGCCCCACCCGCGCCATCGCTTCGGTCGCAGCCCCAGCCTGCAGAAACGCCACGTCGACCTCGCCCGACGCGACGCCCGAAAACGCCAGTGCCTCCGACACGGCGCGTGCCAGCGCCGCCTCGGCGCCTTCGGCCGCGCCGACAAATGCCAGCATATGCCCGCGCCGCCCGTCGCGGTATACCACCCCCGCAAGAACTGCCGCCGCCGCCAGCCCGCCCGCCTTGGCCAGTTTCGCGTCCAGTCCCGCCAGCAATGCCTCGGGAACCGAGGGCGCCAGGAACTCGGCCGGGACAGCCTCGACCTCCTCCGGCCCGCCTTCCAGCGTCTCGGCCAGCCAGTCCAGTGCTTCGGGCGGCAACAACATCTCCGAAGGCGCCACGCCCAGATTGACCCCCAGCCCGATCCCCTGCCCCTTCAGCATCTTTGCCACCACCCGCCCCGGCAGCGCCGCATAGGGCGCGATGCCGCCGGAAAACTCGGCCAGCCGCTCTTCGCGGTCAAAGACCAGCACGACCGGGCCGTCCTCGAGATCAAAGACTTTCGGGTCCAGACTGTCGCCTTCCGCCTCGCGCTCCAGAAGCAGGAACATCTCGCCATCGGCCAGCCGCTCGTAGAACCGCAGATGTGCGGCCTCGTCCTCGGGGCGCGCCGATACCGCGGCATGCGCCGCATCCAGAAGTGTCACGACCGTCATGGCCCCTCCATCACCTTGCGCACCCGCGCGCGCAGGTCCGGCAGCAGGTCGGCCTCGAACCACGGGTTGCGCTTCAGCCACCCCGTATTGCGCCAGGACGGATGCGGCAAGGGCACAACGCCCCGGCGTTCCACCCAGTGCCGCCAGTCGCCCACCGCTTGCGTCATATTCCGCTGCCCCAGATGCCAGCGGATCGCCGCCCCGCCCACCGCCAGCACCAGCCGAAGGCCCGGCAGGGCCGCCATCACCTGCCCCCGCCAGGTTGCAGCACAGATCGCCGGCGGCGGCAGGTCGGCGCCTTTCGCGTCATGGCCCGGAAAGCAGAACGCCATCGGCACCACCGCCACGCGGGTCCGGTCGTAAAAGGCGGCGGCGTCCAGCCCCAGCCAGTCGTGCAAGCGGTTTCCCGACGGGTCGGTGAAGGGGCGGCCAGAGACATGCACCCGCACCCCCGGCGCCTGACCGGCAATCAGCAACCGGGCCGAGGGGGAAAACCAGACCACCGGGCGCGGCGCATGGGCGGTGGCGGTCAAGGCAAAGCGATCGGCGCAAAGCCGGCAGGCTTCGATCCGCTGTTGCAGCGTTTCCGCGTCACCGATCGTTCGTGCCACCCTGCCCCCGCTCCCGCTTGCCGTCTCTTGCGCGCCGCGCTACCCATGGCAAAAAGGCCAAGGCAGGCGCCCATGTACCGCATTTCCCCCTTCGTCCGCCACTTCGCGCTTGCCCTTCTGGCCGGCATCACGGTGGCGACGCTTTGGGTGAACCTGGCCCCGGCCTCATATTACGACTTCATCGAATGGCGCGCGACCGATCTGCCGCTGCCGGGCTGGATGTGGCCGATTCCGGTCAGCCTGACGCCGTTCATGGTGGTGACCGATATCCTGATGTCGCTGTTCTTCTTCTTCATCGGCAAGGAGCTGTGGGAGGCGCTGATCCTGGAACGCGGTGCCTTGTCGGGCAACCGCGCCTGGCTGCCGATGGGGCTGACGCTGGGCGGGCTGATGGGCGGCTCGCTGGTCTGGCTGATCCTGTCGGCACTGATCGAGACTGCCGAAGAGGCGACCTTTGGCGCCGGCTGGACCGTGCCCCTGGGCACCGATGTCGTGCTGGCCTATCTGGTCGGGCGGCGGGTATTCGGATCGGGCCACCCGGCACTGCATCTGCTGCTCTTGTTGTGCATCGCCACCGACATCCTGGCCCTTCTGGTGTTGGGTCTGACCAACCCCAACCTGTCGCTGCGGCTTTTCTGGCTGGCCCTGCCGGTCGCGGCAAGCGTCGGGGTCTGGGCGTTTTTCGGCCGCCTTCCCGCCGGCGCGACCGAGCGGCGGCGGCGCGCCGGGCTGCAGCTTTGGCCCTATGTGGTGGCGGGCGGGCTGTCGTGGTTCGGCACCGCCGCCTCGGGCCTGCCTGCTGCCCTGGGCCTGCTGCCGGTGATCCCGGCCATCGCCCATGCCGACCGCGCCTTCGGCCTGTTCGCCGAGGCCGAGGGCTTTCTGCACGACCCCTCAACCGGCTGGCGCATCTGCTGGTGCGCCCGGTAGCAGTGATCCTGTTCCTGTTCGGTCTGATCCGGGGCGGGGTCGACCTGCAGGCGTTTGCGCCGACCACCCTGGTCACGCTGGGCAGCCTGTGGCTGGGCCGCCCCCTCGGCATGGTCGTCTCCACGCTCGCGCTGTCGGCCGCCTTCGGCCTGCGACTGCCGCCGGGTGTCTCCTTGCGCGATCTCTTGCGGATCATCGTGATCATGGCCATGGGCTTCACCGTGCCGGCCATCGCCGTCGACGCCGCCCTTCCCGGCGGCGCCATGCAGGAGGCGGCGCGGATGGGTCTGGTCCTCAGCTTTCTGGCGGGCGCGGCGGCGCTGCTGCTGCCGCGCCGCGCGGACTGAGACCGGCCTTGCGGCATGCACCATTGTCGCCCGCCCCGATCGCAGACATAATGGCGCCGCAAAGAAGGTGTACCAGTTTGGCCGAGTGGAACCGGACGTTAACGAAGATCCGGCAAACTGAGGTGGCTCCCCTCCGCCATGGCGGGACGGGGCAGCAAGGGGCAGGCGGCGGCATCGTCCGGCGCAGATGGCGTGAATGCCAAGGGCGTAGATGATCGAGTTCGACAACGTCTCAAAGTCGTTCTGGACCGGCACCCAGCGAAAGGTGATCCTGAACCGTGCCTCCTTCCGGGTCGAGATCGGCAAGTCGCTGGGCATCCTGGCGCCGAACGGGGCAGGCAAGACCACCATCATCCAGATGATGGCCGGGCTGGAAAAGCCCGACGAAGGCACCATTACCCGCGCCTGCCGGGTATCGTTCCCGCTGGGCTTCATGGGCGGCGTCAACGGCAAGCAATCGGCGCTGGAGAACGCGCGCTACATCGCCAAGCTTTACGGGCTGGACCCGGACTACGTCGAAGGCTTCTGCTGCTGGCTGTGCAACCTTGGGGAATACTTCACCATGCCCCTGGTGACCTATTCCGCGGGGATGAAGGCGCGTTTCACCTTTTCGCTGATGCTGGCGCTGGAATTCGACATCTACCTGATCGACGAGGGCATGCCCTCCACCTCGGATGTGGAGTTCAACCGCAAGGCCGGCGGCATCCTGCGCGAGCGGCTGAAGAACGCGACCGTGGTGATCGTCTCGCACCAGGCCCAGACGCTGGAGAAGTTCTGCCGCCAGGCCGCGGTGCTGCGCAACGGCCAGATCTACATGTTCGACACACTGGAAGAAGCGAAACGCCTTTATGACTACACCGCTTAAGGCCAGCCGGTTCAACATCCGCCGCCCCGATCCGGGTGCCGCCGCGGCCCCCGCGCCGCGCCCGGTGGCCCGTCCGGCCCCCGCGGCGACGGACGATCTGCCCTTCGCCACCCATGACGACGGGTTTGGCGACATGGCATTCCCCGGCTCGGCCAAGGCCGACAAAGCCGCCGCGCCCGCGCCAGCGACCCTGGATGCCACACAGGAGACGGCACTGGAAGCGATCCGCAAGGAGGGGCTGACCGGCCGCCAGTTGCGCGTCGCCCGTCGGCTGGCGCAGCGCCACAACTTGCCCGCCACCTCGGATTACGACGCCGTCCGCCTGCTGCGCCAGGCCGGCGTCGACCCGTTCCAGCGTTCGTCGATGCTGGAGCTGGTAGCGCCGGAAACCGCTGCCGGTGGCGGCGGGTCCGACCAGCCGCCCGCCACCACGGGGCGCGCGCTGACGCCGCTGCCCGGTGACGGCGTGAAGCTGCCGCAGACCATCAAGCCGATCCAGGTGCCCTCGACCGAACAGCGGGCCGAGGTCAACCACGCCGCCGAAATCCTGAAGATGCAGCAGGAAATCGCGCGGCGGCGCAAGCGCAAGCTGGCGCTGCTGGCGGCGCGGATGTTCGTCTTCGTCGGTCTGCCGACGCTGATTGCGGCGTGGTATTTCGCCGTGGTCGCGACACCGTTCTATGCCACCAAGTCGGAATTCCAGATCCAGCAGGCCGAACCGCCGGCCGCTGCCGGGATGGGCGGGCTGTTGTCCGGCACCCCCATGGCCACCTCGCAGGACAGCATCGCCGTGCAGGGCTATCTGCAATCGCGCGAGGCGATGCTGCGGCTGGAAGACGATGTCGGCTTCCGCTCCTATTTCCAGGCCGCGGATATGGACCCGATCCAGCGGCTGGAAGACGGCGCCTCGCTGGAAGAAGCCTACAAGCTGTACCGCAGATACGTCCTGATCTCCTACGACCCGACCGAGGTGATCGTGAAGATGGAAGTGATCGCCCCCGACCCCGCGGTGTCGGCCGGATGGTCGCGCAAGCTGATCTCTTACGCCGAGGAACAGGTCGATCACCTGACCCAGCGCAAGCGCAACGACAGCATGCAAGGCGCCCGCGAAAGCTATGAATCCGCCGAAAAGGCAGTGATCGAGGCACAGCGCAAGGTGATCGAGCTGCAGGAGAAGTTCAAGGTCCTGAACTCCGAGGTCGAGATCGGCCTGCTGACCAGCCAGATCGGCACGCTGGAGACCCAGTTGACGCAAGAGCGCCTGTCGCTGGCCCAGATGGAGGCGAACGAGTCCCCCAACCAGGCCCGGATGGAGCCCGTGAAACGCCGCATCGTCACGCTGGAAGAACAGATCGCCATCCTGCGCGCCAGGCTGACCGAGGGCGCGGCCGGCGGCGAGTCGCTGGCCCGCATCCAGGGTGAGCTTCTGGTCGCCCAAGCCGATGTGCAGACCCGGCAACTGCTGCTGGGCCAGGCCCTTCAGGCGATGGAAAACAGCCGGATCGAGGCGAACCGGCAGGTGCGCTATCTGGTGCCTTCGGTCTCGCCGGTGCCGCCGGACGAGCCGACCTATCCGCGCGCCTTCGAGAACACGCTGGTCACCATGTTGATTCTGCTGGGCATCTATCTGATGATCTCGATGACGGTCTCGATCCTGCGCGAACAGGTCTCGGCATAAGGGAAGTGCAATGAAAACGGTAAGGATCGGCGGACTTGCCTGCGGCAATGTCCTGCCGTTGACGGTGATCGCCGGACCTTGCCAGCTGGAAAGCCTGGACCACGCGCAGATGATCGCGGGGGAAATGGCGGCAGCCTGCCGCGCGGCGGGGGCGCAATTCGTCTTCAAGGCCAGCTATGACAAGGCCAACCGCACCTCCGTTTCCGGCAAGCGCGGCATGGGGATGGAGGCCGGCCTGCGGGTGCTGGAAACCATCCGCGCCGGCGGCATCCCGGTCCTGACCGACGTGCACGACGCCGCCCAGGCCGTCGAGGCCGCGCATGTCGTCGACGTGATCCAGATCCCCGCCTTTCTGTGCCGCCAGACCGATCTGCTGCTGGCCGCAGGCCGCACCGGCGCTGTGGTGAACATCAAGAAGGGGCAGTTTCTGGCACCCTGGGACATGGAAAATGTCGCCGAAAAGTTGCCTCCACCGGCAATGAGCGCATCTTGCTGACCGAGCGCGGGGTGTCATTCGGCTACAACGCCCTTGTCGCCGACATGCGCAGCCTGCCGATCATGGCGCGCGGCGGCTGGCCCGTCATTATGGACGCCACCCACTCCGTGCAGCAACCGGGCGGCATGGGTGGCAGCAGCGGCGGCCAGCGCGAATTCGCCCCGGTGATGGCCCGTGCGGCGGTTTCGCTGGGAATCGCCGGCGTCTTCATCGAGACCCATGAGGACCCCGACCGCGCGCCCTCGGATGGCCCAAACATGGTGCCGCTGGCGCGGATGCCCGCGCTGATCGCCAGCCTGATGGCCTTCGACCGGCTGGCCAAGGCCGATCCGCTGCACGTCTAGCCCCCGCGCGGCAAGGCCAGCATCAGCGCAAGAAGCTCTGCCTGGCTCGACAACCCGCAGCGCGCATATAGCTGCCGACGGAATACCTTGACCGCCAGCGCCTGCATCAAGGTGCCCGCCACATCATCCGCCGGCCAGGTCTCGACACTCGGACCCACCCAATGCAGTTCGTCCAGCGCCACGACCAGCGGTGCCAGACGCTGGCAGGTCGCCGCATCGCCGGCCGAGACGACCCGGCCCGAGGCCGCATCCCGCCCCGTGCACTGGTTCAGCGATACCCCCGCACCGGCCAGACGACATAGGTCAGCTCATCCGAAAGCGTCTTCTGGTGGTCCTGTTCAGCGAAAAAACGGCTTCGACGGAACGCGGGGGTGATGTCGGTCACCCGGTACAGCCCTGCCGGAACATGGCTGACATGCAGGGGGTGAAGCTGGTCCAGCAGATAGGCGCCCTCCAGACAGGTGCTATCCGTCTGCGAAAACACCTGCGGCAGATCGGAACCGCGGCAAGCCGGAATGATCAGGCTATCGGGTGCCCCCGCGCGGCGAACGAACGCCATCAGCGCGCCCTCGAACCCGGCCTGGCCCAGCCACCGTATCGTCTCGGCCAATTGCGGTTCGGCTCCGTTCTGCAACGCCTGCACGATACCTCTCCGGGGAATACGCCACCTGGAACGCCCGGTTCTGGCGTTGCATGATAAAATGGGTGGTATCAATACGACAGTGACCGCAGCGGTAGACACCCGCGAGGCCGTGAAACGCCATGGCAGCGGGTCGATCTGAAGCAACGGTAACAAGCCACCGGTATCGCCTTCATCTTCGTCACCCGTGATCAGGAAGAAGCCCTGACCATGTCCGACCGCATCGCCACGATGTCGCAAGGCGGCGTGCAGCAGGTCGGCACGGCGCGCGATATGAACGAAGGGCCGCCAAACAGGTTCGTTGCCGATTTCATCTGCGAAACCAGCTTTTTGGCGGTTGACGTTGATGCGATCACCAATGGCTTCGCCACTGTCACCCCGCCCGGCGGCCAGCGCCTGACCTGCCCCTCCGCCTCGCCCCCCCTGCAAGCACCACCTGTCGCTCTGCCCCGAACGGGTCACGATCTCCAACACCGACCAGTCGAACGAAGGCCTGATGGCGATCGGCCTGATCGACGGCCCGCTGCAGCCAGTGAACACCGCCTCGCCGTACAGCGGGGCCCGTTCATCACCTACCGACCCCTCATGACGCTGCCGGTCCATGCTGCGGCCGAAGTTGCAACTTCGCCCCCGGCGAGGCCGCCGCCGACCTCTTTGCGCGAAATCGTCCTGCCGGTGGTCAAGCCGGGATCGTCGCCGGCTGCATCCTGGTCTTCGTGCCCATTCTCGGCGCCTTCCTCGCACCCGACCTCCTGAGCGGCGCAAAGACCTTCAAGATCGGCTCCCTGAACGACGAGCGATTCAAGGAGGCGCAGGGCAACTGGCCGTTCGGTCCCGCCAGCGCGGAAATCCTGATGAACTCGTGAAGATCGTGCTGCCGTTCTATGTGCGGGCACAGACAAGAGGGCGGCGCACTTCGGACGGGCGGAGTGGACCTCGCACACCTTGGCCTTCCTGGTCTCCACCACCGCCAACTTCGGATCGGTCGATCAAGGCATCAAGCCCAACATCATTGCGATATCGACATCAATGCTACCGGTCTCGATTGCCTTTGTCACGCTCGGCCACCTCATCAACTGCAAGGGCCGCCATTGCCGCTCAGGGCCGGCGAACCCTGCCAACACGGCGTCGCCGTGCCCCGGCGACCAAATGGTGCAAATCATCGGGGACGAGAGTATTCTCATGCCGTCGCCCCCGAAGACCCGCCCGCCTTCGGCAACTTCGCGCCGCAATGGCCGGACGCGCCGTTCGATACGGGCCGCAAATCCTCGGTTCCTGCCGGTGGGGCTCCACTTCCTTCCCGGTGAACCGCGACGTCTACGCTGGCGACATCGGCGCGCTCTCCCTCATTTTCGACCGAACAGCCGAATTGCTGGGCAAGATCAACGTCCTCGACAGCCAGCGCAAAGCCCTCGCGCTCGGCTCGATCTGCGTGGGCATCCCGCAATGCAGCCAGGACCGCGAGAAGTCGACGGGCTCAGCGGCATGCAGGTCAACGCCAAGCAATCCTCGGCCAGCTTCGGCTCCGACACCGCCAAGGATGGCCGTGTCTCCGGCGACGCGGCGGCGGACATGACCTGCAACGGCCTTTCCGCCAAGGCCCGCGAAAAAGGTGCCGATGTCGAATATGCCTACCCGAACGAGGGTTTCGTCGTCCAGATGGATGGCGCCGTCCTTCTGAAAGACGCGCAGAACCGCGACAACACGCTGAAATTCATGAACTTCCCGCTTGACCCCAAGAACACCGGCGCCATCACCAACAGCGCCGCACATACCGCCGAAGTCGCCGGGGTCGAACCGTTCCTGACCGACGGGATCAAGTCGAGCCCCGCAAACGACCCGGCCGCCAACGCCCCGGCCGGCCAATTCGTCGCTGTCTGCGATGAAGAAACCCAAGTGTTTTACGACGCCATCTGGACCAAGCTGAAAGAACGGCCAACCCCAGGGCCGGCAGCCCCCAGCCCTGATTTCACCTGTCCATGAATACCCGGGAGGTGCGACGATGGGTGCACCACCGATTCGAGAAACCATTGGAGCGGGGGGCTGCCCCCGGTTGCAACACATGAAACTCGCGCTCTGGCAGGGGAACTCCCCCGCCGCCAACCTGGAAATCGCACTCACCCAGGCCGAACAGGCCCTGACCGCCGCCGCCACAATGGGCGCCGCCGCCCTGGTCCTGCCCGAGATCTGGCTCCAGGGCTACAATCAGCCGGACATTCCGGCCCGCGCGATCCCCCTCGACAGCCCGCCGATGCACCGCCTGGCCCAGGCCGCAAAACGCACCCGCACCGCCATCGCCGTCGGTTATGCCGAACGCGACGGCGATTCGGTCTACAACGCCGCCGCCTGCTTTGGCCCCGATGGCGCGCTGCTCGCCAACTACCGCAAGATCCAGCTTTACGGCTGCCGCGAAAGGTCGCTCTACCGGCCCGGCTGCGCCTACGCGACCTTCCCGCTCGCAGGCGAGAAAGCTGCGCTTCTTATCTGCTACGACATCGAATTCGCCCCCCATGTCAAAGCTCTGGCAGACCGGAGCGTCACCACCATCCTTGCCCCCACCGCCAACATGGCGCCCTTTACCCATGTCATCCGCCACACCGTCCCCGCGATGGCCGCGAACCACGGCGTCACCATCGCCTATGCCAACTACTGCGGGCAGGAAGGCGACCTCGAATATTTAGGTGGCAGCCTGATAGCCGGGCCGCATGGCGAGGTTCTCGCCCAGGCTGGCGACACCCCCGCGCTTCTCATCGCCGAAATCCCGAAGGCCGACCCCGCCCGCCTGTCTACCCAATCCACCGACCTCCGGGACATCAAATGACCCGCGCCCCAGGCCACGACATCCTGTTCACCGCTTCTGCAAAGCGGCCCGAGCCTCGCCTTCACTACAGAACCGGAGCGGGCCCGCATCATGGACCGGACCGACATCCGCGATCTGCGCCGCTGGTTCCGCAACGCATTTCGCCGCAGCCATCAGGCGGGGTTTGACCTGATCTGCCTTTGCGGCGCACCTGGCCATGCAATCCTGCGACATTTCCTTGGCGAAGGCGCTGACCTCCAATCCCTTTGTCGGCGTAAGCCGCTCCACCTCGCCGGACGCCATGATGCGCCAGATCACCATTGGAATCCTCGACTTCATCGGTGCCGCCGACCCCTCCATCGCTGACCCGTTCCTGCCCCAAGAAGGCCGAACAGCGCCGGCACGAAGATATCCGGGAATGCACCGGCCGCAGCATCTGCATGTCGGGCGACATGACCGGCAGTATCAGCCATTGCACCCGGAACACCGCCTACACGGAGTAAAGGCGCAAAGGCGGGCGCTCCGCTGGCTGCCCGTCGTGGCTACCGCGTGATGCTGGCCGAAGCCACCACCACCCTGGGCGACCGCGCCGCAAAGAAACGCATCGTGCCCGACCTGTCCGCCTGGGACCGCGTCGCCAACTTCTGCACCGGCCGGATGGCGGGCGAAGGTCCGGCTTCCGGCAGCGCCACCGTTCATGACGATGACAGCTTCTGCGCGGGCTCGGTTATCGCCGGACTTCTCGTCCCCCAAGTCCGCCATGTCGATTTCGCCATTCCCACCGAGAAAGGGGCGGAAAGGACCGAAAACACCCTGGAACAAGGCACCATCAAGCGTTGCCTCCTGAAAACCGGCGCTGCGGTTCACTTGAGAAATACCATCTAAACTATTGACATTAAATAGACAAACCTTGGTTTTATCTGAACCGTCCGAACCAGCACCCATCCGGCCGATACCGTGGCCATGGTCATCAGCCGCACCCCCGATGATGCCCTGCTCCACGCCGTCCGTGCGCTTGATTGGCATGTCTCCATCAAGGCCCTGTAACGGATCGGCGAAGCCGCAACTCCCGACCGAAGCCCGGATCACGCCCCGACACGGATCAGCTTCATCTTGGCGGAAATACTCCGGGGTCCGGGGCAGCGCCCCGGCGCCGGCCGCGCGCGCAGCGCTACTTCTTGCGGCAATACAGCTCAAGTCGGTGATGCTCGATCTCATAGCCCATTTCGGCCGCGATCTGGCGCTGCAGATCCTCGATCTTTTCCGAGTGGAACTCGATGATCTGGCCGGTATCCAGATCGACGATATGGTCGTGATGCGCGGTATCGGCCACCTCGAACCTCGCACCGCCAGTTTCAAAGGAAAGCCGCTGCACCACGCCCTCGCGCTCCAGCACCGACAGCGTTCGATAGACCGTCGCAAGCGAGACCGAATCGTCGATCCCGCGCGCCCGGCGGTGCAGTTCGGCGGCGTCGGGATGGTCTTCGGCATCGGTCAGCACGCGCAACAGAACCTCACGCTGGCGCGTTACCCGCACGCCGCAATCGCGCAGGGCCTGGGTCATCCGTCTGGTCTTGCTGGCCGGTTTCATCGCAAAAGCCTAACAGAGCCTTTCTCAGGAGCAAGGGGCCACTTGCGAAAGCCACACGGCCCCGACCCAGGATGTCGCGAACCGCGCCGATCAGGTCTGCGGCAGGCTTGACAACACCCGCCGCCACGCGCACGGGTCGCGGGGGTTGAAAGCCCGGCATCCTGGGTGCGGACGGCAATGGACGGCAGCGGAATGATCTGCGTGCGGCGGCTGGACAGGGAAGCGGTCTTCGCGCCGCAGTCCCCGCTTGCGCCTGCCGTGGCCGGGCGGACCAGGGGCGCGCCGGTGACGGGCATAAAGCGGCGGCGGCGCAAGCTGCCGATGGCGCTGGGGCTTTCGGCGGCGCTGCATGCCGCGGCGGCGCTGGCGATCACGGTGGCAGCCGAAATCGGTGGCACCGAAGCGGCCGGCGATGGCGGCACGGCGCTGCAAAGCCTGCCGCCGGCAATGGCCGTCGAGATCCTGACACCGGCCGATCTGGTCAGCGACACCCCGCCCGAAATCGCGGTGATGGCGCCGGACTTCGCAGAGCCTTCGGTCTGGGAAGACCAGAATTGGTCCGCGCCCGCTGCGTTTGCGGCGCCGGTCGTGCCGATGGCGGCGATGACGACGATCATGGCGCCGACGGTCGATCAGGGCGCGGTGGTGGCGCTGGCGGTGCCGCCCGTGCCCGAAGCAAGACCCGAACCTGAACCCAGGACGAAGCCTGCTGCAAAGGCCAAGCCGAAGAAGCCAACCGCCAAGGCGGCGGATGCCGGGGGCACGGCGGCCAGGGGCAGCGGTGGCAAGGTGGCAGCGGGCGACGGCGGCGCGGCCAAGGCGGCCGGGCCGACCAAGGCGCAGATTGCCGACCTCAAGGCCGAATGGGGCGGCAAGGTCCGCGCGAAGGTCGAACGCAGGCGCGCCTATCCCTCGGCCGCAAAGGGCGCCGCGGGCACGGTGAAGGTGCGCATCACGCTGGCCGCTTCGGGCAAGCTGGTCGGGGTTTCTGTCGCGGCCTCGTCGGGCAACGCGGCGCTGGACGCGGCCGCAGTGAAAGCGGTGCAGGCGGCAGGCAAGTTCCCCGCAGCACCCAAGGGGCTGGCGGATGCCACCTACAGCTTCACCCTGCCGATGACTTTCAAACCCTGAGGAGCCGCACCTATTGGTGCCGCAGCGCCTCGATCGGGTCCAGTTTCGCTGCACGGCGTGCCGGGAAGAAGCCGAAAACCACCCCCACCACGGCGGAAAAACCGAAGGCCAGCGCCACGATCAGCGGGTCGGGCGCAAAGGGAATTTCCATGAATCGGCTGGCGCCCCAGGCCATGCCCAGCCCGACCGCAATGCCTACCACGCCGCCCAGCAGCGACAGCGCCACCGCTTCGACCAGGAACTGCATCAGCACCTGCCGCGCATTGGCCCCCACCGCCAGCCGGATGCCGATCTCGCGTGTCCGCTCGGTCACCGAAACCAGCATGATGTTCATGATGCCGATGCCGCCGACCAGCAGGCTGACCGCCGCGACCGAGGACAACAGCCCCGACAGGACCGAATTGACCGAGCCCAGCATCGAGGCCACCTCCTTCATGTCGGTGACCGAGAAATCGTCATCCTTGTCGATAGTTATGCGCCGACGTTCACGCATCAACGCCTCGATCTCGGCAACGCCGTCGGCCACCGCCACCCCGGAGGCCAGCGAGATCTGGATCGAATTCACATCCGTATCGCCCTCCAGCCGCCGTTGCAGCAGACGGATCGGCATGACCACGAGGTCGTCCTGGTCCTGTCCGAAACTGCCGGCACCCTTGGCGCCAGAACGCCGATCACCTCGCAGGCGATCGACTTCACCCGCACGGTCTGGCCCACCGGATCGGTGGCGCCGAACAGCGACCGGCGCACGGTCTGGCCCAGGATGCAGACGGCCAGTCCGGCGCGGTCTTCGCCCAGGGTGAAGTTGCGCCCCGAAGCGATAGTCCAGTTCGCCACCTCGATCCAGGCAGAGGAGGAGCCGGTGATCTGGGTCTGGGCATTGGCATTGCCCGCCACCACCACCTGCGACGAACTGGCCACCGGGGCCAGCTGGCCGACGACCGGCAGCGCCGCCAGCGCCTCGGCGTCGCGCAGGGTGAAGGGGCGGCCACCGCGCGATCCGGGGCCGTAGCTGCGCCGGCCGGGGCGCAGGATCACCACGTCCGAGCCGAGGCTTTCCACGCTGGCCGCGACCTGCCTCGACGACCCCTGCCCCACGGTGACCATGGCGATCACCGCCGCCACGCCGATCACCACGCCCAGGATGGTCAGGAACGACCGCAGCTTGTTGCGGATGATCGACCTTGCGGCCAGGCGGAAGGCCTCGGCGATCATGCCGGCTGGCCTTCGCGGGCGGCCTCGTCGCTGGTGATGCGACCGTCGGTAAAGACGATCAGGCGGCGGGCATAGGCGGCAATGTCGGCCTCATGGGTGACCATGACGATGGTGATGCCCTCGTCGCGGTTCAGGGCTTGCAAAAGCTGCATGATCTCGTGGCCGCGCTGGCTGTCGAGGTTGCCGGTCGGCTCATCGGCCAGGATCACCATCGGGTTGCTGACCAGCGCGCGGGCAATGGCGACGCGCTGCTGCTGGCCGCCCGACAGTTGCGAGGGCTGGTGGCCCTCGCGGCCCGCAAGGCCCACCTTGGCCAACGCCGCGCGGGCCAGTGCATCGCGTTCGGCCCGCGGCAGGCCCTTGTAGACCAGCGGCAGCTCGACGTTTTCCAGTGCCGAGGTGCGGGCCAGAAGGTTGAAGCCCTGGAACACGAACCCCAGGTAATGCCGGCGGAGCAGCGCGCGGGCGTCGGGCGTCAGATGTTCGACCGGCGTGCCCTCGAACAGGTATTGCCCGGCGGTCGGCCGGTCGAGACAGCCGATGATGTTCATCGCGGTGGATTTGCCGGACCCCGACGGCCCCATGATCGCGACGAATTCGCCCTTCTCGATGATCAGATCCACCCCGTCCAGCGCCCGCACCTCGGCCTCGCCCTGGCCATAGCGGCGCGCGACGCCGCGGAACTCGATCAGCGGCGTCATTCAGCGCGTCTCGCGCTGGTTGGTGATGACTGGATCGCCTTCGGCCAGATCGTCCGAGGCGACCGCCATCATCCGCCCGTCCGAAGCACCGGGGGTAACGGCAACCTTGACCGGCTTGCCGCCGCGCAGCACCCAGAGCGACGATCCATCCACCTTCTGCCGCTGGCCTTGCGGCCGGCCTGGCATGATGAACCCCAGCAATCCGCGGCCCGACTGGCTGGATTCCTCCACGATCGGCGGGGCATAGCGCAGTGCCGCCATGGGAACCAGCAGCACTTCGGGCTGCCGGTCGACGGTAATGGTGGCGGTGGCCGTCATGCCGGGACGCAGCAGCCGGCGATCGTTTTCCACCGAGAGGACGGCCTTGTAGGTGACGACGCCGTTGGTGTCTTCGGGGGCAAAGCGCAGCTGGGTGATCTTTGCCGGAAAGCTCTGGCCGGGATGGGCATCCACCGTGAAGGTCGCCTCGTTGCCCACCGCGACACGGCCGATGTCGGCTTCGTCGATGTCGACCTGCAGCTCCATCCGCGACAGGTCTTCGGCCAGGGTGAACAGGATCGGCGCGTTCAACGTGGCGGCGACGATCTGGCCCTTTTCGGCGGCGCGGTCCAGCACGATGCCGGCGATCGGGCTGCGGATCTCGGCCTTGGCCAGGTCGCTCTGCGACTCGGACAGGCTGGCTTCGGCCAGCGCAAGGTCGGCGCGGGCGATTTCCACCGCCGCAATGGCACGGTCGTGCGCGGCCTTGGCGGCGACCACGGTGGCACGCACGGCCAGGCCACGGGCGTCCAACTCCTGGGTCGATGTCCAGGTCTCGGTGGTTTCCGAGGCGGTGGCCTCGGCCTGGGTCAGCCTGGCGCGGGCGGCGGCAAGCTGGGCCTCGACAGTGCTGACGCGGGCGCGCAGCTTGGTGTCGTCAAGCCGGGCGAGGATCTGGCCGACCACGACCTCGTCGTTGAAATCCACCTCAACGGCGGCGATGGTGCCCGACAGTTCGGACGAGATATCGATGCGGGTGGTCGGCTGAACCGTGCCGGTGGCAATGACGGTAACGACCAGATCGCCGCGTTCGACCGGCGTGGTGTCATAGCTGATCGCACTGGCCGGGGCGCGGGTCGTCAGCGCCCAGGCCCCGGCGCCAAGTGCTGCCCGCAAAAGCACGATCCAGAGCCAGCCGCGGCGACCGCGGGGCTTGCGGGCGATCCTGGTAAGGTCGGGGGGGGGGCCGGTCAATCGGGCGGTCCTGAAGCGGCTTTGTCCTGATACGGCCGGACGACGGTTTTCCGTCGCTTGCAGCCGGAGATGGACTATAGGCGGCAGGACGCAAAGGGGAAGACACGGAATGGAGAGGGGGTGTCGGGCCACCTTGCCACCATCCGCGGACGACACCTGGAACTTCGACGGGTTGAAGCGCACCCATGGGCTTCCATACCCCGTGCATGTCGCAATTGGCAGCGAGCGCCGGGGGTTTCCCCATGAAAGCGGTTTGTTGAACCGATGGCAAAGCCAACGCCAGCCCCTGCGCGAGAATTGCGCAAAGGGAACGTCGGGGGTCGAAAAGACGGGTCGCGACCCCCCGGGCGCGCCCCAAAAACGGGACGCCCCCAAAACCGGGAAAAAAGGTCCCCCGGGGGGGGGGGCCGCCGCTTTCCCCCCCCCCCCCCCCCAAAAAACGCGCCCGGACCCCCCGCCCCGGGGGGGCCCCCCCCCCCAAGGCCCCCCCCCCCCGGGGCCCGGCCCCCGCCAACCCGCCGAAGGGGCCCCCCCGGCCGCCCCCCCCCCCCAGGCGGGCCCCCCCCCGGCGCGGAACCGGCCCCCCCGGCCCCCCCCCCCCGGGGCGAGGAGGCCCCCCCCCCCCCGCCCGCCCCAAAAAACCCCGCGCCCCCCCCGGGGGGGGGGAAGGGGCCCCGGGGGGGGGGAGGGGGGCCCCCCCCCCCCACCCAGCCCCGCGCCCACCCGGCCCCGGCCCGCAAGAAAACGGGCGGCCGAGGAATGCTCTGCCGCCCGAAGGTGTCATGCGGTTGCTGCGATCAGCTGCAGCCCGTCGTGCCGCCGCAGGTGTTGCACTTCAGGCAGGTGCCGTTGCGCACCAGCGTGTAGTTGCCGCATTCGCCGCAGGGATCGCCGGTGAAGCCCTGCATCTTGGCCTTGGTGCGGGCTTCGGAGGTGGCAGCACCCATGGCGAAGGCAGAGGCGCCGTCGGAAAAGCCGGACGCAAGACCCATCGCGCGGGTTTCGGGGACCAGCATGTTCAGCGTGGTCACCGGGTCCGAGCCGGTGGCCAGCGCCATGGCCCCGGCGCCACCCTGCAATACGATCAGTTCCTGCGGCAGCCGCTTGCGCAGATAGCCGGTGGAGCTGATCTGGCGCAGCACTTCGAGGCCGCGCGACGCGGCGGCGTCGTTGACTTCCGAGATGTTGCGCTTGCCCTCTTCGTCGCCACGGCCAAGCTCGTCGAAGCTGGCGCCTTTCGGGGCGACATGGGCCAGATCGGTGCGGTCGAGGTAGCTGATCGCCAGTTCGCGGAAGATGTAGTCGAGGATCGAGGTGGCGTTCTTGACCGAGTCGTTGCCCTGCACCATGCCTGCCGGCTCAAAGCGGGTGAAGGTGAAGGCTTCGACAAACTCCTCCAGCGGCACGCCATATTGCAGGCCCACGGAAACGGCGATGGCGAAGTTGTTCATCATCGCGCGGAAGCCGGCGCCTTCCTTGTGCATGTCGATGAAGATCTCGCCCAACTGCCCGTCGGCGTATTCGCCGGTGCGCAGATAGACCTTGTGGCCGCCGACGATGGCCTTCTGGGTATAGCCCTTGCGGCGCTCGGGCAGTTTTTCGCGATGCGAGCGGACGATTTCCTTGACGATCACCTTCTCGACGATCTTTTCGGCGATGACGGCGGCCTTTTCCTGCAGGCTGCCGGTGGCGAGGATCTCCTCGGCCTCTTCGTCGTCCTCGATCAGGGCCGAAGCCAGCGGCTGGCTGAGCTTGGAGCCGTCGCGGTAGAGCGCATTGGCCTTGATGCCAAGGCTGTGCGACAGTTCATAAGCCGCAAGGGTTTCGGCAATGGTGGCGCTGTTGGGCATGTTGATCGTCTTCGAGATCGCACCCGAGATGAACGACTGCGCCGCTGCCATCATGTAGATGTGGCTGTCGACCGACAGATAGCGCTTGCCGGTCTTGCCGCAGGGGTTGGCGCAATCGAAGACGTGGTAGTGGTCGGTTTTCAGGAAAGGGGCGCCTTCCAGAGTCATCGTCCCGCAGGCGTGGTCGTTGGCGGCCGCGATCTGCGACTTGCTGAAGCCAAGGTGGGCCAGCAGGTCGAAGGTCGGATCGGCCAGCTTTTCGGCTGGAATGCCCAGTGTGCCCTTGCAGAAGTCCTCGCCCAGCGTCCACTGGTTGAAGACGAAGCGGATGTCGAAGGCGGTCGGAAGGGCTGCCTCGACCTTCTCGATCTCGGCCGGGCCGAAGCTATGGCCGATCAACGCGGTGTGGTTGATCGCCGGGGCCTGTGCCAGGCTGCCGTGGCCGACGGCATAGGCGACGATCTCGGCGACCTGATGGCTGGGGTAGCCCAGGGTTTCCAGGGCCGCCGGGACCGACTGGTTGATGATCTTGAAATAGCCGCCGCCGGCCAGTTTCTTGAACTTCACCAGAGCGAAGTCCGGCTCGATCCCGGTGGTGTCGCAATCCATCACCAGGCCGATGGTGCCGGTGGGGGCGATGACGGTGGTCTGGGCGTTGCGGTAGCCGTGCTCCTGGCCAAGGCGCAGGGCCTCGTCCCAGGCGGATTTCGCAAGGGCGACAAGGGTTTGGTCGGGGCAGTTCGCGTGATCCAGCGCCACCGGATTGACGTTCAGCGCCTCATAGGCGCCGGTTGCATAGGCGGCGGCGCGGTGGTTGCGGATCACCCGCAGCATCGGTTCGCGGTTGCGGTCATAGCCGGGGAAGGCGCCCAGCTCCTTGGCCATTTCGGCCGAGGTGGCGTAGGCGGTGCCGGTCATGATCGCGGTCAGCGCGCCGCACAGGGCGCGGCCTTCGGCAGAGTCGTAGCCAAGGCCCATGTTCATCAAGAGGCCGCCGATATTGGCATAGCCCAGGCCGAGGGTGCGGAAATCATAGGACCGTTGGGCGATTTCCTTCGACGGGAACTGCGCCATCATGACCGAGATTTCCAGCGTCACCGTCCACAGCCGCGAGGCGTGGATATAGGCGGTGCTGTCGAACTTGCCGTCGTGGAAGAAGGTCAAGAGGTTCATCGACGCCAGGTTGCAGGCGGTGTCGTCGAGGAACATGTATTCCGAACAGGGGTTCGAGCCGCGGATCGGCCCGTCCTCGGGGCAGGTGTGCCAGGCGTTCACCGTGTCGTGGAACTGGATGCCGGGGTCGGCGCAGGCCCAGGCGGCGTGGCCGACCTGGTCCCACAGCTCGCGCGCCGAGATGGTCCTGGCGGTCTTGCCGTCGGTGCGGCGGATCAGCTCCCACGGCAGGTCTTCCTTGACGGCGCGCAGGAAGGCGTCGGTGACGCGGACCGAGTTGTTCGAGTTCTGGCCCGAGACGGTGATGTAGGCCTCGGAATCCCAATCGGTGTCATAGGTGGGGAATTCGATCGAGGTAAAGCCTTGCGCCGCGTATTGCAGGATGCGGTTGGTGTAGGTGTCGGGGATCATCGCCTTCTTGGCGGCCCGGATGGCGGCTTTCAGGGCCGGGTTCTTCGCCGGGTCGACCGAATCCTCGGCGCTGCCGTCCCAGGTGCGGATGGCGGTGAATATCTCGTTCAGCTTCAGCTCATGCACCTTGGAGCCGGCCACCAGACTGGCTACCTTCTGTTCCTCGATGACCTTCCAGTTGATGAAGGCTTCGATATCGGGGTGATCCATGTCGCAGATCACCATCTTGGCGGCGCGGCGGGTCGTGCCGCCCGACTTGATCGCCCCCGCGGCGCGGTCGCCGATCTTCAGGAACCCCATCAGGCCCGAGGATTTGCCGCCGCCCGAAAGCTTTTCGCCCTCGCCGCGCAAGGATGAAAAGTTGGTGCCGGTGCCCGAGCCGTATTTGAAGAGCCGCGCCTCGCGGACCCAGAGGTCCATGATGCCGCCGTCGCCGACCAGATCATCGGCTACCGACTGGATGAAGCAGGCATGCGGCTGCGGGTGTTCATAGGCCGAGGCGGATTTGGTCAGAGTGCCGGACTTGTGGTCGACGTAGTAATGGCCCTGCGACGGGCCGTCGATGCCGTAGGCCCAATGCAGGCCGGTGTTGAACCATTGCGGGCTGTTCGGCGCCGCCATCTGGCGCGCCAGCATGAAGCGCATCTCGTCATAATAGGCGCTGGCGTCGGCCTCGGTGGTGAAGTAGCCGCCCTTCCAGCCCCAATAGGTCCAGGCGCCGGCCAGACGGTCGAACACCTGCTTGGCCGAGGTTTCGCCGACATAGCGGTCATCGGCGGGCAGTTTCGCCAGCGCGTCCTCGTCGGGAACCGAGCGCCACAGGAATTCGGGCACGCCCTTTTCCTTCACGCGCTTCATCACCGCCGGCACGCCCGCCTTGCGGAAATACTTCTGCGCCAGAACGTCCGAGGCGACCTGACTCCAGCCCTCGGGCACCTCGACGGCGTCGTTGTGGAAAACGACCTTGCCGTCGGGGTTGCGGATTTCCGAGGTGGTGACGGTGAAATCCATGGCCCCATATGCGCCGGTGGCTTCACTGGTAAACTTGCGCTCGATCTTCATGCCCCTGGTCCCTTTTTCCTGTCTGCCCGCCGCTTCACTGCGGCTGTCCCCATTCGCTTGCGGCCATCGGCAGGCTGGAAAACAATGATCCCGACCCGGCCTGCGGGTTGCAGGCAAGGGATTGGTACCGTTATCACGGGTACCAGAAGGATGGGATCACTGCTCTTGCCCGCCCGCACTAGATTTAGTGTCTGTCCGGACCGCTTCGTCAAACTGTCGTATTTGAGGGGTCCATTCAAACACTTTTTTTACCCTTTCGCGGGATTTTTTCTCTTGACGATTTCACGGCCACATCACGGCCGCGTCACCGCAGCCGCCTCCGCAACACGCAAGAGTTGTGGGCAGCCTTGTGGACAAACGCTGGACCATTTTCTCAACTTCGCCGGTTTTGCCAAGGAAAGGCCGCGCTTGCGCCCGAAGCTTGAGAAAGCGGTTCAGCGCGCAACGTCGGGGGACAGAAAAGCCGGGTCCGCGGCAGAGCGATTCTCAGCCGCGGCGGGGCGGGGCATGGCGATTGATCAGCACGATCCCCGTCGCCACCAGCGCGGCCGGGCCGAGAATCGCCGCCGACAGCGTTTCACCGAAAACCAGCGCGCCCAGCAGGATGGCCAGCACCGGGGTCAGGAAGGAAAACGCCGCCACCGTCGACGAGGGATAGACCGACATCAGCCAGAGCCAGGCGATGAATCCGCCAGCCACCACGACCGTGGACTGGAACACCAGCCCGACGATGTGGATCGGCTGCAGGTCGCGGATCAGCGGGCCGAAGAAGGCGGAGGCCAGCAGCAAGAGCGGCGCCGAGACCACGATCATCCAGAACAGCTGCACCTCGGGGCCCTCGGCCCGCATCACCGGGCGGCGCGCGACAAAGGCGGTGGCCGCCCAGAAGATCGCAGCACCGATGGCGCACAGGTCGCCGGCCAGGCTGCCCTCGCCGCCCTGCGTGCCGCCCAGGATTGCCCAGGCAGTGCCGGCAAAGGCCAGCGCCAGGCCGACCGCCTTTTGCACGGTCACCCGCTCTTCCAGCCCGAAATGCGCCATCGCGGCAAACCAGACCGGCATCGAAAACAACAGGACCGAGGCCCGGCCCCCGGCCGTCAGGTCCCGCGCCACGAACCGGCAGATGAATTCGACCGCGAAAAGGGCGCCGATCAGCAGCCCCGGCCCAAGCGCGGCCCGCGACAGCCGCGGCGGGCGCCCGCGCCAGCTGAGAAAGGCCCAGACGAAGACCACCGCAAGCGCCGATCGCAGCCCGGCGAAGAACACCGGCTGCAACCCCTTGTTCACGCCCGCGATGATGATCTGGTTGAAGGCCAGAAGCGCCTGCACCCCCAGAAGCATCGCCACGCCGGCGCCGTCCAGCCTGTCCTTGCGCATCATCCTGCCGCCGCCCCGCGGGAATTCCCCCTGCCCTCACCCGCCTTTTGCATTGACCCGTGCCCCGGCGCAAGCAAGGCTGCGGACGAAATCACCACGATGTGGCGGATGACAGGGGATGTGTGATGAGTCTGGCGAAGACGTTGATGAAGGTGGTGATCGGGGTGGCGATCGTGAAGGGTGTGTCGTCGCTGACCACCGGAGGCACCGATGCGGCGAAGCCCGCGCCCGGCCGCAACACCGCGCCCGGACGCGGCACACGCATCGAGACCGGCCGCAAATCCAACGTGCCGGGCGGGCTGGACGATCTGATGGACGACGTGTTGCGCGGCGGCGCGCGCGGCACCACACGCAGCACCGACGACGATCCCTTGCAGCGGATCACCCGGCAGAAACGTTCGGCCCCGCGCAAGACGGCACCGAAACGGGGGATGGAGGATCTGCTGGAGGAACTGACCGGCGCCAGTTCGCGCAGCGCGGGCCGGTCGCAGGCGGATGCAGGGCTGGGCGGTCTTCTGGGCTCGGTTCTGGGCGGGGTGACGGCGCGGTCGGGCGGCGCGTTGCGGATCGAGGAGGAAGAAGAGGTCTCGGCCGCGCTGATGCTGCGGGCGATCATCCAGGCGGTGAAATGCGACGGTGCGCTGGACGCCGATGAAAAGCGCAAGCTGATGGAGGCCATGGGCGATGCTTCCGCCGCCGAGGTGCAGGCGGTGAACGCCGAACTGGCCCGGCCGGTGGACGTGGACGGTCTGGCGCGAATGGTGCCCGCTGGGCTGGAGGCGCAGGTCTATCTGGCCTCGCTTTCGGCCATCGACCTCGACCAACAGGCCGAGGCGCAGTATCTGCATGCGCTTGCGGTTGCGCTGGAACTTGCCCCGCATGAGGTGAACGCGCTGCACGACCGCGCAGGCGCTGCACATATCTACCGCTAAGGTTTCCTTCGCCCTGACGGCGGTGTAAGGCCAAAGCCCGATCCTGGCCGTGAGAGGCAGAGATGACCGCCGCTTCCGCGACCGAGAACTCCCGCGCAGCCCTTCTGATGACCGGGTCGATGGCGTTCTTTGCCGTCGAGGATCTGTTCCTGAAGCGCGCCGCCGAGGTGCTTCCGCCAGGCCAGGTGCTGGCGTTGACCGGGGCGGCGGGCGCGGTGGTGTTCTGGGCGCTGGCGGCGCGCCGCGGCCAGCGGGTCCTCAGCCGCGATGCGCTGCGCGGCATACCGCTCTTGCGCACGCTGGGAGAGGCCGGGGCAGCGATGCTTTATATCGTGGCGCTGGCGCTGGCGCCGTTGTCGATGACCTCGGCGCTGCTGCAGGCCTCGCCCCTGGTGGTGGTGGCGGGGGCGGCGATTGTCCTGGGCGAAAAGGTGGGCTGGCGGCGCTGGGGCTCGATCGCAGCCGGCTTCGTCGGCGTCATGGTGATCCTTGGCCCCTGGGATGCGGCTTTCGACCCGACCGGCCTGTTGACGGTTGCCTGCGTGCTGGTGCTGGCGGTGCGCGATCTGTCGACGCGGGTGATGCCGGCGCGGATCGGCACCTTTCAGGTGGCGGCCTGGGCCTATCTGGGGCTGGTGCCGGCAGGCGCGCTGCTTATGGCGGTGATGGGCCAGACCTTCGTGATGCCGACGCCTGCGCAATGGCTGGGCCTTGGCGGCGCGCTGGTGACCGGGCTCTTCGGCTATTACGCGGTGGTCGCGGCGATGCGGCTGGGCGAGGTCTCGGTGGTGGCGCCGTTCCGCTATACCCGGCTGGTGTTTGCGATCGTTCTGGCGATGATCTTCCTGGGCGAGCGTCCGGGCCTGTCGACACTGATCGGCGCGGGCATCGTCGTCGGGTCCGGCCTCTATGCCTTTGCCCGCGCGCGCGCCTGCAATCGGCGGCTTTCCCTGACGGCGAATGAAGGCTAAACGGGCGGTCGAGAGCATCACTTTGCCCAAAGGGAGCCCCCCATGAGCACGATCATCGACATTCACGCCCGCGAAATCCTCGACAGCCGCGGCAACCCCACCGTCGAGGTGGATGTGGTGCTGGAAAGCGGCGCCATGGGCCGCGCGGCGGTGCCATCAGGCGCCTCGACCGGCGCGCATGAGGCAGTGGAGCGGCGCGACGGCGACACGTCGCGCTACATGGGCAAGGGCGTCCTGGAAGCGGTGGCGGCAGTGAACGGCGAGATTGCCGAAGAACTGGTCGGGTTCGACGCGACCGAGCAGGTCGGCATCGACCGCACCATGATCGAGATGGACGGCACGCCCAACAAGGGCCGTCTGGGTGCCAACGCCATTCTTGGCGTGTCGCTGGCGGTGGCGAAGGCAGCGGCGGAATACTCCAGCCAGCCCCTCTATCGCTATGTCGGCGGCACTTCGGCGCGGATCCTGCCGGTGCCGATGATGAACATCATCAACGGCGGCGCGCATGCCGACAACCCGATCGACATCCAGGAATTCATGATCATGCCGGTCGGCGCGGATGATATCCGCGAGGCGGTGCGGATGGGGTCCGAGGTGTTCCACACGCTGAAAAAAGAGCTGTCGGGGGCCGGCCTGTCCACTGGCATCGGCGACGAAGGCGGCTTTGCGCCGAACCTGTCGTCGGCCCGTGCGGCGCTGGATTTCATCCTGAAGTCCATCGAGAAGGCGGGCTATCGGCCGGGCGAGGATATTTTCCTGGCGCTGGACTGCGCCGCCACGGAATACTTCAAGAACGGCAAGTATGCGCTTGAAGGTGAAGGGAAAACCCTGACTCCGGCCGAAAACGTCGAGTATCTGGCGGCGCTGGCGGCGGACTATCCGATCCTCTCGATCGAGGATGGCTGTTCGGAAGATGATTGGGACGGCTGGAAGATGCTGACCGACAAGCTGGGGGCCAAGATCCAACTGGTCGGCGATGATCTTTTCGTCACCAACCCGCGCCGTCTGGCCGAAGGCATCAAGCGCGGTACGGCCAATTCGATGCTGGTCAAGGTCAACCAGATCGGCACGCTGACCGAAACGCTGGAGGCCGTCGACATGGCGCATCGGGCCGGGTTCACCAATGTGATGAGCCACCGTTCGGGTGAGACCGAGGATGCCACGATCGCCGATCTGGCGGTGGCGACGAACTGCGGGCAGATCAAGACCGGATCCCTGGCGCGGTCCGACCGGCTGGCAAAATACAACCAGTTGATCCGTATCGAGGAAATGCTGGGCGAGACGGCAGAATACGCCGGGCGCAGTATCCTTCGGGGCTGACCCCTAGAGATCGAACCGCGCCGGGCGGAACGGCGCCAGAAGCGGGCTTTGCGGCCCGCTTTGCATTTCCTCGGCCCAGCATCGCCGCAACAGCGGGCGCCAACGTCGCGCCGGAATGCATGACGGCGATCCACAGGCCCGCGATGCGGCTTGGCCCCGCCACGGGCAGGCCGTCGCCGGGCACGGGGCGGTTGGCCATGGCGTGCCGCGCATAGGCGATGTCGGCTTTCGGAAAGAGCCCGCGCAGCCGGTCGAGCGTGGCCGAAATCAGCGCCGGGAAAGAGCCGCCCAGCGTTTCGCTGTTGTCGGACTGGTGGTTGGCTGAAGCGGGGGCGATCAACCGGCCGTCCGTGTCCTGGCGCAGCTCTTGCGTGGGGGTGGCAAGGATCAGCGGGCAGATCGGCGGCAGGGGTTGGGTGGCAAGGATCATGCCGGGGCGGTCCAGCATCGGCAGGGGTCAGGCCAAGCGGCGTCAGCAAGGCCGGAGTGCCGACGCCTGTGGCCAGGATCGTGCGGTCGGCGCAGATGGCGCCGGCCTCGGTCGATGCGCCGGTCACCCTGCCTTGCGCTTCGGTCAGCGCGGTGACAGTGGCCTGCATCACCGTCGCTCCGGAAGCGGCGATCAGCGCACGGGCCAGAACGGCCGGGTTGGCCGCACCTTCGTCGGGAAAGAGGAGCGCCGTTTCCGGCACCGGGCCAAGCGCGGGGACAAGGGCGGCAATCTGCGCCCGGGTCAGGCGCTGCAAGGGGTAGCCAAGCGACGACAGGCAGTGGGCGGCCTCAGCCTGTGCATCGCCCACGTCTTCATACCACAGGCAGCCGGGAAATACGGTCGGCAGGCCTTGCAACTGGTCCAACAGGCGGCGGTGCGCCTGCATCCCGGCCAGCCGCAGGGCGTAATGCGCCTCGGACAGATGGAACGAGGCGTTGATCCAGCCGAAGGACGCGGCGGAGGCCAGCCCCCCGGTCGGGTGGGCGGTCAGGATCGTCACCCGGTCGCCGCGCAAGGCGCATTCATGCGCAATCGAGGCCCCGGTGATTCCGGCGCCGATGATCAGGGTATGGGCCATCAGGCGACGGTGGCACGCGGGCGGCGCTGCGGCAATGGCTTCCCCTGCGGCGCGGGTCGCGCTAGGGATTTGCAATGCTGATCGAGCTCAACAAGCCCTATGACATGCTGTGCCAGTTCACCGATGGCACGGGACGCGCGACTTTGGCGGATGTGGTCAAGGTGAAGGGTGTCTATCCGGCCGGGCGGCTGGACCGCGACAGCGAAGGGCTGGTGGTGCTGACCGATGACGGCCAGCTGCAAGCGCGGATCGCGGACCCTAGGCACAAGATGGAGAAGGTGTATCTGGCGCAGGTGGAGGGTGTGGCAAGCGAAGCGGCGCTGGACCGGCTTCGTAGCGGCGTGGCGTTGAAGGACGGCCCGACCCTGCCCGCCAGCGCCCGTATGGTGGATACTCCCGCATGGCTCTGGCCGCGCACACCGCCGATCCGGGTGCGCCAGACCGTGCCGGACGCTTGGATCGAACTGACGATCCGCGAAGGCCGCAACCGGCAGGTGCGGCGGATGTGCGCCGCCGTTGGCCTGCCCTGCCTGCGGCTGATCCGGACCCGCGTGGGGGACTGGACGCTGGATGGGCTGGCCCCCGGCGAATGGAGGGAAGCGTGAGCGCACATGCGATCATCGCGCGGCTCGGCTTGCAGGCACATCCCGAGGGCGGCTGGTACCGCGAAACCTGGCGCGGACCGGAGGTGGCGGGCCGTGCGACGGGCACGGCGATCCTGTTCCTGCTGGCGCGGGGCGAGCGGAGCCATTGGCACCGTGTCGATGCCGACGAGATCTGGCTGTGGCATGCGGGCGCACCCTTGGTGCTGTCGATGGGGCAGACGGCGGCGGCGACCCATCGGCTGGGGCCGGACGTGCTGGCGGGCGACCGCCCCCAGATCGTGGTGCCGGCCGGCTGGTGGCAGGCAGCGGTGACGACCGGCGACTGGACGCTGGTCAGTTGCACCGTATCGCCCGGCTTTCGCTTCGACGGGTTCCAACTGGCGCCTGCGGGCTGGGATTTGCCGCATGAGGAGTAAGGAGATGGATCACCGGGCGTTCCTGAGCAGCCTTGCCGCCGCCGACCGCGAGGCTTTGACGCGCACCTCGGATGCCGCCGGTCTGCGGCATCTGTCGCTGCATCTGGCGGCGATCTGTCTGTGCAGCGCGGCAATCGCGGCGGGGGTGCCGGGGTGGTGGGCTTTCTTGCCGGTGCAGGGCGTGCTGGTCGTGTTCCTGTTCACGCTGGAGCATGAATGCACGCACCGGACTCCGTTCACGTCGGAATGGCTCAACACCTGGGTCGGGCGGGGCTGCGGTCTGCTCTTGCTGCTGCCCTTCGAATGGTTCCGCTATTTCCATCTGGCGCATCACCGCTGGACCAACAGTCCCGGCAGGGACCCCGAACTGGACGGGCCGCGGCGCGACAGCTTGGGGGCCTGGGCCTGGCATGTCAGCGGCCTGCCGTTCTGGTGGGCGGGACTCAAGGTGACGGCGGGTCTGGTTGCCGGGCGGGCAACGGGCGCCTACCTGCCCGAGGCCGCACGTCCGCGCATGGTTCGCGAGGCGCGATGGATGGCTTGCCTTTATGCGATGGCAGCACTCAGTCTGCTCTGGTCGCCGCTGCTGATCTGGATCTGGGTGGTGCCGGTCCTGCTGGGTCAGCCGTTCCTGCGGCTGTATCTTCTGGCAGAGCATGGCGATTGCCCGTTCGTGGCCGACATGCTGCAGAACACACGGACGACCTTTACCAACCGCATCGTGCGGTTTCTGGCCTGGAACATGCCTTATCACGTCGAACACCACGTCTATCCGGCGGTGCCGTTCCACCGCCTGCCCGACCTGCACGCCCGGATGAGAGACCATCTGCGGGTGACGGCGCCGGGCTATGCGGCCTTCACCAGGGAATTTCTGGCACGCCGATTGTAGCGGGCGCATTTTCGCCATGGCAGGCAGCCTTGCGGCGAGGTAAGGCCTGCCGGATGAGCCAGAGCAACGATCAGACCGGAGACAGCCGCGCGGGGTTCTTCTACGCACTGGCAGCCTATGTGCTGTGGGGCTTTCTGCCGCTCTACATGAAGGCGCTGGCGCATATCCCTCCGGTCGAGGTGGTTGCGCACCGGGCGATCTGGTCGGTGCCGGTGGCCCTTGCGGTGCTGGTCTGGCTGGGCCGCACTGCGGATCTGCGCGCGGCGCTGGCCAACCCGCGCATGCTGGCGATGGCCGCGCTGACGGCGGCGATCATCTCGGTCAACTGGGGGATCTATGTCTGGGCGATCGGAGCGGGCCATGCGCTGGACGCCGCCCTGGGCTACTACGTCAACCCCTTGTTCTCGATCCTGCTGGGCGCGGTGCTGCTGGGCGAACGGCTGCGCGGCATCCAGTGGCTGGCGATCGCCTCGGCCAGTGTGGCGGTTGCGATCCTGACCTGGGAGACCGGGCGGCTGCCGCTGGTGGCGATGGGGCTGTTCCTGACCTGGGGGTTCTATGCCTATTTCAAGCGCCGCCTGCCGATCGGTCCCAATCAGGGCTTTGCGCTGGAGGTGCTGATCCTGGCGCCCTTCGGGCTGGCCTATGCGGTCTGGCTGGCCGTGCAGGGCGGCGGGCATTTCGCGGTTGGCATGCCGGGCGATACCTGGCTGCTGGTGGGCTGCGGGATCGTGACGGCCGGGCCGCTGATGATCTATGCCAATGGCGCCAAGCGGCTGCGGCTGTCGACCATCGCGATCATGCAATACATCGCGCCGACGCTGATCTTCCTGACTGCGGTATTCCTGTTCGACGAGCCGTTCTCGGCCACGAAACTGGTCGCCTTCGGCTTCATCTGGGCGGCGCTGGTGATCTATTCCTGGTCGATCCTGCGGCGCAGGCCGGTGGTCACGGCCGGCTGATCTGGCCGCCGCCGACGGCTGCCGGCACGCCGGTGGTGCCGGGACAGGACGTCGCCATGCCGCGCATCACCCGCACGGCGAGGAAGGCAAAGGCCTGCGCCTCCAGCATGTCGCCGTTCAGGCCGGTGGTCTCGACCGGTTCGACCGGGCAAGGGAACTGGCGGCGCAGGTGGCGCATCAGGGTGGCGTTGTGGCGCCCGCCGCCGGTGACCAGAAGGCGGCTGACAGGCCGCGGGAAATGCTCGGCCCCCTTCACCACGGCGGCGGCGGCGGCGGCGGTCAGGGTGGCCAGAGCATTGGGCGTGGACAGCGGTTTCACGGCATCGAGAAGGGCCGCAAATTCGTTGCGGTCCAGCGATTTCGGCGGAATGCGAAAGAACCAGGGGTGGTTCAGGAAAGCCTCGATCACCGCTTTCTTCACCCGGCCTTTCGCCGCCATCGTGCCGCCATCGTCCTGATCGCGGCCCAGACGCGCGCGCATCAGGTCGTTGATCGGTGCATTGGCGGGGCCGGTATCGAAGGCCAGAAGCGCACCGGGAACCTCGGGGCCGGGTTGCGTGGGGTCGACCCAGGTCAGGTTGCCGACACCGCCAAGGTTGAGAAAGCCGATGGGTTGGTCGGCGCCGATCTTCTTGGCCAAAGCGAAGTGGAAGAACGGCGCCAGTGGGGCGCCCTGCCCGCCCAGTGTCACGTCCGAAGTGCGGAAATCCCACACCACGGGCAGGCCCAGAACGCCGGCCAGAAGATCGCCGTTGCCGGCCTGATGGGTGCCGCGCCCGCGCGGATCATGCGCCAGGGTCTGGCCGTGAAACCCCGCCACCTCGGCGCCGGAAAAGCGCGACATCAACTCGGCATGCGCGGTTTCAACCACCTGCGCGGCTTCGGCCACGCCGGGATCGTTCGGCCATTTCCCCAGCGCGGCGCGCAGGGTGGCCTGTTCGGCCAGTGCATAGAGGCGATAGGCATGCGGGCCGAACTCCATCACCTGATGCCCGTCGGTCAGGATCATCGCGGCGTCGACACCATCCAGCGAGGTGCCCGACATTGCGCCAAGCGCCCAGATCGGGCCGTCTTTCGCCTTTGGCTTCGCCATCTTCCCCTTCGCCCCCTGCCCCGCTATACCGAGCTGACCTTAAAGCACGAGCAGGCCATGACCTACCATCCGAAATCCGATTTCATGCGTGTGATGCTGGAGCGCGGCTTCGTCGCCGATTGCACCGATTATCAGGCACTGGACGAGGCCTTCGTGAAAGGCGTGGTGCCAAGCTATATCGGCTTTGACGCAACCGCGAAGTCGCTGCATGTCGGCAGCCTGATCCAGATCATGATGCTGCGCTGGCTGCAGAAATGCGGCGGCAAGCCGATCGTGCTGATGGGCGGCGGTACGACGAAGATCGGCGATCCGTCGTTCCGGGCCGAAGAGCGCCCGCTGCTGACCGATGCCCAGATCGACGACAACATCGCCGGGATCAAGCGGGCGTTCTCACCCTATGTCGCCTTTGGCGACGGGCCGACAGACGCCATGATGGTGAACAACGCCGAGTGGCTGGATCAGTTGAACTACATCGCCTTCCTGCGCGACATCGGGCGGCATTTCAGCGTCAACCGGATGTTGTCGTTCGAGTCCGTGAAATCGCGGCTGGACCGCGAGCAGAGCCTGTCGTTCCTGGAATTCAACTACATGATCCTGCAGGCCTATGACTTCCTGGAACTGCACCGCCGCTACGGCTGCCTGTTGCAGATGGGCGGGTCGGACCAGTGGGGCAATATCGTCAATGGCGTGGATCTGACACGGCGGGTGATCGGTGGTGAAGAAACCGGGGGCGAGGTGTTCGGCCTGACCTCGCATCTTCTGACCACCAGCGACGGCAGGAAGATGGGCAAGAGCGCCTCCGGCGCGGTCTGGCTGAACGGCGACATGTTCAGCCCTATGAGTTCTGGCAGTTCTGGCGCAACACTACGGATGCCGATGTGGGCCGGTTCCTGAAGCTTTACACCGAGCTTCCGGTGGCGGAGTGCGACCGGCTGGGCGCGCTGGCGGGGTCGGAGGTGAACGCGGCGAAGATCGTGCTGGCCAATGCGGTGACGACGCTGCTGCACGGCGCCGAGGCGGCGGCGGCGGCCGAGGCCACGGCGCGCGAGGTGTTCGAGAAGGGCGGGATCGGGGACGACCTGCCGACGGTGACGCTGGCGGCCGAAGAACTGGCCGAGGGCATCGGCGTGGTGCAGCTTTTCGTGCGGGCGGGCCTGGCGGCAAGCGGCAAGGACGCAAAGCGGCTGATCGCGGAAGGCGGTGCCAGGGTGAATGACGAAATCATCACCGACAGCGGGTTGCGCATCGGCGCCAGCCATCTGGCCGAGCCACTGAAGCTGACGGCAGGCAAGAAGCGGCACGCGCTGGTGGTCTTGGGCTGAGGAATCGCAGGATGGGCAGTATTGCCCATCCTGCCTTGCCTTACGGCTGGACCGAGACCCTGGTCATCACGTCCGGCGTGGTGGGCGGCTCTCCCATGGCGATCTGGTCGACCACATCCATGCCGGACACCACATGGCCGACGACGGTATATTGGCCGTCCAGGAACTCGCCCGGCGCGAACATGATGAAGAACTGCGAATTGCCCGAATTCGGGTCTTGTGACCGCGCCATGCCGACGATGCCGCGCTGGAACGAGATATCCGAGAATTCGGCCGGCAGGTCCGGCATCTCGGACCCGCCTGCGCCGGCCATCGACAGGTCCCCGCCCGACTTGCCGAACTGCACATCGCCGGTCTGCGCCATGAAGCCGTCGATGACGCGGTGGAACACCACGTTGTCATAGGCGCCTGCGGTGGCGAGAGCGGTCATCTGTGCAACATGCTTGGGCGCGCGGTCGGGCAGCATGTCGATGACGATGGTGCCGTTGGCCTGGCCCGCGACCTGGATCACCAGATTGGGGCCGGGGCCGTCGGGTTCGCCCTCGGCAAAGGCGGGGCTGGCCAGCAGGGCAGCGACGAGAACGAACTTACGCGACATCGGCGGCCACCCGTACGGTGATCATGCGGTCGGGCGATGCAGGCGGCTCGCCCCGGATGATCTTGTCGATATGCTCCATGCCCGAAGTCACCTGGCCATAGACGGTATACTGACCGTTCAGGAAGCTGTTTTCACTGAAGTTGATGAAGAACTGCGAATTCGCCGAATTCGGGTTCTGCGACCGCGCCGCCCCGATGCTTCCGCGCGCATGCGGCAGCTTGGAGAACTCGGCCGGCAGGTCGGGCATCTCGGACCCACCGGTGCCGGCCCGGCGCAGGTTGAAGTCCTTTTCCATGTTGCCGTTCTCGACATCGCCGGTCTGGGCCATGAAGCCGTCGATCACGCGGTGAAAGCACACGTTGTCATAGGCCTTGGCGCGGGCAAGCGTCTTCATCCGCTCGACATGTTTCGGTGCCACGGCGGGCAGCAACTCGATCACCACTTCGCCGTCCTTCAGCGTCATGATGATGGTGTTTTCCGGGTCCTTGATCTCGGCCATCGGTGAATCCTTCGGTTTGTGTGCAGGTCTTCGGTTTCAGATCGGGCGCGACCGTAGCGGCGCGGCGCAACAAGGGGAAGGGCAAATGGGCGTGATCGGTTGACGGACGGGCCGGGGTCGCCCAAGAAGTGCCAGACGATGCAAACGGGAAAGAGGTGGGCGATGGCCTGGAAGACGCTGGACGATATCGCGCTGGCCGGCAAGGTCGTGCTGACCCGCGTGGACATCAACGTGCCGATGGACGGCGGGCGCGTCACCGACACCACGCGGATCGACAGGATCGCGCCTACGGTCGAAGACATCATAGCGCGCGGCGGCAGGCCGGTGCTGATGGCGCATTTCGACCGGCCAAAGGGCAAGGTCGTGCCGGAGATGAGCCTGGCGCATGTCGTCCCGGCGCTGGAAACCGCCCTGGGCCGCAAGGTGGTCTTCGCGGCCGATTGCATCGGCGATGTCGCGAAGGCAGCAATTGCCAGCGCCAGTCCGGGCGAAGTGGTCCTGCTGGAGAACACCCGCTTTCACCCCGGCGAGGAAAGGGAACGACCCCGATCTGGCCCGCGCCATGGCGGCGCTGGGCGATGTCTATGTGAACGATGCCTTTTCGGCCGCGCATCGGGCGCATGCCTCGACCGAGGCGCTGGCGCGGCTGTTGCCGAAGGCGGCTGGCCGGCTGATGGAGGCCGAACTGCGCGCGCTGGAGTCGGCCTTGGGTCACCCTGCCCACCCGGTGCTGGCGGTGGTGGGCGGCGCGAAAGTGTCGACCAAGCTGGAGCTTCTGGGCAATCTGGTTGCACGGGTCGACCATCTGGCGATCGGCGGCGGCATGGCCAACACGTTCCTCGTGGCGCAAGGGGTCGAAGTCGGCAAGAGCCTGGCCGAGCGTGACATGGCCGGAACGGCGGCCGAGATCCTGACCAAGGCCAGCGCGGCGGGTTGCACCATCCACCTGCCGGTCGATGTGGTGGTGGCGCGCGAATTCAAGGCGGGCGCCGCCTGCGCAGACGGTGGTGGCCGGCGCCTGCCCGCCTGATGCGATGATCCTGGATGCCGGACCCGAGACCGTCTCGCGGCTGAAGGCGGTGATGGGGCAATGCGCGACGCTGATCTGGAACGGGCCTCTCGGGGCCTTCGAGATCCCGCCCTTCGATGCCGCGACCAATGCCGCGGCGGTCGAGGCGGCGCGGCTGACCGCGGCGGGGCGACTGGTCTCGGTCGCGGGCGGCGGCGACACGGTCGCGGCGCTGAACGGCGCGGGGGCGGCCGCGGATTTCACCTTCATCTCGACGGCCGGGGGCGCGTTCCTGGAATGGATGGAGGGCAAGGAATTGCCCGGTGTCGCGGCGCTGATGGGCTGACCGGGTGGCCTGGGCGCTGATCACCGGGGCGTCGGAGGGGTTGGGGCGCGAGTTCGCCCGGCTGGCGGCCGAGGATCGCCACGACCTGATCCTGACCGCGCGGCGGGTTGACCTGCTCGAGGTCGTGGCAGCCGAGATGCGAGCGGAGCATGGGGTGGCGGTGGAGGTGATCCCGGCCGATCTGGCGCAGCAGGGCGAGGCTGCACGACTGTGGCAGGTGGCATCGGCGGGGCGCGAGATCAAGGTGCTGGTGAACAATGCGGGGCTTGGCTCGGCCGGGGCCTTTGCCGACCCGGAGGACTGGGCCCGCGAATATGCCAGCGTGATGGTCAATGTGGTGTCGCTGACCGTCCTGATGAAAGAGGCGGTCACCGCGATGGCGGCCGGGTCCGGCGGGCGTGTCCTGAACGTCGCCTCGACCGCCGCCTTCATGCCGGGGCCGGGCATGGCGGTCTATCACGCGACCAAGTCCTATGTCCTGTCACTGTCCGAAGCGGTGGCGCATGAACTCCGCGGATCGGGCGTGACGGTGACCGCGCTGTGCCCCGGCGCCACACGGACCGGGTTCTTTCGCGCAGCGGATGTGGAAGGCGGCACGATGCTGCAAAGGCTGCCGATGCCCCCGGCCGAGGTGGTGGCGCTGAAGGGCTGGGCGGCGATGAAGGAAGGCCGCAGGGTCGCGGTGACCGGGGTGCAGAACAAGCTTTTCGCCTTTCTGCCCCGGATCGCACCCAAGGCGCTGGTGCTGCGGATCGCCGCGCAGTTTCTGCGCCGGCGTTAGCGCAAGCGACATTGCGGGCGGCCCCGATCGCCGCTATCCCGAAAGCCACAGCTTGTTGAGGGGACCTGCCATGGCCAATGCCGAGATGACGAAACAGATCGCCGAAGGGCGCGGCTTCATTGCCGCATTGGACCAGTCGGGCGGATCGACCCCGAAGGCACTGAAGCAATATGGCATTGACGAAAGCGCCTGGTCGGATGAGGCGGGGATGTTCGACCTGATCCACGCGATGCGGGCGCGGATCATCCAGTCGCCCGCCTTCACCGGCGACAAGGTGGTCGGCGCGATCCTGTTCGAACAGACGATGGACCGCGCCGTCGACGGCATCCCGACGGCGACCTACCTGTGGGAAAAGCGCCATGTCGTGCCGTTCCTGAAGATCGACAAGGGGCTGGAGACCGAGGTTGACGGCTGTCAACTCATGAAGCCGATGCCCGATCTGGGCGCGCTGCTGGCGCGTGCCGGCAAGGCCGGGATCTACGGCACCAAGGAGCGGTCGGTGATCTCGGCCGCGAATGGCCGGGGCATCCAGGCGGTGGTTGACCAGCAGTTCGCCGTGGCCATGCAAGTGGCGGCGCATGGGCTGATGCCGATCCTGGAGCCTGAAGTGACGATCTCGATCGCCGACAAGGCGGAGGCGGAGAAACTGCTGCTCGCCGCGCTGCTGAAGGGGCTGGACGCGCTGCCGGCGGGCCAGCAGGTGATGCTGAAGCTGAGCCTGCCGACGGTGGACAACTTCTATCTGCCGCTGGTCGAGCATCCGAAGGTGTTGAAGGTTGTGGCGCTGTCGGGCGGGCACAGCCGCGCCGCGGCGAATGCGATCCTGGCGCGCAACCGGGGGATGATCGCGTCGTTCAGCCGCGCCCTGAGTGAAGGGCTGAGCGCGCAGCAGACGGAGACGGAGTTCGACGCGATGCTGAAAGAGGCGGTCGATTCCATCCACGCGGCATCGGTTGCAGGCTGACAACAGTCCGAGAAATAACGAAAAGATCAGGGAATTCGCCGCATTGGGGAATTCCCTTCGCAATTTCCCTGTGGCATGGTTGGCCACGCCCCCGCGAAAGAGGGGCGATCGAGGTTGGCAGGAATGACGCATACCGCTGCACGGCAGAATCTGGGGGGCTGGTCTATTTCGCCCTCGCCTTCACCCTGGGGGCCTATTTCACCTTTGCTGCCGTGCAAGGCGACTACGGAGTGTTCCGCCGGGTGGAGATTTCGGCCGAGGCCGAGGCGCTGCGGGCCGAACGGGACAAGCTGACGGCAGAACTGGCTGAGGTGCAGAACCTGACACGACGGCTGTCGGATGCCTGGCTGGACCTCGATCTGCTGGACCAGCAGGCCCGCGAGGTGCTGGGCTACATGCGCGCCGACGAGATCGCAATCCGCTGATCTTTCGGGGCGACGAGCCGATTGGACGGCCATTCAGCCCTTGCCGAATATGCATAGGTGGCATGTTTCCGGGCGCCCCTCCCGGTCATTTTTTGTTTTGACCCAATAAACACCGATGCTGTATGGATGGTTTAACGTTGAACTATTCCTTTTCCTTGGGAGGAGAGGCTTATGGCGAAAAAGCCGGAGTCGAAGCCGAATGTCTCGAAGGACGAACTTCTGAAATATTACCGCGAGATGCTGTTGATCCGGCGGTTCGAGGAAAAGGCCGGCCAGCTTTATGGCATGGGCCTGATCGGCGGCTTTTGCCACCTCTATATTGGCCAGGAAGCGGTGGTCGTCGGTCTGGAGGCGGCGTCGAAAGAAGGCGACAAGCGCATCACCTCCTACCGCGACCATGGCCACATGCTGGCCTGCGGCATGGATGCCAAGGGCGTGATGGCCGAACTGACCGGCCGCATCGGCGGCTATTCCAAGGGCAAGGGCGGGAGCGATGCACATGTTCTCGAAGGAAAAACACTTCTACGGCGGCCACGGCATCGTCGGCGCTCAGGTGCCGCTTGGTGCGGGCCTTGCCTTTGCCGACAAATATCTGGGCAATGACAATGTGACCTTCACCTATTTCGGTGACGGAGCGGCGAACCAGGGCCAGGTCTACGAGACCTACAACATGGCCGAGCTGTGGGCGCTGCCGGTGATTTTCGTGATTGAAAACAACCAGTATGCGATGGGCACCAGCCTGAAGCGATCGACCAAGTCGACCACGCTTTACGGGCGCGGCAGGCCTATGGCATTCCCGGCGAGCAGGTCGACGGCATGGATGTGCTGGCGGTGAAGGCGGCCGGAGAGAAGGCGATTGCGCACTGCCGGGCCGGGAAAGGCCCCTATATTCTGGAGATGATGACCTATCGCTATCGCGGCCATTCGATGTCGGACCCGGCGAAGTACCGGACCCGCGAGGAAGTGGAAAAGATGCGGTCGGAAAAGGACGCGATCGAGCATGTGCGCGAGCTTTTGCTGCAGGGCGGCCACGCCTCGGACGACGATCTGAAGACCATCGACAAGGAGATCAAGGCGCTGGTGAACGAGGCGGCCGAGTTCTCGAAGGAAAGCCCGGAGCCGCCTCTGGACGAGCTTTGGACCGATATTTACGCCTGAGGGAGGGGAAATCATGGCAACGAACGTATTGATGCCCGCGCTTTCTCCGACCATGGAGGAAGGCACGCTGGCAAAGTGGCTGGTCAAGGAAGGCGATGTGGTCAAATCCGGCCAGATCATCGCCGAGATCGAGACCGACAAGGCGACGATGGAATTCGAGGCGGTCGATGAGGGGACCGTGGGCAAGATCCTTGTGGCCGAAGGGACGGGCGGCGTGAAGGTGAACACGCCGATTGCGGTGATGGTCGAAGAGGGCGAGAACGTCTCGGACGCGGTCCAGGCACCGGCAACCCCGGTGGCTTCGGCACCGGCAGAGGCGCCGATGGCCATCCCCGTGGCCGCTGCCCCTGCCCCGGTTCAGGCTGCGAAGGGCTGGCCGCATACGGACCTGCCCGAAGGCCCGACCAAGACGATGACGGTGCGCGAGGCCTTGCGCGAAGCGATGGCCGAAGAGATGCGGGCCGATCCGACCGTGTTCCTGATGGGCGAGGAAGTCGGCGAGTATCAGGGCGCCTACAAGATCAGCCAGGGCCTGCTGGACGAGTTCGGCGCCAGGCGCGTTGTCGATACGCCGATCACCGAACACGGGTTCACCGGCATTGCGGTGGGCGCCAGCTGGGGCGGCACGCGGCCGATCGTCGAGTTCATGACCTTCAACTTCGCCATGCAGGCGATCGACCACATCATCAACTCGGCCGCGAAGACGCTGTATATGTCAGGCGGTCAGATGGGCAGCCCGATCGTGTTCCGCGGCGCCAATGGCGCGGCGGCGCGCGTCGGCGCGCAACACAGCCAGGACTATTCGGCCTGGTATGCGGCGATTCCGGGGCTGAAGGTCTGCATGCCCTATTCGGCAGCGGATGCGAAGGGGCTGTTGAAAAGCGCCATTCGCGACCCGAACCCGGTGATCTTCCTGGAAAACGAGATCCTGTACGGGCGGTCGTTCGAAGTGCCGACAGCGGATGATTTCACCATTCCCTTTGGCAAGGCCTCGATCCTGCGCGACGGATCAGATGTCACCATCGTGACCTTCGGCATCGGCTGCACCTATGCGCTGCAGGCGGCGGAAGAGCTGGCCAAGGACGGGATCAGCGCCGAGGTGATCAACCTGCGCACCCTGCGGCCCATCGACTATGACACGGTGCTGGCTTCGGTGATGAAGACCAACCGCTGCGTGACGGTGGAAGAGGGCTTCCCGGTGGGGTCCATCGGCAACCACATCGGCGCGGTGGTGATGCAGCGGGCGTTCGACTATCTGGACGCGCCGGTGATCAACTGCACGGGCAAGGATGTGCCGATGCCCTATGCGGCGAACCTGGAAAAGCTGGCGCTGACGACGACCGCCGAGGTTGTCGCCGCCGTCAAATCCGTTTGCTACCGGGAGGGCTGAGGCCATGGCTGTTGAAATCCTGATGCCCGCGCTGTCCCCGACGATGGAGGAGGGCACGCTGGCGAAGTGGCTGGTGAAAGAGGGCGATGCGGTGAAATCCGGCATGGTGATTGCCGAGATCGAGACCGACAAGGCGACGATGGAGTTCGAGGCGGTCGATGAAGGGATCGTCGGCAAGATTCTGGTGGCCGAAGGAACGGCGGGCGTGAAGGTGAACACGCCGATTGCGGTGATGGTGGAAGAGGGCGAGGCGGTGCCCGGCCTGGCGGCTGCGCCCGGCAAAGGTGGCGACGCCCGGCCGCGGCCCCTGCCCCGCTGCGGCACGCCTGCAGCCTGCGGCGGCCCCAGGCGGCGGCTCCGGGCGCGGCGCACGGGTGTTCGCCTCGCCGCTGGCACGGCGGATCGCCAAGGAAAAGGGTGTCGATCTGGCCTCGGTCACGGGATCGGGTCCGCATGGGCGGATCGTCAAGGCCGATGTCGAGGGCGCGAAGCCGGGTGCGGCGGTTGCCGCTGCGGCGCCCGCTGCGGCCCCTGCCCCGGCCAAGGCGGCAATGCCGACCGGCATGGCCGCGGAGACCGTGCTGAAGATGTATGCCGACCGGGAGTATCACCGAGGTGCCGCTGGACGGCATGCGGCGGATTATTGCGGCGCGGCTGACCGAGGCCAAGCAGACCATCCCGCATTTCTATCTGCGCCGCGAGGTGAAGCTGGATGCGCTGATGGCGTTCCGCGAGCAACTGAACAAGGGCCTGGAAAGCCGTGGCGTGAAGCTGTCGGTCAACGACTTCATCATCAAGGCCTGCGCGATGGCCTTGCAGGCGGTGCCGGACGCCAATGCGGTCTGGGCCGGCGACCGGATGCTGCGGCTGAAGCCGTCGGACGTGGCGGTGGCGGTGGCGGTGGAGGGCGGGCTGTTCACGCCGGTCCTGCGCGATGCCGAAGCCAAGACCTTGTCGGTGCTGTCGGCCGAGATGAAGGATCTGGCGAACCGCGCCAAGACCAAGAAGCTGGCGCCGCATGAGTATCAGGGCGGGTCGTTCGCGATCTCGAACCTCGGCATGATGGGGATCGAGAATTTCGACGCCGTGATCAACCCGCCGCATGGCTCGATCCTGGCCGTGGGGGCCGGGGTCAAGAAGCCGGTGGTGCTGGCGGACGGGACGATTGGCGTGGCGACAGTGATGTCGATGACGCTGTCGGTGGATCACCGGGTGATCGACGGGGCGCTGGGTGCGGCCTTCCTGCAAGTGGTGGTGGACAGTCTGGAGAACCCGATTTCCATGCTGGCGTAAGCGCGTGCGGAAAGGCCGGGGCGCCGCCCCGGACCCCGGAGTATTTGGACCAAGATGAAGGGACGTTGGTGCTGCTTGTTCACCTAAACAAAAACCACCCCCAACCCCCCCCCCCCCCCCCCAACCCCCCTTTCCCTTTGTCGTTCAGCGCGCTTGCAGGGCGGAAAGCAGCCGGACGGAGCGCCGCAGGATCGTGGCGGCGGTGCCGATGGCAATGATCCAGAGCGTGACGGATAGGGACCATTCGGTCGCGTAGACGGCGGCGATCAGGCTGCCGAGGGTCAATGCCTCCATGCGGTGGGGCTTGGCCATCGGGCCGGAGAAATCGGGGGGCAGGCCTTCGGCGCGACCGAGTTCGCGGATATAGGCGGTGGCGACGGCGAGGACTGCGGCGGCAAGGCCGAGCGCGAGTTGGCCGGCGGCAAGGCCGGCGCCGGCAAGAATCAGCGCATCGGCGGCACGGTCGGGGGCTTCGTTCCAGTAGGGACCGGTGGCGGAGGACTTGCCGCCCTCGATCGCCACCATGCCGTCAAGGAGGTTGCACAGCAGCCGAAGTTGCACGCAGGCGGCAGCGAGGATCAGGGCCAGCGCCTGAAGGATGCCACCAGTGGCGGAGGCTGCCCAGAACATCAGGCAACCGAGGGCGGCAAAGGCGATGGAGGCCTGGCTGATCTGGTTGGGCGTGATGCGGCTGGCCGCGAGGCGCGCGGCCAGCGCCCCGGCCCATTTCATGTTGCGCGAATTCAGCGGGCGGCGGGAAGCCTCGGTCATACCGCCGACCACCAGAAGCGGGTGAAGTGGAAGAAGATCGGGGCTGCGAAGATCACGCTGTCAAGCCGGTCGATGAAGCCACCGTGGCCTGCGATCAGGTGGCCCCAGTCCTTGACGCCCTTGTCACGCTTGATCGCAGACATGACGAGGCCACCGAAAAAGCCCATGAGCGTGATGACAAGGCACATACCCGCTGCTTCGGTCAGCGAAAACGGCGTCATCCACCAAAGCGAGGTGCCGATCAGCGTGGCGGAAAGAGTGCCGCCGATGAAGCCCTCCCAGGTTTTCGAAGGGGAGAGGTTCGGGGCGACCTTGGTGCGGCCGATCAGCTTGCCCCAGACGTATTGCAGCACGTCCGACAGTTGCACGACGAAGATCAGCCAGGCGATCAACAGGACGTTGCGCCCCTCGAAACCGGGGATCTGAAGCGACAGCAGGGCGGGGACATGGGAGATGCAGAAGATGCAGATCATCAGCGCCCATTGGGTTTCGGCAACCCGGACGAGGTAGTGTTTCGTGGTGCCACGCAGGGCGGAGATAACCGGCAACAGCAAGAAGGCGTAGACCGGCACGAAGATCGAGTAGAAGCCATACCAGTCGATCCAGATCAGCCAGTATTGCAGCGGCAGGATGATGAAGAAGCCAGCCGCCAGCGCCCAGTGGTCGGCCGAGTGTTTCGCGGTAAGGGAAAGGAATTCGCGCAAGGCCGCGAAGGATAGCAGCGCGAAGAGGATGACCACTCCGCCGCGCCCGGCCAGGAAGGCGACCGACAGCAGCGCCACCATGCCCCACCAGGCGGCAATGCGGGCGTTCAGGTTCTCGATCACCGGGTTGCTGCCGTCGGGCGCGATGCGACTGCGGAGGATCTGACCAGTCAGCGTGGCGACGATCAGTATTGCGGCGACCCCGCCCAGAAGCCAGAGCAGATGCGGCGCGGTCATTGGTCTACCGCGTTTTGCGAAAGCGCCAAGAGGCTGGCCGAGGCGCGGGCGAGGAAGGCTTCCTTCGTCTCGTTGGCGTCGATTGTAATTGGCGCGCCGAAGGCAAGCGTGCAAATCAGTGGCACCGGGATGATCTGGCCCTTGGGCATGACGTGGTTGAGGTTGGAAATCCAGACCGGAACAAGATCGACTTGCGGACGGGCGCGGGCCAGATGGTAAAGCCCGGACTTGAAGGGCAGCAGCGATGTCTCGCTGGAATTGCGGCCGCCTTCGGGAAACAGGATCAACGACGACCCTTCGTCAAGCGCGGCTGCCATCTGGGCGACGGGTCTTCGGTCCGCGCCTCGGGACGACGGTCGATCAGGACGGCATTGAACACATCGCGGCCGACAAAGGCGCGCAAAGGAGAGGTCAGCCAGTAATCCAGTGCCGCGACGGGCCGGGTGCGGTTGCGCAGCGCGGCCGGCAGCACCGTCCAGATCAGCACGAAGTCGCCGTTCGAGGTGTGGTTGGCGAAATAGACGCGCTGGCGGGGCATCGGCTCGATCCCGAGCCACAGCGCACGCGGCGCGGTCACGAAGCGGGCGAAAAGGATGATCGCCTTGCCAAGGGCAAGTGCTGCGGCCGAGCGGAATGCGGCTTTCAGCAGGTTCATCTCATTCCGGCGAGGATCTGATCCATGGTCAGTGCCGGCTGGTCGCAGCCTGCCTTGCCGACCACCCGCGCTGGCACCCCGGCGACCGTAGTGTTGCAGGGCACGTCCTCCAGCACGACCGACCCGGCGGCGATGCGTGAGCAGCGACCGACCCGGATGTTGCCCAGCACCTTGGCCCCTGCCCCGATCAGTACGCCATCCTCGATCTTCGGATGCCGGTCGCCGTCTTCCTTGCCGGTGCCGCCGAGGGTGACCGAATGCAGCATCGAGACGTTGTCGCCGACCACCGCGGTTTCGCCAATCACGATGGAATGGGCGTGGTCGATCATGATCCCGCGGCCAACGCGGGCGGCGGGGTGGATGTCGATGCCGAAAGCTTCGGACACCCGCATCTGCACGAAGTAGGCCATGTCGCGGCGCCCCATGCACCACAGCCAATGACCGACACGGTAGGCCTGCACCGCCTGATAGCCTTTGAAGAACAGGATCGGCTGCAGGAATCGGTGGCAGGCGGGGTCACGCTCGTAGACTGCCATCAGATCGGCGCGGGCCGCAGCGCCAAGACTGGGGTCAGCGGCATAGGCCGCATCCGCGATCTCGCGCAGGATCTGCTCGCTCATCTCGCCCGAGGCGAGTTTCAGCGAAAAGCGGTAGGCCAGCGCGCGTTCCAGCGTGGGGTGATGCAGCAGTCCGGAATGGATCAGCGCACCCAGAAGCGGCTCTGCCCGAACGGCGTCCTCGGCCTCTTCGCAGACCCGCGTCCAGACCGGATCGACGGATGCAACCTTGTGACGGGGGTCGGCCATGGTCTTGTTCCCGTTTCCTGTCCCGGCGGCGAGGATCGCACCGGATGCGTCAGATGTCGCTCAGGTGACAGTATGATTCAAGACTGTCTCGGCCACAATCCGCAATGCGATCAGGAATTCCGGGGTGTCGGCGCGGGTAAGCACCGGCAGATCTTCGCGCATGATCCGCCCGACCAGAGAGCCGTCTCCGAGTGTCGGATGGGCCTTCCCGACGGCCCTGCGGTAGCGGTCCGCCATTGTCGCCTCGGCAAGGAGTTGCCGGGCAGTATCGGGCATCTGCTCCGTTGGACAGACCGACAGGGCCCTTGCGAACAGGATCAGATCGCCTGGCATCGGCCGCAGCATGATCATATTCCAACCGCAACCTGCCGGAACGGCCCCGGCCCGAAGCGCAAGGAAACCTGCGCCACGGCGATATTGAAGGCGCCGGACAGGCCGTCAGCCGTCTGGGCACTGGCTGAATAGATGAACGATGGCTGGAACTCTTCGTATTCGGCCACGATTGTCGCTCCCGCCATCACCCGCACCAGATAGGCCTCGGTATCCTCGCCCAGGGGCACCTCTGTCTGCTGCCAGTTGTCGCCCTCGATCCGGGTGCGCCGCCGCCAGGTCAGCGAAACCTCGGCGCCGGCCGCACCCGCAGCGCGCAGGTGGCTGACAGGATAGGGCCGCAAGCCGATGCCGTCGAAGGCCTCGATGCGGCTGACCACTGTCGGGTCGTCATAGCCGCGCGCGGTGACGCCAATCCGGTAATGCCGCGCCAACCCACGGGCCGAAGCCGCAAGGTCGATCTGTTGCAGCGACCGGTCCAGCAGCACAACAGTGCTGCCTGCAGGCCATTGCGCCGGCTGGATGCCATCGGTTCCGGCCTGCCCGCGCAAGCGCAGAGACAGATCCCAAGTGTCGGGCGCCACCAGATCGGCCTTGGCGAACTGGAGCACTTCCCAATTGTCCGATGACCCATCGCCGATCGCCATGACATTGGCGCCGTTCAGCACCGCCAGCGCATCGGCCGAACTGAGCGCGCCCCCCGCAACGCGCACGCGCAACGGCGCGCCACGGTCCCACAGGCCCGGAGGTGCTGCGGCCAACGGCGATTCCGTCACCCCGATGATGGCCGGGGCCGCCACGATCCGGTTCAACTCAAACCCCGCGTCGGTGGAAGAAGACCAGACCCCCACGGTGCCGGGCCAGGGCTCCGCCGTCACCGCGACATGCGGAGCATGCGGAACCTCTTCTCCAGTCAGGAGTGGCAGGTCCAGAAAAACCGGAAAGGTCGGAACCGGTGCGACGAAACTGCGCACGGTGAACAGTTCTTCGTCGATATCGGCCGGTGCGTAGATCCCGGTCTCGACCCGCGTCGCCTCGATCACGGCGGCTTCGCCCTGCTCCACCCGGTCGACCCGCCAAAGCGCGTCCGCCAGACGGATCGTGTCGCCGGCCCCGACCGCGAGGCGCGAGGGCGGCAGCGCCAGTCTTGCGACGTCCCGCCCGACCCGCGCTTCGGCAAGCCAGCGGTAGGTCAGGCCCCGCGCCTCGGCGGCCGTCAGCCCCAGCGCCAGTTCCGAAACCGCGACCGAGCGTTGTTCCTCATCCGGATAGCGCGCCTCGGCCGAGCGGACTTCGAAATCCGACTGCACGTCGACATAGTTCAGCCGGACGATGTCTCCGGCTTCCAGTTCGGGAAGCCGGGTGACCTCGAGATACCCTTCCAGGTCTTCGGCAACCGCCAGTTCATCCATGCTCAGCTCATGATCCGCACGCCCATCGCGCAGAGCGAAGCGCAACAGCCCGTCACGCTCGGCCACATCCGCCGAATATCCAAGCAGCAAAGGCTGCAGCGACGCCCGGCCGGACTGCACCTGATCGACCGCATAGCCGCGCACCACACCGAAAAGGCCGCTGGTTTCGACAGCATCGGTGCCGCAACGCCCGCAGATCTCGCGCACCACCGCGTCCAGCGCCTGGCTGGTCGCCCGCCCGTTCAGCCAGTGGCCGCGCGAATAAGAGGCCGAGTCGCCCCAGAGGTCCTGCCGCGCCGGAAACGCCGGAAATGGCCGGGCATCCCAGGCCCAGGCATGGGCATGGTCCATGTCGACCATCGGCGCGTCATAGGCCGGTGAGATCGGGTTGTTCTCGGGCATTGCCCAATAAGATCCCATCGCGCGCAGATACTGCATCTGAACCACATCGTCGCGCCGCCCCGTCGAGGCCCTTGGCAGGCCGGATTCCGATGACAGCGCATCAAGGAAGCGGTTCGGCTGGTTGCTTCCCTTGTCGATGGCCGCGCAGCCATATTCGGTAAAGCGAAATGGTTTCGCCATCGGTACCCAAGCCGAAGGCGTGGCGCTGCGCGTGCCGCCGGCGCGGTCATGATGTGGGTTCAGCCACCAGTTGCGCAGGTCCTTGACACGGTAAACCCAGGGCTCGTCGAATGCCCCGTCGGTGATCGGCTCGCGGCGCTGGAACGCTTCACCTTCGGGCGAGTCGTAGAACCAGTCATAGCCCTCGCCTCCGGCCACATTCGCGCGCAGGTAGTCAAGGTTGTAAAGGCTCTCCCAGGCCGCATCTGCATGGTCTTCGTCATCGCGCCAATCCGACAGCGGCATGTAGTTGTCGATGCCGATGAAGTCGATCTCAGGGCTGGCCCATAGCGGGTCGAGGTGGAAGTAAAGGTTCCCGTCCGCCTGGTAACTGGCATATTCCGACCAGTCCGCAGCATAGCTGATCTTGCAGTTCGGCCCCAGGATGCCGCGCACGTCCTGTGCCAGCTGAACCAGCGCCTCCACCGCCGGAAAGCTGTCCAGCGCACCCCTGATCCGCGTCAGACCACGCATTTCCGAACCGATGCAGAAGGCGTCCACTCCCCCCGCAGCGGCGCAAAGATGCGCGTAATGCAGGATGAACCGCCGATAGCTCCACTCGGCGGGACCGGTATAGGCGACGGTTGTCCCGGTTCCGGTGAAATGGCTCGCAAGGGCCGTGCCGAAGAACGCCGCCACTTCCGCTGCCGCCGCAGCCGTCCGGTCCGGCGGGCCGTCGCGTCCTGCCGCGATCGAGGACGTGATCCGCCCACGCCAGGGCAGTGCGGGTTGCCCCGCCCCCCCGCTCCAGGGATCGGGCAACACGTTACCCTCGATCTGGTCCATCAGGATGAAGGGATAGAACATCACCTCCTGCCCGGCCTCCCGGATCGCCGTGATTGCTTCGACGACCGAGGCATCGGCCGGTGTGCCGCCATAGATTGACCGGCCGTCGACCTTCGGCAGCACGGCGGCGGCACTGCGCCCGATCCCGCCCGACCGCCAGGGCATCCCAACCCCGTCGAACTGCACCTGCTCGACCTTTGGGCGCACCGTGCAGGACCCGCAGCGCAGGTCGTTGCCGAACCACGACGCCACCAGCGACACCGACCCGCAATTCGGCAACTCGCTTACCAGATGCTCAAGCGAGGTCGCGAAATCCGTCCGCCCCGAGGCCGAATTCACATTGGCCGAGACGTTGCGGCCCAGCCCCTGGTTGAAATGCACCGGAGACGTGGCAAGCGCATATTCGCCGGTGCCGGGGATCATCGCGACACCGCGAACCAGATCGGTCAGCGCGGTCTGGTCGGCGTTTCCATCGCCCTGCGCCGGGCGCACCACCTCGAACGAGAATTGCGGCACCCGGTTGCCATATTGCGTCAAGTCCAGGTCCTCAATCACCACATAGGCCATGCCGCGATAGGCAGGCGCCTTTCCGGCGCCCTCGACCGCCTCGATCCGCGGGTCGGGCAGTTGGTCCTCGCTGCCGGAATAGACGCGCATGTTCAGATCATCGTGCGCTATCTCGTTGCCATCGGCCCAGACCCGGCCGACCTTCAGAATCTTGCCCTCGCAAAGCGCGATCGCCAAGCTCAGCGAATAGCTGTATTCGCTGACCTTCGGTTGTGGCACGCCCTTGCCACCGCCGCGGCGCGCGACGTTCTCGCGGAATTCGGTCGCCCAGATCACCTGCCCGGCGATCCGCATCCGGCCCCAGACTTGCGCCACCGGCGCCCCGTCGGAGGCGCCGGTCAGCCGCAGCCGGTCAATGCGCCCCACTTCGACGGGGTCCGAGCCACCACCCAGAATGCGCTGGTCGATGCTGCGCCCTATCGTGGCGCCGACGGCCCGCCCGATCACCGCCCCCGAAAGGCCAAGGACTGCGCCGCCAAAGCCGGAACCGATTGCCGCGCCGGCGGCGGAAAGAAGCAATGTCGCCATGGTCAGGGGGCTCCGTCAGGAAAGGCAAAGCGCGCCGCGATGCGGCGGCGCCAGGGATCGGTCAGGGCGCTTTCGGTCACGCCCTGGCCGCTGTATGCATGTATGAACCGCGCTTGCGGCCCCGCGATGGACTGGATGCCCAGATGCTTGGCGACGCTGCCGGCCCGCATCCGGAACAAGATCACGTCGCCGGTCGCCTCTTCCTGCCGGGGCTTGGGGCAAAGCAATCGTCGCCCCGCCCGCAGCAGGACTTCGTCATGCGACGGTTCGGCCCAGTCCGCCGTATAGGCTGGCACGACCTCCGGCTCGGCCCCGTAAAGGGCCCGCCAGACCCCCCGCAACAGGCCCAGGCAGTCGGTTCCCGCGCCGCGGCAACTTGCCTGGTGCACATATGGTGTGCCCAGCCATGCCCGCGCCTCGGCCACCGCCTGATCGGCCTTGCGGATCAAGTCGAGGTGCCCGCCTGCAGCGACCCGCCCGAACTTCCCTGCCCGGCACGCGGATAGGCAGTTAGCCAATCCTCACCGGGGATATGCGGGAAGCCACGAAAATTCAGCAGGTTGGCAAATTTCTCGCGGCAGGTTTCCGACCGCTTGTCGCAGCCGACGGTAAAGCGGACAAGATCACCCGCCGCAAGTGCGGCCCGGATGCCCTGCCACAACTCGATCCGCCGGCCGCCATCCTTGATGCGGTCCGATTTGACCAGTCCCGAAAGCCCCGCCGCTGCGCCTGTCAGGACGTCGACCCGACCGAACTCGAACCAGCGATCATCAAAGCCGCCAAAGGTGGCAAAGCTGAAAACCCGGTTCTCGCGTTCCAACCCTTCCAAGATGCGTTCGGAAAAATAGCCAGGCTGGGTCAGGTCGAACCGGCACCGGCTGTCGCCCAGAACCGCCGAACAGCCGCGCGCGTATGACAGGCCGACCGGCTGATTCAGCGCGTCCGACAGGCCCCGCAACTCGGCCCGGAACTCTGCCCCCTTGCGGCCCACCTCGCCCAGTGAGCCGCGAAATAGCAACGCCCGCACAGACGGATCGGCCCAGTTGGCCAGCCACAGCCGCACTTCGGCCCCGTCATAGCGCCCGGCTGCCAGATCGGTCTCCGAAATCGCGGCATCCGTCAGAGCCCCCAGTGCCTCGGAGTTGTCGACCGCTAGCCCCGTGCCCTGCTGGATCGCCCGCGCGGTCAGGCCCGACCCGGCCCGATGGACGACACCGTCGATCTCTACATCCCGGTCATGGTCGGTGAACCCCAGCACCACCCCGTCGCGCCGCGTCACGGTCCAGGCCCGGCACAAGGTCGTCGTGGCGCCGGCCAGATGCGTCGTCATCGCTTCCGAGGTCATGCGCGAATCTCCACGATCGGCACGGCGGGCACATCGCCCGCCTGAAACGACGCGACCGAGGTCTGTACGCGGTCGCTGTCGAACCGCACCGGCACGTCGAACTCGAACCCCGCCGCCACTTGCGTTCCAAACGCCGGCGCAACTTCGAAAGTCACCGCGCCGCTGGCCGGATCGACGCTGAATTCCAGCCCTTCGACCTTGGGATCCTCGGCCACCGCCACCAGCACCGTCCCCAGAACCGGCTTCACGATCGGCCGCACATAGGTCTCTTCGCCCGAACGATAGGTCTTTTGCAGCCGGAAGACTGTGCTGACGCCATCGCCGATGCCGATGATCTGATCCAGGGGCGAGGGCGCGCGCGAGGCCGGGCAGGATTTGTAATCCGACCAGTCCTTCCAGCGAAACCCGTTCAGCTGCCCCCGCCGCGCCTCGAAGAACGCGATCAGCGTCTCCACATCGTCCAGTGACCGCAGCCCCACGCCTGCGTCATAGCGACGGCGCGAATGCGCCCAGGGCGTGTTGCGTTCCTCATGCCCGTTTTGCAGCGTGACGATCTCGGTCCGCCGCTCCGGCCCGCCGACCGAGCCGAAGCTCAGGTTGGCGGGAAAGCGAATTTCGTGAAATGCCATGTTCCGTCCCTACCTGTTGCGTTGGCCACGGCTCAGCGCGCGACCAACCTGCGCCGCGATCTGGCTCTGGCTCCGCTGGAAGCCCTGCACATCGGGGGTGGAGATGTTCATCACCACATTCACCGGTCGCCCGCCGCCCGCCGCCTGCACGCCGAGCTGGCCATCGGCGCCGCGCGTCAAGGGCATGATCGCCTCCGGCCCCGCCTCGCCCATCAATCCGCGTCCGCCACGCATTGGGAAAGCCGTCGGCGAAGACACCACACCGCCATTGGCAAAAGGCATCACCTTTCCTTGTGCAAAGGCCCCACCATTGGCAAATGGCATGAAGGCCGACATCGCTCCCGCGATCCCCTGCGCCAGCGCACCACCGGCGGCATTGGTGATCGGCTTCATCGCGATGCCGTAGATCGTATCGGCGATGGTCTTGCCCACCCCCTTCAGTGCGTCCGACAGCTTCATCCCGTCAAACACCAGCCCGTCGAAGGCGCGCCGCAGCCCGCCGCCGATTCCCGAGGACAGCACATTCACCTCTCGCCCGGTGAACACCATCGAATTGCGCATCCTGGCCAGTTCGCCGTCAAAGGCCGCCACCATCGCGGCCGAAGACCCCAGCCGGTCTTCCAGTGCCGTCAGCTGGTCCATCAAAACCTCGGCTTCGTCCATCTTCCGTCCCCTTTTCCGAGATGTCCGGGAAGGCGGCAGCCATCTCTGCCAACCGCGCCCGCGTCAGGGGCGGAGCCGTCTGCTCCGCCCCCAGCATCATCCGCAACTCCACCGGCGTCAGCCGCCAGAAGGCGTCGGGCTCCAGCCCCAGGCCATGCAGGCCTGCCCGGATCAGCCCCGGCCAGTCGATCCGGGGCGTGGCGACAGCGGCCCTCACCCCTCGCCCGGCAGGGCAAACGCGCGTGCCAGAAGCTCCGCCGCCGCCCGCGCCGCCTCCACCGGCCCGCCGCCGATCTCGACCCGCAGCAGACCCGCGGCCGAACCCTGCCAGCCGCCGCCCCGCAAACCGGCCACGATCAGCGCCAGCACGTCACGGGTGGAAAACCGACCCGACTCGAACCTCTCCACCAGGTCCAGCAGCGACCCCGCGTCCAGTGCTGCTTCCAGCTCGGCCAGCGCCCCCAACGTCAGCTTCGCGACATGGCGCTGACCATCCAGGGTAATAGCCACCTCTCCCGCCCAGGGGTTCACCATCACAGCGCCGTGAAGGTCAGCACCCCGGCCGAGGCCAGCGTGACCTCGTAGGTCGCCTCGCCATTGTGGCTGCCGGCATATTCCAGCGCCGAGATCTGGAACGCCCCTTCCACGGTGCCGAAATCCGGGATCACCACCTGAAAGCTGGGGATCTCGCCATCAAAGAAGATCTGCCGCGCCCGCTCGTCGGTATTGGCATCGCGAAACACGCCCGAGCCCGAGATCGACGCCGATTTCACCCCCGCCCCGGCCAGCAACTCACGCCACCCGCCCTGAGACTCCAGCGAGGTCACGTCCACCGTCTCGGCGTTGAAGCTGATGCGCGTGGCGCGAAGCCCCGCAATGGTCTCGAACTGACCGTTCCCGGTCTGGTCGATCTTGATCAAAAGGTCCTTGCCGGCTTGAACTGCCATGGCGTTTCTCCTGAGGTATGGGTTTGTAGTTACAGCTCGATCCGCGCGCGGAAGGTCAGGTCGATCCGGCGCACTTCGCCCTCATCGATCCGCCGGGCGCTTGCGCGCAGAAACAGAAGGCTGACCAGGCTGCCGCGCGCCAGAACCAGTGCGGCACCTGTCAGATCATCGGAAATCGCCGCCGCAATCGTCTTGGCGGTCAGAAAACCGGTGCCGTCGCTTATCACGCTGATTGCCAGCCGATGCTCTGCCCCCGCGCCGGATTTGTCCGACGCGTCGCGCACCTCTTCCGGCCCGACCAGAACGAAGGTCCCCGCCGGGCTGGGCGGCACGGCGTCATAGATCGCCACGCCGGCCAGCGCAGTCGCCCCCGACAACCGCTGATACACCGCAATCTGCAAGGCGGCCGCTGCGCCATAGCTCATTTCGGGGCCTCCTCTCGACAGAAACAGGTCAGGTAGTGCCCGGCGGGGTCACGTTCGGTGACCGCCAGAATGCTGAAAAGGCGCGTCCCCTCGCTGAACCGTTGCTCGGACTTCGGCCGGCTGGCCGAACCCGGCAGCGCAGCCCGCACCGTGATGCGGTAAGGCACCGAGGTCAGCGTCAATTCCTCCCCGGCCGGATCGCGGCCGGATCCGGGCTTGATCTCGGCCCAAAGCGTGCCTTGCGACACCCAGGAGGTGGTGAACCCCCCGGCCCCGTCCGGCACTCGCGTGGCCGCCTCCAGCTCCAGCGCGCGGTTCAGATGCGGCGCTTTCATTTGCGGCCCCCACCACCCAGGATCCGCACCTGCCGCCAGCGCTCGATCAGCGTGACCACCCCGAACGGCAGACCCGCCCCCGAAGATCCGTCATCATGGCGATGCTCATAGTATTCAGCCGCCAGCAGCAGCACCGCCTGTTGCAGGTCCGCCGGAACATCCCCCCAGGCAGGGCCAAACCCAGCGTCGAATTCCACCACTGCCTGCCCGCCGGCCGGAACCGTCGGCAGGGCAGAGCCGGCGCCCACCAGCCTTGGCCGGTGCAAGTCGCTGAGCAGCCGCCAGGCTGTCGCGGGCAGCAGCACGGCGCCACCCAACGCGTCCACCAGCGTCACGCCGACCACCACGCTGACCGGGGCCACCGGCAACGCCACCTCTGCCGGATCGCGCCATTCCTCGACCGACCAACGGAACCGCCGCGCGATCAGCGCCTTGGCAATCCGGCCCTCGATCGCGGCCATGGCGGCGCGGAGATAGCTTTCCAACAGCCCATCCTGGCCGACCGGCAGGGCAAAGCCGGCCCCCATCCGCAGATGGTCTTTCAAGGCCTCAACCGGCAGGGCCGCGCCGGGCACCGCCGTCACTTCGGTCAACATCATCTCGTCTCTCCGGGTGCCGCGAATGAAAGGGTGGACGCGCGCCTCTCCCGCCCCGCTCGGTCGGAAGGGGGAGCAGCTAGACGGAACGAAAGATCTTCCGGCGCGCGCCCTGTCCCGGCCCGCCGACGCGGACCGGGGTCGCTGGGATCGCTTACGAAGCAGCGACCTTCAGAAGCTTGATCGCCGCAAAGTCGGTGACATCGCCGCCCACGCGCTTGGACGCATAGAACAGCACATGCGGCTTGGCCGAGAACGGATCGCGCAGGATGCGCAGGTCCGGGCGCTCGGCGATCGTGTAGCCGGCCGCAAAGTCGCCAAAGGCGATCGGATAGGTGTTCGCCCCCACGTCGGGCATGTCTTCGCAGATCAGCACCGCATAGCCCATCAGGCGTGCCGGCTCTCCGGCTTGCAGGCTGTCTGCCCACATGAAGCGACCATCGGCATCCTTCATCTTGCGCACCGCGCCGGCAGTCTTCGAGTTCATGATGAACGTGCCGTTGGCGCGGTAGTCGGCGCCCAGTGCGTAGACCAGGTTCACGATGCAGTCGCTGGCGTTGGTGGTGGCGAAATCGGCCGCCGCGCCGGTGGGGATATAGCCCAGATTGCCCCAGGTCCAGGAGCCGTTCGCCACCTTGGCCGGCAGCAGGAAGCCGCGCGGCTTGTCCACGCCGTCACCGCTGATGAAGGCCGCCGCCTCGGCGCGGATGAAGCGCGTTGCGATCTTGCCGGCCAGCCAGCCCTCGACGTCGAAGGCGCTGTCGTCAAGCAGGCGCTGGCTGGCCTTCGGCATCGCCGACAGCTCGTGCAGCTTGATCGAGATGCGCTCGATCGTCGGCGTCGCGGTCTCGGTCTGTGCCGCCACCTCGGTGGCCCAGCCAGAGCCCACCTCGGTCCGGTCGATCAGCACATCGAACGACACCGCATCGACCTGCACCACATTGGCCGCCGCGCGCAAGCTGGAGGTTGCCAGCAGCATCGAGCGGATCGTGTCCGCGGTCTGCGGATCCACCAGGTAGCCACCATCCGCCGCCACGGCGGTGGACATCGCTTTGCCCTCCAGCACCAGGCCGCGCAGGCCATCGTCATCGCCCGACCGCAGATAGGCGTTGAAGGCCTTCTTGTGCGGGGCGTCCAGTTCCACCGCAGCCGAAAGGGCCGGGCGGCCGTAAGTCATGGTTTTCCGATCCAGCATGGTCAGTCGCTCTTCCTGATGTTGCAACGCTTGTTTCACTTCGCTCTGAAAGCCGTTGAATTCTTTCAGAAAGCCGGTCATCGCAGATTTCACCTCTGCGGCCGGCGTCAGGGCCTGGGACAAGCCTTCCCCGGCCCGAGCCTCTCTCTCGGTCATCGTTTGAACCCTCTTGTAAGGAAAAGGCCCGGGCGCTATCTGCGCTCGGCCAGGCTCCGGCGCGCGTCGTCAAAGACGCTGGCCAGTTCACGGAAGACGTCAGAAACCGTGTCCGATTTCGCCGTCACCCGCGCTTCGGGAAGCATGGGGAATGTCACCAGCGACACCTCCCACAGCTCCAGCTCCTGCAAGAGGCGCCGCCCCTTGCCATCGCGTTCCGCCTTGACGGTGCGGTAGCCGATCGACAGCCCGTCGATCGCCCCCGCCGTCAACAGGGCCGCCGCTTCGCGGCCCTTTTCAACCTCGGTCAGGATGCGGCCCTTGACCCACAGGCCCTGGCCGTCCTCCCGCACCTCGTCCCAGATGCCGATGGGCTGCGTCGGGTCGTGCTGCCACAGCATCTTGACCCGCGCGCCCTTGGTGCCCAGCCGCGCCAGCGAGGCCGCGTAGGCCCCCTTCGCCACCACGTCGCCGCTCTGGTCCTTGATCCCGAACAGCGAGGCATAGCCCGCCACCACCCGGCCGTCCGTCACCGTCAGTCCTGCCTCCGGTCGGTGATACTTCCGTTCCGGGGCGCCATACGTTTCCATCATCGCCTCACCTCATTGCCGCCTTGATCAGGGCCTCGGCGCCTTGCGTCAGCAAGAACGCCGCCACCCCGTAAACCCCCAGCCAGATGCGCCGCTCCAGCCGCTCCAGCACCGCGTCGATCTGGCCCAGCCGGTAGTCCAGCGCGGCCCAGCGTTCATCCATCACCCGCTCATGCGCGTCGATCCGGGCCTGGGCCGCGTCGAAACTGTCGTAGAGAAAGCGCGATCCGCCGCCTTCCTTGCGGATGCTCATTCGTCCTCCTGCAACCGCGGCAGGCCCAGAAGCACCCGCTTTTCGGCCATGGTCAGGAAGTCCGAAGCGCCCACCCGCGCCCATTGCTGGTCACGCTCCACCGTCAGGGCCGGGATCTGGTCCAGATCGGGCTTCAGCTCCACCGCTTCGCCGGTGAACGCCGCCAGCCAATGCGACATCGACGCCAGCACCCGCTGCGCCAAGGCAGCACGGTCAGCCGGTAGAACGCCCGGTTCGCCTCTTGATAGTTGGCGTAAGTGGCGTCGCCGGGAATGCCCATCAGCATCGGCGGCACCCCGAATGCGATGGCAATCTCGCGCGCCGCCGCCTGTTTGGTGGCGTGAAATTCCATGTCCGAAGGCGAGAACCCCATCGGCTTCCAGTCGAGGCCCCCTTCCAGCAGCATCGGCCGCCCGGCATTGCGCGCGCCCTGGTGATGTGTCTCGATCTCGTTGACCAGCCGCTCATACTGGTCGGGCGTCAGGTTCGACTGGCCATCCGCGCCCTTGTAGGTGATCGCTCCCGAAGGCCGCGCGGCATTGTCCAGAAGCGCCTTCGACCAGCTTGAAGCCGCGTTATGCACATCGATCGCCACCGCCGCCGCCTGCAAGGGCGACAACCCGTAATGGTCATCCGTCGGGTGAAAGCTCTTGATATGGCAGATCGGGCTCAGCCCTTCGGCCACCGCAAAACGATGCGTCCGGCCACCCACCACATAGTCATAGGCCACCGGCCAGCCATCCGGCCCCGGCACCAGCGCCATCCGGTCCGACCGCAGCACATGCAGCTCCACCGGGCCCTTGTCGCCCGGAACCGCCTCGACATAGGCATTGCCGCTCAGCAGCAGGAACCCATAGAGCGCCTCCAGCAGTTCCGCCCGCCCCTGCCCGGCATTCGGCCGCGCCAGCAGGCCCAGCACCGGATGCACTTCATAGCGCCGCTCGGCGTCCTGGCAGATCACCGGCAGGGCCGCCGCCGCCTCGGCGATCAGCTTGACCGCGCGAAACCCGATCGGGTTGCCCTGAAACCCCATCTTCGCCAGCGACACCGCATCGCGCGGAGTCCACGCCACCCGGCCCGAAGACCCCCAGGCCACCACGCGCCCGGTCGCGCTGGCCTTCTTTTCCACCACTGCGGGGCCATCGCCCCGCTCGGCACGCTTCAGGAAATCGAACACCATTGCCGCTCCTCTTTTCTTGCCTGCGGGCAAAGCCCGACCGTCCCGGTGCCGCCATGGCCCAGGGCGAAAATCCACGTTTCCCGTTGCTTACAGCGTCCGCAGCCCCGGCCTGCCCAGCTTGCCCGCCGGGTCGACCATCAGGTCGGTCAAGGCCCAGACCAGCGCGTCCAGCCGGTCCGGAGACCCCTGCCCCTGCCACCCGGTCCGCGCCATCTTCATCAGCTGGCTTTCCAGATCGCCCAGGCCGCGCACATGCGCCACCCGGCCCTGTTCGTAAAGCGCCGCCACCGGCTCGGCGCGCAGCATCTTGGAGCGCGTCGCCCGCACCTCGCGGAACGGCACCAGCGGATCGACCTGCTGGATAACCCCGCGGACCAGGTCGCCGCCCTGGTTCACCTCGGCCACCAGCCGCTCGGCGCCGAATTCCTCCATCGCCGCCAATGCCGCGCGGGCCCAGCCGTCCGGTGTCGCCCCCCTGACCGACCGGTCCGCCAGCACCACCGCGCGCCAGTCCTTCGGTTCGCCCCGCGTATCGGCGCCCACCACCACGATCCCGCATTCGTCCGAGACCTTGGTCGCCGTCACCGGCGGATCCACCGCCACCACCACGCGCGACGGCCGCAGCGCTTCGATCGCCTGCGCCGTGGCAATCATCTGCTGCGTCCACAGCGCGTCCGGTACATCCTCGACCAATTCGCCCAGCAATTCCTGCCGCCCAAGCAGCGAGCCGCCGAACCGCGCCTCCACCTCGGCCAGGAAGCTTTCCGCCAGATAGGCGCGGTTCGCCTCGGTCGGGGCATGGGTGATCACCGTCGTCGGGTTCTTCAGGATCGCCTTCAGAACCTCGACATTGCGCGGCGTCGTGGTCACCACCTGTTGCGGGTTCTGGCCCAGCCGCAACGCGAACTGCAACTGGTCCCAGGTCGCCTGCGCCTTCGGCCATTTCGCCAGCTCATCCACCCAGGCCGCATCGAACTGCGGCCCGCGCAGGGACTCCGGATCATGCGCCGACACCACCTGAGCCACAGCCCCGTTCGGCCATTGCAGCAGGTTGCGGCTGGAGATCCACTTCGGACGCCGATCGGGCGGAGAGCAGGCAATGATCCCGCTTTCGCCCAGCACCATCACTTCGCGCGCCTGGTCCAGCGTCTCTGCCACCAGTGCGACCCGCGCGGCGCGCCCCGGATCGTCCGGGCGCGCGCCTTCGACCTGGGCGCGCACCCATTCCGCCCCGGCCCGGGTCTTCCCCGCCCCGCGACCGCCCATGATGACCCAGGTCTTCCAGGCCCCTTCGGGCGGCAGCTGATGCGCCAGCGCCCAGAACTCGAACACCCAGGGCAGCGCCAGCAGGGCGTTCTCGCTCAAAGACCCAAGAAAGCCGTCAATCTCCTCTTGCGTCGCGGAGGCAAGCCAGACGGCGCCCGATTTCATCGCGCGCGGCGCCAAGATCGAGCTCGCCGCCGGTTCCGACAGTCCCGGCAACCTGTTTGCGGAGTGTTTCGACATTTGCCCTTTCCTGAATCAGCAGCTTGCCGACCGAGAACAGGTCGCGCACGGCCGATTTGGCCTTCTGCACGTCCTTGACCTGACCGGCCCTGATGTCCGCGATCAGCGCCCGAAGGTCGACGACCGCTACCTTGTACAAATCTTCCGTGAACCCCAGAACATCGTCCGGGATGCCGTCACCCTCAGTGAACCTGATGGTCATTGATGCCCGCCCGCCTCTCATGCCATCTTCCGCACGAGCGAAATGACAAAACGGCGCGAGGTCGCCCCCGGCCGCTTTCGCCACTTCTTCTAGCATGCCACAGGTTCTACATCAGGCCGTGCGCCGAGTCAAGCCAAAACAGCAACGATACCAACGGCTTATGAGAACTCTGCGGTAACCTTCCGTTAACTCTTAGCCGCGTGTCAACCGTCGTCGGCTTCGGGCGTGGGCTGCGCCGCTTCCAGCGCTCGCAGGGCCTCGACGTTCTTGTTGTGCTCTTCCAGCGTCACCGCAAAGACATGCCCATCGGCCGGGGTCAGCGTCTTGGCGACAAAGAATACATAGTCCGACTGCGCCGGATTCAGCGCCGCCTCGATCGCCGCCCGACCGGGGTTGGCGATCGGCGTCGGCGGCAGCCCGTCGATCACATAGGTGTTGTAGGGCGTCTCGCGGCGCAATTCGCTTTGCCGCAACCCCCGGCCCAGCACGCCTTCGCCCTTGGTGATGCCATAGATCACCGTCGGGTCGGTCTGCAGCTTCATCCCCGCGTTCAGCCGGTTGATGAAGACCGAGGCGACCAGCGCCCGCTCTTCCGCGATCCCCGTTTCCTTTTCGACGATCGAGGCCATGATCATCGCCTCTTCCGGTGTGTCATAGGGCAGATCGCCCGATCGGGTCGGCCACAGCGCGTCCATCGTCGCCACCTGACGCTGCGCCATCTCGGCCAGCAAGGTCGCCCTGTCCGCCCCCTTTTCCACCTCATAGCTGTCCGGCGCCAACGAGCCTTCGGCCGGCACCGCCTCGACAGCGCCGTCCAGGAAATCCGCCCGCTTCAGCGCATCCACCACCGCCCAGGAGGTCACGCCCTCGGCCAGCGTCACGCGCCAGCGCAGGTCGGCGTCCTCTCTGGCCTCGACATATTCCGCCGGAACGGCATCCACCGCCGGATCGAATTTCGCCACTTCGACAAAGCGGTTGGTCGCCGGGTCCAGTTCGCGCAGGATCACGTCCGAACTGGCCACCCCGATCCGGAAGTTGACCTCTTGCCCGCAGGTCGATTGCCCGCCCGCCGTGATCGCCGCCAGCACCTCTTCCATCGAGGCACCCGGCCGGAGCAGGTAGGACCCGAACTTCAGGTCATCCGCCCGGCCCGAATAATCCGCCCCGATGCGGAAGATCCGCGCATCCGTGACCGCGCCGCGTCCTTCCAGGTTGCGGCTGACCGCACTCAGCGAGGCGCCGCGATCCACCTGCAGGCAGATCGCGTCGGCCAGCGGGCCCGGCTTGACGAATTCATTGCGGCCCCAGGCCACCAGCCCCGCCGCCGCGACCAGCAGCACGATGAACAGCGTCAGCGCATTGGAGGCGATGGATTTCCACATGCCTATGTCACCTTGCCCAGGACCAGGCTGGCATTGGTGCCGCCAAAGCCGAAGCTGTTCGACAGCGCCACGTCGATCTTGCGATGCCGCGCGGCATTCGGTGCCAGGTCCAGCTTCGGCTGCACCGCCGGATCGTCCAGATTGATCGTCGGCGGCGCCACCTGATCACGGATCGCCAGCACGCAGAAGATGGCCTCGACCGCGCCAGCGGCCCCCAGAAGGTGGCCGATCGAGGATTTGGTCGACGACATCGTCGCCTTGCCCGCCGCATCGCCCATCAACCGCTCCACCGCGCCCAATTCAATGGTATCGGCCATGGTCGAGGTGCCGTGCGCGTTGATGTAATCCACATCGGCAGGCACTAGCCCGGCCCGCTTCAACGCCGCCGCCATGCTGCGATAGCCGCCATCGCCATCCTCGGAGGGGGCCGTGATGTGCCAGGCATCGCCCGACAGGCCATAGCCCAGCACCTCGGCATAGATCTTGGCACCCCGCGCCTTTGCGTGCTCCAGTTCCTCCAGCACGACCACGCCCGCCCCTTCGCCCATCACGAACCCGTCGCGATCGGCGTCATAGGGGCGGCTGGCCTTGGTCGGGTCATCGGCGCGCCGGGTCGAGAGCGCCTTGCAGGCGTTGAACCCGGCAATCCCGATCTCCGAAATCGGGCTCTCCGCGCCCCCGGCCACCATCACATCGGCATCGGCAAAGGCAATCAGCCGGGCCGCATCGCCGATCGCATGGGCGCCCGTTGAACAGGCAGTCACCACCGCATGGTTCGGCCCCTTGAAGCCGAACCTGATCGAGACCTGCCCCGAGATCAGATTGATCAGCGCGCCGGGAATGAAGAAGGGCGAGACCCGCTTCGGCCCCTTTTCCTTGATCAACACGGCTGTCTCCGCGATCGTGGACAGCCCGCCAATACCGGAACCGATCATCACCCCCGTCCGCTCGCGGTCCTCGTCCGTCTCGGCCACCCAGCCCGAATCCCTTACCGCCTGCGTCGCCGCCGCAATGCCATACAGGATGAAGTCATCCACCTTGCGGCGGTCCTTCGGTTCCATCCAGTCGTCGGGGTTGAAAGTGCCGTCGCTGCCGTCGCCCATCGGGATTTCGCAGGCATACTGCGTGACCACGTTGGACGGATCGAACCGGGTGATCGGTCCCGCACCGGATTTCCCAGCCAGAAGGCGGCTCCAGGTCTCCTCGACCCCGCAGGCCAGCGGCGTGACCATTCCCAGACCCGTGACGACGACACGACGCATTCGGTTCCCCCCAAGAAGGCAAAGGTTTCAAGGGTGATACACGCCCCCCCAGCGCCGCGCAACACGGGGCGCGACACTTGCGGCGGCGCATCGCCCGGCTTGCGGCCCACCATCACCCCTGCCGGACCACGATCCCCATTGCTGCGGCCAGCATCTGTGCCGCCACCATCGCGCCCATGCCGTCGATGTCGCGCTCGGGCATGAATTCCACCATATCGAAGCCGGCGATCCGCGCCTTTTCGGCCACCGCGCCCACCAGTTCCAGCACTTGCCAATACGTCAGCCCACCCGCCGTCCGCCCGATCACCGCCGGCATGACAGACGGGTCCAGCCCATCCACGTCCAGGCAGATGATCACCTCCGCCCCCTCCGGGATCAGGTCCACCGCCCGCCAGACGCCGTCGCGCGCCACCTCGCCCGCCGGCACGAATGCCACCCCCCAGTCCAGCGCATCGCGCAAGTCCGCCTCGCGGGCCGAGCCGACACCCCTGCTGCCCAGTTGCACGATCCCGTCCACATGCGCCATCTCGCTGGCGCGGCGCATGGTGGATGACAGGCCCAGCCGTTCGCCTCCCACCTCGTCGCGCCAGTCGATATGCGCGTCGATCTGCAAGATCGTGTATGTGCGCGCTCGCGCGCCAAAAGCCTCAAGCATCGGAATGGGCAGGCTGTCGTCGCCGCCGATCAGAAAGGGCACCCCGCCCCGGTCCAGCACCTGGGAAACCGCGCCGAAGATGCGCGCGCGGTTTCCTGCAGGATCCTGTTCGTCCTGCGGCAGGTCGCCCGCGTCCACGGCATCCACCGCGCCGGGAAACACCGGCCCGCCGAGGTCGAAGTTCACATGCGCCAGGTTCGCCGCATAGGCCGCCCCCGCTGCGCGGACGGCCGCCGGCCCGCCGGCACAATAGAACCCGACCGAGGGGTAAGGCGTGCAGCCATCCGCCCCGATCAGCGCGATCTTCGCGGGCAGTCGCGACAGGTCGCGACAGCGCGGGATGCCCATGAAGGTCTCCACCCCGTCTGCGCCAAACATCCTGCCCAATGCCGAATTGCCCGCCATGGATCGCCCTCCGGTTGATCGTGCCCAAGCATGACGCGCCCGCCGCGGCCATGGCAAGCCGCGGATCGCCGGCGTCGGCAACTCCCCGCCCCTACCGCTCCTGCGCGCCCTTCCCGGCGAGGATTCGCGACCGGTATCTTTCGATTCGCGCCAGCCGCGTTTCGCGCCTCTTTGCCGCGCCAAGCGCGATCACATAGCTTCGCTGCCGCCCCGGCGTCAGCTCGTGGAACGCTTCGGCCAATGTCGGGTCGGCGTCCAGAACTTCCACCAACTCATCCGGCAACGCGGTCTCGCGCACCTCCTTCGGCGGCGCCACACCGGCTTCGGCATAGCCCATCGCCTCGGCCAGATAGGCGCGGATCGCGGGCTCCCGCTCGGTCACCTGTGCATCGGTCGCAAAGCGCAGGACGTTCGGGTGCTGCGTATTCTGCCCCTGCCGTTTCAGCAGGCCCTCGGGATCCGTCATCAGGGCCGCGTTGAAGAAGGACAGCCTGTAACCGCCTCGCAAGGCCCCGATGATCGCGATGTTGCGCCCGGCATGCAGGTAGCACGGATGCCCCCACTTCACCGTCTCGACCAGCCCCAGATCGCGGCAGATCCGCCGAAGATCGGCCAGCCCGCCCGCCCAGAGACGGGTCGAACACGCCTCGGTGCCGAACCGTGCACAACGGCCGCAGCCCTGCAAGAAGTAGTCGTCGATTTCGGTGATCATGGCACAGCTCTGCCGATGCTTTCCCAGCCGAGCGTAGCGCCGGATTGCGCTGGCAGCAAACACCTCCAACGCAAAAGGCACCCCGCAGGGTGCCTTATCCGTGCCCGAAGGCGAAAACGTCTCAGGCGGCCGAAGAGATGAACTTCACCGCATCGCCAAAGGTCTGGATGGTCTCGGCGGCGTCATCGGGGATCTCGATCCCGAATTCTTCCTCGAAAGCCATGACCAGTTCGACCGTGTCCAGCGAATCCGCGCCCAGGTCGTCGATGAACGAGGCCGTTTCCGTCACCTTGTCCTCTTCGACGCCCAGATGCTCGACGACGATCTTCTTCACGCGATCAGCGATGTCGCTCATGTTTTTTCCTCTATGCTTGCGGGGTTCACCCCCGATCTGACTGTCCCAACCCCGAAGGGCGCTTCCGCCGCTTTCGCGCCGACACCCGAGTCACCCCCGGCGATTTCAGCGCGCCTATAGCAACAGGCGCGACCCAAGGCAAACGCTTTCCCCGCCCAAGGGGGGAAAGCCCTACACCATCGCCATGCCGCCATTCACATGCAAGGTGGCCCCGGTGACATAGCCCGCCTCGGGCGAGGCAAGGTAAAGGACCGCTGCAGCGATCTCGGCCGGCGTGCCCATCCGCCCCGCCGGCACGGCACCCAGAATGCCCGCGCGTTGCGCGTCATTCAGCTTTTCGGTCATCGCGGTCTCGATGAAACCCGGCGCCACCGCATTCACCGTGATGCCGCGGCTGGCCACCTCGGCGGCCAGCGACTTCGACATCCCCACCAGCCCGGCCTTTGAGGCCGCATAATTCACTTGCCCGCCATTGCCGGTCTGGCCGACGACGGAGGAGATATTGACGATCCGTCCCCAGCGCGCCTTCATCATGCCGCGAATGGCGGCCCGGCACAGCCGGAAGGCTGCCGTCAGGTTCACATCCAGCACCGCCTGCCAGTCGTCATCCGACATCCGCATCACCAGCCCGTCGCGGGTGATCCCGGCATTGTTCACCAGGATGTCGACCGATCCCATCGCCTCGACCGCGCGCTTGACAAGACCCTCGACCGCTTCCGGATCCGACAGATCGCAGGCCAGCACAGTCGCCCCCGCCCCCAGTTCCGCCGCCAGGGCCTCCAATGGCTCCACCCGTGTCCCCGACAGGCCTACGGTCGCCCCCGCCGCATGCAACACCCGCGCGATACCGGCCCCGATCCCGCCCGAGGCCCCTGTCACCAGCGCCGTCTTCCCCGTCAGATCGAACATCACCCGCGACCTCCTGCCTTCATCTTGGTCAAAATACTCCACGGGGGTCCGGGGGTGTGAAACCCCCGGCGTTTCCCCGAAACGCAGCCCTAGCCCTTCGCGGCCACCACATCCTCCGGCGTGCCGATCGCCCGGCACGTCGCCTCGCCACCGACCATGCGCTTGATCATCCCCGACAGCGCCTTGCCGGCGCCAATCTCCCAGAACTCGGTCACCCCTGCGCGCTCCATCCACAAGACGCTCTCGCGCCAGCGCACCGCCCCCGTCACCTGCGCCACCAGCAGGTCGAATATTCGGTCCGGTTCGGTCACCGCCTCGGCCCGCACATTCACCACCACCGGAACCGACGGCTTTGAGATCACCACCGCCGACAGCGCCTCGGCCATCTTGTGCGCGGCGGGCTGCATCAGGGCGCAGTGGAACGGCGCCGATACCGGAAGGATCAGCGCCCGCCTGGCGCCGCGCGCCCTGGCGATCTCCACTGCCCGCTCCACCGCCGCCTTGTGGCCCGAGACCACCACCTGCGCGGGGTCATTGTCATTCGCCGCCTGGCAGACTTCGCCCTCGGCCGCCTCGGCCGCCACGGACACCGCCGTCTCGAAATCCAGTCCCAGCAGCGCCGCCATCGCGCCGACGCCCACCGGCACCGCCTCCTGCATCGCCAGCCCGCGAATCCGCAACAACCGCGCGGTGTCCGACAGGCTCAGGCTGCCCGCCGCGCACAGCGCCGAATATTCGCCCAGCGAATGCCCCGCCACGAAATCCACGTGGCTTTCAACCGACATACCTTCGGCCTCCAGCGCCCGCACCGCCGCCATCGAGGTCGCCATCAGCGCCGGCTGGGCATTCTCGGTCAGCGTCAGCCTGGCGATGTCACCCTCCCAGATCAGCGCCGACAGCTTTTCGCCCAGCGCCGCGTCCACCTCGTCGAAAACGGACCTGGCGGCCGGATATGTCTCGGCCAAGGCGCGGCCCATGCCGATGGTTTGCGCCCCCTGACCGGGAAAGACGAATGCGCGGCTCATGGCGGATGCCTCCTTGTTCCTTGCCGAAAGGGCATATCGAAGCGCGGGCGAAAGGGCAATCAGTCCGCGCACAGCGGCTGTGCCGAACGAAGCATTCCCGCACCCGCAAAGCCTGCTACACTATGGCCAAGCCGCGCAGGAGCCCGCATGCCGACCCGCAACACTGCCACCAGCTACGGTCGCGTCAGCCGCACCCTGCACTGGCTGACCGCCCTTCTGATCTTCGCCGCCTTCCCGCTTGGCGTCGTCGCCAACCGCCTGCCCTATGACACATCCGAAGCGCTTGCCTTCAAGGCGCAACTCTTCTCGGTCCACAAGACCCTGGGCGTCGCCATGTTCGCCGTCGCCATGGTCCGCATCCTCTGGGCCGTCACCGAAACCAGGCCCGCTCCGCTTCACCCGCAAAGGCGGCTGGAGACCCTTGCCGCCGAAACCGTGCATTGGGCGCTTTACCTGTCGCTTGTGATCGTGCCGCTGTCGGGCTGGGCCCATCACGCCGCAGTCGCCGGCTTCGCGCCGATCCTCTGGCCCTTCGGCCAGGGCCTGCCCTTCGTGCCGAAATCCGAAGCCGTGGCGGGGGCCGCCAGCGCAACCCACTGGCTGTTCACAAAGATCCTTTTCGCTGCCGTGGCGCTGCACATCGCGGGCGCGCTGAAACACGCGCTGGTCGACCGTGACCTGACACTGGCACGGATGACCTTGGGCACCGCCGCAGGCACACCGCAGGCCGCGCGCAGTGCAACGCCCCTTGTCGCCGCGCTGGCAATCTTTGCCGCCGGGGCCGCCGGCGCCTGGGCCATCGCCGGCCAGACCGCCGGCACCGCCGCCCAGCCCGCTTCCCCTGCGTCGGTCGCCGCCGCAACTGCCACCGCAGGCACCTGGCAGGTCACCGAAGGCACGCTGACCTTCGCCGTCCGCCAGATGGGCGCCGATGTGCCTGGCACCCTGCCCGCCTGGACCGCCGAGATCGACTTCGACCCCGCTACCGGCACCGGCCAGGTGCGCGTCGCCATCGACACCACGCAACTGACGCTCGGCTCCGTCACCGATCAGGCCAGGGGACCGGAGTTCCTTGACACCGCCGCCCACCCGACCGCCAGCTTCACCGCCGCAATCGCCCCGCAAGGCGACACCTTCACCGCCACCGGCACGCTGGCGCTGCGCGGGGCAGAGGTGCCGGTCACCCTGCCCTTCACCCTGGTCCTGACCGGCGACACGGCGACGATGACGGGGTCGCTGACGCTGGACCGCCGCGATTTCGGCATCGGCCCCAGCTACCCCGACGAGAATACCGTCGGCTTTGCCGTGCAGGTCAACGTTGCCCTGACCGCCAGCCGCCGCGAATAAGGAAAGGCCGCCGGATCGCTCCGACGTCCCCGCTCGCCAGAATCGAACCCGAGCCTATTCGGCCTTCATCGCCTCGACCGAGATCCGCACTGCCACCTCGTCCCCGACGAAGGGCGCGAACTGTCCGAGGCCGAATTCACTGCGCACCAGCGTCGTGCTGGCCGAAAAGCCCGCCCATGGCTTGTTCGCCATCGGATGATCGCCGACCTGGTTCAGCACCGCGTCCAGCACCACCGATTTCGTCACCCCGTTCAACGTCAGGTCGCCGGTGATCTTCGCCGTTCCCTCACCCGTCACTTCGATCCCGGTCGAAGTGAAGCTGACCATCTCATCTTCCGCCGCATCGAAGAAATCGGGCGACATGAAGTGGTCGAAGCGGTCCTGCCAGCCGGTCAGCATGGTCCTGACCGGGAAAGACACCGCGACGGACGAGCCGGCGGGATCGGCCTGATCGAACATGATCTCGCCCTCGAACCCCGAGAACATGCCCCAGGAGGTCGAATAGCCCAGGTGGCTGTAGCTGAACAGGATCTGGCTGTGGCTGGCATCCAGAACATATTTTTCGGCCTCGGCAAAGGCCGGGGCGGCGGCCAGCGCGGCGGCAAAGGCGATGGGGGCAAGGCGGGTCATTCGGGGCGTCTCCATGGACGGTTTCAACAACTGCCCCCAGATCACTTGCGGCGCGCACCCGCACAATTCACCGTTCCCGAACAGGGCTTGCGCGCCGGTGAACATCACATTGCCGCCACTGCGCCACTGCGCGCCCTTGTGCCTCCCGGCTTGACGGTCCGCCAAGACCGACGCACCCTCGCGGCATGTTCGCTGCCCCGCATCACCTGTTCCGCGGCCGGTCCGCCCTGCGCAAGCTGGTCTATGCCGTCACCTTCGAGGCCCTTGGCGTCGTCGTCGCCACGATTGGCCTTCTGGTGATGTCGGATGCCTCGGCCGGCAACTCGCTGGGGCTTGCGGTTCTGGCGGCCACCGTTGCGATGAGCTGGAGCTTCGCCTTCAACTCGGCTTTCGAGTCCTGGGAGGCGCGCCAGCCCCGGCGCGGCCGGTCCTTTGGCCGGCGTGCAGTGCATGCCTTGTTGTTCGAAGGCGGGCTGGTGCTGATCCTGATGCCGCTGACCGCCTGGTGGCTGGGCGTCGGACTGTGGCTTGCGATGGTCTACGAGGCCGGGCTGATCGTGCTGTTCATCGTCTACACCTGGGCCTTCACCTGGACATTCGATGCGATCTTCGGCCTGCCCGAAGCGGCCCGCCCGGCGTAAGACGCTGCCGCGGCGACAAGCCTTGCGCCGGCGCGGCCAACCTGTATAAGGCCGCATCCTTTCCGTGATTTCCATGAACCGGCGATGCCTCTCGTGGACGGGCTGCGGAAAGGTTCTTGCCCGTCCTTTGAAGCCGCCCCGAGACGAAGGATATCGCATGCCGCTCTACGAGCATGTCTTCATTTCGCGCCAGGATCTTTCCAGCGCGCAGGCCGAGGGTCTGGTCGAACACTTCTCCACGGTGCTTTCGGACAACGGCGGCAAGATCGTCGAATCCGAATACTGGGGCGTGAAGACCATGGCCTACAAGATCAACAAGAACCGCAAGGGCCACTATGCCCTGCTGAAGACCGACGCACCGTCGGCCGCTGTGCAGGAAATGGAACGCCTGATGCGTTTGCATGATGACGTGATGCGCATCCTGACCATCAAGGTCGATGCCCATGTCGAGGGCCCCTCGGTCCAGATGCAGAAGCGTGACGAGCGCGAGCGTGGTGATCGTGACGGCGACCGCGGCAGCTTTGGCGACCGTGGCCCGCGCCCGGATCGTGGCGACCGTGGGGATCGGGGCGACCGCCCTGACCGTGGCCCGCGCCCCGACCGCGCACCGCGCTTCTGATCTTGGCCTGAAGGATAAGGACCCTCAAAATGGCGAACAAACCGTTTTTCCGCCGCCGCAAGGTTTGCCCCTTCTCGGGCGACAATGCTCCGGCGATCGACTACAAGGACACCCGTCTGCTGCAGCGCTACATCTCCGAGCGTGGCAAGATCGTGCCTTCCCGTATCACCGCCGTCTCGGCCAAGAAGCAACGCGAACTGGCCACGGCCATCAAGCGCGCCCGCTTCCTGGCCCTGCTGCCCTATGCCGTGAAATAAGGAGCGACAATCATGCAAGTCATCCTTTTGGAGCGCGTGGCCAAACTGGGCCAGATGGGCGAAGTGGTGAACGTCAAGGACGGCTACGCCCGCAACTTCCTTCTTCCGCAAGGCAAGGCGCTGCGCGCGAACGCCACCAACGTGAAATCCTTCGAGACCCGCAAGGCCCAACTGCAGGCGCAGAACCTTGAGACCAAGAAGGAAGCCGAAGCCGTGGCCGCCAAGCTGGACGGCCAGATGTTCACAGTGATTCGCTCGGCCTCCGATGCCGGCGCATTGTATGGTTCGGTCACGTCGCGCGATGCCTCCGACGCCGCCACCGACTCGGGCTTTTCCGTGGGCCGCGGCCAGGTCGTCATGCTGAAGCCGATCAAGGACCTCGGGATTCACGATGTCTCGGTCGTGCTGCATCCCGAAGTGTCGGCCACGATCAAGCTGAATGTCGCGCGCTCGGTCGAAGAAGCCACGCTGCAGGCCTCGGGCAAGTCGATCCAGGAACTGGCGGCCGAAGCCGAAGCCGCGGCCGAGTTCGAGATTGCCGAACTGTTCGACGACATCGGCGCCGCAAACAACGAAGAGTAAGCGCGCCCTTCAAGGCCGCCTGCGAAACCGCGCCGGGTCAACCCGGCGCGGTTTTTCTTTGTGAAATAGCGACTTCGCCAAGGTCGCAATCAGTGGCGAAAATCCGCCACGGCTGGCCAAGCATCCGGCCATGCGCACGCGGTCCGACACCACCACCGGAATCATTTGCCTCATCGCCGGCATTGCCGTGTTTTCGGTGCAGGACCTGATCCTCAAGAAGCTGTCGGCCGACTACCCGCTGCATCAGGCGATGGTCCTGCGCAGCCTGACCGCACTGCCTTTCCTGCTGCTCATCGTCTGGTGGTTCGACGGGCGGCTGTCCACCATCACCACGCCGGGCTGGCCGAAGATGCTGGCGCGCGGGCTTTTGAACTTCGTCGCCTATACCAGTTACTACCTCGGCCTTGCCGCCCTGCCGATGGCCACCACCATCGCGCTGTTCTTCACGGCCCCCTTGTTCATCACCCTGTCGGCGGCCCTCCTTTTCAACGAGAAGGTCAGCGGCCCGGCGGCATTGGCCGTGCTGGCGGGCTTTGCAGGTGTCATGCTGATCGTCCAGCCTGGGACCGAGGGCTTGGGCTGGGCCGCCATCCTGCCGATCGCCGGCGCGGCGGGTTATGCGCTGTCGATGGTGATCGCGCGGCCGATGGGGCGCACGGAATCGGCCGCCGCGATGGCCTTCTGGGGCAACATCTGCTTTCTGCTCTGCGCGCTGGTGCTGTCGGTCATCTACGGCAACGGCCAGCTGGCGCTGACTGCCGATCCCTCGCTGGCCTTCCTGACGCGCGGCTGGATCATGCCGCCGTTGCGCGACTTGGCGCTGATGGCCTCTTGCGGGGTGATCGCCGCTGCCGGGCTGACGCTTCTGACCCATGCCTACCGGATAGCCCCCTCGTCCAGCGTGGCACCGTTCGAATACAGCTTCATGTTCTGGGGGTTGCTCTGGGGCTGGCTGTTCTGGTCGGACTTGCCCGATGGCACGGGCTGGCTGGGCATTGCAGTCATCATCGGTGCCGGCTTCTATGTGATCCGGGCCGAAGGCGCCAAGCCGCCAACCCCCGCGCCCGCGCAGGCACCCGCCCTGGTCAGCGCAGAGGTCGAGCGCGACATGCAGGCCGCGGAGGCCCCGCAGGACAATCCGCCCGCCTTCCCGCAAATGGAAAAGGCCGCACCCGAAGGCGCGGCCTGATCCGGTCCCCTGAGGGAACGGTTCACATCTCGTCCAGCGCCTCGACGGCCTTCTGAAGCTTGTCCTTCGACACTTCCTTTTCCGACACCTTGGCCTGAGCCACGATGTGGTCGATCACCTTGTCTTCGAAGATCGGCGCACGCAGCTGCTGCTGCATCTGCGGGGTCTTCTGCACATATTCGAAGAACTGCCGCTCCTGCCCCGGATACTGCCGGGCGGCGGCCAGCACGGCCTGGGTCATTTCCGCGTCGGTCACGGTGACCTCGGCGGTCTTGCCGACCTCGGCCAGCAGAAGGCCAAGACGGACCCGGCGCTCGGCCAGGGTCTTGTGCTCCTCCGTCGTCTCGATCGAGCCATGGTTGTGGCCGTGCTCTTCAGGATGCTCTTCGTGCCACAGCTGATGCGCGATCTGCCCGGCCTCGGCGTCGACCAGCTTGGCCGGAAGGTCGAACTTGACCATCTTGTCCAGCTGATCCAGCAGTGCGCGCTTCATCACCGCGCGCGAGGCGCCGGAATACTCGGCCTCCAGCCGCTCGGTGACCTGCGCCTTCAGCCCGGCCAGATCCTCGGCACCGTATTTCTTGGCCATCTCGTCGTCGATCTCGGCCGCTTTCGGCTCCTTCACCGCCTTCACGGTGCAGGCAAAGACCGCGGCCTTGCCGGCCAAGTTCTTTGCGCCGTAATTCTCGGGGAACGAGACATTCACCGAAACCTCGTCGCCTGCCTTGGCGCCGACCAGCTGCCCTTCGAACCCCGGAATGAACGAACCCGAGCCCAGAACCAGCGGATAGTCCTCGGCAGTGCCGCCCTCGAACAGCTCGCCATCGACCGAGCCCTTGAAGTCGATCACGATCTGGTCGCCGTCCTTGGCCTTCGACCCCTTCTTGCGGTCGTCATAGGCCTTGACGCCATCGGCCAGGTTCTTCAGCGCCTCGTCCACGGCCGTCGCATCGGCCTTCACGACCAGCTTGTCCAGCTTGAGCTTGGCAGCGTCGAATTCCGGGATCGGCGGCAGGTTCTCGTAGGACATCTCGACCACGACATCGCTGCCTTCCTTCCACTCCTCGCCGCCCACCATCTTTACGTCGGGCTGCAAGGCTGGCCGGTCGCCGGTCTTGTCGAAATGCTCTTTCATCGCGCCATCAACGGCGTCCTGCATCGCGTCGCCCAGAATCCGCGGGCCGAACTGCTTTTTCAGGATCGCCAGCGGCACCTTGCCCTTGCGAAACCCCTTGATCTCCACCTCGGGCTGGGCCTCAAGCAGCTTTTCCTGCACCTTGGCGTCCAGTTCGGCCGCGCTCACCGTGATGGTGTAGCCGCGCTTCAGGCCTTCATTCAGGGTCTCGGTGACCTGCATTCGTTCCGTCCTTTTCATCCAATCCTGGTGCGGGTGAAGGGACTTGAACCCCCACGCCTTGCGGCGCCGGAACCTAAATCCGGTGCGTCTGCCAATTCCGCCACACCCGCCTGTGCCTCACCGTCACGAAATGGAGGACCCGCCCCTAGCCAAAGGGTCGGTCCCCGCCCGTGCCGGAAATTCCGCGCCCTTCTAACAAAGGCGCCCGGCGGATGCGAGAGGAAAAGTTCGCCGCATTTCCGCCACATCGACGCTGCGACAAGCAGGGATTTGCCTGAAAGATGGACCACCCCGGACCAATTGCTGCCATAGTTCGGAGAAAAAACGATGAGGCAGAGAAAGACATGCAGCGAGGACAAGCCCATGGGCGAGTTGACCCTGACCTTTGACACCGCCGAGGCTGTCGTCGACGCAGCGCCGGTGCAGGGCATCACGGCCGGAACCCCGGTGCTGACGCTGGCAGGCGAGCTGCCGGTGCAGTTCCTGGCCCCGGGCGACCGCGTCATCACCCGCTCCGGCGCGAAAGTGCTGAAGGACATCGAAGTTGTCGTGGTTCGCGATGCCGCTATGGTGCGGATTTCCGCCTCTGCCCTGGGGCATGACCGGCCCGAGGACGATCTCTTCGTGGCGCCCTCGCAGCCCATCCTGGTGCGCGACTGGCGCGCCAAGGCGCTTTACAATCAGGATGTCGCAATGGTCGAGGCGCAGCGCCTGGCCGACGGCGACTATATCCGCCACGAGGTGGTGGCCGAGGTGCGTCTCTTCACCCTTCGGTTCGAACGGGACGAAGTGGTCTACGCGGGCGGTCTGGAACTGGCCTGCGCCCCCGCGACGGTTGCCGCCTGAGGCCAAATTTCTTCGAAGAAATTTGCAAAATCCTTCGAAGGATTTTGGCCCGTCACAACCCCAGCGCGCGAAAGACCTTCGGCAACTCTTCCGGCAGGTCTTCGGCAATCAGCCCCGGCCCGAAACTGCGGGCGCACTCCACATGCAGCCAGGCCCCGGTGCAGGCCGCGTCAAAGGGTGAAAACCCGCGCGCCAGAAGCCCGGTGATGAACCCCGCCAGAACATCGCCCGACCCCGCCGTCGCCAGCCAGGGTGCGGCCCGCTCATAAGCCGCCGAATTGATCGCACAGCGCCCGTCCGGCCCAGCAATCACCGTATCCGGCCCTTTGTAGAGCACCACACATCCCGCCCGCGCCGCGGCCTCACGGGCTGCATCCACCTTGGAATAGGCCGGGCCTTTGACCGCCGGTTCGGCCAGCTTCGCGGCGATATCCGGAAACAACCGCGAAAACTCCCCCGCATGCGGCGTCAGCACGCAAGCATCATGCAAAGCCGCAAACAACGCCGGGTCGCCCGCAATCAAGGTCAGCGCATCGGCATCCAACACCGTAGGTCGGGGTTCACCCCGACTCTTCAACGCCAACGCCACCAACCCAGCCTCCCGCGCGCCCACTCCCATCCCCGGCCCCAGACACAGCGCATTGATCCGCCGGTCCTCCAGCACCAAGGCCAAAGCGTCCCCATCCGCCACCGCCCGCAACATCACCGCATCCAGCCGCGCAGCATTCTCAGCCACGGCGCCCTCAGGACACCCCACCGTCACGACCCCCGCCCCGATCCGCAGCGCCCCCGCGCGGCAAGCCGCGCCGCACCGCCCTGACCAGAGGGGCCGGAGAGGATCAAGGCATGTCCGTGGGAGTATTTGTGGGCCTCTTCTATCGAACTTGGCATTCGATCACCTTTGGACACAGAAGGTCCAAAGGGATTCCAGTCAGGCGCATCCGCGAGGTTCACCAAAGATAACCGCGCTTGCCAGAGAACAGAGATGCTGGAAACCCCAGACCGATATCCGCAACCAGTTCCCTCGGCGAAATCAACGGTGCACCGTCCCGGAAATGCCCCAGCTTGGGCGATGCTGCCACCGTAAGGCGCACCATCTCATCTGCCGCCTCGCAGTCGCGTCCGAAGGCAGGCCTGAGTCCGCACATTCCGGTTGGAAAATCGATCTGGCACATCGGCGTTCCAAATCTGGTACCGGGCCATAACATCCCGTTCTTCCACATATTGGTGAAACTGGCCCAGATGGCCGCCAATCGAACGGGTCAGCCCAATGCCAAAGATCGCGTCCACCATTAGACCCACACCGCGAAAGTCCAGCTCGGTGTCAACCCCACCTCCCCCATCCCCACCCACCGCTCATAATTCACCCGCGCATCCGGCGGCATCCCCTCCGCGTCGCCGTAGAGGAATACCTCGACCTCCCAGCCCAACTCTTTCAGGAGCCGCGCCACCACAAACCCGTCGCCGCCGTTGTTGCCCGGCCCGCACAAGCACCACCGCGCGGTGCGAGGTGGCCTGAACTCCGGCCATTCCTCAAACACCGCCTCGACCACGCCCCGCCCGGCGCGTTCCATCAATTCCAGCCCGGTCACCTCACCCGATTCAATCGCGGCGGCCTCAATCGCCCGCATCTGGGCGGCGGTCAAAAGCTCGGTCATCGCATCCCCGTTCACAAACTGCCCGATTCATGGGCGCATTGCCTGCATTTCAGGCATATGAGGCGGATTCCCGCGCCGCATGCCTTGCCGCAAAGCCTGTCACATTGCCCCCGATCAGGGGAAGTGGTCAGAGAGGCGCAGACGCAAGACCGGGAGCCTGTCGATGAAGAAAATCGAAGCGATCATCAAGCCGTTCAAGCTGGACGAGGTGAAGGAGGCGCTGCAAGAGGCCGGTATCCAGGGCCTGTCGGTTACCGAGGTCAAGGGCTTTGGCCGCCAGAAGGGCCATACCGAGCTGTATCGCGGTGCCGAATATGTCGTCGATTTCCTGCCCAAGGTGAAGATCGAGGTGGTGCTGACCGACGACATGGTCGATGCCGCGGTCGAGGCCATCGTGCAGGCCGCCCGCACCGACAAGATCGGCGACGGCAAGATCTTCGTCACCCCCGTCGAACAAGCCATCCGCATCCGCACCGGCGAGACCGGTGACGATGCCGTGTAACACCCGGGCCGACCAAGCCCGACCCCAATAACCCCCAAGCGAAAGGCTGTCAGATGAGTGCGGTTGCAAAAGCCCTCAAACTGATCAAGGACGAAGAGATCGAATATGTCGACGTCCGCTTTACCGACCCCAAAGGAAAGCCTCAGCATGTCACGCTGATCGTCGACATCATCGACGAGGATTTCTTCGAGGAAGGCTTCATGTTCGACGGCTCGTCGATCGCGGGCTGGAAGTCGATCGACCAGTCCGACATGAAACTGATGCCGGATGCCACGTCGGTCTACATCGACCCGTTCTATGCCGAGAAAACCCTTTGCGTGCATTGCAACGTGGTGGAACCCGATACCGGAGAGGCCTATTCCCGTTGCCCGCGCCAGACCGCGCTGAAGGCCGAAGCCTATCTGAAATCGACCGGCATCGGCGATACCTCCTATTTCGGGCCGGAAGCCGAATTCTTCCTCTTTGACGACGTGCGCTATCAGGTGACGCCGCAGAAAGTGTCGTTCCAGATCGACGCCGAAGCCGCCGCCTGGAACACCGATGCGGCCTTCGAAGGCGGCAACCTGGCGCATCGCGCCGGCCACAAGGGCGGCTATTTCCCGGTCAACCCGATCGACGAAGCCCAGGATATCCGCGGCGAGATGCTGTCCACCATGAAGCGCATGGGCATCAAGGTCGACAAGCACCACCACGAGGTCGCCACCTGCCAGCACGAGCTGGGGATGATCTTCGGCGGGCTGGTCGAGCAGGCCGACAACATCCAGAAATACAAATACGTCATCCACAACGTCGCGGCCGCCTACGGCAAGACCGTGACCTTCATGCCGAAGCCGATGAAGGGCGACAACGGCTCGGGCATGCACGTCAACATGTCGATCTGGAAGGACGGCAAGCCGCTGTTCTCGGGCGACAAATACGCCGACCTTTCCCAGGAGGCGCTGTGGTTCATCGGCGGCATCCTGAAGCACGCCAAGGCGCTGAACGCGCTGACCAACCCGTCGACCAACAGCTACAAGCGGCTGATCCCCGGCTTCGAGGCCCCTGTCCTGCGCGCCTATTCGGCCCGCAACCGCTCGGGCTGCGTGCGCATTCCGTGGACCGAATCGCCGAAAGCCAAGCGCGTCGAGGCGCGTTTCCCCGATCCGGCGGCCAACCCCTATCTGGCCTTTGCCGCGCTGCTGATGGCCGGCCTGGACGGGATCAAGAACAAGATCGACCCCGGCCCGGCCTCGGACAAGGACCTCTACGACCTGCCGCCCGAGGAACTGGCCGAAATCCCGACCGTCTGCGGTTCCCTGCGCGAGGCGCTGGAAGAGCTGGAAAAGGACATGGACTTTCTCCTGGCGGGCGACGTCTTCACCCGCGACCAGCTGGAAAGCTACATCGCGCTGAAATGGGAAGAGGTTTATGCCTTCGAGCATACGCCCCACCCGGTCGAGTACCAGATGTACTACTCCTGCTGACAACCTGGCAGACGGAAGACCGGGGCCCCCCCTTCGATGGTGGCCCCTTGCCTTGCGTAAAGGGCGCTGGCGGCACCGGCCCGCCCCCGCCATGGTTCGGCCAAGGCATCGCCACAGTTCCGGCGCAGGATGACCGCAAATCGACGGAGCTGCCGCCGCCATGTCGCAAACCACTGATGAAGACCCGCGTCCCCGGATCTGGGCCGAAGGGGCCCAGCATCCCCCATTCCAGCCGCGCGCTTTCGCGCTGGCGTCCGTGCTCTACGCCCGCGAAAACCTGTCCGGGTTGCTGTCGCGATGCGCGGCCTCGGCCGAGGGCTTCGGCCAGATAGTGGCGGGCGGTCGTTGGCGGATTCCGGAACACCGGCTGGGCCGCAGCGGGCGCTACCTGCCCAGCCATGCCGCGACCGGCGGCGCGCTCATTTTTTCGGCCGATGTGCTGAAACGCGCCGGACTGGCCATCCGGCATGACACCGAAGATGCGATACCGCTGCCTTCGATCTTTGACGCCCCGCCAGCTGAACGCCCCGTTGCCGAACGCCCCGTCGCGGCACCGGCCCGGCCACGGATGGCCGAGGCCGCACCTCTTGCGGTCACCGTCACAGCCCCGGCAGCCGTCGAAGAAGACCCCGACCTGGCCGCGATCCGGCAGATGCTGGACAGCGCTGCCGCCGCCCCGCCGCGCCGCCCTTCGCGGCAGCCGATGACCGATCCGCAGCCGATCGCCCGCCCGGTTGTCCAACCCGCTGCCGCAGCCGTGGCCCCGCAAGGCTGGCGACGCGACTGGTTGGCCGACAAGCTGGCGCTGGGTCTTGGCTACGGGCTGCTGACGATGGCGGTGCCCGTCGGCGCTGTGCTTGCGCTCGTGGCGCATCTGAGCGGCGAAGATCTGCGCAAGCTGGTAGACGAGGTCTGACCCTCAGGCCAGCCGCCGGGCGATGGCCTGCAGGTCGCGCGAAACCCGCGCCTCGAACCGAGCCAGCCGTGCGGCATCCACCGCCTCGGCCCGAGAAAGCGCGCGCCAGGCCACGCGGGCCTGCGGTGCGCAGGGCCTGACGATCCCCCAGCGCAGCACGCGCCGCAACGGCCGACGCATCGCCAGCCAGTCCACCCAGGCCGGCGCGCCCATCGTCGTCAGCACCAGAACCTCGCGCAAGCCGGTCAGCCGCGGGATCATCGGGCCGAAACCGGGGGAATGGTCATAGGCCAGGTCAGGCGCCCAGACCCGGTCGAACCAGCCTTTCAGCACCGCCGGAAAGCCGGAACCACACCGTGTCGGGAACACCCAGAATGGGCACATGTATTTCAGACAGCCCGCCATCTCTGTCGCAGCTTCACCCTGAAAACCTTGTATTAATGGTTTTTCCCTGCGCGCTCAGTGCGTCAAAGCTCTTGCGTAAAGGTCGTCGGACCGTCACCTGCCAGCTCGCCGCCGTCCGCGCCTGCGCCGCCGCGACCGGCTGTGCGCGACACAGGCTGCCCGCCAGCGATGTGCAACGATGATCAACAGGCGCGCTTCAACAATGCTGTGATCATCAGTGCGGCCATCTCTTCGGCACTCAACGTTTCGGCCAGCACGACATAGGTGTGGATGGTGAAGACCACCGCCCCGCTGACCGGCAGCCGCAACAGGCATTGCCTTTCGCAGCGCACATATGAATGCCCGGTGGGGCGCGGGCGGCGCTGGCCTTCGGAACGCGGCTGGTGCAGGGCGTGGTCGTCATAGGTCAGGAAGTTCATCCGCCAAAGCGGCTGCTCGGGCCGGATCGCGTCGAACAGCCTTTGCACGCGCTTGCCCACGCTGTCGTCATAGGGCGCCACCGGATCGTGGATCGACACCAGCGCGCGGCCCAGCTTCTGGCCCAGCGACCAACTGGCCGGAAAGCACAGGATGCCGCCGGTCAGCCGATGCTCGTCACCGGTCCGTTGCATCAGGCACAGGTCCTCCTGCACCAGATGGCCGAGCGTCATCAAGGGAGCGTCGCGGTCCAGCGCCACCTCCACCCCGTCCGGCCGCAGCACCGTTTCAACCCCCACCCGGAACCCCGCCATCCGGGTCAGCCGGTCCAGCGCGCGGTCCAGCAGCTCTTCCGCCGCCGGACGCGCTTCGGGCAAGAGGGCA
>JADJAB010000003.1 GCA_016704435.1 Rhodobacter sp. | reverse complement strand
ACGCTGTTCGCTCTCGGCAACCTGTTCCCGATGCGACGGCGGTTGATGGCATGAGGACGAGCTCCTCTGCCCGAAATCCGCCAGACCGCTCCAGCGGCGGGCCTGAAGCCATGAAGAAAACGCCAGATAACCGTCAAACCTCCTCCACCATCACCACGCCTTGCATGGCTTTGATGGCGCCTCGGATTTGGGGGGTTACGGGGTAGGGGGTGGGGAGGGTCAGGTCGATCTCGCGGCCTGTGGCGTCGGGGATGCAGAGGGTGATTGTCGCGCGGGTGGTGCCTTGGACGGTGCTTAGGAGGGCGGCGAGGGAGGGGATGGCTTCGGCGCGGTTGAGGTGGATGCGGATGTCGGAGGCTCCGGCCTGGGCGGCGACGGTGTCGATGGGGGAGACGGCGTTGGCCAGCAGCTTGACGCCGTCGCCGTCGGGGTCAACGCGGACGGTGAGGACGACGTTGCGGCCGGGCTCCAGCAGGTCACGCGAGGCCTCCAGCACGTCGGAGAAGACGGTGACCTCGTAGAGGCCGGTGGGGTCGGAGAGCGAGACGAAGGCGAAGCGGTTGCCTTTGGCGGATTTGCGTTCCTGACGGGCGGCGACGGAGCCTGCGATGCGGGCGATGTGGGGGCCGCGGGCAAGAGCGTGGGCGGTGACCTCGGTCAGGGTCTTGACGTCCTTTCGCTTCAGGGCGGACATGTAGTCATCCAGCGGGTGGCCGGAGAGGTAGAAGCCGATGGCCTGGTGTTCCTGGGCAAGGCGCTCCACCGGCAGCCAGTCGTCGCGCCAGGGCAGGCGGGGTTCGGGGATGTCGGTGCCGGAATCGCCGAAGAGCGAGACCTGGGTGGAGGCCTTGGCGTCGTGGATGGCGGCGGAGTAGGCGGTGAGGGCATCGAGGGCTTCGAACACGCGGGCGCGGTTGGGGTCGAGCGCGTCGAAGCATCCGGCGCGGGCGAGCATCTCAAGCGGGCGTTTGCCGATGCGCTTGAGGTCGGTGCGGCGGGCGAAGTCGAAGAGGGTGGCGAAGGGTTTGGGGCCGGTTTCGGTCTGGCGGGCCTCGGTGATCAGGCGCATGGCCTCGACGCCGACGTTTTTCAGCGCACCGAGGGCGTAGAGGATCTCGCCGTTTTCCACGGTGAAGGTGGCGGCGGAGCGGTTGACGCAAGGGGGAGAGGTGGTGAGGCCGAGCTTGTCGACCTCGCGCTTGTAGATGGCGAGCTTGTCGGTGAGGTGGATGTCGCAGTTCATCACCCCGGCCATGAATTCGACGGGGTGGTTGGCCTTGAGCCAGGCGGTCTGGTAGCTGACCACGGCATAGGCGGCGGCGTGGGATTTGTTGAAGCCGTAGTTGGCGAATTTCTCCAGCAGGTCGAAGACTTCGCCCGCCTTTGCGGCGTCGATGTTGTGGGTGGCCTTGCAGCCTTCGACGAATTTGGGGCGTTCCTTGGCCATTTCCTCGGCAATCTTCTTGCCCATGGCGCGGCGCAGAAGGTCGGCGCCGCCCAGGGAATAGCCGCCCATGACCTGGGCGATCTGCATCACCTGTTCCTGATAGACGATGATGCCCTGGGTCTCGGAAAGGATATGGTCGATGGTGGGGTGGATGGATTCCAGCGCGCGCAGGCCGTTCTTGACCTCGCAATAGGTGGGGATGTTCTCCATCGGGCCGGGGCGGTAAAGGGCGACGAGGGCGACGATATCCTCGATGCAGGTGGGCTTCATGCGGCGCAGCGCGTCCATCATGCCGGAGGATTCCACCTGGAACACCGCCACGGTTCGGGCGGCGGCGTAGAGCTCGTAGCTGGCCTTGTCGTCCAGGGGGATCTGGCCGATGTCGTTTTCAGCACCGGGCGCGGGGGTGTAAAGTTGCCGGCCATCCTGCGCGACATGCAGCGGGCGGCCGGACTTCTGGATCAACTGGATGGCGTTCTGGATGATGGTCAGCGTCTTCAGGCCGAGGAAGTCGAACTTGACCAGCCCGGCCGCCTCGACCCATTTCATGTTGAACTGGGTGGCGGGCATGTCGGAGCGGGGGTCCTGGTAGAGCGGCACCAGCTCGTCCAGCGGGCGGTCGCCGATCACCACGCCGGCGGCATGGGTCGAGGCGTTGCGGTAGAGGCCTTCGATCTGCGCGGCATAGGCCAGCAGCCGCCCGACAACCTCTTCCTTCGCGGCCTCGCGCAGGCGCGGCTCGTCCGCCAGCGCCTTGGTGACAGAGACCGGCTTGACGCCTTCGACCGGGATCAGCTTGGACAGCCGATCCACCTGGCCGTAGCTGAGTTGCAGCACACGGCCGACGTCGCGCACCGCGGCCTTCGACAGAAGCGCACCGAAGGTGATGATCTGGGCCACCTTGTCGCGGCCGTAACGGTCCTGGACATAGCGGATGACCTCTTCGCGGCGGTCCATGCAGAAGTCGATGTCGAAGTCGGGCATGCTGACCCGCTCGGGGTTCAGGAAGCGCTCGAACAGCAGGGCATAGCGCAGCGGGTCAAGGTCGGTGATGGTCAGCGCATAGGCGACCAGCGAGCCTGCGCCCGAGCCGCGGCCCGGACCGACCGGGAATGCCCTGATCCTTGGCCCATTTGATGAAATCGGCCACGATCAGGAAATAGCCGGGAAAGCCCATGTTCTCGATCACGCCCAGCTCGAAATCCAGCCTTGCCTGATAATCGGCGGGCGGGACTGCGTGGGGGATCACCGCCAGCCGCGCTTGCAGGCCTTCGTTGGCCTGGCGACGCAGCTCGTTCACCTCGTCATCGGCGAAGCGGGGCAGGATCGGCTTGCGCTTCGATGCCATGAAGGCGCAGCGGCGGGCGATCTCGACGGTATTTTCGATCGCTTCGGGCAGGTCGGCGAACAGCGCGCACATCTCGGACTGGGATTTGAAGTAGTGCTGCGGCGTCAGCTTGCGGCGCGGCTCCAGCTGGTCGACATAGGCGCCCTCGGCAATGCAGATCAGCGCGTCATGCGCCTCGTACATCTTTCCTTCGGGGAAATGCACATCATTGGTGGCCACCAGCGGCAGGGCCATCTCATAGGCCAGCTCGACCAGGCCGCGTTCGGTCAGGGCTTCGGCCTCGGGCAGACGGCCGCCTTCGCCTCCGCTTGCCTCCAACGGGTGGCGCTGCAGTTCAACGTAAAGCCGCCCAGGATAGATCGCCGCCAGCCGCTCCAGCGCGGCGCGGGCCTTCGGGCCCTGACCGGCCCTGAGCAACCGGCCGATCGGCCCGTCCGGCCCGCCGGAAAGACAGATCAGCCCTTCGGTGTGGCGGTCAAGTTCGTCCAGCGTCACGTGCGGCAACGACCCGTCGCCGCGCAGATAGAGGCAGGAGTTCAGCTTCATCAGGTTCATGTAGCCGACTTCGGACTGCGCCAGCAGAACCACCGGCGCAGGCAGGCGCGGGCGCTCGCCCGGCCCGGCGGGGTCATGCGCCAGGCTGATCTGGCAGCCGATGATCGGCTGCACCCCGGCCTCCTTGGCCAGTACCGAAAACTCCAGCGCGCAGAACATGTTGTTGGTGTCGGTGACGGCAATGGCGGGCATGCCGCCGCCCGCTGCCAGCCGGACCAGCGCCTTGACCGGCACGGCCCCTTCCAGCAGGCTGTGTTCGGTATGGGTTCGAAGGTGGATGAATCGCGGCGCACTGGACATCGCGGCAGCCTAACGTGGCGGTCGGGGCAGCGGAAGGGCGCGTGATCTTCTGGCCGTCGCCGAAAGTGCTTCTTGGGAAAGACGAAGAATTCCGCTTGCCAGGAATCGCCCGTGCCGTCTTGATGGTCCGACAAACAATAAGGGGCGCGCGTCCCGCTTTACGCCGCATCGGGCGGACGCGCAACATGCTCCAATAGGGGAGAAGGCGGCGGACAGACATATGAGCGGGATCGCGTTTCTGTTGAACGGAACGCCGGTCTGCGTCACGGGTCAAAGCCCGACGCGGACTCTTCTCGACTGGCTGCGCGAGGATCGCGGCCTTTGCGGCACCAAGGAAGGGTGCAACGAAGGCGATTGCGGGGCCTGCACGGTCATGGTCACGGATGCCGCGGGCAGCCGGGCGCTGAACGCCTGCATTCTGCTGCTGCCGCAACTGCAGGGCAAGGCGGTGCGCACGGTCGAAGGCATCTCCGGTCCCGGCGGCGCGCTGCACCCGGCGCAAGAGGCGATGGTAAGTCACCACGGCAGCCAGTGCGGCTTCTGCACGCCGGGCTTCGTGGTGTCGATGGCGGCAGCGCATCTGAACGGGCGGACCGACCACGACGACAGCCTTGCCGGCAATCTCTGCCGCTGCACCGGCTATGCGCCGATCGTCCGTGCCGCAAGGGCGTCCGAGGACGCCCCCGTGCCGGACTGGATGAGGGAAGATGCGGCCTTCTTCTCTGCGCAGGTATCCCCGGAAGTCAGGGGGCAGGCTGCCCCCGGCACTTTCTGCCCAGCGTCGTCGGACGAACTGGCCGACTGGTATCTGGCCAACCCGGAGGCCACGCTGATCGCAGGCGCGACCGATGTCGGCCTCTGGGTCACCAAACAGTTGCGCGACCTCGCCCCGGTGGCCTTCCTGAACGGCATCGCCGACCTCAGCCAGATCGAACGCCGCGGCGGGCAGATGCATGTCGGTGCCTGCGTCACCATCGCCGAGCTGCGCCGCGCCGTCGCCCCGCATCTGCCGAGCCTCGCCGAACTGTTCCGCCGCTACGCCAGCGAGCAGGTCCGAAATGCCGCCACCATCGGTGGCAACATCGCCAACGGCAGCCCCATCGGCGACGGTCCGCCCGCGCTGATCGCGTTGGGCGCGACCTTGCACCTGCGGCGCGGCGACGAGATGCGGTCGCTTCCGCTGGAGTCCTTTTTCCTCGACTACCGCAAGCAGGGCCGCCGTCCGGGTGAATTCGTCGCCGGGGTTTCCTTTGCCCACCACGCGCCGGACTTGCGCTGCTACAAGCTGTCGAAGCGGTTCGATCAGGACATCTCGGCGGTTTGCGGTTGTTTCAACCTGACCATCGAGGGCGGCACTGTTACTGCCGCCCGCATCGCCTTTGGCGGCATGGCGGGCATTCCCGAGCGCCGCGGCAGCCGAAGCAGCGCTGCTGGGCTGTGCATGGAACGAAGCGACGGTGCGCGAGGCGATGCAGGCGATGGCCGGCGATTTCAGCCCGATGTCGGACATGCGCGCCTCGGCGGCCTATCGGATGAAGACGGCGCAGAACATGATGTTGCGCTATTTCCATGACCTTGCAGGCGTGCCGGTCTCGGTGCTGGAGGTGCGGGCATGAGCCTCGGGAAACCCCTGCCGCATGACTCGGCGCCTCTGCATGTGACCGGCCAGGCGCGCTATCTGGATGACATCCCCTTGCCTGCAGGGGCTCTGCATCTGGCCTTCGGCCTGTCCAGCGTGGCGCATGGCGAGATCACCGGGATGGACCTTTCGGCGGTGCGGGCGGCGCCCGGCGTGGTCACGGTGCTGTCGGCCGACGACCTGCCTGAGATGCCCGATTGCAGTCCCTCGGCGAATGACGAGCCGTTGCTGGCGGTGGGGCGCGTGCATTACCACGGCCAGCCGGTGTTTCTGGTGGTGGCCGACAGCCATCTGGCGGCGCGCAGGGCGGCGCGGCTGGGCAAGGTCAGCTATCGTGAGTTGCCCGCCCTTCTGACAGTCGAAGACGCGCTGGCGGCGGACAGCCGGTTCGAGGGCGGGCCGGTGGTCTGGTCTCGGGGCGATGCCGGGGCGGCGATTGCCGGGGCGGCGCATGTGGTGGAGGGAGATTTCCCGGTCGGCGGGCAGGAGCATTTCTATCTGGAAGGCCAGATCGCCGCCTGTATCCCGCAGGAAGACGGCGTCCACGTCCATTCCTCGACCCAGCACCCGACCGAGGTGCAGCACAAGGTGGCCCATGCGCTGCATCTGCCGATGTCCGCGGTGCGGGTGGAGACGCGGCGGATGGGCGGCGGCTTCGGCGGCAAGGAATCCCAGGGCAATGCACTGGCGATAGCCTGTGCGCTGGCGGCACGGGCGACCGGCAGGCCCTGCAAGATGCGTTATGACCGCGACGACGACATGGTCATCACCGGCAAGCGGCATGACCTGACGATCCGCTATCGTGCGGGGTTCGACGACCGGGGCGTGGTGCAGGGGGTGGAATTCACGCATCTCTTCCGCTGCGGCTGGTCGCTGGATCTGACGCCGCCCGTTGCCGACCGCGCCATGCTGCATGCCGACAACTGCTATTGGCTGCCCGCCGTACGGATCGAAAGCCACCGGCTGCGGACGAATACCGCCAGCGCCACCGCCTATCGCGGCTTTGGCGGGCCGCAAGGGATGATCGGGGCAGAGCGGGTGATGGATCACATCGCCTTTGCCCTGGGGGTCGAGCCGCTGGCGGTGCGAAGGGCCAACTTCTATCGCGCGATGGTGGGTGCGGGTGCCTCCGGCGGGAGTATTTCCAAAAGAGCAGACACGCAGACAACGCCCTATCTGATGCCGGTGGAGGATTTCATCGGGCATGAGCTGGTGGCAGAGCTGGAGCGGACCTCTGGCTATGCGGCGCGGAAAGCCGGGATTGCGGCGTGGAATGCGGCCAGCCCGGTGTTGAAGCGGGGGATCGCGCTGACGCCGGTGAAGTTTGGTATCTCGTTCACGCTGACCTGGCTGAACCAGGCGGGGGCTTTGGTGCATGTGTATCAGGATGGCTCGATCCATCTGAACCATGGCGGCACCGAAATGGGGCAGGGGCTGAACCAGAAGGTGGCGCAGGTGGCGGCCGCGGTCTTCGGGGTGGAGGCCGGGGCGGTGAAGATCACCGCGACCGACACCGGCAAGGTGCCGAACACATCGGCCACGGCGGCGTCATCGGGATCGGACCTGAACGGGATGGCGGCGCAGGCGGCTTGCGTGACGATCCGCGACCGGTTGGCGGCGTTCATGGCCGACAAGCATCAGGCGAAACCCGAGGCGGTGCGTTTTGCGGATGGCATGGTGCAGGTGGCGGGCGAGGCCTATCCGTTCGAGCGTGTCGCCGCCTGGGCCTATCAGGCGCGGATATCGCTGTCCTCGACCGGGTTCTATTCCACGCCGAAGATTACCTGGGACCGGGTTAAGGGGCAGGGTCGGCCGTTTCTTTATTTCGCCTACGGCGCGGCGGTGACCGAGGTGGTGATCGACACGCTGACCGGGGAGAACCGCATCCTGCGGGCCGATTTGTTGCACGACACCGGCAACCCGCTGAACCCCGCGATCGACATCGGCCAGATCGAGGGCGCCTATGTGCAGGGCGCGGGCTGGCTGACGACGGAAGAGCTGGTCTGGGACGGCAAGGGGCGACTGGCGACCCACGCGCCCAGCACCTACAAGATACCCGCCTGTTCGGACCGTCCGCCGGTGTTCAACGTGGCCCTCTGGGGGCGTGAGAACCGGGAGGAGACGGTGGGCAAGTCGAAGGCGGTGGGCGAGCCGCCGTTCATGCTGGGGATCTCGGCCTTCTATGCGCTGTCGGATGCGGTGGCGGCCTGCGGCGATGGGTCGGTCTATCCTGCCTTGCGGGCGCCGGCGACGGCAGAGGCGCTGCTTGAGGCGGTGGAAAGGGTGCGGGGGGAATGAGGATGTCGTATTCGCTTTTGGCCGCGCAGGTCTTGGCAGTCCTTGCTCGGGCAGCCTTTGCGGATGGCGCGGTGCGCGACCGGTTGGTGGAAGGCACCGGCAAGGCGGCGAGCCATGCGGACCCGCGGTCGCTGCATGACGGGCAGGCGCGGCGCGGGCCGATGAAGCAGTCGTTCTTCCCGGCCGTCTGCGGGCGAGGTATGGCGCTGGATTTCGAATTCAAGGTGCCGGGAGAGGCGCTGCGCTCGTGTCAGAGTGCTACCCATCCGGTGCGCATGGCACGGTTTGCCGACCGGGCTCTTTGCCCGCGCCAACTGGCGCCGATTGACCAATGGCCGAGGGTGATCCCTGGCGCCGATGACGAGGCGGGTTCGGCCATTCTGGCGCCCTTTGACCGGCGGGTCGCGGGCTACGCCGATCTGCGGAGACTGGCATGAGCTTTGATCCGGATGCCCTTGGCGCGGCCCTGACGGCGCATGGCCGGGTGGCGCGCGTGGTGATTGCCGCGGTCGACGGGTCTTCGCCGCGCGAGGTAGGGGCCTCGATGCTGGTCTGGCCCGATCATACGAAAAATGGCGGGCAGTCGGGCACCATCGGTGGCGGCGCGCTAGAGTTTGCGGCCGTGGCCAGGGCGCGGACGGCGCAGGGGCGGGTGGTGGAGCGGGTGGCCCTGGGTCCGTCGCTGGGCCAGTGCTGCGGCGGAGCGGTGGTCTTGTGGACCGAAGTCTTCGAAGCCGTGCCCGTGCCGGTGGCTGGCGTCGTGGCGCGCGGGCCGGGCGAGATGCCCCTGGCGGTACGCCGGGTCCTCGCGGCGGCGCGGGGGCAGGGTGTGCGCCCGGCGCCGGGGCTGGTGCAGGGCTGGCTGGTGGAGCCTGTGGCGGCGCCGGTGCGGCAGGTCTGGGTCTGGGGCGCAGGGCATGTCGGCCGCGCGCTGGTGGCGGTTCTGGCGCCCTTGCCGGGGCTGGCGGTGACCTGGGTAGATGTGGCCGAGGAGCGGTTTCCGCAGGAGATCGCCGCGGGCGTGACCCGGGTGCCGGTGGCGGACCCGGCGGCGCTGGCGGTGCACGCTCCGGTCGCGGCAGAGCATCTGATCGTGACCTTTTCGCATGCGCTGGACCTTGATCTCTGCCACCGCCTGCTGGGGCGGGGCTTTGCCGCGTGCGGCCTGATCGGAAGTGCGACCAAATGGGCGCGGTTCCGCAGCCGGCTGGCGGCCTTGGGTCACACGCCGGAGGCAATTGCACGGATCAGGTGCCCGATCGGTGATCCGGGCTTTGGCAAGCATCCGCAGGCGATTGCGGTGGGCGTGGCGGCCGGGATGTTGCGGCAGGGCGTGGTAGCGAGGGGGGAGAAGCGGGCATGACGGAACTTCTGCGGGTCGATGGCGTGACCAAGGCCTATCCGGGCGTGGTGGCCAACAGCGATGTCTCCTTCAGCATCTCGGAAGGCGAGGTGCACGCGCTCTTGGGCGAGAACGGGGCGGGCAAGTCCACTCTGGTCAAGATGATCTACGGCCTGGTCAGGCCCGACAGCGGCAGCATGACCTTTCGCGGCCAGCCCTATCATCCCGCGAAACCGGCCGAGGCCCGGCGATTGGGCGTGGCGATGGTGTTCCAGCATTTCAGCCTGTTCGAGGCGCTGGATGTGGCGGAAAACGTGGCTCTGGGGATGGAAAGCCCGCCGCCGATGCGCGAGCTTGCGGGCCGCATCCGCGCGGTGAGCGAGGAATACGGCCTGCCGCTGGACCCGACCCGCATGGTCGGCGACCTGTCGGCGGGCGAACGGCAGCGGGTCGAGATCATCCGCTGTCTGTTGCAGGACCCCAAGCTTCTGATCATGGACGAGCCGACCTCGGTGCTGACCCCGCAGGAGGTGGAAATCCTGTTTCGCACCCTGCGGCAGTTGTCGGCGGAAGGCACCGCGATCCTGTATATCTCGCACAAGCTGGAGGAAATCCGCGCCTTGTGTGACGAGGCGACGATCCTGCGGCGCGGCAAGGTGGTGGCGACCTGCACCCCGCGCGACCGGACGGCGCGGGAGATGGCCGAGTTGATGGTGGGGGCGGCGCTGACCCCGCCGCAGCGCCATCCGGGCGAAAAGGGCGAGGTGGCGCTCGGGCTTTCCGACCTGTCGGTGGACAGTCCCATTCCCTTCGGGACCAGTCTGAAGGGGGTGTCCTTTACCGTGGCGAAGGGCGAGGTGCTGGGCATCGCCGGCGTGGCTGGCAACGGCCAGGACGAATTGCTGCTGGCCCTGTCGGGAGAGCTTAGGGTGGCGCCGGACAAGCTGCGAATCGCCAGCGCACCAGCCGGCGATCTGGGCCCGGCAGAGCGGCGCAAGGCAGGCCTGGTGGCCGCGCCCGAGGACCGTTATGGCCATGCCGCCGCGCCCGACATGAGCCTAGTCGAGAACGCCTTTCTGACGGCGGGGGTGCGGCGCGGGCTGGTGAAGCGGGGCTTCATCGACTGGGCGGCGACGCGGGCCTTTGCCGAAGAGGTGATTGCCGAATACGACGTGCGCACGCCGGGTCCCGATGTGGCGGCGCGGGCGCTGTCGGGCGGCAATTTGCAGAAATTCCTGATAGGGCGGGAACTGAACCAGTCGCCGTCGGTCATCGTGATCAACCAGCCCACCTGGGGGGTGGATGCGGCGGCAGCAGCGGCGATCCGGCAGGCGATCCTTGACCGGGCGGCGGGCGGAGCGGCGGTGGTGGTGATCAGCCAGGACCTCGACGAACTGCTCGAGGTCTCCGACAGCTTTGCCGTGCTGAACGAGGGGCGGCTGACCAAGCCGCGCCCGGTGCTGGGGCTGACGATGGACGAGATCGGGCTGATGATGGGCGGTGCCCATGGCATGGAGGTGGCACATCATGCCGGCTAGGACGGATCAATTTTCTTCGAAGAAAATTGCAAATTCCTTCGAAGGAATTTGTGGCCTGCAATCGGAAGGGCGCGCGCCATGCTGAGACTGGAAAAACGGCCCAACCCAAGCCGGTTCTGGCTTTACGCCACGCCCGCTGTGGCTGTGGCGTTGACGATGTTCGTCGGCGGCCTCCTGTTCGCGCTGATGGGCAAGAACCCGTTCGAGGTGATCCGCACCATCTTCTGGGACCCCGTCTTCGGCGAGTTCGCCTTCTACCTGCGCGGCCAGTTGCTGGTGAAGGCGGGCCCCTTGATCCTGATCGCCATCGGCCTTGCGCTGGGCTTTCGCGCCGGCATCTGGAACATCGGGGCCGAGGGCCAATACATCATGGGCGCAATCTGTGGCGCCGCCGTGGGGCTGGCGGTGTTTCCCACCGAAAACCGGCTGATCTTTCCGGTCATGATCGTCGCGGGCGCCTTCGGCGGCTGGGCCTGGGCGATGATCCCGGCGATCCTGAAGACCCGCTTCAACACCAACGAGATCCTTGTCTCGCTGATGCTGGTCTATGTGGCCGAGACGATCCTGGCCAAGGCCGCGACCGGGTTTCTGAAGAACCCCGAGGGCATGGGCTTTCCCGGCAGCCGCAACTTCAGCAGCTTTCCGGCGGCGCGCAACAGTTACATCGTCGAGTCTCTGGGTCTGCATTGGGGCGGGGTGGCGGCGCTGGCGACGGCGGTGCTGGCCTATATCCTGCTGACCCGTCATATCGCCGGGTTCCAGATCAAGCTGGCCGGACAGGCGCCGCGCGCCGCACGGTTCCACGGTGTCAGCCCGGCGCGGCTGGTGGTGATGTGCATGGGCATTTCGGGCGCACTGGCGGGGCTTGCGGGGTTGTTCGAGGTGGCAGGCCCGGCGGGGCAGATCAGCATCGACTTCAACACCGGCTATGGCTTTACCGCGATCATCGTGGCCTTTCTGGGCCGGCTGAACCCGCTTGGCATCGTGCTGGCGGGCATCCTGATGGCGCTGACCTATGTCGGCGGCGAAATGGCGGCGACCAACCTTGGCCTGCCCTCTGCGGCGATCCAGGTGTTCCAGGGGATGCTGTTGTTCTTCCTTCTGGCCGTCGATGTGCTGACCAATTACCGCTTCCGCCTTGGGGCGGGGGCCGCAAGAGCGGCGGGGGTGAAGTGACATGCTGATCGGTGGAATAAACGTCGAGATCCTGATAGCCAGCCTGATGGTCGCCTCGGTGCCGATCCTGCTGGCGGCGCTGGGCGAGCTGGTGGTGGAACGCTCGGGCGTGCTGAACCTGGGTGTCGAGGGGATGATGATCACCGGCGCCATCGGCGGTTTCATCATCGCGGTGCAAACCCAAAGCCCGGTGCTGGGCTTTGTCGGCGGGGCGGTGTCGGGGGCGGCGATCTCGGCGGTCTTCGCGCTGTTGACGCAGGTTTTCCTGGCCAATCAGGTGGCGACGGGCCTGGCGCTGACGATGTTCGGTCTGGGCGTGTCATCGCTGGCGGGGCAGGGGTACAACGGCATCAAGCCGCCTGCGACCGGATCGGTTCCTTTCGGGCCGCTGGCCGACATTCCGTTCCTTGGCCGCATCCTGTTCAGCCACGACTGGATCGTCTACGCCTCGATCGCGCTGACTGCGGCGATCTGGTGGGTGCTGAAATACACCCGCACCGGCCTGATCATCCGCGCCGTCGGCGAAAGCCACGAGGCGGCGCATGCGCTGGGCTACAAGGTCAACCGCATCCGCCTGCTGTGCATCCTGTTCGGTGGTGCGACAGCCGGAATGGGCGGGGCATATGTGTCGCTGGTGCGGGTGCCGCAATGGGTTGACGGCATCACCTCGGGCGCGGGCTGGATCGCGCTGGCGATCGTGGTCTTTGCCAGCTGGAGGCCCTGGCGGGTGCTGATAGGTGCCTATCTCTTCGGCGGCATCTCGGTGCTGCAGCTGAACCTGCAGGCCGCGGGCAGCGGCATTCCGGTCGAGTACTTGTCGATGGCCCCCTATCTGATAACCATCATCGTGCTGGTGATCCTGTCATCGGGCCGGGGCAAGGCGTCGATGAGCGCGCCCGCCGCTCTGGGCCAGAATTTCCACGCCTCGCGCTGAGGCATCAACATGCGGGGCCAGGCAAGGCCTCGCCATAACGGGGAGAGACCAAATGAAACGCAGAACACTGCTAGCAAGCGCCGCGATGGGCCTGGGCGTGGCCCTTGGCGGGGCCGCGCTGGCCGAGGGTATGGACCACGTCAAGGCGTGCTTCGTCTATGTCGGCCCGATCGGTGATGGTGGCTGGACCTTCCAGCACCATCTGGGCGCCATGGCCGTGCAGGAGAAATTCGGCGACAAGGTCGAGATCCAGTATCAGGAAAGCGTGCCCGAGGGCGCGGATTCCGAGCGGGTTCTGACCCAGATGGCGCTGTCGGGCTGCAACATCATCTTCACCACCTCGTTCGGCTACATGGACGCCACGAACGCCGTGGCCGCCAAGTTCCCGGACGTGAAGTTCGAACATGCCACCGGGTTCAAGCGCGATCATGCCAACGTCTCCACCTACAACGCGCGCTTCTATGAAGGCCGCGCCGTGCAGGGTCTGATCGCCGGCAAGATGACCAAGTCGAACAAGATCGGCTACATCGGCTCTTTCCCGATTCCCGAAGTGATCATGGGGATCAACAGCTACTATCTGGCCGCGAAGGCGGCGAACCCGGATGTAGAGCTGTCGGTGGTCTGGGCCTATACCTGGTTCGACCCGGCGAAAGAGGCCGACGCCGCAAAGGCGATGATCGAGCAGGGCGTCGACGTGATCGCCAGCCATACCGACTCAACCGCTCCCTTGGCCGAAGCGGCCAAGACCGACGGCAAGGTGATCGGCTTCGGCCAGGCCTCGGACATGGCGGAATACATGGACGGCCCCGGGTGTCGTCGATCATCGACAACTGGGGCCCCTACTACGTCGAGCGCGTGGGCGCGTTGCTGGACGGCAGCTATGAGCAGGTCGACATCTGGGCCGGCATCGCCGGCGGCGAGGTGCTGATCGGCGAGATCACCGACAAGGTGCCCGCCGAACTGAAGGCCGAGGCCGAGGCGCTGCGCGACGCGATCGGCGCCGGCACGCATCATCCGTTCACCGGACCGGTGAACAAGCAGGATGGCAGCCCCTGGCTGGCCGAAGGCCAGACCGCACCGGATGGCGACCTGCTGGGCATGATGTTCTATGTCGAAGGCATCACCGGCGACATCCCGCAGTAACCCTGCGCCCCGTCCAATAGCGAAAGGCCCGCGCAAGCGGGCCTTTTTCCGTTCCGGGTGCCTCCGGCGGTGGTGTCATTTTCCCCTTTCAAATTCATTTCTATGAATGTATTGTCTTGAAGCCGTGAGGAGTCGGCGGGTGAAGGGGAGAACGGGATATGGCGCATGTAGTCGTGTTGGGGGCCGGTCTGGGCGGGGCCATCATGGCCTACGAGATGAAGGACCAGCTGCGGCCGGAAGATACGATCACCGTGATCACCAAGGATCCGACCTATCACTTCGTGCCGTCCAACCCCTGGATCGCGGTCGGCTGGCGCGAGCGCGACGACATCACGCTGGACCTTGCGCCGACGATGGCGAAGAAGGGAATCGGCTTCAAGACGGTGGCGGCGAAGAAGCTTCACCCGCAGGAAAACCGGGTCGAGCTGGAAGATGGCAGCTCGGTCGATTACGACTATCTGGTCATCGCCACCGGCCCCGAACTGGCCTTTGACGAGATCGAGGGGTTCGGGCCGCATGGCGGGTTCACCCAGTCGGTCTGCCATGTCGACCATGCGCTGCAGGCGCGCGAGGTGTTCGAGAAGCTGTTGAAGAACCCCGGCCCGGTGATCATCGGCGCGGTGCAGGGCGCCAGCTGTTTTGGCCCGGCCTATGAGTTCCTGTTCATCCTGGAAACCGCGCTGCGCCGCGCCAAGATCCGCGACAAGGTGCCGATGACCTTTGTCACCTCGGAACCCTATGTCGGCCATCTGGGTCTGGACGGGGTGGGCGATACCAAAGGCCTGCTGGAATCCGAAATGCGCGGCAAACACATCAAGTGGCTGACCTCGACCCGGGTGAAGAAGGTCGAGGAAGGCAAGATGACGGTCGAGGAGATCAATGACGACGGCTCGGTCAAGGCCGAGAAGGAACTGCCGTTCGCGTTCTCGATGATGCTGCCGGCGTTCCGCGGCATTCCGGCGGTGTCGGGCATCGAGGGCCTCGGCAATCCGCGCGGCTTCACCATCGTCGACCAGCACCAGCAGAACCCGAAGTTCAAGAATATCTTCGCGGTGGGCGTCTGCGTGGCGATCCCGCCGATGGGGCCGACGCCGGTGCCTTGCGGGGTGCCGAAGACCGGCTTCATGATCGAATCGATGGTGACGGCGACCGCGCATAACATCGGCAACCTTCTGCACGGGAAAGAGCCCGATCAGGTCGGCACCTGGAACGCGGTCTGCCTTGCCGATTTCGGCGACGGGGGCATCGCCTTCGTGGCCCAGCCGCAGATCCCGCCGCGCAACGTCAACTGGTCGTCCAGCGGCAAGTGGGTGCATCTGGCCAAGGTGGGCTTCGAGAAATACTTCCTGCGCAAGATCCGCAAGGGCACGTCGGAGCCGTTCTACGAGGCGCTGGCGATGAAGGCGATGGGGATTGCCAAGCTGAAGGAAACCACCAAGGGCTAGCGCCTCCTGCGCCTGCGGTGTGGCGGTGTGTGGCCAAATTGCGCTCCTTGCCTTCGGCTGCTTGCCATTCGGAGCCCGTAGCGATGAGACGGCGAGTTCAGGGGTGTTCGCGACCTGCCGTGCCGCCCGGATTCGCCAGTTCGACTCGACGCATCTTCATGGCGCGGGCGAGTCGGAGCGAACCCTGCGGCGGTGGCGCGCGGGCGGGAGGGGCCATGCGCGCGGCGCCGGGGCGGACGTTCTGCGTGCCGCGTGCGGCGTCAGCCGCAGGCGGCTGGGGATGGATGCGGTCGACCTGCTCAGTCTGCGCCGGTTCGAACCGGCGACGTCGCTGGAGAAGACGCTTGAACCGCTTGCGGGGTTTCAGGCCGACGGCTTGATCCGTCGCATCGGCGTTTCCGGCTTTGCCGCCTGGCAGATGATGAAGGCGCAGGCGATTGCGGCGCGTCCGGGCACGCGGATCGACGCAATCCGGCCTATGCCTGTTCGCCGGTGCACGCCGGGCTGTCGCGCGGAAAGCACGCCGTTGGTGGCGCCGGGCGGCTGACTGGGGACCCGCGCCATGCGCACGCGACGGGGCACCCGCGATGGCGCAAACGGCGATTGGATTGGCTGTCCTGGCGGCAGAGGCAGGGGTGCCTCCGGCCGCCCTTGCGGTGGTCCGGGCGATGGCGCATCGGGCCCGCCCTGTGCCGATCGACAGTGCCCGGTCGGCCGACCAGCTGGCGCCCTCTCCGGAGTCGCTTCAATTCGCCATGGAACCCGGGTTATATGCCCGCATCGCGGCGCTCTACCCGGCGCCGGCCCTTGCAATAGAGTGGACGGAAGAGGCGACATGACCCCGGATATCGTGATCATCGGCGGCGGAATTGCCGGCATCTCGGCAGGCGCGCGATTGGCACCGCATGCCCGCGTGGTGGTGCTGGAGGCAGAGGATTCTCTGGGCCACCACGCCTCGGGCCGCTCTGCCGCGCTCTACGAGCCGCATTACGGGTCGCCGGCAGTGGTGGAACTGTCGCTGGCCTCGGGCGACTATTTCCGGTCGGTGCCGGGAGTTCTCAGCCCGCGCGGCATGCTGCTGGTGGCGCGCGAGGAACAGCGGGCGGCCTTTGACAGGGACCTGTCCGGCATGAACTTCGACCGCATCCCGGTCGCCGAGGCGCAGGCGATGTTTCCGATCCTGAACACCGAAGTGGTGGCGCTGGCTGGGCATGCGTCGCATGCCGAAGACATCGACACCGACCTTCTGTTGCAGGGCTTCGCTCGTACCCTGCGTGCACAAGGCGGGCAGATCGTGACCAGGGCGCGGGTCGAGACGATCGCGCGCACCGATCAGGGCTGGCGCGTGACCTGGCCGGGCGGAATGGCCGAGGCGGGGCTGGTGGTCAACGCCGCCGGCGCCTGGGTGGACGAAGTGGCCCGGTTGGCCGGGGTGCAGCCCCTTGGCTTCACCCCCTACCGCCGGTCGATGGCACGGATACCGGCGCCGGGTGGGCGTGACGTTTCGGGATGGCCGATGGTCTTCGGGCCGGGCGAGGCCTGGTACTGCAAGCCGGATGCCGGCGCGCTGATCGTGTCGCCCGCCGAAGAGCATCCGATGGACCCGCATGACGCCTGGGCCGATGACATGGTGCTGGCCGAGGGGCTGGCGCGCTATGAGGAATTCGTGACCGAACCGGTGACGCGGGTGATCTCGAACTGGGCCGGCCTGCGGACGTTCTCGCCCGACCGGACGCTGGTGATCGGGCGCGACCCGCGTGCGCCGGGCTTTTTCTGGCTGGCCGGGCAGGGCGGGCAGGGCTTCCAGTCCTGCGCCGGCGCCAGCCAGCTGGCCGCCGATCTGATCCTGGGCCAGACGCCCGCGCTGCCGGCACGGCTGGTGGCGGCGCTGGACCCGGCGCGGTTCGGATGAGCCTGCGGCTGCCCGACAGCGGGGCCGAGGTGGCGCCGGACGGACGGCGGCTGGCGCCTTCGGCGACGCGCAACGCCGGACCGATCCTGAACGTGTTGCGGCGGGTGATCGCGCCTGGCGCGCGGGTACTGGAACTGGCCTCGGGCACTGGCCAGCACGCGGCCGAGTTCGCCCCGGCGCTGGCGGCGGACTGGCAGCCGTCGGATCTGGAGACGGGGAACTTCGGGTCCATTGCAGCCTGGTCGGGGGCGGTTGCGCGGCCGCCTGTCCTGCTGGATGCCTGCGTGGCGGGCTGGGTCGTTGATGGTGGCTGGGATGTCATTCTGGCGGTGAACCTGCTGCATCTTGTGCCGGAAGTGGGCGCCGAGGTGCTGATCGCCGAGGCGGCGCAGGCCCTCGTACCGGGCGGGCGGCTGGTGATCTATGGGCCGTTCCTGCGCGGGGGCAGGCCTACATCCGAAGGCGACGCGGCCTTCGACGCCGACCTGCGGGCGCAGGATGCCCGGCTGGGATACAAGGATCTGGGCTGGGTGATGGGTCTGATGGGCCGCGCCGGGCTGGGGGTCGAGGTGGTGCCGATGCCGGCAAACAACCTGATGCTTGTCACATTCAAAACTTGATATATGTCAAGGCCGGCCGCCTTTGCGCATGGCATGCCCCAGGTGCAAAGAAGGAGCGCGACCATGGGCTACAAGGCGAAGATCACCGAGATGCGCGGTGAACTGCGGGCAATGAACAAGCTGATCCCGCAAATGGCGGCGGATTTCGCCGATCTGTCGAAGACGGTGAAGGAAAGCCCGGCAATATCCGTGAAGGAAAAGGAATATGTCGCGCTGGGCATCGCCATCGCGCAAGGCTGCGAGCCTTGCATCAGCTTTCACGTCGAGGCGCTGATGAAGGCCGGCGCCAGCCGCGAGGAACTGGGCGACGTACTGGGAATGTGCATCCAGATGGGCGGCGGCCCGGCGCTGATGCATGCGGCGCATGCGCTGGCGGCCTGGGACGAACTGGCGGCGCCTGCGGGCTGATCTTGCGGCGACGGAAAGGGGCGGGTGGGACGTAGCATGTTGCGAGAACGGATCGTGAAGGGTCGGACCCTGAAACCCGCCCCCTGCGCCGCGCTTGCTGTCATGTTGGCCGGCCCCGGCTTTGCGCAAGCCGCTGGTCCCGGCGAGAATTTCGTCGCCAACTGGGATCAGGACGGAGGCGGACCGGTCACGCTGGCCGAGGCGACCGTGAAGCGCGAACCGATCTTTGCGGCGTTTGATGCCGACGACGACGGGTTCCTTTCCGACGAGGAATTCGCACTGCTTGACGAAATGCGGGCCAACAATCAGGCGGCGGCCGGACCGGGATCGGACAGGGGAGCGGAAAGGCTCAGGGCAAGGGAATCGGGCTTGGCATGGGGTCGGGGTTTGCCGGCCAGGACAGCGGCCTGCAGTGCGATTTCAACGACACCGATGGCGATTGCCGCGTCAACCTCGGCGAATTCCTGGGGCGCACGGCGGATTGGTTCGCGGCGATGGATCGCGATGGCGACGGGGTGGTCGGCGTCGCCGACTTCGGCCGCGGGTAACGCCTTTGCCGGTCCTGCAAGGCGGGGGGTGACAGGACGCGCGGTTGCGGTCAGATTGCGTCCATGACTCGCGGGTTTTGCGTCCTTCTCTGTCTTGTGCTTGCGGCCTGCGGCGGCGCCCCCCGGGGGGCTGCCAGCCGTGCGCCGGATGCCCGCCCCGCCGCCGCAGTTCCCGTCGGAACGGTGACCAGCCCCAATTTTGCCGATGCCAAACCGGTGGATGGCTGGAACGGCAAGCCGCCCGCAGCCTATGCCGTGCACGGTATCGACGTAGCGAAATACCAGACCGGGATCGACTGGGCGACCGCGCGGGCGAATGGCGTCAACTTCGCCTTCATCAAGGCAACCGAGGGCGGCGACCGGGTGGACGAGATGTTCCACAGCCATTGGCGCGGGGCTGGGCGTGCCGGGGTTGCGCGCGGGGCCTATCATTTCTTCTACCATTGCCGCCCGGCGATCGAGCAGGCGCGCTGGTTCATCCGCCATGTGCCGAAGACGGCTGGCGCCCTGCCGCCAGTGCTGGACATGGAATGGACGCCGTTTTCGCCGACCTGCACCATCCGCCGCACGCCCGAGGAAATCCGTCGCGACGCCTCCATCTTCATCAAGGCGGTGGCGGCGCATTACGGGCAAAGGCCGATCCTCTACACCTCGATCGACTTCTTCCGCGACAACGAGATGTGGAAGGTCCAGGGCGCGGATTTCTGGCTTCGCGCCGTGGCGAAGCACCCGCAGGACCTGTATGACGGGCACCCGTGGAGTTTCTGGCAATATACCTCGACCGGGCTGGTGCCGGGGATCGCGGGCAAGGTGGACGTCAACGTCTTTGCCGGGTCGGCGGCGGCCTGGAATGCCTGGCTGGCGGCGCGGGCGCAGTAGGCCCGCACTGATTTTCTTGAAGGAACACCGCAAACTCCTTCGAAGGAATTCGGCTGGCGCCTAGCGCAGGCCGATGTCCGCCAGGGCGCGGGCCAGTTCCGGCGGCAGGGTGTCGTCGTTGACACGGCCCTGCGGCAGGTCGCGCGGGGCGTCCTGCGGCGACAGGTAGCGCCAGCCCTGGAACGGGCGGCGGGGCGCGGCCTCGGTTCGGATGATCTCGCGGTCCATGACCAGGGCACAGCGGGTGATGCCGTCGGCCCCCTCGACCTGCTCCAGTCCGACCAGCCTCTGGCGGCACAGGATCACGCCCTTGATGATCCAGTAGAGCGAGCCGCCCTCCAGCAGTTCAGCGTCGCGTTTCGGCCACATCCGGGTGACGTGCACTGCGCAGCCGCGCGGCCAGCGGGCCTGCTGGCTGTCTTGCCAGTCCGCCAGGTCTTCGACGCTGTCGGTGCCGACGCAAAGCTTGAGAAGGTTCAGATGTGCCATGGCGCAACAATAGCCTTGTCTCGGGCGGCGGCAAGATTGACCGAAGGGGGGTGGGGGCGTATCTTGGGCCTTCCGCCCGGGTTATCCACAACTTGAAGGAAGATTCGCCCCATGTCGCGATTCCATGCCCCCATCGCCGAACAGATCTGGGACATGAAGTATCGCTTCAGGGCTGCCGATGGCACGCCGATCGACGGCTCGGTCGAGGACAGCTGGCGCCGTATCGCCCGCGCCCTGGCCGAGGTGGAGGCGGAGCCTGCGAAGTGGGAGGCAGAGTTCTATGCCGCGCTGGAGGATTTCAAATTCCTGCCCGCCGGCAGGATCACGGCTGGGGCGGGCACGGAACGCAGTGTGACGTTGTTCAACTGCTTTGTCATGGGCACCATCCCCGACACCATGGGGGGCATCTTCGACGCGCTGAAAGAAGCCGCGCTGACCATGCAGCAGGGCGGCGGCATCGGCTATGATTTCTCCACCATCCGGCCGCGTGGCGCCGAGGTGAAGGGCGTGGCGGCGGATGCGTCGGGCCCGCTGTCGTTCATGGATGTCTGGGATGCGATGTGCCGGACGATCATGTCGGCCGGCAGCCGCCGTGGCGCGATGATGGCGACGATGCGCTGCGACCATCCCGATATCGAGGCCTTCATCGAGGCCAAGAAGGACCCCGCGCGGCTGCGCATGTTCAACCTCTCGGTGCTGGTGACCGATGCCTTCATGGCGGCGGTCAAGGCCGACGGGTCGTGGGAGCTGCAGTTCGGCGGCAGGGTCTATCACACCGTTCGGGCGCGCGACTTGTGGAACCGGATCATGCGCAACACCTTTGATTTCGCGGAACCCGGCGTGATCTTCATCGACCGGATCAACGCGATGAACAACCTCGGCTATTGCGAGACCATCGCGGCGACCAATCCCTGTGGCGAGCAGCCCCTGCCGCCCTATGGTGCCTGTCTTCTGGGCAGCATCAACCTGGCGACGCTGGTGCGCGACGCTTTCGACGACCATTCCAGCATGGACCTGGAGGTGCTGGACCGACTGGTCCGCGTCGCCGTCCGGGCGATGGACAATGTGGTGGATGCCAGCCGTTTCCCGCTGCCGCAGCAGGCGCAGGAGGCGCAGGCGAAGCGGCGGATCGGGCTGGGCGTCACCGGGCTGGCGGATGCCCTTCTGATGCTGGGCCTGCGCTACGGCTCGGACGAGGCGGCGAGGATCACGGAAATCTGGATGCATGCCATCGCGCGCTCGGCCTATCTGGCGAGTGTGGATCTGGCCCGCGAGAAGGGCGCGTTCCCGCTGTTCGACGCCGCGGGGTTTCTGGCCTCCGGCTCCATGGCGCATATGGACGAAGACGTGCGCGAGGCGATCCGCACCCATGGCATCCGCAATGCGCTGCTGACATCGGTGGCGCCGACGGGGACGATCTCGCTTTACGCCGGCAACGTCAGCTCGGGGATCGAGCCGGTCTTTGCCTATGCCTATACCCGCAAGGTGCTGCAAAAGGACGGCAGCCGGACCGAGGAAGAGGTGGTCGATTTCGCGGTGCGACTGTGGCGGGAAAAGTTCGGTGACGCGCCCCTGCCCGGGTATTTCGTCAACGCCCAGACCCTGCCGCCGCTCGACCATGTGCGGATGCAGGCGGCGGCGCAGAAATGGGTGGATTCCAGCATTTCCAAGACCATCAACTGCCCGGTGGATATCAGCTTTGACGATTTCCAGCAGGTCTACATGGCTGCCTGGGACCAGGGCTGCAAGGGCTGCACCACTTACCGTCCGAACGATGTGACCGGGTCCGTGCTGACGGTCAGCGAGGCCAGCGACAAGACCCCGGCCGAGGCGCCGCAAGTGGCCCAGGGCGGCGAGGTCGTCTACCTCAGCGAGCCGCTGGACCGGCCCGCCGCGCTGGAAGGCCAGACCTACAAGGTGAAATGGCCGGGGTCGGAGCATGCATTGTACATCACGATCAACGACATCGTGATCGCCGGGCATCGGCGGCCGTTCGAGGTGTTCATCAACTCAAAGAACATGGAGCATTTCGCCTGGACCGTGGCGCTGACGCGGATGATCTCGGCGGTGTTCCGGCGTGGTGGCGATATCTCTTTCGTCGTCGAGGAACTGAAGGCGGTGTTCGATCCGCGCGGCGGGGCCTGGATGGAGGGCAAGTACATCCCCTCGATCCTGGCGGCGATCGGCGGGGTGATCGAGCGGCACCTGATCGACATCGGGTTCATCGAGGGCGAGGGGCTGGGGCTGAAATCGGATCCCAAGGCGGCGCTGATGGTGGTGGGCGGCAGCCCGAAGGGGGCGTCCTGCCCCAGTTGCGGTGCCTATGAGATGCGGATGATTGAGGGCTGCATGACCTGCGGCTCTTGCGGGCATTCGAAATGCGGCTGACGGGGGCGGATAGGTAGCGGCCGATTTCCGCCCCGGATTCGCGAATTTCCACCTTGGGGTTGAAATTCGGCGCGAAAAGGTGCATGTGGGGCCGGCGAAACCACTCGATCATCGAACATCTGGCTCCTCACGGCTTCAGCACTCGATCTTTCTCGTGACGAAGCCGGGCCATCGCATCTTGCGGGTGGCGACACAGACAGGAGTATACACGATGGCCAATGGCACCGTGAAATGGTTCAACAGCACCAAGGGTTTCGGCTTCATCGCGCCGGAAGGCGGGTCGAAGGATGTCTTCGTCCACATCTCGGCGATGGAGCGCGCGGGCATCCGTGAACTGGCCGATGGCCAGGCGGTGACCTTCGACGTCGAAAAGGGCCGTGACGGCCGCGAATCGGCGATCAACCTGGCGCTGGCCTGAATCTTTCAGGCCCCGTTACGGGCAGAATACGGGAAGGGGCGGCCTGCGGGCCGCCCCTTTCTGCGTTCTGGCGGCGCCTTGATCTAACCGGCTGTGGCGCCGACGTTTTCCTGCGCCACCGACACAGCCTTCAACACGGCATGAACCTGTTGGCCCTTGTGCAGGCCGAGGGTCGCGGCCGACCTCCGGGTGATGCGGGCCAGCAGCGCGGCCTCGCCTGCCTGCAACCGCACCAGCGCGCCGGGGCCTTCGCCGATGCGGATCTCGGAGATGGTGGCGGGCAGCACGTTCAGCGCCGAAATCCCCTGCGGCCGCTCCAGCGCCAGCATCACGTCCTGGGCCAGGATGCGCAGGCGCAGGGGCGTGCCGTCCGGCCGCAGCACGCGCGGCAGCCACAAGGGGCCGGCGGGCGTGGCCAGACGGGTCAGGCCGTCGCCCTCCTGCGCCTCGACCCTGGCGGAAAGGATGGCGCCGGCCTCGCGCAAGCCGAAGATGGGCGCCGTTGCGGGGTCCGACAGGATCTCGGCGGCCGGACCCGATGCGGCGATGCGGCCGTCTTCCAGCAGCACGATGGTGGTGGCCAGCCGCGCCACTTCGGCGGCGGAATGGCTGACGTAGAGGATGGGCAGGCCGATCTCGTCGCGCAACCGTTCAAGATAGGGCAGAATCTCGGCCTTGCGCTCTTCGTCCAGCGCGGCAAGGGGTTCGTCCATCAACAGGAGGCGCGGCTTCGACAGGATCGCCCGACCCAGCGCGACGCGCTGCCGCTCTCCGCCCGACAGGGCGCCGGGGCGGCGCGACAGCAGCGGGGCGATCCCGAGAAGCTCGGTGATGCGCGCAAGGCCGGGGCCATCGCCAGCGGGGGCGAACCAGCGGCCGTAAAGCAGGTTCTGGCGCACCGTCAGATGCGGAAACAGCCGTGCGTCCTGAAAGACATAGCCGATGCGACGGCGGTGTGGCGGCAGGGTCTGGCCGGTCGCGGTATCCAGAAGGGTCAGCCCGTCCAGCGTGATCTTCCCGTGTTCGGGCCGCAGGATGCCCGCAACGGCGTTTACGATGGTGGTCTTGCCGGAACCGGAGCGGCCGAACAGCGCCGTCACGCCGGGCGGCGCGGTGAAGGCCAGGTCCAGGGTGAAGGCCGCAAAGCGGTGCGACAGGGCGACCGACAGCGTCATTGCCCGGCGATCCGGCGGGCGACTGCGCGGCTGACCCATTCCGACAGCAGCAAGGCTGTCATGGCGACGGCAATGGCGACCAGCACCAGGCGCATGGCCTGGGTTTCCCCCCCGGGCACCTGCAGGAAGGCGTAGATGGCCGAGGGCAGGGTCTGGGTCTGGCCGGGGATGTTCGACACGAAGGTGATGGTGGCGCCGAATTCGCCCATCGCCTTGGCGAAGGCCAGGATCGCGCCGGCGATGATGCCCGGCAGGATCAAGGGCAGGGTGACGGTGGCGAATACCCACGGGCGCGAGGCGCCGAGGGTGGCGGCGGCCTGTTCCAGCTTGGGGTCCACCGCCTCGATCGCCAGCCGGATGGCGCGGACCATCAAGGGGAAGGCCATGATGGCGGCGGCCAGCGCGGCGCCGGTCCAGCGGAAGGCGAAGACGATGCCGAACCACTGGTCGAGGATGCCGCCGACCGGACCCTTGCGGCCGAAGGTCAGCAAGAGAAGGTAGCCGGTGACGACGGGCGGCAGGATCAGCGGAAGGTGGACAAGGCCGTTCAGCAGCTGCTTGCCAGGGAACTGGCGGCGGGCCAGCAGATGCGCGACCAGCACGCCAAGCGGCAGGCTGGCCAGCGTGGCCCAAAGCGAGACGCGCAGAGAAAGGACCACTGCGCGCCATTCGTCGGGGGAAAGCCAGTCGGTCATCCGCGCCTTCTCAGTTCAGGATGGCAAAGCCCTGCGCGGCGAAGATTGCATCCGCAGCGTCCGAGGACAACGCCTGAAAGAAGGCGCGGTCGGCCTCGTCCGCAGCTGTGGTCAGCAGGGCGCCGGGGTAGGTGATGGCGGGGTGGCTGTCAGCCGGAAAGGTGCCGACCACGGTGACGTTGTCATCGGCGACGGCATCGGTGGCATAGACGATGCCGTAGGGCGCCTCGCCGGTGGAAACCAGCGCAAGTGCTGCGCGGACGTTGTCGGATTGCGCGACCGAGGGTTCGACCGTGGCCCAGAGCCCCAGCGATTCCAGCGCGGCCTTGCCGTATTGTCCGGCAGGCACGGAAGAGACCATCGCCATGGCCAGTTTGTCCGGCCCCAGCAGGCCGGCCAGATCGAAGCCCTGCCCGATCTCGACCGGTGCGGCATCCTTGCCATGGGCGATCAGCACCAGGGTATTGCCCAGAAGATCGGCGCGGGTGCCATCGGTGACAAGACCGGCGGTTTCCACTTCGTCCATCCATTTCTGGTTGGCCGAGACGAAGATATCGGCGGGCGCGCCCGCGATGATCTGCTGGGCAAGGGTGTTGGACCCGGCATAGCTGATGACCACGCTGTGACCGGTTGAGGTCTGGAAATCCGTCGCGATCCGGTCCAGTGCGGTTTTCAGCGAGGCGGCGGCAAAGACCACCACCTCGTCGGCGGCGGCAGGGCTTGCCAGCGACACGAAAAGGGCAAGGGACAGGATGGGACGGCGCATGATTCCTCCGGCGATATGTTTCGTGGAACATATCAAGCAAGGCCAGCGCCGGCGCAAGCGCTATTTCCGTTCAGACATATCGGAAAGCATCGCCTCCAGCGCGGCGACATGCGGGGCTGCGGCGGTCTGCGCGGCAGCTTCCAGCGCGCGGAACCGGCGCAGGACTTCGGCGCCCGCTTCGGTCAGATGCGCGCCACCGCCGCCGTGGCCGCCGCGTGCGCTTTCCACCAGCGGGGTGGCGAAGGCGGCGTTCATCTCTTCGACCAGCATCCAGGCGCGCTTGTAACTCATCTTCATCTGCCGCCCTGCGGCCGAGATCGAGCCGGTTTCGCGGATACGCTCCATCAACTCGGCCTTGCCGGGGCCGAGTTTGATACCGTTGAAAAGCAGGCGCAGGCGCAGGGTCGTCATGGGCGCGATCTTCACGCGCTGGCTGCGCGATGGCAAGCTGATTGGCTCTCAGGGGGCTTCGAGGAAGGGCACCACCTTGGCGGCGACCTGATCGGGCACCTCCCAGAACATGTTGTGGCCGAAGCCTGTGAAGGATTCGTATGTGGCCGAGGGGAAGGCGGCCTTGACCGCGTCCTGGCTGGCAGCGTCGAAAAAGCCGTCCTGGTCGCCCCAGAGGATCATGGTCGGGGCCTGCACCATGGGCGCCACCTTGGTCAGGTCCATCGCCGACAGCCCGCGCAAGACGCCTATCCAGGCCTGACGCGGGGTGGCGGCACTTTCACCGCGCTCGCGGTCGATGAAATCGGCCGGGACCGGGTTGGGCTTCCAGTACCAGTCCAGCATGAACTGGCTTTGCGGGTCGATGGTGTCGGGCAGGCCCGGCACATTGGCCCAGAGCCATTCAGTGGGGGCGGCGGGCATGGCAAGCGCGGTGGAGACCAGCACCAGATGGTTGACCCGGTCAGGATACCAGGCGGCGAGGGCGACGGCTGTGACCGAGCCAGGCTGTCGGGGCCGTAGCAGCAGGCCGGGGCGGCAGAGCCGCCATGGCCGCGCAGATCCAGCATGATCAGGCGGCGGTCGACCAGCAGCGGCGCCAGAAGCGACCAGCTGCGGGAATTGTCCGAATAGCCATGCAGCAGCACAAGCGGCGGGCCGTTGGGATTTCCGGCCTCGACATAGCTCAGGGTCAGGCCGTCGGAGGTGGTCGCGAACTTGCGGGCGGCGACCCAGTCGGCTTGCGCAGGCACCGGCGTTTCGGCCAGCGCGGGCAGAGGGGTCAGGGCGAGAAGAAGGCAGAGGGCAAGCTGGCCGACCTTCATGGTGTGTTCCCTTTCCGAGGTTGCAGCCAATGTGGCACCCGATCTGGCGATGCTGCAAAGCAAAAAGCCGCGAAGGTTTCCCCCGCGGCTTTTCAGGTCTCCCAGTCGGGTGGCCTAGTGGTCGGCCTGCATCGCGGTGGCCTTTGCATCGTCGGCCGAGCCCTTGGCGCCGTTGAAGAAGGCATTCAGCGCGACAGCGGTGATCGAGGCCAAGAGGATGCCGGATTCGATCAGCGGGTGGATGTCATGCCAGATCCACTGCTTGAAGTTGGGCGCGATCAGCGGGATCATTCCCATGCCGAGGCTGACGGCCACGACAAACAGGTTGTTGCGGTTCGAGGTGAAGTTGACGCTGGACAGGATGCGGATGCCGGTGGCCGCAACCATGCCGAACATCACCAGACCCGCGCCGCCCAGTCCCATCGTCGGCACCGATTCAACCAGCGCACCCATCTTCGGCACCAGACCGAGGACGATCAGGATCAGGCCGCCCGCCACACAAACCCAGCGCGACTTGATGCCGGTGACACCGACAAGGCCGACGTTCTGGCTGAACGAGGTATAGGGGAAGGTGTTGAAGATGCCGCCGATCAGCGTGCCCAGGCCATCGGTCCGCAGACCGGCGGACAGCATCGGCTGGGTCACTTTCTTGCCGGTCATCTCTCCCAAAGCCAGGAACATGCCGGTGGATTCGATCATCACCACGATCATCACCAGCGTCATGGTGATGATCGGCACCAGCGAAAAGATCGGGGTGCCGAAGTGGAAGGGCGTGATCAGGCCGAACCAGCTGGCATCGGCGACCTTGCCGAAGGTCATGGCGCCCATGGCGACGGCGATGATCGCGCCGATCACGATGCCCAGGAGCACCGAGATATTCGAGATGAAGCCCTTGGCGAAACGCGCGATCAGAAGGATCGACCCAAGCACGATGGCCGAGACAAGGATGTTGCCAAGCGGCGCATAGGCCGGGTTGGTCAGCTTGGAGGCCAGCGCCAGACCGCCCGGAAGCTCGGGCAAGCCGGTGACAGTGCCCGCAGCGACGCCCTCGGTCACCGCTTTCAGCCAGTCGGCATGGGCGGGATCGACGACGGACGGTGCGGTCGGGCCGAAGGGGTTGCCGAAGATCCAGTTGATGCCGATCCGCATCAGCGACACGCCGATGACAAGGATGATCGTGCCGGTCACCACGGGCGGGAAGAAGCGGATCATCCGGCTGACGAATGGCGCCATGATCAGAGAAATCACACCCGCCGCCATGATGGCTCCAAAGATCGTGCGTGCGGCATCGGTCCCGCCCTCGGTGCCGGCCATTGCCTGCATCGGTCCGACGGCGGCGAAGGTCACGCCCATCATTACCGGCAGCTTGATGCCGAACCATTGGGTCACGCCAACCGACTGGATCAGCGTGGCGATGCCGCAGACGAAAAGGTCGGCCGAGATCAGGAAGGCCACATCGGCCGGGTCCAGTTTCAGTGCGCGGCCGATGATCAGCGGCACGGCGACGGCGCCGGCATACATCACCAGAACGTGCTGCAGGCCGAGCGTAAAGAGTTTGGGTGGGGCGAGAACCTCGTCCACCGGATGAACCTGTGTTGCCATGTCTGGCGTTTCCTTTCCCTCGGGGCGTTTGTATTCGCGCCGTCTTCGCACTGCCCCCCAGGGTGCGATCCGGTTAGGCTTGCCTCGGGACCTCTCCTCGGGTCAGGGGGCAAGAACCGTCCACGGTTCGGTGAACCGGTGTTCTTCAAGGTTGGGCGTGGCGCCGATGCGGTCGACCACGGCGAAAAGGCCGGGGGCGTGCAGCGGCGTCAGCACGCCATGCCAGGTGCCGCGGTGCAGGTTGATGCCTTGCGCGCCATTGGTCAGGAAGGCTTGCGGGGTGGCTTGCGGGTCTTTGGCCACGATCACCAGGAAGGGATGCGCGGTCATCGGCAGGAAGGCCTGGCTGCCCTCGGGGTGGCGTTCGATCAGATCAAAGCTGTGGGGCAGGGCGCGGGGTTCGGCATGGAAGATGGAAATCCCGGCGCGGCCTTCGGGGCCGAAATCCATCTGTGCCCGGTCGTGGTGGCGCTTGCAAAGCCCTTGGTTGATCAGGCGGAAATCACCTGATGCCTCCAGCACCTCGCCGAAGCGGGCGAAGGCGGCGGCGGTCAGGGGTTCGGGGCGCAGCTGTCTCATGCGCTCGTCTTCGGACTTCACCGCGGGGCCCCGAAGGCGCCGGGGCCGCGCAGCTTGGCGTGGCGGTTGACGTCCTTGTAGAGCAAATAGCGGAACGGGCCGGGGCCTGCGGCATAGCAGGCCTGCGGGCAATAGGCGCGCAGCCACATGAAATCGCCGGCCTCGACCTCGACCCAGTCCTGGTTCAGCTTGTAGACCGCCTTGCCCTCCAGCACGTAAAGCCCGTGCTCCATGACGTGGGTTTCCTCGAAGGGTATCACACCTCCAGGTTGAAAGGTGACGATGTTGACATGGCCGTCGTGGCGGATGTCGTCGGGCTCGACAAAGCGGGTGGTGCCCCAGCGCTCGCCGGTGTCGGGCATGAAGCGCACCGGCACGTCGCGTTCGTTGATGACGAAGGCGGCGGGCGGCTCGACGCCGTGGACGGGCTCATAGATCTTGCGCAGCCAGTGGAAGCGGGCGGGGACTTGCCCTCGGCCAGCAGGGTCCAGCGGCCATGGGCGGGGATATAGGCGTAGGATCCGGCCTCGACCTCATAGCCGGTGCCGTCGATGGTGAGGGTGGCCAGACCGTCGGTGAAGAAAAGCCAGTGTTCGGCGCCGGTTTCGGCATCGGGGGCGTCCGAGCCGCCGCCGGGGGCGACCTCCATCACATATTGGCTGAAGGTTTCCGAAAAGCCCGACATCGGCCGGGCGATGACCCAGAGCTTGGTCTTGTCCCAGCCGGGCAGGCAGCTGGTGACGATGTCGGAAAAGCAGCCCTTCGGGATCACCGCATAGGCCGGGGTAAAGACGGCGCGGCCGGTCAGCAGCGCGGTTTGCGGCGGCAGACCGCCGGGGGGGGCGTAGTATCCGGTCATGGCAATTGGTCCTTCAGGCGCAGTTCGGCGATGCGTTCCACCTGGGCGCAGGCGGTGGCGAATTCGGTGGTGGTGTCGTTGCCGATCCGGGCGTGGAAGGCGGCAAGGATGGTGTCCTTGGTGTTGTCGCGCACCGCGATGATGAACGGGAATCCGTGCTTGGCAACGTAGTCGGCGTTCAGTTTCTGGAAGGTGGCGCGCTCATCGTCGGTCAGCGCGTCAAGCGCGGCAGAGGCCTGCTCATGCGTCGATTCCGCCGTAAGCCGTCTGGCCGCTGCCAGCTTGCCGGCAAGGTCGGGGTGCGCGGTCAGCACGTCAAGGCGTTCGGCCGCCGTGGCCGAGCGGAACATCCGGCAGAGCGCGTTGTGCAGGCCGGTGGCGCAGTCATGCGCCGGGCCCAGCTCCAGCGCCCAGGCGCGGTCGGCGATCCAGGGCGAATGTTCGAAAATGGAGCCAAAACGCTCGACAAAGCGGTTTCGCGCCATCTGCGATGGCCGCTCGATGCGCTTGTGCGGATGGGTTTTCGCCCAATGCTCGGCAATGTCGATGCGACGGGGAAACCAGACGCCTTGATGCGATTGTGCATAGTCGAGAAACTTTCGAAGGCCCGCCACCTTGCCCGGACGGCCGATCAGGCGGTTGTGCAGCCCGACGGAAAACATCTTGGCGCGGCCTTCGCCCCCTTCTTCGTAAAGGGTGTCGAAGCTGTCTTTCAGGTAGGTGAAGAACTGTTCACCGGTGATGTAGCCGGGCGCGGTGGCAAAGCGCATGTCGTTGGCTTCCAGCGTATAGGGGATGACCAGCTGGTCATGGTCGCCATATTCGCGCCAGTAGGGCAGATCATCGTCATAGGTGTCGGAGATCCAGGCCAGCTTGCGGGTCTCGGCGGTCAGCCGGACGGTGTTCATGCTGCACCGCCCGGTATACCAGCCCTGCGGTGGCTCTCCGACGACTTCTTCGTGCAGGCGGAAGCTCTCGGCGATCTGGGCGGCCTCTTCCTCGGGCGGCATGTCGCGGTGATCGACCCATTTCAGCCCGTGGCTGGCAATCTCCCATCCGGCCGCCTTCATCGCGGCAACCTGTTCGGGGTTGCGGGCCAGCGCGGTTGTGACGCCGTAGATCGTCAGCGGAATGTCGCGTTCGGTGAACAGGCGATGCAGCCGCCAGAACCCGGCCCGCGCGCCGTAGTCGTAAATCGATTCCATGTTCCAGTGCCGCAGGCCCGGCCAGGGCGCGGCGCCGGCGATGTCGCTGAGGAAAGCCTCGGACTGCCCGTCGCCGTGCAGCAGGTTGTTTTCGCCGCCTTCCTCGTAGTTCAGCACGATCGAGACGGCGACCCTGGCGCCGCCAGGCCAGGCGGCATCGGGCGGGGTCGGGCCATGGCCACGGAAATCGCGGGGGTAGCGGGTCATCGGGCAGCTCCTGCAGGTCGCGAGAGATTAGAGCCGGTGCGCAGAAAATTCTTTCAAGAAATCCGCGAAAGACCTTTCGGGCGACCATGCGCTCGCCCAGCGGGCAGAAACGTGCTTTGCTTGCCGCAACACGGGGCGAAGGAGCGTCAAGATGACAGGTGGCCGGCTGACGACGCATGTTCTGGATACCGCGCTGGGAAAACCGGCGGCAGGGGTGAAGATCGTGCTTTACCGGGTGTCGGGAAATTCCCACCGCAAGATCGCCGAGACGGTGACCAATGCCGACGGGCGGACCGATGCGCCGATGCTGGCGGGCAAGGATTTCACCGTGGGCAGCTATGAGCTGGTGTTCTTCGCCGGCGATTATCTGCGCGCCAGCGGGCAGTCGGCGGGCGAGGTGCTGTTCCTTGACCAGATCCCGATCCGATTTGGCGTGCCGGACGCGGGGCAGCACTATCATGTGCCGCTCCTGATCTCTCCCTTCGCCTATTCGACCTATCGCGGCAGCTGATCGGGCAAGAGGCGCTGGCGCAGCCGGCCCCCGCGGCGCGATGCGCAGCGGCGCGGCGTCGTGCCGGGCGGGTCGATCAGGCCTGGCAGCACGCCGCGGGCTTTCAGGTGCGGGGCCAGGCCGGAATGGGAAATGCCGGGAAACAGCAGATGATCGGTGCCCGGCGCGGCTGGAAAGCACAGGGCCTGGGCCAGGTGGGCGACGGGTGGCGGGTGGCGATGCGCCGCGTCCACTGCCAGCGGGCGGGGCTGTCCGGGGGTAACGGAAGCTGCGGGCCGCGCCGGACGCCGTCCGGCAGGTGGCGCAAGTGCGGCAAAACCGCCCATCGACTGGCCGATGGTCATCAGCCGCGACAGCGGCTGGCGCCGGCGCAGCAGGGCCACCGCATCGGGGCCGGCAAAGCCACGGGCCGCTTTCGCCACGAGGCCCCCCGGCCACGAACGGGCAGGCGGGCCGGACGACCAGGAAGGCGATCACGCCCGCCCGACCGGCGACAGCAATCCGCAGCGGGCCGCTGCGCCGGGTTCTGGCTGGCCATGGCTATCGCTTCCCGCTTGCCGCCCATGACGACGTGGTGATGAATACCGGTCTTGCGGTTGCCACGCAAAACGGCTTTTGTGGCTTCTGGATAGACGACATGTTCGAGGAGACACAGATGTTTCGATTCAAGACTTTTGCTGCAGCGCCGGCGCTGGTGATTTTGATGGGCGGAACCGCCCACGCGGCCCTGACGGCCGATCAGGTCTGGCAGTCGTGGAAGGACGGGGCCGCGATGGGCGATGTCGCGATCACGGCCGCGACCGAATCCAATGCGGGCGGCGTGCTGACGCTGAATGGCGTGTCGATCATGCCGCAGGGCGCGCCGGCGGCCTTCACCATCTCGGACATGACGCTGACCGAGGAAGGCGACGGATCGGTCACCATCCGTCCCGGTGCCGCGATGGGCGTGGACATGACCGAGGGCACGAACGTCTTCAAGATGGGTGTCGCGCATGACGGGCTGACCATCGTCGCCCGTGAAGATGGCGGGGCGCTGGTCTACGACTTCACCGCCGCCAAGCTGGATGTGGATTTCAACGTCTCCTACGAAGGCTATTCCTGGGATGCCGAGCAGCCGACCCCGGTGATCACCAATTCGGGCAAGGTCGGGATGCAGGGCCTTGCAGGCAAGTATTCCGACGCGCCGGGCGCCAACCGGGCCTTTGGCCTGGACCTGAACGCCGCAGGCTTTGCCTATGACTTCAACTCCGACGATCCCGGTCTGCAGATGAAGACCACCTCGCACAGCGAGACCACGGACATGGTGATGAACCTGGGCGTGACCATGCCCTCGACCACTTCGCTGATGGCGGTGCAGGGTGCTGCCGACTTCCGCAAGATCCTGGACGAGGGCTTTGCCGTCGCCATGCTCTTCGAGCAGGGCGGCAACACCGGCTCGGCCAAGCAGGAAGATCAGTTTTTCCCGTATGAGATGACGATTTCGGGCCAGCCCAGCAAGGGCGCGTTCGTGTTCAACAAGGATGTCATCGACGTGCGCTCGGAAGGCGCGGGGCTGCAGTTGAGCTTGACCAGCCCGGCAATGCCGGCCCCGGTCGAGATTTCGGTCGGCGCGGTGGTGATGAACATGGTCATGCCGGTCATGGCCACGACCCCGGCGGATGTTCTGCTGCAGACGAAGCTGACCCAACTGACGCTGAGCGATGGCGTCTGGGGCATGTTCGACCCCGGCGCCGCGCTGAAGCGCGAGCCGCTGGACCTGAACATCGACGTCTCAGGCAAGACGACGCTTGATTTCATCGGTCTGATGGAGGCCGAGGAAACCGGCGCCATGCCGCCGATCCCGGCGCCGGAAAAGCTGGACATCACCGACATCTCGCTGAAGGTGGCCGGGGCCGCGCTGGACGCCAACGGCGCCTTCACCTTCGACAACTCGATGGGCATCCCGATGCCGCTGGGCACCGCTACGGTGAACGTCTCGGGCGCCAATGCGCTGATCGACGGGCTGATCGCCACCGGCCTGCTGCAAGAGCAGGACGCGATGAGCGCGCGGATGATGATGGGCATGTTCATGACGCCCACGGGCGACGACAGTCTGACCTCGAAGATCGAAGCCAAGGAAGGTTTCGCGATCTTCGTGAACGGCCAGCAGATCCAGTAGTCGCCGCAAGGCTGAAAAGGGGCGCGGGGGAAACCTCGTGCCCCTTTTGCTATGTCGTGCCGCCGATGGCGCGGCGCATCTCGTCCTTGATGCGGGCGGCCATGTAATCGGTGAACAGCCGCACCTTGGGGTCTTTCAACCGGCGGTGCTGCGACAGGCTGGAAAGCTGCGTCGGCACCGGCGGCGTGGCGGTGGCGACCGGCACCAGCCGGCCGGCGCGCAGATGCTCGGCCACGTCGAAGACGGGCTTCATCACGATGCCGCGGCCATCCAGCGCCCAGCCGGTCAGTACATCGCCGTCATCCGATTCGAAGGGGCCCGCGATCTCGAACCGCCGGGGCCCCTCGGGGGTGGAGAGCATCCACTGGAATTCCTTCGCGCCGGGAAACCGCAGGTTCAGGCAATCATGCCGGTCGGCCAGCAGCGCCTCGCCATCATCGGGCATGCCGCGCCGGGTAACATAGGCCGGGGCGGCGCACAGGATGCGCGGGCAATCGGCGATCAGTTGCACCTTCAGCGTGCTGTCTTCCAGGATGCCCAGGTGGAAGGCGACGTCGATGCCCTCGGCCACCACGTCGATCGACCGGTCGCTGAGCCGCAGCCGCACGTCGATCTGCGGATAAAGGTCCTTGAACGCCGGCACATGCGGCGCGATCAGCCGCCTGCCGATGCCCAGGGGGGCGGCGACAAAGATGGTGCCGCGCGGGTTTTGCGTGACGTCCATCACCGCGGCTTCGGCATCGTCGATGGCATCGAGGACCTTCTTGGCACCGTCATAGAAGATGCGGCCGTTCTCGGTGGCCTGCAGGCTGCGGGTGGTGCGGTTGAACAGCCGCACACCCAGATGCTTTTCCAGTTCCGAGATGCGGGCCGAGGCGACGGCGGGCGAAGTGCGCTGATCGCGCGCCGCAGCCGACATGTTGCCCAATTCGTAGACCCGGACGAACATGCGGATATTGTTCACATAGGCCATGCGGGCATCCGGGGATTATACGCTCCGGGTTGAAAGTGATCCGGCATTTGACAGGATTATCAGCAAATGCCTCTTGGGTATAGCGTTTCGCGATCAACTGGGGAGGTTGGCCATGTATGACTGGGTCGTGCTTTGGGAATGGGTCGAGATCGGGACGAGGTGGCTGCACGTCATCACGGCGATCGCCTGGATCGGCAGTTCGTTCTACTTCATCGCGCTGGATCTGGGTCTGCACCGCGACCGCAACCTGGCCTCGGGGCCGATGGCGAGGAGTGGCAGGTGCATGGCGGCGGCTTCTACCACATCCAGAAATACCTGGTGGCGCCGGCGTCGATGCCCGACCACCTGACTTGGTTCAAATGGGAAAGCTATGCCACCTGGCTTTCCGGCTTTGCCATGCTGGCGCTGGTCTACTACCTGGGGGCAGAGCTGTTCCTGATCGACCCGCAGGTGATGGAACTGCAGGTCTGGCAGGCGGTGGCGATCTCGATGGCCTCGCTGGCCTTTGGCTGGGTGGCCTATAACACGCTGTGCAAGGTGTTCGTCCATGCCGACCAGAACGTGCTGATGCTGGCACTGTTCGCGGTGCTGGTGGCGATGAGCTGGTTCTACACCCAGGTGTTTTCCGGTCGCGCCGCGATGCTGCACCTGGGTGCCTTCACCGCCACGATCATGTCGGCGAACGTCTTTTTCATCATCATGCCCAACCAGCGCGTGGTGGTGGCCGATCTGAAGGCAGGCCGCACCCCGGACCCGAAATACGGCAAGATCGCCAAGCAGCGCAGCACGCATAACAACTATCTGACGCTGCCGGTGATCTTCCTGATGCTGTCGAACCACTACCCGCTGATCTTCGCGACCGAGTGGAACTGGGTGATCGCCAGCCTCGTCTTCCTGATGGGCGTCACGATCCGGCACTGGTTCAACACCCGGCACGCCCGCAAGGGCAGCCCGCACTGGACCTGGGTGGCGACGGTCCTGCTGTTTCTGGCGATTGCCTGGCTCTCGACCCAGCCGATGCGCACGGTGCCCGAGGCAGAGGCAAAGCTGCAAGGTGCCGCACTGGTCTACGCCTCTGCGCCGGGCTTCGAGGGTGTGGTCGGCATCGTGCAGGGCCGCTGCAGCATGTGCCACGCTGCCGAACCGTCCTGGGACGGCATGTACTGGCCGCCAAAGGGCGTGGTGCTGGAGACCGAGGCGCAGATCGCGCATGAGGCCAAGCGGATCGCGATGCAGGCGGGCTATACCCATGCGATGCCGCCCGGCAATCTCAGCTACATGGAGCCCGAAGAGCGGGCGCAAATCGTGGAATGGTTCCGCGCAGCCGGCACGCAAGACCCGATCTGAGGCGCATCCGCTGCTGCCCGTGCGCCCCGGATTTCTGCGAAGAAATCTGCAAAATCCTTCGAAGGGTCCTGGTGCGCCTCAATCGCCGAGCTTGGCGTGAACCTCGGCCAGATCGACCGGGCCTTTCGGCATCTTGTTGGCCGGGTTCTCGAAATCGTATTTGAACAGCTGGAAGTCGCGTCGGTAGATTTCCCAGACGATATGCATCGACAGGTCGTCGAAGTAATCCTCGACCGGATGCGCGCGGGCCGGTCCGTGGCCTTCGCTCTCGTTGAAGCGCGGAATCGTCTTCAGGTCGACCTTGTGCTTGACCTTGATGTTGTCCAGCACCGTCTGCATGCCGTCGTTGAAATCCTCGGTGAAGAATACGTGGTCGTAGCGGCCGCCGTTGACGATGAAGGTGCTGATATGCCCCGCCATTGCCGACCAGTGGATGTCAGGCTCCATCGGCTTCTTGAAGCGGATGGTGTCGCGGGCGAACAGCAGGAAGCGGCGGAACGACTTGATCTGGTCGAATTCCTCCTTGCCGTCGGTGCCGCCAACCTCGACCCCGTATTTCTGCACCAGAAGCGGCACCAGGTTGCCGCGATAGCGTTTGGCGTTGCGCTGGACGCCGCAGATCTTGTCGAAGAACGAGCTGAGGATGCGGGTATAGGGGTTGCGCACGCAGGTGAAGGAATAGGATTTGTGGGTCTTGACGTTCTTCTCGATCAGCGGCTGGCTGGTCTCGATCGCCCATTTGTGCATGCCGGCCATGGCATCGTGGATGTCGCCATCGAAGAACTTCCCATGGTCCGAGTAGAACATGATCTGCCCGATGGTCGAGCAGGCGCACTTCGGCACCACGCGGTAAACCACGCTTTCGCTTTCCGTCATCCAGGTGCCGGGGAACCCCATGATCACTACACTCCTGCCTCTGCGGGCGATTTTTTCTGCTCTGGAACCAATGGATCGCAAAAAAGCAAAGAAACTTTGGCTTTTCAAGCAAGCATAAAGCACTTTAAGGAAACAGTGAGCAGCCGAGGCGCGACCGACACCACGAAATCATGGCCAAGATCGCCTACATCCTTCTGTGTCACAAGGATCCTGACGGGATCATCGCCCAGGCCGAGCGTCTGACGGCGGCCGGCGATTTCATCGCGATTCACTTCGACGGCAATGCCAGGCGCGAGGATTTCGAGAGGATCCGCTCTGCCCTGTGCGATAACCCCTCGGTCGTCTTCGCCAAGCGGCGGGTAAGATGCGGCTGGGGCGCGTGGAGCCTGGTCGAAGCCACGCTCCTGGCGCTGAACGCCGCCGAGGCGGCCTTCCCCCGCGCGACGCATTTCTACATGCTGTCGGGCGACTGCATGCCGATCAAGTCCGCCGAATACGCCCGCGCCTTCCTGGACCGCGAGGATGTCGACTACATCGAAAGCTTCGACTTCTACAATTCCGACTGGATCAAGACCGGGATCAAGGAAGAGCGGCTGATCTACCGGCACTTTTTCAACGAACGGACCCACAAGGACTGGTTCTACCGCTCGATGGAGTGGCAAAAGCGGCTGGGGCTGGCGCGCAAGGTGCCGGCAGATCTGGTGATGCAGATCGGCAGCCAGTGGTGGTGCCTGCGCCGTCGCACGGTCGAGTGGGTGCTGGATTTCGTCCAAGCGCCCGGATGTGATGCGGTTTTTCCGCACCACATGGATCCCGGACGAGACCTTTTTCCAGACCATCGTGCGCCATCTGGTGCCGGAAAGCGAGATCCGGACCCGCACGCTGACCTTTCTGATGTTCACCGACTATGGCATGCCGGTGACCTTCTACAACGACAACTACGACCTTCTGTTGAGCCAGGATTACCTGTTCGCCCGCAAGATCAGCCCCGACGCGAAGGAGTTGAAGGATCGGCTGGGAGAGCTTTGTTCGGCCACGGGGGTGCATTTCCAGATCTCGAACGAAGGCCGCAGCCTGTTCAAGTTCCTGACCGGGCGGGGCCGCGTCGGGCGCCGATTCGCGCCGCGGTTCTGGGAAACGGAAACCAGCATCGGCCGCGAGCGCACGCTGATGATGGTGACCTGCAAGAAATGGCATGTCGCCAAGCGGCTGGTCGAACGGGTGCGCACGGTGACCAACCTGCCGGCGATGGACTATGTCTTCAACGAGGCGGACGCCGCACTTCCCGACCTGGGCGGCATCCAGTCGAACCTGGAAAAACGCACCCGGCATCGCCGGGCGCTGGTGCGGATGTTGTTCGATTACTGGCAGACCGACCGGCTGATCTTCTGCATCGACCCTGCCTCGACCGAGTTGATGCAGGATTTCTACAATGACCGCGCCAAGGTGCGCCTGCTGGAGATCGAGTGCGACTTCACCGATGACTATCTGGTGGGCCATGCGCGGCGGGTCGGGCTGGCCGGACCAGACCCCGCCCGAGGCGGTGGACCGGCTGTTGCCGACCATCCGCCGATTGTGCACGAGTTCGAAAGCGACCGGCTGCGCGGTTCCCAACGGCTTTCACACCATCGCTGCGAGGCCGCCGGTGGATGAAAACACCACTCCGCTGGCCGATTTTCTTGACATCCCGGTGGAAAAGGCGCGGGAAATCGCGGCGACCGAATACCTGTTTGTGGACTGAGACACATGGCTGAAAACGCACCCTGGACCTACGACCCTTCAAACATTTTCGCCCGCATCCTGCGCGGCGAGATCCCCAACAAGACGGTGCTGGACAGCGCCCATACGCTGGCGTTCCACGACATCGTCCCGCAGGCGCCGGTGCATGTTCTGGTGATCCCGAAGGGCGCCTATGTCGATTTCGCGCATTTTGCGGCCGTTGCGACTGCCGAGGAGATCGCCGATTTCCACCGCACCTGCGCCAAGGTCTGCGAGACGGTCGGCCTGAACGCCGACGGCTTTCGGGTGATTGCCAACGCCGGTGCGCATGGCCATCAGGAAGTGCCGCATTACCACCTGCACATTCTGGGCGGTCGTCCGCTGGGGCCGATGCTGGTCAGGGCCTGACGGGTTTCGGCAGCGGGGGCCAGCCCCCGCACCCCCGGAGTATTTGGTCCAAGATGAATTCAGCCAGAAGGGCGGGCGGCGTCCCAGTCCTTCAGCCAGCGTTTCGGCGCTGCGGTGAGCCAGTCCTGGATCAGGCGGGATCGGGCCCAATCGGGGATCGATATGGCCCGCGCGGACCAGGATCAGGTTGTGGGCCTGATAATGCGGGTGGAGGGTAAAGGTCTGCGGATCGGCCTCTAGCAGCATCCCGCGTTCCTGCTTGTCGGCGCGAAAGACGGCGGCATCGACGTAAGGCGACCACCAGCACCACATCCTGCCATGCGCCTTCAGCGCCTCGTTGCCCCAGGGGTGCGCGAGGGTGACTTGGGGCAAGTCCAGCGACAGGGCGAAGGATTTGAGGGCGGGCCAGTCGGGAATCATTCGGTGTCCAACGACCAGCGCAAAGGATGCGGCAGGTCTTCGGCGGCGTAATCGAGGCGGATGGCCCGTCGCGGCGCAGGGCTTCGGGCGGGAAGCGAGCGGTGCAGGGTCAACATGGGAAGAACCTGCACGTCTCCACGCGACGCTGTGCAGATTTCGACGAGATGGCGAGCGGTAACCGCCTCGGATTGCCCTTCCGGGATGATGCCTTCTCGGTGGCTGCCGAGGGCAATCTGCATCGCTCCATTCTCATCATCGGCATCATCGAGATGGACGCGAACGAAGCGCATCCGGTGCAAAAGGGATGTGGGGGGGTCGCAATGCCAGATACCGGCCTTTTGGGACCAATTGGCGAAGCCCGGGCGGTCAGCGCGGGCATTGACGGCGATCACCCGGTCTTGATGCCAGGGGACGCCCCAATTTGTGGTATCGCCCTTGGAAAACCAGACGACCCGCACCAACCGGGCACCGGGCAGCGCATGGCTGTCGATCAGCGACCGGATCGGTCGAAGGGCGCTGGCGGTATCGTCTGAAGGGCGCCCGATCCTTTTCCCCGGCCCATCGCCCGAAGCGATTTTGTCCAAGGCTGCCAGTGGCCCCCCCCCGGGCCCCCCCCCCCCCCGGGCCCCGCGTGGTGGCGTCCCCCCCGGGGTCGCCCTGTTTGTTTTCCGCATCCCCGCCACAGCCACAACCCCCGCCGGCCCCCCGGTCCTTTCTTTTTCGGCACCGGGGGCGGCTCGGGCGGCTTGTCGCGGGGGGCGCAGTTGTCGGTGGCATCCTCGGCCACCTCAAACAGGAGTTCGTCGTGGACTTGCAGCAGCATCATGGCGTCGATGCCTTTGATCGCTGCGGGCATGCGGATCATGGCGCGGCGGATGACGTCGGCGGCGGTGCCCTGGATGGGCGCGTTGATCGCGGCGCGTTTGGCGAAACCGGCGCCGGGGCCTTTGGCGTTGATCTCGGGGGTGTGGATTTTCCGACCGAAAAGGGTCTGCACAAAGCCATTGCCCTGGGCGAATTTGATCGTTTCGGACATGTAGTCCTTGATGCCGGGGAAGCGTTCGAAATAGCGGTCGATGAAGCCCTGCGCCTCGGTGCGCGGGATGCGCAGGTTGCGCGCAAGGCCGAAGCCCGAAATGCCGTAGATGACGCCGAAGTTGATCGCCTTGGCCTTGCGGCGGATGTCGGGGGTCATCTGGTCAAGGGGCACGTTGAACATCTCGGACGCGGTCAGGGCGTGGATGTCGAGGCCGTCGCGGAAGGCCTGCTGCAGTTCGGGGATATCGGCGATGTGGGCCAATATGCGCAGTTCGATCTGGGAATAGTCCAGAGAGACCAGCACCCGGCCGGGCGGCGCGACAAAAGCCTCGCGGATGCGGCGGCCTTCTTCGGTGCGCACGGGGATGTTCTGCAGGTTCGGGTCGGTCGAGGCCAGCCGCCCGGTGTTGGCCCCCGCGATGGAATAGCTGGTATGGACGCGGCCGGTATCGGGGTTGATCGCCAGTTGCAGCGCATCGGTATAGGTCGACTTCAGCTTGGAAATCTGCCGCCAGTCCAGCACCTTGGCCGCCAGCCGCGCGCCCTGGGGGTGGCTGTCTTCCAGCGTGGTGATGTCTTCCAGAATATCGGCGCCGGTGGCATAGGCGCCGGTCTTGCCTTGCGTCCCGCCGGGGATCTGCAGCCGGTCGAACAGGATCTCGCCCAGTTGCTTGGGCGAGCCGACGTTGAATTTCTCGCCTGCGATGTCGTGGATTTCGTCCTCATATTGCGCCAGTTTCTGCGCGAAGGCGTTGGACATGCGCGACAGCGTGTCGCGGTCGACAGTGATGCCGGCCATTTCCATGTCGGCCAGCACCGGCACCAGCGGGCGCTCGAGGGTCTCGTAAACCGTGGTGACACGGGCGCGGTGCAGTTGCGGCTTGAACAGCTGCCACAGGCGCAGGGTGATGTCGGCATCTTCGGCGGCGTATTTCACCGCGTCATCCAGCCCCACGCGGTCGAAAGTGATCTGGCCCTTGCCGCTGCCGAGAAGGGGTTTGATCGGGATCGGCTGGTGGCCGAGGTAGAGGTCGGACAGCGTGTCCATCCCGTGGTTGTTCAGGCCGGCATGCATGGCATAGCTCATCAGCATGGTGTCGTCGAAAGGCGTGATGTGGATGCCGTGGCGGGCGAAGATCTTCCAGTCGTATTTCATGTTCTGGCCGATCTTGAGGATCGCGGGGTCTTCCAGAACCGGTTTCAGCGCGGCAAGCGTTGCGGTCAGGTCCAGCTGGCCGTCGATGAGGTCGGTGGAGCCGAAGAGGTCGCCGCCGCCTTGCCGGTGGCCGAGCGGGATATAGGCGGCCTGGCCGGCATCCACGCAAAGGGAAATGCCGACAAGCTCGGCGCGCATCTCGTCCAGGCTGGTGGTTTCGGTATCGACGGCGACATGGCCGACCTCGCGGATGCGGGCGATCCATCGGGCCAGCGTCTCGGGGTCGCGGATGGCGGTATGGGCGGCGGTGTCGAAGGGGATCTTCGGCGCCTCTTGCTGCGGCTGCGCCTTGTCGTCGGGCGCGGCCTCGATCGCCGGAACATCGACGCCCAGCCGTTCGGCGACGCGGCGGGTGATCGACCGGAATTCCATCCCGGTCAGGAAGCCGAGCAGCTTTTCGGGGTCTGGCGGGGTGATTTCCAGGTCATCCAGTGGCACGTCCAGCGGCGTGTCATCCTTCAGCGTGACCAGTTGGCGCGAGATGTGGATCAGGTCGGCGTTGGCTTCCAGCGCCTCGCGGCGTTTGGGTTGCTTGATCTCGGCGGCCCGCGCCAGCAGGGTATCGAGGTCGCCGTATTCCTGGATGAGCAGGGCCGCCGTCTTCAGCCCGATGCCGGGCGCGCCGGGCACGTTGTCGGTGCTGTCGCCGGCAAGCGATTGGATATCAATCACCTTGTCAGGCGTCACGCCGAACTTGTCGAACACCTCGTCGGGGCCGATCGCCTTGGTCTTCATCGGGTCGAACATGTCGACGCCGGGGCGGACCAGCTGCATCAGGTCTTTGTCGGACGAGATGATGGTGCAGCTGCCGCCCGCTTCGACCGCGGCTTTGGCGAGGGTGGCGATGATGTCGTCGGCCTCGAACCCCGGGGTTTCGATGCAGGCGACGTTGAAGGCGCGGGTGGCCTCGCGGGTCAGCGGGAATTGCGGGCGCAGGTCTTCGGGGGGTGGCGGGCGGTTGGCCTTGTAGTCGGGGTAGATCTCGTTGCGGAAGGTCTTCGACGAATGGTCGAAGATCACCGCGATATGAGTGGCCGCGCCCTTGCGCTTGTCGGTGGAAATCTCGTTCCACAGGATGTTGCAAAAGCCAGCGACAGCGCCGACCGGAAGGCCGTCGGACTTGCGCGTCAAGGGTGGCAGGGCGTGGTAGGCGCGGAAGATATAGGCTGAGCCGTCGATGAGGTGAAGGTGATGGCCCTTGCCGAACGTCATGCGCTGCCCCCTTTGGTTCGGGCCAGATATGGCACGAAGAGGGGGCCGCGGCTAGCCTGAGGGCGGTCGCGCCGGCGCGTCGGTGTCAGTGATCGTCGTGGGCGTGGTCGCGGTCGATGACGTAGCGCTTGTCGCAGTAGCCGCATTCGACAAAGCCGGTGCCATGCGGGATGGTCAGCCAGACGCGGGGATGACCCAGGGTTCCCTCGCCGCCGTCGCAGGCCACTTTCCAGGTGGTGACGGTCTGGGTCTCGGGGGCTTCGATGCTCATTCCAGGCGTCCTTTGGCTGGTCTTCGGATGGCATATTACGGATGCAGAGGGTGCGGGCAAGGGCGGGGCGGTGATCGCAAGATCAACTGGCTGAAATACAACAAAAAATGCGGTCTGCATTGCGTCTGCATTGCGTCTGGCAAACGTATGGCAGAGAGGGAGGCCGGATTGGCGGCAGGGCCACTGACATTCATGTCCCGAATCGGGGCCGGATCGGCGCGTTCTTGGTACCGCAGTCCGTGGCAACGCGGGCGCGTCCCCCCTCGATGGGGGGCAAGCCCGCTCTGCCTCATCCCGCTTGCCCGCCGATCAGAGTGCCGCGCGATTTCAGAGCGGCCAGCCAGCCCAGGCCCTGTGCGGTGCCCTTGGCAGGGCGGTACTCGGCCGCGATCCAGACACCGTCCAACAGATCCACCGCATCACACAGGGCAGGCAGCGAAAAGCCGCCGCCGCCGGGTTCGTGCCGGGCAGGAAAGCCTGCGATCTGCACATGGTTGATGTGGCCGCGATGCGCCTCCCAGACCGTCGTGGCATCGCCATGCAGGCGCGCGGCGTGCCACAGGTCGAACTGCAACCCGATCCGGTCATGGCCAAGATCGTCCAGTATCCGCGCCGCCTGATCGAAATCGTTCAGGAAATAGCCCGGCATGTCGTCGGGGTTCAGCGGCTCCAGGCAAATCCGCAGGTCGGGCGCCTGGGCTGCGGCCCAGGCCAGGTTCTCGACATAGGTCGCTTCGGCCTGCGGGCCCTTGGCGACGCCGGCCATCACATGCACCCTTCCCGCCCCCAGCCGCGCGGCATAATCTGCGGCGCGCAGGAAACTGTCGCGGAAGGCGGTCTCATAGCCCGGCCTTGCGGCAAAGCCGCGGTCGCCCGAGGCCCAGTCGCCGGGCGGCGCATTGATCAGCGCCAGAGGCATTCCGGCCAGCGCGCGCTCCCACTCGGCCACCGGAAGGTCATAGGGAAACAGCACCTCGACCCCGTCGAAGCCGCAGCGACGGGCCCAGTCTGGACGGTCCAGCATGGGCACTTCGGTAAAGAGCAGCGTGAGATTTGCGGCGAAACGGGGCATTCAGGGGTGATCTTGGGGGTGCTTACGGCAGCTCGGACGATGGGATGACCGGAAAGAACTGCCCCCCGGACCAGAGGCCGAACCAGCTAGCGCCCTCATGGACCTCATGGCAACCCAATTCGACAAGCCGGTAGAATGATTTGCGGTCGATCAGCGCCCAGAGGTTGCTGCGGACCAGCACATAGGGCGAAGGCTCGCCATCCTCGGCGCGCTCCACCCGGATCGGATGGCCGGGGCCGGCGGTGGCCTCGTCCTCGGTCTTCGTGGTGAAGCTCAGGCACTGGTCGCGGCCGGTGCCGGAGGCGTCGAAGTCCACCGCCAGAAGCGGCGCGTCATCGACCGTGATGCCGACCTTCTCGACCGGGGTGACAAGGAAATACTTGCCCTTCTCCAGCTTCAGGATCGACGAGAACAGCTTGACCAGCGGCGCGCGGCCGATCGGGGTGCCAAGGTAGAACCAGGTGCCGTCGCGGGCGATCCGCATGTCGATGTCGCCGCAGAACGGCGGGTTCCACAGATGCACGGGCGGCAGGCCGCCGGTCTTCCCGGTGGTTCTTGTGGCGGCCTTTGCGGCGGCGGCGAGCGTATCTGCGGTGGGTCTGGTCATTGGTGTTCAGGCAGCTTTCAGGCAGCGCGTCGGGTGGCATGTAGTGTCGCGCGGCCAGCGTGCAACGGCAAGACCGCCGCTTCGTCGGTCGCGGAGCGACGAGGAGCGACGCCGCGCATCTTTCACGATCATTTGTGTCAAGTCGCCTTTTGCCATTTGTGCCCGGCAGGATAGTTCGGTCTAATGACGGCAACGGAACATGAAGGAGCCCTGTGATGGCTGGTGAAGACGCGCTGGTGGCCGAGATCGAACGCTTGGGCGTGACGCTCGGGCAGGCCAAGGCCTCGATCAACCGCCGCTTCATCGGGCAGGAAAAGGTGGTCGATCTGGTGCTGGCCAGCCTTCTGTGCGGCGGCCATGCGCTGTTGGTGGGCCTGCCGGGTCTGGGCAAGACGCGGCTGGTCGATACGCTGGGCACGGTGATGGGGCTGGATGCAAACCGGGTGCAGTTCACGCCTGGACCTGATGCCGGCCGATATCCTTGGCTCCGAAGTGCTGGAAACCGCCAAGGACGGCTCTCGGGCGTTTCGGTTCGTCGAAGGGCCGGTGTTCTGCCAGCTTCTGATGGCCGATGAAATCAACCGCGCCTCGCCGCGCACGCAGTCGGCGCTGCTGCAGGCGATGCAGGAAAAGGAAGTGACCATCGCCGGCGAGCATCGCCCGCTGGGCAAGCCGTTTCATGTGCTGGCGACGCAGAATCCGATTGAACAGGAGGGCACCTATCCGCTGCCCGAGGCGCAGCTGGACCGCTTCCTGGTGCAGATCGACGTCGACTACCCGACGCGCGCGGTAGAGCGTGACATCCTGATCGCCACCACCGGCGCGGAAGAGGCCGCAAGCACGCAGGTCTTCACCGCCGAGGGCTTGCTGGCGGCGCAGAACGTGGTGCGGCGGATGCCGGTGGGCGAAACGGTGATGGAGGCGATCCTCGATCTGGTGCGCGCCTGCCGACCCGGCGAGGCCGAGGGTCGCGATCTGGCCGATGCGCTGTCCTGGGGGCCGGGGCCGCGCGCGGCGCAGGCGCTGATGCTGACGGTGCGGGCGCGGGCGCTGCTGCAGGGCCGGCTGGCGCCTTCGGTCGAGGATGTGGCGGCGCTGGCGCAGGCGTGTCTGACGCACCGGATGGCGCTGTCCTTCGCGGCGCGGGCGCGGGGCGAGACGCTCTCGGGCATCATCAGCCGGGTTTCGACCCGCGTGCTGGGGCTTGAGGCGGCGGCGTGACCCCAGGTTCGGAAAACGGCGACCTCAGGACCCGCGCCGAAGCGCTGGGCCAGACGCTGCCGCCCCTGCTGGCCGAGGCCGAGATGCTGGCCTCGACCGTCATGCTGGGCGAACATGGCCGGCGACGCGCGGGGCTTGGCGACGAATTCTGGCAATACCGCCCGGCGCATGCGGGCGATGCGGCGCGGTCGATCGACTGGCGCCGCTCGGCCCGCAGCGACGCGCATTTCGTGCGCGAGCGGGAATGGCAGGCGGCGCAGTCGGTGACGCTCTGGGTCGATCCGTCGAAAAGCATGGGGTTCACCGGCGCCAAAGGGCGCGAGGCCAAGGGCGCGCGGGCCAGGCTGCTGGCGCTGGCGCTGGCGGTACTGCTGTTGCGGGGCGGCGAGCGGGTCGGGCTGGCGGGGCTGGCTTTGCCTCGGTCGGGGCGGGCGCAGATCGTGCGGATGGCGGCGCGGCTGGCGGGCGAGACGGCGGATGCCGACTACGGCGCGCCCGAAGTGGCGGGCATGGTCGGCCATGGCCGCGCGGTGTTCCTGTCGGACTTCATGGGCGATCTGGCCGGCGTTGAATCGGCGCTGGCGCGGGCATCGGACCGTGGCGTCAAGGGTGCGCTGGTGCAGGTGCTGGACCCGGCGGAAGAGGAATTCCCGTTTGACGGCCGCACGATCTTTGAATCGATGGGCGGCTCTCTCAGCTTCGAGACCCGCAAGGCCGGCGAGTTGCGCGACCGCTATCTGGCGCGGCTGGCCGAACGCAAGGACCGGCTGGCCGTGCTGGCCCGCACGGTCGGCTGGCATTTCTCCACCCATCACACCGGGCAACCGGCGCAATCGGCGCTGCTCTGGCTCTATCGGGCGCTGGAGGGTGGGCGGTAGATGTTCACCATCGGCCCCATCGGGTTCCTGACGCCCTGGCTTCTGGTCGCGCTGATCGCGCTGCCGATCCTGTGGATCCTGCTGCGCGCGGTGCCGCCGGCGCCGATCCGCCGCCGCTTTCCCGGCGTGGCGCTGCTGTTGGGGCTGCGCGACGAGGATGCCGAGACCGACAAGACGCCATGGTGGCTCTTGCTTCTGCGGATGCTGGCGGTGGCGGCGGCAATCATCGGCTTTGCCGGTCCGGTGTTGAACCCGGAGGGACGGCAGGCGGGTTCCGGCCCCCTTCTGGTGGTGCTGGACGGCGGCTGGGCCGAGGCGCGCGACTGGGCGCGGCGGGTGGAACGCGCGGGGCAACTGGTGGAAGATGCGGGCCGCGAAGGCCGGACGGTGGCGGTGATCCGGCTGACCGACGCGCCCGAGGACGTGGTCTTTCAGGCTTCGGACGCCTGGGCCGGGCGGCTGGCGGGGATGGAGCCTGCGCCCCATGCCCCCGGCGCGATGGAGGATTGGGCCGAGGTGCTGCCGGTCGACAGGTTCGACACGGTCTGGCTGGCCGATGGTCTGGCCCATCCGGGGCGCGAGGCGCTGGCGGCGGTTTTCCAGGACAAGGGCGATCTGACGGTGATCGAAAGCCCGCGCCCGGTCTTCGGCCTGCATCCGGCGGGGTTCGAGGCGGGCAAGGTGACGGTCTCGGTCAGCCGCTCGTCCGCCGTGGATGCGGCCACGGTCGAAGTGGCGGCGCGCGGCCCCGACCCGGCCGGGATCGAACGCGAACTGGCGCGCGCCGTGCTGACCTTTGGCCCCGGCGACGCCCGCGCCTCCGGCGGCATCGACCTGCCACCCGAATTGCGCAACCGGGTGACCCGGTTCGAACTTCCGGGACTGCGCAGCGCCGGGGCCGTCAGCCTGACCGACGACAGCCTGAAGCGGCGCAAGGTGGCGATCATCGGTGCCGGGCCGGACCAGGAGGCGCTGCAACTGCTGTCGCCGACGCATTACCTGCGCCAGGCGCTGGAACCGGTGGCCGATCTGATCGACGGCAGCCTGGGCGAAGTGCTGGTGGCGAAACCCGATGTCATTATCCTGGCCGACGTGGCCCGTCTGACGCAGTTGGAGCAGGATGCCACGCTGGAATGGCTGGAGGCGGGCGGGCTTCTGTTGCGCTTTGCCGGCCCGCGTCTGGCGGCCAGCGATGTCAGCCGGTTCGAAGAAGACCCGCTGATGCCGGTGCGCCTGCGCGAAGGTGGCCGCACCGTGGGCGGCGCGATGTCCTGGGGCGAGCCGAAGGCGCTGGCGCCTTTCCCCGAGGACAGCCCGTTCTACGGCCTGCCGCTGCCCGACGACGTGCAGGTGACGGCGCAGGTGTTGGCGCAGCCTGATCCGGAGCTGGGTGCCCGCACCATTGCAGCACTTGAGGATGGCACGCCGCTGGTCACCCGCAAGGCGGTGGGCGAAGGCCAGGTGGTTCTGGTGCATGTGACGGCGAATGCGGAATGGTCGTCGCTGCCGCTCTCGGGCCTCTTCGTGCAGATGCTGGAGCGGCTGGCGGTCTCGACCCGGCCGGCCTTGCCGGAGGCGAGCGACCTGGAAGGCCAGATCTGGGTGCCCGAAGAAGTGCTGGACGCCTGGGGTGCCACGCGCGAGGCCGGAGAGATTGCCGGCGTCGAAGGTGCGGTGCTGGCGGCGGCGATTGCCGAAGGTCCGGGGCGCGACGTGCCGCCGGGGCTTTATGCCGGGCTGGACCGGCGGGTGGCGCTGAACGTGATCGGCGCGGAAACCGTGCTGGCGGCGGCCGAATGGCCGGCCGGCGTCGTGGTGGAAACGCTGGAAGTGGCAGCGGAGAAGTCGCTGAAGGGGCCGTTGCTGGCGGCGGGGCTGGCGCTGCTGCTTGTCGACATCCTGGCGGCGCTGCTGGTGGCGGGACGGTTGACCGGGTTGCGCCGGGGGGCGGCGGTGCTGGCGGTGGTGGGGCTGGCCTTCGCTGGCCAGGCCCGCGCGCAAGAGGCGACCCCAGGCCCTCGACCGGGCGACGATTTCGCCATCGAGGCCACGACGGCGGTGGTTCTGGCACATGTGCTGACCGGCGATGCCGAGGTCGACGAACTGGCCGAGGCCGGGCTGGCGGGCCTGGGCGACCGGCTGTGGGAACGCACCTCGATCGAGCCGGCGCCGCCGATGGGCGTGGATATCGAGCGCGACGAGCTGGCGTTCTTTCCGTTCCTCTACTGGCCGGTCACCGCCGACATGCCGACGCCTTCGGCCGCTGCCTATGACAAGCTGAACCAGTATCTGCGCACCGGCGGCATGATCCTGTTCGACACCCGCGACGCCGACCGGGTGGCTTTTGGCGGCACGTCGCCCGAAGGGCAGGCCCTGCAGCGGATCGCGGCGGGGCTGGACGTGCCGCCGCTGGAGCAGATTCCGGCCGACCATGTGCTGACCCGCACCTTCTATCTGTTGCAGGATTTTCCCGGCCGCCACGCGCAAGGCTCGATCTGGGTCGAGGCCGCACCACCCGATGCCGAACTGGTCGAGGGGATGCCGTTCCGCGCCCTCAACGACGGGGTGACGCCGGTGGTGATCGGCGGCAACGACTGGGCGGCGGCCTGGGCCACCGATGCCAGCGGGGTGCCGATGCTGCCGGTGGGGCGCGGTTTTGCCGGCGAACGCCAGCGCGAGATTTCCTATCGCTTCGGGATCAACCTGATCATGCATGTGCTGACCGGGAATTATAAGTCCGATCAGGTGCATGTGCCGGCCCTGCTGGAAAGGCTGGGGCAATGAGTGTGGTCTTCGATCCCCTGGTGGCCTGGCCGCTGATCTGGGCGCTGGCGGGCGTGGCGCTGCTGTTCCTGGCGCTGGCGCTGGTCAAGGGCCTGCCGGGCTGGGCCTTGCGCGGGCTGTCGGCGGCGGCGCTGCTGGCGGCGCTGGCCAACCCTTCGCTGCAGACCGAAGAGCGCGCCTCGCTCAACGATATCGTCATCCTGATCGTGGATGACAGCGCCTCGCAGGATCTGGGCGGGCGGCAGGGGCAGGTGACCGAGGCGGTGGCGCGGATCGAGGCGGAAGTGGCCGCGATGCCGGGGGCCGAGCTGGTGATCCGCCGCTTTGCCGATGGCGAAGAGGATGCCGGCAGCCTGGCGATGACGGCGATGGCCGAGGCCTTGGCCGAAGAGCCGCGCGCGCGGGTGGCGGGGGTCCTGATGGTAACCGACGGGCGGGTGCATGACATGGCGCTGACACCCAGCCTGCCTGCGCCGCTGCATGTGCTGCTGACCGGAGAGGAGGCCGACTGGGACCGCCGCCTGGCCATCCGCAATGCGCCCGCCTTTGCCATCATCGGCGAGGAATTCATCCTGAAGCTGGAGATCGAGGATCTCGGGGCCGCGCCCGCCTTTGCGGGGGGCGAGGCCGAACTGACCATCGCCGTCGATGCCGAGGAACCGCAGGTCTACACCGTGCCGGTGGGGATGGAACTGGACCTGCCGGTGACCCTGCCGCATGGCGGGATGAACGTGCTGCAATTCTCGGTCGCGCCGGTAGATGGCGAGTTGACCGACCGCAACAATGCCCAGGTGGTGCAGATCAACGGCGTGCGCGACCGGCTGCGGGTGCTGCTGGTTTCCGGCGAGCCGCATGCGGGAGAGCGGGTGTGGCGCAACCTGCTGAAATCCGACGCCTCGGTCGATCTGGTGCATTTCACGATTCTGCGGCCGCCGGAAAAGCAGGACAACGTGCCGGTGGACGAGTTGAGCCTGATCGCCTTTCCGACGCGCGAGTTGTTCGTCGAGAAGATCGAGGAATTCGATCTGATCATCTTCGACCGTTACCGGATGCGGGGCATCCTGCCGATGAGCTACATCGACAACGTGGTCGATTACGTCCGCAACGGCGGCACGGTGCTGGTGGCGGCGGGGCCGGAGTTCGGGGTGGTGGATTCGCTTTACCGCTCTCCGCTTGCCGAGATCCTGCCGGTGGCACCGACGGCGCAGGTGATCGAGGGCGGGTTCGTGCCGAAGATCACCGATCTGGGCAGCCGCCATCCGGTGACCGAGGGGCTGGAGAAGTTTGCGCCGCCCGGCAAGGACGGAGAGCCGGGCTGGGGCCGCTGGTTCCGCATCTCGGAAGTGGAGAAGCTGTCGGGGCAGACGGTGATGGAGGGGCCGAACGGCCTGCCCTTGCTGGTGCTGGACCGGGTGGGCGATGGGCGGATCGCGGTCTTGGCCAGCGACCAGGCCTGGCTTTGGGGCCGGGGATACGAGGGCGGCGGGCCGCAGCTGGAATTGTTGCGGCGGCTGGCGCACTGGATGCTGAAAGAGCCGGAGCTGGAAGAAGAGACGCTGACCGCGACGGCGAAGGGCGAGGCGCTGACCATCGTGCGGCGGACCATTGCCGAAGAGCCGCCGGGACCGGTGACGGTGACCGGGCCGGACGGCACGCGGGTGGTGCTGGAGATGGTCCAGACCGCGCCGGGGCGGCATGAGGTGGAATGGCAGGCGCCGGGGCTGGGGCTGTACCGGCTGGAGCAGGGCGAATTGACGCGGGTGATCGGTGTCGGCCCGGCTGCGCCGCGCGAGTTTGTCGAGACCATTGCCAGTGCCGACCTTCTGGCGCCGGTGGCAGCGGAAGCACGGGGGTCGGTGACGCGGCTGGAAGGCGGGGTGCCGGACCTGCGGACGGTGGCCGAGGGGCGACCGACGTCAGGACGCGGCTGGATCGGGATCACGCCGCGCGGCGCCTATGAGACGGCCTCGGTGCAGGTGGCGGCGCTGCTGCCGGGCTGGGCCTGGCTGGTGCTGGCCGCCGGGCTGGCGGTGGCGGCCTGGCTGGTCGAGGGGCGGCGCGGCGCGAAGGCCTGAGGCTTTCGCACCGGTTGCAGAGGTTTTGAAATTGCGCGCCTGGCGGCGCATTCCTTTTGTCTCGGCTCTGGCGCGGCGCGCCAACCGCCTCGGGCTTGCGCGCCGCGCGGGAGTATTTCGCAAAGAGCAAACCGAAAGACGCTTTTTTGAATCCCCTTGGCGCGGCAGCATTGGCGCTGTTTCGATGCCGGCATTTGATCGGGGATTGGGCGATGGGGGATGGGCGATGTGGATGTGGCAATCATCGGCGCGGGCTGAGCGGGGCTGAGGTTCGCGGTGGTCGAGGCGACGGACCGGATCGGCGGGCGGGCCTGGACCACCGACGGCGATTTCGGGGTGCCTTCGACATCGGTTGCGCCTGGCTGCATGCCGCCGACCGCAACCCGTTCTTTCCCGAGGCGCAGGCGTCGGGCCGGATCATCCTTACTTCGGGGCGCGCAAGGCCGACGCGGACGAGATGGCGAAGGTGAAGGCGGCCGATGCGGTGCTGGCGGCCTGCCTTGCCGCGCATTCCGCGCCGGACGACCGTCTGGCCAGCCTGATCGGCGATTGCCATCGCCTGCGGGCCAATTCCGCCTTTGCCGGACCGATGGATTTCGGCGCGGATGACGACGAGATCAGCATTGCCGACGTTCGCGCGGCGGCGGATCTGGACCCGAACTCCTTTACCCGCGAAGGCTTTGGTGCGCTGATCCATGCCTGGGGCGCCGATGTGCCGGTGACCGTGGATTGCGCCGTGCGGCGCATCCGCTGGGACGGGCCGGGGGTGGAGGTGGAGACTGCAAAGGGCCTGCTGCGCGGCCGCGCGGCGATTGTCACCGTGCCGACGGGCGTGTTGCAGTTCGACGACATCGGGTTCTTTCCGGCCCTGCCCGAGGCGCATCAGGAGGCGATCTTCGATCTGGCGATGGGGCTTTTGACCAGGATTCCGGTATCTTTGCCCGGCACCCGGCTGGGGTTGAAGCCATTCGACGACCTGTTGATCGAACGCCGCGCGCGGCATGACCTGTTCTTCCTGTGCTTTCCTTTCGATCTGGACCTGATGGTCGGCTTCGTCGGCGGCGATTTCGCCTGGAAGATGGAGGCGGCGCGGGCGGTGGGCGAAGAGGTGGCGGCGATGCTGCGGCGCCAGGCTCAGAACGGCTTGACGACGACCGCCCAAATCGCTGCGATGGCGCCAAGGACGCTGATTTCGTTGAAGATGCGCAGGTAGAGGTCGGAGTGGCCGAAGTTGCCCTTGCGGGCGCGGGCGACGAGAATGCCGGTCCAGACGTAATGCGCCGCCAGAGCCGTGGCGATGGCGATCTTCAGGTGCACCCAGGGCGCGAAATCCCAGATCCGCCAGCCAAGCCAGAGGCCGGTGGCAACGGCGATCACTGCCAGACCGGCGGAAAAGCGGTAAAGCCGGACCGTCAGGTCGCCCAGCGGGCCGAAGGCGCCCAGGGTTTCCCATTCGCGCCGCCAGTAGATCAGCGCACGCGGCACGGCAAAGATGGAGGTCATCCAGCCCATGACGCAGAGAATGTGGATGATCTTGACCCAGTCCATGCGGCGGACCTGACAGGAAGCGGCGGAAAAGTGCAAGGGCGCGGTTGCGGGCTGGCGGGGGGCACTGCTGCCGCAGCGGGCTTCGGGAAGATTCCGCTCAGGGGCGGGGCGGAAGGGGAGAATGCCGTTGCTGCCCGGCATAATTGGTTATATTGCTTTACCAATCGAGGGAGGCTGCCATGGACATGCCGCGACCGAACCCGGAGATCCTGTCGAAGAAGGCGCGCATTCTGGCGCGGTTGCTTGCGGTTCTGCCCGCCGATGCGGTGATCGGGGACGAGACCCAGACCCGGGCCTATGAATGCGACGCGCTCAGCGCCTATCGCTGCCTTCCGCTGGCGGTGGTGTTGCCACGGTCGACTGCCGAGGTGTCGGCGGCACTGCGGGTCTGTTGCGAAGAGGGCGTGCCGGTGGTGCCGCGCGGGGCGGGCACCTCGCTGGCGGGCGGGGCGATGCCGACGGCGGATTCGGTCATCCTGGGTGTGGCGCGGATGACGGCGGTGCTGGAGACCGACTACGACAACCGCTTCGTCCATGTCGAGGCGGGGCGGACCAACCTTGCCGTGACCGGCGCGGTGGAGACCGAGGGGTTCTTCTATGCGCCCGACCCCTCCAGCCAGCTGGCCTGCGCGATTGGCGGCAATATCGCGATGAACAGTGGTGGAGCGCATTGCCTGAAATACGGGGTGACGACGAACAACCTTCTGGGCGTGACGCTGGTGAAGATGGATGGCACGGTGGTGACGATGGGCGGCCCCTGGGGCGAGCCCGGCGGTCTGGATCTGCTGGGTGTGGTCTGCGGGTCCGAAGGCCAGTTGGGCGTGGTGACCGAGGCCTGGTTGCGGATACTGCCGAAGCCCGAGGGCGCGCGGCCGGTATTGGTCGGCTTTGCAAGCAACGAAGTGGCGGGCGCCTGTGTGGCCGACATCATCCGGGCCGGCATCCTGCCGGTGGCGATCGAGTTCATGGACCGGCCCTGTATCCGGGCCTGCGAGGCCTTTGCAAAGGCGGGATACCCCGATTGCGAGGCCTTGCTGATCATCGAGGTCGAGGGGTCGGAGGCAGAGATATCCGAGCAGCTGGGCCGCATCCGGCAGATCGCGATGGCGCATGATCCGGTGGAGTTCCGCGAGGCGGGCGACGAGGATGAGGCGCGGCGGATCTGGTTGGGACGCAAGAGCGCCTTTGGCGCGATGGGGCAGATCAACGACTACATGTGTCTGGACGGGACCATTCCGGTGTCGTCCCTGCCCCATGTGTTGCGGCGGATCGGCGAGATGAGCGCGGAGTTCGGGCTGGATGTGGGCAACGTCTTTCATGCCGGCGACGGCAACATGCACCCGTTGATCCTTTACGATGCCAACAAGCCGGGCGATCTGGAGCGCTGCGAGGCCTTTGGCGCGGAAATTCTGAAGCTGTGCGTCGAGGTGGGTGGCTGTCTGACCGGCGAGCATGGCGTGGGGATCGAGAAGCGCGACCTGATGTCGGTGCAGTTCGCGCCGGAAGATCTGGAGGCGCAGATGCGGGTGAAGGATGTGTTCGATCCGAAGTGGTTGTTGAACCCGGCGAAGGTGTTCCCGCTGGCGGCAAGTGCCGGGCGGCGCGCGGGGTGACGGCGCCGGGGGGACTTTGCGCCCCGCCCAGCCGATCGGTTTCTTGAACCGACGGCGAAACCGAGGGGCTACCCCCTGCAGAGTATTTGGACCAAGATGAAGGCAGGGAAGATGCGGCCGGAAAATGAAGCCGAACTGGCAGGGATGATTGCGGCGGCGACCGGGCCCCTGGCTATACATGGCGGCGGGACGCGGGCGATTGGCCGCGTGGAAGGCGTGGGGCTGGAGACCGGCGGTCTGTCGGGGGTGCGGCTCTATGAGCCGGCGGCGCTGACGCTGGTGGTGGGTGCAGGGACGGCGCTGGACGAGGTGGCGGCGGTCTTGGCCGGGGAGCGGCAGCGGCTGGCGTTCGAGGTGCCGGACATGCGGGCGCTGTTGGGACGCGAGGGGGTATCGACGATTGGCGGGGTCGTGGCGGCGAATGCCTCGGGGCCACGGCGGGTGCAGGCGGGGGCCTGCCGGGATGCGCTGTTGGGCGTGCGGTTCGTCGATGGCAGCGGGACCGTGGTGAAGAACGGCGGGCGGGTGATGAAGAACGTCACCGGCTATGATCTGGTCAAGCTGATGGCGGGAAGCCATGGCACCCTGGGCGTGTTGAGCGAGGTCAGTTTCAAGGTGCAGGCGCTGCCCGAAGCAGAGGCGACGCTGGTGCTGGAGGGTCTGGACGACGTGGCCGGGCTGGCGGCATTGCGGCAGGCGCTGGGGTCGCCGTTCGACGTGTCGGGGGCGGCGCGGATCGGCGGGCGGTCGCTGGTTCGGGTTGAGGGGATGACTGGTTCGGTCGCCTATCGGGTGGGGCGGCTGCGGTCGCTGTTGGCTGGGGATACCGCGGTGGCCGAAGGCGAAGGCAGTGCCGCCTTCTGGCGCGAGGTGCGCGACGTGGCGCCTTTTGCGGGGCGTGCGGGCGCGGTGTGGCGGCTGTCGGTCGTGCCCTCGGCGGCGGCCGGGATCGTGGCGGGGCTGGGCGGCGAGGCGATCTGGGATTGGGGCGGCGGGCTGGTCTGGCTCTTGCAGCCCGAAGTGCGGGCGGCAGAGGTGCGGGCGACGGTGGCCGGTCGCGGCCATGCGCTCTTGATGCGGGGCGAGGGGCCGGCCTTTGCGCCCGAAGCGCCGGAGGTGGCGGCCCTGACCGCCGGTTTGCGCGCCAGGTTCGATCCGCGCGGCATTCTGAACCGGGGGTTGATGGGCTGATGCAGACGAATTTCTCGGATCAGCAGCTGCAGGACCCCGGCATTGCGCGGGCGAACGAGATCCTGCGGTCATGCGTGCATTGCGGGTTCTGCACCGCCACTTGCCCCACCTATCAGGTTCTGGGCGACGAATTGGACAGCCCGCGTGGCCGCATCTACCTGATCAAGGACATGCTGGAGAAGGGCCATCCGGCGGATGAGCGCACGGTCCGGCATATCGACCGCTGCCTCAGCTGTCTGGCCTGCATGACGACCTGTCCGTCGGGCGTACATTACATGCATCTGATCGACCACGCGCGGGCGCATGTGGAAAAGACCTATCGTCGGCCGTTCATGGACCGGGTCTTGCGCGCGGTCCTTTCGCGGGTAATCCCCTATCCGGGACGGTTCCGGCTGGCGCTTCTGGGGGCCAAGATGGCGCGGCCGTTCCAGCGGCTGATTCCGGACGCGCGGCTGCGGGCGATGGTGGCGATGGCGCCGAAACGGGTGCCCCCGGTTTCCCGCAACGACGATGCGCAGGTCTTTCCGGCGCAGGGCGCGCGGCGGATGCGGGTGGCCCTGATGACGGGCTGCGCACAGAAGGCCTTGAACACCGATATCAACGATTCCACCATCCGCCTGCTGCGGCGGCTGGGGTGCGAGGTGGTGGTTGCCAAGGGCGCGGGATGCTGCGGCGCGCTGACCCATCACATGGGCAAGGAGGCGATGGCGCATGGCAGTGCGGCGGCGAATATCCGGGCCTGGATGGCCGAGAAGTCAGCCGGCGGGCTGGATGCGATCGTCATCAACACCAGCGGCTGCGGCACCACGGTCAAGGATTACGGCCACATGTTCCGGCTGGGCCCCATGGCGGCAGAGGCGGCGGAAATCTCGCGCCTGACCAGGGACATCAGCGAGGTTCTGGTGACGCTGGGCCTGCCAGAAGGGGCGCCGAAGGGGCTGCGGGTGGCCTATCATGCGGCTTGTTCGTTGCAGCACGGCCAGCAGGTGAAGAGCGCGCCGAAGGACCTCTTGAAGCGCGCGGGGTTCGAGGTGGTGGAACCTGCCGACAGCCATCTGTGCTGCGGTTCTGCGGGCACCTACAACCTGTTGCAGCCGGTGATCAGCGCCGAGTTGAAGCGTCGCAAGGTGGCGACGCTGGAGGCGAAGGCACCGCAGGTGATCGCGGCCGGCAACATCGGCTGCATGATGCAGATCGGCTCGGGGACCGGGGTGCCGGTGGTGCACACGGTGGAGCTTCTGGACTGGGCGACCGGCGGGCCGAAACCGCGGGCGCTGGAAGGCTAGGGCGACCCGGCGGTATTGAAAACTCCGGTCCTGTTCCTTGCAGGAAATCGAGTGCGCGCGGGGTGTTGGACGATTTGCCACAAATCCGCCCGAATTCGGGTCTAGCCCAACAGCAAAACTGCTGGAGGCCGGATGCTTCGTCTTGCGCTGCTTGTGAGTATCGGCCTTGCCGTTTCCGTTTTCACCCCGGCGCATGCCGAAGTCAGCGGCCTGATCGGCATGCAGACCGCCGATGAAGGCAAGGGCTGGCAATCGGTCGGAAAGCTGATGCTGGGCGAGCGCGGCTTTTGCACCGCCGCATTGATCGAGCCGCAGCTGGTGCTGACGGCGGCGCATTGCCTTTACGACAAGGATACCGGCGCGCGCACCCCGGATGACCAGATCCGCTTTCAGGCCGGCTGGCGCAATGGCCGGGCCGAGGCCTATCGCGGGGTGAAACGCTCGGTCGCGCATCCCGATTACGTCTATGCCGGCGAGGACGAGGTTGCGCGCGTGGCCTATGACCTTGCGCTTCTGGAACTGGATCAGCCGATCCTTCTGCCGCAGTTGCAGCCCTTCGGCACCGATATCCGCCCCGGCACCGGGGACGCGGTCTCGGTCGTCAGCTATGCGATGGACCGTTCGGAGGCGCCGTCGATCGAAAAGGGCTGCGCGGTCCTGTCCTCGACCGTGCCGGCGCTGATCCTGTCTTGCGACATCGACTTCGGCTCGTCCGGCGCGCCGGTGTTTTCGGTGGTCGGGGGGGTGGCGCGTGTGGTCTCGGTGATCTCGGCCAAGGCCGAGATGGAAGGCCGCAAGGTCGCGCTGGCGGTGCCGCTGGAGATCCCGCTGAAGGTGCTGCGGGCCGAGTTGGCGCGCGGCGAAACCGGCCATGGCGCGGCCAGCGGGGTGCGCATTCTCAAGGGCGGCGCCGGGTCAGGCGCCAAGTTCGTGACGCCATGAGGCGGCGTGCGGCCCTGGCCGGCCTGCTGCTGGCACTATGCGCGGCGACCGGCCTTGAGGCCGAGCCGACGGGGCTGGAGCCGCTGACCCGCCGTGACCAGCTTCTGGGCTGGGAGGCTGTCGGGCGTGTCGACCTCGGCGAGGACAGCTTCTGCACCGGCGCGCTGATCGCCACCGATCTGGTGCTGACGGCGGCGCATTGCGTCTTCGACAACCAGGGCCGCCCGGTGGACCCCGCAGAGATGACCTTCCGCGCCGGCTATGCCGAGGGCGAGGCGATCGCCGAGGCGCGGGTGCGGCGCACCGTGGCGCATCCGGGCTATGATCCGGTGACGCCGGTCTCGCCGGACAACGTGCGGCATGACGTGGCGCTGCTGGAACTGGTCCAGCCGATCCCGGCGGCGGTGGCGGCGCCATATTCGGTGGTTGCACCGGGCAGGGGCGATGCGGTTTCGGTGGTGTCCTATGCCAAGGGCCGCGAAGAGATGCTCAGCTGGCAGCGCGAATGCGCGGTGCTGGACCGCGGCGACGGGCTGATCGCGATGGATTGCGACGTGACCTTCGGCGCCTCGGGTGCGCCGGTGTTCGACCGCTCCGGCAGCCGGGCGCGGATCGTGTCGATCATCTCGGCCGGCGGACCGACCGACAAGGGGCAGGTGGCCTATGGCATGGACCTGCCGGGGGTGGTGCGCGACCTCAAGGGGCTGTTGTCGGCCGGCCGGCCTTTGGCGGTGGCTGGGGCGGCGGCGGCAGCGGCGGCAGAGGCGGCGCCTGGCGTGCGGCGGCTGGGTGTCGGCACCGGTGACAGCCGCGACATCGGCGCCCGCTTCGTGACGCCGAAGGCCGTCGAACCCTGACGGCACCCGGTGGGGTCTTGAAAGCCCGCGCCACCTTTCCCAGATCAAGCTGTGCCGGGTGCCATGACGGGCCCGGCGTTCAGCCCGTCCCCCCTTGGGGGAGGGCGTCACGACACATCGCTTTTGCGAAAGGATGATGACATGCGCAGCTTTGACTTCGCCCCGCTTTACCGTGCCACCGTCGGCTTTGACCGGGTGGCCGATCTGATGGACCGGGTGCTGTCGGCCGATGTGGCCCAGCCGACCTATCCGCCCTACAACATCGAAAAGACCGCCGAGGATGCCTACCGCATCTCGATCGCCGTCGCCGGGTTTTCCCCGGAAGAGCTGTCGGTCGAGGTGAAGGACGGCTCGCTGCACGTCGCGGCCCGCAAGGCCGAGGGCGAGGCCGAGCGCAGCTACCTGCACCGCGGCATCGCCACCCGCGCCTTCGAGCGTCGCTTCGCGCTGGCCGATCATGTGAAGGTCACCGGGGCCGCGCATGAACATGGCATGCTGCATATCGACCTGGCGCGCGAGATCCCCGAGGAAGCCAAGCCCCGCCGGATCGAGATCGCCCGCGCTGCGGGCGAGGCCCCGGCAATCGAGGCCAAGGCCGAAACGGTGAACTGATCACCCCGGCGGAATGACGAAGGCCCGGGCAGCGATGCCCGGGCCCTTTGCGTTGCGCAGACGGCAAGGTCAGAGGCTGAGGCTGTAGGCCAGCCGCATCAGGTTGACCGCCTCGATCCGGTAGCCGAAGGGGTCGTCGCCGCGGGCCGACAGGGCCAGCTCGATCGCCTCGTCCCAGGTCCAGTCGCCAAGGTAGACCGAGCCCTGCAGAAGCTGGCCGAAACCGGCGATGGCGGCGGCAAAGCGGGCCTCTTCGGTGGCGGGTTCGGTGCCGGTGATCGGGGTTTCGATCAACTGGCTTTCGTCCTCGCCCGGCGCCTTCCAGCGCAGGCGCAGGTAGCCCAGTTCGCCCTCGCCTTCCGGGGCGGTGGCAGAGCCGTAGCGCAAGGGATCGTTCAAGAGCGCGTCCGAACCGGGTGCCGTGACCTCGTAGATCGCCGTCACCTGCAGCCCGGCGCCGATTTCGCCGGCGTCGATCTTGTCGTTGTTGAAATCCTCGCGCCGCAGGGCACGGGTTTCATAGCCGATCAGGCGGTATTCGGCGACCTGGGCGGGGTTCCATTCCACCTGCACCTTGACGTCGTCGGCGATCGAGAACAGCGCCCCGGTCAGCTGGTCGACCAGCACCTTGCGGGCCTCGGACAGCGTGTCGATATAGGCGGCCTGGCCGTTGCCGTTCTGCGCCAGCGCCTGCATCGTGGCATCATCCAGATTGCCGCGACCGAAGCCCAGCACAGACAGATAGGTGCCGTCCTGCTCGCGCTTTTTCGCGACATAGGCGATCAGGCCCTCGGGGTCGCTGACGCCGACGTTGAAATCGCCGTCGGTGGCCAGAAGGATGCGGGAAACCTCACCATCGGCCTGCATCGCCTTGGCGGTCTGATAGGCCAGTTCCAGCCCCTCGGCACCCGCCGTCGATCCGCCTGCGGTCAGGTTGTCCAGCGCGCGCAGGATGGTGTCGCGCTCGGACGCCTTGGTCGGCGGCAGCACCTGGCCGGCGGATCCGGCGTAGGTGACAATGGAAATCTCGTCCTCGGGGCGCAGTTCGGGCAGCATCAGCGCCAGCGATTGCTTCAGAAGGCCCAGCTTCATCGGGTCTTCCATGCTGCCGGAGGTGTCGATCAGGAACACCAGGTTCAGCGCCGGACGATCCGCCACCGCCGGCAGCGCGCCTTGCAGCCCGATGGTCACCAGCCGCGTGCCGGGGTTCCATGGCGTCGGCATCACCGAAACCGTGGTGCGGAAGGCCTGCCCCGGTTCCGGCACCGGGTAGGCATAGGGGAAATAGTTGACCATTTCCTCGACCCGAACCTGTTCGGGCGTGGGCAGCATGCCGTAGTTCAGCGTCGAGCGGACGACGGAATAGGAGGCCGTATCGACATCGGTCGAGAAGGTGGAGACCGGCTCTTCGGCGGTGACCTTCACCGGGTTGGCGGGGGCGTTGGAATATTCCTCGGTGTCATCGACGATCTGCGGCATCGGGTCCGGCGCAGGCACGGGAAGGGCGGCCATGTCGGCGATTCCGTCGCTGGCGATTCGTCCTACGGGCGCCGTTTCCGCCACGGCGGCGGGCGCCCCGGTGCCTGCGGGGGCTTCCTTGCGTTTGCGCTCGTCGCTTTCTGCTTCCTCAGGAGTTGCCAGCGCCACGGTGCCGGTTTCACCCTCGGCCGGGGCCGTCGCGACAGGCTCGGGGGCGGCGGGCGAAGCCTCGGCTTCCGGCAGATCGGGCTTGGCCGGGGCGGCCTCGGCCAGATCGCGGCCCTCGAGCACGGCGGGGGCATCGGCGGCCTCGGCGGTTTTCGACACCGGCGAAGGGGCCTCGGGGGCGGTGACCTTGGGCATCACCGGGGGGGTGCGGTTTTGCGTGATGGGCAGGATGACGGCAACGCCGATCACCAGGGCTGCAATCGAGGTGGTTCCGGCCAGCGCGGGCCGCGAGGTCAGGAAATTCAGCATGACATGCACTCCGTTCAGGAAACCCGCCCTTTGCGGGCGGTCCTGACTGGAACGCAGCGGTTCTGTCGATCCTTGGAGGCGGTCGAAATTTTCCATCGCCAGCCGCAGGGCGGAATCCTTTGCGTCGGCCTGCGGCGCAGGCGCGGATTTCAGCGCCGCCTTCAGGGCCTTGAGGTCGGGGTCGTCGCTCATTTCGCTTCCTCCGCGGCCATCGCGCGCAGCCGCTTCTTCACCTCGGACATGCGCCAGGCGATGGTGCCTTCCGAAACACCCAGAACGGCGCCCGCCTCGGCCTGCGTCATCTCTTCGCCCAGCGTCAGCGCCACGGTGTCGCGCAATTCGGGCGACAGTCGCGCCATGGCGGTCATCAGCCAGTCCTGCGCCTCGGCCTGCACGGCGATCTCGTCCTGGCGGGCCAGTTCCCAGTCGCCCCAGCCGTTGGCCGCCCGGGCGCGGGTGGCCTGACGGCGGCGCTGGTCATGGGCCGCATTCACAACCACGCGGTAAAGCCAGGTGGTGAACCGCGCTTCGGCCCGCCAGCCGCGCAGCTTGGACGGCAGGGCGGCGCAGATGTCCTGCGCCAGATCCTCGGCCTCGGCCTTCGATCCGGTCAACCGCCAGGCCAGCCCGTGAATCCGGTCGTAGTGGCGACCGATCAGCGTGGCGAAGGCCGCGCGGTCACCGCCGGCGGCGGCAAGGCAAAGGGTTTCATCCGCGGTGTTCATCAGCATGATGGATATCAGACGCACGAGCCGGGGCAATCCTTGGCCTGCCCTTCGGCTTGTTCGCAACAGGGCCTTCGCCTAGGCTGCGGGAAACTTGCAAGCCGGTGCCGAATGCGTGTCCTGATCGCCCTTTTTGCCTTTCTCTTCACCGCGCTGCCGGGTCTGGCCCAGGAAATTGGGCGGGGCCTTGACCGCGGGCCGATCCCCGATTGGGTGGATGACCTGCCGCTGCCGGGCCTGGACGCGGCGCTGCAGGATCAGGCACTGGACGGGGTGCATTACATCCTGTCGGACCATCAGACGAAATGGGACGGCGAAGACCGGATCTCTTACGGCCGGACCGTGCTGCAGGTGGTGGACCGCGCCGGGCTGGAGCGCGCGGCGACGATCAGTTTCGAATACGATCCGCAGTTCGACCGGATCATCCTGACCCGGTTGGTGGTCATCCGCGACGGGCAAGAGATCGACCTGCGCGACACCCTGACCGAAGAGGTGCTGCGCCGCGAACAGCGGCTGGAGCAGGGCATCATCGACGGCACGCTGACCGCCTGGATGCAGATTCCCGACCTGCGGGTGGGCGATATCGTCGACTATTCCAGCCTGCGGATGATGAAGCCGCTGGCCTCGGCCGGTGAACGGGCGGTGGTCTCGGTGCTGGAATGGGGCGTGCCGGTGCAGGTGACGCGGGCGGTGGTGCTGTGGCCGCAGGACTGGCCGATGCGGGTGGCCGACCTGCCCGACCGCATCAGTCATGTCGAGGCGCCACTGCCCGGTGGGCTGATCCGGCACGAATGGCAGCGCGTTGCCCATGTGCCCGAGCGGTGGGAAGACAACATCCCCGTTGGCGACGAGCCGGAGGCCGTGCTGCGGCTGTCGGCTGATCTGGACTGGGGCGCGCTGTCGGGCGCGCTGACGCCGCATTACGCCGCCGACTACCCGCTGACGCCGGAATGGGAGGCTAAGGCGGATGCCATCGCCGCCGCCAGCGCCGACCCCGAGACCCGCGCCATCGCGGCGCTGCGGCTGGTGCAGGACGAATTGCGCTATGTCGCTGTCGGTCGGCGCGGGGGTATTTCGCGCGGTCGCCCGAGGTGGTGATCGCGTCAGGCTTCGGTGATTGCAAGGACAAGGCGCTCTTGCTGGTGGTGATCCTGCGGCGGTTGGGGGTGGAGGCGGCGGTGGCGCTGACCGATATCGACGCCGGCTATGCGCTGGACCGCGAAGTGCCGATGCTGGGCGCCTTCGACCATGCCATCGTGCGGATCACGCTGGGCGGCCAGGCGCTTTGGGTGGACCCCACCGCCTCGCACCAGGGCGGCGGTTTCGCCACCGCTGCGCCGCCCGATTACGGCTGGGCGCTGCCGCTGACCGGGCCGGGGCAGGCGGCGCTGGAATCCATTCCCGCGTCGCCCGAACGGACCTGGTCGACCGACGTGACCGAATCCTTCCTGTTCTCCTCGCTCGGCCTCGCGCTGGAAGTGCGCTCGGTCTATCGCGGCGGGGCGGCGGATTCGATGCGCCAGCGTTGGGCGACGACGCCGGCATCCGAGATTTCGGACAGCTACCTGGAGTTCTATCTGGGCCGCGATCCGGGCCTGACGATGGTGCGCAAGATGGAGATGCAGGATGACCGCGCCGGAAACCGGGTCGAGATGGTGGAGCGCTACCTGCTGCCGCGCGCCGAACTGGCGGGGACCGAGCTGGAGCGCAGCTTTCCCTTCGCGGCCGAGGATTTCGCCTCGAACCTGCCGGACCGGCTGCGCGGCCCGCGCCGGGCGCCGCTGGCCACCGGCGCGCCGGCGGTGTTTCGCCACCGGATCACCGTGCGCGGGGCGCCGATGGAATTCCTGGCCCCGCGGGCGGAAGAGATTGCCAACCCCGCCTTCCGGTTTTCGCTGCGTGCGACCGATCAGCCGATCGGGTCGCTGGAGCTGGAGTGGCAGTTCCGCCGCAACGGTGCGGTGGTGGCGGCCAGGGATGCGGCGCAGGTGATCGCCGATGGCAACCGTGTCTACGACCTGACCTGGTTCACCTGGGATTTGTCCCCCGACGTGCCGCGCTGAAAGCAAGAGGCCCCCATCCCGTCGCAGGGAAGGGGGCCGGACGGCCGATCTCTCGGGGGGATCAGAAGATCAGGCCGTCATAGAGGGCATAGGCGCCGCCGGTGGTGTTCAGGTGCCCCGAGGCCCCTGCGGCGCGGGCATAGGACGTGATCGCCCGATAGGTCCCCGGCCCGAAAGAGCCGTCGATCCCGCCGTTGTAGTAGCCTTCGGCGCGCAGGCTGCGCTGGATCGCCTTGCGCTCGTGCCTGGAATAGCTGTTGAAGGCCTGCGCGGCCGGGGTGTGGTAGATCGAGCCGTAGCCGTAAGAGGGCGTCGGATCGGCGTAGACCGGGCGCCGCGTCGGTTCGCGGTAGGTTTCGGTCCGCCGGTGACGATTGTTGTCGATCAACTCGTCGATGATGATCGCGGTGGCGACACCGGCAACGAAGCCCTGTTCCTTCTTGCCCCAGGCATGGGCGGGGGCGGCGGCACCGGCGGCAACCGAAAGCGCGGCGGCGGCGGCGATGGCAATGGATTTGAGCGAGAGCAGCATGGCAGCAGTCCTTTCCCGTGGTTCCCCCGAGCAGCGGGGCGATGAGACCAATCTGGGCAAAGCGGCCGTGCTAGGCAAAATCGCGGCAGTGATAGCGGATAGCGTCCGTGTTTTCAGGCGCTTGGCCAGGAGGCCAGGCAATCGGCCAGCCGTGCCAGACCGTCTTCAAGCCGTGCCGCCGCGCCGCCGCCGACACCAAGGCGGATATGTTGCGGCTGGCCATAGGCCGATCCGGGCAGCACGAAGGTGCGGTATGGCGATTCAAGCAGGCGATGGGCCAGGGCATCCGAATCGATGCCGTCCAGCCGGGCAAGGCCGATCAGCCCGGCTTCCGGTCGCTTCCAGGACAGGCGCGGCGTGGCGGCGATGAAATCATCCAATTTCCGCAAGGTCCGTTGCGCCGCAGCGCGCGTGGCGGTCAGAGCTGCGGCCAGCCGGTCGGGGCGCAGCGCGATCTCGGCGATATGCTCGCCCAGGATGTTCATGATCTCGGACGCATTCTCGCGCAGGATCAGCGCGTCGCGCAGCAGCGCCTTGTCGGGCGTGATCAGCCAGCCGGTGCGGATGCCCTGCAACCCCAGCGCCTTCGACACCGAGCCGGTGGTGATGCCGCGCGCATATAGTCCGGCGATCGAGGGCGGGCGCGGGCCCGACCATTCCAGACCGGCATAGACCTTGTCCACCAGCAGCCAGACGCCGGCGCGGTCGCAGGCGGCGGCGATGGCGCGAAGGTCGGCCTCGGGGATCAGCCGGCCGGTGGGGTTGTTGGGGTTGGTCAGGAAGACCAGCTTCGTGCGCGGGGTGATCGCGGCGGCGATGGCGACCGGGTCCAGCGCCCAGCCGTCGGCCTCACGGCGTGGCACCTCGACCAGCCGCGCCCCGATGGCGCGGGCCATCACACCCGCCTGCGGCCAGCCGGGGCTGTCGGTGACGATCTCGTCGCCGGGTTCAAGCAGTTGGCGGAACACCAGGTAATTCGCTTCGGCGGTGCCGGCGGTGATCAGCACGTCGTCGGGGGTGCAGGCGCCCGCCAGCCCCGCCTGATCGATGACGCGGGTGCGCAAGACAGGCAGACCCTGAAAGCTGAGACCGTTCCAGTCGAGTTTCAGCCCTGGGTCGAGGTCGGGCAGGTAGACGCCCAAGGCAGGCGGGTCGGCCATCGAAAAGCCAAGGAAACACTCGGGCGGCTCATCGCTGGCGGTTTCCAGGAGGTATTCGAACAGCTTGTGGATTTCGACCTTCATGCACCGTCTCCGTCCGGCAAATTCCTTCGAAGGAATCTGGCCCTTACCGCACGTCGCGCCCCTGGTTGAGGATGATGACGTTGCCCGAGGACACATCGCCCATGTCCGAGATCAGGAAGCCGACCCAGCCCGCCACCTGTTCCGGCCGCATCGCCGCCCCATGCGGCATCGCCGCGATGGCACGGGCCAGCACCTCTTCGCTCAGCACGTTGAAGAGCGGCGTTTCCGTCATCGCCGGAGCGATGGAGTTCACCGCGATCCTGTCGCGCGCATAGCGGCGGGCGAGGTCTTTGGTCAGCGTGTCCATCGCGGCCTTCGAGGCCCGGTAATGCGGCGGGTCGAAGACGTCGAAGTTATAGGCGCCGTTCGACGAGATATTGACGATCTTGCGCACACCCGGGCGGCCCAGCATCGCCTTCACGGCCCCCTGGCAGCAGTGAAAGGCCGACGAGAAGTTGATCGCCATCTGGCGGTCCAGCTCATCCGCCGGGATGTCCGGGAAATCCGACATCAGGCAGGTGCCGGCGTTGTTCACCAGCGCGTCGATCCCGCCGTGCCGGGCGACGATGCGGGCAAACAGCGCCGAGATCGCGCCCGCGTCGGTCAGATCACATGGCTCGGCTTCGAACGCCGGGCGGGTCTTTGCCATCTCTGCCAGCGCACCCGCGTCGATATCGACCCCCACCACGGACAACCCATCGGCCAGAAGCCGCGCAACAATGGCGCGCCCCATGCCGCCCGCCGCCCCGGTGACGACGGCGATGCGCGGTGCCATCGCCCTAGTTCACAACGAAATCGAAGTGCTTGCGCACGTTCTCTTCGATCTTCCAGGTGCCCTTGAAGTCTTTCTCGACCACGAAGGAATCGCCTGCCTTGACGGTCACCGGCGTGCCGCCATCGGGCGTGATCACGATACGCCCCGCGATCAGCACCACATATTCGTAAGCCGTATAGGTCGCATGGTAGCTGCCCACCGTGCATTCCCAGATGCCCGAGATCATCGCGCCATCCGAGGATGTATGCAGCACCCAGGTCTTCATTTCTGGGGTGCCTTCGGTCTTCACCCAACCGTCCAGATCGCCAGCTACAGGGGCGATACCGTCGGTCGAGGGCAGTCTGGTGATGGTCTGCATGTCGGTCTCCAGCGATGGGGTCAGGTGCCCTGATGTCAGATGCTGAGGCAGATGTATTTCATCTCGAGGTAATCCTCCATCCCGTGGCGGCTGCCCTCGCGGCCAAGGCCGGACTGCTTGACCCCGCCAAACGGCGCCACTTCGGTCGAGATGATGCCGGTGTTCACGCCGACGATGCCGTATTCCAGCGCTTCCTGCACGCGGGTGATGCGGCCGATGTCGCGGGCGTAGAAGTAGGACGCCAGACCGAAGATGGTGGCGTTGGCCTTGGCAACGACCTCGTCTTCAGTGTCGAACTTGAACAGGGGGGGCGACCGGGCCAAAGGTTTCCTCGTTGGTCACGATCATCTCGTCGGTCACGCCGGTCAGCACGGTCGGCTGAAAGAAGTTGCCGCCCAGATCATGCGCCTTGCCGCCCAGGATGACCTTGGCGCCCTTCGCGGTGGCGTCGGCGATATGCTCTTGCACCTTCTCGACGGCGGCATGGTTGACCAGCGGGCCGAACTGCACGTCATCGGTCAGCCCGTCACCGACGCGGGTCTTTTCCACGGCGGCCTTCAGCTTGGCGGCAAAGGCGTCATAGACCGCGGCCTGCACATAGATCCGGTTGGCGCAGACGCAGGTCTGGCCGTTGTTGCGGAACTTCGACATCATCGCGCCGGCAACGGCGGCATCCAGGTCAGCGTCGTCGAACACGATGAAAGGCGCGTTGCCGCCCAGTTCCATCGAGCATTTCATCACTTGCTCGGCCGCCTGCCGCAACAGGATCCGCCCGACTTCGGTCGAGCCGGTGAAGGTCAGCTTGCGCACCACCGGGTTCTCGCAGAACTCCTTGCCGATGTCCGACGACCGCTTCGAGGTGATCACCGAGAAGATGCCTTTCGGCAGCCCCGCCCGTTCCCCCAACAAAGCCAGCGCCAGCGCCGACAGCGGTGTTTCAGCGGCGGGCCGTGCCACAAAGCCGCAACCCACGGCCAGCGCCGGGCCGCATTTGCGGGTGATCATCGCATTCGGAAAATTCCACGGCGTGATCGAGGCGACAACGCCGATCGGCTGCTTCAGCACCGTCAGCCGCTTGTCGCGCTGATGGCCGGGGATGATCTCGCCGTAGACGCGCTTGGCCTCTTCGCCGAACCATTCGATGAAGCTGGCACCATAGGCGACCTCGCCCTTGGCCTCGGCCAGGGGCTTGCCCATCTCGGCGCACAGGATGGTGCCCAGATCGTCCTGGTTGGCCATCATCAGGTCGAACCAGCGGCGCAGGATCCCGGACCGCTCCTTGGCCGGGCGGGCGGCCCAATCCTTCATCGCAGCGTTCGCCGCGGCGATGGCGCGGGCGGTTTCCACGCGGGAGAGGTTCGGCACCTGGCAGATCACATCGCCACGTGCCGGGTTGGTCACCGGGAAGGTCGAGCCGTCATCGGCATCCACCCATTCGCCGGCCACATAGGCCTTGGTCACCAGAAGCGAGGGGTCTTTCAGAAGGTCGCGCAGGTTGGTCACGGAATCGAGCATGGGGGCCTCCGATGCTGTATGGGGTTGCCGCCCGTGGTGCCACGGCAGACCCCGGCTTGTCCAGTTCTCCGCCGGCCTTAAGTCCAGTTCCGGGCGCAACTCGGCGCAGGCTGGCGGCATTTCCCGCCCCGCATCTTCGCCTTGGTGGAAATACTCCGGGGAGTTTGAGGGGCAGAGCCCCTCATTCGCCAACGCCGGATGCCGGCACGACCTCGACCCGGGAAAAGGTCTTGCGGCGGCAGCCGCACGATTTCTTTACCGCGCTCAGCCGTTGGCGTGCATGCGCTCGATATAGGCGCGCATCTCTTCGGCCTCGGTCCTTGCGTCGCGCAAGCCATCCATAGCGGCGCGCAACTCGGCCTCGGTCTGGGCGATCTGGCTCATCAGCTCGCCCTCGCGCTGTTCCAGATAGATCACCGCCTGGTCGCGCAGCTCTTCCGCCTCGTGCAGCGATTGCGCCAGCTTGTCCATCTCGGCCAGGTCGCTGCCCGCCACCCGTGCGAAGCGGTGCAACAGCCAATGGGTGAACCAGCCCATGGCAAAGGCCAGAAGCAGGATGATGGCGGTGGCAATGACGAATTCGGTGCGGTTCATGTGGTCTTTCCGGCCTCAGCCGTCCTGATCGGGGCGCGGTTTCGGACGTATCGTCTTTTCGGCCGGCGCAACAGAGGGAGAGGTGTCGCCGGAAAAATCGGGCGAGAAATCGGGCTCCCCTGCCGCGCCCCCTGCGGCTGCCGCTGCGGTTGCCTCGGCCACGGGCACGGCTTCGACCACACCTTCAGAGGCGACCGGGGCCGCCGGTACCTTCAGCACGAATTCGATGCGGCGGTTGGCCTCGCGGCCCTCTTCGGTGCCGTTGTCGGCTACGGGGATGCCCTCGCCATACCCCACGGCTGTCATCCCCGACACGTCCACCCGCCGGCCCTGCAGCGCGACCAGAACCGCCTCGGCGCGGGCCTGGCTCAGCGCCTTGTTGCCGCCTTCCGATCCCTGCGCATCGGTATGGCCGCCGATCTCCATCGGCAGGCCGGGGCAATCCTTCAACGCCTCGGCCAGCGCCGCGATGATCGGCGCCGCGTCGGCCGCGATCTCGGCCGAACCGGGGGTGAAGTTGATCTTCTGCCGCGCCGCGATGGCCGCGACCTCGGCGGCGCATTCCTGCGGCGTGGGCAGGGCGGCCAGCGGGTCCAGCTCTTCGTCATATCTGACATCGACCTTGAAGGTCTTGCCCTGGCCCAGCTTGTCCGAGAGGATCTGGGTGATCCTGGCCCGCGCGCCCTGGCTGCCGGTGACACCCTTCACCGCGACCAGATCGGCGCGCACCAGAAGGCTGCCGTCATGCAGTTCGGCCAGCGCCTCCAGCCCCGCCAGCACCCGCAAGGGCCAGCCGTCGGGCAGGTCGGGGTCCAGCCGTGTGGCGGTATAGACATCGCCGGCGCCAAAGGCCGCGCGGGCAAAGGCATCGACGGCGGCCTGCTGGGCCTCGTCGGTCAGCCGGCCGCGCAGTTCCACCCGGCCTTCGGGCGACAGCTTGGCGGTGAACTCGGCCGGGCCCTGTGCGGCCTCTTTCTTCGGCAGCGTCGCGTCCAGCGAGAATACCGGCGGCAGGGCTGCCCGAAGATCGCCCACCACGCGGTCGAAATCGGCCTGCGAGACCGACTCGCCGGCCAGCAGCGTCACATCGGCATCCGAGAATGTCAGCGTCGCGGCACCCAGTTCGGCCACCGCGCCGATGCCCGCCGCGACCGCATCGGCCCAGCGTGGCGTCGGCACGCCCAACCCGATGGTGCAGCCGCCGCCCGGCGGCAGGCCGGCGGCCTCGGCAGCGCGCAGGATGGTGGCGCGGGCGCGTTCGGTATCGGCGGCGCAGGCGTCGAACCGCGCGCCCTCGGCATCGAGGATGAAGCGCAGCGTGAACGGCGTCAGCACCGGCCGCGGTGCCGAGATGGTGGCCGACAACGCCACCCCTTCGGGTTTCAGCGCCGCCAGCCGGGTTTCCAGCGTGCGCTTTTCCTCTTCGCTTTCGGCGATGGCGGTGACCGCCACCCGGTCCGCCGCGACCGAGACCTTCGATCGTTCCAGCATCCGCAGCGCCTCGATCCCGAAGGCGAGGGCGTCGTTCCAGCTCTCCGGTGCCGGCCAGGCTGCGGCTTCCAGCAGATTGTCGACCTCGATTCCCGGCGTCAGCCTCGCCGCCGCCTCGACCAGTGCTGTCTCGTCGATGCCGCCGGTTTCCGGCATCTCCGGCATCAGGCCGATCAGCTGGATGCCATCGTCATTGCGCAGCATCTCGACCGAGAAGCGCGGCGCGGACAGGGCCGAGGCGGGCGTCACCTCCAGCACGTCACGCACCCGGCTCGAATCGATCAGCGCGCCGACCAGGTTCAGCGCCCGGTAGCGCGCCGCTTCGTCCGGGGCGGTGCCGGCAAGCTGCAATTGCAGACCATCGGCCTGAACGCTGACCCAGTCCATGCTGGCGGCGGCCAGCCGGGCCGTTATCACCTTTTCGGTCCGCCGTTCGATCACCAGCGCCGCCGCCAAGGCCACGGCCAGCATCAAGACCCCCGCCAGCGCGAAGGCCAGCGCGGCAAGCAAAGTCGGGGAAAGGCGCAAGAGGCGTTTCGGCACGGGCAGCAGGGTCCGGATTGGCAGATCAGGCAGGTCGCCGCGGCGGCTGCCAGTGCTTCCTAGGGGTTATGCGCGCCGGGATCAATCAGACCAGCGCGGCGGCGGCAAGAAACAGCACAAGAATGATGCCGGCATCGCGGTTGGCAAGAAAGGTCCGCCGACATGACACCGGGTCATCGACCTTGAGATGGCGCATCTGCCAGACCATATGCGCGCCCATCGCCCAGACCCCGGTCAGCGCCAGCAGCATTGGCCAGACCCCGCGCGACGGCGGCAGGGTCACGATGACCGCCGCCGCCAGCAGGATCACCGTTGCGACCAGAAAGCCGGCCAGCCATTGGCCGCTGTTGTCGCCGAAAAGACGCGCGGTGGATTTCACGCCGATCAGCGCGTCATCCTCGCGGTCCTGAAGGGCATAGATGGTGTCGTAATAGAGCGTCCAGGCGATTCCCGCTGCGTAAAGCACGAAGGCCCCGGCGGGCAGGCTGCCGGCATGAGCCGCCCAGGCCAGCAATGCGCCCCAGTTGAACGCCAGCCCGAGAAAGACCTGCGGCCACCAGGTGAAGCGTTTGGCGAAAGGATAGATCGCCACCAGCGCCAGAGAGCCAGCGCCAAGTCCGATTGCAAGCCAGTTGTAGGTCAGCAGGATCCCCCCCGCGACCAGCGCCTGCGCCGCCATCCAGACCAGCGCCTGCCGCACCGTGACCTGCCCCGAGGGCAGGGGACGCGACCGCGTGCGCGCGACCGAGGCGTCGATCTTGCGGTCGGTGACGTCGTTCCAGGTGCAGCCCGCGCCGCGCATCAGGAAGGCGCCGGCGCCGCAGCTGATGGCCAGCCAAAGGTCCCAGGGGCGAAAGCCGCCTGCATTGGCGGCAAGGGTCACGGCCCAGAGGCAGGGCAGAAACAGAAGCCAGGTGCCGATCGGCCGGTCGGCGCGACTGAGCCGCAGATAGGGGCGGAACGGGGCCGGTGCGAAGCGGTCGACCCAGTTGCCCTTCGGCGCATCGGCAACGGTTCCGGCGGCGGGCGCAGGCTCTGGCATTCCGGGCGGTTGGGACATAGGTTTCCCCCATGGCAGAGCCGAAGATCAGACTCCATGTAGACCAGCCCCTTGCGCCGGGGCAAGCCGTGGCCCTGACCGAGGGCCAGGCGAACTATCTCTTTGCGGTGATGCGGTTGCCGGCCGGGGCGGAACTGCGGCTGTTCAACGGGCGTGACGGCGAATGGCGCGCCGAGGTGGTTGAGGCCACCAAGCGGCGCGGCGTGCTGGTCTGCCGCGCTCTTATGGCGCCGCAGGTCGCGCCGCCCGATCTGTGGCTGGTCTTTGCCCCGGTGAAGAAGGAACGCACCCATTTCATCGTGGAAAAGGCGGTGGAACTGGGTGTTTCGCGGCTGCTGCCGGTGGCGACGCGCTTCACCACGGCGGAACGGCTGCGCACCGACAAGGCCCGCGCCCATGCCATCGAGGCGGCCGAGCAATGCGGCGCGACCCATGTGCCCGAAGTGGCCGAAGTGCAGCCGCTGGAGCGCCTTCTGGCCGGCTGGCCCGATGGGCGGCGGCTGTTCTGGGCTGATGAAAGCCTGGCCGGGCAGGGCGGCTGGGAGGGCGCAACCCCCGGCCCCGCGGCGGTTCTGATCGGCCCCGAGGGCGGGTTTTCCGACGACGAGAAAGCCCGGCTGCGGGGCCTGTCCTTCGTCACCCCGGTCTCGCTCGGCCCGCGCATCCTGCGGGCGGAAACCGCGGCGGTGGCGGCGCTGGTGCTGTGGCAGGTGCGTTTCGGGGACTGGCGATGATCCGCGCCGAAGCCCGCGAAGTGCTGCGCCGCTGGTCGGAACCCGCGACCGGTGCGGCGATGCTGGCCATGGGGCTGTGGACCGCCACGCGCGGCGGCTGGCTGCTGGCGGTGGCGGGCGGCGCGGTGGCGGCCCTTGGTGCGGGCTGGACGCTTCTGGGCCTGCGCCGCATGCGCTTTGCCGCAGGAACCGAGGCGCCGGGGCTGGTCGAGGTGGACGAGGGCCGGGTGACCTACCTGGGCCCGCGTGTCGGCGGCAGCATCAGCCTGCCCGATCTGGTGGAGATCCGCCTGCTGGCCCTGCGTGGCCGCCGGGTCTGGCGGTTGCGGCAGGCCGACGGGCAGGCGCTGTTGGTGCCGCTGGACGCTGCGGGGGCCGAAGCGCTGTTCGACGCCTTTTCGGCCTTGCCGGGGCTGGGCTCTTCGGCGCTGGTGGCGGCACTGGACGGCAAGGCACCCGATGGGGCGGCGCCCCAGGGCGGCACGCTGCCGGCGGCAAATTCCGACGACCGGCTGGTCTGGCGGCGGCAGGGGCGCGGATTGACGCCGGTCTGAGCCCCTTCGCCGTCAATGACCTTTTGTGATGTTCGTTGCCGGTGTCTTGACTATCCCTGATGGAAACGACACCTCTGCCACCCGAACGGCAAGTGACCAAGCGGAGCGCCCCAGATGTCCATTCCCCAATCCGGCGGCGGGCCGATCGAAAGCTTTGACCAGCTGGCCGGGCTGCTCGAGCAGGGCTGCAAGCCCAAGGTCGACTGGCGAATCGGCACCGAGCACGAGAAATTCGGCTGGCTGACCGACCGCCGCGCGCCGCTGCCCTATGCGGGCGACCGCTCGATCGCGGCGATGTTCGCGGGGCTGGAGTCGCGGTTTGGCTGGCAGGCGGTGCGCGAGGGCGAGCATGTCATCGGCCTGACCCGCAATGGCGCCAACGTCAGCCTTGAACCGGGCGGGCAGTTCGAGCTTTCGGGCGCGCCGCTGGAATCGATCCACGAAACCGCGGCCGAACTGGACAACCACCTTGCCGAAGTGGCCGAAGTGGCCGGGCCGATGGGCGTGCGCTTCATGGGGATCGGCGCGCCGCCGGAATGGCGGCACGAAGACATGCCCGTCATGCCCAAGGGCCGGTATCGCCTGATGACCGACTACATGGGCCGCGTCGGCACCCACGGCACGCAGATGATGTATCGCACCTCGACCGTGCAGGTGAACCTGGACTACGGCTCCGAGGCGGACATGGTGAAAAAGCTGCGGGTGGCGCTGGCCCTGCAGCCGGTGGCGACGGCGCTATTCGCGTCTTCGCCGTTCTTCGAGGGCCGCAAGAACGGCCACAAGTCCTGGCGTTCGCGGATCTGGCGCGATCTTGATGCCAGCCGCACGGGCATGCTGCCCTTTGCCTTCGACGACGGCATGGGGTTCCAGCGTTACGTCGACTGGGTGCTGGATGTGCCGATGTATTTCGTTTACCGCGACGGGCGCTATGTGAACGCGCTGGGCCAGTCGTTCCGGGCCTTCCTGAACGGCGAGTTGCCGGCGCTGCCGGGCGAAAAGCCGACGCTGTCGGACTGGGCCGACCACCTGACCACGGTCTTTCCCGAAGCGCGGGTGAAAAAATACATCGAGATGCGCGGCGCCGATGCCGGCGACAGGGCGCATCTGGTGGCCTTGCCGGCGTTCTGGACCGGGCTGATGTATGATCAGGCTGCACTGGATGCAGCCTGGGATCTGGTCAGGGGTTTCGATGCTGAAACGCGCGAAGGGCTGCGGGTGGCGGCCTCGGTCTCGGCCCTGCAGGGCGAGGCGGCGGGCGTGAAGCTGATCGACCTTGCCCGCGCGACGGTGGCGCTGGCGCAAGCCGGGCTGGCGGCGCGAGGTCTGGGCGAGGAACGCCATCTGGCGCCTCTGATGGAAAGCCTGGCCACCGGCAAGGTGCAGGCCGACCGCTGGCTGGAACGGTTCGACGGCGAATGGCGGGGCGGATTTGCTCCGCTTTACGCAGCCGCCAGCCTTTGACGGCCAGCGCCACGGCCAATCAATTCGGCATATCAATTCCGGGTTGACCGAGAATCACGAACAGGTGATGCTGCCGCCCGGGTATTTGCCCGTTTTTTCACGGTGGATTTCAAGTGCAGGTTTCAGGGCAACAACCCGACAACATTGATTAAGGGACAAAAAATGCGTGCACTCATCATCAAATCTCTCGACCTGCTTGTCTGGCTTCTGGCCATCCTGATTGCCCTTGCGGGCCTTGTGATCGGGTTCATGGCCTTGGGGCAGGGCCAGGTTCTGCCCGGATTGGGCATGATCGTCGGCGGTGTGCTTTACGCCGTGGTCTTTGCCGGGATGTTCTTCATCTTGATCGGCATCCATGACAACACCAAGCGCACCGCAGATGCGGTGGAGCGGATGACCCCGCGCTGACGGAAAGGCCAGGGCGGGCCGTCGCCGCAAGGGGGGCGGCCTTCCTGTCAGCAGTCAGCTCGGGCCGGTTTTGCGGCGGCCGATCTTCGGCTCGGTCCCGGCCTTGATCCGCAGCAGGTTCGCCGAGTGGCGGACATAGATCAGCACCGTCAGGACCAGCACCAGCAGCAGCATCCGCCCGTGGTCGAAGGTGAACAGCCAGACCGGGCAAACTGCCGCCGCCAGCAGCGCGCCGACCGAGGAGATCCGGCTGATCACGGCGCCGACGGCCCAGGTCGCGCAGCAGGCCAGCCCGACCCGCCAGTCCAGCGCCAGCATCAGGCCCAGGAAGGTGGCCACGCCCTTGCCGCCGCGAAAACCCAGCCAGACCGGGAACAGATGGCCCATGAAGGCCGCCAGCCCGGCCACTTGCGCCGCATCCTCGGCCCCCACGATCAGCCGTGCCAGCAGCACCGCCACCGCGCCCTTGGCCCCGTCCAGCAGCAGCGTCGCCAGGGCCGCCCGCTTGTTGCCCGTGCGAAGCACATTGGTCGCCCCGATATTGCCCGACCCGATGGCCCGCAGGTCGCCCAGGCCCATCAGGCGGGTGATCACCATCCCGAACGGCACCGAACCCAGCAGATAGCCGCAGACCGCGGCCAGGATCAGCGTGTCATAAGCGGTCAGCAGTTCCGGCATTCGTTATCCCTCGGCGGCAAAGACGCGGGTGCCGCCCACCCAGGTGCCGATGACCTTACCTTCCATCCGCGCGCCGTCAAACGGGGTGTTCTTCGACTTCGATCGCAGGGCGAAGCGGTCCATCTGGAACGGCGCGTCCGGGTCGAACAGCACCAGATCGGCGGGGGCGCCTTCCGTGAGGCATCCTTGCGGCAGACCAAGGCGGCGGGCCGGGTTCAGCGCCATGGCGCGGAAAAGCGCCGGCAGCGTCAGATGGCCGCCGTGGTAAAGCCGCATCGCGGCGGGCAGGAAGGTTTCCAGCGCCACCGCACCTGGGGCGGCATCCTCGAACGGCAGACGCTTGGATTCCTCGTCGGCCGGGGTGTGGAAACTGGCGATCACGTCGATCGTGCCTTCGGCCAGCGCCGCGATCACCGCCTGCCGGTCGTCTTCCGAGCGCAGCGGTGGCGTCAGCTTGAAGAAGGTGCGATAGTCGCCGACGTCGAATTCGTTCAGCGTCAGATGATGAATCGAGGTGCCGGCGGTGACGTCCAGCCCCGCTGTCTTGGCGCGGGCCAGCGCCGGCAGGGCGGCGGCGGTGGTGATCTGGTCGGCGTGATAGCGCGCGCCGGTCATCTCGACCAGGGCCAGATCCCGCTCCAGCCCCATCCGCTCGGCCAGGGCCGAGACGGCCGGAAGGCCCTTGAGCGAGGCGAACTTGCCAGAGGTGGTGGCGGCACCTTTCGACAGGCCGGGGTCTTGCGGGTGCATCACCACCAGCGCGCCAAGGCTGCGGGCATAGGTCAGCGCGCGCGACAGCGCCTTGGTGTCTGAGGCGACCGCAAAGACATCGCTGAAGGCGATGGCGCCGGCGTCCAGCAGAAAGCCGATCTCGGTCATCTCGCGCCCGTCGCGGCCCTTGGTCAGTGCCGCCATGTGGCGGATGCGGACCGGGGCGGATTCGCGGGCGCGGCGGGTGACGAACTCCAGCACTTCGGGCGTGTCGATGGCGGGCGTCGTGTCGGGCCGGGCGATCAGCGTGGTCACCCCGCCCGCCGCCGCCGCCAGCCCGGCCGAGCGGAAGGATTCGCGATGGCGCTCGCCCGGCTCGCCGATCTTGACGCCCCAGTCGACGATGCCGGGGGCCAGGCATTTGCCGCCGCAATCGACCAACGTGGCCCCCTTTGGCGCTTTTGCGTCGCGAGCAGAGATCACGCCAGCTTCGACCGTCAGGCTGCCTGGGCTGTCGCTGTCGGCTTCCGGGTCAATCAGGCGGGCGTTCAGGAAATGCAGGATCATGGGATGGCGTCCGGTGGGGAAAGGGCGGCGATCGCGCGGCCGAACTGCTGCCAGACCTCGCGCGGTCGGGCGATGCGTTCAAAGCCGATCTTCTGAGGCGGGCTGTTGGTGTGATCGGTACGGCGATTGCCGGTCCGTGTCGGACGGCCGGGTTTGAAACCAGAGGATTGTTCGGCAAACCAGACATTGCCGATGTCGCCATCATCCAGCGTGACCGACAGGCCGGGCGTCAGCGGATAGCGTTGCAGGTCGCGACGGCCGCGGATCTGGCTGGCGACAAAGGCGGCGCGGTCGGTCAGCGTATAATGGGTGCTGCGCAACCGGCGCTGGTCCAGCCATAATTGCTCGCCGACCATGCGCAAGCCGATGCGCAGAAAAGGCAGGCCGAACAGCGGGAAGACATAGCCAAGCAGCGTGCCGCTGGAGGTCCAGAAGGCCATCACCATCCAGAACAGGGCAAAGCCGCCAAAAACCAGACCAAAGAGAATGCGCGAATAGTCGATATCTGCCCATTCGATCCCCGGCTGGGGCCGGTCTTGCCACAGAATCTGTTCGCCCGGCTGCAGGATGCCCTCCCATCCTGCGGGCACAGGCGCGGGCGGCTGGGGCGGCTCGGGCGGAGGCTGCAGTTCGATCATGCGCGGCCTGCGGCGGCAAGGATGCGGGCGGCGGTGGCCGATGTATCGGCCAGGTATTTCATCAGGTGCTTGTCGCCGGAATGGGTGACGACCTGCACCGCGCCCAGGAAGGGGCGGGCGATCTTCACCTGAGCCAGCGGGATCGACCGACCGCCGGGGCCGAGAAGCCGCCGGTCGGTCAGCCGCCAGCTTTCGCCCAAGGCCTCGGACGCCAGATAGGCCGCCCGCGCGCCGATCGCCAGCACCGCGCCCAGGGGTCCGGCGACAGGGTAGGGGTTGCCCTGCCACATCAGGAAGAAGCCCGCCGCCGCACCCAGCACGACGGCCATGATCAGGTGGCTCTTCCAGTATGTCAGCCGGTCGGCGCGAAACTCCTGCACGACGGTTTCGCCGCTCGCCAGGTCGGCCGCCCGGCCCATCACACTGTCGGGTTCGATCTGGGTCATGCTAGCTCATTGCCACGAAAATCACGGTAAAGACGACCAGAAACACCAACACCGCCGCCGCCACCATGCCGCCGGTGCGCATCTCGGCCTTGGTGGGTTTGCGGTCGGGGTCGGGGGTCATCGTTGCCTTGCCCCGCAAGGTGCCAAGTCGACCTTTCGGCGCTTGCTGCAACGGGCCTTTCCGAATCGCGTCGAAGATGGCGCGGAGGCGGGGTTTCTGATCATACCATCGTCCCCACGATCCTGCGCCCGCGTTCCGCGCGCAGGTTCCGCGCCAGCAGGTCCATGCAGGCCATCCGCACGGCGACGCCCATCTCCACCTGGTCCTGGATGACCGAGCGGTTGATGTCGTCGGCCAGGTCGCCGTCGATCTCCACCCCCCGGTTCATCGGGCCGGGGTGCATCACGATGGCATCCTCGGCGGCATGGCTCAGTTTCTCGGCGTCCAGCCCGTAGCGATGGTAATATTCGCGTTCCGAGGGGATGAAGCCGCCGTCCATCCGTTCCTTCTGCAGCCGCAGCATCATCACCACGTCGCAGCCCTTCAGCCCTTCGCGCATGTCGTCGAACAACTCGCAGCCAAAGGCATCGACGCCCGCTGGCATCAGCGTGGGGGGCGCGATCAGGCGGATGCGGTTTTCCATTTTATTCAGCAGGATCAGATTGCTGCGCGCCACCCGGCTATGCGCGATGTCGCCACAGATCGCCACGGTCAGCCGCTGGATCCGCCCCTTCGCCCGTCGAATGGTCAGCGCATCCAGCAAGGCCTGCGTCGGGTGTTCATGCCGCCCGTCGCCCGCGTTCAAGACCGCGCAATTCACCTTTGACGCCAGCAGGTTCACCGCCCCCGAGGATGGATGCCGCACCACCAGCAAATCGGGGTGCATCGCGTTCAGCGTCATCGCCGTGTCGATCAGCGTCTCGCCCTTTTTCACGCTGCTGGATTGCATGGACATGTTCATCACATCCGCGCCCAGCCGCTTGCCCGCCAGCTCGAAACTGGCCTGGGTGCGGGTAGAGGACTCGAAGAACATGTTGATCTGGGTCATCCCGGCCAGCACGTCCGATTGCTTGACCGTGCGGCGGCTCATCTCGACATAGCGGTCGGCCAGATCGAGAACGGTGGTGATTTCCAGCGGGGCGAGGTGTTCGATGCCAAGCAGGTGGCGGGCGCGGAAGGCCATGGGCTAATCCCTTGCGGTTTGCCCGCTTATGGCAAAGCGGCGGGCAGGGGGCAAGTATCGGGTGAGGTTTGGCGTCAGGGCGGGGTCGGCGTGCAGGGCGGCTCTTGCGATTGCGTGCCATCGCGCACGAAACGATGCCCGCGGAAGGACCAGCGTTCCGCCCGTGTTCGATCGTCCGAGAGGATGACGCGGACAATCGGCTTTGGCGCGGTCAGCCCCATCAGGGGCGGCACCTTGTCGGGCGGCAGATGATCGGGGCCGATGGCCAGACAATAGCCCGTTGCAGGCAATTGGCTGTGCAACTGCCCGTCCAGCCGCATCGAATCGACGGTGATCGCGGCCAGCGTCAGGGCGAATCCCAACTCTGCCGCCCTTGCCACTTTGGGCAGCCAGAACGCCCCAAGGCCAAGTGATGCGCAGATCGCCAGCAGGATGAGATGCATCCGCAGCGGGGCGTCACTGCCCGCCAGACCGTCGCCCAGCACCACAGCCAGCATTCCCGCCGGGATCACCATGGCCAACGCGATCAGGCCGAGGTCCAGCGCGGCGGGCACACGCCAGGACAGCATCCAGCCGTCCGGCCCGCGCCACAGGCTCCAGATCCAGCGCGCCATCAAACCGAGCGTGATTGCGCCGAAAAGCAGAATGTAGAACCAGAACAGGAGCGCCTGGCCAAGCGCATTCCCAGCACCGGGCATATAGGGCGTGTTGCCATAAACGCCAAGAACGCCCAGCCCGATCAGCGACAGTGCCCCCAGACGCAAGGCATGGCCGGGCGGCAAAAGCGCACCTGCCAGAATGACGATGACGGCGATTTCCAGGCGAACTCTCCGGTTGCGACGCGCCAAAGGATTGCCTTGGGGCGGCGGAAAGGACAAGCCGCCTTGCTGCCCTTCCTTGCGGCTTCTACGGTTGCGCCCATGGGAATCGCCGAGATCACCGACGACTGGGACGCCGCCCTTGCCGCGCTGGCCTGGCATGTCGAGGCGGGCGTGGACGAGGCTTTGGGTGAAGCCCCGGTCAACCGCTATGACCTGCCGGCCGAGGCGCCGCGCGCCGCCCCAGCCGCGCCCGCCCAGCCTGCTGCCCCGCCCGCGCTGGCCGATCCGGCGTCTTCGGTCGACGCGGTGGAGGCCGCAAAGGCGGCTGCAGCCGCGGCGCAAACGCTGGACGCCCTGCACGAGGCCATCGCCGCCTTCCCGCATTGCGAGTTGAAGCAGGGCGCGCGGAATACCGTCTTTTCCGACGGCAACCCCGCCGCCCGCGTGCTGATCCTTGGCGAAGCGCCGGGCCGCGAGGAAGACCAGGCGGGCCGCCCCTTCGTCGGCCGCGCCGGCCAGCTTCTGGACCGGATGTTCGCCGCCATCGGCCTGTCGCGGACCAGCCCCGACGCGCAAGCCGCGCTTTACATCACCAATGTCCTGCCCTGGCGCCCGCCCGGCAACCGCGACCCCTCGCCCGAGGAAATCGCCATGATGAAACCCTTTGTCGAACGCCACATCGCGCTTGCCGACCCGAGGCTGATCGTCGTCATGGGCAACACGCCGCTGATCTGCCTGACCGGCCAGCGCGGCATCATGCGGGCGCGCGGAAACTGGACCGCGGCGCTGGGCCGTCCGATGCTGCCGATGACGCATCCGGCCTACCTTCTGCGCGCGCCCGAGGCCAAGCGCGACGCCTGGGCCGACCTTCTGTCTTTGCAAGCCCGGCTGCGCGGCTGATGCTTGTCGATCCGCTGGTCCTGCTGGCCTTCCTTCCCGCCGCGCTGGCGCTGAACCTGACGCCGGGGGCGGACATGATGTTCTGTCTTGGGCAGGGGTTGCGCGGCGGCTGGCGGGCCGGGCAGGCGGCGAACCTTGGCATCGCGGCGGGGGGGGATGGTGCATGTGACGCTGGCCGCACTCGGGCTGGCGGCGGTGCTGAAAGCGCATCCAGCGGCGTTCGAGGCGGTGCGCTGGGCCGGGGTGGCCTATCTTCTGTGGCTGGCGTGGAAAGCTCTGAAGGCCGGGCCGGTCAGGCCCGCCCGGGTGGCGCCTGCATCCGTCGCAAGGGTGTTCCGCGAGGCGCTGGTCGTGAACTTGCTGAACCCGAAGGTGGCGCTGTTCATCCTGGCCTTCCTGCCACAGTTCGTCGACACCGCGCGCCCGGTGGTGCCGCAATTCCTGACGCTCGGGCTGGTGTTCAGTGCCGGCGGGCTGGTGGTGAACGGCCTTGTCGGCGGCTTTGCCGCGACGATCGGCGGCAGGCTGGCGAGGTCGGACACCATGTCACGCTGGCTCGGGCGGACAAGTGCGGCCATATTCGGGCTGCTGGCGCTGCGGCTGGCGGTGATGCAGCGGGGGTAGGACATGGGACATATCGACGAGACAAGGGATTTCATCCCGGTGCGCATCGCGGTGCTGGCGGTCAGCGACACCCGCAGCCTGGCCGAGGACCGGTCCGGCGACACGTTGGTGGAACGCCTGACCGGCGCGGGGCATGTGCTGGCAGCGCGCAGCATCGTGACCGACGACCGCGACAAGATCTCGGCGCAGTTGCGCGACTGGATTGCCGATCCGGCGGTGGAGGTGATCGTTTCCACCGGCGGCACCGGACTTACCGGGCGCGACGTGACAGTCGAGGCGCATCGCGATGTCTATGAAAAGGAGATCGACGCCTTCGGCACCATCTTCACCATCGTCTCGATGGGCAAGATCGGCACCAGCGCAGTGCAAAGCCGGGCCTGCGGCGGGATCGCGGGGGGAACCTATCTTTTCGCGCTTCCCGGCAGCCCGGGCGCCTGCCGCGACGCCTGGGACGAAATCCTGGTCTGGCAGATGGACAACCGCCACCGGCCCTGCAACTTCGTCGAGATGATGCCCCGGCTGGAAGAGCACAAGCGGCGCAAGTAGCGGTGCCGGATTTGCACTTTTCGGACCATCGCGCGGCCGCTGATCTGGTGCCGGTGCATCAGGGCGGCGATTTCTGTCAGCCCTGTTGCCTCAAGGCCATAGCCAAGCGCGATCGGGCCTGTTAACGTTCTTGCATAAAAAGAACAAACGAGCAGGCAAATACAGGCAATGGGAACGGGCGGGAAAGCCACGTTCGTCATCTCCTGGTCGCAGACGGAAGTGGACGGTGTACAGGCCGCCACCCTTGACATGCTGACGGTCGGCGCCGCCTGGCGCTGGACGGGCAAGCCGGTGCGCATCGATGCGCCGGGCGGGGTGCTGCTTCTGGAAGGCGCGGAAGGGGCGGCGGACATGCGCCAGAGGGCGGCGCGCATGGTGCAGCGGTTGATCGGAGTGGCGGTCGGGACCGACGCCAGGGTTGCGGACGACCGGGACGAACCGGACGAGATGCCCGATCAGTGCTTCATCGTCACCGACGGGGTGCAAAGCCATCCGGTCACCATCCTGCCGGTGCCCGACAGCGGCGCGCGGCTGTTGATGTTTCATGGCGAGGTGCCGCCGGCGGACCGCGACCTGTGGATCGTGCGGGCGCAGATCGACCGTTCCGGCGGGGCGGCGGGCGACCGGGCGGGCGGCGGCGTGATCTGCTTTACCCCCGGCACCCGCATCCTGACGCCAGAGGGTGCGCGGCTGATCGAGGATTTGCGGCCGGGCGACCTGATCCAGACCAAGGACAATGGTGCCGAGGAAATCCTCTGGCGCGGCAGCCGCCGGATGACCGGCGCGCGGCTTTACGCCATGCCGCACCTGCGGCCGATCCGGTTCCGCGCCGGCGCGCTGGGCCAGGGCCGGCCCGAGGACGACCTTCTGGTCTCGCCCCAGCACCGGATGCTGGTCAGGGGGGCTGCGGCTGCGGCGCTGTTCAATGCCGACGAGGTGCTGGTAGCGGCGGAAGATCTGGTCAACGACCATTCGGTCATGGTGGACCTGATCGCGCGCGAGGTGACCTACATCCATCTGCTGCTGGACCGCCACAACGTGATCTTCGCCAATGGGCTGGAGACGGAGAGCTTCCACCCGTCGAACACCGCGCTGGACACCATCGACCCGCGCGACCGGGCGGGCTTGCTGGCATTGCTGCCGGGGATCGAGGTCAATCCGCATGCCTATGGCGACTATGCCCGGCGCAACCTGTCGGCCAGCGAGGCCGCCATCCTGCGGCATGAGAGTGCTGCGGGCCGGGCCGCCTGACGGGCTGTTGACTCTGCCGCTTCGGCCTGTATAAGCCCCCGATCCCGGCGTGCTGCGCCGGGGTTTTCATTGGTGTTGGTGGCCCCCGCAAGGGGATGCCTGTCGGGCTGCAAGGCCAAAGGACAACGCCCTTCACATCCGCCCGCAAGGGCAAAGAAGGAGATCAGCGGTGACCAAACGCACCTCTGCCAAGCACAAGATCGACCGCCGGATGGGCGAAAACATCTGGGGCCGCCCGAAGTCCCCGATCAACAAGCGTGAATACGGCCCCGGCCAGCACGGCCAGCGCCGCAAGAACAAGATGTCGGACTTCGGCACTCAGCTGCGCGCCAAGCAGAAGCTGAAGGGCTATTACGGCGACCTGACCGAAAAGCAGTTCCGCAAGATCTATGGCGAGGCCGAGCGCGTGCGCGGCGACACCGGCGAGATGTTGATCGGCCTGCTGGAGCGCCGCCTGGACGCGGTGGTCTACCGCGCCAAGTTCGTGCCGACCGTCTTTGCCGCCCGCCAGTTCGTGAACCATGGCCATGTCACGGTGAACGGCCAGCGCGTCAACATCGCCTCCTACCGCGTCAAGGAAGGCGACATCATCGAAGTGCGCCAGAAGTCCAAGCAGATGGCGCTGGTTCTGGAAGCCGTGGCCCTGGCCGAGCGTGACGTGCCCGACTACATCGAAGTCGACCACAACAAGATGACCGCCAAGTTCGTGCGCACTCCGGGTCTGGGCGACGTGCCCTATCCGGTGCAGATGGAACCGAACCTGGTCGTGGAATATTACGCCAAGAACTGATCCCGCCCCATTCCGGCAGATCAGCGAAAAAGGGGCCCGCCACACCGGCGGGCCTTTTCATTTTCCGGCGACGGACGAGGAAAGGGCAAACCAGATGACGGACAAGGTTCACGCAGGCATCGAGGGCGCGCTGGTGATGATCGGCTTCGGCTCGATCGGGCGCGGCGTGTTGCCGCTGATCGAACGGCACATCGGCTTTGATCGCAGCCGGTTCACCGTGATCGAGCCCTCGGTCGACTTCGCCCATATCCTGCGCGAGCATGGCATCGGCCATGTTCAGTTGGCCCTGACGCCCGAGAATTTCGCCTCCACCTGCGCGGGCTGTTCCCCGAAGGCCGCGGGATGATCGTCAACCTGTCGGTCGACGTGGATTCGATCGAACTGATGAAACTGGCACAGGAAATCGGCGTGCAATACGTCGATACGGTGGTGGAGCCCTGGCCGGGGTTCTACTTCGGCTCCGCCCTGCCTAACGCCGAGCGCACCAATTATCCGCTGCGCGAAAGGGTGCGGGCGCTGGGGCGCGGGTATGTCGGCGGACCGACGGCGGTGTCCTGCTGCGGCGCGAACCCCGGCATGGTCAGCTGGCTCTTGAAAGAGGCGCTGTTGCGGCTGGCCACGGATACCGGCCTCGCCACCGATCCGACGACCCGCGAGGATTGGGCGCGGCTGGCGATGACGCTGGGCGTGAAGGGCGTGCATATCGCCGAGCGCGACACCCAGGTCAGCGCCAACCCGAAGCCGCAGGGGGTTTTCGTCAACACCTGGTCGGTCGATGGTCTGCTGTCCGAAGGCTATCAGCCGGCCGAACTGGGCTGGGGCACGCATGAAAAGGCGCTGCCGCCGAACGGCCATGCCTTCGACCACGGCCCCGGCCATGCGATCTGGATCGACCGGCCCGGCGCGGACACCCGCGTGCGGTCCTGGTGCCCTGGCGTGGGGCCGCAGTTCGGCTATCTGATCACCCATAACGAAAGCCTGTCGATCCCCGACTACATGACCGTCTGGCAGGACGGGAAGGCCGTCTACCGGCCGACCTGCCACTATGCCTATCACCCCTGCAACGACGCGATCCTGTCGCTGCACGAAACCAATGGCGCCGGCATGCTGCCGCAGTCGCAGCACATCCTGACGGCGGATGAGATCACCGGCGGCGGCGATGACCTGGGGGTGCTGCTCTATGGTCATGCCAGGGGGGCGATGTGGTATGGCTCCCGTCTGTCCTGCGACGCGGCGCGGCGGCTGGCGCCCGGACAGAACGCGACCGGAATGCAGGTCACCAGCGCGGTGCTGGCGGCGATGGTCTGGGCGGTGGAAAACCCGCGCGCGGGATTTGTCGAGGCCGACGAGATGGACCATGTCCGCTGTCTGCAGGTGCAGCGGCCCTATCTGGGGTCGATGGAATGCCACTACACCGACTGGACGCCGCTGCAGAACCGCATCAACAGCTTTGCCGAAGACCGCGACGAGGACGACCCCTGGCAGTTCCGCAACTTCCTGGCGGTCTGAACGGGGCCGTTCAGAACCGCAGCGTCAGGCTGAGGGAGCCGACCAGCTGGTCATCGCGCTGGCCTTCGAATTCGCGGCCAAGCCAGCTCAGCCCGTAGAAGGCCGAGGCGCGTTCGCCCTGCCAGGCGACGCCGGCCCGCAATCTGGATCGCGTATCCGACAGCACCGCCGCGCCGCCGTCGGGCAGGATCGCGCTGTCGAAGACACGGGCGATGTCGCCGCCCAGGCTGAAGGTCAGCCCCGGCGTCAGGCCGCCCGCAACGGCACGGTAGCGCTGGCCGCTGGCCTGGTCGCGCAGCATCAAGGCACCGGAGCCGTAGCTGCCGAAGGAAAGGTCGAAGCCGCCGCGGACAAAGGTCTCCAGCCCGGCCTGCACTTCGACGAAGGGGCGCAGATGCGCCGTGCCGCCCAGATCGAAGCGGCGGCCGGTCTCGACGACCAGCGTGGGGTAAAAGCCGTTCGGGATCTGGCTGGACGCGACCAGCGGTGGCGTTGCGCCGAAGATGTCGTGCAACGCCTCCTGCACGTCGCTGAGGCGGTTCTGCGGGCCGGTGATCGCCAGATCGGCGCCCAGGCTGGTCTCGAAACCTTTCATGTCGAAATGCGTGTGCAGGCCGAAGGTCAGCACCCCGGCATAGCGGCGGTCGCCGGGCGGAACGAACCGCAGGCTTTCCGGCGCGATGATGTCGGTGCGGGCGCGGAACTCAAGGATTTCGCCGAAGGTGGCGGGCAAGGCGCCCGACCAGGACCGCCCGCGCACCCGGCTGATGGTGTAGGAACCGGTGCGCCAGCGGTCCTTGCCATCGCCGATGCCATCGTTGGAGAACATCCGGCCCCAGCCAAGGGTCACCCTGTCCTGCGCGACCGAATCGCCGCTGCCCAGGCCAAGGCCCATGATCACGACGGCCGCCGCCAGCTTGCGCAACATTGCTGCCCGTCCCCTTTGTGCCCCGCCGGGGCCGCTGTTGCAAAGCCTGCCACGCGCCGCCGTGCGCGGCCAGTCCGCCTGCCTTCAAGGCGGATAATCCGTGGTGACTGTGGCCGGGATCGGGCAGGCTTCGGGTCTTTTTCGCGCTTTCCGCAGCGACTCAGGCCCGCCCCGCCGTCGCCGACAGCGTCACCGGGTCCACCCCGATCAGCCGCAGCGCGCCTGCCCACTTCGCAGGGTCCTCATCGGAAAAGACCAGATCGGTGCCCGGATCGCAGACCAGCCAGTCATTGCGGCCGATCTCGTCTTCAAGTTGGCCCGGGCCCCAGCCGGAATAGCCCAGCGCCAGCAGCGCCCGGGCCGGCCCCTTGCCGCCCGCCAGCGCCTCGAGGATGTCCAGCGTCGCGGTCATCCGCAACCCGCCCGGCACCTCCATCGTGGCCTCTCCGCCGGTCCAGTCGTCGGAATGCAGCACGAAACCGCGCCCGCGTTCGACCGGCCCGCCGAAGCGCACGCGGATGTCGCGGCCACCCTGGGCGGTCTTGATGCCCAGATGCTCCAGCATGCCCACAAACGACAGATCGCCCGCCGGCTTGTTGATGATCAGGCCCATGGCGCCATCGCCGGAATGGGCGCAGATCAGGATGACGCTGCGCTGAAACCGCGGATCGCCCATTCCCGGCATCGCGATCAGCAACTGGCCCGACAGATCCATCGTCTCCATGGCACCCTCCCATTCCTGAAACATGGGCCTGATCCGGGCATATCTCAAGGCCCGAGCATGCTGCGGCAGGCCCCGACTCTGACGGCGCTTGCGCTGTGTCTTGCCGCACTGCCGGCCCAAGCGCGCGGCACGACGCAGGAGGATGTGCTGGCGGGTGACCTGCTGTCGGGCTGGCAAATGCAGACGGGCGCACATATGGCGGGCATCCGGCTGCAACTCGCACCGGGGTGGAAGACCTACTGGCGCTCGCCGGGCGATGCCGGCATTCCACCGCGATTCGACTGGTCCGGCTCGGAGAACCTGAAATCGGTGCGGGTGCATTGGCCGTCGCCGACGGTGTTCCACACCAGCGGCTTCAAGACCATCGGCTACAAGGGCGGCGTCGTGCTGCCGGTAGAGGTGGAGGCGGTGGACCCGACCCGCCCGGTGGTGTTGCGCGCTGCGGTGGAACTGGGCGTCTGTCGCGACATCTGCATGCCCGCCTATCTGGATCTGGTGGTCGAGGTTGCGGCTCCCGGCGCGCCGGACGACCAGATCCGCGCGGCGCTGAAGGCCCGGCCGGAAAGCGCCGGAGAGGCGGGCGTGGGACAGGTGTCCTGCACCGTCGATCCGATCGCCGATGGTCTGCGGATCACGGCCGAGATCGCCTTGCCGCGCCAGCCCGGCGAAGAGACCGTGGCCTTCGAGACCGAGGATCCGCGGATCTGGGTGGCCGAGGCGGTGGCCAGCCGGACCGGCAACCGCCTGGTCGCGGTGACCGAGATGGTCGGCCCGTCAGGCCAGCCGTTTGCGCTGGACCGCTCGGCCATGACGCTGACGGTGATTTCCGACAAGGGTGCGGTCGAGATCCGCGGCTGTCCGGCGCCGTGACCGCCGATCCATGCGCCACCGTCGATGGGGGCGCTGCCCCCCCGGCTTCGCCTCCACCCGGAGTATTTCTGCCAAGATAAAGCCGGGAGTGCTTTCCCGCAGCTTCATCTTGGTCCAAATACTCCCGCCGGAGGCATCCGCGGACGGGGCCGGGCGAGGCGAGCGGATATCGCGAACCCTCTGGTCTTGGCTGGCCTTGCCGGGTAAGAACCGGGCCAGACCCTGGGGTATCCGATGACGAACATGATCCGCCCGCAGCCGGGCATTCTGGAGATTGCGCCCTATGTGGGCGGCAAGGCCGCGGCCGCGGGCGTGGCCAATGCGGTCAAGCTGTCGTCGAACGAAAACCCCTTCGGGCCGTCGGACAAGGCGAAGGAGTCCTTCCAGCGCGCCGTTCACGGATTGCATCGCTATCCGTCGACTGACCATGCCGAGCTTCGCACGGCCATCGCCGAGGTGCATGGCCTCGACGCCGCCCGGGTCATCTGCGGCGTCGGCAGCGACGAGATCATCCAGTTTCTGGCGCAAGCCTATGCCGGGCCGCGCGACGAGGTGGTGTTCACCGAACACGGGTTCCTGATGTACCGCATCTGCGCGCTGGCCGCCGGCGCCACGCCGGTCGAGGTGAAGGAGCGCGAGCGGGTCACCGATGTCGACGCAATCCTGGCCGCCTGCGGCCCGCGCACCAGGCTGGTGTTCATCGCCAACCCCAACAACCCTACCGGCACGATGATCGCGCCGGCCGAGGTGGAACGCCTGGCCGCGGGCTTGCCGAAGCAGGCCATGCTGGTGCTGGACGGGGCCTATGCGGAATATGTCGAAGGCTTTGACGCCGGTCTGGCGCTGATCGAGGCGCGGTCGAATGTGGTGATGACCCGGACCTTTTCCAAGATCTACGGTCTTGGCGGCCTTCGGATCGGCTGGGGCTATGGTCCGGCCGAGGTGATCGACGTGCTGAACCGCGTCCGCCAGCCCTTCAACCTGTCGGCCGCGCAGATGGATGCGGCCGAGGCGGCGGTGCGCGACCAGGACTACGTCGCCAAATGCCGCGCCGACAATGCGCGCATGCGGGCCTGGCTGGCCTCGGCCCTGGCCGAGGTCGGAGTGCCATCGGATGTGTCGGCGGCGAATTTCATTCTGGCGCGCTTTGCCAGCGCGGACGAGGCGCAGGCCTGCGATGCCTTCCTGCAGGCCGAGGGCCTGATCGTGCGCCAGGTGGCGGGCTACAACCTGCCGCATTGCCTGCGCATCACCATCGGTGACGAATCCGCCTGCCGGCGCGTGGCCCATGCGGTGGCGCGCTTCAAGGGCGCGAAGTAGGGGGCCGGATGAGCGTGATCTACCCCCGCGTCGCGCTGATCGGCCTTGGTCTTATCGCCAGCTCGATGGCCCATGCGATGCGCGCCCAGGGGTTGGCTGCCGAGATCATCGGCCATGCCAGATCGGCCGAGACACGGGCGGTGGCGCGCGAGCTGTTCTGCGACAGGGTCTGCGAGACGGCGGCCGAGGCCGTGCAGGGTGCCGATCTGGTGGTGCTGGCGGTGCCGATCGGCGCGATGGGCGCGATTGCCGCCGAGATCGCGCCGCATCTGAAGCCCGGAGCCGTGGTTACCGATGTGGGCAGCGTCAAGGGCGCTGTGGTCGAGGCGGTGGCGCCGCATATCCCGCCGGGCGTGCATTTCATTCCCGGCCACCCGATGGCGGGCACCGAATACTCCGGCCCGCGGTCGGGCTTTGCCACGCTGTTCCAGAACCGCTGGTGGCTGTTGACGCCGGGTGCCGAGACCGACGCGGCCGAACTGGCGCGGCTGCGGTCGCTGCTGGAAGGCATCGGCGCCAAGGTCGACACGATGGATGTGGCGCATCACGATCTGGTGGTGGCCGTGGTCAGCCATGCGCCGCACCTGATCGCCTATACGATGGTCGGGGTGGCCGATCACATGCGCCGCGTATCGCAATCGGAGATCGTGCAGTATTCGGCGACGGGATTTCGCGATTTCACCCGGATCGCCGCCAGCGACCCCACCATGTGGCGCGACGTCTTCCTGACCAACAAGGACGCGGTGCTGGACATCCTCGGCCGCTTCACCGAAGAGCTTTTCGTGCTGCAGCGCGCCATCCGCATGGGGGACGGCGACCATCTGCATGCCTATTTTACCCGCACCCGCGCCATCCGCCGGGGCATCATCGAGGCCGGGCAGGACACTGCCGCGCCGGATTTCGGCCGGGGGGCCGAGCCGCCCAGGGGGGGCTGAGATGCGGCGCGGTGCGGTGCTGGGTGCGGTCGTTCTGCTTCTGGCCACTGCGGCCCTGGCCGAAGACATGACCCGGTCGCCGCTCCCGCCGCCGAACCCGCTTTACGCCCTGCCCGTTGCCGCCGCCGCGGCACCCGAGGCAGCCGTCGCTGCGCCGGGCGAAGGGCTTGCCGCCTCGCTTCGCCCGCGTGCGCGGCCAAAAGCGTTGGTCGAAAAGGTGGCCACCGCCCGCAAGGGCAAGGATCAGGGGCTGGATCTGGCAAGTCTGGCCGAGGACGCGGCCGACACGGCCCCGGCCCCGAAGAGCAAGAAGAAGAAAAAGGAGACCGCGTCGAAGAAGGGCGCGGTCTGCGGGGTGAACGCGATCAAGGGCGAGAAGATCGCGCCGATCAAGGCCAAGGTGAAGGGTTGCGGGTTGCAGGACGGGGTGCGCGTCACCAGCGTGTCCGGTGTGCGGCTGAGCCAGGCGATCACCGTCGATTGTGCCACGGCCACAGCCCTGGACACCTGGGTTCGCGACGTGCTGCAGCCCACCTATGGCGGCGATGTGGTCGAGTTGCGGATAGCCGCGCATTACATCTGCCGCAGCCGCAACAACAAGAAGGGCGCGAAGATCAGCGAACATGGCAAGGGCAAGGCGGTGGATGTGGCGGGCTTCGTGCTGTCCAGCGGCCGGCTGCTGACCGTGGCCGCGAACTACAACAAGACCCTGCGCCGCGCCCACAAGGCGGCCTGCGGCATCTTCAATACCACGCTGGGGCCGGGGTCCGACGGCTATCACGAAGACCACCTGCATTTCGACACCGCCAGCTATCGCAGCGGCGCCTATTGCCGGTGATCAGCTGCCGGGGCCGCGCGCCATCCGCGGCGCCTCGCCCAGCGGAAACGGCCCCAGGGTCGCCCGCCCGTCTGCCATGATCAGCGGCACCTTCAGCACCGCCGGATCGCCGCCCTCTTCGGCCAGCGCCTTCATCCCGTTGCTGATCAGCGTCACCACCCCCGGCTGCACGGCCCCCGTTGCGGCCAGAAGCGGAGGCAGGCGGTTCCAGTTGGTGATCTCGATCTCGATCCTGCCGGCCGCGAACCCCGCCGCATCGCCGGCCAGATTGCCCGTCGCGGCGATCTTCAGGGGCCCCCAGACGGCAGTCATCTCTTGCAGCTCCAGCCCGGTCAGCTGCGGGTTCAGGGCTGCGCTGGTCAGGTGCAACGGTTCGGTCAGGTGAAGCTGCATCGCCAGGGTCAGGCTTTCCACCTTGGCCGGCAGGTCCGACACCGGCAGATCGGGCAAGTCGGGCAGGCTGACCGCCGCCAGCGCGCGCGCCAGCGAGGCATCCGGCGCGATGTCGCGGCCGTCCAGCGTCAGCGCATAGGTCCTGGAATCATTCGCGTCGATCAGCAGGCGGGCCCGCAGGTCTGCCGCCCCCACCGTCCAGCCCAGCGAGGACACCGCTTCCAACGCGGCCCCGCCTGCGGTGATCTCCTGCAGGCCGACCGCAATGTCGGGGCTGACGCGGACCGAGGCGGCCAGCCCGTCCGAGGTGACGGTGATTTCCTGCGGCACGCTTTCGGCCGTCAGGGTCAGGGTCTGGGACGCGGGCAACTCGGCGGTGAGGTGCCAAGGCTTCCAGCTGGGCACGCTGAGGTGCAACTCGGGCAGTTCCCACCCCTCGCCGGTCTGCGGGTCGAGAAACTTCACCCCGGTCATCGCCAGATCCATCCGGGTGGGAAAACCGCCGACCGAAAGGCCCGGCGCTGCAGCGACCCGCCCCTCTTTCGCCAGGTTGGCAAAGAAGGATTCGGCCCCGTTCTGCACCACGAAAGAGGCGGCGAACCAGATCCCCGTCGCCAGGATTGCCAGCACGATCGCCGTCCATTTCAGAAACCGCATGGTCGCCCCTTTTGCCCTGGACCTGCCCATGGTCTAAGAGGGCCGCATTGGGAGGGCAAGCCTTGCGCGAAACGCTGTGGGTGTTCGGATATGGGTCGTTGCTGTGGAACCCGGAATTTCCGGTAGCAGACCGGCGCATCGCCCGCGCGGCGGGCTGGCACCGCAGCTTCTGCATGCGCTCGATCCACCATCGCGGCACGGTGGCCGATCCCGGCCTGGTGCTGGCGCTGGACCGGGCGGCCGGGGCGGCCTGCGACGGCGTGGCCTTTGCGGTGGAGGCAGGGGCCGAAGACGCCACCATCGCCGCCCTGCGCGAACGCGAGCTGATCTCCTCGGCCTATCTGGAAACCACGCTGCCGCTGGATACCGCAGAAGGCCGCATCACTGCGCTGGCCTATGTGATCGACCCCGATCACAACCAGTACTGCGGCGGGCTGGCGCTGGAAGAACAGGCGCAGATCATCGCACGGGCCCGCGGCGGGCGCGGCCTGAACTGCGACTACCTGTGGTCCACCGCTGCGCATCTGGCCGAACTGGGCATCGCCGATGCCGATCTGGAATGGCTGGCGGCACGGGTGCGAGCCTTGGCCTGAGGGTCACGGCGGATTTGCTTTGGCGTTGCGGGCCGACCTGATAGGCTCTGACCGAAATGAGACAAACAGGGCGGACAGACCCCAAGATGCAGGCACCCGAGACCGACCCGGGCACGACATTCAGCCAGCCGATCCGCGCGATCACCACGATGCTTCTGGTCTGCGTCCTGGTCGGCGCGGGGGCTTGGGCCATCCACGGCATGGTCATCGACATCCTGCGGACCAACCCGCTGTTGAACGGGCTGATCGCCTTTGTCTTCGTCTTTGGCGTTGCCACCTGCTTCTGGCAGGTCCTGATCCTGGCCCAGTCGGTCAGCTGGATCGAGCATTTCGTCCGCCACGCGCCAGGTGCGGAAACGGCTGCCCCGCCGCGGCTGCTGGCGCCGCTGGCCTCGCTTCTGAAATCGCGCGGGGCGGGGCGGATGACGATCTCGTCCAGCTCCGGCAGGTCGATCCTGGAATCGGTCGCGCAGCGGGTGGACGAGGCCCGCGACATCACCCGCTATCTGATCAACCTCTTGGTTTTCCTGGGTCTTCTGGGCACCTTCTGGGGCCTGGCCACCACCGTTCCGGCCGTGGTCGACACCATCCGCAGCCTCGCCCCGCAAGAGGGCGAAACCGGCCTCGATGTGTTCGGCAAGCTGATGGGGGGGCTGGAATCGCAGCTTGGCGGCATGGGCACGGCGTTTTCCTCCTCGCTGCTGGGGCTGGCGGGGTCGCTTGTCGTGGGCCTCTTGGAGCTGTTCGCCGGCCACGGCCAGAACCGCTTTTATCGCGAACTGGAAGAATGGCTGTCGTCGATCACCCGCATCGGCCTTGGTCCCGAAAGCGAGGGCGGCGACCAATCCGCCATGGTGCAGGTGCTGGACCACATGGCCGGGCAGATGGAAAGCCTGCAGGTGCTGTACACCCAGGCCGATGTCTCGCGCTCGGTCATGGAGGACCGGCTGGGCGATCTGGCGCAGGCGGTCGAGGGGCTGTCGGCGCGGCTGGTCATTGGCAACCCCGAGGCCGAGGCGCTGGCCGCCCAGACCGCCACCCAGACCGAAGTGCTGGGCCGCATCGCCGAAGGGCAGGAACGGCTGATCCGTGCGCTGGGCGTGGCCGAAAACGCCGTCGATGCCGAAAGCCGGATGCGCCTGCGGTCGATCGACGTGCAGCTCTTGCGGATCCTGGAAGAGCTCAGCGCCGGGCGGCAGGAAACCGTGGCCGACCTGCGTCAGGATCTGGCGGCGCTGACCGCGGCGATCCGGCAGTTGTCGCGCGGCACGGTGGGGCGGGGGTAGCGCATGGCCCTGTCGCGCCGCCGCGATTCCAGCCTGATCTGGCCCGGCTTCGTCGATGCCGTTACCACGCTTCTGATGGTGCTGATGTTCGTCTTGACCATCTTCACGGTCATGCAATCGGTGCTGCGCGACACCATCACCACCAAGGATAACGAGCTTTCCGCCCTCACCGATCAGGTCGTCGCCCTGTCCGAGGCGCTGGGGCTGGAGCGCAAGCGGGCCGACGGGCTGGCGGCAGAGGTCGGCGAGTTGCAGGCCTCGCTTTCTTCTTCGCTGGCTGCGGGGGTGGCGCAGGAGGGTGTGATCGCTGGCCTGCGTGCCAACCTTGCCGCGCGCGAAGGCGAACTGTCGGAAGCGGTGGCCAAGATCACCGCCTTCGAGGCGCAGGTGGCAGCGCTGTTGTCGCAGCGCGATACCGCGATTGCCGATCTGGCGATCGTGACCGCCGAGCGGGACAAGACGCAGGCCGAACTGGCGACGGTGACAGGCGAACGCGACACCTCGCGCGACGAGGCGAAGGGTCTGGCGGCCTCGGTCGCGGAGCTGGAGGCGGCAAAGGCGCGACTGATCACCGAGGCCGAGGCGATGCAGCTGGCCCTGGCCAAGGCGCGCGACGAGATCGACGCCGGGGCCGAGGCGGCGCGTCTGGCTGCCGCCCGGCGCGAGGCGCTGGAGGCGCTGATCAAGGATCTCGAGACGAAGGCCGATGCCGATGCCGCAGCCTTGGCGACAGCGCTGGCTGACAGTGCGGCGACCGGGGAACAGCTTGAGGCGGCAAAGGACCAGGTTGCGGCCACCACCGCCGATCTGGAGGCTGCGAAGGTGGCGCTGTCGGACGAAGAGGCCGCCCGGCTGGCCGATGCGGCGGCACTGGAGGCGCTGCGCAAACGGCTGGAGGGCGCGGACACGGAGCTGACCGCGATGACCCTGGCGCTGGAGGCCGAACGCAAGCGGGCCGAGGAAACCCTGACCCTGCTGGCGGCGGCCCGGGCCGAGGCCGCAAAGGGCGCGACGTCGGCGGTTGAAAAGGACGTGGCCCTTGTGGTGGCGGAACGCGCCCTTCTGGCCGAACAGGAAAAGGTGCTGGCCGCCGCGCGCGAGATGGAATTGCTCAACCAGCAGATCGCGGCCTTGCGGTCTCAGCTCGGCTCCCTGCAGCAGGTGCTGGACGAGGCGCAGGCCCGCGACGAGGCGGCGCAGGTGCAGCTTGACAGCCTGGGCAGCCAGCTGAACTCGGCTCTGGCGCAAGTGGCGGCGGAACAGCGGGCGCGGGCCGAACTGGAGGCCGCCGAAGCCGCCCGGCTGGCCGCCGAAAACGCCGATCTGGAACGCTTCCGGTCGGAATTCTTCGGCCAGCTTTCCGCCCTCTTGCAGGGCCGCGAAGGGGTGCGTGTGGTGGGCGACCGCTTCGTCTTCTCCTCCGAAGTGCTGTTCACCGCCGGCTCCGCCGATCTGGCCCTCGAGGGCCGCGCCCAGATCGCCTCGGTGGTGCAGATCCTGGACGAGGTCCGCGCCCAGATCCCCGAGGGGATCGACTGGATCATCCGCGTCGATGGCCACACCGACGACGTGCCGCTGTCGGGCAGTGGCGATTTCGCCGACAACTGGGAACTGAGCCAGGCGCGCGCCCTCTCGGTCGTGCGCTTCATGCAAGATGACCTCGGCTTCCCGCCCGACCGGCTGGCCGCCACCGGCTTTGGCGAATACCGCCCGGTGGCGGTGGGCGACAGCCCCGAGGCCCGCGCCCAGAACCGGCGGATCGAGTTGAAGCTGACGGAGCGGTAGACGCGGGGCCGCCCTGGAGCCCATATTGCCCCGATGCAGCGCAATGTCCCAATTGCCGAGATACGCCAAAGAACCGACGTTGCCGGCTGCAATGACGGTCCGAATCCAACCTTGGCCAACAAGCCCCTTTGTCATAGTTCCAGGGAGCCGCGCGTACATGGAAACGATCTGCCCTGACAAAGCGCCAGCAGGTGCGGTCCTGATCATACACTCCTGGTGGGGTCTGACGGATTCATTTCGCGCGTTCGGATCGAGGCTTGCGGACGCGGGATATCTTGTTGGTCTTGCCGATCTTTTTGAAGGTCAGATCGCAAACACGGAGGCAGAAGCCCGCGCGCTTCGTGCGCAATCACGCCGTACGCCCATGTACAAGACTCTGGGCGCTGATATTGTCTGCCTGTCCTACATGGCCGGTTCAAGCATAAACAAGATCGGTGTCGTCGGGTTTTCCATGGGTGGGCATTGGGCCGTTTGGCTGTCTCAGAGACCGGAGTACAACATCGCGGCAACCGTTCTGTACTACGCTGCCCGCGCCGGCGATTTCTCGCATTGCAAAGCAGGCATACTTGCACATTTTGCCGAGCGTGACCCTTGGGTTAGTGCGGCTGGTCGAAGAAATATGGAGCGCGCCATCCTAAAATCAGGATGCGATTATGACGCTTTCGACTATCCGGGAACACAGCATTGGTTTGCAGAATCCGACAGGACCTCGGAATTCAACGCAAACGCGGCGAATCTGGCGTTGGGAAGAGACCTGCGTCATTTCGGACAGCTGTTGAAGGCCTGACGCAATAACTGCTTTGGGTTCAAAGGTGGTCAGTTGAAGGAATGCTGCAAATGGCAGCACCGTCCCGCATGGCAGACAACGGCTGCGTCTGGAAAAACCGTCAACCGTGGCTCGGCCCCAAGAGCGGCGGCTTTTGCTTGGTCAGCTGCGCCTTTTGCGGCTCTTCGATGTCCAGCACGATGGCGTCGTCCTTGACGCCCACCTTGACCACACCGCCCTTGATCAGCCGCCCGAACAGCAGTTCCTCGGCCAGCGGCTTCTTGATGTGTTCCTGGATCACGCGGGCCAGGGGGCGGGCGCCCATCTTGTCGTCATAGCCCTTTTCGCCCAGCCATGCCGCCGCTTCGGTGGTCAGCTCGATATGGACATTGCGGTCGATCAGCTGCGCCTCGAGTTGCAGGACGAACTTCTCGACCACCTGCAGGATGATCTCGCGGCCCAGCGGAGCAAAGCTGATCACGGCGTCCAGGCGGTTGCGGAATTCCGGCGTGAAGGTGCGTTCCACCGCCGCCGTATCCTCGCCCGTGCGTTTTTCGCGACCGAAACCGATGGCGGACTTTGCCATGTCCGAGGCGCCTGCGTTCGAAGTCATGATCAGGATCACGTTGCGGAAATCCACCGCCCGGCCGTTGTGGTCGGTCAGCTTGCCGTGGTCCATCACCTGCAGCAGGATGTTGTAGAGATCCGGGTGCGCCTTTTCGATCTCGTCGAGCAGCAGCACGCAATGCGGGTGCTGGTCGACGCCGTCGGTCAGCATGCCGCCCTGATCGAAGCCGACATAGCCGGGCGGCGCGCCGATCAGGCGCGAAACCGCGTGTTTCTCCATGTATTCCGACATGTCGAAGCGCAGAAGTTCCACCCCCAGCGAGTTGGCCAACTGCTTGGCCACCTCGGTCTTGCCGACGCCGGTGGGGCCGGCGAAGAGATAGTTGCCGATCGGCTTTTCCGGCTCGCGCAGACCGGCGCGGGCCAGCTTGATCGAGGCCGACAGCGCCTCGATCGCCTTGTCCTGGCCGAAGACCAGCCGCTTCAGCGTCTTTTCCAGGTCGCGCAGCACTTCGGCATCGTCCTTCGAGACGCTCTTCGGCGGGATGCGGGCGATCTTGGCCACAACCGCCTCGATCTCCTTGGTGCCGATGACCTTCTTGCGCTTCGCTCTCGCTCAGCAGATGCTGGGCCGCCCCCGCCTCGTCGATCACGTCGATCGCCGAATCCGGCAGCTTGCGGTCGTTGATGTAGCGCGCCGCCAGTTCCACCGCCGACTTGATCGCGTCATGGGTATAGCGCAGGTCGTGGTGCCCCTCGAAATGCGGCTTCAGGCCCATCAGGATCTTGATGGTGTCGGGCACCGAAGGTTCATTCACGTCGATCTTCTGGAACCGGCGCGACAGCGCGCGGTCCTTTTCGAAGTGCTGACGAAACTCCTTGTAGGTGGTCGATCCCATGCAGCGCAGCTTGCCGCCCTGCAACGCCGGCTTCAGCAGGTTGGAGGCATCCATTGCCCCGCCACTGGTCGCGCCGGCGCCGATCACCGTATGGATTTCGTCGATGAAGAGAATCGCGTCGGGGTGGTCTTCAAGTTCCTTGACCACCGCCTTCAGGCGTTCCTCGAAGTCGCCGCGATAGCGGGTGCCGGCCAAGAGCGCGCCCATGTCGAGCGAGAAGATCGTGGCGCCGGACAGCACCTCCGGCACCTCTTTCTTGACGATCTTCCAGGCCAGGCCTTCGGCGATGGCGGTCTTGCCGACGCCGGGGTCGCCGACCAGAAGCGGGTTGTTCTTGCGCCGGCGGCACAGGACCTGGATCGCCCGCTCCACCTCGGGTTCACGACCGATCAGCGGATCGACGTCGCCCTTGATCGACTTGATGTTCAGATCGACGCAGAATTTGGACAGCGCCGATTCCTTGGCCTCTCCGGCCTCGGCCTTGGGCGTCTCATGGTGTTCCTCGGCGCCCTGGACGGGGCGCGGCTCGCCGAAGGACGGGTCCTTGGCCACGCCATGGGCGATGAAATTCACCGCGTCATAGCGCGTCATGTCCTGTTCCTGCAGGAAATAGGCGGCGTTCGATTCACGTTCGGCGAAGATCGCGACCAGCACGTTGGCGCCGGTAACCTCGGTGCGACCCGAAGACTGCACATGGATCGCGGCGCGCTGGATCACGCGCTGGAAAGCCGCGGTCGGAACCGCTTCGGAGCCTTCGACGTTGGTCACCAGCGTCGACAGATCGTCATCGATGAAATCGGTCAGCGTCTTGCGCAGATCATCCAGATCGACCGAGCAGGCCTTCATCACCCGCGCGGCATCCGGTTCATCTATCAGGGCCAGCAGGAGATGTTCCAGCGTGGCGAGTTCGTGGCGGCGCGCATTGGCAAGCGCCAGGGCGCCGTGAATGGCTTGCTCGAGCGTGGACGAGAATGACGGCACTTTGGCGTGCTCCTGTTCCTCGGGGTCAGAAGGGCCGGGGGCCCATACCAACCGTGGCCTCATGTTATTAAGGATCGGTGATATTCGGCGCACTTCAAGGGCAATTTCGTGGCAACACCCAATTATGCGGTCAAAGTGTTGAAATGTGATGCACCGGACTCAGGGTGCGGCTCAGAACCGGTCCTTGCGGGCGCGGATTTCGGCGAAGACCCTGTCGTCCGGCGCATCGGGCATGCCGACGGCGACCTTCATCGCGGGAAGCGACGCACGCAGGAACGGGTTGGTGGCCAGTTCCTCGGCCAGGGTCGAGGGCATGGGAAGGCGGCCTTCGCGGCGCATCCCTTCCAGACACTCACCCCGCAAGATAAGCGCGGGATTGTCGGGTTCAAGGGCTGCCGCGAAGGCAAGGTTGCCGGTCAGGTAGTCGTGGCCGGACCCGATCAGCGTGTCGGGCGGCAGGGCGGCCAGCTTTTGCAAGCTGGCCCACATCTGCGGCGCCGTGCCCTCGAACAGCCGGCCGCAGCCTGCCGCCATCAGGCTGTCGGCGGTAAAGACCATGCGGCTGGCGGGAAAGTGAAAGGCGATATGGCCGCGGGTGTGGCCGGGCACGTCGATCACCACGCCGTCCTCGGCGCCCACGGTCACCGCGTCGCCTTCGCGCAGGGCGCGGTCCAGCGGTGGCAGGCGGTGGGCATCGGCGGCGGCACCTTCCACGGTGCAGCCGGTTGCGGCGCGCAGCGCGGGCACGCCCTCGATATGGTCGTCATGATGATGCGTCAGCAGGATGCGGGTGAGCCGCCAGCCCTTTGCCCGCAAGGCGGCCAGGATCGGCCCGGCCTCCGGCGCGTCGATCAGCGCGGTCTCGCCCGAGGCGGCGTCATGCAGCAGGAAGGCGAAGTTGTCCTTCCGGCAGGGGACGGTGACCAGTTCAAGTGCCATGGTTTTTCCCAATCAGGCCGTTAGAATGGCCCCCGACCTTCGCCCGATGGAGCGGCAACCGCAATGCACCTTGATGTGCTTGACCTGCGCAACTTCTACTATCGCACCCAGCTTGGCCGGGTGGCGCAGCGGGCGATCCGCGATCAGGTGCTGCGGCTGTGGCCGCCGGCGGCGGGGCATACCGTGGTGGGCTTCGGCTTTGCGGTGCCGCTTCTGCGGCCCTATCTCAAGGACTCGCGCCGGGTGATCGGGCTGATGCCGGGGCCGCAGGGCGTGATGCCCTGGCCTGCCGGGATGGAGAACGTCTCGGTCCTGTGCGAGGATACCTCCTGGCCCTTGCCCACCGGGCTTTGTCGACCGGCTGGTGCTGATGCACGGGCTGGAGACCTCCGAGCAGCCCTCGGGGGTGCTGGAAGAGGCGCATCGGGTGCTGGGGCCGGGCGGCAAGGCGCTGTTCGTGGTGCCGAACCGGTCGGGTCTGTGGTCGCGGCGCGATGCGACGCCCTTCGGCTTTGGCCGGCCCTATTCCGGCGCGCAGCTGGAGGCGCAGCTGAAGCGCCACGGTTTCACCCCCGAACGCAGCCTGACGGTGCTGCATGTGCCGCCAAGCCGGACGCCGTTCTGGCTGCGGACGGCGGATTTCTGGGAACGGACCGGGCCGCCGGCTGCCCTGGCTGTCGGGCGGCGTGCTGATGGTCGAGGCGTCGAAGCAGGTCTATGCCCCCACCCGCGGCGGCCTGGGCGCGGTGGTGAAAAAGCCGCTCAGGGTGCTGGAGGGCGTGCGCGGCAATCCCGCACCGAAACCGGCGCTGGGCCGCAGCTGAAGCGGGAACGAAACGCGGCGCGCGGATGGCTGCTTCCCGTCTTGCCGACGTAGGGAAGGGCGACCTTGCGAGGACTGCCCGAAGCGCCTGACAAGCATGGCCTGACGAATCTGCCAAAGGACCGCGATGCAGGACATCGGGCCTCTTGCGGGCTGCAGCGCTAACAGCGACGAAATGCCTGTTGCGCCCATCACCAATCAGTGACCAATCCGGTTGCGGGGTGGCAAAGGCTCTGCTAAGGACGCCCGAAATCGGGATACATGGGGCTTTCTTTGCCCATGGCCGGCGTGCCGTGGACAAGCGAGGTGAAGCCCGTGACTTGGGAAGGGATGACGTGTCCGAACCAGCTTCTGTCTCTGCAGGCATCGCGGCGCGCTATGCGGCCGCGCTTTTCGATCTGGCCAAGGACGCGGGCGCGCTGAAGGCGCTGGAAGCCGACGCCGAGGCGCTGACCGCAGCCCTTGCTGCCAGCCCCGAGCTGGCCGCGATGATCGCCTCTCCGGTCATCTCGCGCAGCGAGCAGGGCGCCGCCATGGCCGCGGTTGCCGCGAAGATGGGCCTTTCCACGCTGACGGCCAACACGCTGGCGCTGATGGCCGACAAGCGCCGCCTTTTCGTGCTGCCGCATTTCCTGACCCAGCTGGCCGACCGCATCGCCGAAGAAAAGGGCGAGATCACCGCCCAGATCACCTCCGCCACCGCGCTGTCCGCCGCCCAGTCGAAGAAACTGGCCGAGACGCTGAAGGCCAAGGTCGGCAAGACCGTGAAACTGAACACCACCGTCGATGAAACCCTCATCGGCGGACTTATCGTCAAGCTGGGCTCGACCATGATCGACACTTCGGTCAAGGCAAAGCTCGCGGCACTCCAGAATGCAATGAAAGAGGTTGGGTGATGGGAATTCAGGCTGCTGAGATCTCTGCGATCCTGAAAGAGCAGATCAAGAACTTCGGCAAGGATGCCGAAGTGGCCGAAGTGGGCCGGGTGCTGTCGGTTGGCGACGGCATCGCCCGCGTGCACGGGCTGGACAAGGTCCAGGCCGGCGAGATGGTCGAATTCCCCGGCGGCATCCGCGGCATGGCGCTGAACCTCGAAGTTGACAACGTCGGCATCGTGATCTTCGGCTCCGACCAGGACATCAAGGAAGGCGACACCGTCAAGCGCACCAAGTCCATCGTGGACGTGCCGGCCGGCAACGAGCTTCTGGGCCGTGTGGTCGATGGCCTTGGCAACCCGATCGACGGCAAGGGCCCGATCAAGACGAAGGAACGCCGCGTCGCCGACGTGAAGGCCCCCGGCATCATCCCGCGCAAGTCGGTGCATGAGCCGATGGCGACCGGCCTCAAGGCGGTGGACGCGATGATCCCGGTTGGCCGCGGCCAGCGCGAACTGATCATCGGTGACCGCCAGACCGGCAAGACCGCCGTGGCGCTGGACACCATCCTGAACCAGAAGTCCTACAACGAGGCGGCTGGCGACGACGAATCGAAAAAGCTGTACTGCATCTACGTCGCTATCGGCCAGAAACGCTCGACCGTGGCGCAGCTGGTGAAGAAGCTGGAAGAGACCGGCGCGATGGCCTACACCACCGTCGTTGCCGCGACCGCCTCCGGACCCGGCGCCGATGCAGTTCCTGGCGCCCTATGCCGCGACCGCGATGGCGGAATTCTTCCGCGACAACGGCCGCCATGCGCTGATCATCTATGATGACCTGTCCAAACAGGCGGTGGCCTACCGCCAGATGTCGCTGCTCTTGCGCCGCCCGCCGGGCCGCGAAGCCTATCCGGGCGACGTGTTCTACCTGCACTCGCGCCTGCTGGAGCGTTCGGCCAAGCTGAACGAGGACTTCGGCTCGGGCTCGCTGACCGCGCTGCCGATCATCGAAACCCAGGGCGGCGACGTGTCGGCCTTTATTCCCACCAACGTGATCTCGATCACCGATGGCCAGATCTTCCTGGAAACCGAACTGTTCTATCAGGGCATCCGCCCGGCGGTGAACACCGGTCTTTCGGTGTCGCGCGTGGGCTCTTCGGCGCAGACCAACGCGATGAAATCGGTGGCCGGCAAGGTCAAGCTGGAGCTGGCGCAATACCGCGAAATGGCGGCCTTCGCGCAGTTCGGCTCGGACCTCGACGCGGCGACGCAAAAGCTGCTGAACCGCGGCGCGCGCCTGACCGAGCTGATGAAGCAGCCGCAGTATTCGCCGCTGTCGAACGCCGAAATCGTCTGCGTGATCTTTGCGGGCACCAGCGGCTATCTCGACAAGGTGTCGGTGAAGGACGTGGGCCGGTTTGAATCGGGCCTGCTGCATCACCTGCGCACCAAGGGCAAGGCCCTGCTGGCCGATATCACCAAGAACGACCGCAAGGTTGCGGGCGATCTGGAAAAGGCTGTCCGTGCCGAACTGGACGCTTTCGCCAAAGACTTCGCCTGAGCGCCCTTGAAGGAGACGGCAAATGCCCAGCCTTAAGGCCCTGAAGAACCGGATCGGAAGCGTCAAGAACACGCGGAAGATCACCAAGGCGATGCAGATGGTCGCCGCCGCCAAACTGCGCCGCGCGCAAGAGGCGGCCGTGGCCGGCCGACCCTATGCCGAGCGGATGAATGCGGTGATGGCCTCGCTTGCCGCCGGTGTCGGCGCATCGGAAAGTGCGCCGAAACTGCTGGCCGGAAACGGTCGCGATCAGGTGCATCTGCTGGTTGTCATGACCGCCGAGCGTGGCCTTTGCGGCGGTTTCAACTCGTCGATCGTCAAGCTGGCCCGCGCGCGGGCGACGGAACTGACGGCGCAGGGCAAGACGGTGAAAATCCTCACCGTCGGCAAGAAGGGCCGCGAGCAGCTCAAGCGCGACTGGGCGCAGGCCTTCACCAGCCATGTCGACCTGACCGAGGTCAAGCGCATCGGCTATGCCAATGCGCAGAGTATCGCGCGCGAAGTCCTGGCGGCGTTCGAGGCTGGCGAAGCGGATGTGGTGACGATCTTCTACAACCGCTTCCAGTCGGTCATCGCCCAGATCCCGACGATGCAGCAGATCATCCCGGCCAAGTTCGAAGGCGGCAGCGCGGAAGCGCTCTATGACTACGAACCCTCGGAAGAGGCGATCCTGGCCGACCTTTTGCCGCGTTCTGTTGCCACGCAAATCTTCACCGCTCTTTTGGAAAACGGCGCTTCCGAACAGGGCGCGCGGATGTCCGCCATGGACAACGCCACCCGCAACGCGGGCGACATGATCAACAAGCTGACGATCCAGTACAACCGGAGCCGTCAGGCCGCGATCACCAAAGAGCTTATCGAAATCATTTCGGGCGCCGAGGCGCTCTGACGAAACCGGAGTAGAGACAAATGGCAAAAGCACCGAAGGCAGCTGCCGCGACCGGTAAGGTGACCCAGGTCATCGGCGCCGTCGTGGACGTGCAGTTCGACGGCGATCTTCCCGCGATCCTGAACGCGCTGGAAACCACCAACAACGGCAAGCGGCTGGTTCTCGAAGTGGCCCAGCACCTTGGCGAGAACACCGTGCGCACCGTCGCGATGGACGCGACCGAGGGTCTGGTCCGCGGCGCCCCCGTGCGCGACCTGGGCGCGCCGATCCAGGTGCCCGTCGGCCCCGCAACCCTTGGCCGCATCATGAACGTGATCGGCGAGCCGGTCGATGAACGCGGACCCGTCAACGCCACGGAAACCCGCTCGATCCACCAAAAAGCCCCGTCCTTTCGCCGAGCAGGCGACCGAAAGCCAGATCCTGGTGACCGGCATCAAGGTCATCGACCTCTTGGCCCCCTACACCAAGGGCGGCAAGATCGGCCTCTTCGGCGGCGCCGGCGTCGGCAAGACGGTTCTGATCATGGAACTGATCAACAACATCGCCAAGGTTCACTCGGGCGTGTCGGTGTTCGCCGGCGTGGGAGAGCGGACCCGTGAAGGCAACGACCTGTACCACGAGATGATCGAATCCGGCGTCATCGACCTGGAAGACCTGTCCAAGTCGAAGATCGCGCTGGTCTACGGCCAGATGAACGAGCCTCCGGGCGCGCGGATGCGCGTCGCGCTGTCCGGCCTGACGCTGGCCGAGCAGTTCCGCGACGAGACCGGCACCGACGTTCTGTTCTTTGTCGACAACATCTTCCGCTTTACCCAGGCCGGGTCCGAAGTGTCCGCCCTTCTGGGCCGTATCCCGTCGGCCGTGGGCTATCAGCCGACGCTGGCGACCGACATGGGCGCGATGCAGGAACGCATCACCTCGACCAAGAACGGCTCGATCACGAGCGTCCAGGCGGTCTACGTTCCGGCCGACGACCTTACCGACCCGGCCCCCGCGACGTCGTTCGCCCACCTCGACGCGACGACCGTGCTGGATCGTGCGATCTCGGAAAAAGGCATCTATCCGGCCGTGGACCCGCTGGGGTCCACTTCGCGCCTGCTTGACCCGCTGATCATCGGCGAAGATCACTACAAAGTTGCGACCGACGTGCAGAAGGTGCTTCAGCGCTACAAATCGCTGCAGGACATCATCGCCATCCTCGGCATGGACGAACTGAGCGAGGACGACAAACTGGCCGTCGCCCGTGCGCGCAAGCTGGAGCGTTTCCTCAGCCAGCCCTTCGACGTGGCCAAGGTCTTCACCGGCTCGGACGGCGTCCAGGTGCCGCTGGAAAAGACCATCGCCTCGTTCAAGGCCGTGGTGGCCGGTGAATACGATCACCTGCCCGAAGCGGCCTTCTATATGGTCGGCGACATCGAAGAAGTGAAAGCCAAGGCACAGAAACTCGCCGCGGCAGCAGCCTGAGGGGATTGAGATGGCAGGAAATCTGCAATTCGACCTGGTCAGCCCTGAACGGCGTCTGGCGTCGGTCCAGGCGAGTGAGGTGCAGATCCCCGGTGCTGCCGGCGACTTGACGGCGATGGAGGGGCACGCTGCCACCATCACCACGCTGCGCCCCGGCATCCTGCGCGCCATCTCGGCCGAAGGGACAAAGTCCTATGTGGTCACCGGCGGTTTCGCCGAGATCAGCGCCGCCGGCGTGTCGGTCCTGGCCGAACGCGCGGTGCCGCTGGAAGAACTGACCGGGCCGCTGATGGACCAGCTGATCGCCGATGCCTCCGAGGCGACGGCGGTTGCGGTGGACAAGGACGTAGCCGACAAGGCGATGTCCGATCTTCTGGCGATGAAGGCGGCGGCCGGGTTCTGAACCGGAAGAACAACCATGCAGAAAGGCCCCGCTTCGCCGGGGCCTTTTCACTTTTCCACCCCTATTCCGCCGAAATCTGGCAGTATCCGGGGATGAAGTCAGGGAAACCCAACATGAAGCGTTTCGGATCGGGCATCGGCGTCCTGCAAGGCTCGCGCGTGCTGTTTTCCGATTTTGCCGATGGCGGCATGATGTGGACCGGCAGCGGCAACCGCGAAAGCCGCTTTCTGGTCGCCTTCAAACCGCCGTTCCATGACGTGCCCGTTGTCACCGTCGGCATCTCGATGTGGGACATGGACCACAAGACCAACAGCCGCGCCGACATCACCGCCGAGAATGTCACCGCCAAGGGCTTTCACATCGTCTTTCGCACCTGGGGCGATAGCCGCGTCGCGCGGGTGCGCGCCGACTGGCTGGCCATCGGCCCGGTCCGCGACGACGACGATTGGGATGTGGCGTAAGACGTATCGCTTCTGATCAGGTTCACCTGATCAGAAGCGATACGCAACATAACCAACGGATTGCCCGTCTTGGATCGCCTTCAATCGGAATCAGATTGAAGGCGATCTGCCGTAGGGCGGGGTTCACCCCGCCGAACGGCCCTGGGCGTGGTTGCAAGCCGGGCTACCAGCCCACGCCTCTCAGCGCCCCGGAATCATCCGCCCCGCCGCCCAGACCATCCCGGCAAAGACCAGACCGCCTGCCAGCAGGTCGACCAGATGATGTCCGCCATGTGCCAGCGTTGCCGGCACCATGCCCAGACCGGCCAGCGCGAAGGGCCAGAAGGCAAAGGTTGCCCTGGAATACCAGACCACCATCAGCGCCATGATGATGTGATAGGACGGAAAGGCCACCACGCCCATCACCGTCTCGGGCCCGATCACGCCGGGGCCGACCTCGACCAGCGCCTGCAGATGCGCGCCCACCGCCGGGTTCACCACCAGCCCGATCCGGGCCGCCGTTTCGGCCGGGATGCTGGCAAAGGCCGACGGGCCGATGCTGGGCCACAGCCACCAGACCCCCACCGTCAGGGTCATGCACATCATGCCGACCAGCAGGAAGCGGTGCATCGCCAGCTCGCGGCGCAGAACGCCAAGCAGGATGATGACCAGCACCATCTGCGGCAGCGAACTGTGGTAAAGGTAGCCCAGCCCGCGGGCCAGAAGCGGATATTCCGCCAATCCCACGACAAAGCCGGCCCAGTCGTATCCCAGCGCCGCGTCGACGCTGATCAGCTGGCTGTCGATCAGCGGATTCGGCAGCGGGAACAGCGCGAAGATGAAGAGCGAGGCGAAAGCGGTGAAGCCCATGAACAGGCCGATACCGATCGCCGTGCCGCCCAGCCTGGGCGCATTGCGGACGCCGCGGGCATGGGCGCCGACCGCAATCATTGCCAGGGCGGCGGCGATGCCGGGCAGAAAGCCCGCCCAGTCGACCACCCGGCCGAAGGCAGCACTCAGCATGACCGACGCCGCACCCAGGGTCAGGATCAGCCCCAGCAACAACCGCTCGGCCGGGGCAAGCCCACGCAGCACCGGCAGGCCCTGCGGCCAGATGGCGTCGACCGGCTTTCCCATCATGGCGAGGCTTCCCCTGGTACCACGGCCGAGGGCCGCATCGGGGCAGATTGCCGGGTCAATGTGGCCCGAAAAGGGCGGAAAGCCTGCGGAAATCGGGACGCTTGCGGCGCCGGCTCAGCCGCGCGAATAGAGGCCTTCGTAGATCGGCGCCAGAGTATCGGTCTCGAACAGCGAGGACACCGACATGCCGCCCCAGATGTTCAGGATCGCCTGGGCAAAGATCGGGGCGGTGGGAACGATGCGGATGTTCTTCGCCGCCTTGACCTTGTCGCCCTGTTCGATGGAATCGGTGATCACCAGCGATTTCATCACCGAGTTCTGCACCCGCTCGACTGCCGGGCCGGACAGCACGCCATGGGTGATATAGGCGTGAACCTCGGTCGCGCCCGCCTCGATCAGCGTCTCGGCGGCCTTGCACAGGGTGCCGGCCGTATCGCAGATGTCATCGACGATGATGCATTTCTTGCCGGTGACGTCACCGATCACGATCATCTCGGCCACTTCGCCCGCCTTCTCGCGCCGCTTGTCCACGATGGCCAGCGGCGCATTGATCCGCTTGGCCAGATCGCGCGCGCGTGCCACGCCGCCGACGTCGGGCGAGATCACCATCAGGTCCTCCATCCGGTCCTTGAAGTGGTGCTCGATATCCAGCGCGAAGACCGGGCTGGCGTAGAGGTTGTCGACCGGAATGTCGAAGAAGCCCTGGATCTGTGCCGCGTGCAGATCCAGCGTCAGCACCCGGTCGACGCCCGCGGTCTCGATCAGGTTGGCCACCAGCTTGGCCGAAATCGGCGTGCGCGCCTTGGCACGGCGGTCCTGGCGGGCATAGCCGAAATAGGGGATCACGGCGGTGATCCGGGCGGCCGAAGACCGGCGCAGGGCGTCGGTCATGATCAGAAGTTCCATCAGGTTGTCGTTGACCGGGCGCGAGGTGGGCTGGAGGATATACATATCCTCGCCGCGCACGTTCTCGAACACCTCGACGAAGATCTCCTGGTCGTTGAACCGTTCCACCCGCGCTTCGACCAGATTGACGCTCATCCCCCGGTGCATCGACATCCGCCGCGAGATTGATCTGGCAAGCGAGAGGTTGGCGTTGCCGGAGATCAGCTTCGGCTCGGTGATGGCGGGCATGGTAAACTCCGGTTGGGCAGCGGAATCGGGGTTGCGGCGGGCATAGCACCGGGGCGGGGCGGCGCAAAGGGGGCGCGGGACGGAAGTTTCCGTTCTGCGGCAGGAAGGCTTGATCCGGGGGCTGTCGGCAGGCTATGGCGGCCCGGTTGCACGAGAGAAGAGCCATGCCCGAAGACCTTGTTGCCGGTCATCCAACCCCCTGTCGCGTCTGGGACCGGGGCGCGCCCCGCGCGGTGCTGGCGCTGCATTGCAGTCTGGCGCATGGCGGTGCATGGGCGGGGCTGGCCGAACGGCTTTCGGGCGTGACGAGCACCGCGCTGGATCAGCCCGGCCACGGCCGTTCGGCCGATTGGAACCGGCAAGACGAGATCCACGGCCTGACGACCCGGATCGCCGCCGATCTGGCCGAGAGGCTGGGAAAGGGCGGTCCGATCGACCTGTTCGGCCACAGTTTCGGCGCGACAGTCTGCCTGCGGCTGGCGCTGCAGCGGCCCGATCTGGTCCGCAGCCTGATGCTGGTCGAGCCGGTGATCTTCGCGGCCGCAAGGGGCACGGCGGCATATGACACCTTCCGCGCCGGGCATGAGGAGATCGCCCGCCGTCTGGTGGATGACCGCGCGGCGGGCGCGGCGATGTTCCATGCGGCCTGGGGCACGGGCGAGGCGCTTGCCGATCTGCCGGAACGCTCGCGCCGCTATATCCTGGACCGCATCCACCATATCCCGGCGCAGAATCCGGTACTGCTGGACGATGCGGCGCGGCTCTTGCGGCCGGGCGGGCTGGAGTCGGTGAATGTGCCGGTGCTTCTGATCGAAGGCGCCGACAGCCCCGACGTGATCGACGCGGTTCATGCGGCCTTGGCTGCGCGGTTGCCGCAGGCGACCCGGCTGGTCGTGCCGGGGGCCGGACACATGGTGCCGATCACCCATCCCGAGCTGATTGCCCGCACGGTTCAGGCCCATCTCGACGCGGCCTGAAGCAGGGCCAAATTCCTTCGAAGGAATTTGCAAGAGTTTTCGAAAACTCTTGGCCCGCGCCAGGATCAGCCGTCTCGCTCGAAAGCCCGCAGGAACCCGTCCACATCCGCATCGGTCGTCGACCAGCTGGTGACCAGTCTTGCGCCTTCACGACCCTCGGGCAGATCCCAGGCGTAATACTCCGCCCCCGCCGCTTTCAGCCGGGCGTGGATGCCCGCCTCCCATTCCGGGAACATCATGTTGGCCTGCACCGGGTGCTTCTGCGTCACGCTGTCTACCCGCGCCAGACCTTCGGCCAGCCGTGCGCCCATGGCATTCGCCTGTGTTGCAAGCCGCAGCCAGAGACCATCCTCCAGATAGGCCGCGAATTGTGCCGACAGGAACCGGTGCTTCGAGAACAGATGCCCCGCGCGCTTTCTTCGCAACTCGAATTCCCAGGCTTTCGCGGGGTCGAAGATCACCACCGCTTCCACCCCAGGCAGCCGTTCTTGGTGCCGCCGAAGGACAGGATGTCGATGCCCGCCTTCCAGGTCATCTCGGCCGGGCTGGCCCCCGTGGAAACCAGCGCATTGGCAAAGCGCGCGCCGTCCAGATGGCAGGGCAGGCCCTTGGCGCGGGCCAAAGCGGTCAGCGCGGCAATCTCTTGCGGGGTATAGACGGTGCCCGCCTCGGTCACGTTGGTGATGGTCAGCATGCCGGTTTGCAGACTGTGCACCCCGCCGGCCCCGATCCGCGCCAGTTGCGGGGCCAGCGCCTCCGGCGTCATCTTGCCATGCGCGCCGTCGACCAGAACCAGCTTGGCTCCGCCCGCGAAGAACTCGGGCGCGCCGCATTCGTCCTCGGCGACATGGGCGTGGCGGTGGCAGAAGGCCGACCCCCAGGGCGGGCAGGTCAGCGCCACGGCCAGCGAATTCGCCGCCGTCCCGGTGGCGACCAGATAGACCGCGGCCTCCGGCGTCTCCAGCACCTCGCGGATCTGCGCTGTCGCCCGCTGCATCAGCGCGTCGGCACCATAGCTGCGCTGATAGCCGTCATTGGCGCCGGCGACCGCCGCCATGATCGCGGGCGCGGCGCCCGAGCTGTTGTCGGAGGCAAAGAACATCAGGGCGTCTCCTCGATGATGTGGTCTTCCCAGTCTTCTTCCGGGATCTCGTGTTCGGGCAGGGTCGATCCACGCACGGAATTGCCACTGGTATGGGTGCTTTCCGGGTCCCCGGTCCGCAGCGGGTGCCAGTCCGGCAGGGGCCGGCCCTGCCACAGCAGTTTGTAGGCGCAGGTCTGCGGCATCCAGTAGGCCACCTTCGGCAGAGTCTTCGGCGTCAGGAACACGCATTCCGGCACGAAGCGGCGGCGGTTGGCATAGTCCGAGCAGCGGCAGGTCGCGTCGTCGAACAGCCGGCAGGCGATGCGGGTATAGGCGACCTCGCCGGTATCCTCGAACTCCAGCTTGTTCAGGCAGCACTTGCCGCAGCCGTCGCACAGCGCCTCCCATTCCTCGGGGGTCATCTTTGCAAGGGGAACGGTTTCCCAGAACTTCGGGCGCAGCTTGTCCATCGGCGCACCGTGGCGCGAGGGGCCGGAAAAGGGAAGGGGGGCGCTCAGCCCGCAGACAGGATTTCCCGCGCGCGGGCGCAGTCGGCCTCCATCTGGGTGATCAGCGCCGGCAACCCGTCGAATTTCATCTCCGGCCGCAGGAAATCGACCAGCGCGACCGAGAGGTGATGGCCGTAGAGATCGCCCTTGAACTCCAGCAGGAAGGTTTCCAGGTTCGGCACCTGACCGTCGAACATCGGCCGCACGCCAAGGCTGGCCGCGCCCATGTAGGCCCCGGCCTGCGGGCCGGTCAGCACGTCCACCTTTACCGCATAGACGCCGAAGCGCGGCAGATGCAGCCCGGTCAGCGCCATGTTGGCGGTCGGATAGCCCAGCGCGCGCCCGCGCTTTTCGCCGTGAATCACCTCGCCCTCGATCCGGTGCAGGTGGCCCAGCATGGCGGCCGCGTCGCGCGGGCGGCCCTCGGTCAGCGCCGTGCGGATGGCGGTGGACGACACCTCTCGCCCCTTGATCGCCAGCAGGGGCGCAATGGTCGTGGCAAAGCCAAGCCGCGTGCCCAGCGCCTTCAGGTCGTCGGCCTTGCCGGCCCGGCCCTTGCCGAAGCAGAAATCTGCTCCCACGACGATATGGCTGATCCCCAGCCCCTCGGCCAGCACCTGCCGCGCGAAGTCTTCGGGCGTCAGCGCGGCAAGCGCCTTGTTGAACTGCAACTGGAACAGGTGATCGACGCCCAGCTTCGCCAGCCGGTTCGCCCGTGCCTCGGCGTTCATCAGCCGGAACGGCGGCGCGTCGGGCTGAAACACCTGCCGCGGATGCGGCTCGAAGGTGATGATGCCCAGAGGCGCCTTGCCGCGCGCCAGGTCGATCACCGACCGATGCCCCAGATGCACCCCGTCGAAATTGCCCATGGCGCAAGAGGTCCCCCGCGCCTTTTGGTCAAGCCATTGAAAATCCTGATGTATCAGCATCGGCACCCCAGGACGGGGCGCGCGCGTCCCGTCAGTCGAACTTGCGGCTGGGCGCCAGAACCAGCGCCTCGCCCTTCAAGACCACGGTTTTACCCACCGAGGCGACGGTTTCAAGGGTCACCCGGCGTTTCGCATGGTCAATCGCCAGCACCGTGACCTCTGCTGTCACCATGTCGCCGGGGCGGACGGGCGCCATGAACCGCAGGCTTTGCCCCAGATAGACCGATCCATGGCCCGGCAACTGCTCGCCGATCACCGCCGAAATCAGGCCTGCGGTCAGCATGCCATGGGCAATGCGGCCTTCGAAGATGGTGTCCTGGGCATAGGCTTCGTCCAGATGCACCGGATTGCGGTCTGTCGAGACCTCGGCGAACAGCTCGATATCGCGGTCGGTGACCTGTTTGGTCAGCGATCGGCGCATGCCGATCTCCAGATCCTCGATGCAGATCGTGCCGCGGGGGTGGTTGTGCGTGTTGTCCAGCATCATGGCGATTCCCTTGCCGATGCCGGAATTCTAGCAGATGCTGCGGTGCAGAACAAATCCTTTGCGCAAGATTTTTTCCTCAGGGGGGTGAAATGCGTAATTATGTTACCTTGGCGTCGCAGCTCATTCAGCGCAGATGCCCCATGGCATAGGTCGCCGACAGCTGCTTTTCCGCCAGCCATGCCTCCAGCAAACCCTTGTCCGGGTTGGCGGGGTCCGCGCCAAAGGCCGCCGCGTCGATGCCGCCGGTGATGAACAGCGTGTCCAGCCCCTCGGCCATGCCGCCCTGGATGTCGGTGGCGATGCCGTCGCCAATGCACAGAACCGCAGGCTCGCCCTCGCGCAGTGCGACCAGACGGCGGCGGGCCAGGTCGTAGATCGGCGGATGCGGTTTGCCGAAATACAGGGCCTGTCCGCCCATCGCCTCGTAGTCCCGCGCCAGCGCACCGGCACACCACAACCGCCGGTCGCCCCAATCCACCACGATATCGGGGTTGGCGCAGAGCATCGGCAGGCCCAGCGTCTTGGCCATCAACAGCTCCGCCCGGTAGTCCTGCGGGGTCTCGGTCAGATCGTCGCGCAGGCCGGTGCAGACCACGCCCTCGGCCTCTTTCAGGGGCACCCGCTGCACGTCCGCCTGCGTCGCGGCGTATTCTGCCAGATCGGGGGCAAAATCGGAAAAGAACGCCTCATCCTTGGGCGCGCCGATATGGAACACCCGCCGCCCCACCGCCCCCGACAACAGCGCGAATTGCGCCGCGTCGCCCGAGGTGACCACTTCGTCCCAGGCATCGCGCGGAACACCCATGCCGTCCAGCTGCGCCACGACGGATGGCTTCGGGCGCGGCGCGTTGGTCAACAGCACAACGCTGCCGCCCCCCACCCGATACCCCTGCAGCGCCGCCACCGCATCCGGAAACGGCGCGCGCCCGTTGTGCAGACAGCCCCAAAGATCGCAGAACACCGCGTCGTAACGGCCCGCCACCGCGGCCAGCGCAGAAATGATCTCAGCCATCGGCCTGCCCTTCATCTTGGTGGAAATACTCTGCAGGGGTATGCCAGCGGAGTCGCCATTGGTTCAAGAAGCCAATGGCATGGGGGGGCGCAAAGTCCCCCCGGTTCCGCCGACTACAGCTTCAGCGCCGGAATGATCTGCTTTTTCCGGCTCATCACGCCCGGCAACACCACCGTATCGCCGGAAACCTTCACGCCAAACGACGCTTCGGCCATCTGCCGGACCAGATCGTTCGGCACCAGCAGCGTCGCCTCTTCGCGCAGGATGTCGACCACGAACAACAGCACCTGATCGGCGCCATCTTCCCTGGCAACCGCGGGCATCGCGGCCATCAGGCTGGCCTTGCGGTCCAGCACGACCTTCGGCGCGGTGGTTTCCAGCACCGAAACCCGCAACTCCTTGCCGGCCACGCTGTATTCCTTGCTGTCCATCCGCAACAACTCGGTATCCGAAAAGGCCGAAACATCCGACTTCGCCTCGAACATCGCCGCCGCCAGATCGGCGATCGACACGCCCAGATCGGCAGCCAGCGCCTCTGCCACGGCCTTGTCATGCGGGGTCGTGGTCGGGCTGCGGAATTCCAGCGTGTCCGAGACGATGCAGGACAGCATCGCCCCCTTGATCGCCCTCGGCGCGCCGGCCACCGCATCGCCCATCAGGTCGTGCATGAGGGTGGCGGTGCAGGCCAGCGGGCGCATGGTGATCTCGATCGGGTTCTTCGTCTTCAACCCCCCGGCCAGCATGTGATGGTCGATGATCGCGATGATCTTCGCCTCGTTGATCGAGGGGGGCAGTTCCGACGGGTTGTTGGTGTCGACGATCACCACGGTATCGTCGGCGGTGACGTCCGCGATGATCGCGGGCTTTTCCAGGCCCCAGTGCTTCAGCACGAAGGCGGCTTCGGTGTTCGGCTCTCCCAGCAGCACGGGCCTGGCCGGGGTAGCTTTCACCTGCGCCAGGTACCAGGCCCAGATGATGGGCGAGCCGGTGGAATCGGTGTCGGGGGATTTGTGGCCGAAAACGAGGATGGTCATGGCGTCTCTCGCAGGTTGGAATTTGCGCGGCTTATAGGGGCAGGCGGGCCGCTTGTCACCCCGGCAACGGTGCGCGACGGCGGGATGCTGCATTGCAGCAACGGCAGGTCGGTTGACTTTGAGGGAGGTCCCTTGCAGGCTTCCCGCCTCGGAAAGAGGAGTGTCCTGCGATGGAAATCACCGCTTGTCGCGCCTGGCGCGGCTAGGCCCACGGGCGGCGCAAGGCCGGCCCCGGTTTTCCCTCTGACAGGAGTATCCTGACAATGGTCCTGCACCGCTGAACGCCCCTTGGGGCGTGTCGCCTGATCCCGGCTTTCTGCCGGGATGCGCCCATCCGTTCCGGAAGGCCATCAGATGCCGAACAAACCGAAATCCCCCGCGCCGGGCGCGGGCAAGACCGACAATGATCTCAGGAAACCTGGGGACGCCAGGAAAGCCACCCCGCATTGGGCCGCGAAGTCCGGCCGGGGCCTTGCGCCGGTGCTGAAACCCCTGCGGCTGCCCGGCAAAGGCAGAGGCGGCTGAGAAAAAACGGCGCCGGGACCATCACAGGTTCCGGCGTTCCGAGTGCAGCGCGGTCCACAGGATGTGGCCGACCACCGCCGCCAGCACCAGCCCGCCGCCCAGAAGGGTGGCGGGCGTGGGCAACTCGTCGAACACCAGCCAGACCCAGAGCGGCGTCACCGGCACTTCCAGTGCGCCCATCAGCGCGGTCTCCACTGGCGCGACCAGCCGCGCGCCGAAGATGAACAGCGCGAAGGCAAGGGTGGAGTTGACCAGCCCGAAGGCGATCATCATCCCAAGCGCCTGCGGCGTCACGCCGTCGAGGCTGGCGAAGGGCAGGCAGGCCGCCGGCGCCCAGATCGAGCCGAGGATGCCGGCCGCCAGCGCCGGAAGCTGCGGCCGGGCGCGGGCGATCAGGATCAGCGCCGCCATGGCCAGCGCCATGCCCAGCGCCATCAGGTCGCCCCACCATGTGCCGTCGCCGCCAAGGCCGACCATGATCACCGACCCGGCCAGCGCCACCAGGGCCGCGACCAGGGCCGCGCTGCCGGGCCGTTCGCGCAACAGTACCCAGCCCAGCCCGGCGGCGATAAACGGCAGCGTGGCATAGATGATGGCGACATGGGCGATCGAGGTGGCCTTCAGCGCGCCGACAAAGCACAGGACCCCTAGACCCGAGAACAGCGCATAGGCCCAGCCCAGCGGGCCAAGACGGGCAACGTCGCGCAATCCGGCCCGGCCCTTCAGCGCCAGCAGCAATGCAAGCAGCCCCGCCGCCCCCGCCCAGCCGCGCCACAGGATCACCGTCGGCGTATCCAGTGCGATGGCGCGGGCAAACAGGCCGGCCGTGCTCCATGCCAGCGTCGCGCCCAGCAGCATCAGAAGCCCGGCGCGGCGCGGTGGCATCACCTCAGGGCCTGCGGGGCCTTGGGCAGGACGGGCCATTCCGTCGGCTCGTGGCCATGGATCAGCCGGGCGCCGGTGTCTCGCTGCAGTGCGAACAGCCGGTCGGCCGAACGGCGCGCGGCGGCGGGGTCCGCCGAATCTGCAAAACCCTCCTCCGGTTCCGAGCGGCGGTTGATCGCGTCGGCGGCCAGGATCAGCGGCGGGCCTTCGGGCAGAGTCAGCAGCAACGACAGGTGGCCGGGCGTGTGGCCGGGGGTAGGGATCAGCCGGATGCCGTCGCACAGGTCGGTGTCGCCCGTGATCGCCAGCGTGGGCACCTCGGGCCAGGCCAGCGGGCGGACGGCGCCGAAATAGCGCGGCCGCGGGTCGGCACGTTCGATTTCTGTCAGGACCAACGGGCAGGTGATCAGATCCAGCGCGCCGACATGGTCGATATGTCCATGCGTCAGCACATGCGCCACCAGATCGCCGGGCGCCACGCCGCACAGCGCCAGTTGCGGCGCGACCATCTTCTCCGGCCTGTGATCCACCAGTGCGCCGAACACGCCGAGGCCGTCGGCCAGCCCTGCGGCAGAGTCATCCTTGCCATAGGCCGCCGGAAAACCGCCATCGACCAGCACCTGTGCGCCCCTGTCGGTGGTCAGAAGCCAGGCCGGGATGCCGATGATCCGCTCTCCGCCACGCACCGAAAAGGTGCCGCAGTCCAGCAGCGTCACGCGGGCCAGCCGGTGCCCCGCCAGTGCCGGGATCATGGCAGCACCATCGGCGCCACGGTCCAGCCGTTCTCCGCCAGAAGGTTCAGCACCCCGTCCTCGCCCGAAAGATGCAGCGCGCCGAAGGCCACCACCACCAGCGGGCCCGCATCGGCCGCCGCTTCGATCACCGGGATCCAGGCGCGGTTGCGCTTCACCATCAGCACATCTTCCATCCGCGCCATCTCTTCATCGACCTGGGCGCGGGTATAGCCCTCCATCGCATAGGACTGGTGGCGCATCAGTTCCCACATCAGGCGGCCCTTGCCGTCGAAATAGGCATCCGCCAGGGTGATCGAGAAATCGGTGATCGAGGGTTCCAGCGCCAGAGTCTGTTCGATCATGTCGACCTGCTCGGCGCGCGAAAAGCTGTCGAACAGCTTGAACACCGTGTCATAGGGCTCCAGCGCCCGCACCGGAACCCCGGCGGCCAGGGCGGCGTCGATCAGCATGCCGTCGAGGCCCTTGGGGTCGACCAGATCCTCCATCGCGCAGGGCGGCACCGACAAGAGCACCGTGACATACCAGGGCTGGAGCTTGGCGGCCATGAAACCCGGAATGCCGCGTTCCGACATGGCGGCGGACAGCCGTTTCCAGGTGGCCTCGGGCAGCGATTCCAGCAGCGTCGGGCCCTCGGTGATGGTCATCACCGACGGGTTCTCGGCCATATGCGCGACCAGCGCCTTTTCCTCTTCCGGCCCGCCTTCGACCAGAAGTGCTGCGGCCCCGGCGATTTCGGGGGCAAGGCGGTCGACCGCGGCCTGATGCCGCGGGTCGTCCAGATGATAGGTGCCGATGACGATCAGCCGCGTCGCGCCTTTCTCGGCGGTCCAGAAATTGCCTTCGGGATAGGGGACGGCATTGGCCGCCGCCTCTAGCGCCTGCCGCTCGGCCGCCGGCATGATGTCGAGGATGTTCATCCCGAAGCACTCGGCCCCGGCGGCGGGGGGCAGGGCCAGAAGGAACATCAGCGGCGCGGCAAGGCGGCGGAGAAAGCGGGACATGAACGACTCTCGACGGGACGGGTTGGCGCATGGTGGCATTCGCCCCGCCAAGTGCAACCCCCGCCGCGTTCCGGCCAAAGGCTAAATTCCGCAAGGACCGGGTGTTGACAGCCGGCCCGGATTTGCCTAGATCAAGCGCCGTTAGCACTCGCTCCAGGTGAGTGCCAACCGTTTCAACCTGGAACCCAAGGGAGTGTTACCAGATGGCTTTCAAACCGCTGCATGACCGTGTGCTGGTTCGCCGCATTCAAGGCGAAGACAAGACAAAGGGCGGCCTTATCATCCCCGATACCGCCAAGGAAAAACCCGCCGAGGGCGAAATCATCGCCGTGGGCGAAGGCGCCCGCAAGGATTCGGGCGAGCTGATCGCGCCGTCGGTCAAGGCCGGCGACCGCATCCTGTTCGGCAAATGGTCGGGCACCGAAGTGACGCTGGATGGCGAAGAAATGCTGATCATGAAGGAAAGCGACATCATGGGGATCATCGCCTGATCCCGCTTTCCTGACCGGACGATGGGCAGATCGCCCATCCGACCTGAAACCGAAATTTGAGGAGTCTGCACAATGAGTGCCAAAGACGTTCGTTTCGATACCGATGCCCGCGACCGCATGCTGCGTGGCGTCAACATCCTGGCTGATGCCGTGAAAGTCACCCTGGGCCCGAAAGGCCGCAACGTGGTGATCGACAAGAGCTTCGGCGCCCCGCGCATCACCAAGGACGGCGTGACCGTTGCCAAGGAAATCGAGCTTTCCGACAAGTTCGAGAACATGGGCGCGCAGATGGTGAAGGAAGTCGCTTCGCGCACCAATGACGAAGCGGGCGACGGCACCACCACCGCCACCGTGCTGGCCCAGGCCATCATCAAGGAAGGCCTGAAGTCGGTCGCCGCCGGCATGAACCCGATGGACCTGAAGCGCGGCATCGACCTGGCCACCACCAAGGTCGTCGCAGCCATCAAGGCCGCTGCTCGCCCCGTCAACGACAGCGCCGAAGTGGCGCAGGTCGGCACCATCTCGGCCAATGGCGAAGCCGAGATCGGCCGCCAGATCGCCGACGCGATGCAGAAGGTCGGCAACGAGGGTGTCATCACCGTCGAAGAGAACAAGGGCCTTGAGACCGAAGTCGAAGTCGTCGAGGGCATGCAGTTCGACCGTGGCTACCTGTCGCCCTATTTCGTGACCAACGCCGACAAGATGATCGCCGACCTGGAAGACGCCTATATCCTGCTGCACGAAAAGAAGCTGTCGTCGCTGCAGCCGATGGTGCCGCTGCTGGAAGCCGTGATCCAGAGCCAGAAGCCGCTGCTCATCGTCGCCGAAGACGTCGAAGGCGAGGCTCTGGCCACGCTCGTCGTCAACAAGCTGCGTGGCGGCCTGAAGATCGCCGCCGTCAAGGCTCCGGGCTTTGGCGATCGCCGCAAGGCCATGCTGCAGGACATCGCGATCCTGACCGGTGGTCAGGTGATTTCCGACGATCTGGGCATGAAGCTGGAAAATGTCGGCATCGACATGCTGGGCCGTGCCAAGAAGGTCACGATCAACAAGGACAACACCACCATCGTTGATGGCGCTGGCGACAAGGCCGAGATCGAAGCCCGCGTGGGCCAGATCCGCGCGCAGATCGAGGAAACCACCTCGGACTACGACAAGGAGAAGCTGCAGGAGCGTGTGGCCAAGCTGGCGGGCGGCGTTGCCGTGATCCGCGTCGGCGGCATGACCGAAGTCGAAGTGAAAGAGCGCAAGGACCGCGTCGATGACGCCCTGAACGCGACCCGTGCGGCCGTTCAGGAAGGCATCGTCGTCGGTGGCGGCGTGGCGCTGATCCAGGCTGGCAAGGTGCTGGAAGGCCTGAAAGGTGCGAACGCGGATCAGGATGCCGGGATCGTCATCATCCGCAAGGCGCTGGAAGCGCCGCTGCGCCAGATCGCCCAGAACGCGGGCGTTGATGGCGCGGTCGTGGCCGGCAAGGTGCGCGAATCGAACGACAAGACCTTTGGCTTCAACGCGCAGACCGAAGAATATGGCGACATGTTCAAGTTCGGCGTGATCGACCCGGCCAAGGTCGTGCGCACCGCGCTGGAAGATGCGGCGTCGGTTGCCTCGCTCCTGATCACCACCGAGGCGATGATCGCCGACAAGCCCGGCCAAGGACGGCTGGGCCGGTGGCGGCGGCGGCATGGGGCGGCGGCATGGGCGGCATGGATTTCTGATCCATCCCACCTTGACACAGACAGGAAAGGGCGCCGCTTGCGGCGCCCTTTTTTCTTTCTTGCCAGCCAAGGTCTTGATCGGCATCAACGAGAAAATCGGCCTTTTCCGTTAGCATTCAACGCGTGGCGGTGCCTTGCCGCCGGGTTTCATGGTCGGGACAGGATACGGCATGGCATACACTCTTCGCGTCCTGTCTTTGGCCTTCTGTGCGGCCATGGCCGCTCCCGATGGGCACAGGCGACGCAACGGCGGATCAGTATTTCACCCTGCCAAAAGGCCCGGATCGAGCCTGCTGAAGAATCGTTCGGTGCTGCGGTGCCGAAGTTCATGGTTCCTGATGATGGCCTCGGCTTCGACGTTGTGGACGACTATCAAATCGTCGCGGTGCCCTTTGGCGGGCTGCTTGAAGCAATCATCCGCCGCTGGGTTATCGGCGGGGCTTCTCCCGAGAAGATGATGCGTGACCTCTTGCTGTTCGACCGCGCCTATCGTGCCGAACTTGCCCGCGATTTCAACATTTCACTGCCGGCGCCCGTGCCAGCCGACGCCGCAGGCACGGCCACCGACGAAGGCGCGGCACCCCCGCCCCCCGTCTTGCCGGACGCGGTCTTGCCCTTCGTCTGGGCGGGCGGGCTGGACGGGGACGAGCTTGCCGATGTCACCGCGCGTTTCAACGCCAGGGCCGGGCAGACCCTGCAAGGCTATTCGGCAACGCCGATGACGCTGATCCTCGATCCGTCCGGCACGGTCGAGATTGCCGGGCAGGCATTCTGCGAGGTCAAGACCCGCACCGATACGACGAACGGGCAGGATTTCGTCATGGTCCGCACGGTGACCAGCTATGAAACCGACGGCCAGCAGGTATTGAGCGGCTACCGCTTCGACGTGCGGGTGCGAATCCAGCGCTGGGCCGAGAATTCCGGCGGCCCGGTCGGCGCTCCCGGCGACCCGTGTCGATCTATCCTGCCGAGTTGAAAGGGCCTGACGCCAGTGGCGCCCGCCTTTTGAAGATCTACAACGGCCAGCCCTGGTTGGCGAACCCGCCGGCGGCTGATGTCGACGGAGCAGATGGCAACTGGCCCTGGTCTAAGCGGGTTTCCAGCCGTTCGATCCATTGTCCGGTGTCGTCGAGCCGGCGCCGTCCGGTGGCGCGAAAACCTTCGCGCTGCCAGAAGGCGCGGCCGCGCGGGTTGGCATCCAGCACCGCCAGATAGAGAGCCGGCGCGCCGCGGGCACGGGCCAGTGCCTCGGCATGGGCCAGAAAGGCGCGGCCATGCCCCGCTCCTTGCGCCCAGGGGGCCAGCAGCATCAGCCCCAGATAGGCGTCGCCCTGGGCCGGAAAGCCATAGGACACCTCGGCCACCCCGCTCAGCCGCCTGTCCAGAAACAGTCCCAGCCGGTCGCTGTCGGCCGGGTCGCAACCGGGCGGGCCGTCGGCGAAGAACCCGGCCGCCTTGCCATCCGGTTCACAAGCCCCTTCGGCCAGAAGCCAGTAGTCCGGCGCGGCGCGGTAGAGGTCTTCGACAAGGCCTGCGTCCTTTGCGGGGTCAAGCAGACGGATGGTCGGCATGGGCAATCCTCAGAACTTCCAGCGAAACATCCCCTGCGGGCCGCTTCCAGACCACTTCGTCGCCAACCTGTGCGCCCATAAGTGCGCGCGCCAACGGCGATTGTGGCGCGATGCGGCCCCTGGGGGCGTCCGCCTCATCCTCGCCCACGATCTCATAGGTGGTCTCGCCGCCATCCTCATCGGCCACCGTCACTGCCAGCCCGAAAGCCACCTCCGACAGGTCATGCCCCGCCGGATCGACCAGCACGGCCGATTTCAGCCGTGCCTCCAGCCAGCGGATGTCACGCTCCGCCGCCGCTTCGGGCAGCTTGTCCAGCCGGTCGGCCCGCGCCTTCAGCGCCGCCAGGTCGGCCAGCCGCACCGCCAGCCGCGCCTGCAGATCGGCCAGTCCGCGCGGCGTGACCGGGTTGGGATGGGCCGAGACCGGCAGTTCCGGCAGGTCAGGCCGGTCGGCCCCGGCATCCTCGTTGACGAAAGCCCGGCTCATGCGACGATCTCTTCCAGCGGGTCGTAAAGGCAGCCCTCGCCCCAGGCGGCGTCGGGCAGGCTGTCGGGCTTGAACCGCACCCGCCCGGAAGCCAGTTCGACGCGCGAAAAGAACTGCCGCTCGGTCACCACGCCCTCCGGGTCCTGCCAGCCGGCGTCCAGTGTGCCAGAGCGGATGGTGCAGCGGAAAAACAGGTCGATCTGGTGATAGCCGCTTTGCGGGTCGTGGAATTCGTTGATCAGGGCGGGGCCACCCCCGGCGATCTCAGCCCGGTTTCCTCGTGCACCTCGCGCGCCAGGTTTGCGGGCAGCGATTGCCCGGCCTCACAGCCGCCACCCGGCGCGCACCACAGGTCCGACCGGCCGCCGGGATAGGCGTTGACCAGCAACAGCCGGTCGTCGGACAGGATCAGCGCACGCGCGGCGAGGCGGGGTTTGAAGCGGGCCATGGGCCGCAGGGTTGCGCCGGAAGGCCGGGCTTGTCCAGCCTTGCCGCAGCCGGCGACTTGCAGAGCCGGTCGCGGGGCGCACGATCCAGCGCCAAGGAGGCTGCCATGGGTTATTCGGAATCGCCAGGCCGGTCTCGCATTGGTGCGGGCGGCCCAGGACCTTCCTTCTGGCGGTCGCGGTGATCGTGGCCTGGATCGTGACCGGCCCGGCTCACTATTCGATACCTGGCTGTTCAACACCGGCACCAGTGTCCTTCCTGATGGTGTTCGAGATCCAGAACCCCCAGGAACCGCGATACCGCGGCGATCCAGAAGCTGGAGCGGGACGAGGATCCGCGCGACGGCAGGCGCGCATGACGCGCTGCTGGATCTGGAGAACTGGACGAAAAGCTGCTCGACGGCTTTCGCGCCCGGCAGGGGCAACGGGCCGATCGCCGGCGATCAGCAGGCACAGGCCCTGTCCGGCACCGATTCGCCCGAGCCAAGGACCGGCACCTGCGAAGGCCGCGCGGCGGGCCGGGCCTTCACGGCGCAGACCGGGCCTTGCATCCCGCCCGGGCGGACCAATATGGCGGCCATGCAGAACCGCCTGTTTCCCCCTGATCGCACAGCCGTCCAAGCCCGGCAGCGTGCCCGAAGGCACCGGAGCAAGGGTGATCCTGGTGCATGGCCTGGCCCGCAGCGCGCGCTCGCTCGCGGCCATCGGGCTGGTGCTGCGGGCAGCGGGCTACCAGGTCGAACACGCCACCTATCCGTCGACCCGGGCCGCGCCCGAAAGCCCTGGTCGATGGCGTTGCCCGCGCCTTCGAGGCGCCGCATACCGGCCCCACCCATTTCGTGACGCATTCGATGGGCGGCATCCTGGTGCGCGACTGGCTGGCACGGGCGCACCCCGAGGGGCTGGGCCGGGTGGTGATGCTGGCGCCGCCCAACCATGGCTCGGAACTGGTGGACCGGCTGGGGAACTGGCGGGTGTTCCAGATGGTGAACGGGCCGGCGGGGCTGACACTGGGCACCGGGCCGGAAAGCTGGCCGAACCGCCTGCCATTGCCGGACTATCCGCTGGGCATCATCGCGGGCACCCGTTCGGTGTCGCCCTGGTTCTCGCAACTGCTGCCCGGCCCGGACGACGGCAAGGTGACGGTCGCCAGCACCAGGCTGGAGGGCATGGCCGACCACCTGACCCTGCCGGTCAGCCATACCTGGATGATGGCGAACCCCACGGTGATCCGCCAGACGGCGCATTTCCTGCGGCACGGGCAGTTCGACCAGGGCGGCAGCGGCGTGGCCGCTGAAAGCCCCCCCCCCCCCCCCCCCGCCCCCGCTCAACTTTGCTCGGCTATGGTCGACCTGCCGCCCTCGGCCGACCTGCCAGCGAAGCCGCTCTTTCAAAAACTCCCCGGAGGACCCGCCTGTCAAAGGCCCCCGGATGATCTTCGTGGCAACGCCGCCGCGCGGGCCCTCGACGGGCCCCGAGGCGGCTCTGCCTTACCGCCGGAGCACCCGGTTCACATGGCCCATCTTGCGGCCCGGTCGCGCCGTGCCCTTGCCGTAAAGATGCACCGCCACGTCACGGTCGCGCAACAGCGCCGGCACCCGATCCAGATCGTCGCCGATCAGGTTCTCCATCACCACATCGGCATAGCGCCCGCCGTCGCCCAGCGGCAACCCTGCCACTGCGCGGATGTGCTGTTCGAACTGGTCCACCGTGCAGCCGGCCTGCGTCCAGTGGCCGGAGTTGTGCACCCTCGGCGCGATCTCGTTCACCAGCAGGCCCTGCGGTGACGAACAGCTCCACCCCATCACGCCCACATAGTCCAGCGCATTCAGGATGCGCGCCGCCACCAGCACCGCATCGGCGCGCTGGGCCGAAGTCAGCCGGGCCGGCACCGTGGTGGTCCGCAGGATGCCGTCGCGGTGGATGTTCTCGCCCGGATCGAAGCAGGCGACCGACCCGTCCAGCCCCCGCGCCGCGATGACCGACACTTCGCGCTCGAAGACCACGAATCCTTCCAGCACCGAGGCCGCGCCCTGCATTGCCGCCCAGGCCGCCGGCACCTCGGCGGCATCTTCCAGCCGCACCTGGCCCTTGCCGTCATAGCCCAGCCGCGTGGTCTTCAGGATCGACGGGCAGCCCAGCGCGTCGACCGCCCGCGCCCAGGTCGGCCTCGGACCCGACCGCCCGCCAGGGCGCGGTCTGCAGGCCCAGGCCGTTCAGGAAATCCTTCTCGGCAATCCGGTCCTGGCTGATTGCCAGCGCCCGGCGGTTCGGGCGGATCGGGCGCAGGCTCTCCAACAGATCCAGCGCCGAGGTCGGCACGTTCTCGAACTCGTAGGTGATGACATCGACCGAGGCCGCAAAGGCGCGCAAGGCGGCCTCGTCCGCGTAGGATGCCGTCGTCACCGCAAAGGCCACGTCGCCCGCCGGGGCCGCGCCCGGCTCATAGACATGGCAGCGATAGCCCAGCCGGCTGGCGGCGACCGACAGCATCCGCCCCAGCTGGCCGCCGCCCAGGATCCCGATCACCAACCCCGCCGCAAGTGCCCCGAAGCAGCTGTTTCAGTCATCCTTCGGCTCCTCGGGGATGCTGCCCGACAGGGCGTCGCGCCAGGCCTCCAGCCGTTCGGCCAGGGCGGCATCCGACAGCGCCAGGATAGCCGCCGCCATCAGCCCGGCATTGGCCGCGCCCGCCGCCCCGATGGCCATGGTCGCCACCGGATAGCCGCGTGGCATCTGCACGATGGAATACAGCGAATCCACCCCGGCCAGCGCCCTGGTCTGCACCGGCACGCCGATCACCGGCAGCCGGGTCTTCGACGCCATCATGCCCGGCAGATGCGCCGCCCCGCCGGCGCCTGCGATGATCACCTTCAACCCGCGCCCCGCCGCCTCGCGCCCATAGGTCCACAACCGGTCCGGCGTGCGATGAGCCGAGACGATCTTCGCCTCATGCGCGACCCCCAGCTGATCCAGGATCAGCGCGGCTTCCTTCATCGTGGCCCAGTCCGACTGCGAGCCCATGATGATGCCCACGGACGCAGGTGCAGCGGGCGGGGTCTCGGTGGGTTGGGTCATGCGCGCCTCCATGGCCTTTGGTCCGCGCCCTTATACCGGCGGGGCCGCGGGGGCAAGCGGCACCACCACCGGCGCAACCGGGGTTGAGCCTGCCGCCCGGCCCGCTATCCTGCCCGGATCGGATCGCGGATGAAGGGGGTGACGATGCGCAAGGCGATGCTTGCTGTCCTGCTGGCGCTGGGCGGGTTGGCCGCCCCGTCGCTGGCCGAAGGGCTTCCGCCGATCTGCGCCCGTGGCGCGGTCTCCGGTCCCCTGCCAATGGCGCATCTGATCCAGCTCGAGATGACGGACTATCTGGTCATGCATGGTGGGCGGGTCGATTTCGACGCATTTGCCCCGGAAGACCTGGACGATACCGAAGCGGTGATGGCGGCCTATACTCTGGCTGCCGCGATCGAATGGCCCGGCGTGCTGGCCGACCGCGCTGCCGAATTGCCCAAGGCCGCGCATGACCTGCCCTGGCTGGTGTTGCTGGCCAGTGTCGACAGCACGCACGGCGATCCGGTCTGGACGCTGACCCAGGGGGCCGAATCCATCCTTTCCCCCGATCTGCTGCCGGTGATGGAGCGTCACGGCCTGACCGAAGAGGCCCGCGTGCTGCGCATGGCGATGGCGCTGTTCCCCGACTGGGGGCTGAACCCGGCCGATCGCGCCGGGCAGGTCATCGGCTTTGACAGCCAGACCCGGGACGAAGCCCTGTCTGCCGGGCTGGATGCCGCCTCGCGCACCTGGCCGAAGGGGGCGAACCGCGCCCGCGATGCGGCGCTGGCGCTGATCGCCGCCGATCCGGCGCTGCTGGCCGCGTTCGAGGCGCGGCTCGCCGCGCTTGATGACGTCGGCCGGCTGGATATCCTGATGCGCGATCTGTGGGCCGCCTGCATGTCCGACTGGTGGTCGCCGTCCGAGGCCGACCGCGCGCTTGCGGCCATGGGGACGGCGCAGGCGGCATTGCTGCTGATGGACAGCTTCAGCTACACGATCGAGCCGCCGTCGATCCATGCCTGGTTCGACGAGCCTTCCGCCACCCTCAGCCCGATGCTGCTGCGTCTGCTGGAACGGCGCGGTCTGACCGAACTTGCCCAGGCGCTGCGCGACGGGATGGCGCTGTTTCCGCAGCCCTTCCCGCGCGACACCGAGGCCCGCTGGGAGGTCTTGCGCACCATGGACGATGCCGCCATCGGTCGGCTGGACGCGCTGCTGCCCGAAGATGCCTATGACCGGGCGCGCGACGACATGTTGCGGCTGGCGCGCGAGTCGGGCCTTCTGCCGGGGTGAGGCGATCGCCGGCCAGGCCGCCGATGACCGGAGCCGGCGGGCCGACATCCTTACCGACGACCGGCAGGCTTGGAAACGTTGTCCGCGCTGCTGCAAGATCGCGCGATCTGGGCAGAGATAGTCTGATCGCCGCAATCAGGCGATGATGTCGGGGATCAGCTGGTCCTCGATCCGGGTGATCGTGTCCTTCAGCGCCAGCTTCTGCTTTTTCAGCCGGCGCAGCGTCAGCTGGTCGGGGTGGCCGTTGACTTCCAGCGCGTGGATCGCCTCGTCCAGGTCGCGATGCTCGCGGCGCAGCACTTCCAGCTTCACGCGCAGCATTTCGTCGAAGCTCATTTCCGAAGGGGCATTCATGGCGGCAACTCGGAGCCTTGTTGTTCTTTTGATCAACCTTATAGCGGCCCGAGTGATTCTCGGAACTCTTTCCGCAGGTCGGGGCGAAATCTTCCGACCCTCCGGCCCTTGCGGCGCAGTGCGGCCGGACCCATATTATTCGCAAGATCGGCGGTGCCCAGCGTGGGGCCGTCGGAGTGGATGTCGCTTTTCAAAAGGGCAGACCGATGACGAAACTGAGCTTCGGGGCCCATCCCTTCCTTCTGGGCTTCGAACAGCTGGAACGGCTGGTCGAACGCACCGCCAAGTCGGGGGCCGAGGGATATCCTCCCTACAACATCGAGGCCGTCAGCGAGAATGCCTATCGCATCACGCTGGCCGTTGCGGGGTTCCGCGAGGAAGACCTGTCGATCACGGTCGAGGACCGCCAGCTGGTGATCCGCGGCCGCCACGCCGAAGACACCGGCGACCGGGTTTTCCCTGCATCGCGGCATCGCGGCCCGCGCCTTCCAGCGCAGTTTCGTGCTGGCCGACGGGGTCGAGGTTGCCGGCGCCAGCATGGAGCATGGGCTGTTGAACATCGACCTGCACCGCTCGGTGCCGGAAACCGTGGTGCAGACCATCCGCATCGGTGCGTCCGGCCAGAACGCAGCGCAGAAGATCTCGGGAGGTAGCAAATGAACACGCCCTTCGACGCCCTGCCCAAATCCGGCAGCCGCATCGTCTATATCCGCGCGGTGCAGACCGCCGACCTGCCCGACGAGGTGCGCGCCCAGATCGGTGAGGCCGAAGTGGTCTATTCGGTCAATGCCCCCGATGGCCAGCGGCTGGCACTGGTGGCGGACCGCAATCTGGCCTTTCACCTGGCCCGTGCGCATGATTTTGCGCCGGTGAACGTGCACTGATCGCCCCTGGCGGCGGTTTCAGACCCGCTCCAGAGCGATGGCAATGCCTTGGCCGACGCCGATGCACATGGTCGACAGCGACCTGCGCCCGCCGCCCCGCACCAGTTCCAGCGCCGCCGTGCCGGTGATCCGCGCGCCGGTCATGCCCAGGGGATGACCCAGCGCGATGGCGCCACCGTTGGGGTTTACCCGCGCGTCATCGTCGGCGATGCCAAGGCCGCGCAGGGTGGCAAGGCCCTGAGCCGCAAAAGCCTCGTTCAGCTCGATCACGTCGAAATCGGCTTGCACCAGCCCCAGCCGCGCCATCAGCTTTTGCGAGGCCGGAACCGGGCCGACCCCCATGATCCGCGGTGCCACGCCGGCCACAGCGCCCCCCAGCACCCGCGCGATGGGTGTCAGCCCATGCCGCCGTGCCGCCGCCTCTGACGCCAGGATCAGCGCCGCCGCGCCGTCGTTGACGCCGCTGGCAGTGCCCGCCGTCACCGAGCCGCCCTTGCGGAACGGCGCCTTCAGCGCGGCCAAGGCCTCGATGGTGGTGGCGCGGGGGTGTTCGTCACGGTCCACGATGGTGGGCTCTCCCTTGCGCGACGGAATGGAGACCGGCGTGATCTCGGCCGCCAGCCTGCCGTTGGCCTGTGCTGCCGCCGCCCTGGCCTGGCTGCGCAGCGCGAAGGCATCCTGGTCGGGGCGCGAGATGGTGAAGTCCTCGGCCACGTTCTCGGCGGTTTCCGGCATGCTTTCGACACCGTATTGCGCCGCCATCAACGGGTTGACGAAGCGCCAGCCGATGGTGGTGTCATGCACCTCGGCGGCGCGGGAAAAGGCGGTCTCGGCCTTGGGCATGACGAAGGGCGCCCGGCTCATGCTTTCGACGCCGCCGGCGATGACCAGATCGGCCTCGCCGCAGCGGATCGCGCGGGCGCCGGCAAGAACCGCATCCATCCCCGAGCCGCAGAGCCGGTTGATCGTCACGCCCGCCACCCCGACCGGCAGCCCCGCCAGCAGCGCCGCCATGCGCGCCACGTTGCGGTTATCTTCGCCGGCCTGGTTGGCGCAGCCCAGATAGACGTCATCGACCGCCGCCCAGTCGGCGCCGGCATGCCGCGCCATCAGCGCGCGCAAGGGAATTGCCGCCAGATCGTCGGTCCGCACCATCGCCAGCGCGCCGCCGAAACGGCCGATCGGGGTGCGCAGGTAGTCGCAGATATAGGCCTCGGTCATCCGCCGCTCCGGTCATTCAAGGCAACACGGACCGTGCCCCGGCGTGGACGGTGCCACAGGGCCAAGCCCGCACAACCCACGCGGCCCGGCACGCAAAGGGCCCGGCCTTGCAGCCGGGCCGTCGGGCAGGCACCTGGTCGGATCAGGCCTTGATCAGGCCCATCGATTCCAGCTTCAGGATCACCTGATGGGCGCAATGGTCAACGTCGACATCTTGCGTGTCGACCACCAGTTCGGCCCTGGTCGGCTCTTCGTAAGGGTCGGAAATTCCGGTGAATTCCTTGATCTTGCCCTCGCGCGCCAGCTTGTAGAGGCCCTTGCGGTCGCGGCGTTCGCATTCCTCGACGGATGTCGCCACATGCACCTCGACGAAGGCGCCGAAGGCTTCGACCATCTCGCGCACGGCGCGGCGGGTGGCGGTATAGGGCGCGATCGGCGCACAAAGCGCGATGCCGCCGTTCTTGGTGATTTCCGACGCCACATAGCCGATGCGCTTGATGTTGATGTCGCGGTGTTCTTTCGAGAACCCCAGTTCCGACGACAGATGCTTGCGCACCACATCACCGTCGAGCAGCGTCACCGGACGCCCGCCCATCTCCATCAGCTTGACCATCAGCGCATTGGCGATGGTGGATTTGCCCGATCCCGACAGGCCGGTGAAGAACACGGTAAAGCCCTGTTGCGCCCGCGGCGGCGAGGTGCGGCGCAGTTCCTGCACCACCTCGGGGAACGAGAACCAGTCCGGGATATCCAGCCCTTCGCGCAGCCGGCGGCGCAGTTCGGTGCCCGAGATGTCCAGCACGGTCGCGCCTTCAGGCACCTCATCCACAGGAAAATACTGTGCCTTTTCCTGCACATAGACCATCTGTTTGAAATCGACCATCACGATGCCGACTTCTTCCTGATGCTGCCGCACCAGCACTTGTGCGTCATAGGGGCCGTAGAAATCCTGGCCCTGGCTGTTCTTGCCGGGGCCGGCATGGTCGCGGCCGACGATGAAATGGGTCACGCCATGGTTCTTGCGGATGATGGCATGCCAGAGCGCCTCGCGCGGGCCGGCCATGCGCATTGCCAGACCCAGCAGAGACATCGTGGTGGTCGAGGCCGGGTATTTGTCGAGGATCGCCTCATAGCAGCGCACGCGGGTGAAGTGGTCCACGTCGCCCGGCTTGGTCATGCCCACGGTCGGGTGGATCAGAAGGTTGGCCTGCGCTTCACGCGCGGCGCGGAAGGTCAGTTCCTGATGGGCGCGGTGCAGGGGGTTGCGGGTCTGGAAGGCCACGACCTTGCGCCAGCCCATCTTGCGGAAAAACGCGCGCAACTCGTTCGGCGTATCGCGGCGGGCCTTGAAATCGTAATGCACCGGCGGCTGGATGCCGATGACCGGGCCGCCCAGATAGACCTTGCCGGCCGTATGGTGCAGGTAATTCACCGCCGGATGGGCGAGATCGTCGGCACCAAACACCTTTTCGGCCTCGTTCGCCTTGTCGGGCACCCATTTGTCGGAGACCGCCAGGATCGCCAGGATCACGCCCTCCTGGTCGCGCAGTGCGACGTCCTGGCCCGGCTCGACGGTTTCGGCGAATTTCTCCGACACGTCCAGCGTGACCGGAATCGGGAACAGCGCGCCGGAGTCCAGCCGCATGTTCTCCACCACGCCATCGTAGTCGGCCTGCCCCATGAAGCCCTTCAGCGGGTTGAAGCCGCCGTTCATCAACAGCTCCAGATCGCAGATCTGGCGCGGGGTCAGGTCCCAGGACGGCAGGGCGCCGGCCTCAAGCTTCAGCTTCTGGGCGGAGTCATGGGACACATACAGCTCCGGGATCGGAGCAAGGTTCGCAAGCGTCATCGGAAGGCCTTTCAATCGCACTGCCGGGCGGGGGTAAGCCCCCCGTCTTTCGCGCGCGGTCCTAGCCCGCCATTGTGGCGAGATTCAAGCGCTGGCAGTGCCGCGGCCGCAAGAAAAGGCGGATATGCTGCGGTTTTGGCGCAGGACGGGCGGGTTTTCCGCGGTGCTGCAGCAGGCGGGCGGTTTTTCCGGCCGGATCAGCCCAGCAAGACCGCCGTCGCCCAGCCCGCCAGCGGCAGGTAGATCGCCTCCGACACCAGGCCAGCCGCCGCTTCGGTCCAGGAATAGTCGGGACCAAGGGCCTGGCCCAGCTCTCCCAGCCCCAGCATCGCGAACCACAGCGCGGCATAGACCGGCCAACCGCCGGTGATGCCGCCGCCCAGGTGCCAGATCAGGACGAAGGCCGCCGCCGTGCCCAGCTTCGATACCGCCACGCCGGCCAGAAACCGGAACGGCCGGTCTCCGGGCGGCATCAGGCCGGTCGCGGCAGAGACCGCGCCATAGACCGCGACGGGAACCATGAAGATCACAACGAAGACCAGCAGGATCGTCGCTATCAGGATCATGTGCGCCTCCTTCGGCTGTCTGAAAGATTGCGCCTGTCGTCACGGCACCGCCATGACCCGGATCAAGACGGAAACGGCAACGGCTCCCCGGCCCCGAGCACGACAGCCGGAGACAGATCGAACAGCACCAGATGGGTCAGATCGGGGCGCGAGCGCGAGGAATAAAGCATCCCTTGCGCCCCCGCCGCCCGTGCTGCATCCGAAAAGGCCCAGGTCGGAGACCGGGCGCCCAAGGCGCGGATGTCCTGCCAGACCACCGAAAGCGCGGGCCGGCCGGTCATGTCGAGGATGCGTTGCGCGGCGACCCTCAGTGGCACCACCACGCGCGGCGGGTCGGCGTCGCGCAGATAGCGGCGGATCGCCACCGCACTGCCCTCTGCGGTCAACGAGGCATAGATCGCCAGCTGGCCGGAATGATGGAACCGGCCCTCCGGCGCGCGCACCGTCGCCAGCGGATCGGCCCCGGCCAACTGCGCCCGCCAGACGGTTGCGGCGAAAGGCAGGGTGGGTGGTTCCGCGCCGATCGGCGCGGGTTCACCCACGCCCCGGTCAATCTCCGGCAAGAAACTTCTCGGCGTCCAGCGCGGCCATGCAGCCCATGCCGGCGCTGGTCACTGCCTGGCGGTAGATATGGTCGGTCAGGTCGCCGGCGGCAAAGACGCCGGGGATCGAGGTGCGGGTGGACCCGGCCTCCACCACCACATAGCCGCCGTTGTGCAGCTCCAGCTGGTCCTTCACCAGCTCGGATGACGGCGCATGGCCGATCGCCACGAAGAAGCCGGCGCAGGGCAGTTCGCTTTCCGCGCCCGTCTTCAGGTTGCGCAGCTTCACCGCCGTCACGCCCGGCGGCGCCTCGGTGCCCAGAACCTCGGTCACCTCGCTGTCCCAGATCACCTCGATCTTGGGGTTCTTGAACAGCCGGTCCTGCATGATCTTTTCGGCGCGCAAGCTGTCGCGGCGGTGCACCAGCGTCACCTTGGTGGCGAAATTGGTCAGGAACAGCGCCTCTTCCACCGCCGTGTTGCCGCCGCCGATCACCACCACGTCCTTGCCCCGGTAGAAGAACCCGTCGCAGGTGGCGCAGGCCGACACGCCAAAGCCCTTGAACTTTTCCTCGCTGGGCAGCCCCAGCCATTTCGCCTGCGCGCCGGTCGCCAGGATCACCGCATCGGCGACATAGGTGGTCCCGGAATCCGCCTCGGCCCGGAACGGCCGCTTCGACAGGTCCAGCGCGGTGATGTAGTCGCTGATCACCTCGGCCCCCATCGCCTTTGCATGCTCTTCCATCCGCACCATCAGGTCGGGACCCATCACCATGCTGTCGCCGGGCCAGTTCTCCACCTCGGTGGTGATGGTCAGCTGGCCGCCGGGCTGCAGCCCCTGCACCAGCACCGGGTTCAGCATCGCCCGCGATGCATAGACCGCCGCCGTATAGCCCGCCGGGCCGGAGCCAATGATCAGAACTCTCAACGTCTTCGTCTCGCCCATGGTGGCCCCCCGGAGTTGCAGCCCGTCCGATATAGGCAAAGCCGCCTTGGGCCGGAAGCCCCGAATGCTTGCGCATTGGGCACCCGCGGCGAAACGCGGCGTGGGTCCGCGGCGGGCTTCGCGAAATATTATTGCGCGACGTGCTGCAACCGCCTAGAAGGCAGCAATCAGGGAGACGTAAATGGCCGGACACAAGCTGGACCCGATCGACCGGCATATCCTTGCGGAATTGCAGGCCGACGGGCGGATGACGAACGTCGAACTCGCCAGCCGCGTCGGCATTTCCGCGCCACCCTGCCTGCGCCGGGTGCGCACGCTGGAAGAGGCCGGCTACATCACCGGCTATCACGCCGATATCGACGCCCGCGAACTGGGCTTCGAGGTGCAGGTCTTTGCCATGGTCCGCCTGCAAAGCCAGGCCGAGGCCGACCTGTCCACCTTCGAGGCGCGCTGCCGCGCCTGGCCGCTGGTCCGCGAATGCCACATGCTGAACGGCGAGATCGACTTCATCCTGAAATGCGTCTCGCCGGATCTGTCCACCTTCCAGGGCTTCCTGACCGGAGAGCTTTTGAAGGCCGAGAATGTCGCCAACGTGAAGACCAGCCTGGTCATCCGCTGCGCCAAGGATGACCCCGGCGTGCCCTTCGACGTGCTGGAGGCAAGGCTGGCCCGCAGCGCCTGAAACGCGCGTCCCCAAACGAAAAGCGGCCCCTCGTGGTGCCAGAGGAGCACCGGGGCCGCCTTTCCCGAGCGGGACCCGAACCCCATGAGCGTGGGGCCGGGCAGTCTGTCCAGCGGGTTGCCCTTTCAGGTCTTACGATCCGCGCCGGTCTCCTGTCTTTGCAGAGGGACATCTGCTGTCGTCGAATCTGTCCTGAATGTGGCCGCTTGTCAAACGACGGGCGCATTTCAGGGTCGGGGCCGGAACGATCTCCCCCTCTGGCGGGGCATAGTTTGCGGCTTTGGCAACAATCCGGGCACCGAATGCGCAGGGATTGAGACGAATTGATTCTTTCAGCGCGCCGCGATCGCGCCGGACTTGCCGAACAGAGCCACCTTCGGCCGCTCTTCGCTTGCGATCAGCCAGTCCGGCTCGGGCGCCAGCGAAACCGGCTTGCGGCGCTGGCCGCGCATCCAGGGAACTCGGGCAGCGGTTCTGCCGAGGCTGCGATCACCGAGCGGAGCCAGCGGCGTTCGGTCTTGATTTCCTGGGTCATGGTCTGAACTCCTCTTCAGGCCGTTTTGGCCATGTGTTGAAGATCGCGGATCAATGCGGCGGCTGTTGGGCTGATTGGTGCGGGAATCGGGCCATTTCCTGGCAAGCGACAATCCGGGACAATGGGCAGGGATTGTTGATCTGTTCCGCAATTCCCCGCGTTTCTCAGGGATAATCGCAGAGACAGCCTGGGATTGTTGCGCCGATTGCGGCAATGACGTGGCGGGTTACAGGCGGATGACCGAGATCAGCCGCCCGTAATCGGCCTCGCCGGCGTGGGTGGTGCGGCGAAAGCTGTAGAACCGGTCCGAATCGCGGTAGGTGCAGTGCCGCGTCCATTCCGCCCGGCCGATGCCCGCCGCCCGCAGCCGGTGCAGCCCGTAGCCGGGAAGGTCGAACAGCATCCGGTCACCCGGGCCAGTGCCGAAGAACCGTGCGTTCTCGGGGTCTTCTTCGCGGAAGGTGTCAAGGAACTCCGGCCCCACCTCATAGGCGGCCTGGCTGATGCAGGGCCCGATCACCGCCGCGATATCGCCGCGCCGGGCGCCGAGGGCTTCCATTGCGTCCAGCGTCGCCTCCAGCACACCGGCAACGGCGCCGCGCCAGCCCGCATGGGCCGCACCGATCACCCCGGCCCTGGCATCGGCGAACAGCACCGGCTGGCAATCGGCGGTCAGGATCGCCAGCGCCAGCCCCGGCGTGGCGGTGACCATCGCGTCGGCCTTCGGGCGGCCTTCCAGCGGGCCGGTCACGGCGACCACATCGGGCGAATGCACCTGGTTCACCGTCACCAGCCCCGCGGGCGCCAGGTCCAACGCCGCGGCGACGCGGGCGCGATTGATCGCCACGATCTCGGCCTGGTCGCTGGAGCCGGTGCCGCAGTTCAACCCGGCAAAGATCCCCGACGAGGCCCCGCCCTTGCGGGTGAAAAAGCCATGCCTTGCGGGCAGCGCGTCGGAGGTGAGGATTTCCAGCATTCAGGCGAAACCGGGCGGTTGGGGTGCGCCCTGCGGAAACACCGCCAGCGCCTTGAACAGCGTCCCCATTTCCTGCGGCGCGGTCAAGCGCCGGCTGGCGGCAAGATGCGATTGCAGCGCCGGGCCGGAAAGCCGTGCGGCCAGCGCTTCCGTGCGCGCGCCGATGCCAAGGTCCTGCAACAGCGCACCTTGCGGGGCAAAGGCGGTGGCGCAGCCGGTGGCGGCGGCGGCAAGGGCGGCAAAATCGACATGCGCGGTCAGGTCGGCCCGCCCCGGTTCGGCCAGCGGGTCGGCATAGGCATGCCCCCGCAACGCCTGAAACGTATCGCCGCGCGACAGCCGGTCGCCGTAGTCGAGGATCAGGGCCAGCCCGCCACCGGTCGCAATGCGGCTGGCAAGGGCGCTCATCACCGGGGCGGCGGCGGGGCAGATCTCGACCACGTCGCCTTGGGCAGTGTCGGCCAGCCGATGCTCCAGCGCGGCCAGGGGGGCGGGCGGGGCGCGGCCCAGGACCAGTTGGTCACCCCGCAGGCCGACCACGGTTTCGGCCCAGCCTTCGCCCGCGCGGGTGAACTGGCGGATCGGCAGGGCGTCGAAGAATTCGTTCGCCAGCAGGAACAGCGGCGCTTGCGGCAGGTCCGCGGCAGAGCCTGCCCATTTCGGGTGGAATCCCGCCAGCGCATCCCCTTGCACCCTCCGCAAGCGCGGCGAGGCTTCGACCAGCACCAGCCCCGCGGCCGCATGAAAGCCCGGCACCGCGCGGGTGGCGCGCAGCACATCGGCCATCAGCGTGCCGCGCCCCGGCCCCAGCTCGGCCAGCGTGAAAGGTGCGGGTGCGCCAAGGTCCAGCCAGTATTGCGCCAGCGCAAGGCCCAGCAATTCGCCGAACATCTGGCTGATTTCCGGCGCGGTGATGAAATCGCCGGCGGCGCCGAATGGCGGGCGGGTGGTGTAATAGCCATGCTCGGGATGCAGCAGGCATTCGGTCATGTAGTCGGCCAGCGTGATCGGCCCGCCGGCGCGGATGCGCCGGGCAAGGAGCCGGGTCAGCGGCGTCATGCTCCCGTCGCGCGCCGGGCGCGCAGCACGAACCACAGACCCACCGCGACCATCGGCAGCGACAGGAGTTGTCCCATGGTCAGTCCCCAGCCGCCGACATGCAGCGCCAGCCCCAATGGGTTGCCCGCGGCCACGAATTGCGCATCCGGCTGGCGGACGAACTCCACCACGAACCGCGCCAGCCCGTAGCCGGCGATGAACAGCCCCATCAGCCGCCCCGGCGCCTTCAGCCAGCCGCGCCTGTAGGCCAGCCACAGCACCAGCGCGCCAAGGATCAGGCCTTCCAGCGCCGCTTCATAAAGCTGGCTCGGGTGGCGGGCGCAGACCCCGGCGATGCCGGGACAGGTCTGCGCGGCGTCGCCCGGGAAGGCCACGCCCCAGGGCAGGTCGGTCGGGCGGCCCCAAAGCTCGGCGTTGATGAAATTGGCGATGCGGCCCAGCATCAGGCCGGGCGGCACCGACAGGCCCATCAGGTCGCCCAGGGGCAGCATGGGGATGCCCTCGCGCCGGCAGAACAGAACGCCCGCCGCGATCACCCCCAGAAAGCCGCCATGGAACGACATGCCGCCATCCCAGACCCGCAGCGCGGCCAGCGGATCGGCCAGATAGCGGGCCGGCTCGTAGAACAGCACATAGCCCAGGCGCCCGCCAAGGATGACGCCCAGGATGACCCAGGTCATCAGCCGCTCCAGCTGATCACCGGTCAGCGGCGGCGGGCCGGACCACAGATCGGCACGGCGGAGCGTGCGCGCGGCAAGCCCCCAGGCGATCAGGATGCCGACGATATAGGCCAGCGCATACCAGCGCAGCGCGAAGGTCATCCCGAACACGGAGATCGAGAAGATCTCGGGCGAGATGTTCGGAAAGGCGATCATGCAGGCGCTCCGTCAGGCACGGATGGTTGTCGCGGCGGGCGCGGGTGAAGTCAACCGCCGAGGGGCGGCTGTGCCCTGCGGTGGCGGTCTTGTGAAGGACGGGGCGGGGGCGCATATATAGGGCGATGTGACAGGAGACCGCGATGCAGCCCCCCAACAAGTTCCTCGATGACATGAGCCAGCTGATGACCAATGCCATGGGCGTGGCGCAGGGTGCCAAGACCGAGGCCGAGACGGCATTCAAGGGCTTTGTCGATCGCTGGATGGCCGACCGCGATTTCGTCACGCGCGAGGAATTCGATGCTGTTCGGGCGATGGCCCAGAAGGCGCGCGAAGAGAACGAGGCGCTGAAGGCAAGGCTCGACGCGATGGAAACGGCCGGGGCCAGGAAGAAGGGCTGAGCGCGCCTGTCCCGCTGGCTCAGTTGCGGATCAGCCGGAACACCGCCGATGCGGCCCAGCCGGCAAAGGCCGCCAGCGCCAGCGACAGCAGCCCATAGGCCAGCGGCTGGTCCTGCGCCAGGTTGTAGATCAGCCGCTCCAGCCCCTCCTTGCGGACGTCGATCAGCCGCGCCTGCTCGGCCACGACCTTGCCGCCGCGCAACAGGAACAGCCGCACCTTGTAGCCGCCTTCGGTCAGGTTCGCGGGCAAGGTGACATCGGCCCGGAACAGGGTCTGGTCGGTCAGCTCCACCCTGCCGTCCAGCAGGCGATAGCGCCCCTCGGCGGTGCGCACCCGCATCATCGCCTCGATGAAGGCCTCGGAGGCATCCGCCTCGCTGGTGATGCCGACGGCGCGGATCACCCGGTCGATGGTGATGCCATGGCGCAGGTTCTCGGTCGCGGACAGCACGTCGGTCAGCGGGCCGGTAGTGGCGACAGCGTAGAAGCTGGGTGCGGAATCGACCGCGACGGCGGCGTTGTTGATCCAGATGCCCCAGACCCGGTCCTTGCGCCGCACCATCAGCGGCGTGGCGGGGCCTTCGATCGTGATGATCACGCCCATATCGCCCTCGGGCGCGGGGGAGTCGCGCTTGACCGCGCCATAGACCAGGATTTCCGAGCCGTCGAAATCGGCGGTGATCGAGACGCGGTTCTGGCTGAGGCCCGAGACGATCTTTCGCCTTCAGCGACGCACCTTGCGCAGGGCTGGCGAAAAGCGCAGCATCAAGAACAGGGCAACACAGCGCGCGGATCATGGCAACAGCCCGCGGTGATCGAATAAAGCTCGGAGGGCGGATCAACAACAGGTCGGCCGCGATCTGCAACGATACCGCCAGCACCATCATCGACAGCAGGATGCGCAACTGTTCGCCCTTCAGCCTGGCGCCGACCACCGCGCGCCAATCGTGCGCCAATCACCCCGCCAGGATCAGACAAGGGCGCCAGCATCATGTCCACGGTCTGGCTGGTGATGGCATGCATCAAGGTGGTGAAGGCGGTGACAAAGATGATCTGAAACAGTGAGGTGCCCATGACCACCTGGTCGGCATCCCCAACAGGTAGATCATCGCCGGCACCATGATAAAGCCGCCGCCCACCCCCATGATTGCCGCCAGAAACCCCACCAGCGCCCCAACCGCCATCGGCGGCAAAACCGAAATATACAGGCCGCTGGCGCGGAATTTCATCTTCAACGGCAGCCCATGCACCCAGCTGTGCACATGTGCCCGCCGGATCGGCTGCGCGCCAAGGGGTGCGCGCCGCAAAAAGGCGCGCAGGCTTTCCTGAAGCATCAACGCGCCGATCAGGCCAAGGAAAAGCACATAGGAAAGCTGCACGAACAGATCAACCTGCCCCAGCCGCGTCATCCAGGCAAAGACCCAAACCCCCACAACAGATCCCGCCATGCCCCCCAACAGCAGCACGCCGCCCATGCGGAAATCGACCGCCTTGCGTTTAAGCTGCGCGAGAACGCCGGAGATCGACGAGGCCACCACCTGATTGGCGCCGGTGGCCACAGCAACAGCAGGCGGGATGCCGATAAAGAACAGCAAAGGCGTGATCAGAAAGCCGCCGCCCACGCCGAACATCCCCGACATGAACCCGACAAAGCCGCCCAATCCAAGGATCAGGAAAGGTCAACCGAGACCTCGGCGATGGGGAGGTAGAGCTGCATCGCGCGGCTTTGCCGGGTTTTGGGCCAATGCCAAAGGGTTGCGCGCTTTTGTCGGTGATGTCAAATCCCTTGGCCGGCTTAGCCCAGGATTGCAAGGAATGGCGCAGGATCTGTTCCAGTTTTGCCGCACCCAAAGGGGCCATTGCCTTGGTGTGTTCGTGGCTGATCTGCTCATCGCTCATCCCGGCGGCCATGTTGGTGATGGTCGAGATGGCGGCGACCTCCAGGCCCAGAAAGCGCGCCAGGATCACCTCGGGCACCGTCGACATCCCCACCGCATCACCGCCCAGAATTCGTATCGCCTTGATTTCCGCCGGAGTTTCAAACGACGGCCCCGAATACCAGGCGTAAACCCCCTCGGGCAGCGCCACCCTCGGCACTGGCCTGCACTGACCGCAACGCCGCGCAACCTGCGGCGAATGGGCATCGTGTCATCGGCACGAAGCGGGCGTCGGTCTTCTCGCCGATCAGCGGGTTCAAGCCCCGTAGTAATTGATGTGGTCGCTTAGCAGCATCAAATCGCCCGGCGGATATCGGGGCGCATCGAGCCCGCGGCATTGGTGGCGATCAGCCGGTCGCGCCCAGCGCCTTTAACGTCTCCAGGGCGGGCCGCATCGCCGCCGGATTGCCGTTTTCATAGTAATGCTCACGCGCGCCAAACACCGCCACGCGGCACGCCCTCCAGATCGCCGATCAGCAGATGGGGATTGTGCCCGGACACGCCGCGTGCGGAAAGCCGGGCAGATCGGCATAGGGGATGGCCGGGCCCTCGACCGCGTGGGCCAGATGGCCAAGGCCCGAGCCGAGGATCAGCCCCAACCGCACCGGTTCCGACCCGGCGCGCGCTTGGATCAGTTTGATCAGATCAGACATGGCAAAGGCCTTTGCTTTTGGCAGGCGCCGGGGGTTTTGCACCCCCCGCTACGAAGTTTCTTCGCTACTTCTTCGCACCCTGCAGGATATTTAGAGACAGATGAAAATGGGCCTAGCGTTCCTTCACGTAGGGCTCGCCCCCGGCGCGGGGCGGGATCGCCTTGCCGACGAACCCGGCCAGCACGAAGACGGTCAGGATATAGGGCAGTGCGGTCAGGAACGGCACCGGCACCTTGACCTGCACAACGGCCTCGACCACGTCGGGGCGGTTGGCCAGCGCCTGGAAAAAGCCGAACAGAAGCAGGCCCCCAGGGCCGCCACCGGCCGCCATTTGGCGAAGATCAGCGCGGCCAGGGCGATATAGCCGCGGCCCGCCGTCATTTCCGCCCGAAAGCCGGCCTGCAGGGCGGTCGCCATATAGGCGCCCGCCAGACCGCAGAGGATGCCGGTGATCACCAGCGCCGCATAGCGCAGGCCGACGACCGAGACCCCGGCCGTATCCACTGCCGCGGGGTTTTCGCCCACCGCGCGCAGGCGCAGGCCGAACCTGGTGCGAAACAGCACCCACCAGGTCAGCGGCACGGCGGCAAAGGCCGCATAGACTAGGAATCGAATGGCCCGAGACCACCTCGGCATAAAACGGGCCAATCCCCGGCACCCCGCGCAGCGCCTCGGCAAAGGGCAGATCAATCGGATTGAAGCGGGCCTGCACCGTCAAGGGGCGGGGTGCGGCCGCCCTGGCCGAACAGGCTCTGCGCAATCAGCACCGTCAGCCCCGAGGCCAGAAAGTTCAGTGCCACGCCGGACATCAACTGGTTGCCGCGAAAGGTGATGGCGGTGACACCGTGGATGGCGGCGAAGACCAGCGAGCCGCCAATGCCCGCCAGCAGACCGATCCAGGCCGAGCCGGACAGCGCCGCAACCGCCCCGCCGCCATCGCGGCCGCCAGCATCTTGCCCTCAAGCCCGATGTCGAAAATCCCGGGACGTTCCGAAAACAGCCCCGCCAGACAGGCCAGCAGCAGAGGCGTGGCCAGCCGCACCGCCGAATCGAGGATCTGCAGCAGCGTTGCGTAATCCATCACGCGGCCCCCATCCGGCGGCCGGCGAACAGCGCAAAGACACGGACCAGCAGCATCCGCACCATCACGTCAAGCGCGCCGGTGAACAGGATCACCAGGCCCTGCACCACGATCCGCATCTCGATCGGGATCTTGGTCCACAGGCCCAGTTCCGCCCGCCCTGATACAAGAACCCGAACAGAAACGCCGCCAGCAGCACCCCCAACGGATGATTGCGCCCCATCAACGCCACCGCGATCCCGATGAACCCCGCCCCGGAGCCGAATTGTGCAGCAACCGCTCGGCCTCGCCCATCACGTTGTTGATGGCCATCAGCCCGGCCAGCCCGCCCGAGATCAGCATGGCGAGCATGATGATGGTGGTCGGGTTGATCCCGGCATAGCGCGCCGCCTGCTCGGATTTGCCGAAGGCGCGGATCTGATAGCCCAGCCGGGTGCGCCACAGCAGGGCCCAGACCAGAACCGCCGCCGCCAGCGCGATCAGCAGCGTCACGTTCGCCGGCACGTTCTTGGTGAAGACCAGGTTGAACAGCGGCAATTCGCTGAGCGAGGGCAGGTGCGTCGCGGCCGGAAAGTTGGCAGTCGCCGGGTCCATCTTGCCCGGCGGGCGCAGCACATCGACCAGCAGGAAGACCAGCAGGCTGCCGGCGATGTAGTTGAACATGATCGTGGTGATCACGATATGGCTGCCGCGTCTGGCCTGCAGCCAGGCCGGAATGGCGGCCCAGGCGGCGCCGAAAAGCGCTGCCCCCGTGGCGGCGGCGATCAGCGCCAGCGACCAGTGCGGCCAGGGGATGAAAAGGCACACCAGCGCCACGCCAAGGCCGCCCAGCTGCGCCTGCCCCTCGCCGCCGATGTTGAACATCGAGGCGTGAAAGGCCACCGTCACCGCCAGCCCGGTGAAGATGAAGCTGGTGGTGTAATACAGCGTATAGCCCCAGCCATAGGCGGACATCAGGCTGCCCTCGACCATCACCTTCAACGCTTCCCAGGGGTTTTCGCCGATCGCCAGAATGACCAGCGCGGCGATCAGGAAGGCCAGGAACAGCGACACCAAGGGCACCAGCGCCACATCGGCCCAACGCGGCAGGCGGTCCATCAGGCGGCCTCCTCTTTCCCGGTGATCCCGGCCATCAGAAGGCCCAATTCGCGCTCGTTGGTCTGCTCGGGGTCGCGCAAGCCCATCAGTCGGCCGTCGAACATCACCACGATCCGGTCGCTGAGCGACATGATCTCGTCCAGCTCGACCGAGACGAGAAGGATCGCCTTGCCCTGGTCGCGCAGGGAAATCAGCTGCTTGTGGATGAACTCGATGGCGCCGATGTCGACGCCGCGGGTGGGCTGGCCGACCAGCAGCAGGTCGGGGTCCTGCTCGAACTCGCGCGCGACGACGAGCTTTTGCTGGTTGCCGCCGGAAAACGACTTGGCCGGCAGCCAGCAATCGGTCGGGCGAACGTCGAACTTCTCCATCTTGCGCCTTGTGTCGGCGCGCAGCGCGTCATTGTCCATGAAGAGCGCGTTCTTCTGGTATTCCGGTTCGTTGAAATAGCCGAAGGCGATGTTTTCCCAGGCGGTGAAATCCAGGATCAGCCCGTGGTGGTGGCGATCTTCGGGGACATGGGCGATGCCGGCGCGGCGGCGGCTCTGCCCGTCGGAACCGCGGCCCGACAGCGGCAGGGGCTGGCCGTTCAGGGTGATCTTGCCGCTGGCACGGGTCATGCCACCCAGCGCGGCCAGCAGTTCGGACTGGCCGTTGCCGGCGACCCCGGCGATGCCGAGGATCTCGCCGGCGCGGATCTCGAAGGAAACGCCCTTCAGCCGCTCCACCCGGTGATCGTCGCGCACCCGCAGGTCTTCGACCCGCAGCACCACCGCGCCGGGGTTGGCGGTGCCCTTGTCCACCTCCAGCAGGACCTTGCGGCCCACCATCAGCTCGGCCAGCGCCTCGGGGCTGGTGCCCTCGGTCTTCACCGTCGCCACCATGGTGCCGCGCCGCATCACGCTGACGTTGTCGGTGGTCTCCATGATCTCGCGCAGCTTGTGGGTGATCAGGATGATGGTCTTGCCCTGGTCGCGCAGGCCCCGGAGGATGCGGAACAGATGGTCGGCCTCGTCCGGGGTCAGAACCCCGGTCGGCTCGTCAAGGATCAAAATATCGGCGTGGCGATAGAGCGCCTTTAGGATTTCGACCCGTTGCTGGTGGCCCACGGAGAGGTCTTCGATCAGTGCGTCGGGATCGACGTCCAGCTCGTATTCCGCCGACAGGTCGGCCAGCGCCTGGCGGGCCTTGGCGAGCGAGCTGTTCAACAGCGCCCCGTCCTCGGCGCCCAGGACGACGTTTTCAAGAACGGTGAAGTTCTGCACCAGCTTGAAATGCTGGAACACCATGCCGATGCCGGCGCGGATGGCGCTTTGGCTGTCGGGAATGACGGTGGGGCGGCCGTTCACGAAGATCTGGCCGCTGTCGGCCTTGTAAAAGCCGTAGAGGATGGACATCAGCGTGGACTTTCCCGCGCCGTTCTCGCCGATGATGCCGTGGATCGTGCCCCTGGGAACGGCGATGTTGATGTCCTTGTTCGCCTGCACCGGGCCGAAGGCCTTGGAGATGCCCTTCAGCTCGATGGCGAAGGGGGCAGCCGTTTCCGGCTGCCCCTCGGCTTTCGTCGATGCCATCAGAAGCTGGCGGCGGGGCAGGTGTCGTCGGTCATGTAATCATGGACCACGATTTCGCCCGACTTGATCTTGGCGGCGGCGTCCTCGACCGCGGCCTGCATTTCCGGCGTCACCAGGGCGGCGTTGTGCTCGTCCATCGCATAGCCGACGCCGTCATTCGCCAGGCCCATCACGTTCAGGCCGGGGGTCATGTTCTCGCCTTCCTTGAAGACCTCGTAGACGGCGTTGTCGACGCGCTTGATCATCGAGGTCAGGACCTGGCCGGGGTGCAGGTAGTTCTGGTTGCTGTCGACGCCGATCGACAGGATGCCTTCGTCGGCGGCGGCCTGCAGCACGCCGACGCCGGTGCCGCCGGCAGCGGCATAGATCACGTCGGCACCCTGGCCCTTCTGCGCCTTGGCCAGTTCCGCGCCCTTCACCGGGTCGTTCCAGGCGGCGGGCGTGTCGCCGGTCATGTTCAGGATCACCTTGGCATCCGGGTTCGCCGCCAGCACGCCCTGTGCATAGCCGCAGCCGAACTTGCGGATCAGCGGGATGTCCATGCCGCCGATGAAGCCGACCGTCCCGGACTTGGAGGCCATGGCGGCCATGATGCCGACCAGATAGCTGCCCTCATGCTCGTTGAAGACGATGGACTTCACGTTCGGCGCATCGACCACCATGTCGACGATGGCGAACTTGGTGTCGGGGAAGTCGGGGGCCACCTTGTTCAGCACGTCGCCGAAGGCAAAGCCGGTCATCGCGATCGGGTTGGCGCCGGCCTCGGCCAGACGGCGCAGCGCCTGTTCGCGCTGGGCCTCGTCCTGCATCTCCAGCTCCTTGAAGGTGCCGCCGGTTTCCTTGGCCCACCGCTCGGCGCCCGCAAAGGCTGCCTCGTTGAAGGATTTGTCGAACTTGCCGCCAAGGTCGAAGATGATCGCAGGTTCGGCCAGCGCCGCACCGGCCATCAGGGCGGTCGCGGCAGTTGCCCCCGCAAGGGATTTGATCAGAGTCATCGGTTGTTCTCCCGGTTGATGAACCACATCGCCGCCCTGTCCGCCGGGGTATCCCGGTCGCGGGCGGATCATGCGGCAGATTAGGCGGGAAGCCCCCATGGGGGTCAAGTCGGATTCGCGAGAGCCGGGGCGGGAAGTTGACCCTTCGGTCAGGAAACGCGGTTCTTCAGGCGTCAGAGATCGCGCGCCATCACGATGGCGTCGGTCCGCGCGCCGTCCGGTGCCGCGTAATAGCCCTTGCGCCGTCCCTCAGTGGTGAACCCGGTCGATTCGTAAAGCGCGATGGCGGCAGGGTTTTCGGCGCTGACCTCGAGAAAGGCGCGGGCCGCCCCGCGCAGCCGCGCCTGATAGACAAAGCGCGCCACCAGCCTGGCGCCCAGGCCCCGGCGACGGGCCTCGGGGGCGACGGCCAGCGTCAGAAGTTCGGCCTCGCCCGCCACGGCCCGGCCCAGCAGGAAGGCCGCGTCGCCCTCGACCAGCACGAAGGCCAGCGGGTCGCCGTCATAAAGCGCGAATTCTTCCGCTGCCCATGGCCGCGGCGCGGTGAAGCAGCGCCGGTGCAGGGCGGCAAGCGCAGCGGGCGTCATGCCAGGATGACCGGCGGCGGGTCGGCCGGCGGCGCTGCATCGGCGCCGCGCAGGTAGAAGGGGGCGGGCGGCGGCAGGCCGGGGGCCGCGCGGCCGGCCGCGATCCGGGCGATGGCCTCGGCAATCGGGCAGGCGGGGGGCAGGGCGGGGGGCAGGGCGGGCTGGCCGGCCAGAGCGGCCCCCGATCCGGTCACCGGCCCGTCGATCCGCAGCCCGTCCAGCGCCAGCAGGCGGGCCGGGCGGGCGCCCTCGGGGGTGAATTCCTGCACATAGACCTCGCCCCGGCGGGCGTCTTCCAGCACGGTCATCGGGCGCGGCAGGCCATGGGCCAGCGCCTCCAGCCGGGTCACGCCGATGGCCGGAATACCCAGCGCCAGCGCCAGCCCGCGTGCCGTGGCCACGCTGATCCGCACCCCGGTGAAATTTCCCGGCCCGGTGCCGACGCCCAACCCGCGCAGATCGCGCCAGCCGATGCCGGCTTCGGCCAGCAGCTCTTCCAGCATTCCGACCAGCCGCTCGGCCTGGCCCTTGGCCATGTCCTCGGTCCGGGCAAGGCAACTCCCCCCCGGCAAAAGCAAAGCGGCGGCGCATTGCGCCGCCGATGTGTCGAAAGCCAGCAGCGGCTCAGGCGGCAACGGGCCGCACCTCGGTCACCTCGGGGATATAGTGCCGCAGCAGGTTCTCGATCCCCATCTTCAGCGTCAGGGTCGAGGACGGGCAGCCGGCGCAGGCGCCCTGCATGTGCAGGTAGACGATGCCGCGGTCAAAACCGTGGAAGGTGATGTCGCCACCGTCCTGCGCCACTGCGGGGCGCACGCGGGTATCCAGCAACTCCTTGATCTGGCGAACGATATCGGCATCCTCGCCGGAATGCTCGGCATGGCCGCCACCCGAGGGTTCACCCTCGATCGCCGGCTGGCCGGACTGGAAATGCTCCATCACCGCGCCCAGGATGGCGGGCTTGATATGCTGCCAGTCGGCGTCTTCGGCCTTGGTCACGGTGACGAAATCGGCGCCGAGGAATACCCCCGTGACGCTGCCCGCAGCAAAGATGCGCCGCGCCAGGGGCGAGCGTTCGGCCACCTCGGCGTTCGGAAAATCTGCCGTTCCGCTGTCCAGCACGGACTGGCCGGGCAGGAATTTCAGCGTGGCGGGGTTCGGCGTGCTTTCGGTCTGGATGAACATCTTGAGGCCTCCGTCGGTCAGCCTTGGATATGCGCCCGTGCCCTGCCCGAGTCAAGGAAGCGGCCGGCAGAAACGGCGCGCGCAGGGGGCGCGGCCCGCCCGGCGGGGTCAGGCGCGGTCGGTGCCGAAATAGGCATACATCTGTTCCAGCGCGGTCAGCGACCGCAGGGCGACGGCCCGCAGCACCGCACGTTCGGCGGCGTGATAGGCGACGGAGGGGGAGTTTGCAGAATTCGGTTGGGCAGACATGTCACATGTCCTTTCAGGCTGCACGCCCTCCCTCACCAGAACGGTAGTGGAATTGCTGCGGTGCGGCAACCGGCGGCGATGCAGCCCTGCCATGCCGGCAGGTCATGGCTGCCGCGCTCAGCCCCAGATCAGCACGCCCAGCACGTAAAGCCCGATCAGCCCCAGCACGCAGACCACCGCCAGCGAGCCGAGGTCCTTGGCATCCTTGGCGAATTGCGACCAGCCCGGCGACAGATGGTCGACCAGCACCTCGATCGCGGTGTTCAGCGCCTCGACCGCGATCAGCAGCAGGATCAGCCCGGCCAGCCCGATCAGCGCCAGGCCCGAGGCGCCCCACAGCGCCAGCCCCGCCAGCGCCAGGGCGCCGAAAGCCGCCTCCTGCCGGAAGGCGCTTTCGCGCGACAGCCGCCGCAGCCCGCCGGCCGAATAGCTTACAGGTTGTCATGGCTGACCGGCTGGTCCGCCCTGGCCTTCAGGCAGGCCGGGTCCGCCGCCATGCCCTGCCGGTAGCCTTCTGAGGTCCAGATCACCATCGGCACCTTGTACTGCACCTCCGGCGCCATGAACATCGGCGTGCCGTGCAGGTAGATGCCGTTTTCGCCCAGGCTTTCGCCGTGGTCGCTGACGTAATACATCGCCCCGGCCACCCGGTCGCTTTCGGCCAGCAGGTCGATCACCTGCGACAGGAACTGATCGGTGTAGCGGATGGTGTTGTCATAGGCGTTGACGATTTCCTCGGTGCTGCATTTGGTCAGCTCTTCAGAGTGGCAGGCCGGCTGGAACACCTCTTCCTCGGGCGGATAGCGCAGCCAGTAGCTGGGGCCGTGGCTGCCGATCTGGTGGATCACGATCACCGTGTCGTCGGTCATCGTCTCGGCCACCTGGCGCAGCTTCGGCAGGAAGACCGCGTCGATGCATTCGCCCGATGCACAGGCCGCAGCGTCATCCTCGGCGGTCATGAAGCGCGACGGGACCCGGTCGGCGATGTTCTTCGATCCGGTGTTGTTGTCCCACCATTCCACATGCACGCCGGCATGGGTCAGCACGTCCAGCAGGTTTTCATGCGCCAGCCCGCCGCCATAGCTGTATTCGCCCGCCGTCAGGTGCGAGAACATGCAGGGCAGGGAAGTGGCCGTCGCGGTGCCGCAGCTGGCGACATCGGTGAAATAGGTGATGTCGCGCTTTGCCAGTTCGGGATTGGTGTCGCGCTCGTAGCCACTGAGCGACCAGCTTTGCGCGCGGCCGGTCTCGCCGGCCACGATCACCATCAGCACGGGTTTTTCCATCGTCTCCAGCCGCGCGCCCCTGGTGGCATCTCGGCCGAAGGGCTGGGTCTCGATCTTGGCCGATTTCAGCATCATCTTGGCATAGCGCAGCGCGCCGCCGATCGGCGCCAGTGGTTGCACGCTGCCCATCAGGTCCTTGCGGCCGCGCAGCACGGTGGAAAAGCTTTTCAGATCGGTGAACAGCAGCCCGAAGGTCAGGGCAAAGGCGCCCACGACCATGCCCGCCCAGCCAACCGCGGCCCACAGCATCCGGGCGCGGACGACCCGCACCCACAGCACGAAGGCAATGCCCGGCACCGCGCGCAGGGCCACATGCGTGGCCATGTCGCCGGTGATCAGGTGCTTGCCCTCGGCCACCGTGGTGGTCAGCGCGTTCTGGATCATGTCGCGGTCGATCAGCACGCCCAGCCGGTCGGTGTAGAAGCTGGCGACGGCGGCTATGACGATAAATGCGATCAGCACCGGCTTTTGCGCCCAGCGCACCGCCAGCGCCGAGACCACCATCACCATCAGCGCCCAGACCGCGGCGGCAAAGGTGACCTGGGCCAGCGGGGTGGCGCCGAAGATCTCGTCCAGGCGGGACCAGAAACTGGCGTTGGTCACGGCCAGAAGATAGGTCGCGACTGCCAGATTCAGAACCGCAGGCGAAAGCTGAAGGCGACCGCCCGAAACGGGCGCGCCCTGCGAAGGGGTGGCGGACATGAAGTCTCCGGGCCGGCGATGACGGCGAAGGGGGTGACGGACCGGTCACGGCCCTGTTCGACTGCCCGTCGAAATGCGCTCAGTTGTCCAGTCTGTCAACGAGACCGCCGTAAGCGTCGGCTTACGGCGGCTTTCGCAGCGCGGATAGGCCCCGGCTGACCCGGGCCTTTGCTATTGATAGCAGTAGAGCGGCACCACCGCATTCGCCACGCCATCCGGCACCTCGCCCGAGATGTCGCCGCCGGTGCCTTCGCCCTGCGGACGGGTCACCCGCGACTGCGCAAGGAACGTCAGCAGCGGCCCCGATGGCACGGCGAAGTTCATGTTCTGCGGCAGGCTGCCGGTTTCCTCCAGAATGGCCATGTCGTCGACGCGGCTGACGACAACGCCGATCACCGCGCCCTTCTTGTTCAGAAGCGGCCCGCCCGAGTTGCCGGGCTGCACCGGCGCCGTCACCATCACCCGGTTCGACGAGCCGTCGATGCCGCGCAGCGCGCTGACATTGCCGCTGGTCACGGTCAGGCCCTGGTCGAGGCTGGTGTAATAGGGATAGCCCAACGCGGTGACGGCCTCGCCCAGCTTGGGCACCTCAAGCGCCGACAGCTTCAGCCAGTGGCCGGTATCGGTGGCGCCCGACAGCACCGCCAGGTCCAGCGACGAGTCCGAGGCCACGATGTCCAGGGGCGTGCCGTCGATCATCGCCACCGCGCCGCAACCGTCGACCACGTGGGCGGCGGTTACCAGCATGGTCGGGGTGATGTAGAAGCCGGTGCCCGAACTCATCAGCGTGCCGGTCACCTTGGGCCGCGGGGCCGCGGGTTCGGGGTTGGGTGTCGGGTTGCCGGCCGGTTCGGCCGGGGCGGGGGTGCCGCTGCCGGGCGCGCGCACCGGCGCCGGGCCGGGGTTGCCCACACCAATCACCGCCGGGCCTGGGTCGGGGCTGGGACCGGGGGCTGCCCCGGCGCCGGGGTCTGCCGGGGCGGCTCCGGGTCCGGGAGAGCCGAGGATGGGCGCCGCCGGTCCGGGGCTTGCGCCCGCCACCTCGATCGGGTCGGGGCCGGGGCCGGGTTCGGGGCTGGGCTCGGGCAGCGGTTCGGGTTCGGGCGCTTCGGCCACGCCTGCGGGCAGCGGGCGGCGGACCTGATCCTTGGGGTCGCTCGGGTCGGCCGGGGTCGGCGCGGCGGCCGCCGTGGTCTGGCCGTTGATCACCTGCTGGATCACCCCGCCATCGGTCCACATCAGCGAGGCCGGGCTGCCGCCCACCGTCATCGACGCGGCCATCAGGTTCAGGTGGTTGAAATATTCCGGCCAGACCACGATCGAGAGTGTCGACCAGGAGCCGTTGTAGAGGTCCGACCGGGCATAGGCGACCATGTCGTCATCCAGGCTGGCCGAGGTGATCCAGAGATTGTTGTCGGTGTAGCGATAGGGTTCCTTGCCGGTCACCGCCTGGCCGTAGAACCAGTCGTGAACCTCTTGCATGCCGGCCTGATCGTTGAACCGCACCATGACGCTGAAGCCGCTGTCCGACGACAGGAATTCCACCGCGTCCTTGTTCTCGACATCCTTCAGGAGTTCGAACGGATGCAGGTAGGAGGTATTGGTGGTTTCCGAATAGAACAGCTGCCAGCCGTTGCGGACGCGCTCGTCCTCCAGATTCATGATCAGCCTGGTCAGATGCCGGTAGGTCGGCTGGCTGGCGCCTTCCTCGCGCTTGACCCAGGCCTCCAGCGCGGCCTGGGCGTCGTTGTTCCAGATGCCGTCGGTGAAGCCGTAGTAATCGGCCGTAAAGGCCAGGGCGGCCTGCAGCGTTGCAATGTCCTCGCGGCTCATCGGGGCGGGGTCGAAGGGCTGGTCCACCCAGCCCTGCGCCGTTGCGCGCCGGGGCGACAGGAAAAAGGGCGGTCAGCATGACCAGGGCGGAAATGAAGGCGCGCATGACGGAAATCCCCGTTTTCGGCAATCTGTGGTCGGACTGTGCGCATCGTGCCGCGCTTCGCCCGGTTTGGAAAGCGAATCTTCCGTGAGCGGTGGTCGGGAGAACCGGATGCCCCGGCCGGGCCGCGCTGATCGACCGGGGCCGGGGTCTGCCCCTGCCCGCAGCACCCGGCAGGCCGGGCGGTTTTGGTCAGGTGATGCTTTCCAGCCGTTCCTTCGACATGTCGCCGGGCACGATGGTGATCGGGATGGGCAGGTTGCCGGAATTGCGGCTCATCGCGGTGACCAGCGGGCCGGGGCCGTTCTTTTCGGTGCCCGCGCCCAGGACGAGGATGCCGATCTCGGGGTCTTCCTTGACCTGCGCCAGGATCTCGCTCACCGGGTCGCCCTCGCGGATCACCAGTTCGGGGTTCACCCCCTGCTTGTCGCGCATCCACTTGGCGAAGACCTCGAAATGCGCCTCGATCCGCTCGCGCGCTTCGGCGCGCATCAGGTCGGCGACGCCCATCCAGTGCTGGAACTCTTCGGGCGGGATGATCGACAGGATCGCCACGCCGCCGCCGGTATGGGCCGCGCGCAGCGCCGCGAACCGCATCGCGTTCAGGCATTCGCGGCTGTCGTCCAGCACGACCAGAAACTTGCGCATCAAAGGCTCCCCAGCTTTGCCGGCGGATATTGGCCTGCCGGCCCCCCTTCTGGCAAGGGTCAGACCGCAGCGGCAAGGGCGCGCGCCTTCGCCTCCGCCTCGGGGTAGCGCCGCGTCATCAGGACCGAACGGACAAGGTTCAGCACCATCAGCGCCGCCCAGAGCCCGTGGTTGCCAAGCGTCGGCACCAGCACCGCCAGCGCAACCACATAGATGCCCACGCAAAGCACCATGACCTGCCGCATCGCCCGTGTCAGGGTTGCCCCGATGAAGACGCCGTCCCAGGTCCAGGCGGCAGTGCCCAGAAGCGGCGCGGCCACCAGCCAGGGCAGAAAGATGCGGGCCTCGGCACGGACCTCGGGCGAGGTGGTCATCAACTCGATGATCGGCCCGCCTGCCAAGGCAAAGGCTGCCGCCAGCAGCGCCGCCCCGGCAAAGCCCCAGAACATCGCCAGCCGAGTCGCCTGCCGCACGCCGGCCACCGCCCGCGCGCCCACCGCCTGGCCGACCAGCGTCTCGGCGGCAAAGGCGAAACCGTCCAGCGCATAGGCGGTGATTTCCAGAAACTGCAACAGCACCTGATTGGCCGCCAGCGTGACATCGCCGAATCGCGCGCCGAGGAAGATGAAGGCGGTGAAGCACAGCTGCAGCAGGACCGAGCGGATCATGATGTCGCCGTTCACCGCCAGCATCAGCCGAAGGGCGGCGGCATCGGCGATCCGGGCGCGGGCGGCGGCAAAAGCCGGGCCGAAGGCCGGGCGGCACAGCCAGAGGCCAAGCGCCAGCCCGCTCCACTCCGCGATCAGCGAGGCGATGGCCACCCCCGGCACGCCCCAGCCGAGGCCCAGCACGAACCACAGGTCCAGCACCACGTTCAGCCCGTTCATCCACAGCTGCACCGCGAACATGCCGCGCGCGCGCGCTCGATCGCCAGCAGCCAGCCCATCACCGCGTAAAGCGCGATGGTGGCGGGGCGCCCCAGATGCGGATCGCCAGATAGGTCTGCGCCAGCCCTTCGACCTCGGCGCTGGCCGGGGGAAAGCGGAAGGCGGCGCGCAGCAAGAGCCCCTGCAGCGCGATCAGCACCAGCCCGGCCAGAGCCGCGATGACCAGCGCGCGCAGAAGGATGGCCGAGCTTTCGGCCGCATCGCCCGCGCCATGCGCCTGCGCCGCCAGCCCGCTGGTGCCCATGCGCAGAAAGCCGAAGATCCAGTAGACGGTGGCCAGCACCACCGCGCCCAGCCCCACCGCGCCGATCGGCGCCGCCAGCCCCATCTGGCCGACGACGCCGGTATCCACCGCACCCAGCAGCGGCACGGTGGCGTTCGACAGCACGATCGGCCCGGCAATGCGCCAGATCCTTGCGATGCGTCAGGGCCGGCGCCGTGGTCATCCCTGCGCCTCGGGCATCAGGAAATGCCCGGTGCCTTGCGCGAACAGCCGCGACGGGTCGTCCTGCCAGGCCTCGACATGCACGCTTGCATAGCGCCGCCCCGAGCGCACGATGCGGGCGCGGGCAAAGCTGTCCTTCGGCCCGCCGGGGCGCAGGTAATCGACCGTCAGGTCGATGGTCTTCGGCAGCGCGCCCCCAGGCCCAATGGCCTGCCGCCCTCGGCCAGCCCCGACCAGACCAGCCCGATGATCGCCGTCGCCTCAAGGAAGGCCGCCGTCACGCCGCCGTGCAGCGCCGGGATCAGCGGGTTGCCGATCAGCGCTCATCAAAGGGCAGAAACGCGGTCAGCATCGCCGCGCCGGTCAGCGGATCCCCAGACAGGTGGAACCCCAGGCCCAGAAAGCGCAGATAGGCGCGCCCTGACCAGACCCTGCAGGTTCGGCGGCGTTCGGCGTCGGTCATCTGCGCCGGTCCACGGTGAAGGCGCCGGTCCCCATGGCGACCGGGCGATCCTCGTCGGCATCCGTTGCGGTGACGCGCACGAAGGCGACCGAGCGGGTGACATGATGGCATTCGGCGCGCGCCCGGATGGTCTGGCCGGGGGTGGCGGGGCGCATGTAGTCGATCCGCAGGTCCAGCGTCGCGGTAGAGACCGGGGCCTCGGGGTGGCACATCACCGCGGCGCCCAGGGCGGTGTCCATCAGCGCCGAGACCGCCCCCCCGGCGATGACGCCGCTGGCCGGGTCGCCGACCAGCCGCGGCGTAAGGCATCGAGATCACCGCGCGGCCAGCGCCGATCTCTTCCAGCACCAGCCCCAGCGCGTTGGCGTGGGGCAGGGCGGAAATGAACTGGCGGGCGATCTTCGTGATATCGGTCATGTCGGGCCTTTGGCATCAAACCCACCGCAGCGACCAAGCGCAAGGCCTGCTCATCATGCCCCTCCGGCTTTTCTTCGCTTCGGTCCGCGCACCGCAGGGCGCCGCCGTGGCGGGGGCGGCGACACCGTGCAGCAGACAGTTGCAAGGCCGATGGTGCGGGCTTACCATCCCGGGCATGGAGGCCATGGTGACCAGTGACAGCCGTATCAGCTTCAAGGAGATGTGCGCCGCCTTCGACGTGACGCCGCGGACCCTGCGCTATTACGAGTATATCGAGCTTTTGTCCCCCGAGAAGGAGGGCCGCGCCCGCTTCTACGGCCCGCGCGAGGTGGCGCGGATGAAGCTGATCCTGCGCGGCCGCCGCTTCGGGTTCAGCCTTGAGGAAATCCGCCAGTGGCTGCTGATCTACGGCAGGAAGGGCGAACGCCGGCAGCTGGAGCAATGGCTCGACATGGCCGACCGCCAGCTGGGGGAACTGGACCGCCAGCGGGCCGGACTGGATGTAACGATTACCGATCTGAAAGCCCTGCGCGCAACCGCCGTCAAGAGGGAAACGGCCGCTCGGAAGGCTGACCCTGCGTTCCCGGCTCCGGTGACGTGACGTTACGCTTACGTTAACGTCAAGTGCGCTTCAGCCCTTGGCGCACCCACATCTGCCCCGGCAGTTGTGACCCCGCGCATGCGAGAAAACGATGACTGACAAGACCTGATGACCATCCGCGAGATGTGCGACAGCTTCGATGTGACGCCCCGGACCTGCGCTTTTACGAGGCCAAAGGAACTGCTGCGCCGGTCCGGGAGGGACCAGGCGGCTGTTCACCCGCAGCGACCGCGCAAGGCTGAAGCTGATCCTGCGCGGCAAGCGCTTCGGCTTTTCGCTGGAAGACATCCGCCAGACGCTGGACCTTTACGACCGTGACGGCTCGAACCAGGTGCAAAGCTGCGCACCTGGCAGCTGGCACAGGACCGGCTGGCCGCGATGGAGGCGCAGCGGCCGAACTGGATGAGGCGATTGCCGAGCTGAAGGCCGAGATGGAGGCCGGCGCCGCTGGCCATTCCGGGCTGAAGCAAGCCGCCGAGTAAAGACGCCGACAAAGGGAGAGACCGACAATGCCCAGCTACACCGCCCCCGATTGCCGACATGCAGTTCCTTCTGCACGAGGTGCTGAAGGTGCCCGCCAGCGATGTGCCCGGCTATGGCGATCTGGACCCTTCCTTCACCTCGGCCGTGCTGGAGGAGGCCGGCAAGGTCGCGTCAGAGGTGCTGGCGCCCCTGAACGCCGTCGGCGACCGCGAAGGCTGCGTGCTTGAAAACGGCGTCGTGCGCACGCCGAAAGGGTTCAAGGACGCGTTCGAGGCGATGAAAGCGGGCGGCTGGACCGCCCTGGACTGCGACCCGGACTATGGCGGCCAGGGCCTGCCCTACCTGATGGGCACCGCGGTGGGCGAGGTGTTCGTCGCGGCGAACATGGCCTTCAACATGTATCAGGGCCTGACCCATGGCGCCTATTCGGCGATCCGCACCCACGGGTCGGACGCGCAAAAGGCGATGTATCTGCCGAAGATGGTCGCCTGCGACTGGACCGGCACGATGAACCTGACCGAGCCGCATTGCGGCACCGATCTGGGCCTGATGCGCACCAGGGCCGAACCGCAGAAAGACGGCAGCTACAGGATCACCGGGCAGAAGATCTTCATCTCGGCCGGCGAGCATGACATGGCCGAGAACATCATCCATCTGGTGCTGGCCAAGGCGCCGGGCGGCGGCGAGGGCACCAAGGGCATCTCGCTCTTCATCGTGCCGAAGTTCCTGGTGAACGAGGACGGCTCGCTTGGCGCACGCAACGCCGTCTCTTGCGGCAAGATCGAAGAAAAGATGGGCATCCACGGCAATGCCACCTGCGTGATGAACTACGACGGCGCGACCGGCTGGCTGGTGGGCGACCTGCACAAGGGCATGCGGGCGATGTTCACCATGATGAACGAGGCGCGGCTGGGGGTGGGCCTGCAAGGCTATGCCCAGGCCGAGGTCGCCTATCAGAACGCGCTGGCCTATGCGAAGGACCGCCTGCAGGGCCGCGCCGTGACCGGGGCCGAGAACCCCAAGGGTCCGGCCGATCCCTTGATCGTCCACCCCGACATCCGCCGCAACCTGATGGAGCAGAAAAGCTTTGTCGAAGGCGCGCGCGCCCTGACCTTCTGGGCCGCCAGCCTGATCGACGCCTCGGTGCGTTCGGGCGACGAGGCGGCCGAGGGGCTGGTTTCGCTGATGATCCCGGTGATCAAGGGCTTCCAGACCGACAAGGGGTTCGAGATGGCGGTGCAGGCCCAGCAGGTTTACGGCGGGCACGGCTATATCGAGGAATCGGGGATGAGCCAGTTCGCCCGCGACGCCCGCATCGCCATGATCTACGAAGGCGCCAACGGCGTGCAGGCGCTGGACCTGGTGGGCCGCAAGCTGGCTCAGGACGGCGGCAAGCATGTCATGGCCTTCTTCGAGATGGTCAAGGCCGAGGTGAAGGCGCATGACGGCGACGAGCGGATGAAACCCTTTGCCGATGCACTGAAAGTGGCGTCCAAGCAGATGCAGGCGGCGGGCATGTATTTCATGCAGGCCGGCATGAAGACCCCGAATGCCGCGCTTGCCGGGTCCTATGATTTCATGCACCTGATGGGCCATGTCTGCCTTGGCCTGATGTGGACACGGATGGCGAAGGCCGCGCTGGGCACATTGGACGAAGGCCGCGGCGACAAGGCTTTCCTCGAAGCGAAGCTGGCAACCGGCCGGTTCTACATGGCCCGCCAGCTGCCGCTTTGCGGCGCGCATCTTGCGCGGATCGAGACCGGGGCCGATCCGGTGATGGCATTGCCGGCCGAGGCGTTCTAACCTGCCGGGGCGAAAACCCCTGAAGAAGGGATCTTGCCCCCAGCCCGACCGAGGACGCCGATGCCGAAACGTTTCCGCCTGACCCGTCGCTTTCCCGTCGCCATGACCGAAGACGGTTACCGCAGGCTCAAGCGGTTCGCCACCGAGGCCGGGCTGGATGAAGGCGAGGCGCTGTCGTTCCTGTTCGAGAATTTCGACAGCGTCACCGACCAGGACAACCTCATCCACCGCATGCGGCTGTTCAATTCGGAGCTGGAGGATCGAAAGCGGTAGAAGCTGGCACCATGGAAGATGCGGGCGCCTCCGGCGGGGGAGTATTTGGACCAAGATGAAGCTGCAAGTTCCACCCCACCCCGACTGTCCGTCTTGGCTATCCGGGGCTTCGAGGCGGGGCTTCACCTCGGGCGGTCATCGGCTCTCCAGCCTGTACCGCAAGACGCAGACTAGAATGCCAAGGTTAACGAAAGCTTGCTTCATCTTGGCGGAAATACTCCACGGGGGTGCGGGGGTGTGAAACCCCCGCCCCGACCGTGGCTCCGGGAGGAACAGGACGAATGACGGCCCAGCTCTACTGCTTCGGCGAATCCGGCAATGCCTACAAATGCGCCCTGGCGCTGGCGCTGACGGGCATGGACTGGCAGCCAGTCTTCGTCGATTTCTTCAACGGTGCTACCCGCACGCCGGAGTTTCGCGCGATCAACGCCATGGGCGAAGTGCCGGTGCTGGTCGACGGCACGGAGACGCTGACCCAGTCGGGCAGCATCCTGATGCACATCGCCGACAAGAGCGGCACCCTCGGCGGCACCACAGCGGCCGAGCGCAAGGAAATCCTGCGCTGGATCCTGTGGGACAACCACAAGCTTTCCACCCAGGCCGGCACCACCCGCTTTCTGATGAACTTCCTGCCCGCCGAACAGCGCCCCGAAGGCGTGATCCCGTTCTTCCAAGGCCGCCTCAAGTCCGCCTACACCGTCCTGAACGACCACCTCGCCAACCGCGACTGGGTCGTGGGGACGGGGCCGACCATCGCCGACCTCTCGTGCTGCGGCTATCTCTACTACCCCGAACCGTTCGGCTTTTCCCGCGCCGACTGGCCCCATATCGACGCCTGGCTGACCCGCATCGCGGCGCTGCCCGGCTGGAAACACCCCTACGACCTGATGCCCGGCAACCCTTCGGACCGGGCCTGAAGACTGGAGACAGCCATGACCGACGCTTTCATCTATGACGCCGTCCGCACCCCGCGTGGCAAGGGCCGCCCCGACGGCAGCTTGCACGAGGTGACCTCGGTCGCCCTTTCGGCCGGCATCCTGAACGCCGTGAAGGCGCGCAACAACCTTGACGGTCATGCGGTCGAGGATGTGATCTGGGGCAACGTCACCCAGGTCGGCGAGCAGGGCGGCTGCCTCGCGCGCAGCGCGGTGCTCTTGTCGGACCTTGACGAACGTATCCCCGGCCTGGCCATCAACCGCTTTTGCGCCTCGGGGATGGAGGCGGTGAACCTGGCCGCCAACCAGATCAGGGGTGGCGCCGGGCAGGCCTACATCGCCGGCGGGGTCGAGATGATGGGCCGCGTCGCCATGGGCAGCGACGGGGCGGCCATCGCGGTGGACCCGACCCTTGCGATGAAGACCTATTTCGTGCCGCAGGGCATTTCCGCCGACATCATCGCCACCGAATACGGCTTTTCCCGTGAAGCGGCCGACGCATTGGCCGTCGAATCCCAGCGTCGCGCCGCCGCCGCCTGGGACGCGGGCCGCTTTGCCAAATCCATCGTCCCGGTGACCGACCGCAACGGCCTGACCATTCTCGACCGCGACGAATACATCCGCCCCGGCACCGATATGGCCACTCTGGCCGCCCTGAAGCCCGCCTTTCGCGACATGGGCGAGGTGATGCCCGGTTTCGACAAGATCGCCTTGATGAAATATCCGCATCTGGAGCGGATCAGCCATATCCACCATGCCGGGAATTCCTCGGGCATCGTCGACGGTGCCGCTGCCCTGCTGATCGGCAACGCCGATTTCGGCCGCGCCCACGGCTTGACGCCGCGCGCCCGCATCCGCGCCACCGCCAAGATCGGCACCGATCCCACCATCATGCTGACCGGCCCGGTGCCGGTGACCGAAAAGATCCTGCGCGACAGCGGCATGACCATCGCCGATATCGACCTGTTCGAGGTGAACGAGGCTTTTGCCGCCGTCGTCCTGCGTTTTCAGCAGGCATTCGACGTGGACCCGGCGCTGGTCAACGTCAACGGCGGCGCCATCGCAATGGGCCACCCGCTGGGCGCGACCGGCGCGATCATCATCGGCACGCTGCTGGACGAGATGGAGCGTCGCGGCAAATCCACCGGCCTGGCCACGCTTTGCATCGCCAGCGGAATGGGGGCTGCCACCATCATCGAAAGGGTGTGATTGCGATGTGCATTCCTGAGGGAAACGAATATTCCCTAAAGGACATGTTCCGCAGCGTAACTACGGGCATTCGGTTGCGGTTTTGCCACTTTTCTGTAATGGTATTCACAAATTTGAATGCGATGTCAAGGAAGGTGAATGTACAACAGCATTGGAAACCTGATGGAATGGCGCGCCGGGCTTATCATGTCCGGCCGGTTCGAGGATCTCGCGCGCGAGCATCTGTATCCCATGCCGATCTATATCGGGACGAAGAGGCATACGTTTTCCACGCCGCAAGCGATCGAAGAAACCTACCGAGACATTCGCAAGGGGCTGGTCGCGGCCGGGGTGGAGAAGTTGACGACTCGGGTCACTGCGATCGAAGTGCCGCGACGAGGCCGCTTTCGCGTTTGGGTCGATTGGCATGCGCATCGCAAGGGCGAAGGGCCGACCTGCGTGGCTCTGTCGGTGGAGTACATGCGGGCTACCCTGAACGGGCTGCGAACAGAAATGTCAGACGTGAAGTATTGCGACAGCCTGGATGTGGCGTTGGCGTCCGCCCACGGCTAGTCTCGCAGCGAATGCAAAAGGGCGACGATGCCTGCGGCGCGTTTTGCGACCTTGGCGACGGGCTGGCGCGGGCCCTCCTGACCGGGGATTTCCCGCTTCATGCCGAGGTGATGGCGATCCCGCTGCGCATCGTGCCGCTCGGTGGCCAGGCCTGTGTGCCGGACAGCCCGTCTGCGCTGCAGCACGATTTCGACCTTTGTGATCAGACAATCCGCACCGTTCAGATGACCGACATCTATCGCGAGGTGCAAGCGGCCCGTGCCGAAGACGGCGGCAGGGTCCGGGTGTTCCGTGCCGTTCATATTTTCGTGCGCGCCCATCGGCTGACCGACCCGTTCCGGTCGGGAATGCCTATGGTGCCCGGTACTGCGGGGCTTCGGATCGCCGAAGTCGTCCGTGCCGTCGCGCATATCGACTGGACATTGGGCCGGCGCGCGATCGGCCCGACCGATGGCCTGATCTGAGACAGGGGAAACCGGAATGCCGAAGCTTGATCTTTCCACGGTGCCGGTGAAAACTGGCTCGATCTACCCCGAGCCCTACGCCGCGATGATGCGGGGCCGCTCCAGCCTGCGCCTGGGCGAGGCCGGGGGGCTTGGCCAATACGGCGTCAATCTGGTGACGCTGGAGCCGGGGGCGCTGTCCAGCCTGCGGCACTGGCACCTGAACGAGGACGAATTCGTCATGGTCACCGAAGGCCGTTGCGTGCTGGTCGAGGATCAGGGCGAAACGCCGATGGGGCCGGGCGACTGCGCGGCCTTTCCGGCAGGTGCCGCCAATGGCCATCATTTCGTCAACCGCAGCGACGGCCCGGCGCGGTTTCTGGTGGTGGGCAGCAAGGCGCCGCGCGAAATTGCCACCTATTCCGACGTCGACATGAAAGTGACGATGGAAGCCGGCAAGGCCAGCTTCACCCACAAGGACGGCAGCACCTGGAAGGGACCGCGATGAACCCTATGGCGATCTATCAGACCGCGATCGACACGGTCTCCCGTGCGGTTCTGGCGGGGGATTTCGAAAGCTACATCCCCTGCTACGACCTGCCCTTCCTGGTGCGCACCTCTGCCGCGCATTTCATCATCCATCGGCGCTGCGACATGCGCCCCGCCTTTGACGCCGTGTCCAGTGCCCTGCGCACCCTTGGCGTCACGCATTACGAACGGGTGGCGCGCGAGGCCGACCAGCTGCGCCCCGACCGGATCGTCGGCTGGCACTTCACCCACATGATCGCCGACGGAGAGCGGGTGATCGCGCCCCATGCCGCCAGCGAGGTGCTGGTCTGCCGCAATGGTGCCTGGCTGGTGTCCGAGGCGAACTATCCGCTGCTGACGCTGGACTGGCCGCCGACCGAGGCGGCGATCCTTGGCCCCAAGGGCCCCTTCGCCCGGCCCGCGCAACTGCCGCCCTGTGCGCCGCCGCCGTCTTCGCAAGAGGCCCGCGCGTGATCGTCGATCCTGCCACCGTGCCCGCCAGCCGGGAAAAGGGCCTGTCCACGCTGCATCTTTCGGCGGCGGGCGGGCTGACGCAATTCGGCGCCTGTCTCGACACGCTCGACCCCGGCGCCTGGTCCAGCCTTCGCCACCGGCATTCCGCCGAGGACGAGTTTCTCTACGTCCTATCGGGCACGCCGACCCTGCGTGACGACCACGGGATGACCGATCTTGCCCCCGGCGATGCCGTCTGCTGGCGCCATGGCGATCCGAACGCGCATCACCTGACCAACCGGACCGACACGCCCTGCCGCTGGCTGATCGTCGGCTCCCGTGCGGCGGGCGATGTCTGCACCTATCCCGACGACGGTCGCCGTCAGGTGAACGGCGACAGCCGCTGGCGGATCGAGACCTTCTCCGGCGAAACCCTGCGCGAGGGCGACCTTCCGGCCGAGCTTCTGGGCCTTGCCGCCCCCTGGGGCCGCCCCTTCGACGGCACGCCGCTGCCGAACCTGCTGCGCGCGGGCCAGGTTCCGGCAGAGGTCTGCGGCAACAACTACCCCGCCCGATGGTCAGACCTCGGCCTGTCCGAAGACATCGCCCTGTCCGACGCGGGCGGGTTGTCGCAGTTCGGGGCCTTTGTCGAAATCCTCCACCCCGGCGGCCAGTCCTCCCTGCGCCATTGGCACGAGGAGGAGGACGAATTCCTCTACGTCCTCTCCGGCACCGTTACCCTCATCGAGAACGACGGCCCGACCGGGATCGGCCCCGGCACCTGCGCATGCTGGCCAAAGGGCGTCGCAAACGCCCACTGCCTGCGCAATGAGGGGCTGGGGCCCGCCACCCTTTTCATCACCGGCGCCCGTCTGCCCGAAGACGCCTGCCACTACCCCGACATCGACCTTCACTACACACGCCGGAACGGCCAACGCGCCTTTGCCACAAAGGCGGGCACCCCTTATCCCGGCTGGCCACAGGAGACCAACAGATGACCGATTTCACCATGAAGACCGATGCCGACGGCGTCGCCACCATCACCTGGGATGTGGCGGGCAAGTCGATGAACGTCATGTCCACTGCCGGCTTCCAGCTGCTCAGCGAGCTGGTCGACAAGGCGCTGGCGGATGCTGCCGTCAAGGGCATCGTCATCACCTCCGCAAAGAAGGATTTCGCCGGCGGGATGGACCTGAACGTCATCGCCCAGATGCGGGCGGGCGGCGCGCAGGCGATCTTCGATGGCGTGATGGCGATGCATGGCGTGCTGCGCAAGATCGAACTGGCGGGGATGGACCCGAAGACCAGGAAGGGCGGCAAGCCGATCGCCGCGGCATTGCCGGGCACCGCCCTCGGCATCGGGCTTGAGCTGCCGCTGTCCTGTCACCGCATCTTCGCCGCCGACAATCCGAAAGCCAGGATCGGCCTGCCCGAGATCATGGTCGGCATCTTCCCCGGCGCCGGCGGCACCACCCGGCTGACCCGCAAGATGGGCGCGATGATGGCCGCCCCCTTCCTGCTGGAAGGCAAGCTATCCGACCCCAAAGCCGCCAAATCCGCCGGCCTGATCGACGAGGTTGTCGCCCCCGAAGACCTGCTTTCGGCCGCAAAGGCCTGGGTGCTGGCCGCAAAGGACGCCGATCTGGTCAAGCCCTGGGACGACAAGGGCTACAGGATGCCGGGCGGCGCGCCCTATCATCCGGCGGGCTTCATGACCTTCCTTGGCGCCAACGCCATGGTGCTTGGCAAGACCCAGGGCGTCTACCCGGCGGCCAAGGCCCTGCTCGCGGCGGTCTACGAAGGCGCACTGGTGCCCTTTGACGCGGCGCTGCGGATCGAGGCGCGGCACTTCACCTCCGTCCTGATGAACCCCTCTTCCGAGGCGATGATCCGCAGCCTCTTCATCAACAAGGAGGCGCTGGACAAGGGCGCCAACCGCCCCGACGTGCCGGACCAGACGGTGAAGAAGCTGGGCGTCCTCGGCGCCGGCATGATGGGGGCCGGTATCGCCCATGTCGCGGCGCTGGCGGGCATCGAGGTGGTGCTGATCGACTCCACGCAAGAGGCCGCCGATCGCGGCCGCGCCCATTCCGAAGCCATCCTCGACAAGGGCATCGCACGCAAGAAGGTGACGCCCGAGAAAAAGGCCGAAGTGCTGGCCCGCATCACCGCCACCACCGATTACGCAGCCCTGAAGGGCGTCGACCTGATCGTCGAGGCGGTGTTCGAAGACCCCAGGGTCAAGGCCGAGGTCACGAAAAAGGCCGAGGCCGCGGCGGGCGCCGAGATGATCTACGCCACCAACACCTCGACCCTGCCGATCAGCTCGCTTGCCGCCGCCAGCGCGCGGCCCGAACAGTTCATCGGCATCCACTTCTTTTCGCCGGTCGACAAGATGATGCTGGTCGAGATCATCAAGGGCAAAGCCACCGGCCCGCGTGCCGTCGCCAAGGCGCTGGATTTCGTCCGCCAAATCCGCAAGACGCCGATCGTGGTGAACGACGCGCGGTTCTTCTACGCCAACCGCTGCATCATCCCCTATATCAACGAGGGCATCCGCATGGTGGCCGAGGGGGTGGAGCCGGCGCTGGTGGAAAACGCCGCCAAGCTGGTCGGCATGCCGCTGGGTCCGCTGCAGCTGGTCGATGAAACCTCGATCGACCTCGGGGTGAAGATCGCCAAGGCCACCAAGGCCGCGATGGGGGCGGATTACCCCGACGGCGCGGTCGACGACGTGCTGTTCTGGATGGCCGATCAGGGTCGCATCGGCCGCAAGTCGAACGCCGGTTTCTACGCCTATTCCGACAAGGGCGAACGGCTGGAGATCTGGGACGGTCTGGCGGCGAAATATCCGGCCGACAAGGTGCAGCCCTCGCTGGCCGACGTGCAGCACCGGCTTCTCTTCGCGCAGGTGCTGGAGGCGGTGCGGGCCCTGGAGGACGGCGTGCTGACCGACATTCGCGAAGGCGATGTGGGCGCGATCCTGGGCTGGGGCTTTGCGCCCTGGTCCGGCGGGCCGTTCTCCTGGCTCGACATGCTGGGCGCCGGGCGCGCGGTGGATCTGTGCCGCGGCCTGACCGCGCAATACGGGCCACGCTTCCACACGCCCGCCCTGCTGCGCGAGATGGCCGAGAAGGGCGAGACGTTCTATGGCCGCTTCGGGGCCGAGAAGAAGGCGGCCTGACCCGGCGCTGGTCCGGCGCATCCCCCTCCTCGCGGACCGCGCGAGGAGGGCCCGAAGACCGACAACGGACCGGGTGTTGCAGCACTTCGTCAACGCCGGAGTCCGGCCGGTTTGCCATACGCTTGCCATACGTTTTGCAGACGCAATGCAGCCCATGAAAAATCCTTTGCGTCCAGCATCTTGACCCCGCGTTCGCTCAAGGGTCGAAGCGATACCCGAACCGCGCGACATCCTCGCCGCAAACCTCCCCCACCAGCGCGGCATCCGCTGCCGAATAGTACGGTCGCCAATCCCGCCCCCGGTCGCTTTCATTGGCGCGTGGCAGGGCCAACGCGAACCCCAGATGCGTCTCGAACGGTTTGGCGTCTTCGCTGAAATGTTCCAACCGTATGAAAAGGCTTTTCTTTTCCTCGCCCGAGGGCAGCCGCAGATAAGCCCCATAGGGCCACAGCCGCAGGCTCGCCACGGTCTGCGGATGGTTCAGGAAGCCGCTGAAATCATGGCTTTTCGCCAGTCCCACCGCCGGATGCGCAAAGCCTTGCGTCCGGAGCCAGTGGTAATAGCTGACCATCCGGTCCCAGGGGTTGCGCACCATGGCAACTGTCTGGAAAGCCTTGATTTCCTCCAGGCTCACCAGCCCCACCACATCGGCCAGCGTGCTGTGCTTCCAGACCCGTCCGGCGGTCTTGACCCCCTTCCACCGCCCCGCCCGCGCCCGCGCCTTCGGCGTGTCGCCGATCAGGATGTCGTCCTTCGCCGCCCGGTCTTCCAGCGCCAGCGCAAGGGCGGTGCCGCCGGTCTTCGGGACATGCACGAAGATGAACCGGCGCTGGCGGGAAATGATCATGGGTTCAACAGGTTGGGCGGTGTTCGCCGTTCGGCAAAGGCGATCAGGTTGGCGACCGCAAGCATCCCCATCGCCTCGCGCACTTCAAGGCAGGCGGTGCCCAGATGCGGCAGCAGGGTGACGTTTTCCATCTCGGCCAGCGCCTCGGGCACCTTCGGCTCGAATTCATAGACATCAAGTCCTGCCCCGGCGATCCGGCCGCCGCGCAGGGCGTCGATCAGGGCGGCTTCATCCACCACATCGCCGCGGCTGATGTTGACGAGTATGCCGGATTTCGTCATATTCTCCAATGCCTTGGCGTCGATCAGATGGTGCGTGGCCGGGCCGCCGGGCACCGCCACCACCACGAAATCCGCCGCCATCGCCGTTGCCATATCGACCTGACGCGCCGGGAAATCCGGGGTCACGGCAGAGCGGTTGTGGAACAGCACCTGCATCCCGAAACCGAAGTGGCAGCGCCGCGCAATCGCCTGGCCGATCCGGCCAAATCCAAGGATTCCCACGGTTTTTCCGGTGACATGGGTGCCCAGCATCTGCACCGGACCCCAGCCGCCCCACTTCCCGGCCCGCAGCACCCGCTCGCCTTCCCCCAACCGCCTTGCCGTCATGAGGATCAGCGCCAGCGCGATATCGGCCGTTGCGTCCGTAACCGCACCCGGAGTATTCGTCACCACGACCCCCGCCGCCTTTGCCGCCGCAACGTCTATGTGATTGTAACCCACACCGAAATTCGCCAGCATCCGGGCGCGGGGGGCGGGGACGTCGGCAAAGACATCGGCCAGGAATCGGTCGCCCAGGGTGGGCAGCACCAGGTCGAAGTCGCGCAAGGCCGCGCGCAGTTCGCCCGGCGTCAATGGCTCCACCCGGTCACGCAGCACCACCTCGAAACGGTCCGCCGCGGCCTCGACCACGCGGTCGGGCAGGCGGCGCGTCAGCAACAGACGCATCAGAACATCCTCCCGCCCAAGGGCACCTCATGGCCGGGTCCCAGAAGCACCACCTCGCCATCGGCATCCGGAACACCCAGAACCAGAACCTCGCTTATCACCGGGCCGATCTGGCGCGGCGGAAAGTTCACCACCGCCAACACCTGCCGCCCCACAAGCCCTTCAACCGTATAGTGTTTCGTGATCTGCGCCGAGGACCGCTTCACCCCCAGTTCGCCGAAATCGACCCACAGCCTGAAGGCGGGCTTGCGCGCCTCGGGGAAGGGTTCGGCCTTCACGATGCGGCCGACGCGGATGTCGACCATCTGGAAATCGTCGTAGGAAATCACTTGCCCAGCTCCCGCCCGCGGTCCGTCGCCGCCTTGACCGCACGCCGCAAAAGCGCCGGAAAACCTGCCTCCGGGTCCATCAGCACGGCCAGGGCCGCCGCCGTGGTCCCACCCGGTGAGGTCACGTTCACCCGCAATTGCTCGGCACTGTCCGGGGACCGGAAGGCCAGTTCACCGGCGCCACATACAGTGGCGCGCGCCAGCTGCATCGCAACATCAGGGGGCAGGCCTTCGGCGGCGCCTGCCGCGGCCAGGGTCTCGATCAGGTGAAAGACATAGGCCGGACCCGACCCGGACACCGCCGTCACCGCGTCGATCTGATGCTCTCCGGCCAGTTCCACGACCTGGCCCACGGCGGCCATCAGGTCGCGCGCCAGGGCCAGATGCGCCGCCGTCGCATGGGCGTTGCCGCAGATCGCGGTGATGCCACGCCCCACCATCGCCGGCGTGTTGGGCATGGTGCGCACGATCGGCGTTTGCGCCCCCAGGACGTCCTCGAAGGTCGCGATCGTCGTCCCGGCCGCAATCGACACGAACAGCGTCGAGCCGTTCCCCAGGGCCTGCAGCGCGGGCAGCGCCGTGCCCATCATCTGCGGCTTCACCGCCAGAAGTGCGACGGCAGGTCTTGCGGGCACGCCCCGGTTCAGATGGACGCCGGCGGCTTTCAGCCAGTCGGTCGGGTTGGGTTCGATCACCCAGAAGGCACCCGGCGCGATCCCGGCCTTCAGCCAGCCGGCCAGCAGGGCCGACCCCATCTTGCCACACCCCAGCAGCACAAGCCCATCACGGGCAACGATTTCCAAGGACATGATGGCCCCCCTTTGCGGGGGGCAAGGTTAGGCCCGCCCGTAGGCTTCGGCAATGGCAACCTTCATCGCCTCGGCCGGGGACTTGTCGCCCCAGAGGCTCAGCTGGAAGGCCGGGTAGAACCGCTCCGCCGCCATCACCGCAGCCGCGATCAGCCGGTCGATCTGCTCGGACCCCACGATCTGCCCACCGGCCAGACACAGGCCGTAGCGCCAGACCATCAGCTTCTGCTCACCCCACCAGGTGAAGGCCCCGGTCCAGACCATGTCGTTGCAACGGTTGAGGATTTCGTAAAGTGCGGGCAGCTTGTCCTCGGGCGGCTCCATCTCGAAGGTGCAGATCAGGCGCAGGGTTTCGTCCTGCGGCGACCAGGCCAGGGTCAGCGAATAGGTGCGCCACTGGCCTTCGACGGCCATGGCGATCTGGTCGTCGGTGACGCGGTCGAATTCCCAGTCGTGGCGGTTCGCCAGCGTCTCGACGATGTCGATCGGATGCAGGTCCTCGTTCAGCAGGAACTCTTCGGAAAGCGACATTGCCCGGCCTCATCATGAGGCTTCCTGCGGGCCAAGACCCACAAGAAGCTGGGTGTCTGGCAAGGGTCAGCGTTTGCCCGACGTTGTCCTTACTAGATATGGTGGTCGCAAAGGGGAACCCTGTAAAGTGAATTCTTGCGAAATCTTCTGTGGAAAAGCCGGGTGGGGCAGAAATGACTCCTGTGGAGTCAAGGATTTGGCCGGGCCGCGGGGCCAGGAATGGACAGGTCGCGGGAAAGCCGGGAACACAAGGCGGTAGCCCGATCAGGTTGCCGCGCGGCGCAGGCCACGGCGCAGGGCCCGCAGGACCAGGCTCTGAAGGGCCGAGGCAAGGGCCGCGGCCAGCGCGAAAAGCGTGCCAAGAAGCCCTGCGATCAGCGCGGCCGCTTCGTCCGACCAGCGCAGGGCGGCGCGCATGAAGCGCGATTTGCCAAGGATCTCGATCGTGCCCAGGACGCGCGGCCCCAGGCTTTCGGCGGCGTCGGCGACGCGGCGGGCGTCGTCTGGCCCCTCGATATAGCGCAGAAGATGCAGGCTGCGGGTGCCGCCAAGCAGATCGTTGGTCCGGCCAAGATCGGCGGCGATGGCGGCCACCGGGGCCACCACCTCGGGCACGATCAGGCGGGCCGGATCGGTCAGGCTGCCCCATTGCGCCGCTTCGTCCCAGCGGATGCCGCGCCGGGCGGTTTCGACCAGCAGATCGACAAGGCGCGGGGGCAGGAGGCTCATCTTCCGGGCCAGTTTCAGGAGCGATGCCCCGGCCTTCACCGTGTAGGAGGTGCCGCCGGTGGCGACCGTTGCCACCGTGGCGCCCAGACCGATGGCCGACAGCGCGAAATCCAGCTTGTCCACTTCGTTGCCGGTGACGGCGGCGATCCCCGCCTTGCTGACGCCGATGATGTCACCGATCGGGGTCAGCGCCACCGGGACGTTGCAGATCATCGCTTCGGAAAGCGAGCAGTTTGCGGCGTCGACGGTGCAGGACAGGCAGGCGCTTGCCACGGTCAGCATGCCGGAATCCTCGTCCCAGGCGGTCTGTCTTGCGGTGATCAGCGCGGCCGGAAGGGCAATCTTGCGGGCGGCGGCTTCTTCTTCCACCGCCTGAATGGCGATCCAGTTGCGCGGAACCGCGAACAGCAGGGCGGTCATTCGCGTGGCAACGGCATCGGGTGTGGCCTCGCGGGCCATCTCGCGGTCAAGCGCGGCGGCGAATCCGTTGGCCGTTCTTTCGATCAGGGGCCGCAGAAGCGGATCATGGGCGATGCGCAGGGCGGCCCAGCCGAATGCCACCAGCGAGATGACCAGCATGGCCAAGAGTCCAAGCCGGGCAATGCGGCGGAGGATCCGCCGCATGCTTCAGCCCCGACGCGAACGGATCATGCCGGTGATGTCATAGACGCGGTCGACGATGGGCCGCGATATGGCCTCGGCGCGGTCCGCACCATGGCCGAGGATGCGGTCGATCTCGGCGGGGTCCTTCATCAGGCGGTTCATCTCTGTGGTGATCGGCGATAGCTTGGCCACCGCCAGATCGGCCAGCGCCGGCTTGAAGCTGCCGAACTGCGCCCCGGCGAAATCGGCGATCACCTGGTCGACGGTATGGCCGGCAAGGGCTGCGTAGATGCTGACCAGGTTGCGGGCCTCGGGGCGGTCGCGCAGCGCCCCGGCTGTATCGGGCAGGGGGGCGGCGTCGGTCTTGGCCTTGCGGATCTTGCCGGCGATGGTATCGGCATCATCGGTCAGGTTGATCCGGCTTTGGTCCGAAGGGTCGGATTTCGACATTTTTTTGGTGCCGTCACGAAGGCTCATCACACGGGTGGCGACGCCTTCGATCAAGGGCTCGACCACCGGGAAATACTCCACCCCATAGTCGTTGTTGAACTTGATCGCGATGTCGCGGGTCAGCTCCAGATGCTGTTTCTGGTCTTCGCCGACCGGCACCATGGTGGCGTGATAGGCCATGATGTCGGCAGCCATCAGCGCCGGGTAGGCGAAGAGGCCCAAAGACGCCGCTTCGGCATTCTTGCCGGCGGTCTTGTCCTTCCATTGCGTCATCCGGCTCATCCAGCCCATGCGCGCCACGCAATTGAAGATCCACGCCAGTTGCGCATGGGCCGCAACCTGGGATTGGTTGAACAGGATCGAGCGCGCCGGGTCGATGCCTGCAGCGATGAAGGCGGCAGCCCCTTCGCGGGTCTGGTGGCGCAGCGTCTCGGGGTCTTGCCAGACGGTGATCGCATGCATGTCGACCATGCAATAGATCGTCTCGATGCCCTCGTCCTGCTTTTCGACGAACCGCTTCAGGGCACCAAGGTAATTGCCCAGAGTGATGCCGCCCGAAGGCTGGATGCCTGAAAAGATGCGCGGGGCAAAGGTGGTGGCCATGGCGGGCTCCGTCTGGAAATATCGGCGTGATCCGCGTAGACGATGGGGCAAGGGGCGTCAACGGCCCGCAAGACCGCCCCCTTGGGAGAGCAGGATGAACCGCGACTTGAACGCCCCGCCACTGAACCCCCTGCCCTGGATCGTCTGGGTGCTGGCGCTGCCGCTGATCGCCATGGAGGCGGTGTTGCAACTGGCCGAGCGCGGGCTGGTCGGCGGGCAGGCGGCGATCGGCTGGCGGCTGCAGGCGATGGAGTATTTCGCCTTTTCGCCGGACCTGTTGCGCCATGCCTGGACGACCGGAGCCTGGACACCGGACGCGGTCTGGCGGCTGGTCAGCTATGTGCTGGTGCAGGGCAACCTGACGGCGGCGCTGTTCGTGGTGGTGCTGCTGCTGGCGCTGGGCAAGATGGTAGGAGAGGTGTTCCGCTGGTGGGCGGTGGCGCTGGTCTTCGTGGTGGCGGCGGCGGTGGGGGCGGTGGTCTATACGGTTCTGGTGCCGGGCAACGGGATGCCGCTGATCGGCGGCTATCCGGCGGTCTACGGGCTGATCGGGGCCTTCACCTTCCTGATCTGGGTGCGGCAGGTGGCGACCGGGGGCAGCCAGGTGCGGGCCTTCGCGCTGATCGGCATGCTGATGGGGGTGCAGTTCGTCTTCGGCATGCTGTTCGGCGGCGGCTACTACTGGGTGGCCGAGCTGGCCGGTTTTGCGACGGGCTTCGTGCTGTCGTTTCTGGTCGCGCCGGGCGGCTGGGGCCGGGTGGTGGCACGGCTGCGCAGGCGGTAGAGCCGGGTCCCAATTTTCTTCGAAGAAAATTGCAAATTCCTTCGAAGGAATTTGGGTCGGCGTGGGGTCAGCCTTTGCGCGGGCCGCGACGCAGGGCGGCTTTCAACTCCGGCAGGCTCATCGCGCCGATACCCATGGCGGTGCCGAAGTAGACCGCGATCCCGGCCAGCACCAGGCCCAGCAGCGCCAATGTCCGCACCCCCGGCGTGACCAGCGCGCCGGAAAGCGCCCAGGCCAGACCCCAGAGCACCACGCCCATCACGGCCGAGGCGGCGATGATCCGTGGCAGGCGGCGGCGGAAGCGGTCGTCGAAGCTGGCGGCATCACCCATCGCCCGGCTGCCGCGCCAAAGCTGCCAGACCATCACCCAGGCCGAAGTCGAGGTGGCGATGGCGGCGGCCAGAAAGCCGATCGCCGGCATCAGGCCCACGGCCAGCACCGCATTGACCACCATCGACCAGACCGCGAAACGGAACGGGCTGCGAGTGTCCTCGCGGGCATAGTAAAGCGGCTGCAGCACCTTTTGCAGCACGAAGGCGGGCAGGCCGACGCCATAGGCGGCCAGCGCATGGGCGGTATTCAAAGTCGCCTCGGGGCCGTATTCGCCGCGCTGCAGCAGGACCGAGATGATCGGCCAGGCGATCACCACCAGCGCCACGGCGGCGGGCAGGGTCAGCAGGATGGCAAACTCGGTGCCGCGGTTGAACGAGGCGCGCGCGCCCACCCCATCGCCTGCCCGCAGGCGGCGCGACAGGTCGGGCAAGAGCACGATGCCGATGGCGATGCCGACAACGCCCAGCGGCAGTTGGTAAAGCCGGTCGGCGTTGTACAGCCAGACCATCGCGCCTTCGGTCAATGATGCGACCTGGCGCCCGACGATCAGGTTGATCTGCACCACACCGCCGGCCAGCACGGCGGGGGCGGCGATGATCGCCAGCCGCTTCAGTTCCGGCGTCAGCACCGGCATCCGGAACGGCAGGCGGAACCCCAGCCGCCGCACGGCGATCCAGGTGACGGCCAGTTGCAACAGGCCCGACAGGCTGACGCTCCAGGCCAGCGTCCGGCCCATGTCCCAGCCCATCCGGTTGGCCAGGATCATGCCCCCGATCAGCGTCGCCGACAGCAGCATCGTCACCGCCGAGGTGGCCAGAAACCGCCCCATCGCGTTCAGCATCCCCGACAACAGGGCGGTCAGAGAGATGAAGAGGATATAGGGAAATGCGATGCGCCCCAGCGTGACGGCGATGTCGAAACGCTCGTCGCCGACAAAGCCCGAGGCCATCATCAAGACCAGCGCCGGCATCCCCAGGATCGCCAGCACCGAAAATACTACCAGCAGTGCCGCCATGCCCCAATAGGCATCACGGGCAAAGCCTTCGGCATCCTCGCCGGCCTCGGCCTTCTTGGCGAACATCGGCACGAAGGCCATGTTGAAGGCCCCTTCGGCGAAGAAGCGGCGAAACATGTTGGGCAGCGATTGCGCCACCACGAAGGCCTGCGCCACCGGGCCGTCGCCCAGATACTTGGCCAGCAGCACATCGCGCACGAGGCCGACGAAGCGGCTCATCAGCGTCCAGAAGCCGACGGTCACGAAGCCCGAGACAAGGCGGATGGGTTTCATGGGGCTTTCGGTCCGGGGCCTGGGGTTTCATGGCGGCATTTGAGGGCCGATGGGGATGCCGGGCGGGGCAGCGGGGGCGTCATTGCCGCGCGCGCTCCGCGCCTTCGGCGATGGCCTGGCGCAGCTTTTTCTCCAGCGCTTCCTGCTTGTGCTTCTGGTGCAGCTTCAGGCCGAACATGTCTTTCACATAAAGGTATCCACCACCTGCGCCCCATAGGTCGCAATCACTGCCGAGACAATGGAGATGTTGTTGCCGGCCAGCGTCCGCGTCAGGTCATAGAGCAGGCCGGGGCGGTCGCGGGTGTCGACCTCGATGATCGTGTAGATGTCCGATCCCTCGTTGTCGATTGTGATATGGGTGGGAAAGCGGAACTCGCGGTCGCGTTTCTTCACCCGGTCGCGGTCCTTCAGCGCATCGCGGGCGATGACTTCGCCTTTCAGCGTGCGGTCGATCATCTGGCGCAGGCGGGGCAGGCGGTCGGCCTCGTAGGGGTGGCCCTCGATGTCCTGGATCCAGAACACCGGCGTGGCGTAGCCGTCTTTCGAGGTATAGGTGCGTGCGTCCACGACATTGGCGCCGACCAGGGCCAGGGCGCCGGCAAGGCGCGAAAAGATGCCGGGGTGATCGGCCAGCGCGAAACAGGCGCGGGTGGCGTCGCGGTCGACATCGGGGTGCAGGTCGATGCGGATCTCGTCATCGCCAAGGCCGCGCAGGAGGGTGGCGAAGATCACTTGCGTATCGGTGGAAAGGCCCTGCCAATAGGGTTGGTAGTGTCGGGCGACCTCGGTGCGCAGGTCTTTTGCATCCCATGCGGCAAGGCGTTCGCGCAGACGGCGCTTGGCATCGGCCTCGCGGGTTTCGCGGTTGACGGATTCCAGCCCGCCTTCCAGCGCATCGGCGGTTTGCGCGTAAAGCTGGCGCAGCAGCACAGCCTTCCAGTTGTTCCAGGTGCCGGGGCCGACGCCGCGGATGTCGCAGACGGTGAGGACGGTCAGGAGGTCCAGCCGCTTGCGGGTCTTCACCGCCTTGGCAAAGTCGCGCACGGTGCGCGGGTCGCCGATGTCGCGTTTCTGCGCCATATCGGACATCAGAAGGTGATAGCGGACCAGCCATTCGACCGTGTCGCTTTCGTCTTCGGTCAGGCCAAGCCGGGGCGCCACGCGGCGCGCGATCTGGGCGCCGAGGATCGAATGATCCTCGGGGCGGCCCTTGCCGATGTCGTGCAGCAGCAGCGCGACATACAGCACCTTGCGGTTGATGCCGCCCTTCAGGATCGAGGAGGAAAGGGGCAGGTCGTCGATCAACTCTCCACGCTCGATCTGGGCCAGGCAGCGGATGGTCTGGATGATGTGCTCGTCGACCGTGTAGTGGTGGTAGACGTTGAACTGCATCATCGCGACGATGGGTTCGAATTCCGGGATGAAGGCGGCCAGGACGCCCAGTTCGTTCATCCGGCGCAGGGCGCGTTCGGGGTTGCCGTGTTTCAGCATCAGGTCAAGGAAGATGCGGATCGCCTCGGGGTCGGCGCGCATGTCGTCGTCGATCAGGTCGAGGTTGGCGGTGACGATGCGCATGACGTTGGGGTGGATCAGATAGCCGGTGCGCAGGCCTTCCTCGAACACCCGCAGAAGGTTCAGCTTGTCGGAAAGGAAGCTGGCCGGGTCGGCGACGTCGATCCGGCCGCCGACCAGCTTGAAGCCCTTCTTGACCCGCTTGGTCAGCTTGAAGATGCCGAACAGGCTGGCTTCGCGTTTGGCGTGGCGGGCCTCCAGTTGGGTCAGGAAGACGCGGGTGAGTTCGCCGACGCGGGTGGCGTGGCGGAAGTAGTCCTGCATGAAGACCTCGACCGCGCGGCGGCCGCCGGTGTCGCGATAGCCCATGCGGGCGGCGACCTCGACCTGCATGTCGAAGGTCAGCGTGTCGTTGGGGCGTTTCGCGCTGTAGTGCAGGTGGCAGCGCACGGCCCAGAGGAAGTCTTCGGCGGTGCGGAAGGTGTCGTATTCCTCGGGGCGGAACAGGCCCATGGCCACCAGTTCGCGGGCGGCGGGGACGCGGTGCAGGTACTTGCCGATCCAGTACAGGGTCTGCAGGTCGCGCAGGCCGCCCTTGCCTTCCTTGAAGTTGGGTTCAAGGACATAGCGCTGGCCACCCTGCCGCTTGTGCCGCTCGGCCCGTTCGGCCAGCTTGGCCTCGATGAATTCCGGCCCGGTGTTGCGGAACAGTTCGCCCCAGAGCCGGTCTGCCAGCTCTGCGGCCAGAGGCTGGAACCCGGCGATGAAGCGGTGCTCCAAGAGGGCGGTCCGGATGGTGATGTCCTCGCGCCCCAGGCGGATGCAATCGGCGACCGTGCGGACGGAATGGCCGACCTTCAGTTTCAGGTCCCACAGCAGGTAAAGCATGGTCTCGATCATGCTTTCCGCCCAGGGTGATCTTCCACGGCGTCAGGAACAACAGGTCCACATCCGATTGCGGCGCCATTTCGGCGCGGCCATAGCCGCCGACGGCCAGGACGGCGATGCGTTCGGCCTCGGTCGGGTTGGGCAGCGGGTGCAGCGCCTGCGCCACGCCAAGCGCGGTGGTCACCAGCCCGTCGGTCATATGCGCCAGCGCAGTGATCAGCGGCCGGGCGTCGCGCGGACTGGCGGCAAAGGCGGCCTCCAGCGCCGCACTGGCGCCGGCTTTCGCGGCGGCCAGATGGCGCACGGCGATGGCGCGGGCGGCCTTGGGGTCGTCGGACGTCGCCAGATCGGCCAGGATCGCCGCCAACAGCGCGGGCGGGTCGATGATCTCGACCGCAGGCAGCAGCAGGGACTGCCCGGCAAGGCCCCCTTCGGTCAGCTCTGGATCAGTGGCGGTGCGGTCCGGATCAGAATCCGGCGCCGGCGAAGCTGCGTGGGGCGGGGTCAATCACGACGACCTGGTTGTTGCGGATTTCGGCGATGGCAAGGCCGCGCTCGTTGGTGCCGTCGGCGCGCAGACGGAAGATGCCGGTAACACCGACGAAGCCCGCGCCCTGGGTCAGCCCGCGCGGTCCCAGGTCCTTGCCCGAACGCGCCAGCGCACCGATGGCGGCGATGCCGTCATAGGCCAGCCCGGCAATCGGGTGCGGCGCCTCGCCATAGGCGGCCTGGTAGCGGCCTTGGAACTGGGCGTAGAGCGTGGGGTCGGGCAGCGCGAACCAGCCGCCCTGCACGCCGGGCAGCGACAGGGTGGCAGAGGGAATGTCCCAGCGGGTCAGGCCCAGGAACCGGGTGGTCGTCTTGTCGATGCCGCTGTCGACCAGCGATTGCGACAGAAGCGGCAGGGCACCCGCCGTGTCGGCGGTCAGGAACAGCGCAGTGGCGCCGGTCTCGCGGGCGGTCTTGACGATGCCGGGGGTCGCCCCGGTGACACCGTTTTGCGAGAATTCATAAGAGGATACGGCGACGACCGTGCCGCCCGAGGCCGCAACGCCCTTCTGGATGGCGGATTTTCCCAGCTCTCCGGCGGTGTTGCGGTCATGCACGATCATGATGCGGTTCTTGCCGCCGCGCACGGCATAGCTGGCCAGGCGGCGGGCGGTGTTGTCGAAGGTCGGGCCAAGGACAAAGACATTGCCACCGGCGATGTCGGTGTTGTTGGAAAATGCCAGAACCGAGATGCCGCGCCCGGCGGCGGCGACACCTCCCGCATTGGCTTCTTGCGCGAAGACCGGGCCAAGGATGATGCTGGCGCCTTCGTCCATCGCCTTCACCGCCATCGACTGGGCCTGTCCGGGGCTGCCGCCGGTCTGGTAGACGCGCAGGTCGATGGTCACGCCGGAAAGGTCGGCCATGGCCAGCCGGGCCGCGTTCTCAAGGCTTTTCGCAAGAATGGCGTCGCTGGCCTGCCCGGATCCTCCGGGCACCAGAAGCGCCACCACGACCGGGGAAGAGGCATCGACTCTCGGACCCTTGCCCGCGGCGGGGCCGCCGGCGGGCACACAGGCCGCCAGCAGAAGGGCGGGGATGACGAGAACAAGCTGGGCCAAGGACTTGCGGGCCCGGCGGATTGCGGACAACATGGAAACTTCCCCGTTATTGAAAAGGCGCGGCAACTTTGGGCAGGTTAATTGTTTCCACGCGCGAAGTAAACTTGTCCGGATTGGCAGGGTGAACGGCTCGGCGCAGCGCCGCACGGGCGGTGGCGACATCCCGCCGGGGCTGCATCTGGTGGCAGTGCCGATCGGGGCGGCGCGCGACATCACGCTCCGGGCGCTGGACGTGCTTGCAGGCGCGGATGTGCTGGCGGCCGAGGATACGCGGTCCCTGCGGCATCTGCTTGAAATCCATGGCATTGCGTTGAACGGCAGGCCGCTGGTGGCCTATCACGACCATAACGAGGCGGTGGCGTTGCCGCGGCTTCTGGGCGCGCTGCGGGCGGGGAAATCCGTGGCCTATGCGCCCGAGGCGGGCACGCCGCTGGTCTCGGACCCCGGCTTCGGGCTGGTGCGGGCGGCGGTGGCCGAGGGGCTGCCGGTGGTGGCGGTGCCGGGGGCCTCCGCCATGCTGGCGGCGCTGGCGGTGTCGGGGCTGCCGTCGGACCGGTTCCTGTTCGCGGGCTTTCCGCCGGCGGCGGCAGGTGAGCGGGCACGCTTCCTGGCCGAACTCGCCCCGCTCCGCGCGACGCTGATCCTGTACGAATCGCCCCGGCGGGTCGGGCGGCTGCTGGCGGAACTGGCCGCGGCACTGGGCGAGGGGCGCCAGGCTGCGCTCTGCCGCGAACTGACCAAGCGGTTCGAGGAAGTGGCGCGCGGCAACCTGGCCGAACTGGCCACGCGCTTTGCCGAGGCCGAACCGAAGGGTGAAATCGTGCTGGTGATCGACCGTGGCGAAGAGCGGGTCGCAGATGCCGCGAGCCTGGAAGACGCCCTGCGGGCCGCGCTTGAAACCCTCAGCGTCAAGGACGCGGCGGCCGAGGTCGCGAAGGCGACCGGGGCGGCGAAACGAGACGTTTACCAATTGGCGCTTAAACTGTCGGAACGATAGGGGCGGCGTGATAAACTGCCCCCGGAAGAAAAGGGGCCGGCCATGCCATCCGATTTCGTTCCGGACAGCGGCTTTGTCAGCGCGCGGCAGTCGCGCGGGCGGCGGTCGCATCTTGCGGGCATGGCGGCCGAAGAGGCGGTCTGCCGGCGCTATCTGGATGCGGGCTATGATCTGGTGGCCAGCCGCAAGCGCTGCCCCGAAGGTGAAATCGATCTGCTGTTGCGGCTTGGCGGCGAACTGGCCGCCGTCGAGGTGAAGCAAAGCGACACCCATGCGCTGGCCCTGGGGAACATGCGACTTCGGCCCAGTTGCGTCGGGTATCGCTGGCGACGGAACGCTGCATGCTGGACATGGCGGGCGACGGTATCCGCAACATGCGGCTGGATCTGGCGCTGGTGAACGGGCTGGGCGAGATCGAGGTGATCGAAGGCGTCTTCCTCGACTGACCGGTTTGCATCCCGTGCGGCCTTGCGCCATCAAGGGGCTGCCCGGTGATGGAGAACGCGATGCCCCTGAAGGTTGCCCTGCAGATGGACCCGATCGGGGCCGTCAACATCAATGCCGATTCGACCTTCCGCATCGCGCTGGAGGCGCAGGCGCGCGGACATTCGCTGTTCTTCTACACGCCCGACCGGCTTGCCTTCGTCGAGGGCCGGGTGATGGCCCGCGGCTGGCCGATCGAACTGCGGCAGGAGGTCGGCAATCATGTCAGCTATGGCGACGAGATCGAAGTCGATCTGGCCGGATTCGACGTGGTCTGGCTGCGCCAGGATCCGCCCTTCGACATGGGCTACATCACCAGCACGCATCTGCTGGACATGATCCACCCGAACACGCTGGTCGTGAACGATCCGTTCTGGGTGCGCAATTTTCCTGAAAAGCTGCTGGTGCTGCGGTTTGAAGACCTGACGCCTCCGACGGCCATCGCACGCGATCTGCAGACCATACGGGCCTTCAAGGCGCGCCACGGCGACATCATCCTGAAGCCCCTGTACGGCAACGGCGGCGCGGGCGTGTTCCGGCTGGACCCGAACGACCGCAACCTGTCGTCGCTGCACGAGCTTTTCACCAGCATGAGCCGCGAGCCGATGATCGTGCAGAAGTTCCTGCCCGACGTGGCCAAGGGCGACAAGCGGATCATCCTGGTCGACGGAGAACCGGTGGGCGCGATCAACCGGGTGCCGCAGGCGGGCGAGACGCGGTCCAACATGCATGTCGGCGGACGGCCGGAAAAGATCGGGCTGACCGACCGCGATCTGAGATCTGCGCCGCCATCGGCCCGGTGCTGCGCGAAAAGGGGCAGGTCTTCGTCGGCATCGACGTGATCGGCGACTGGCTGACCGAGATCAACGTGACCTCTCCCACCGGCATTCAGGAGCTGGAACGGTTCGACGGCACGAACACGGCCGCGCGAATCTGGGAGGTGATCGAGGCGAAGCGGGCTGGATGAGTCTTGCCCTTGGCCTGATCCGCGGCGTGATGCGGGGGACGGTGAAGCCGTTCTTCGGCGTCGTCCGCTCGGTTCTTGTGTTGCGCGCAAGCCTCGTGCTGGCCTCGGTGCTGTTTCCGCTTCCGTTCGGCGTGACGGTCCGGCGCGCGCGCCTGGGTCCGCGCGATGCGGTGTGGTTCACGCGGGCTGGCGAAGACGCCGCCGGGCCGATCCTGTTCTGGCTGCATGGCGGGGCGCATTTTTCGGGCAGTGCCTTCACCCACCGCGGGATGCTGGGGCGGCTGGCGCTGGCCTGCGACTGTGCGGTTGTCGTGCCGGAGTTCCGGCGGGCGCCGGAACACCCGCTGCCGGCGGCGCTGGAAGATGCCGTTGCGGCCTTCGACGCGCTTTGTGCCTCTGGCGTCCGGCCGGACCGGGTGGTGCTGGGCGGCGACAGCTCGGGCGGCGGGCTGGCGCTGGCGCTGCTGGCGCGGCTGGAGGCGGAGGGGCGGCGCGTGGCGGGCCTGGTGCTGCTGTCACCCTGGCTGGACATGACGCTGTCGGGGGCTTCGATTCGCGACAATGCCGGCAGTGATCCGTTGATTCCACTGGTGCGCATCGTCGAGGCGGTAGAGCTGGTGCGCGGGGCAGAGCCGGTGGATGGCCCGGTCGCCTCGCCGCTGTTCGCGCCGTTTCGGGCGGCGTGCCCGGCCCTGGTCACGGTGGGCACGACCGAACTGCTGCTGGACGATTCGCGGCGCCTGGCAGCGCGCTGGCGCGACCTCGGGGGGCGGCTGGATCTGGTTTGCCTGCCCGGCGCGCCGCATGTGCTGGCCTTCCTTGCGCCCTGGGTGCCGGAGTCGCGGGCGGAAATCCGGCGGATCGCGGGCTTCGTGCGGGACTGTTTGGCGGCTCAGTTGGTCTTGACGGTCAGCCGATAGCCGATGGCTTCGGCGACGTGGGGCTGGCGGACGGTGTCGGACCCGTCGAGGTCGGCAATCGTGCGGGCCACCCGCAACACCCGGTGATAGCCGCGCGCCGACAGGCCCATGCGTTCGGCGACGCGGAGCAGCAGCGCCTTGCCCTCGGCATCGGGGGTGGCGGCCTCGTCCAGCACCGCGCCTTCCATGTCGGCGTTCACCCGCATCTGCGGCTGGTCGCGAAAGCGCGTGTCCTGAACCGCGCGGGCCTTGGCCACTCGGGCCGCGACGGTGGCCGAGCTTTCGCCCGACGACGGCAGGTCGAGGTCGGTGAAGGCCACCGGGGGCACCTCTACCCGCAGATCGAAGCGGTCCATCAGCGGGCCGGAGATGCGGCCCAGGTAGTCTTCGCCGCAGAGGGGCGCCTTGCCGCAGGCGCGGGCGGGGTCGGTCAGATAGCCGCAGCGGCAGGGGTTGGCGGCGGCGATCAGCAGGAACCGGCAGGGATAGCGGATATGGGCATTGGCGCGGGCCACCATGACTTCGCCCGCCTCGATCGGCTGGCGCAGGGTTTCAAGGACGGCGCGGGGGAATTCGGGGAATTCGTCCATGAACAGCACGCCGTTGTGGGCAAGCGAGATTTCCCCCGGTTTGGCGCCCTTGCCGCCACCGACGATGGCGGCCATCGACGCCGTGTGATGCGGCTCGCGGAACGGCCTTGCGCGCGAGATGCCGCCTTCGGACAAAAGCCCGGCCAGCGAGTGGATCATCGAGGTTTCCAGCGCCTCGGCCGCCGACAGGGGCGGCAGGATGCCGGGCAGGCGGGCGGCCAGCATGGATTTGCCCGAGCCCGGCGTGCCGACCATCATCAGGTGATGCCGCCCGGCGGCGGCGATCTCCAGCGCGCGCTTGGCGCGTTCCTGGCCCTTGACGTCGCGCAGGTCGCGGCCCGCGGGGCCGGGCACGACCTCGCCCGCCTCGGCCGGCGGCAGCGGGGCCTGGCCGGTGTAGTGGCGCACCACCTCGGCCAGCGATCCGGCGGCCAGTACTTCGGTGGCGCCGACCCAGGCGGCCTCGGCCCCGCAGGCGCGCGGGCACAGAAGCGCGCGGTCTTCTTCCGCCGCAGCCATGGCGGCAGGCAGCGCGCCGACCACCGGCATCAGCCGGCCGTCCAGCGACAATTCCCCCATGGCGACGGTGTGTTCGACCTCGTCCCTTGGGATGATTTCCAGTTCCGCCAGAAGCGCCAGCGCGATCGGCAGGTCGAAATGCGAGCCTTCTTTCGGCAGGTCGGCGGGCGACAGGTTCACCGTGATCCGCCGCGACGGCAGCGCGATGGACATTGCGTTCAGCGCCGCGCGCACCCGTTCGCGGGCTTCCGACACCGCCTTGTCGGGCAATCCGACCAGGTTGAAGGCCGAGGTTCCGGCGGAAAGCGAGCATTGCACTTCGACCATCCGGGCCTCGACGCCTTCAAAGGCCACCGTATAGGCGCGCGCGACCATGTATCCCAGCTCCGTAAACCTTGGTTAACGGGGTAGCCGGGAAATGGTTAAGAAACCGTAAGCGGTCACGCGGGGCCGGGCCAGTCGCGCAAGGCGTAGTCGCGGCGGTAGACGGGTTGGTCGGGGCCGTCGGTCAGGCCCATCGCGCGCCATTTCAGGAAGGACGGGTGGGCGAGGTGGGCGGTGACATAAGCCATCGCCTCGGCCCCGAGGGGCAGGTTGTAGGTGGCGATGCGGGCCGCGACGGGGGCGAAGAAGGCATCGGCAGCGGAATAGGCGCCGCAGAGCCATTGGGTTTGCGACCCGGTGGTCTGCCGCGCCCAGGACCATAGGGTTTCCAGCCTTGCAAGGTCGGCCAGCACTGCGGGCGTTGGGGCGCAGCCGGTGTAGCTGACGCGCAGGTTCATCGGGCAATGGCTGCGCAGGGCGGTGAAACCGGCGTGCATCTCGGCGGCCAGAACGCGGGCGGTGGCGCGGGCGTGCGGGTTGGCGGGCCAGATCCCGGCCTCGGGGTGGCGGGTGGCCAGCTCCTCGGCGATGGCGATGGTCTCGGTGACCACGCTGCCATCGGGGGTGCGCATCGTGGGCACGGTGCGGGCGGGGACGTATTCGCGCAAGGCGGTGGCCAGTTCGTCGGTGTAAAGCCGGACGAGCCGGGTTTTCACCGGCAGCCCGAAGGCGTCGAACAGAAGCCAGCCGCGCAGGGACCAGCTGGAATAGGCGCGGTCGCCGATCACGAGATCATATGTCATGGGTTTCTCCTTTGCGCGCCAGCAATAGGAGGCGGCGCGCCGCGGGCAAAGCGATGATTTGTGCGCTTGGCCATCACGGAAGATGATTGACCGAATGCACCCGTGCGGGCGGGCCGAAACTCAGGCAGGTGACGGAGAGGTTGTCGATCCGGTGCGCAAGGGCCGCGTCGGGCGACAGGCCCTCGGCGCGTTGCAGGGCGGCGACGATCGGGCCGAAATGGGCGACCACGATGATGTCGGGGCCATGCAGGGCGAGCCGGTCCAGCGCCGGCCAGAGCCGGGTGGTCAGTGCATTCCAGCTTTCGCCGCCCGGGGGGGCGATGTCGCCGGGGCTGTCCCAGAAGGCGCGGATATGCTCGGGCGTCTCGGCCTCGATTTCGGCAAAGCCGCGCATTTCCCATTGGCCGAAGTGGATTTCGCGCAAGGCGGGGTCGTGCGGCAGGCGGCGGCGCGGCGCCAGCGCATCGGCGGTGGCCACGGCGCGGGCAAGGTCGGACGAGATCACCGGCGCATCGGCGGGCAGATGCGCCGACAGCCGGGCCAGCGCGGCGGTGTCGGTCAGATCGGCGGGCAGGTCGGTCCAGCCGACCATGGCCTTCGCATGGGTCGGCCCGTGGCGGACCAGCCAGAGCCGGGTCACGGCAGCGTGCCCTTCAGCGCCAGCGGCAGGCCGCAAAGCACGGCGATCACGGTCCCGGCCTGCCCCGCAAGGCGCTGGTTCAGCCGGCCCTGCTCGTCGCGAAAGGCGCGGGCCAGCGCATTTTCGGGAACCACGCCCCAGCCGACTTCGTTGGTCACCATGATCACCGGTGCGGCGCAAAGGGGCAGGGCATGCAGAAGACAGTCGGATTGTGCGGCAAGGTCATTCCCGGCCAAGAGATGATTGCTCAGCCACAGGGTCGCGCAATCGACCACCACCACCTCTTCGGCCTTCGCCCCGGCCAGCGCGCCGCACAGATCCAGCGGTGCCTCGACGGTCTGCCAGTCCTGGCCGCGCTGGGCGCGGTGGCGCGCGATTCGGTCCGCCATCTCGGCATCGAGCGCCTGCGCGGTGGCGATATAGCGCCGGGGGCGGGCGGAGCGAAGGGCCAGCGCCTCGGCAAAGCCCGACTTGCCGGACCGCGCGCCGCCGGTGACGAGGGTCAGGGAAGGCAGCAAGGCGGATGAGGAGGCGGGTGATCCGGTCAAGGCTTCGGTCCGTATCAGGGGAAAGACGGCAAGACGCAGGAGGATGTCATGGCACTTGACGGGTATAGCGGCGGTGGCATGTCGCGCCAAGCCATGCGGGCCGAGCTTCTGGATGCCGAGACCGAGCTGGCGCTGGCCCGCGCCTGGCGCGACCACGGCGACCAGCGCGCGCTGCACCGGCTGGTGATGGCCTACATGCGGCTGGCGATCAGCGTGGCGTCGCGGTTCCGCCGCTATGGCGCGCCGATGGGCGACCTGATCCAGGAGGCCAGCCTTGGCCTGATGAAGGCGGCCGAGAAGTTCGACCCCGACCGTGGCGTGCGCTTTTCCACCTATGCGGTGTGGTGGATCAAGGCCTCGGTGCAGGATCACGTCATGCGCAACTGGTCGATGGTGCGCACCGGATCGACCTCCAGCCAGAAGTCGCTGTTCTTCAACCTGCGCCGGGTCGAGGCGAAACTGCTGCGCGAGGCGGCGGCGCGGGGCGAAACCGTCAATTCGTCAGAGTTGCGCCGGATGGTGGCCGAGGATCTGGGCGTGCCGCTGGCCGATGTCGAGATGATGGCCGGGCGGTTGTCGGGTGGGGATGCCTCGCTCAACGTGCCGCAATCGGCGGGCGAAGACGGCCGCGACTGGATCGACACGATCGAGGATGCCGGTGCCGATGCCGCCGCCCAGGTCGAGGTGGCGCATGACCGCGACTGCCTGCGCGGCTGGCTGGCCGCGGCGCTGGCCGGTCTGTCGGCGCGCGAACGCTATATCGTGGTCGAGCGCCGGCTGAACGGCGACGGCCGCACGCTCGAATCGCTGGGCACGGAACTCGGCCTGTCGAAGGAACGCATCCGCCAGCTGGAGGCCGCCGCCTATGCCAAGCTGCGCAAGCGGCTGGAGACGCAATCGCCCGAGGTCCGGCATTTGCTGTCGGCCTAGGACGCGCAAGCGATGGCGCGGCAATCGGCCAGCTTGCCGGCGTGGTGGTTGCGGGTGATCATTCCGGCCATGATGACAAATCGTCTGATCCGCGGTCTTTTCCTTGCCCAGGGTCTCGCCCTGTGCCTTGCCGCTGCGGCGCGGGCCGAGGTGGTGCCGCCGCCGGGCATGGACGTCTATGTCCTGAGCGAGGTGCACGACAACCCCGCCCATCACGCGGAACAGGCGCGGCTGGTGGCGCTGATCGCGCCCGGAGCGGTGGTCTGGGAAATGCTGTCGCCCGGTCAGCTGGACGGTCTGGCGGGGGTGGACCGGGCTGACGCAGTGGCAATGGGCGCGGCCTTGGGCTGGGCGGCCGCGGGCTGGCCGGATTTCGCCATGTATCATCCGATCTTCCTGGCCGCAGGGAATGCGCCGCACATCGCGGCGGCAGTCCCGCGAGACGAGGTCGGGCCGGTGCTGGCTGGCGGGCTGGAGGCGGCACTCGCGGCGCAGGCTGTCGCGGAATGGGGACTTGGCCCGCTGCCAGCCGAAGATCAGGCCGCGCGCGAGGCCGAGCAGAGGATCGCCCATTGCAACGCCCTGCCCGAAGAGATGCTGCCCGGCATGGTCGCCGTGCAGCGCCTGCGCGACTGGGCGCTGGCCAGTGCCGCGGTGGCAGCGGTGGAGGCCGGCCAGGGCCCGGTCGTCGTCATCACCGGCACCGGCCATGCCCGGACCGATGAAGGGGCTCCGGCGTTGATCGCCGTGGCGCGGCCCGGGCTGAAGGTCTGGTCGCTGGGGCAGGTGGAGGACGATCCGGGGCCGGATGCGCCTTTCGATGCGGTGAACATCACCGCCCCCGTCCCGCGCGAAGACCCCTGCGCCGCCTTTGCCGAGGGCGGTTGAGTTTACCCCCTCCGGGGCCTAACGTCCGGGCAAGCAAGAGGTGCGGGATGCTGGCCGGCAAGCGGGTTCTTCTGATCATCGGGGGCGGAATTGCCGCCTACAAGGCGCTGGAGCTGATCCGGGGTCTGCGCAAGGCCGGCGCATCGGTCGTGCCGGTGCTGACGCGGGCGGGGGCGGAATTCGTGACGCCCATGAGTGTTGCGGCGCTGGCGGCGGCAAAGGTCCATACCGATCTGTTCGATCTGACCGATGAGGCCGAGATGGGCCATATCCAGCTTTCCCGCGCGGCGGACCTGTTGGTGGTGGCGCCGGCGACGGCCGATCTGATGGCCAAGATGGCGCAGGGAAGGGCCGATGATCTGGCCTCCACGCTGCTTCTGGCCACCGACAAGCGGGTGCTGGTGGCGCCGGCGATGAACGTGCGGATGTGGCAGCATCCGGCGACGCGGCGCAATCTGGCGGTGCTGCGCGGCGATGGCGTGCTGGTCGTCGGGCCGGATGACGGCGAGATGGCCTGCGGCGAATACGGGCCGGGCCGGATGGCAGAACCGGCGGCTGTTCTGGCGGCGATCGGCGCGGCTTTTGGCGGCGGACCGCTGGCGGGGCGGCATGTTCTGGTGACCTCGGGCCCGACGCATGAACCCATTGATCCGGTGCGCTATATTGCCAATCGGTCCTCGGGCGCCCAAGGCAGTGCGCTGGCGGCGGCGGTGCGCGATCTGGGGGCAAGGGTGACCTTCGTGACCGGCCCGGCCGCGGTGCCCCCGCCGCAGGGGGTGGATGTGGTGCGGGTGGAAACGGCGGCCGAGATGCTGGCGGCGGTTCAGGCGGCCCTGCCCGCGGACGCGGCGGTGATGGCGGCGGCGGTCGCGGATTGGCGGGTGGCCAATCGGGCCGGGCAGAAGATGAAGAAGGATGGCTCCGGCAAGGCCCCGGCACTGGAGTTTGCCGAGAACCCCGACATTCTGGCCTGGGTGGCGAAGGCGCGAACCGGCCCCGGCTGGTGGTCGGCTTTGCCGCCGAGACGACGGATGTGGTGGCCCATGCCACGGCCAAGCGGGCGCGCAAGGGCTGCGACTGGATTGTGGCGAATGACGTATCGCCCGCGACGGAGATCATGGGCGGCGCAGAGAATGCGGTGACGGTGATTTCCGGGTCGGGCGCAGAGGTCTGGCCGCGGATGGGCAAGGATGAAGTGGCCCGCAGGCTGGCGGCAAGACTCGCGGAGGCTTTGGGGTGAAGACAGGATTCGTCAAAGATTTTTGCAGGAATTCTCGAAAACTCCTGGGTGCGGGGGGCTGATGGTGCGCGTCCTTGTCATGTGGGAGGAATGGGCCGACCGCTCGCTGCCCTTGCCCACTACCAGACCGCCGGCGCGGCCGGAGCAGACCTTTGCGCCAATTTCCCGCCCGATGCGCGGGAAACCGGCCTGACGCTGCCGCCGATGGGTCGGGCGATCTGTCCGACCGGGATCCGGGTGGCGGTGCCCGAGGGGTTCGAGATGCAGGTCCGGCCGCGCTCGGGCCTGGCCTCTAAGCAGGGCATCACCCTGCCGAACACGCCTGGCACCATCGACAGCGACTATCGCGGTCCGCTGGGGGTGCCGCTGATCAACCTTGGCCCGGAGCCCCATACCATCCGTCATGGCGACCGGGTGGCGCAGGCGATCGTGGCGCCGGTGGTGCAGGCTGCGTTCGCGGTGGTCGAGGCGCTGGACGACACCGCGCGGGGCACCGGCGGCTTCGGCTCGACCGGGCAGCGGTGAGTGGCGCGCGATGATCGGGCTTTTCGGTTTTGCGGCGATCTGGGGTCTTGGGCTGTGGCGCGGCTGGCGGCGGTGGATTGTCTGGGGGGTGGCCGGCCTGTGGTGGCTGGCGGTGATTGCCGCGCATCTTCCGTGGTTCGGAGTGCCGCGTCTGGCGGCGCTGGTGGGGGGGACGTTCGAAGCCTGGCTGGTCTTTGGCGTCGGGGCCGCGCTGGTGATGACCTACATGCTGGGTTTCGCGGCGGTAAAGGCGCGGGTCCGGCCCGAGGCTGCTGTCGCCCCCGCCGCGCCCGGAACCTTTTCGGCGGCTGAACTGGACCGCTATGCCCGCCACATCATCCTGCGCGAGATCGGCGGGCCGGGGCAGAAGCGGCTGAAGGCGGCGCGGGTGCTGGTGGTGGGGGCCGGGGGGCTGGGGTCTCCGGCGCTGATGTATCTGGCAGCTTCGGGTGTCGGCGTGATCGGGGTGATCGATGCCGATGTGGTGGAGGCCAGCAATCTTCAGCGCCAGGTCATTCATGCGCAGGATCGGGTCGGGATGCCGAAGGTGTTTTCGGCGGCCACCGCGATTGCCGCGCTGAACCCCTTTGTCCAGGTGCGGCCCTATGACCGGCGGCTGGATCAGGGGATCGCGGCGGAACTGGTCGCGGAGTATGATCTGGTGCTGGACGGGACCGACAATTTCGACACGCGCTATCTGGTGAACCGCGCCTGCGCGGCGGCGGGCCGGCCGCTGGTCGCCGGGGCAATCACGCAATGGGAGGGCCAGCTTTCGGTCTGGGACCCGGCCCATGGCGCGCCCTGCTATGAATGCGTCTTTCCCGAACGCCCGGCGCCCGGGCTGGTGCCGACCTGTGCCGAGGCCGGGGTGGCCTCGCCCCTTCCGGGGATCATCGGCACGATGATGGCGATGGAGGCGGTGAAGCTGATCACCGGCGCCGGAGAGCCGTTGCGCGGGCGGCTGATGATCCATGATGCGCTTTATGCCGAGACGCGGGTGATCGGGGTGAAGAAGCGTGCGGATTGTCCGGTTTGCGGGGCCTTGCACTGACGCTTGTTCGCTGCGGCGGATGTGTCATCCTGAACGGGCGCGGTCGGGCGCGAAATCGAAAGGGTTTGCCATGTTCGAGGGAGTGAATTGGGCGGCGGTGGCGCTGGGGGCGGTGCTGTCCTTTGCGGTGGGATGGTATTGGTACTCGCCAAGGGGGTTCTACCCGGCCTGGAGCGCGTCGGCCGGGGTGCGGCATGAACGCGGCGATCCGATGGGCGCGGCCTTTGGCAGCCTTGTCGTCGGCTTGGTATTGTATGCGGTTTTTGTCGGCGTGATGGTGGCGCGCGGGATGGTCGGGCCGCTGCTGCTGGGGATCGCGGCCTTCATCGTGATGGGCTATTCCAACAATGCCTTCAAGAAGCTGGGCGCGGTCAGCCGCAGCGTCGATGCGGGCAGCTGGGCGGCATCGGGCGCGCTGATGCTGCTGGCGCAGTGGGTGCTTTGACCAGCCCCTGGTGCATGGGTTCGGGCCGCGTCAGCCGAGCGCTGCGATCTCGGGCGCAAGGATGTCGGCGGCGTCGAGGAGGATGTCTTCGCGGCCGCGGTCGGCGAGAAGCTGGATGCCGATCGGGTGGGTTGCGGTGCGGCCGGTGGTGACGGTCAGCCCCGGCAGGCCCATGAAGGGCGGCGCGATCTGCGGCAGTTGCGCCTCGATCACGCGGGCAAAGCTGGCTTCTGACGCCACGTCGAGGTGGTCGGGGAACGGCAGCTCGGCCGAGACCGGCAGCAGCACCAGCGGATAATCGGCAAGGAAGATGCGCCAGAGCCTGGCGAGGCGGGCACGCGACTGCAGCGCGCGCATGAAGCTTTCCAGCGTGGCCGGCGCGGCCAGAGCGGTCAGTTGCGCGTGGACGAAACTGGCGTCGGGATCGGCTTCGCGCACCACGGCCTTGGTCCCGCCAAGGGCGAATTCAGCCATCCACAGGGTCAGTTGCAATTCCATCGCTTCGCGCAAAGGCGGCAGAGGCGGCGTCTCGACCTGCCAGCCGTTGTCGGCCAGGGTGCGGCCGGCGGCCTCCAGCGCCGCGCGGATTTCGGGCGCGGTTTGCAGGCCATCGGGCGCAACGGCCAGGGCGACGCGGCGGGGATAGGGCGCGGGCGTGGCGGGTGCCCACCATGGGTCGCGCGGGTCGGGCGCGGACATGGCTTGCAACGCCAGCCGCAGGTCGGCGGCGGATCGGGCAAGCGGGCCGGAGGTGGCCATCAGCTGGCCGCCGATCAGCCGGTCCCCGGCGGTGGCGTTGAAGGCAGGGACGCGGCCAAGGCCGGGGCGCAACCCGTGGATGCCGCAGGCATGGGCCGGGTAGCGGATCGAGCCCGCGATATCGGTGCCATGGCCGATCGCGCCCATGCCGGCGGCAACCGCGGCGGCAGCACCCCCGGAGGATCCGCCGGGCGTCAGGCCGGGAAAGCCGGGGTTCAGCGTGGCTCCGTGCAGTGAATTGCGGGTGAACCAGCGCAGGGAAAAGGCCGGCGTGTTGGTGCGTCCGACGATCACGGCGCCGGCGCGGCGCAGGTTGGCGACGGGCGGGCTGTCCTCGGTCGCGATCAGGTCCTTCTGGATGCGCAGGCCGTTGGTGGTGGCTTGGCCCTTCAGGTCGATGTTCACCTTCACCGTGACGGGCACGCCGGCCAGCGGGCCGGGGTCGTCACCGCGCTTCAGCGCGGCGTCGATGGCGGCGGCGGCGTGCAGCGCCTCGTCGTCCATCCGCTGCACGATGGCGTTGATGGCCGGGTTGGCGGTCTCGATCCGGGCAAGGGTGGCGTGCGTGGCCTCCAGCGCCGAGATCTCGCGGCTTCGGATCAGGGCGGCAAGGGCGGTGGCGGTCAGGCGGCTGGTGTCCATGGCGAAACCCTCGGTTTTCCGGCAGGGTGGACCGGATTGACGGGGCAGGGAAGTGGGGTTGGCAGGTGCGCCATGGTCTGCACGGGGTGGTGATCCTGGCCTTGACAGGGCTGACAGGGCTGGGCGGCATTGCCTGGGGGCTGGCGCTTGGCTACCGTTCGGCAAAGGCGGACGGGGCATGGCGGGGTTTCTCTCGGCGTTCATTTTGGGCTACGGGCTCTTGCTGGGCGGGGCGCAGCTGGCCGCGCCCTGGCTGGGCCGGGTGCCGCTGCCCTGCGGGGGCGAGGTGTTGCGGATGCAATCGGCCTTCTACTGCGTGACGATGCGCAACTTCGTCACCCCCGAATTGCGCGATGTGGCGCGCGACACCGCCGTCGCAATGGCGCGCGACTTTCCCGGCACGGTGACGCTGGCGCTGGATGGCGGCTACCCGCTGGACTGGCTGCCGATGTTCCCGCATCTGAGCCATGATGACGGCGAGAAGCTGGATCTCGCGTTCTACTACATGGGTCCCGAGGGGGCGTATCAACCGGGGCGAACGGCCTCTCCCCTGGGCTTTTTCGCTTTCGAGACGGTGGACGAGTCCGACGCCTGCCCGCCCCGGGCGATGACCCTGCGCTGGCGGATGGCGTGGTTCCGCCCCTTGCTGCGCGACCTGCGGCTGGAGCCGGAGCGCACGGCGGCGCTGGTGCGGCTGCTCTTGGCCGACAGCCGGGTGGGCAAGGTCTTTGTCGAGCCGCCTCTGGCCAAGCGGTTGGGCCTGTCGGACGGCAAGCTGCGGTTCCAGGGCTGCCGCGCGGCGCGGCACGACGACCATATCCATCTGCAACTGTAGGCCGGTTCAGCCCAGGCGATAGCTGGAGGCGGTGACCCCGCCGAACAGCCCCGTGTCGTGGTAGACCATCGTGGCCGCTTCGCTTTCGGCGGCTCCCAAGGCGGCGAAGAGCGGGACGAAGTGGTCTTCCTGCGCGTGGCAGGTGCGGGCATGGGGGGCCTCGAGCCAATGCAGCAGCCGGTCGCTGCGGTCGGCAGGATCGGCGGCCATGGTCCGGGCCAGCCAGGCATCGAAGGCCTCGGACGGCTCTCTGGCGCCGGGGCCGAAGAGCCCCAGGTTGTGATAGGACAGGCCGGAGCCGATGATCAGCACGCCGTCATCCCGCAACGGAGCCAGCGCCCGGCCAAGCGCGAAATGCTCGGCCGGGTCATAGCCGTGGCGCAGCGAGATCTGGAACAGCGGCATGTCGGCGTCCGGATACATGACGAAGGCCGGGACGAAACAGCCGTGGTCATAGCCCCGCTTGTCGTCCAGCCGCGCGGGCAGGCCGGCGGCGGCGATCAGCCCTGCCGCGCGGGCGGCCAGATCGGGGGCGCCGGGGGCGGGGTAGGTGACATCATAGGTTTCCTTGGGAAAGCCGGTGTAGTCGTAGACCATCGGCGGGCGCGGGCTGGACATGACGGCAAAGCTGTCATCCTCCCAATGCCCCGAGATCATCAGGATGGCCTTTGGCCGTGCCGGCAGGTCGCGCACCATCTGCACAAAGCTGGCCTCGAGGTTGCGGAACATCGCCCGCCAGTCGGGCATCCACGGCCAGGGGCCGCCGCCGTGGCTGATGAAATAGGTGGGCATGCGGGGCATGGGGGGTCTCCGGCAGGTGTGGGGTTGCACGGTGACGCGGACGTCGGGGCTGCGCAATCCGGCATCATCGGCGGGCAAGGGTGCACAAGCGCACAGCAGGCGGCGGTGCCCCCCTATGCGGGGCCTTGCGCTTTGCGGCATGGCACCGTCATATTCGGGCAAAACCAACCGGGAGCCTGACCCATGAAACTGACCACTGCCCTTGGCGCCTTCGCGCTGTCGCTGCTGCCACTGACTGCCCTGGCACAGGATGTGCCGGACCTTGGCGGCCGCGAAATCACCGTCGTCACCGAAAACGCCTATCCTCCCTTGCAGTTCATGGACAAGTCCGGGGCCGCGGTGGGCTGGGAATATGACGCCATGGCCGAGATTGCCAAGCGGCTGAACGTGACGGTGACATACGAAAACACCAGCTGGGACGCGATGATCCCGGCGGTGTCGGAAGGCCAGTATGACCTTGGCATGACCGGCATCACCATCAAGGACGAACGCAAAGAGAAGGTCGATTTCTCGGACCCCTACATGCGCTCGGAAATGCTGATGATCGTGCGCGGCGATGAGGAGCGGTTCACCGATGCGGCGTCCTTTGCGGCGATGCCCGAGCTCTTGGTTTCGGCCCAGCCCGGCACCTCGCCGTTCTATGCCGCGATCTACAATATCCTCGATGGCAACGAGGAAAACCCGCGCGTCATCAAGTTCGAGACCTTCGGCGCCGGGCTTGAGGCGCTGAAATCGGGCGACGTGGACCTGACGCTGTCGGATTCGACGGCGGCGAATGGCTATGTCGCGGCCTCGGACGGTGGGCTGAAGATCATCGGAGAGCCGCTGGCGTCCGAGGATTTCGGCTTCATCTTCCCCAAGGGCTCCGATCTGGTGGCGCCGGTCAACGCGGCGATTGCCGCGATGAAGGCCGATGGCACGATGGATGCGCTGAACCAGAAGTGGTTCGTCGAGTACAAGATGGGCGAATGACGCCGGGTCGTGCAGGCGGGGCCTTCGGGGCCCGCCGATGACGCCCAACCCCGAGCCGGACAGCGATTTCCCCTGGTGGCTGGTGATCCTTGCGGTCACCGGCCTCTGGCTATTCTGGGAAGTGCTGTCGGACGAGGTTTATCGTGCGTCCTTGCGGGCATTGTCAAAGGGGATCTGGATCACCTGCCTGGTGGCGATGGTGGCCTATCTGGGCGCCTGCCTGATCGGGCTGGGGCTGGCGGTGATGGGCCTGTCGCGCAGCATCTGGCTGCGCCAGTCGGCGCGTCTCTATATCGAGGTGATGCGCGGCGTGCCGATCATCGTCCTGCTGTTGTATGTGGCCTTCGTGCTGGTGCCGGCGGTGATCTCGGGCCTGAACTGGCTGGTCGGGGCGGATGTGCTGCGCACCCGCGACGTGCCCTTGCTGTGGCGCGCGGTGATCGCGCTGATGCTGGCCTATTCGGCCTTTCTGGCCGAGATCTTCCGGGCCGGTTTGCAGGCCGTCGACAAGGGCCAGATCGAGGCGGCGATGGCGCTGGGCCTGAACGGCTGGCAGCGGTTCCGGCATGTGCGCTTCCCGCAGGCCTTCCGGTTGATCCTGCCGCCCCTGGGCAACGATTTCGTGGCGATGGTGAAGGACAGTTCCCTGGTCGCGGTGCTGGGCATCACCGACATCGCGCAGCTGGCCAAGGTGACGGCGGCCAGCAACTTCCGCTATTTCGAAACCTATAACGTGGCCGCGCTGATCTATCTGGTGATGACCATCGGCCTCAGCCTGATGCTGCGCCGGTTCGAGGCCAGGATGCGCGGGCGTGGCGGGGCGGGCAGTCGCTAGACCACCCGCCCGCAACCGGCCTCAATGCGTGTCGAAAAAGTCGAACACGGTGGCGGACAGGCCTCCTGGCCAGACGTGCCCGACCGCGGGGTCAGATATCGCCACGACTTCGTTGCTGCCAAGGGTATAGCTGGTGACGGTCGCGGGGCCTGCTCCGATGGCGGTGCCGGGGTCCTGCGTATTGCCGGTCAGGGTGCGGAAAAGATCGACCTTCACCGTAAAGGGAAGATGCACCTCGGAATTCCCGTCGGACAACCCGCCTGCAAAGGCCAACTTGACGTCAACTTCGCCCTGAAACAGCACCGCGTCGGTCGGCGTGCCGATGGCCACGTTGATGACCTGCAGCCCGCCGGCGGGGTTGCTTACCTTCAGTTGCCCAAGGCCCCCTGCCGCCGTTGCAATCGCGGCAATCGGATAGGGAAAGCTGTCAGCCTCGATCGCGCTGTAGATCAGCTGCGCCCCGCCGGAAAAGCCCGCCAGATAGATGCGGGTCTCATCCAGATTGAACTGCGCGGCTTCGGCGATCAGCGAATTCAGGAAGACAACGTTGGTATCGCCATTCCAGAGGTTGTGCTCGCAGGGAAAGGCTGTGCTGCAGCGGTCGGGGTCGCCGATACCGGCAGGGAAGATCAGCACATAGCCCCGGTCAAGCCCCTCTTTCATGATGCGCTTGGACCCTTCCATCATCTTCTGCGGATTGCCGTTTCCGCCATGCAGCACCACGACCAGCGGATAGTCGGGGCCTGTCGTTGTGTAGCCGGGCGGTGTCACCAGGCAGTACCAGCGGGTTTTCCCGTCTTCGATCATGTCGCGCTCTTCGATGACATATCCGGCGGGCAGCCCTCCGCCGACAGGACCGGCACAGATCGGGAAGGGGGCTGCCTGTGACAGCGCGGCGGTGGTGGACAGGAACAGGGCGGCAAACGCCGCAAGGACGGTGTGTTTCATAATGGACCTCTGCAATTGGTGGTTGAAATGTGGTCAGTGTGCGCCGCCCTGAACCTGTCGCAAGTCAGCAATTCCATACCGCCGCCCGGACCCACTGGCCTTTTCCGGGTGGGCGTCCTAGGTCTGAGGCAACATGAGGAGTTCGCCATGACCAACCCGCTTTTGCAGCCATTTGACGGGACCTTTGGCCTGCCGCCCTTTGCCGCCATTGACGATACGCATTTCGGCCCCGCCTTTGACGAGGCGTTGTCGCGGGCCCGGGCGGCGATTGCGGCGATTGCCGAGGGGCCGGGGGCGGATTTTGCCGAGGTGATCGAGGCGATGGAGCTGGCCGAGGGCGATCTGGACCGGGTGGCGGGGGTGTTCTACAACCTTGCGGGCGCGGATTCCAACGAGGCGCGCGAGGCATTGCAGCGCGATCTGGCGCCGATTATGAGCGCGTTTTCGTCGGAAGTGACCAACAACAAGGCGCTGTTTGGCAAGATCGACGCGCTGTGGCAGGGCCGCGCCGGCTTGGGGCTTTCGGCGGAGCAGTTACGGGTGCTGGAGCTTTACCGGCGGATGTTCGTCCGTTCGGGGGCAGCACTGGTGGGGACGGCGGCGGAGCGGCTGACGGCGGTCAAGGCGCGGCTGGCGGTTCTGGGCACGCAGTTTTCCCAGAACCTCTTGGCCGAAGAGCGCAGCTGGTTCATGGAACTGGCCGAGGCTGATCTGGAGGGATTGCCGGGGTTCGTGGTCGATACCGCGCGGGCGGCGGGGGCCGAGCGGGGACTGGGCCCGGTGGTGACGCTGAACCGCAGCCTGATTGTTCCTTTTCTGCAATTCTCGCCGCGCCGCGCGCTGCGGCAGAAGGCCTATGAGGCCTGGGTGGCGCGCGGAGCCAATGGCGGCGCGACCGACAACCGGAGCATCGCGGCGGAAACGCTGGCCTTGCGGGCAGAGCGGGCGGCCTTGTTGGGGTATGCCGATTTCGCGGCGTTCAAGCTGGAGCCGGAGATGGCGAAGACGCCGGCCGCGGTGCGCGACCTGTTGATGCGGGTCTGGGCGCCTGCGGTCGCCACCGCCAATGCGGATGCAACGGTGCTGGAAGCCATGCTGCGCGCCGATGGCATCAAGGGGCCGCTGGAGGCCTGGGACTGGCGCTATTACAGCGAAAAGCGGCGCCGCGCCGAGCATGATCTGGATGAGGCGGCGCTGAAGCCCTACCTCAGCCTCGACGCCATGCTGGGGGCGATGTTCGACTGCGCGGGCCGCCTGTTCGGGCTGGAGTTTCGCGAGATCGACGGGCCGTTCTACCACGCTGACGTGCGGGGCTGGGAGGTCAGCCGCAAGGGCGCGCATCTTGCGGTGTTTCTGGGCGACTATTTCGCGCGCGGGTCCAAGCGGTCCGGCGCCTGGTGTTCGGCGATGCGCGGGCAGCGCAAGCTGGGCGGGGAGGTGCGGCCGATCGTGGTGAACGTGTGCAATTTCGCCAGGGGCGCGCCTTGCCTGCTGTCTTATGACGACGCGCGGACGCTGTTTCACGAATTCGGCCATGCGTTGCACCAGATGCTTTCGGATGTGACCTACGGCTTCATCTCGGGAACCTCTGTCGCGCGCGATTTCGTCGAATTGCCCAGCCAGCTCTACGAACACTGGCTGGAGGTGCCCGCCGTGCTGGAGGCGCATGCGCGGCACCATGAGACCGGCGCGCCGATGCCCGCCGACATGCTGGCGCGGTTGTTGGCGGCGGCCACCTATGACCAGGGCTTTGCCACCGTGGAATTCGTGGCCTCGGCGCTGGTGGATCTGGAGTTTCACAGTGGTGCGCCTTCGGCCGACCCGATGCAGAAACAGGCCGAGGTGCTGGAGGCGCTGGGGATGCCGCGGGCCATCCGGATGCGCCACGCCACGCCGCATTTCGCGCATGTGTTCAGCGGCGACGGCTATTCCAGCGGCTATTACAGCTACATGTGGTCCGAGGTGATGGATGCCGATGCCTTTGCCGCCTTCGAAGAAACCGGCGATCCGTTCGACCCCGGGGTGGCGGCACGGCTGGAGCGGTTCATCCTGTCGGCGGGCGGGTCGGAAGAGGCCGAGGCGTTGTATCTGAAGTTTCGCGGCCGCATGCCGGGGGTGGAGGCGCTGCTGAAGGGCCGCGGGTTGCTGGACGCGGCGTGAGGAGGCTCTTGTGACGCAGTATCAAGCGGCATTGGCCGAACTCGGGCAGGTCTTCGATCGGCTGAACGATGCCCGGGTCGATATAGTTGTCGAACGGCTGGCGGCCGCGCGCCGGATCGTCGTTTTCGGTGCCGGGCGCGAGCGGTTGCAGGTCATGGGCCTGGCGATGCGGCTTTTTCACATGGGGCTGGAGGCCTCGGTCGCGGGCGACATGACCGCGCCGCCGGTGGGAAGGGGCGATGTCTTTCTGGCGGTCTGCGGGCCGGGCTGGCTGTCCACGGCCGAGGCGATGATGCGGGTGGCCAAGGACGCGGGGGCCGAGGTGATCGTGATCACCGCGCAGCCGGGCGGGCGGGTGGTGCCGCTGGCCGATCTGGTGCTGCATCTGCCGGCGCAGACCATGGCGGATGATCCGGGGGCGGGCGACCAGGCGGCGGCGAAACCCTCGACCCTGCCGATGGGCAGCCTGTTCGAGGGCGCGCTGTTCGTGCTCTGCGAGGTGATGGTGCTGCGGCTCATGTCGCGGCTGGGCATCAGCGCCGAAGCGATGCGGGCACGGCATACCAATCTGGAGTGAGGCGATGGGGGTGGCCACGGTCGCGGTGCTGGATGTCGGCAAGTCGAACGTCAAGCTCTCGGCCTGCACGGCCGAGGGCGCGGTGGTCGAGACGCTGTCCACCCCCAACCCCCTGCGCCCCGGCCCGCCCTGGCAGCACCATGATCTGGACGCGTTGAACCCCTGGGTGATGCGGGGTCTGGCGGGTCTGAGCGCGCGGCATCCGCTGACCGACGTGGTCGCCACGGGCCACGGCTCGGCCGCCGCACTGGTGGTGGCGGACCCGGACGCGGGCGGCACCGGTCTCGCGCTGCCGATGATCGACTATGACCAGCCCTTGCCGCCGGCGGTGGCCACGGCCTATGCGCCGCTGGCGGGCGGGTTCGCCGACCGGGGATCGGCGCTGATGATGGGGGCCAGCCACATCGCGCGGCAGATGGTCTGGGCCGAGATGGCGGAACCTGCGGGCTTTGCGCGGGCGGCGCATGTGCTGGGGCTGCCGCAATACTGGGCCTGGCGGCTGTCGGGCGTGGCGGCCAGCGAGGTCTCGGTTCTTGGGGCGCAGTCGCATCTGTGGCGGGTGCGGGACGGGGTTTGGGCACCGCTGGTGGCCGCGCGCGGCTGGGGGCGGCTCTTGCCGCCGCTGGCACGGGCAGGCGATGTGCTGGGCCCGGTGCGGCCTGCGATGCAGGTGCGCTGGGGTCTGCCGCCGCTGTCCGTGCATGTGGGCGCCCATGACAGCTCGGTCGGGTTCCACCGCTATCAGGCGGCGGGGCTGGACGATGTGGTGGTGATCTCGACCGGCACATGGATCGTCGGCATGGCAGCGGCGGTCGACCCGGCGCGGCTGGACGAGACGCGGGGCATGACTTTGAATGCCGATATGGCGGGGCGGCCCCTGGCGGCGGCGCTGTGCATGGGCGGGCGCGACTATGCCGCGATCGCCGGCGCGCAGCCGGAGACGATGGCCTCGCCGGATGGCCAGGCCGGGCTGATTGCGCAGGGCACGCTGGCGGTGCCGTCCTTTGGCCCCGACAGCGGGCAGTTTCCGGGCAGCGCGGGCAAGGGGCGGCTGATCGGCCCGGTGCCGAGAACCGCCGCCGGGCGGCATGCCCTTGCGGTGCTGCATGTGGCTTTGCTGGCGGTCGCCTGCGGCGAGACGCTTGCGCCGGAACGTCCCTGGGTGCTGGACGGCAGCTTCCTGCGCGATCCGGCCTTTGCGGGGCTGGTGGCGGGATTGCGTCCCGGGCGGGAAACCCTGGTCAACCCCGACAGCCATGGCATCGCCTCGGGGGCGGCGCTGCTGTGCCGGCACGGGGACGGCGTGGTTCCCCTGAACCTGCAACCGGCCGAGCCGCTGGAACTGCCGGGGCTGATGGCTTACGCAAGGCGCTGGCGCGATCTGGCAGGAGGGGCGGCATGACCGATGACGAGCGCGATCTGAGGACCGCGATGCTGGCGACCTGCCGGGCGATGGACGCCAGGGGCATCAACCAGGGCACGGCGGGCAACCTGTCGGCACGCTTCGGGACCGGGTTCCTGATCACGCCGTCGTCGCTGGCCTATGACCGGATGCGGCCCGAGGACATCGTCGAGATGGGTTGGGACGGCAGCTATGTCGGGCGGCGGCCCAGTTCGGAATGGCGGTTTCACCGCGATATCCTGCAGGCCCGCGGCGATGTCGACGTGGTGCTGCATTGCCATTCGGCCTTTGCGACCTCGGTCGCCTGCCATCACCGGACGATCCCGGCCTTTCACTACATGGTCGGCGTGATGGGCGGCACGACCCTGCGCTGCGCGCCCTATGCGACCTTCGGGACGCAAGAGCTTTCGGATGCGGCGCTGGCGGCACTGGAGGGAAGGATGGCCTGCCTGCTGGGCCAGCACGGCCAGATTGCCCTGGGCAAGACGCTGGAGGCGGCGCTGTGGATGGCGGTGGAGGTCGAGACACTGGCGCGGATGTATCTTCAGGCACTGGCGATCGGAGAGCCGCCGGTATTGTCAGATGCGGAAATGGCGCGGGTGATCGCGCAGATGCAGCGCATGTCCTATGGCCTCGGCCCCGAGGAAGAGGGTGTGGGCGACATCGCCCGCCCGCGCAAGGGTTAGACCCGGTCTGTCCGAAAGGTCAGGATTTCGCCCAGTTCGCCATCCGGTCGGCGGGCCACCTGCCGCATCCCGGACCGTTCCGCCACCCGCTGCGAGGCAACCAGGGAAGGGATCGTCTCTGCGGTAATGGCGCTGACCCGCGGATCGGCAAAACCCAAGGCCAGCAACTGACCCACCGCAGCCGTCGCGATGCCCCTGCGCTGCATCGAGGCCACCACGGAATAGCCGATTTCAACCATGCCTGCCGCATCCGGTACCGCCTTGAAGCCGCAGATGCCGGCCAGGCCACCCTGATGCGCGATGTAGTATCCGGGAAGCAGCGGCTCGTCCGGGTGCTTGGCCGCGGTGTCCAGATACCAGGCGCGGGTTTGCGGCCCGTGAAACTCGGGCGGCCAGTCGGGCGGTGCCTCAAGCTGAAGCGCCTTGGCCAGCGCGGCACCCGTGTCGTCATCCACGGCTAGCAGAGCGGGGGTCATGCGATGCAGCGTGCCGGTGAAACGGGCTGGCGCATGGGCCATCTTGCGCCACCTTGGCGCGGCGCCGCAAGGCCTGTCCCTGACCAGATATCTACCCCCGCCGCAGCGCCCCCGGTGGCTGGCCGTAGGCGCGGCGAAAGGCGCGGCTCAGTGTGGCGGGGCTGGAAAAGCCGGTGCGCAGGGCCACTTCGGCCAAGGGATGCCGGGTTTCCGCCAACAGCCGCCGCGCGGCCTGCAATCGCAGCGCCAGCCCATGCGCACCTGGCGTGGTACCGAAGGCGGCGCGGAACAGTGTCTCCAGCCGGCGCGCTGACAGCCCCACGGCGGCAGCGGTGTCGGCCACCGGCTCGGGCGTGTCCAGCCGGGCCTCCATCCGAGTGGCGGCGCGGGCGACGCGCGGGTCCAGCGCAGGGTCGGGGGCGGGGGCAGTCTGCGGATCGCTTCCCCGTCGCGGAGTGGTCAGGAAGGACAGCGCCACCTGCCGCGCCAGCGCCGCCCCATGCCGCGCCCGGATCAGATGCAGCATGAAATCCTGGGCCGGCGCAGCCCCGCCGATCGTCACCCGGTTGCGGTCGATCACGAACCGGTCCGGCACCACGTCGATATCGGGATGGGCGGCGGCCAGATCCTCCAGATCCTCCCAATGCACTGTCGCGCGGTGGTCATCCAGCAGCCCCGCCCGCGCCAGCACCCAGGGGCCCGCGTCGATGCCGCCGACCAGCGCAAAGCGCGGTGCGATGCGGCGCAGGTCGCGGATCAGCGGCCGTGTTGCCGCCTCGTTCAGCCGGTAGCCAGCGACCACGATCAGCGCCCCGGCCCCTTCGGCGGCCTTCAGCGGCCCGGACGACGGCAGCGACAGACCGCAGGTCAGCGCCACCGGCCCGCCGTCTGGCGTGACGACACGCCAGCGGAACGCCTCTTGCCCCAGTTGGCGATTGGCGTTGCGCAGCGGGTCCAGCGCAGACGCAACTTCAAGGATGGATGCCTGCGGCAGCACCAGCAGGGCGATGGTCAGCGGCCCGCGTGAAGGTGCAAAGATTGCGTTTTCCGTCATGCGTATTTCGTAATCTGCAAGGCATGGTCGTGCAAGGGGTCTATGGTGGCGCGATCAAAGGGAGGGATTCCATGCCGCTGACCATGAACCGCGAGGTCTTCATCACCTGTGCCGTGACCGGATCGGGCGGCACGCAGGACCGCAGCCCGCATGTGCCGCGCAGCCCGGCGCAGATCGCCGACAGCGCCATTGCGGCGGCCAAGGCGGGGGCGGCAGTGGTGCATTGCCACGTCCGCGACGCTGAGACCGGCAAGCCCGCCCGCGATCCCGCACTTTACCGCGAGGTGACCGAGCGCATCCGCGACAGCGCCACCGACGTGGTCCTGAACCTGACCGCCGGAATGGGCGGTGACCTCTTGTTCGACGGCACCGAGACGATGAACCGGATGAGCCAGAAATCCGACATGGCCGGGGCGACCGAGCGCGTCGCCCATGTCGTCGAATGCCGCCCGGAAATCTGCACGCTGGATTGCGGCACGATGAATTTCAACGAAGCCGATTACGTCATGGTCAACACCCCCGGCATGTTGCGCGACATGGCCAAGCGGATGGTCGACTCTGGCGTGCGGATCGAGATCGAGGCCTTCGACACCGGCCACCTGTGGTTCGCCCGCCAACTGGCCGACGAAGGCATCATCCCCGATCCGGTGCTGGTGCAGCTGTGCATGGGCGTGCCATGGGGCGCGCCGGATGACCTGAACACCTTCATGGCGATGGTCAACAACGTGCCGAAGCACTGGCACTGGTCGGCCTTTGCGCTGGGCCGCAACGAGATGCCTTATGTCGCGGCCTCGGTTCTGGCGGGCGGCAATGTGCGGGTCGGGCTGGAGGACAACCTCTGGCTCGGCAAGGGCGTGCTGGCGACCAATGCGCAGCTGGTGGAGCGCGCGGCCACCATCATCGAGAACATGGGCGCGCGGGTGATCACCCCGGCCGAAGTGCGCGCGCGGCTGGGCTTGGAAAAGCGGGCGCCGGTGGGGAAATAGGTTGTCTCATGGGCTACGTTGCTTGGTGGGTGTTGTCGGCCGGGATAGCATGTTTGTCGGCACTACTGTGCTGGCGCGGCTATTTTATGTCGACCGCTCTGATTTTTCTTGGCTGGCTGGGCATCGCGATCTGGGCGTGGCGCAGTTCCACGGATACGCGCCACCTTGACTATGCTTTGGCCGCAGACGGCGGTGATGCGGGCATGATCTTTGCAATTAACACACTGCTGATCGGATTGCCGGCCTACTTTCTGGGCGCTTCGGCTGGTTGCTTACTTTACTTCAGACGCAGAGTCTGGACCGAGCAGTTTGCCGGGTTCGGGAGATATGGGAAAATGACCGGAAAAGCGGCAATCATCGGCGGCGGGGTCATCGGCGGCGGCTGGGCTGCACGGGGCCAGGATGTCTTTGGCAAGCGGCTGTTTTTCCCGAAGGCTGCTGTCTTTGCGGCGCTGTTCGCTCTCATCGGGGCGTGGCGATGAAGCGTGTTGGCGGACGCCCCGATGATCCGGTCTTGCGGGTGATCCGGCATGGATGACAAGGCCTTTCTCGGGGCGATCGCGGCAATGATGCTGATCACGGCCTTCGCCTTCGGCCTGCGGCCGCAAAGCTGGCGCGGGATCGCGATCGGCCTTGCGATTGCCGGTGCCTGGGTGCTGGGGTTTGGCGCACTGGACCTGGCGACGCGCGGCCTGAACACCTTTGGCACCAGCCTGTTCTTCCTCGGCGCCGCTGCCCTTGGCGGGGTCGGAGGGGGGATCGGCCTTGGGACGCAATCCCTGATCCTAGCCACGGGCGGGCGTCGGGCGCTGGCCATCCGCGGTTCGGGCGTGGTCTTGCTGGTCGGGGCGTTCTTCCTTCTTCTGGCCCTTGGCCGGGCCTGACGTGCAGCCGAAGGCAACGGCGTGAATTGAGGAGATGACGATGAAACGGATGATCCTGGTTCTGGCCACCCTCGCGCTGGCCTCTTGCGTGGAGGAAGGCCCTGGGGGTGGCCCGCAGGGCAAGCAGCTGACCGAGGCCGAGCGGGCGGATTGCCTGATGCGGGGTGGCACGACCGGATATGGCGGGCTCTTTCCCGACGAGCTTTGCTTCACGCCGATGAAGGATGCAGGCCAGTCCTGCACCAAGGCGGGGGACTGCGAGGGGCAATGCCTGGCCGATACGAAGACCTGCTCGAAGGTCTCGCCGATCTTCGGCTGCTACCAATATCTGGATGAGACCGGCAATCCGGTCGACATCTGCGTGGATTGAAAGGGACGGACATGGCGCGCAAGGCGGCAATCATCGGTGGTGGGGTTATCGGCGGCGGCTGGGCCGCGCGGTTCCTGTTGAACGGCTGGGATGTGGCGGTGTTCGACCCCGACCCCGAGGCCCCGCGCAAGGTGGGCGAGGTGATCGACAATGCCCGAAAGGCGCTGCCGGCCCTTTCGGATATTCCGATGATGGCCGAGGGCAAGCTGACCTTCGCGCAGACCCTCACCGAGGCCGTGCAAGGAGCCGCCTACATTCAGGAATCCGTCTCGGAACGGCTGGAACTGAAGCACCGGGTCTTTGCACAAATCCAGCAAGCTGCCGATCTGGGCACGCCGATCGGGTCCTCGACCTCGGGGTTCAAACCCAGCGAGTTGCAGGAAGGTGCCGCCGACCCGTCGGTGATCTTCGTCGCCCATCCGTTCAACCCGGTCTACCTGCTGCCGCTGGCCGAGGTCGTGCCCTCGACCCGGTCGAACGCAAAGGTCATTGAAAACGCAAAGGAAATCCTGCGCGAAATCGGCATGTTCCCCTTGCATGTGCGCAAGGAGATCGACGCCCATATCGCCGACCGCTTCCTTGAAGCGGTCTGGCGCGAGGCGCTTTGGCTGGTCAAGGACGGCGTCGCCACCACCGAGGAAATCGACGAGGCGATCCGCATGGGCTTTGGCCTGCGCTGGGGCCAGATGGGCCTGTTCGAGACCTACCGCGTTGCGGGCGGCGAGGCGGGCATGAAGCATTTCATGGCGCAGTTCGGGCCTTGCCTGACCTGGCCCTGGACAAAGCTGATGGACGTGCCGGAGTTCAACGACGAGCTCGTCGACCTGATCGCCGGCCAGTCCGACGCCCAGTCCGGCCACCACACGATCCGCGAACTGGAACGGATCCGCGACAGCAACCTGATCGGCTTCCTGCGCGTCCTGAAGGACCGGGACTGGGGCGCCGGCAAGGTCTTGCGCGAGCATGACGAACGCCGCCGCACCGCCTTCCATGCAACCGCCGACACCACGGTCATCGGCCCCTGAAGATGGCCGAGATGCAGGTGTTGCCCGGCTGGATCGACTATAACGGCCACATGACCGAAAGCCGCTATCTCTATTGTGCATCAGAGGTTTGCGACGCCTTCCTGCGGCTGATCGGGGCCGACATGGACTATGTCGCGGCCGGCCACAGCTACTACACCGCCGAAACCCATATCATGCACCTGGGCGAGGCCAAGCTGGGCGACCGGGTGACCGGCACGATCCAGATCCTGTCGGCCGATGACAAGCGCATCCATTACTTCATCCGCCTGTCGGTGGACGGGAGCGAAGTGGCGACGGCCGAGCAGATGATGCTGCATGTCGACATGAAGGCCGGCAAGACCTGCGTGGCGGCGCCCGAAGTGCTGGCCCGCCTGCGACCGATCGCGGCGGCCCATGCCGGGTTGCCGGTTCCGGCAGCCGCTGGCCGCGCCGTGGGGCAGCGGAAATGAGCCGCCGCACCCTGATCACTGCGGGCGCAAATGGCATCGGGCTGGTGATGGCCCGTGCCTTCGCGGCGCAGGGAGACAGGGTCTGGGTAAGCGATGTCGATACCGCGATGCTGGCCGCCCTGCCGCCCGGCATTCGCGGCACGCTTTGCGATGCGTCCTCGGAGCCCGCGATGGACCTGCTGTTCGCCGAGATCGCGGCGGACTGGGGCGGGCTGGACGTGCTGGTGGCCAACGCCGGCATCAAGGGGCCGACAGCGGCGATCGAGGACATGCCGCTGGAAGGCTGGCACCAGTGCCTGGGCGTCAACCTGGATGGCGCGATGCTGGCCGCACGCGGCGCGGCGCGGCTGATGAAACCGGCCGGCAGGGGGGCGATGGTGTTCCTGTCCTCGACCTCGGGCCTTCATGGCACGCCGTTCCGCGCGCCCTATGTGGCGGCGAAATGGGGCGTCATCGGGTTGATGAAAACCGTGGCGATGGAATTGGGGCCGCATGGCATCCGCGCCAACGCGATCTGCCCCGGCTCGGTAAACGGACCTCGCATCGACCGGGTGATCGAAGCCGAGGCGCAGGCCAAGGGCATGACGCCCGAGGCCGTACGGCAGGGCTATGCCTCCGGCACCGCGCTGAAACGGCTGTCGGATGCCGAAGACGTGGCCGAGATGGCGCTTTTCCTTGCGTCCGACGCGGCGCGCATGGTCTCGGGCCAGGCGCTGGCGGTGGATGGCATGACATACAACGTTGATCCGTGAGGGGATGAAATGGATTTCGGGCTGACCGAAGAGCAGCAGATGATCGTCGACACGACGCGGGCTTTTGTCGAGACGGAGCTCTACCCGCACGAGGCCGAGGTGGAACGCACCGGCATCCTGAGCGAGGATCTGCGCCGCGAGATTGCGGACAAGGCCATCGCGGCGGGGCTTTATGCGGCCAACATGCCGGTCGAGGTGGGCGGCGCAGGCCTCGATACACTGACCTGGCTGCTGTATGAAAAGGAACTGGGCAAAGCGAACTATGCGCTGCACTGGACCTGCGTGTCGCGGCCGTCGAATATCCTGCTGGCCTGCGAGGGCGAGCAGCGCGACCGCTATCTTCTGCCCTGCGTGCGCGGCGAAAAGCACGATTGCCAGGCGATGACCGAACCCGGTGCCGGATCGGACCTGCGCGGGATGAAGGCCTTTGCCCGCGCCGATGGCGCCGATTTCGTGCTGAACGGGACCAAGCATTTCATCTCCCACGCCGATGTCGCCGATTTCGCCATCGTCTGGGTGGCGACCGGCGAAGAAGAGACCCCGCGCGGCAAGAAGAAACTGATCACCGCCTTTCTGGTCGACAAGGGCACCAAGGGCTTCACCGTGCGCGACGGCTATCGCAACGTCAGCCACCGTGGCTATCTGAATTGCGTGCTGGAATTCGACGATTGCCGCCTGCCGAAAAGCCAGATCCTAGGCGAGGTCCACAAGGGCTTCGAGGTCGCCGGCAAATGGCTGGGCGCCACCCGCCTGCAGGTCGCCTCGACCTGCCTGGGCCGCGCCGAACGGGCGCTGGGTCATGCGCTTCAATATGCCGCCGAGCGCAAGCAGTTCGGCCAGTTGATCGGCAAGTTCCAGGGCATCTCCTTCAAGCTGGCCGATATGGCGACCGAGTTGAAGGCGGCAGAGTTGCTGACCCGCGAGGCGGCGTGGAAATACGATCAGGGCAGCGTGACCGAGGCCGACATGTCGATGGCCAAGCTGAAGGCCACCGAAGTGCTGGCGATGATTGCCGACGAGGCAATCCAGATCCACGGCGGCATGGGGCTGATGGACGAGTTGCCGCTGGAACGCATCTGGCGCGACGCGCGGGTGGAACGGATCTGGGAAGGCACCTCCGAAATCCAGCGCCACATCATCAGCCGCGAACTTCTGCGGCCGCTCGGGGCGTGATCCGCCGGACCGGGGGCCAGCCCCCGGGCCCCCGGAGTATTTCTGCCAAGATGAAGGGCATTGCGATCATGCGAAACGGTCAACGGAAAGCTCGAAAGCAACCGGAAAATACCGGGGGGTGCACTGATCAATTCAGGCAAGCCAGCCCTGTTTCTTCGGTCTTCATCTTGGCCCAAATACTCCGGGGGTCCGGGGGCTGGCCCCCGGTGTGTTCAGCCGCGCGCGCAGGCCGGGCATGAGCCGCCTTGACCGCCTCTTGCGTCCCCGCCATATCGCCGTTCTGGGGGCCGGCTGGGCGCTGAACGTCATCGAGCAATGCGCCAAGATGGGCTTTCAGGGCCCGGTCTGGCCGGTGCATCCGACGAAATCCGAGATCGGCGGGCTGAAGGCCTATGCCAGTCTGGCCGATCTGCCCGAGCCGCCGGATGCCACTTTCATCGGCGTCAACCGCCACGCCACGATCGAGGTGGTGGAAGAGTTGCGCCGGATCGGTGGCGGCGGCGCGATCTGCTTTGCCTCGGGCTGGGAAGAGGCCGGTGAGGCCGGACTCCAGCAACGGCTGATCGCGGCCGCAGTGGATATGCCGATCCTTGGCCCCAACTGCTACGGTGTGATCAACTATCTGGACGGTGCGCTCCTGTGGCCCGACCAGCACGGTGGCGTGCCGGTCAAGAGCGGCGTGGCGCTGGTCAGCCAGTCGTCCAACATCGTCATCAACCTCGGCATGCAGCAGCGCGGCTTGCCCGTCGCCTATGTCGCCTGCCTGGGCAATGCCGCCGTGGTGGGCCTGGCCGAACTGACCGGAGCACTGCTGGACGATCCGCGCGTCACCGCCGTCGGACTGTATATCGAGGGCATCGACGACGCTCCCGCCTTTGCCGCCCTGGCCGAAAAGGCCCGCAGCATGGGCAAGGGCGTGGTCGCCATCAAATCCGGCAAGACCGAGCTGTCGCGCACCGCCGCCGCCTCGCATACTGCTTCGCTTGCGGGCGGGGGGGCCGCGTCCAGCGCCTTCCTGGCCCGGATCGGGGTGGCCGAGGTGAACTCGCCCAGCGAATTGATCGAGACGCTGAAGCTGTTCCACGTCCATGGCCCGCAGATCGGCACCCGGCTCTGCTCGCTTTCCTGTTCGGGCGGCGAAGCCGGGCTGGTCGCGGATCTCGCCGCCCCCTTCGGCATCGGTTTTCCACCCGTGCCCGAGGCCACCCGCGCGCGCCTGTTCGACACCCTCGGCCCCATCGTCTTCATCTCCAACCCGTTGGATTACCACACCTTCATCTGGGGTGACGGGCCGAAAACGGTCGAGGTGTTCTCGGCGATGCTGGAACCCTATGACGCCGGCATCTACATCATTGACAGCCCGCGCGCCGATCGCTGCGACCCGTCCAGCTATCAGCCCGCCTTCGACGCCATTGTTGCCGCGCAAAGGGCGACCGGAAAGATCGCCCTGCCGGTCGCCTCGATGGCCGAGAACTTCGGCGAGGCGCGGGTGGGCGACCTGATGGACCGGGGGGTCTGCACCCTCTTGGGTCTGGAAACCGCGCTGGCCGCGATCCGGGCCGCGCAGACGCCGCCGGGAGAGCCCGGCTGGCGCCCTGCGCCTGCCTTGCCCACCCGCGAAACCCGGATGCTGAGCGAATCCGAGGGAAAGGCGGTTCTGGCCCGCGCGGGTGTCGCGGTGCCGCGCGCCGTGACCGGGGCGACGCTGGCCGAAGTCTCTACCAAAGCGGCGGGGTTAACCCCGCCCTACGCCCTGAAAGGTCTGGGCTTTGCGCACAAGACCGAAGCGGGCGCGGTCCGCCTGGGTCTGGCCAGCCTGGACGGTCAGGCCGAGATGCCCGGCGCCACCGGCTATCTGGCCGAAGAAATGGTCACCGGCGCGGTGGCCGAGATCCTGCTGGGTCTGGGCCGTGACCCGGTCTACGGGCTGACCCTGACCCTTGGCATGGGCGGCGTCACCGCCGAACTCCTGGCCGATACCGTCACGCTGATACTGCCCGCGTCAGAGGCGCAGATCGTCGACGCCCTGCGCCGCTTGCGCCTCTGGCCGCTGCTGGATGGCTATCGCGGGCGTCCAAAGGCGGATGTTGCGGCCCTTTCGGCTATCGCGGCCAGGCTGACGGCGTTGATGCTGGGCGACGACAGCCTTGAGGAAATCGAAATAAACCCTGTCCTACTGCGCGCCGAAGGGGCCGTCGCGGTGGACGCATTGGTCAGGAGAACGACGGATGGCTGAGATGCAGATGCAAACCGAAGGTCCGGTGAAGACCCGCCGCGAAGGGGCCATCCTCGAGGTCACGCTGGACCGACCCAAGGCCAACGCGATCGACCTGGTAACCAGCCGGATCATGGGCCTGACCTTCCGCGCCTTCCGCGATGACGACAGCCTTCGCGTCTGCGTCCTGCGGTCCGAGGGCGAGAAATTCTTCTGTCCCGGCTGGGACTTGAAGGCCGCCGCCGGGGGCGATGCCGTCGACGGCGATTATGGCGTTGGTGGGTTCGGCGGGTTGCAGGAACTGCCGAACCTCAACAAGCCGGTCATCGCCGCCGTGCAGGGCATCTGCTGCGGCGGCGGGCTGGAACTGGCGCTCTCTGCCGACCTGATCCTGTGCTCGACCACCGCCACCTTCGCGCTGCCGGAAATCCGCTCGGGCACTGTGGCCGACGCCGCCTCGATCAAGCTGCCCAAACGCATCCCCTATCACGTCGCGATGGACCTTCTGCTTACCGGCCGCTGGTTCGACGCTGATGAGGCGTTCCGCTGGGGCCTGATCAAGGAGATCTGCGCCGCCGAGGACCTGCTGACCAAAGCCTGGGATCTGGCGCGCCTGTTGGAATCCGGCCCGCCGCTGGTCTATGCCGCCATCAAGGAAGTGGTGCGCGAGGCCGAGAACATGCGCTTTCAGGACGCGCTGAACCGCGTCTCCAAGCGCCAGATGCCCACGGTCGACCGGCTTTATTCGTCGGAGGATCAGCTTGAGGGCGCGCGCGCCTTCGCCGAAAAGCGCGATCCGGTCTGGAAGGGGCGTTAGGGGATCATTGGTAGTGCGCCCCAATCCCTACCGGCCGGGGTTTGGCATATTTCAAAGGTAGTCCTCGTGCCGAGCCCTCCGGTCTTCCTCGCCGGTCTCTTGTCCGCGTCTCCGGCGCTGTCCTGCGCCATGTTTTCCCCGATGAAGCTGGAGGATATCTTCCTGGCTGACGCAGTCGTGAGAGGCGGCATCCGGTCCTGCGAGATCGTCAGCGACGGATATGCACGGTTCGAGCTTGGAGTCGGAGAGGTCGTCGCCGCCGCGCCGGGCATTGAAATCGTCGCCGGATCGCGGCTTGCGGTCACCTGGGTCAATTCCGCTTTCTATCTGCCTGACAAGCTTGACGATAACTACGGACGCTACCTTGTCGCCCTGATCGCTCCCGGTTCTGCACAGCCGCCTTTGCGTGGCCCCAGCGCCTTCATTGCCGGCCCGCCAGAACCGGGCACTTACACCATCTTGCAGGCCCACTGTTCTGACGCGTTTCTGTTTCCGGCCGACGACCTGATCGCCATCGCGCTCCTTCAGGTGCTGCAGACCGATCGCGATCAGAAACGCGAGTTGCAGATTCTGTCCGAGTTCCTGTTCAAGAACGGGGCGAGTGGCGTGGTCAAGCGGAAGATATTCGAAGCCACCCACCCTAGACCGTGACGCCGCGCCGCCCGACCTGCCGGAGTCCCGCCTTTTCCCGGTAATGCCGCGCGGTCTGCGACCCGTGATGTCGGTTCCGGATGGGAAAACCAGAGGTGCTGATCTACACCTCTGACGAGCTTTGCACCTTCATCTCGGTGAAAATAGTCCACGGGGTAGCCGATTGGTTTCGCCATCGGTTCAAGAAACCAATCGGCTGGGGTGAAACCCCGGCGACCACAAACAGAGCGGCGCATGCAAGACCCAGACTATATCATCATCGGGGCCGGAAGCGCAGGCTGCGTGCTGGCCGACCGTTTGACGAAATCCGGCAAGCACCGCGTCACCCTGCTGGAGGCGGGGGGCACCGACCGGCGGTTCTTCGTGCAGATGCCCTTGGGCTACGGCAAGCTCTTCTACGACCCGGCGGTGAACTGGATGTATCAGGCCGAACCCGACCCCGGCCTGAACGGCCAGCGCGACCATATCCCGCGCGGGCGCCTCCTCGGCGGGTCGTCCTCGATCAACGCGATGGTGTGGATACGTGGTCACCGGCAGGATTACGACGACTGGAAGGCCGCCGGAAATGCCGGCTGGGGCTGGGACGAGGTGCTGGCCGCCTACAGGGCGATCGAGGACAACGAAGCAGGCGCGGACGATTTCCGCGGCAAGGGCGGGCCACTTTACATCAGCCAGAACCGCAAGGGCCTGCACTGGCTGGTCGAGGACTATATCGCCGCCTGCGGCGAGGCAGGGCTGCCCTACAACCCCGACTTCAATGGCGCCGAACAGGAAGGTGCCGGCACCTATCAGATGACGATCAGGGGCCGCCGCCGCAATTCGGCCGCGCGGGCCTTCCTGCGGCCCGCGATGCGGCGCAAGAACCTGGTGGTGGAAACCGGGGCCATGGTCACGCGGCTGATCGTGGAAGGGGGTCGCGCCGTTGGCGTGGAATACCTGCAGCACGGCCGGCACCGCACCCTGCGGGCGAAAGCCGAGGTGATCCTGTCGGGCGGCGCGATCAACAGCCCGCAGCTCTTGCAGCTGTCAGGCATCGGGCCGGGCGCGCTGTTGCAGGGCCTCGACCTGCCGGTGCTGGTCGACAACGCGAATGTGGGCGACCACATGAACGACCACCACGGCATCAACTACACCTGGAAGATGAGGGTCTCGACCTACAACAACATCCTCCGACCCTGGTGGGGCAAGGGGTTGATGGGGCTTTGGTATCTGGCGCTTGGCGGCGGGCCGCTGGCCAAGTCGATCAACCATGGCGGCGGGTTCTTCCGCACCAGGGCAGAGCTCGACCGGCCCAACATGCAGCTTTACATGCAGGCCTTCTCGACCCTTCTGCCCAGGGCCGGAGAGCGCCCGCTCCTGACGCCGGACCCGTTCCCCGGCCTGTCTCTGGGCTTGTCGAACTGCCGCCCCACCTCGCGCGGGCATGTGCGGATCACCTCGCCCGATCCGCTGGCCCACCCGGCGATCACCGCGAACGCCTTTTCCACCAGGGAAGATGTGGACGAGATGCTGGCGGCGGTGAAATTCCTGCGGAAGGTCGCGGCGCAGCCGAGCTTTTCCCGCTGGGTCGAGGAAGAACTCCGCCCCGGCCCCGAGGTGCAATCGGACCAAGCCCTGATCGACGATTTCCGCCAGCGCTCGGGTACCGTCTACCACCCCTCCTGCACCTGCCGGATGGGGCCGGACCCGGCGACATCGGTGATCGACGCGCGGCTCAGGGTGCATGGCGTGGCGGGGCTGCGGGTGGTGGATGCCTCCAGCTTTCCCAACCTGATCGCGGGCAATACGAACGCGCCTGCGATACTGATGGGCTGGAAGGGCGCGGAACTGATCTTGCAGGATGCGCGGTAAGGCAGAGCCGCCTCGGGGCCCATCGAGGGCCCGCTCGGCGGCGTTGCCACGGACCGGCCTTGAGGCGTCACGCGTCGTGGGAAGGCCGGGAGCCTCCGGCGGGAGTATTTGACAAAGAGCAAGCCCTCTGCCCCCCTTGGTCTTGCTCTTTGTGAAATACTCCGGGGGGAGGCAAAGCCGGGGGGCGGCGCCCCTCCGCCCGAGGAGGAGCGCCCCGGCGCGACGACGAGACAAGGGACTTGCGGCGAATGCCGCTCTGCTTGGAAACCGTCATTCTCCCCGGGGGAAGCGCTTGGACTCCTCGAGGATGTTCAGGTCCATGTGGTTGCGCATGTAGCGTTCCGATGCCGCGCGCAGCGGCTGGTAGTCCCAGGGGTAATAGCTGCCGTTGCGCAAGGCCTCGTAGACCACCCATCGGCGTGCCTGGCTTTGGCGGACTTCGGCGTCATAGGCATCCAGGTCCCAGCGCTGGTCGGCGATGTGGCGAAAATGCTCCATCACCTTGGCGGCGCGCGGGTCGCCAGCAAGGTTCACCCGTTCTCCGGGGTCGTTTGCCACGTCGTAGAGCTGTTCGGGATCGGCATTGCAGCGGGTGTATTTCCAGGCACCCTGGCGCAGCGCCACCAGCGGGGTGATCGAGCCTTCGGCGGCGTATTCCATCGCCACCGGGCTGCTGCGCGGTGTCCCCTTGGCCAAGGGCACCAGGCTTTCGCCATCGGTCCAGGGCATCACCTCTGCCATCGACACACCGGCCAGATCGCACAGCGTGGGTGTCAGGTCGATGGTCGAGACCGGGTCCTCCACCAGCCCCGGCGCAAGGCCGGGGGCGCTGATCATCATCGGCACGCGGGCCGAGCCTTCGAAGAAGTTCATCTTGAACCACAGTCCGCGCCGCCCCAGCATCTCGCCATGGTCCGAGACGAAGACCACGATCGCCTCCTGGCGGCTGGCGTCCAGCGCTGCGAGGATCTCGCCGATCTTGTCGTCGACGTAAGAGATGTTGGCGAAGTAGCCCTGGCGGGACCGGCGGATGTGGTCGGGCTGAATTTCAAGCCCGCGCCAGGCGCAGGCATCCATCAGGCGCTGCGAATGGGGGTCCTGGTCTTCGTAGGCAATGGCCTCGGGCGGCTCCAGTTCGGGCGCGCCTTCGTAGAGGTCCCAGTATTTGCGCCGCGCCACGAATGGGTCGTGCGGGTGGGTGAAGCTGGCGGTCAGGCACCAGGGCCTTGGGTCTTGCCCGCGCGACAGGTCGTAGATCTTCTGCACCGCCTGGAAGGCGACATCGTCGTCATATTCCAGCTGATTGGTGATCTCGGCCACGCCGGCGCCGGTGACCGAGCCCAGGTTGTGATACCACCAGTCGATCCGCTCTCCGGGCTTGCGGTAATCGGGCGTCCAGCCGAAATCGGCGGGGTAGATGTCGGTGGTCAGGCGTTGCTCGAACCCGTGCAACTGGTCGGGGCCGACGAAATGCATCTTGCCCGACAGGGCGGTCTGATAGCCCGCACGGCGCAGGTGATGGGCAAAGGTTGGGATATCGGAGGTGAACTCGGCCGCGTTGTCGTAGACGCGGGTGCGGCGGGGCAGCTGGCCGGACATGAAGCTGGCCCGCGCCGGGGCGCAAAGCGGCGAGGCGGTGTAGCTGTTGGCAAACCGCACTGACCGCTGGGCCAGTTTGCGCAGATTCGGCACCTGCAGGAAATCGGCCGGGCCGTCGGGGAACAGGGTTCCGGTCAGCTGATCGACCATCAGGATCAGGATATTCGGGCGGGGGGCCATGGGCGTCTCCTTGTCGAGGTTGCGCCATGGGTGGCGCGGGACGCGGGCGGGCGCAAGCGTTTTGCCGTCGACCAGTCGGAAACGGCGGGCCGGGACGGCGATTCCGGCTTGCGGTCGTGGCGTCTGTGGGGCCCCATGGCGGGGAAGGAGAAGCCCATGAGCATTCGCACCGAATTTCCCCACCGCATCGTCGAGCAAGAGGACATGGGCATCGTGATGCCCGATGGCGTGCGGTTGTCGGCGCGGGTCTGGATGCCCGAGGATGCGGCTGCGCATCCGGTGCCGGCGGTGCTGGAATACATCCCCTACCGCAAGCGCGACGGCACCCTGCCGCGCGACGAGATGATGCATCCCTACGTGGCCGGGCACGGCTATGCCTGCGTCCGGGTCGACATGCGCGGCAATGGCGACAGCGAAGGGCTGATGGATGACGAATACTCGGCGCAAGAGATGGCGGATGCGATCTCGGTGATCGACTGGCTGTCGAAGCAGCCCTGGTGTTCGGGGTCCGTGGGCATGATGGGCAAGAGCTGGGGCGGGTTCAACTGCCTGCAGGCGGCGTGGACCGGACATCCCGCGTTGAAGGCGGTGGTGTCTGTCTGTTCGACCACCGACCGCTTTGCCGATGATGTGCATTTCCGCGGCGGCTGCCTGTTGGGCGAGAATTTCGGCTGGGGCGCGGTGATGCTGTCGTTCTCGTCCCGCCCAGCCGACCCGGCCTTGCGGCCCGACTGGCGCGCGGATTGGCTGAAGCGGCTGGAGGCGCAGCCCTGGTCCGCGCCGGTCTGGGCAGCGCACCAGACCCGCGATGCCTATTGGAAACACGGTTCGGTCTGCGAGGATTGGGCGCGCAACAGCACCCCTGCGATGATCTGGGGCGGCTGGGCCGACAACTACATGGACACCGTCGACAAGCTGGTCCGGGGCGCGCCGGGGCCGGTGAAAGGCGTGGTGGGGCCCTGGGTGCATCAATATCCGCATACCGCCGTTCCGGGGCCCCAGATCGGGTTTCTGCAAATGGCGATCCGCTGGTGGGACCGCTGGCTGAAAGGAGAGGCGAACGGGGCCGAGGATGATCCCGTTTACCGGGCCTTCGTGATGCATTCCGCGCCGCCCGATGCCTCGGCCAGGGTGCGGGCGGGACATTGGGTGGCCGAGGCTGCCTGGCCCTCGCCGCGCGTGGCCTCGCAGGTTCTGCATCTGGCTGCCGTGGAACCGGGGGGCTTCGCGCCCCCCGGACCCCCGCGGAGTATTTGAGCCAAGATGAAGGGGCGACGTTCAGCCGGGTGATTTCCTCGCCGCAGCATCTGGGGCTGCAGTCCGGAGAGTTCTTTCCGATGGGGCTGAATGCCGAGATGCCGGGCGATCAGGCCGGGGATGACGCGCTGTCGGTCTGTTTTGACGGCGCGGTTCTGGAGGCCGATCTGCAGATGCTGGGGGCTGCGGAATTGCGGCTGACCCTTGCGTCTGACAAGCCCCTTGGCTTTGTCGTGGCGCGGCTGTGCGATGTGGCGCCCGATGGGGCATCCGTCAAGATCGCGCATGGGATCGTGAACCTGTGCCATCGGGCCAGCATGGAAACCCCTGCGCCGATGGTGCCGGGGCAGGCGACGGAGATCGCCTTCAAACTGGACCAGATGGGATACCGGGTGGCGGCGGGGCACCGCTTGCGGCTGGCCTTGTCGAACAGCTACTGGCCGTTTGTCTGGCCCTCTCCGCAAGCGGGCCGGCTGACGGTGACGGCGGGCCGGCTGATCCTGCCGGTTCACACCGGTGCCGACGCGCCGGAATGGACCCCGCCACCGGCCGAGCATGCCGCGCCCTGGAAGCACCGGGTGATCCGGCCGGGCCAATCGCGCCGCATTGCCCAGCGCGACATGATCACCGGCACCCATGCCCTGATCGTCGAAGTCGATCTGGGCGACAACGAGAACCTGACCCACGGATTGTGCAGTGGCGAGACGATGAGCGAACACTGGGAAATCCACCCCGACGACCCGTTGTCGGCCCGCGCGGTGCATGTCTGGGAGCAGCGCCTGTCGCGCGGTGACTGGGCGGTGCGGACCCGGGCCGAGGCCGAGATGACGGCGACCGCCACCCAGTTGCGGATGCAGGCGCGGCTGACCGCCTGGGAGGGCGACCGGGTGGTGTTCGACCGGCGCTGGGACGATCAGGTTCCGCGGCGCTTTGTCTGACGGTTCGTGCTGCCCGGGGGGCGGAAAGGCGTTGCCCTTCGGCCGGGAACCGGGTTTATTGACGGCAGAGTCAAAAAAAGAATCCCCGGCCAAAGTGCCGGGACATCAACAGGGAGATCTACCATGACCGACGCAAGCCGGCAGCTTGACCACATGATCGAACGTGTCCGCAAGGGCCGCATGAACCGGCGCGAATTCATCGGCCGCTCGACCGCGCTGGGCGTGTCGGCCGGACTGGCGGGCGCGCTGTTCGGCAAGGTTGCCATGGCGCAAGAGGCCAAGAAGGGCGGCACCATGCGCCTGGGCATGTATGGCGGCGAGTCCACCAACAGCCTTGATCCGGCCGTTGCCGCCTCGCAGGTGCCCTATCAGGTCAACATGACCTGGGGCGAAATGCTGGTCGACACCACGCCCGACGGCGGTCTGGACATGCGTCTGGCCGAAGAGGTCAGCTCGACCCCCGATGCGATGGAATGGAAATTCAAGATCCGGTCCGGCGTGGAGTTCCACAATGGTCAGACCCTGACTGCCGACGACGTGGTGGCGACCCTGAAGCGGCACACCGACGAGCAATCGCAGTCCGGTGCGCTGGGCATCGTGCAGGGCATCGCCGAGATGAAGGCCGAGGGCGACATGGTCACCCTGACGCTGAAAGAGGCCAATGCCGACCTGCCGTTCCTGATGACCGACTATCACCTGATGATCCAGCCCGGTGGCGGCGTCGACAACCCGACCGCCGGCATCGGCGCGGGCCCCTATGTGATCGAGGTGAACGAGCCGGGCGTCCGCCACACCTTCAAGAAATTCGCCAACTATTTCGACAGCAGCATCGGCCATGTCGATGAAATCGAAATGCTGGTGATCAACGACAACACCGCGCGCACCGCGGCGCTGCAATCGGGGCAGGTTCACATCATGAACCGCGTCGATCCCAAGGTGGCAGAGCTGCTGGCAGGCGTGCCGGGGGTGACGATCTCGTCCGTTCCGGGTCGCGGGCATTACGTCTTCATCATGCATTGCGACAAGGCACCGTTCGACAACAACGACATGCGGATGGCGCTGAAGCTGGCGATCAACCGCCAGGAGATGGTCGAAAAGATCCTGGGCGGCCTTGGCTCCATCGGCAACGATTTCCCGATCAACGCGGCCTATCCGCTGTTCGATGCCTCGATCCCGCAGCGCACCTTCGATCCTGCCATGGCGGCCGAGCATTACAAGAAATCCGGCCATGACGGCAGCCCGATCGTGCTGCGTGTGGCGCCGGGGGCCTTCCCGGGTGCGGTGGATGCGGCCAATCTCTTTGCCGCATCGGCCAATGGTGCAGGCATCCCGCTGTCGGTGCAGCTGGAACCGGATGACGGCTACTGGTCGAACGTCTGGAACGTGGAGCCGTTCTGCGCCAGCTACTGGGGCGGCCGCCCGGTGCAGGACCAGATGTATTCCACCGCCTATTCCTCGACCGCGGACTGGAACGACACCAAGTTCAAGAACGCCCGCTTCGACGAACTGCTGCTGGCCGCGCGCGGAGAGCTGGACCAGGACAAGCGCAAGGCCGAATACAGCGAAATGGCACTGCTTGTCCGCGACGAGGGCGGCGTGATCCTGCCGATGTTCAACGATTTCGTCTGCGGCGTCTCCGACAAGGTCGCCGGCTGGTACGATGACCCGAACGGCGACATGATGGCGGGCCGTGCCCAGGTTCGGTGCTGGATGGCCTAAAGGGCCCGCCGGTGCATCCTGTCCTCAAACTTCTGGTCCAGCGCCTTGCGCTGGGCCTTCTATTGCTGCTGGCGGTGTCAGCGGTGATCTTTCTTGGCGTCGAGGCGCTGCCGGGCGACACCGCCCAGGCGATCCTTGGTCAATCCGCCACGCCCCAGGCGCTGGAGAACCTGCGCAATCAGCTTGGCCTCAATGAACCCGCCCTGACGCGGTATTTCGCCTGGCTGGGCGGGGTGCTGACCGGCGATCTGGGCATCTCGCTGACCAATGGCTCCGACATTGCCACGGCCATCGGGCAGCGCCTTGGCAACACGCTGTTCCTGGCGGGCTGTGCGGCGGCCATTGCGGTGCCGCTGGCCATCCTTCTGGGTCTTGTTGCCGCGCGCTATGCCGGGCGCTGGCCCGACAAGGTGATCTCGGGCGCCACGCTGACCACGATCAGCCTGCCGGAATTCGTCGCGGCCTATTTCGTGATCTACCTCTTGACGCAGGTGATTCCGATCTTCCAGCCCGTTGCCATGGTCTTTCCCGGCATGAGCTTCTGGGCCAAGCTGAACGCCATTGCCCTGCCGGTGATCGTGCTGGTGCTGGTGGTGCTGGCCCACATGATGCGGATGACGCGGGCCGCGATCCTGAACGTCATGCAATCGGCCTATATCGAGACGGCCGAGCTGAAGGGCCTGTCGCCGATGACGATGATCTGGCGCCACGCCTTCCCGAATGCCATCGCGCCCGTGGTTTCCGTGGTGATGCTGAACCTGGCCTATCTGGTGGTCGGCGTCGTCGTGGTCGAGGTGGTGTTCAGCTACAACGCGCTTGGCCAGTATCTGGTCGACCATGTCACCAAGCGCGACCTGCCGGTGGTGCAGGCGGTGGGGCTGATCTTCGCCGCCGTCTACATCCTTCTGAACATGCTGGCCGACATCATCGGCATCCTGGCCAACCCGCGCCTGAGGCACCCGAAATGAGGTTACCGCTGTCCGCCCTCATCGGCCTGACCTTTACCAGCGCCTTTGTCTTCATCGCCGTCTTCGCGCATCTGATCGCGCCCTATCCGATCGACCTGTCGGTCGGCAAGGTCTGGGAAGGCCCTTCGGCCGAATACTGGCTGGGCACCGATACCATCGGCCGCGACATCCTTTCGCGGCTGATCTACGGCGCGCAGATCACCATCTTCGTGGCATTGGCGGCTTCGGTCCTGTCGTTCTCGCTGGGGGCGTTCTTCGGCTTCCTGGCGGCGGTCAAGGGCGGCTGGATCGACCAGTTGCTGTCGCGCGGCGTCGATCTGATGATGGCGATCCCCGCGCTGATCGTGGCGCTGGTCCTGTTGTCGGTGCTGCCGTTGAACCTGACCGTGCTGATCCTGGTGATCGGCGTGCTGGACAGCACCCGCGTCTTTCGTCTGTCGCGCGCCGTTGCCGCCGATATCGCGGTGATGGATTATGTCGAGGCCGCCAAGCTGCGCGGCGAGGGCGGCGTCTGGGTGATCTTCCGCGAGATCCTGCCCAACGCACTGTCACCTCTGGTTGCCGAATTCGGCCTGCGCTTCATCTTTGCCATCCTGTTCATCTCGACGCTGTCGTTCCTGGGCCTCGGCATCCAGCCGCCGCTGGCCGACTGGGGCGGCATGGTCAAGGAAAACAAGGACGGGCTGATCTACGGCAAGGCCGCCGCGCTGCTGCCCGCCGGGGCCATCGCAGCCCTTGCGATCAGCGTCAACCTGGTGGCCGACTGGGTGCTGACCCGCACCTCCAGCCTGAAAGGGGGCCGCGGTGGCTGATGACACCCTGCTGCAAATCCGCGGCCTGAAGATCGAGGCCACCTCCTATCCGCCGGGAGAGCCGCCGAAAGAGGTGACGCTGGTCGAAGGTGTCGACCTGACGCTGGCACGCGGGCGTGTGATGGGGCTGATCGGCGAATCCGGCGCCGGCAAGTCCACCATCGGCCTCGCGGCGATGGCTTACGGCCGGGGCGGCGTGCGGCTGACCGGCGGCACCATCCGCCTGAACGGCCGCGACATCCGCCTGGCCGACAACCGCACCCTGCGGTCCCTGCGCGGCAAGGAGGTGACCTATGTCGCCCAATCCGCCGCCGCCGCCTTCAACCCCGCCAAACGGCTGATGGAACAGGTGACCGAGGCCAGCCTGGCGCATGGCCTCTTGTCGAAGCCCGAGGCCGAGGCCCGCGCCATATCGCTGTTCGACAAGCTGGGCCTGCCCGATCCCGAAACCTTCGGTGACCGTTATCCGCACCAGGTCTCGGGCGGGCAGTTGCAGCGGGCGATGACGGCGATGGCGCTGTGCCCGCGCCCCGACCTGGTGATCTTCGACGAACCGACCACCGCGCTGGACGTGACGACCCAGATCGACGTCCTCGCCGCGATCAAGGAAGCCATCCGCGACACCCAGGTCGCCGCCCTCTACATCACCCATGACCTGGCCGTTGTCGCCCAGGTCTCGGACGAGATCATGGTGCTGCGCCATGGCCGAATGATCGAAGTCGGTCCGACCGAGACGATCATCCACGATCCGACACAGGACTATACCAAGGCGCTGGTGTCGGTGCGCGGGCTGGACCATGCCGAAAAACCCCCGGCAGAGCCGGTTCTGCGGGTGGAAGGCGTGACCGCCCGCTATCGTGGCACCACATTCGACGTGCTGAAGAACGTCACGGTCGACCTGCCTCCCGGGCAGACCCTGGCGGTGGTGGGCGAAAGCGGCTCGGGCAAGTCGACGCTGGCGCGGGTGATCACCGGGCTTTTGCCGGCGACGCAGGGCCGCATCACCTTTGCCGGGCGGGAGCTGTCGGGCGACCTGAAGGGCCGCTCCAAGGACGACCTGCGCGAGATCCAGATGATCTACCAGATGGCCGATACCGCGATGAACCCGCGCCAGACCGTCGGCACCATCATCGGCCGGCCGCTGGAGTTCTACTTCGGCCTGAAGGGCGCTGAACGCGATGCCCGCGTGCAGGACCTGCTCGACCAGATCGAGATGGGCAAGGGTTTCGCCGACCGCTACCCGGCCGAACTGTCGGGCGGGCAGAAGCAGCGCGTCTGCATCGCCCGCGCGCTGGCCGCCGATCCGAAGCTGATCATCTGCGATGAGGTGACTTCGGCGCTGGACCCGCTGGTGGCCGACGGCATCCTGAAACTGCTCCTGAACCTTCAGGCCGAGGCACAGGGGGCTTACCTCTTCATCACCCATGACCTTGCGACGGTGCGTGCCATCGCCGACAAGATCGCCGTGATGTTCAAGGGAGAGGTGGTGCGCTACGGCCAGAAATCCGACGTGCTTGCGCCGCCCTTCGATGACTACACCGATCTTCTGTTGTCCTCGGTCCCCGAGATGGAGATCGGCTGGCTGGAAAAGGTCATCGCGCACCGCAAGATGGAAAGCGCGGGGAACTGAACCGGCGGCCGGCAAGGACAGATCTTGCCAGACGCTTGCCATACACTTGCCAGACGGTTTGCAGACATGACAAAACTCCTTCTCATCATCCTCGACGGTGTGCCCTACGCCAACTGGCGCCGTCTTTTCGGCAACCTCGAAGGCTGGGTGCAATCGGGCGAGGCGCGGGTCTGGAAGATGCGCTCCGTCCTGCCCTCGACCTCGGCCTGTTGCTACGCCTCGATCCACACCGGCCTGCCGCCGCAGGTGCATGGCATCTGGGACAACGCCGGCATAAGGCGTCTGGAATTTCCGGATGTTTTCAGTGAGTTGACGAAAGCAGGTCGGAAAACCGGCGCCGTGACGCATTCCTATTGGTCCGAGTTTTTCAACCGCGCGCCATTCGACGTGGTGCGTGATATCGAATATGACGAGCCCGATGGCCCGATCACCCATGGCCGGTTCCATACCATGCACGGCTATGGGCTGATCAACCAGATGACACCGTCGGACTATGATCTCTTCGGCACGTTGACGCGACTTTGTGAAATGAAAGCAATAGATTACGGTATCCTGCACACCTGCACCCTGGACAGCATGGGCCACCGTTTCCACCATGATTGCCAACAGATGGACCACGCCTGCGGCCAGCTTGACGGCATCCTGGCGCCCTTCGTAAGCCGTTGGAGACAAAAGGGATATGAGGTGATCGTGACCGCCGACCACGGCCAGGACGCGCGCGGCCACCACGGCGGGGCAGGAGAGGCGCAGCAGGACTTCGCCTTCTATTACTTCGGGTCGTCGACCATGCCGCCCCAAGATGTTGTGCTGGACCAACTCGCCCTCGCGCCCTCGATCCTGACCCGGATGGGCGTGCCGGTCGCCGCGACGATGACGGCCAAACCCTTCATGTCGGCCTGAAGCTCAACTGGCGTAGTCGGCGCCGTCTGCGTCCAGCAAGGCCTTGATTTCGCTCAGATGTGCATCGGCGTACCCGGGATAATCCTCCCATTCCCGCGCGGTCTTCTCGGCCACTTCGTCGGACAGGACCCGCAAGGGACGCCCGGTCTGCAGCGCCCGGATGTAGGTTTCCGCCGCGCGTTCGAAAAAGGTCAGGCGATTGAAGGTGTCGGCCACCGTTTTGCCGATGATCAGGACTCCATGGTTGCCCATGATCATCGTGGTGATCTTCGGGTCCGCCAGCATCTGCGCACAGCGCGCGCCTTCGTCACCGAAAGCCATCCCGCCATAGTGGTCATCGACCACATAACGCCCGAAGAACATTGCAGTATTCTGATCAATTGGCGGCAGCACGCTATCGGCCAGAGAGGCCAGAACCGTGGCATGGATCGAATGCACATGCATCACGCACCGCGCCTGCGGGCAGGCCCGGTGGATCGACCCATGCAGCCCCCAGGCGGTGGGGTCCGGCGCGTCCGGGCGGTTCATCGTCTCGGGGTCGTTCGCGTCCAGTTCCAACAGGTTCGAGGCGGTGATCCGGCTGAAATGCCGTCCGTTCGGGTTGATCAGGAACCTTGTCCCTTCGGGGTTCACCGCCAGGGAAAAGTGATTGGAAACCGCCTCGTGCAGGTTCAGCCGCACGGTCCAGCGGAAGGCGGCGGCCATGTCCACCCGTTCGGCCCAATGGGTCAGGTTGGCGTGTTTCATCAAGGCTCTCCAAACGGCCAGCGGCCTTCGGCGAAGGCGGCAATGGTGGCGGTAATCTGGTCAAAGCTTGCGGCCGCGCGGGGCACCATGGCGCGGGCGCGCAGGTAGCCGTGGACCAACCCCGTGGCCGTCACGGCATGGGCCCGCCCCCCGGCGGCGGTGATCGCGGCGGCATAGGCGGGGGCATCGTCGTGCAGGGGGTCGCATTCCGCGCCGATGGCAAGGGTCATCGGCAGGCCGGAGAAGTCGGTATCCTGCAAGGGGGAAATCGTGGCGTCGCCGGGTGGCGGAGCGGTGCCGCCATGGCGGATGCCGGCATAGAACGCCAGATCGGCGGCTGTCAGCATCGGTGCCTGCGAATGGGCAAGATAGCTGCCCCGCATCTGATCGCCGCCCAGGCCGGGATAGATCAGCACCTGACCCAGGATGCGCGGATCGCGCAAGCGATGCGCGGCGGCAGCGGCCAGGTTGCCGCCCGCGCTGTCGCCGGCCAGCACCAGATTGCCCGGCGTGGCGGCAATGACGGCGCGGGCATCGTCGAATGCGGCAGGGTGGTGGTGTTCCGGCGACAGACGGTAATCGACCGAAATCACCGTCAGGCCGGTGGCCGCGCGGATTTCGGCGCAAACGTCGTCGTGGCTGTGCAACCCGCCCACCACGAAGCCGCCGCCGTGCAGGTAGATCACGGTGGCCGGGCCCGCTCCGGGGTAGACCCGGCAGGGCACGCCGCCGACAGGCCGGTCTTCGGCCGTGACACCCGCGGGGTAGCCGCGATGGAAGGCGCGGCACATCCGGTCATAGATCGCCCGCTGGTCGGCGATGCTTAGCGTGGCGGTATCGGGCGGATAGGCCGCCTCGGATTCGCGGATGAACGCCCAGGTCGGGGCGTCGATAAGGCTTTGGTAATCCGTGGCTGGCATGCTGATCCTGCGGAACCTGTTGCGGGCCAGTCTGCGCCAGTTTCGCACGGGGGACAACCGGGTCGGAATTGTGGCGGGTGCGCCCGAAAATACCCGGAAATCCTCACATTTTGAACCAATGCGGCACGCAGCATGTGTGCATCCCGGTCAAGAAGGGCCAAGGAGCAAAGCCATGCAGGTTACGCACGATTTCGACCAGACCGCCGCCTTGCCGGTTGGCTATGGGGTTCGTGTGCTTTTTCTTTCCGCGCAGACAGACGGCCCGCTGCAAGCGCGCATCGCCGGGCTGGGTGGTGCGGTTGAGGTAGAGACGGAAATCTATGCCGCGCTTGCTGCGGTGATCGACGACCCGATGGGATACGGGCTTTTCGTGATGGATTGCGACGGTCTTGGCGGCGGCGAGGCGGGTGAGCGCGCGGTGGCGACGCTGGCGGCGGTGAATTCCCGCGTGCCGCTGATCCTGATCTCGGGCGAACATGCGACGCAGGTCTTTCCGCAACAGCGGGAAGCGCCAGTTCGGCTGCGTGCACCCCTGTCGGCGGTCAGCCTGCGGGTGGGGTTCGAACATGCGCTGCGCGACCGGCTGATGTGGCGCGCGGCCTGAAGCTTCGGGACAGATCAAGGGCTGGAATGCAAAAGGGCGGGCCGTCGCGGACCCGCCCTTTCCATGTCCGGGACAACGTCCGGCGAGGGCTTACGCCAGCGCCAGGTTCGTCGCCGACTCGCGGCCGTCACGGCCGGCTTCGATGTCGAAGGTCACGGCCTGACCGTCCTTGAGCGAGCGCAGACCGGCGCGCTCCAGCGCGGTGATGTGGACGAACACGTCCTTCTTGCCGCCTTCCGGAGCGATGAAGCCGTAGCCCTTCGTTTCGTTGAACCACTTCACGGTGCCCTTGGCCATCGTGATGTCTCCTATCGATTTGCCGCCCGCGGAAGTGCGGCGGCCCGGCGCAGTCAGCTGTGGTCGATTGCTGTGCCGATGGTCGGAGACAGGTCGAAAGAGATAACGTCGCAAGGGATATATGCCGGAATCAGGCCGAAAAAGCAAGCCTCGGCGCGATCAGGTCCGGATCGGAGCGGATTCGCGCCGGGGAATTGCCGACCATGCCAGGGCGAGCAGAGTGGCCGATACGCCGGTCGCCGACCAAAGCGCCAGCGCCGTGAAGGCGCTTGCCTGGAAGACGATCATGGCAAGCGCTGCGGCGATCAGGCCCAGCAGGCCTCCGGCAAGGGCGAGGATCGTGGCCACGGCATTCTCCTATTCCTGAGCCGATTGGAGCGCGGGAATGGGGCGCAAATGCGGCAGGCATGGGGAAAGGTGGGGGCGCGCGCCGGGCCGCAACGGTGGCGGCCCGGAAGCGGGTCAGAAAACGTCAAGCAGGTAGAGAATGATGATGAGCGGGATCGGAATGCCGATCAGCCAGGCCAGGACGCCTTTCATGGGATATCTCCTTCACAAGGGTCTGGCAGGAAAACGCAACGCGCGCGAAATGGTTCCCCGGGATGCGATGGCGCAACCGAAAGCTGCAGCCAAAGACGGATGCACTCGGTCTTTGCGGCCGGTACCGACGGCGGTTCGGAAAGACGATTTCACCCCGGTATGGCCGGGGCGAAGCCTACCGCGTGAACTTCTTGTACTTGACCCGCTTCGGCTCGATCGACTCCGGGCCGAGGCGGCGGACCTTGTCTTCCTCATAGGCCTCGAAGTTGCCTTCGAACCATTCGACACGGGCGTCGCCCTCGAAGGCCAGGATATGGGTGCAGAGGCGGTCGAGGAAGAACCGGTCGTGGCTGATGATCACGGCGCAGCCGGAGAAGTTCTCGATCGCGGCTTCCAGCGCCTGCAGGGTTTCCACGTCAAGGTCGTTGGTCGGTTCGTCCAACAACAGCACGTTGCCGCCGGATTTCAACAGCTTGGCCATGTGAACGCGGTTGCGTTCGCCGCCCGACAGGATGCCGACCTTCTTCTGCTGGTCCGAGCCCTTGAAGTTGAACGAGGAGCAATAGGCGCGGCTGTTCACTTCGGCATCGCCCAGCACGACAATATCAAGCGAATCCGAGATTTCTTCCCAGACGTTCTTGTTTGCATCCAGCGAATCGCGCGACTGGTCGACGTAAGACAGTTGCACCGTGTCGCCCAGCGTGATGGTGCCGCTGTCGGGTTTTTCGGTACCGATGATCATCTTCATCAGCGTCGATTTGCCGGCGCCATTGGGGCCGATCACGCCGACGATGCCACCGGGCGGTAGCGCGAAGGTCAGGTTCTCGATCAACTGCTTGTCGCCAAGCGCTTTCGAGACATTGTCGAATTCGATGACCTTGGAGCCAAGGCGCGGTCCGTGCGGGATGATGATCTGGGCGCGGCCGACCAGTTCCTTGACCGACTCATCGGCCAATTTCTCGTAGGCGCTGATCCGGGCCTTGGATTTGGCCTGACGGGCCTTGGCCCCGGCGCGGATCCATTCCAGTTCCTTTTCCAGCACCTTCTGCTTGGATTTGTCTTCGCGGGCCTCTTGCGCAAGGCGCTTGGCCTTGGCCTCCAGCCAGGACGAATAGTTGCCCTCATGCGGCAGGCCGCGGCCGCGTTCCAGTTCCAGGATCCACGAGGTGATGTCATCCAGGAAATAGCGGTCATGGGTGACGATCAGGATGGTGCCGGTGTATTCGATCAGGTGCTTTTGCAGCCAGGCGATGGTTTCGGCATCAAGGTGGTTGGTCGGTTCGTCCAGGAGCAGCATGTCGGGCGCTTCCAGCAGCAGCTTGCACAGCGCGACCCGGCGCTTTTCGCCGCCTGACAGGGTCGAGACGGCGGCGTCGTCGGGGGGCAGCGCAGCGCTTCCATCGCGATGTCGATCTGGCTGTCGAGATCCCACAGGTTCTCGGCGTCGATCTGGTCTTGCAGGGCGGCCATTTCCTCGGCCGTCTCGTCGGAATAGTTCATCGCCAGTTCGTTGTAGCGGTCGAGCTTGCCCTGCTTTGCGGCCACCCCCAGCATGACGTTGCCGCGCACGTTCAGCGCCTCGTCCAGCTTCGGCTCCTGCGGCAGGTAGCCGACGGTGGCGCCCTTTGCCGCCCAGGCCTCGCCGGTGAAATCCTTGTCCCAGCCGGCCATGACGCGCAGCAGCGTGGATTTGCCCGAGCCGTTGACGCCGACGACGCCGATCTTGACGCCGGGCAGGAAGTTCAGGCGGATGTTCTCGAACACCTTCTTGCCGCCGGGGTAGGTCTTCGACACGCCGTCCATGTGGTAGACGTATTGATAGCTGGCCATGGTGGTCTCCTGATCGCGGGTTGCCCCGCATGTAGCGGGCGCGGGGCCGGGCTGCAACGGGCGACAGGGTCAGAGCGCGTCAAAGCGGGTGCGCAGCCGGGCGCCGCGGGCGGGGTTCACCTGCTCGACCCAGGCGATCTGGCCGGAAAGGCGGGCCAGAAAGCCGGGCTCGGTTCGGCGCGGGTCGCCGGCGCGGGCAAGGCGGTGCAGCGTGGCCTTGAGCTGGTCAAAGGCGGCGCGGGGGGTGTTGACGCCCGCGTTGACGACAAGGCCGGTCACGCATTGCCGGTGATGTGCCGGCATCTGGCGGGTCTTGGCGGGGTTCAGGCGAAAACCCTCTTCGGCGACGATCCGGGGCACAGCCGTGCGCAGGATCGGGGCGATGCGGGCGTCGCCGGAAAAGGCCAGATCGTCGGCATAGCGGGTGTAGCTGGCCCCCAGGCTGCGCGCGAGGCCGGCAAGGCGGCGATCCAGCGCATGGGCGCAGAGGTTGGCCAACGCGGGCGAGGTGGGCGCGCCTTGCGGCAGGTGGCGTGTGCTCAGTGCCTCGCGTGCGGCAAGAGCGGGGGTTGCCAGGATCTTTGGCGGGGTGAGGGCGGTGCAAAGCCCGGCCAGCGCCCAGGCAACGGCACGCGGATAGCCGAGCGTGCGATAGACCGCGTAGACCCGTTGGATGCCGATCGAGGGAAAGAAATCGGCCAGGTCGAAGCCGAGCACGACGGCTTCGCCGGCGTGGCGGGCGGCGGCGGCGATGCAGTTGCGGCCGGGGCAGAAGCCGAAGGCGGCATCGTGCGGAGGAACGCGGGACAGAAGGCCGCGCAGAAGGTGGCGTTGCAGGCCTTTGAGGACGGGCTTCGGTTCTTCGAGCAGGCGCAGGCTGCCGTCGGCCTTGGGCAGCAGGTGGTGGTGGTAATGCGGGGCAAAGGGGCTGTCGGTTCGCGCAGAGAGCCCGCGCAGATCGGCGTAGAGTGTGAGGCGGTCTGGCGGAAGGGCCAGCCAGTCGGCGAGAGCGTCGCAGGTGGCCAGGCGGGGCAGGGGCAGGTCCGCAAGGGCCGGGGCGGGGCGGAAGGGCGGCGGCTGCAGCCAGACAGCGGGCGCGACATCGTGGCGCCGGGCATGCGAGAGCAGGCGGGCGATCTCGGGCTGGTGGGCAAGCAGGCCCAGGATCAGCGCTGGGTCGGGGGCGACCGGGCCGGGAAAGGCGCGGATCAGCGCCTCGGCAAGGGTTTCCGGCGCCCGCACGAAAGATGCGGGCAAGCGCTGGCGCAAGTGCGCGGCCAGGGCTGGGCCCGCCCAATCCTGCTGTGACAGCGAGGCGGCAAGCGGCCGAATGAGGCGGTCAGGCTGCATCGGGGGGGACACGCAAGAGCATCGGGCCAACCTCACCAGTCCTGCATGACCTGATCTGGGTGAAGCCCAGGCCCGGTCATGCGTCGAATGTGCAACTTGCGTCGAATGGGACGGGGAAGCCCCGCCCGGCCGGAGATCCGGCATCTTGGCCCGATGCCTTGCGCCAAGCCATTGTATTGCCACGGCGCTTGCGGTCAACATGGCAGAGCAGGTTGATAGGGCGGTGGCAATGCGGCAGGGCTTTCCGATGGCGGTGCGGGGAATGGTCATCGGCCTTCTGGGCGGGTCGTTCGATCCGGCGCATGCGGGGCATGTGCACATCACGCGCGAGGCGTTGAAGCGGATGGGGATCGACCGGGTCTGGTGGCTGGTTTCCCCCGGCAACCCGTTGAAGAAGCGGCAACCGGCGCCGATGGCGGCGCGGCTGGCGCATGCGCGGGCGCTGGTCGGGACCCGCGCGTGGTGGTCAGCGATATCGAGGCGCGGTTGGGCACGGTCTACACCGCCGATACCATCGCGGCGCTGAGGCGCCATTATCCGGGCGTGGCCTTTGTCTGGCTTATGGGGGCGGACAATCTGGTGCAGTTCCACAAATGGGGCCGCTGGCGCGCGATCATGGCCTCGGTGCCGGTGGGCGTGCTGGCGCGGCCGGGTGCAGGGCTGAAGGCGCGGTTGTCGGTGGCCGCACAGGTGTTTCGCGGCAATCGGGTGCACAGGGGCGAGAACCTGTCGCAGCGCCGCGCACCGGCCTGGGTCTTCGTGAACCTGCCGATGCACGACGCCTCCTCGTCCGAGATCCGCAACCGGGGCGGTTGGCGCGGGTAGGGCGGCTCACCTTCGCGTGACTGGCGGTCGCCGCGATATCGGCTATGACGGGGCAGGAAAAGGCGGGGGAGACGGGTCTTGATCACGCGGCGACTGGTTCTTGCGGGCCTGATGGCGGGCGCGGCCCTGCCCGGTTGGGCCGAGGTGATGGACAGCTCGCCCCGGCCCGTGGCGCGGGGGCGCACGCCCGAGGCGGGCAAGACCACCAGCAAGGCGGCTGGCGGACCGGGTGCCGAGGCGCTGATCGAGGCGGCGAAGCTGGGCGGCACGGTGGCCTTCGTGGTGGCCGATGCGGCGACGGGCGAGGTGCTGGAAGCGCGCGAGGCCACGGCGCAGCTGCCGCCGGCCTCGGTCGCAAAGGCGATCACCTCGCTGTTCGCGCTGGAAAAGCTGGGGCCGGGCTATCGGTTCACTACGCGGGTGCTGGCGACTGGTCCGGTTCAGGGCGGTATCGTGCAGGGCGATCTGGTGCTGCTGGGCGGCGGCGATCCGACGCTGCAGACCGACCAGTTGGGCGATCTGGTGGCGCGGCTGGCCAAAACCGGTCTGAAGGGCGCGACGGGGCGGTTTCTGGTCTGGGACGGCGCGCTGCCGCGGCTGTCGAACATCACGGCGGACCAGCCGGCGCATGTGGGCTATGACCCGGCGCTGTCGGGGCTGAGCCTGAACTTCAACCGGGTGTATTTCGAGTGGAAGAAAGCCAACGGCGACTGGCAGGTCGGCATGGACGCGCGCGGCGAGCGCTTCCTGCCGGAAGTGCGGATGATCGGCGCGAAGGTGGTGAAACGCGAGTCTCCTCTGTTCACCTATGACCAGGCGCCGGGGCGCGAGGACTGGACGGTGGCCTCGGCCGCGCTGGGCAAGGGCGGGTCGCGGTGGCTTCCGGTGCGCCAGCCCGCTGTTTATGTGGCCGAAGTGTTCTGCACGCTGGCCCGCGCGCAGGGCATCACCCTGCCGCAGGGAGAGGTGGTCGCGGCGCGACCGTCGGGCACCGAGATCGGGCGCATCGACAGCGACCCCCTGACCGCCGTTCTGCGCGACATGCTGAAGTTTTCCACCAATATCACGGCGGAATGCGTGGGCCTGACAGCCAGCGGCCAGCGCGATCTGGCGGCCTCGGGCCGGGTGATGAGCGACTGGTGCAAGGCACGGCTGGGCATGGCATCAAGCTTTGCCGATCATTCGGGCCTCGGGTCGGGGTCGCGGATCACCGCGGCAGACATGGTCAAGGCGCTGGTGCAATCGCAACGCGAGGGGCGGGGACTGAAGCCGATCCTGCGCGATGTCGGCATGAAGGACGACAAGGGCAAGGCGATCAAGGACCACCCGGTGAAGGTGCTGGCCAAGTCGGGAACGCTGAACTTCGTCTCGGGCCTTGCCGGGCATATCGTGCCTCCCGGAGGGCGTGAGATGGTGTTTGCGATTTTCTCGGGCGATCCGGCGCGGCGCGATGCTGTGCCGGTGGCCTTGCGCGAAAGCCCCGAGGGTGGCGAAGGCTGGACCAAACGGGCGCGCCGGTTGCAGGGCCAGCTGATCAGCCGTTGGGCCGGGATCTACGGCTGAAGGCACCCATGCCGGCAGCCCGCCCCGAGGCGGTTGGCCGCTGGCCAGAGCCGAGGTGAAAGGAATACGAGACAAAAGGAATACGAGCCGCGCGCGCATGCGCGGCTTGTGCAATTGGAAAACCGCCGTTTCCGCAAGGGCGACGCCTGGGGTCAGGGCTCCATATGGCGCACCCGCGCGCCCCATTCGATCGCTACCGCGTGCAGCCGGTCGATCTTCAGTTCTTCGCGCATTTCTTCCAGCATGCGCAGTTCCACATCGCTGTGGCGACCATCGGCGGTGACCACGTCGCAGGCCAGCGCATAGGCGGTTTCGAACAGTCGCTCTGGCAGGGCCTCGCGGAGCAGACCGAACAGCGCGTCGAGACCATCTTCTTCCTCGAACAGGTCGAACACCGTCTGGCTGACGCGGCGGGTGCGGTCGGCGTCGTAGTCGGCGAAGACCGGCATGTGGTTGACCATGCGCTGGATCGCCACCAGCTCTGCGGTGCGCATGTTCTGGTCGGCGGCCGAGCAGGCGACCATGACCGCGACCAGCGCGTCTTGCGGGGACATGGAGGAAGTGTCGGACATCAGCTGGCTCCTGTTGCAGTTGCGGCAGAGATTATTGACGCGCCGGGGCGGCGGCAATAGAGGACGGCAGGTCCGGTCAAGGCGGCCGGCTGTTTCAGGAGGTGGCGAACATGACGGCCCTGCGCGAAGCGGCGATGAATTCGAAGGCCTGGCCCTTTGAAGAGGCCCGCGCGGTCCTGAAACGCTATGCGAAGAAGGACCCCGAAAAGGGCCATGTGCTGTTCGAGACCGGCTATGGCCCCAGCGGCCTGCCGCATATCGGCACCTTCGGCGAGGTGGCGCGGACGACGATGATCCGCCGCGCATTCGAGATCATCTCCGATATCCCGACCCGGCTGATCTGCTTTTCGGATGACGTGGACGGCATGCGCAAGGTGCCCGAGAACGTGCCGCAGCAGGACATGCTGCGCCAGCACATGCAAAAGCCGCTGACCTCGGTGCCTGATCCCTACGGTGAATTCGCCAGCTTCGGCGACCACAACAACGCGATGTTGCGGCGGTTCCTGGACACGTTCGGGTTCGAATACGAATTCATCAGCGCGACCGAGTTCTACAAGTCCGGCCGCTTCAATGACACGCTGCGGCTGGCGGCAGAACGCTATGACGCGATCATGGAGATCATGCTGGCCTCGTTGCGCGAAGAACGGCAACAGAGCTATTCGTGCTTCCTGCCGATCCACCCGGAAACCGGGCGGGTGCTCTATGTGCCGATGAAAGAAGTGAATGCCAGAGACGGCACCATCACCTTCGACGACGAGACGGGCCGCGAATGGACTTTGCCGGTGACCGATGGCCATGTGAAGCTGCAGTGGAAGCCCGATTTCGGCGCACGGTGGGCGGCTTTGGATGTCGACTTCGAGATGTATGGCAAGGATCACTCCACCAACACGCCGATCTATGACGGCATCTGCGAAGTGCTGGGCGGCCGCAAGCCGAACCATTTCACCTATGAATTGTTTCTGGATTCCGAGGGCAGAAGATCTCGAAATCAAAGGGCAACGGGCTGACCATCGACGAATGGCTGACCTATGCGGCCACCGAAAGCCTGTCCTATTTCATGTATCAGAAACCCAAGACCGCCAAGCGGATGCATTTCGACGTGATCCCGCGGGCGGTGGATGAATATCACCAGCAGCTGCGCGCCTACCCCGACCAGACGGTCGAGCAGCAGGTCAACAACCCGGTCTGGCACATCCACGGTGGCCATCCGCCGCAAAGCCATATGGTTGTGAGCTTCGGGATGCTGCTGAACCTCGCCTCGGTCGCCGGGGCGAAGGATGCCAAGGGGCTGTGGGGCTTCATCCGGCGCTATGCGCCCGAGGCCAGCCCCGAGACGCATCCCGATCTGGATGCCGCCGCGGGCCATGCGGTGCGCTACTTCGCCGACCGGATCGCGCCGACGCGGGTGTTCCGTCTGCCCGACGACCGCGAACGCGCGGCGATGGAGGATCTGGTGGCGCGGCTGCGGGTCTGGGATGGCGGCCTGAACGACGAAGCTTTGCAGTCGATGGTCTTTGCCGTCGGCAAGGAGCACGGGTTCGAGCCGCTGCGCGACTGGTTCAAGGCGCTTTACGAGGTGCTTCTGGGCGCCAGCGACGGCCCGCGGTTCGGCGGATTTGTGGCGCTTTACGGCATTGACGAAACGGTGGGTCTGATCGAGCGCGGGCTGCGCGGCGAACTGGTCAGCGCCTGACGATCGTGGCACCATTCGGCCCAACTTCGGGAGGGTCGATCATGGGTCGTGACGCAAAGGGAAGGGCGAGCCTTCGGGGTCAGTCAGGGAACGTGACGGCGCATCTTGAAAGCGATGCGCTGATCCTGCGGGGCGAGTTGCGTCTTCGCTTGCCGCGGTCCGACCTGTCGGGCTGGCGTGCCGACGGGGATGACCTGCACTTGCTTGCGGGTGATCTGGCGCTGACCCTGACACTTGGCGCGAACGAGGCGGCGGCCTGGGTCCGTGCGCTGGACCGGCCCTTGCCGACCTTGACGGAGAAGCTGGGCATCTCGGCCTCGGCACGGCCCTGGCTGACTGGGGCTTTGGTGCCGGATGCACTGACGGCTGCCTTGGTGGGCCAAAGGGCGCACAGCCTGTCCGAGGCGGCGATGGTGATCGCGCTGCTGGATGCGCCGGACGATACACTTGCCGCCCTGCACTGCGGGCAGGCGGCGGGTCTGCCGGTCTGGTGCCTGTACCGCAAGGGGCGCGGCGACGGGCCGCGCGATGCGACGGTCCGGGCTGCCTTTCGTGCAGCGGGCTGGAAGGACGTGAAGGCCTGCGCCGTGGATGAGGTCTGGACTGCAACACGCTATGTGCCGCCCGGAGCTTGACGAAGCTGTTCGCCGCCCTAGCATCCAGTCCGGGGACGACCTGTCAGGGAGACCGCGCCGATGCGCCTTGTCTTTGCATGCCTTGTGTCGCTGGTCCTTTGCTGTGCTGCGCAGGCACAGGAAGAGCCGATCCAGTCGACCATCGAAAGCCAGATCGACGCCTTTCTGGCCGACGATTTCGCCACCGCCTTCACCTTCGCCAGCCCCAACATCAAGACGATCTTCGGCACCTCCGACAATTTCGGCCGCATGGTCGCGCAGGGCTACCCCATGGTGCACCGGCCGTCGTCGGTGCGGATGGGCGAGTTGCGCGAGGTGGCGGGAGCGCTGTGGCAGCGGGTCTTCGTGACCGATGCCGAAGGACGCGGGCATGTGCTGGACTATCAGATGATCGAGACGCCCGAGGGCTGGAAGATCAATGCGGTCCAGCTGCTGGGCGCGGACGGCATCGGGGTCTGAGCCGACGGAACAGCGCCCCCTCGGACGCCGCCCACCCGCCCGCCCCGTCGTCCGAGGGGGCGCAGCCATCGTTGCACCGGGATGCGGGGCGGCGAACGCTGGCCTGAGGCCCGGTTAACCCTTCGTTGATACTTCCCTTGCCCCAAGGCGCGCATGGCCTTCGGGAGTTCGCTTCCGGCCTTGCGTCTGCCCGAGATCATCCGGAACGAGGCAAGGGAAACTGACATGAACAAGGCGATTACCGAAGGGCTGGTCCTGATGCCGCCGCCGTTTTCGGCTGGTCTGAACCTGTGGTCCAGCGGCAACGGCAGGCCGGGCGATGCGTCGTATCAGGGCGCGCCGAATGCGGCGCTGGTGACCAATGACCAGGACTTCGGCGGCTGCCTGGAGCTGCAAAAGACCGTGACCACGCAAAGGCTGCGGTCCTTCGCGCAGACGCCGCTGCGCCCGGACATGTATCTGCGCATCAGCGCGAAGGTGAAAGCGGTGTCGGGCAACCTGCCGGCAGTGCGCATTGCGGCCTGGGTCGGCGACGTGTCGGAAAACAACGTCTCGGGTGTGGTGCAGGCAGGCGCCTCGGTCACCCTGACGCAATATGGCGAGGTGGTCACGGTTCAGGCCATCGTCGGGGCGGGCAGCCGCACCGGCGTTGACATGGCCTGGGGCACGGCGGGCGTTTTCGCCCATGTCGGCCTTGACCTGACCGGGGCGAACGGCGGCGTTGTGCGGATCGACGATCTGGTGGTCGAGGACGTGACATCGGTCTTCATCCGCGACATGATCGACCTGGTCGATGTGCGCGACTACGGCGCCATCGGCAATGGCGTGGCCAACGATACGGCGGCCTTTGCGGCGGCGGATGCGGCGGCGGCAGGGCGGACAATCCTCGTTTCGGCCGGCACCTATGCCCTTCCGGGCAACCTGACCATCAACTCGCCGATCCGGTTCCAGGGCACGGTCACCCAGCCGGCGGCGAACCGGCTGATCCTGACCCGCAACTTCGATCTGGAAACCTATTCGACTGCCTTCGGCGGCGATGTGGACGGGTTCAAGAAGGCGCTGCAGGCGCTGTTCTACTACAGCGATCACGTCACATTCGACATGTCGGGCCGCCGCGTGGACCTGAGCGGGCCGGTGGACGTGGCCGCCGTTTCCGGGCTGACCAGCTTTTCCAACCGCCGCGTGCTGCGCAACGGGTCGCTGAACGCGGTCACCTCGACCGCCTGGACCAGCGATGTGGTGACCTCGGTCGCGACCTATTCGGTGGGCAACCCGACCACGCTGACGGGGGTGGCGAATGTGGCCAACGTGCCGATCGGCGCCCTGGTGCAGGCCACCGGCGTCGGCCGCGAGGTCTATGTCCAGGCCAAGAACATCGGAGCCGGCACCATTACCCTTTCGCAGCCGCTTTTCGGCGCGGCAGGGACGCGGACCTATACCTTCACCCGCTACAAATACCTGCTGGATTTCAGCGGCTTCTCGCTTCTGTCTCGGTTCGAGATCCAGGATGTGGAATTCAACTGCCTGGGACTGTGCTCGGGCGTGATGATGGCGCTGGCGGGGTCGGTGTTCCGGTTTGACAGCTGCACCTTCAACCGGCCGAAAGACCGGGGGCTGACCTCGACCGGGTCGGGCTGCCAGGGGATGTTCATTGACTACTGCCAGTTCCTGTCGAACGAACAGTCGCTTGATGCGCAGGATCGCACCACCATCGCGATCAACGTGCAGGCCAATGACGTGAAGATCCGCAACAACCGGATCGTGCGGTTCAAGCATTTCGCGGTGATGAACGGCACCAGCCACATGATCTACAACAACCACTTCTTCCAGGGCGACGATGCGCCAGCGGGCGTGCGGGTGGCGGGGCTGGTCTTCACCCAGACCAATGTGGCGACCGTTGTGGCGGGCAACTACATCGACAACTGCTTCATCGAATGGGGCAACGAGCACGATCCGGAGCCCGCCTACAACAACGAGCTCTCGTTTGGCGGGCTGAACGTGGTTGGCAATATCTTCATCGCTTCGGACGTGTCCTCGGCCTTCCGCTGGGTGGTGGTGAAACCCTTTGGCTCGGGGCATTTCTTCAACGGGTTCTCGTTGGTCAACAACACCTTCCGGGTGTTCAATGCGGTGGTGGACCGGGTGGAGAAGGTGGATACGTCTTTTGCCGATCTGGATTTCACCCGCTCGCGGAATGTGCGGGTGGAGGGCAACACCTTCAACCAGGTGACGCAGACGATCCAGAACCCGATCGTGGTCAGCCATACGCAGAACACCGCGTCCGATACCTGGGCGGTGGATTCGGATGGCTACATCCCGTTCGGCGGGCGCATCCGCATGGTGGAGTCGGTGATGCCCGAGGGCGCAATCACCACGTCGACCAATGCGGCGCGTTATGTCTTTCCCAACGCGCTGCCGGGGCAGGGCGCCGGCGGGTCGCAGGCGCATTTGCGTTGGGGCGAGGCGGTGAAGGGCAAGGCCACGGTGGTGATCCGGATGGATGTGCCGGTGTGACCGGTCTGGTTCGGAACCGGGGATGACGGCTGGATCCAGGGTGGGAAGGGCGGCTTCAGGACCGCCCTTTTCACTGGGAAAGCCCGCAGAACGTTCTTCCGTTTTGCGGACGTCGCTGCCGTTCCCTCGGTAGGAGCGAACGGCAGCTTGCGGTGCCTTCAAACCTTCGCCGGCGTTGCCGATGTGAAGTATCAAACATCTTGAGGCACGTCAGCGAAGGCAAGGCTCACTGTCTATCGCGTCATTTCCACATTGTGGATTGCGTCCGCAATCGTCTCGACTTCCAGCGCGGTGCCATTTCCGACGACGGCTATCGAAAGGCCTTCTTGGGGGTAGATGCGCAAAATGGCTGCGTAGCCGGGACCGCCTCCACGGTGCTGATACCATTCGTGGCCTTTCTCGCTCCAACCAAGTGATGGAGAATCGTCATCGGGCATCATCAGGTCCAGGGTTTCAACTTGAAGGATCACATCAGGACGCATCGCGGCCTGACCCAATCTGGCGACATCCCGCGCCGTTCCGATAAGACCCGTCGGCGGGGCAGCATTGATGTAGAATCGATTGAACCACAGTGTCGTGCCTCGGCGTGCTGCCACCAGGTCGCCCAAGCCGAGATAGAAGGGCAGCAAAGGCGTGAAGACGTGCGAGACCGGGTGCGAACCCAACGCCTCACTGTCATGATCTTCGTCAAAAACAAAGCCGCTGCTGGTCATTCCAGCCGGGCCGAACACACGAGCGGCTACCGCGTCCTCGAATTGCTGTCCGGTGACCTTTTCGATCACTGCGCCCAAGACCATGAAGCCAAGATTGCTATAGCGGCGGTCCGAGCCGGGCTGAAACCGCAAAGAGCAGAATCCTTGGAAATGCTCTTGCAGGAAGGCGGTTTGGTCCGGGCCTTGCCGGTCATATCGCACCCAACCGAACATCGCCGGAATGGGATCTGGCAAGCCGGATGTATGGTTCAAGAGGTGCCGGATCGTGATCGGATGCGATCCGGTTTCCAGACCTGCGACCTGAAAGAATGGCAGCAGCATCGCTACCTCCGTATCGAGGTCGATCACGCCGTCGTCGACAAGGCCAAGAACGGTGAGTGCCGTGGCGACTTTTGTGACCGACCACCAGTGATACCGGGTGTCGGTGTGTGCGGGGCGTTGTGCCAGAAGGTTGGCCGTGCCGACCGCATGTTCCCACAAGACCGCATTGTTGCGCATGACAGCAACGGAAACGGAAGGAGCCGCACCGGATTTCGCCACTGTTTCAAGATAGGCGGCAAGATCGGTCCGGTCCCGGAGACCGGCCGGCCTCGGTGTCCGCGGGGCGAGCAGAAACACCGTCAGTGCCAAGATGGCGAGCAAGGTAATGACCAGACCAACTACCCACATACGTCTACTCCTCGATTGCGCCAGTTTGCCCTGTCCACCTTCCGAAATGCCGCACGCCGTCAAATAGGACCCCAAGCCGACCAATACCCGCCGTAGACATATCCGCTCGCTATGGCTGCAGATCCCCCGCCGTCAGCCGGAACGCCCGCGCGAAGCCCGCGTTCAGCAGGGCGGATTGCGGGGCCAGGCAGACGAAGGCGAAATCGGGCAGGTCGATGTAGATCGTGGCCTTGGGGTTGCGGGCCAGCCAGCGGTCGCGCAGGGCGGAGCGTTCTGTTGCCGAGGCCGCAATGAACACGGCACGGGCGCGGATCATCAGGCGCGGATGCGTCATCGGGTCACCCTTCGGCCCGACTTCTCCCAGCATCACGGCGCAATCCGGGGTCTCGCGCAACGCGCGAAAATGCGGGGCGAGGGCAGAAATCAGCGTCAGCGGCCCAACCTGTGGGTCATGGGCAAAGGCAATGCGGCTTATGCCGGGGGTGCTGGTTTCAGGGTCTGTCCAGGCCAGGGCGGCATGACCCGTGGCCATCAGCGACAGGGCCAGCGCGCGGGCGTCCGCATCGGCGGCGGCGACGGGGTCGGGGCGGGTGGTCATCAGGGTTCCTCATTGACAGGCCGGCGGCACAGGCGTTCGGTGGCGATGACAAGCGCCAAGTGTGGATCATGCAGGACACAAGCCCCAAGCCCGCCCCGTTGCAAGAGTATCTTCCGAAGATCCTGACCGTCTGGCGCGAGGGCTACGGGCTGGTGCAGCTGAAGGCCGATGCTCTGGCCGGGCTGACGGTGGCCATTGTGGCGCTGCCCTTGTCGATGGCGATTGCCATAGCCAGCGGTGTGGGGCCGGAGCGCGGGCTTTACACCGCCATCGTGGGGGGCTTTCTGGTCTCGGCCCTCGGCGGCAGCCGCTATCAGATCGGCGGGCCGGCCGGGGCGTTCATCGTACTGGTGTCGGCCTGCGTAATGCAGACGGGGGTCGCGGGGCTGATCACGGCCACCTTCCTTTCGGGCTTCATGCTGCTGGCTGCCGGGGCGCTTCGCTTGGGCACCTATATCAAGTTCATCCCCTATCCGGTCACGGTGGGCTTTACCGCCGGGATCGGGCTGATCATCTTTGCCAGCCAGATCAAGGACCTGTTCGGGCTGACCCTGACGGGGGCGGAGCCGGGCGAGGTCCTGGAAAAGCTGTCGGCGCTTTGGGCGGCAAAGGCCACGGTGACGCCAGCGGCAGTGGGGATTGCGCTTTTGTCCATCGCGGTGATCATGGGCTTGCGCCGGTTCCGCCCGCATTGGCCGGGGATGCTGATCGCGGTGGCGGCGGCCTCGGTCGTGGTCGCGGCGCTGGGCCTGCCGGTCGAGACGATCGGCAGCCGTTTCGGCGCCTTGCCCAACCTGCCGCCCTTGCCCGCCCTGCCGATGCTGACCGGCGAGGCGATCCGCGCGGCGCTGCCCTTCGCGTTTTCCTTCGCGCTGCTGGGGGCGATTGAATCGCTCTTGTCGGCGGTGGTGGCCGACGGCATGTCGGGCGCGCGGCACCGGTCGAACGCGGAACTGGTGGGGCAGGGGGTGGCCAACATCGGTTCTGCGCTGTTCGGCGGGTTCTGCGTCACCGGCACCATAGCCCGCACGGCGACGAATGTGCGGGCGGGGTCAAGCGGTCCGATCTCGGGCATCCTGCATGCGCTGTTCGTGCTGGTCTTCATGGCGCTGGCCGCCCCCTTGGCCGCCTATATCCCGCTGGCCGCGCTGGCGGGGGTGCTGGCGGTGGTGGCCTGGGGCATGGTCGAGAAGGAAGAGCTGTGGGTGCTGGTGCGAGGATCGCGCGGCGATGCGCTGATCGTCCTGACCACCTTCCTTCTGGTGGTGTTCCGCGACCTGACGACGGGGATTCTGGTGGGCTTTGCGCTGGCGGGCCTGGTTTTCATCAAGCGGATGTCTGATGAGACCGAGTTGCACGCCGGCGCGTTCGAAGCCACCGGCGGCGGCCAGCGCGGCGACTTGCTGGTCTACAAGCTGCGGGGGCCGTTCTTCTTTGGCTCGGCCGCGCAGATCGGCGGTGTGCTGGACCGCATCGCCGACCGCCCGCAAGTCTTTGCCATCGACTTCACCGAAGTGCCGATGATCGACAGTTCCGGTGCGCGCAGCTTCGAGGTTCTGGCCCGCAAGATGCACCGCAAGGGCGGGCAGTTGTGCATCGTCGGCGCACCGCCGCAGGTGCGCCGGGTGCTGCTGGCGCAGGGCCTGAAGGAACCGCATGTGCTGTATCTGCCCGATCTGGCCGCCGCAGAGGCGATGACCGGCCCGCCGCCCGATCCGGTCGGCTGACCCCGAATCATTTGCGCGCAAAGGTTGTGGCGACTGGGCCGGCGGGGTTCTCCGCAAACGCCGCCAATCGGGTAACTCACGAAAAGCCGGGCGAACCTCACGCCGCTGTGAAGACGCAGGACATTGAAAAACCGTGCCAAATTTCTGCCGTATTTTGCGACATTTACATAATTCACATGGCGCACGTTAATTTTTTTACAGAAAAATGTTTGCGATAAAAGGGGTTACGAAAAAATTGACGAAGGGTTAAACTGTCGCGGAAGAGGGGCGTCCCCGCTGCCGGGATGCCTGGCTGCAGGCATTGGCTAGCCTGCCTGGAGAGGGAGAGACCCATGACGATGCAACCGGATGCCAAGGGCATGTATGCGGCCCCGGCCGCCTTCTCGGCAAAGGCGCATGTGGACGCCGTCTCCTACGCCAAGATGTATGCCGCCTCGGTGGCGGATCCGGCGGCGTTCTGGGCGGAAGAGGGCCTGCGGATCGACTGGATCAAGCCATACACCAAGGTCAAGAACACCAGCTTCGAATTTGGCAAGGTCGACATCAAGTGGTTCGAGGACGGCACCCTGAACGTGTCGGCCAACTGCATCGACCGCCACATGATTTCCCGCGCCACCCAGACCGCGATCATCTGGGAACCCGATGATCCCAAGACCCCGGCCCAGCACATCACCTATGCCAAGCTGCTTGAGGAAACCTCGCGCATGGCGAACGTGCTGAAATCGCTGGGCGTCAGCCGTGGCGACCGGGTGGTGATCTATCTGCCGATGATCCCCGAGGCGGCCTATGCGATGCTGGCCTGCGCGCGCATTGGTGCCATCCATTCCATCGTTTTCGCGGGCTTCTCGCCCGACGCTTTGGCCAACCGGATCAACGATTCCGAGGCCAAAGTGGTGATCACCGCCGATTTCGCGCCCCGTGGCGGCAAGAAGACCCCGCTGAAGGACAACACCGACAAGGCGCTTCTGCATTGTTCGGACCGGGTAAAATGCCTGGTGGTCAAGCATACCGGCGACCAGACCTCCTGGGTCGAGGGTCGCGACATCGACGTCAAGCAGCAGATGGCCTGGGCCAAGCCCTATTGCCCCTATGTGGAAATGGGCGCCGAAGACCCGCTGTTCATCCTTTACACCAGCGGCAGCACGGGCAAGCCGAAGGGGGTAGTGCATACCTCGGGAGGCTATCTGGCCTATGCCGCGATGACGCATCAGATGACCTTCGACTACCACGAGGGCGATGTGTTCTGGTGTACGGCGGATGTGGGCTGGGTCACTGGCCACAGCTACATCGTCTATGGCCCGTTGGCCAATGGCGCGACGACGCTGATGTTCGAAGGCGTGCCGACATTCCCCGATGCCGGGCGGTTCTGGGAGGTCTGCGCCAAGCACAAGGTCAGCCAGTTCTACACCGCGCCGACGGCGATCCGCAGCCTGATGGGGCTGGGGCCGGAGTGGGTTGAAAAGCACGACCTCTCCAGCCTGAAGCTGCTGGGCACCGTCGGCGAACCGATCAATCCCGAGGCATGGAACTGGTACAACCAGCATGTCGGCAAAGGGAAATGTCCCATCGTCGACACCTTCTGGCAGACCGAGACCGGCGGCCACATGCTGACGCCCCTGCCGGGGGCCATCCCGACCAAGCCGGGGTCAGCCACGCTGCCGTTCTTCGGCGTCAAGCCGGTCATTCTGGATGCCGCCACCGCCGCCGTGCAGGACGCAACCGAGGCCGAGGGGGTCTTGTGCATCTCCGACAGCTGGCCGGGCCAGATGCGCACGCTCTGGGGCGACCACGAGCGGTTCGAGGAAGCCTATTTCAGCCAGTACAAGGGCTACTACTTCACCGGCGACGGCTGTCGCCGCGACGCTGACGGCTATTACTGGATCACCGGCCGGGTCGATGACGTGATCAACGTCTCGGGCCACCGCATGGGAACGGCGGAAGTGGAATCGGCCCTTGTCGCCCACGAGAAGGTCTCGGAGGCCGCCGTCGTCGGCTACCCGCACGACATCAAGGGCCAGGGCATCTACGCCTATGTGACGCTGATGAAGGGGGTCGAGGCCACCGACGCGCTGCGCAAGGAACTGGAGGCCTGGGTGCGCACCGAGATCGGCCCGATCGCCAAGCCCGACCTGATCCAGTGGGCGCCGGGCCTGCCGAAGACCCGCTCCGGCAAGATCATGCGCCGCATCCTGCGCAAGATCGCCGAGAACGACTTTGGCGCTCTGGGCGACACCTCGACGCTGGCCGACCCGTCGGTGGTCGAAGAGCTGATAGCCAACCGGATGAACAAGGGTTGACCGGGATGGCGGCGGAAAAGCCCCCCGTGGTGATCCTGCTGGGCCCGCCGGGCGCCGGCAAGGGCACGCAGGCCAGGATGCTGGAAGAGGACTTCGGTCTGGTCCAGCTGTCCACCGGCGACCTTCTGCGCGCCGCCGTGGCCGCGGGGACAGAGGCCGGCAAGCAGGCCAAGGCGGTGATGGAGGCGGGCCAGCTGGTCAGCGACGAGATCGTGCTGGCGATCCTGCGCGACCGCATGGCCGCGCCGGACGTGACGCGCGGCGTCATCCTGGACGGCTTTCCGCGCACGTCGGCCCAAGCGGCGGCGCTGGATGCGCTGCTGGAGGCGAACGGCCAGAAGGTGACGGCGGCGATCAGCCTGGAAGTCGATGACGAGGCCATGGTCGGCCGCGTCTCGGGCCGCTACACCTGTGCGGCCTGCGGCGAGGGCTATCACGACGAATTCAAGCAGCCCGCAAAGGCGGGCACTTGCGACAAATGCGGCGGTACCGGCTTCAAGCGTCGGGCCGACGACAATGCCGAAACGGTGCGCGAACGGCTGAACGCTTATCACGCCCAGACGGCACCGTTGATCGCCTATTACGACGGCCACGGCGTGCTGGAACGGATCGACGCGATGGGCTCCATCGCCGAAATCCGCGCCGCACTCGGGGCCATCGTCGGGCGGGTGGCGGCATAAGGGGGCGGCCCGTCGCCCCGAGTGACCGGGGCTGCGGGAACAGGGAAGACACCAACCAGGGAGAAACACTCATGGCGGACAAATCATCTGCCAATGCCTACTGGGCGGCGAACATCAAGATCATCCTCATTTCTTTGGCGATCTGGTTCGCATGCTCGTTCGGGCTTGGCATCATCCTGCGGCCTGCGCTGGAAGGTATCCACGTCGGCGGCGCCGATCTGGGCTTCTGGTTCGCGCAGAACGGCTCGATCTACGTCTTTCTGATCCTGATTTTCGTCTACGCGAAAATGATGGGCAAGATCGATCGTGACCACGGCGTGGACGAATAGGGGCAGGGACAGATGGATCAGTTTACCCTCAACCTGATCGTGGTTGGCTTTACCTTTGCCATCTACATCGGGATCGCGATCTGGGCCCGCGCGGGCACGACCGCTGAATTCTACGCCGCGGGCCAGGGTGTCCACCCGGTCCTGAACGGCATGGCGACGGGCGCAGACTGGATGTCGGCGGCCTCGTTCATCTCGATGGCCGGCATCATCGCGCTGGCGCCGGCAGGCGGCTACCAGCAATCGGCCTTCCTGATGGGCTGGACCGGCGGCTATGTGCTGCTGGCGCTGCTGCTGGCGCCTTACCTGCGCAAGTTCGGCAAGTTCACCGTGCCCGAGTTCATCGGCGACCGGTTCTATTCGGGCACCGCCCGTCTGGTGGCCGTGATCTGCCTTATCGTCATCTCGGTCACCTATGTTATCGGCCAGATGCGCGGTGTGGGCGTGACCTTCTCGCGCTTCCTGGAAGTCAGCACGGACACCGGTCTCTACATCGGCGCGACGATCGTCTTCGCCTACGCGGTTCTGGGCGGCATGAAGGGCATCACCTATACCCAGGTGGCGCAATATGTCGTGCTGATCATCGCCTACACCATCCCGGCGATCTTCATCTCGCTGGCGCTGACCGGCAACTTCCTGCCGCAGCTGGGCCTGATCGGCAGCTATGCGCCATCCGGCGGCGAGGTCTCGATGCTGGCCAAGCTGGACAGCCTGGTGACGGAACTGGGCTTCACCGCCTATACCGCCGACACGACGAACATGTTCAACATGTTCCTGTTCACCATGTCGCTGATGATCGGCACCGCGGGCCTTCCGCACGTCATCATCCGGTTCTTCACCGTTCCCAAGGTCGCGGATGCGCGGTCCTCGGCCGGCTGGGCGCTGGTGTTCATCGCACTGCTCTACACGGTCGCTCCGGCCGTGGGCGCCATGGCGCGTCTGAACCTGACCACCACCTTCTGGCCCGGTGGCGCCACCGGCACGGCGCTGTCGGAGCCGGCCTTGTCGCTGGCTGACATCGAAAGCAAGCCGGAACTGGCCTGGATCAACACCTGGAAGGCCACCGGTCTTCTGGACTTTGCCGACAAGAACGGCGACGGCATGATCCAGTACTTCAACGAGCCGAAGGCCGTGGCCGATGCCAACGCCGCCTTGGGCACCGCGACGAAGGCGCTGGCGGATGCGGGCGCCGATGCCGACAAGGCAGCACTCGAGGCTGCCGTGATCGAGGCCACGACGGCACGCGACGCCGCCCTGGCCGAAGCGAAGCTTGGCGACAAGAGCCTTGCCGAACTGGGGCTCGTCGGCAACGAACTGACCAAGGTCGACAACGACATCATGGTTCTGGCGAACCCTGAAATCGCTGCTCTGCCCGGTTGGGTCATCGCCCTTGTGGCTGCCGGTGGCCTGGCGGCGGCTCTGTCAACCGCTGCGGGTCTGCTGCTGGCCATTTCCTCGGCCGTCAGCCACGACCTGATCAAGGGTTCGCTCAACCCCAACATCTCGGAAAAGGGCGAACTTATGGCGGCGCGCATCTCGATGGGTGTTGCCATCGCGGTTGCGACCTGGCTTGGCCTCAACCCGCCCGGCTTTGCGGCGCAGGTGGTGGCTCTGGCCTTCGGCCTGGCCGCAGCGACGATCTTCCCGGCACTGATGATGGGCATCTTCTCGAAGCGCATCAACAAGATGGGGGCGATCCTTGGCATGCTGTCGGGTCTGGTGTTCACGGCTGTGTACATCTTCCTGTACCTCGGCTGGTTCTTCGTTCCGGGCACCAACGTCTATGCCAACGTTCCGGCCAACTACTTCTTCGGCATCTCGCCGCTGTCGATCGGTACGATCGGCGCCGTGGTGAACTTTGTCGTCGCCTATGTTGTGTCGATGGCCACCCAGGCCCCGCCGCAGCATGTGGTGGAACTGGTCGAGTCGATCCGCGTGCCGAAAGGTGCGGGCAAGGCTCAGGCTCACTAAAGCTCTTCGCGCCTCCGGGGGACACCTCGGGGGCGCACCCTTTCCCTTGAAAGACCGGACATGGATCGAGACATCGCCAGCCTCGTGGCCTTCCTTGAAACGGTCCACCCCTATGACAGCCTGCCGCGGGACGAGATGGCGCGGGTCGCCGCTTCCTTCAGCCGCAAGCATCACGACGACCTGGCGGTGATCTACAGCGCCGGAGAGCCGCTGGCCGGCATCTATCTGATCCTCGAAGGCTCGGTCGAGGTGCTGGAGCCTTCGGGCGGGCTGGTCTCGCTTCTGGGCCCTCGCAACAGCTTTGGCGAGCGCGGGCTGATGCGTGACGGCGTGGCGGTGACCACGGCCCGTGCGACCGGGGCCGCCGAGATCCTGCTGCTGCCCGAGACCGAGTTCCGCCGCCTGATCGCCAGCTACCCGGCCTTTGAACGCTTCTTCCATCGCGGCCGCCACCATGACGCGCGCGAGGCGGATATTTCCACCCGCAAGGTGGGCGACCTGATCGCCCGCCCGCCCGTCGCCGTGCCGCCCGACACGCCGATCCGGGCCGCGGCCGAGGTGATGCGCGACGCCCACATCTCTTGCGTGGCCGTGGCCGCCGAAGGCAGGCTCCTGGGCATCGTCACCGCACGCGATTTCACCAACAAGGTGCTGGCCGAAGGGCTGGATCCCGCCACCCCGGTCAGCGCCGTGATGGCCAAGGATCCGCTGGTGCTGACGCCTGACAGCCTGGGCTCGGACGTGCTGAACATGATGCTGGAGCATCGCATCGGCCATCTGCCGGTGGTGGATGACGGGCGTCTGGTCGGGATGATCACCCAGACCGACCTGACGCGGTTCCAGGCGGTGTCCTCTGCCCTTCTGGTGCGCGATGCGGCCACTGCGCAGACGGTGGCCGAACTGGCCGAGAACACCGCCCGCATCCCCAAGCTGCTGGTGCAGCTGGTCGGCGGCAACGGTGCGCATGAGGTGGTGACCCGGCTGATCACCGACATCGCCGATACCGTGACCCGCCGCCTTCTGGCGATGGCCGAGGCGGAACTGGGCCCCGCCCCGGTGCCCTACCTGTGGCTGGCCTGCGGCAGCCAGGGTCGGCAGGAACAGACCGGGGTTTCCGATCAGGACAACTGCCTGATGATCGACGATTCCGCGACCGAGGCCGACATGGGCTATTTCGCGCAGATGGCGAGGATCGTCTCTGACGGACTGAACGCCTGCGGCTATGTCTATTGCCCCGGCGACATGATGGCCACCAATCCGCAATGGTGCCAAAGGATGCAGGTCTGGCGCGGCTATTTCCGCAAATGGGTGGCCGTGCCCGACCCGATGGCGCAGATGCTGGCCTCGGTGATGTTCGACCTGCGTCCCATCGGCGGCACCGCCAGCCTGTTCTCCGACCTGCAGGCCGAAGTGCTGGAGATGGCGGCGAAGAACTCGATCTTCGTGGCGCACATGATCGCCAACAGCCTGAAGCACGCGCCTCCCCTGGGCCTCTTGCGCGGCTTTGCCACCATCCGCTCGGGCGAGCACAAGAACCACATCGACCTGAAGATGAACGGTGTCGTGCCGGTCGTCGACCTCGGCCGCATTTACGCGCTGATCGGGCAATTGCCGATGGTCAATACCCGCGCAAGGCTGGAGGCGGCGATGGAAGCGGGGGTGATCTCGACCTCGGGCGGCAAGGACCTGCTCGAGGCCTATGACCTGATCGCGCAGACAAGGCTGGAGCATCAGGCGCGTCGGGTGCGGGCGGGCGAGCGGCCCGACAACTTCACCGCGCCCTCGGAACTGTCGGACTTCGAGCGCAGCCACCTGCGTGACGCCTTCGTCGTCGTGCGCACCATGCAATCCGCCGTCGGGTCCGCCCGCGGCGCAAGGAGCTAGGCCCCGAATGGCACTGGAACTCATCGGTTCCCTGATCGCCGCCGCCGCCCTGGGCCTGCTGGCCTGGGCGCTGCGCCGCCGCTATCCGGGCCTGCCCAAGTGGGCGGTGTCGCTGGCTGCGGCCGCCGGGCTGATCGGCAGCACGATCTGGCTGGAATACGACTGGTTTGACCGGGTAAGCGCCGAACTGCCGCCGGAACTGGAGATCGTGATGATCGACAACGAGGCCATGCCGCTGCGCCCCTGGACCTATCTGAAGCCGATCCGGATGCGTTTCTGGGCGCTGGATCATCGCAAGACGGTGACCCATCCGCAGGTGCCCAGCCTGAAGATGGTGACGCTGGTGAAGTTTGCCCGCTGGCGGCCTGTGGAGGACGGGCTGATGGCGGTGGATTGTGCTGCGAACCGCCGCGTTCCGGTTGTCGAGGGGGTGGAGATCACCCCCGAGGGCACGCTTGCCGGGGCGGAATGGGAAGTGGCGGGTGAAGGTGACAAGCTGCAGGAGGCCGCCTGCCGGGAGGGTTGAGATGGCCGAGGTCAAGAAGACCGACGGTGGGAGGAAACACCGCGTTCTCGTGGTGGAAGACGAAGACAACATCGCGCTGGCGCTGGACTATCTGATGACGCGCGAAGGGTACGAGCATGACCGCGTGGCCGATGGCGACGCGGCCTTGCCGAAGATCCGTGCCATGCACCCCGATCTGGTGGTGCTGGACGTGATGTTGCCCGGCGCCTCGGGCTACGAAATCTGCCAGGGCGTGCGGCTGGACCCCAGCTTGCACGATGTGAAGATCCTGATGATGACGGCGCGCGGGTCGTCGATCGAAAAGCGCAAGGGCCTGGCGATCGGGGCTGACGGCTTCATTACCAAACCCTTCGAGCTGAAGGAGCTGAGGGAGGAAGTGCGCCGTCTTCTGGGCGCCGGGGGCTAGCCGATGCTGCAAGGTCTGTCGCTGCGCATCCGGGTGTTTCTGTTCTTCGCGGCGCTGATGGCGGGCGCAGGGGCGGCGCTGTGGCTGGGGCTGTGGCTGGGATACCACCGGCTGGGCGCCAACCCGGATGCACTGGTCGGCTTCGTCCAGGCCGGGGTGGTGGCGGGTTTTGCCATCCTGGGGCTGATCGCCGGGGTCTGGTATCTGTTCGACGTCAATGTCGCCAAACCCATCGACATCCTGGCCGGTGCCCTGCGTGCCCGCGCCCATGCCGACGTGACCGGAGAGATGGATGCCGCCATCGCCCGCTACCTGGGCGATCTGGCCCCGGCGGCGAGCGCGGCGGCAGCCTCGCTGGCGGAAACCCGCAATGCGCTGGCGGAATCGGTGGCTCGCGAAACCGCGCGGCTGGCCGATGAGAAGGGACGGCTGGAAACGCTCTTGTCGGATGTTCCGGTGGGTGTGCTGCTGTGTTCGGGCGATCATGCGCTGGTCTTCTACAACGGGCAGGCCGTGGATCTCATGGCTGCCGGCATGGCGCCGGGGCTGGATCGGCGGCTGTTCGACTTCCTGCGCGAAGGCCCGGTCCGGCTGGCGCATGACCGGCTGATCGCCACCGGCGATACCGATGTCGCGACCGATCTCTTGTGCAGCACCATCGGCGGCGCCACCGTGCTGGCGGCACGGATGCGGCTCTTGCCGGCGGGGGCGGGGGCGGTGCCAGGCTATGTGCTGACACTGCGGGACGTGACCGCCGATCTGGCCGCCCATGCCCGGCGCGAGGCGCTTCTGGCCGAGGTGATGGACCGCGCCCGCCGCCCTGCGGCAAACCTCTCCACCCTTCTGGCGGTGATCCCGGAAGGCGAAGCCGCGCCAGGCCGGCTGGACGCGGCCCTGCGGCAGGAAGTGCAGGCGCTGACCCAGGCGGTGACGGAACTCGCGCAGCGTCAGGACGACGGGCGCCACGACAGCTGGCCCCTGGCGCTGACCCGCGCTGCCGATCTGGCCGACGGGCTGAAGGCGCGGCTGGAAGGCCGGGGACTGCCGCTGGAGACGGCGGCGGCGAACCTCCTGCTGCGCTGCAACGGCTTCGAGATCATCCTGCTGCTGGACGAAATCGCGCTGCATGTGCGCGATGCCGGGCTGTCGCAGGCGTTGCGACTGACCATCGTGGAGGAAGACACCGGCGCAATGATCCGCCTGCTCTGGGTCGGCCAGCCGCTGTCGATCGGGCTGCTGGACCGCTGGTTGGCCGAGCCGCTGGACAAGGCCGTGCCCGACATCCCCTGTCGCACTGTGCTGGCCACCCATGCGACCGAGATCTGGCCCGAACCCCATGGCGGGCTGCAATCACTGTGCCTGCCGATCCGCCAGGCGCGACGGGTCACGCAACGCCCGAAACCGGTGCAGCGCAGCGTGGTCTACGACTTCGACCTGCTGGAAAAGGCCCGCAACGCCAAGGTGGCGGAGACGCCGCTGGCCGATCTGACCTGCGTGGTGTTCGATACCGAAACCACCGGCCTCTTGCCCTTGCAGGGCGACGAGATCGTGCAGATCGCCGCCGTCCGCATCGTCAACGGCCGCCGGGTGGAAGGCGAGGTCTTCGACACGCTGGTCAACCCGCGCCGCGGCATCCCGCTGTCGTCCACCGATGTGCATGGCATCACCGAGGCGATGGTGGCCGAGGCGCCCTTCATCGAAGAGGTCGCCGCGCGCTTCCACAAATTCGCCGAAGGCGCGGTGCTGATCGCCCATAACGCGCCCTTTGATATGGAATTCCTTCGCCGGGCCGAGGCCAAGCTGGGCTTCGGCTTCGACAACCCGGTGCTCGACACCGTGCTGCTGTCGGCCGTGGTCTACGGCCAGCACGAGGTCCACAGCCTGGACGCGCTGACTCACCGGCTGGGCATCACCATCCCCGAAGAAGCCCGCCACACCGCGATCGGCGATACGGTCGCCACGGCGGATGCCTTCCTGAAACTGCTGCCGATGCTGCAAGGCAAGGGACTGATCACCTTCGGCGACGTGCTGAGAGAAGTGCGCAAGCACGGGCGGTTGCTGAAAGATCTGAACGGCTGAGCCTGCACCGGCAAGAAAGGGCCTGCGGGGCTGGCCCCCGGACAGTTCTGCCAAGAAGAAGGGCAAGACCGGGCAGGCTTCATCTTGGTCCAAATACTCCCCGCGCGGAGCGCAGGTCCGAGGCGGTTGGCGCATCGCGCCAGAGCCGAGAAAGAAGGACTGCGGCGCAGCCGCTCCGCCTGAAAACCTCTGCTACAGGTGCTCGGCCTGCGGAAAGCCGAGGACGTGGTAGCCGCCGTCGACGTGGATCACCTCGCCTGTCGTCGCCGCGCCATAGTCCGAGCAGAGCCAGGCCGCCGTGCCGCCGATCGCCTCCAGCGTCGCATTCGCGCGCAACGGTGCGTTTTCTTCCGTATGGCGGAAGGTCGCCCGCGCGCCACCGATGGCGGACCCGGCAAGGGTCTTCATCGGCCCGGGAGAGATCGCGTTGACCCTGATCTTCTGCGGCCCGAGGTCATTGGCCAGGTAGCGCGTGGCGCTTTCCAGTGCCGCCTTGGCAACGCCCATCACGTTGTAATTGGGCGAGACGCGGTTCGACCCCTGGAAGGTCAGCGTGATCAGCGCGCCGCCATTTGGCATCATGCTTTCCGCCCGCCGCGCCACGTCGATGAAGGAAAAGCACGAGATATTCAGCGAATTCAGGAAATTCCCGCGCGAGGTGTTCACAAAGCGCCCGGTCAGCTCGGTCTTGTCGGAAAATGCAATCGCATGCACCACGAAATCCAGACTGTCCCAGCGTTCTCCCAGGGATGCAAAGCAGGCATCCAGCGATGCCTCATCCGTCACATCCACATCGACCATGAAATCCGACCCGACCGAGGCCGCCAGCGGCGCCAGCCGCTTGCCGAACGCCTCTCCCTGATGGGAAAACGCCAGTTCCGCCCCTTCGGCATGCAGGGCGCTGGCAATGCCCCAGGCGATCGAGCGTTCATTGGCGACGCCCATCACCAGGCCGCGCTTGCCCTTCATCAGCTCTGCCATGCTGGCGCCCCTTCAATAACCAATTGAAATCAAGCAAGATACTTCGACATGACCAGGGTGGCATTGGTGCCGCCGAAGCCGAAAGAGTTCGACAGCGCCGAGTCGATATCGACATTCTCGCGCAAGGAGGTGACGATCTCGGCCGGGTCCAGCGCGGGATCCAGCGTGGTCACATTGGCCGAAGCCGCAATGAACCGCCCCTGCATCATCAGCAGCGAATAGATCGCCTCGTGCACGCCGGTGGCACCCAGAGAATGCCCGGTCAGCGACTTGGTCGAGGCAACCGGCGGCGTCTGCCCGCGGCCGAAGACGCGGCGGATCGCTTCCATCTCGGTCACGTCGCCGACCGGGGTCGAGGTGCCGTGGCTGTTGATATAGTCGATCTTGCGTCCCTCGGGCAGGGTTGCCAGCGCAAGCTTCATCGACCGCTCGCCGCCTTCGCCTGATGGTGCCACCATGTCATAGCCGTCGGAGGTGGCGCCATAGCCGGTCAGTTCGGCATAGATCTTCGCTCCGCGCGCCTTGGCGTGTTCCAGTTCCTCCAGAACCACCACACCGCCGCCACCGGCAATGACAAACCCGTCGCGGGTGGCGTCATAGGCGCGGCTGGCGGTGGCCGGCGCGTCGTTATATTTCGACGACATCGCGCCCATCGCGTCGAACAGGCAGGACAGCGTCCAGTCCAGTTCCTCGCCGCCGCCGGCAAAGACGATGTCCTGCTTGCCCATCTGGATCAGTTCCGTGCCGTTGCCGATGCAATGGGCCGATGTCGAGCAGGCCGAGGTGATCGAATAGTTCACGCCCTTGATCTTGAACGGTGTCGCCAGGCAGGCCGAGGTGGTCGACGACATGCCCTTGGTCACGCCAAACGGCCCGATCCGTTTCGGGCTGCCGGTTTCGCGCACGATGGTGTGGGCCTTGAAGAACGCCTTGGTCGAGGGCCCACCAGAGCCGACGATGATGCCGGTGCGGTCGTTCGACACGTCCTCCGGGGCCAGCCCGCTGTCCTCGACGGCCTGCTTCATGGCGATGAAGTTGTAGGCCGCGCCATCGCCCATGAAGCGCAGGTCGCGCTTGTCGATATGGTCCTCGAAGACAATGTTCGGCTGGCCATGCACCTGGCTGCGAAAACCGCGCTCGGCATAGTCCGGGGCAAAGACGATGCCGGATTTCCCGGCGCGCAACGAGGCCTCGACCTCGGCGGCCGAATTGCCGATGGGCGAGACGATGCCGATCCCGGTGATGACGACGCGGCGCATGGGTGGCCTCCCTCAAACTGTTGGGAACTGTTTATGGCAGAGGGGGGGAGGGGGCAAGCAGGTTGGGAAGGGCAAGGCAAGGGTTGCGCCCCCCCCCCCCCCCCCCCCCCCCCCCCCCCCCCCCCCCCCCCCCCCCCCGCCAAAACCCCGGCCCGCAAGATCTGGTCGGGGTGGATCAAGGCGACCAGGTCGGGCGCCTGGGCGACCTGCGCCCCGACTCCTGCGACCATGGGAACCGCAGAACCGAACCATCTGGTGGCCCGCTCCGCCCTGGCGGATCTCCATTTGGCAGGGCAGCTCCGCGTCACGTCCGCGCCGGTCAGCAGGGTTGAGGCCTGACCACGCGGCAAACATCTGGGCGACAGCTGGGATGGCGTTGTCGTGGGCTGGGCCCCAACAATTTCGTGCTGTCATTTGGCAGCGGTGCCATCCGCATCACCATAAAGGCTGACCCCCGCGCTGATCCCCAGAAATGCACCCTGCCGTGCATGTCACCAAGTCAGCGATTTCGCGAGGTCCGGAAAACAGCGGTCGATTCCACCTCGGGTTCGTCCAAAAGTGGGCCGACATGACCGGACTTCGTGAACTTACGGTGCCTCAGGCCTCGCTCAACGCCACCTTCATGTCCGTCACCAGATAGATCACCTCACCATCCGCCTCGACCCGGCCATTGGCGACGCCCATGGTCAACCGGCGGCTCTGGATCGCCTTGGTGAAATCAACGAAATAGGTCAGCTGCTTGCGGTCCGGCCGCACCATGCCGGTCAGCTTGACCTCGCCCACGCCCAGGGCATAGCCGCGCCCCTGCCAGCCGCGCCAGCCGAGGTTGAAGCCGGTCAGCTGCCACAGCCCGTCCAGCCCCAGACAGCCCGGCATGATCGGGTTGCCGGGGAAGTGGCAGTCGAAGAACCAAAGATCGGGCGTGATGTCGAATTCGGCCACGACATGACCCTTGCCATGCGCGCCGCGATCCGCGGAGATGTCGGTGATCCGGTCCATCATCAGCATCGGCGGCGCGGGCAGTTGCGCGTTGCCTTGGCCGAACAGCTCTCCTCGGGCGCATTTCAGCAGGTCTTCCTTGTCGAACTTCGTCGGATAAAGACCCATCGTCAGCGCATCCCCCTTGGTGTCATTGTTGCCATCTCGTGTAACAGAGGCATGGAATAGGACGCAAGGGCGGGGCGGCGGCAGAGGTGTAGCGATGGTCGTTGCGAACGATTTTCAATTGAAAAGACAGGTCTGTGATCTATATATGCGGCAGTCGGGAGACGGTCGAGATGCTGGTGGACGAACAGACACGAAGTGCCGAATGGCTGGCGCACGGCGGACTCCGTCCGACGCGGCAGCGTCTGGCGCTGGCGGGTCTGCTGGTTGGTGACGGCGAAGACCGGCATGTGACGGCCGAGGGCCTCTATGACCTGGCCGACCGCTCGGGCGAGAAGGTCAGCCTCGCTACGGTCTACAACACGCTTCGCGCCTTCTGCGATGTGGGGTTGATGACCGAAGTGGTAGTGGACGGGTCGAAAATCTATTTCGACACCCGGACCGACGATCATCCGCATTTTTTCTGGGAAGACAGTGCCACGTTGACCGATGCACCGAAGGAAGATCTGCGTTTCGCCGACCTGCCGGCAGCCCCCCGAAGGCACCGGAGATCGCCCGCGTCGATGTGGTGATCCGCCTGCGCCGCCGCTAGATTTCAACGGATTTTGATTGACGGGGTGTGTTGGTATTTCTCGGCTCTGGCCTTCGGCCAACCGCCTCGGTCGTTTGCCTCCGGCAGGAGTACTTTTCCGAGATGAAGCGGAAACGGGTTTCACTTTGGTCAGGACACGCCGGGGAGTTTGAGCGCCGGGGAGTTTGAGGGGCGGGGCCCCTCATCAGGCGCGGCTTGATCGGGGCGCAAGGGTTCCAGACCAGAAGACCTTGCGCCGGCAGGCGCGCAATTGCTTCACCGCCCGCTCATCAGAACCACTGCCCAGGCTCCATCAGGCCCAGATCCATCAGCTGCTGGCTTTGCCATTCGAACGGCGTCGAATTGTGCCAGCGGAAGTTCTGGATATCGAACCGTGATCCGGGGTTGCTGCGCAGTGCCTTGGCAGTACGGAACGAACAGACCGCTGCGGTGATGTTGTTGTGCCAGGGACAGGCATAGGTGTTCATCTCGGGCTCGTTGAAGGTGAACTCCGGTCCCAGCCGCAGCCCTTTCCTTGCCTTGAAGATCGATATCCGGTCGATCTTGCGCCGGGCCCAGGGCATGTGCTCCTCGAACCGCCAGCGCAGCCCGCCAAAGAAATCCAGCTGGCGGTCGATCGGCGCCCAGTTCTTCGCCTCGTCCTTGCGGGCCAGCGCGTAATAGCCCGAGCGGTCCAGATGCGCATCTTCCAGCGAGACCGCATTGACGTGCCGGTCCAGATCGCCGGCATAGAGGTCGATCACATAGGTCAGCATCGCCTCGCGCCGTTCCTCGGCGTGGAAGGACAGCAGGTCGCGGATGGTGCGGGTTTCGCAGAACGGGAAGAACAGGTATTCGGCGTTGTAGCAGTAGTAGATCCAGATTCCCGCTGCCGCGTCGTTGATGCGGTTCACCGCCTCGGGCAGAGCCGCATCGGCATAGACGTCATGCGCGACCTGATACACCCGATCTTCCAGGTCGGGCGCCAGCGCCACTTCGGGCGGCGCCAGCAGGACCACGTTCTGAAAGCCGGTGGTCAGGTTGTGGCGCAGGGTGCTGTCGACCTCGATCTCATCCTCGGCCATGACAATGCTGAGCGGGCCCTTGGCCAGGGCCGCCGTACCGCGTTTCAGGAAATCGTCCAGGTCCTTGTAGCGCATGCCTGCTTTCGTGTCGGGTCCGCCGGATTGTTTCCAAAATCGGTTAAGTCTTCGTGCAAGGCAAGGGGGCCATGACCCCTGCGGCGGATTCAGCGGTCGGGCGGTCGATTTTGGTCCGGGACGGCCATGCCCCCGGGCTAGACTTGCCGCAAAGGCAAAAGGGGGCCACATGCCAAAGCTCAGCAAGGGCGGATGCCTCTGCGGCAAGATCCGCTACGAAACCATCGCCCCCTTGCGCGACGTGGTCTTTTGCCATTGCGACCAGTGCCGCCGCCAGACGGGGCTTTACTACGCCACCACTTCCGTCCCCTGGGACAGCCTGCGCCTGATCGGGGCCGAGTATCTCCGCTGGTATGCCGCCTCGACCTTCGCCCGGCGCGGCTTTTGCGGCACTTGCGGTTCGGCGCTGTTCTGGAAGCCCGTTGATCGGCCGAATGTCGCCATCCTTGCGGGATCTCTAGACGCGCCCGCTGGCCTAAAGGCAAGTTGCCACATCTTCACTGCGGACAAGGGCCGCTTTTACGAGATCGCCGACGGCCTGCCGCAATTCCTGCGTGACAGCCCCGATCTGCCGGTCGCTGCCCCCTGACTTCGATGCCCCCTGACTTCGCCGCCACCTGTTCGCGTTGCACAGACCCCGCCTTGGCTGTAGACCCGAGCCCTACCAAGACCCCGAGGATCGCAATGGCGGACGCAAAGAAGCTGTTCATCAAGACCTACGGCTGCCAGATGAACGTCTATGACAGCGAGCGCATGGCCGAGGCCATGGGTGCCGAGGGCTATGTCACCACGGACAGCGTCGAAGACGCCGACATGGTGCTTCTGAACACCTGCCACATCCGCGAAAAGGCCAGCGAAAAGCTGTATTCCGACCTGGGCCGGCTGAAGCCCCTGAAGCAAGGCAAGCCCGATCTGAAGATCGGCGTTGCCGGTTGCGTCGCCCAGGCCGAAGGCGCCGAGATCCAGCGCCGGATGCCGATGGTCGATATCGTCGTCGGCCCGCAAGCCTATCACCGTCTGCCTGCGATGGCCCGCGCCTCCGGACCCAGCGTCGACACCGATTTCCCGGCCGAAGACAAGTTCGACCACCTGCCGCAACGCAAGGCCAATCGCGGCCCGACGGCCTTTCTGACCGTGCAGGAAGGCTGCGACAAGTTCTGCGCCTTTTGCGTGGTGCCCTATACCCGCGGTGCCGAGGTCAGCCGCACGCCCGCCCGCCTTCTGGCCGAGGCGCGCGATCTGGTCGCCCGCGGGGTGCGCGAGATCACCCTGCTGGGCCAGAACGTCAATGCCTGGCACGGTGAAGGCGGCTGGGGCCTGGGCCGCCTGATCCGCGAGATGGTCGCCGTGCCGGGGCTGGACCGCATCCGCTATACCACCAGCCACCCGGGTGACATGGCCGATGACCTGATCTCGGCCCATGCCGAAGTGCCGCAGCTGATGCCCTATCTGCATCTGCCGGTGCAGTCCGGCAGTGACCGCATCCTGAAGGCGATGAACCGCAAGCACACTGCCGATCATTATCTGCGCCTGATCCAGCGAATTCGCGCTGCCCGGCCCGACATCCTTCTGACGTCGGATTTCATCGTGGGCTTTCCCGGCGAGACCGATGCCGATTTTCAGGCCACGCTGGATCTGGTCCGTGCGGTTGGTTTCGGCATGGCCTACAGCTTCAAGTATTCCGCGCGCCCCGGCACGCCCGCCGCCGAAAGGCCGCCGGTGGCCGATGACCTGGCCGATGCGCGGTTGCAGGAGTTGCAGGCGCTGATCACCGCCCAGCAGCGCGCCGCGCAAGAGGCGATGGTCGGGCGCGAGGTCTCGGTGCTTTACGAAAAGGCCGGGCGGCTGCCCGGACAGATGGTTGGCAAGTCGCAACACCTGATGGCGGTGCATGTCGACGATGCGCAGGGCCGGATCGGCGATCTGGTTCGGGTACGTGTCTCAGCATCTGCGTCGAACTCTCTGGCGGCAGTGCGAATTCCCGATTGACGCTGGGGAAGCGGTGGTATTTCCGCAGCGGTGGCGATCTGCAGTTGTCCACAGGATATTGTGGTTGGGCAGGAACTGACCGCCATATAATGCCCCAAACGACGTCGAATCCGCTTTACTCTAGGTTTTCCGGGCGGCAATTGTTTCCATAGCTGTCATAGACTGGTGAAGGAGGCTCTGGCTGTGAAACGGTTTTCACGCGCAGTGCGCATGTGGGTAGGAGGGCTGGCGCTCGCCGCTGGCCTGGGCGGCGCTACGGTCGCGCTGGCTCAAGGCGGCCCGGAGGTTACGGGCCAGATCCAGTGGGGAGTTTGGGTCGACGATGACGGCTGCATGCACTGGTGGGCGGACGGCGGCCTTGAAGGCTATATGGTGCCGCGCCGCGACCCCAAGACCGGCAAGCCGGTCTGCCTGAAGAAGAACACCTGCCTGGTCGAGAACACCGATCAGATGTTCGCGACCGACAGCGCCAAGCTGACTGCAAAGGGGCGGGACCGGCTGCGCCAGTTCTTCAGCCAGGCAGGGGCTTTCGGCTACGCCATCTACGGCCATACCGACAGTCGTGCTTCGGATGAATACAACATGTCGCTTTCGAAGCGCCGCGCTCATGCAGTGGCCGAAGTGGCCCGTTCGGTCGGCGCTTCGGTCGAGCGGGAACTGGGCTTCGGCGAACGCCAGCCCGTCGCCTCGAACAAGTCGTCGGCGGGCATGGCGAAGAACCGTCGCGTCGAAATCGTATGCTACCGGTGGTGAGAGAGATGCAGAGCTTCATGAAACCCGGCACGGGCCTTGTCGCGGCGCTTCTGCTTTCGGGCTGTGTGACGGAAACCTTCGAAGGCACCGAGCGGTATCGCGGCGCGGAGTCGATCATCGCCACGGGCCAGGACCAGGGCAAGGACACCGGCGTTCTGGTGAATGGCCGCGCCGCCATCGCCTATGATCCCGATGGCTGCCAGAACTGGATCATGGACGACGGCCTGGAAGGCTATTCCAGCCCGCGCTACGACCCGGTCTCGGGCCTGCCCGTGTGCAACAACCTCTACCCGCCCGGAACGGTAGTGAAGAACTACCAGACCGGCACCGAGGGTGTCGGGGATCTCGTGTCCGGCCCCGGTCGCAAGACGGTCGTGGTCAAGCGCTAACCCGGCAGCAACCGGCGATAGGGGCTGCAGCATCGCTGCGGCCCCTTTGGCTTTCAACACCATCTGCCTTGATTTGTCACAAAAACTGCACCCGGAAGCGCAAGATGTGGTGAGGGGCGCGAAAATCCTTGCCAGATCGCGGGGGGTATCGCAGGCTATGCCCCATAGGCCCTTTTCGACAAGGAGAACCTGATTGGGCATCAGCGCGCTGACCCCCCCGACCCAACCCGAGGACATGGTTGAGACGATCCTCGAATTTCCCGACAACCGGTTGCTGATCGACCTCTGCGGAGAATTCGATCGCAACCTTGCCCAGGTCGAGCATCAGATGGGGGTGCACATCCTGCGGCGCGGCAATCGTCTGGCGGTGATCGGCGACAAGGGCGCGCGCGAGCAGGCGGCGGCGGTGCTGCGGTCGCTTTACGCGCGGCTGGAATCGGGGCGGGGGATGAGCGCGGGCGATATCGACGGCGCGATGCGGATGGGTCGCCCGGCGGTGCAGACGCCTGATGGCGAGCAGATCGAACTGTTCAATCCGGGAATGGAGCTGCGCACCCGGAAAAAGCCGATCGAGCCGCGGACGGAGGCGCAGAAGGCCTATGTGGCGAACCTCTTCCAGAACGAGCTGGGCTTCGGCATCGGGCCGGCGGGCACCGGCAAGACCTATCTGGCGGTAGCGGTGGGAGTGACGATGTTCATCTCCGGCGCGGTCGAAAGGATCGTGCTGTCGCGGCCGGCGGTCGAGGCGGGGGAACGGCTGGGGTTCCTGCCGGGCGACATGAAGGAAAAGGTCGACCCCTACATGCAGCCGCTTTATGACGCGCTGAACGATTTCCTGCCGGCCAAGCAGGTGGAAAAGCTGCTGGCCGAAAAGCGGATCGAGATCGCGCCGCTGGCCTTCATGCGCGGGCGCACGCTGTCGAATGCCTTCGTGGTGCTGGACGAGGCGCAGAATGCGACCTCGATGCAGATGAAGATGTTCCTGACCCGGCTGGGCGAGGGCAGCCGGATGGTGATCACCGGCGACCGCACGCAGGTCGACCTGCCGCGCGGTACGGCCTCCGGGCTGGCAGAGGCGGAACGCATCCTGAAAGGGGTGAAGGGCGTGACCTTCAACTACTTCACCTCGAAGGACGTGGTGCGGCATCCATTGGTGGCGCGGATCATAGAGGCCTACGAATCCGACGAAAGCGCCGGCTGAGACGGGTGAAGCAATTGCGCGCCTGCCGGCGCAATCCTTCTTCGTCCTGAAAACCATGCATCCCCGGCCGGCGTTGACTGATGAGGGGCGCCGCCCCTCGCATGCCAGCGGTTTCTTGAACCGGTGGCAAAACCACCGGCATACCCCGGAGTATTTCTGCCAAGATGAAAGTGGCAGGCTGGAATCCGGCTTCATCTCGGCAAAAGTACTCCCGCGCGGAGCGCAGGTCAGAGCCGGTTGCGCCGCAGGCGCAGAGGCGAGACAACAGGCTTGCGGCGAAGCCGCGCAATTGCTTCACGCTGGCAAGGGCTTGAGACGGTCGCGGCTTCGCGCTAGGGCGGCATCATGATGATGCTGGTCGACACCATGATCGAGGACGCGCGTTGGGAGGCGCCGGGACTGGCGGCGCTTGCCGAACGCGCGGCGCGGGCAGTGCTGGCTTCTCTTGGCCTTGGGGCGCAGGGCTTCGAAATTGGACTGATCGGCTGCGACGATGCCCGGATCGCGATCCTCAACGCCGAATTCCGCGAAAAGCCTCAGCCGACCAACGTGCTCAGCTGGCCGTCCGCAGACCGCGCCGCGGAAGGTGCCGGCTTGATGCCGGACCTGCCGGCGCCAGGTGCCGATGGCGACCCGGACTATCTTGGCGACATCGCCATCGCCTATGACACCTGCGCCCGCGAGGCGGCCGAACAGGGCAAGCCGCTGGCCGATCATGTGACCCATCTGGTGGTTCATGCCGTGCTGCATCTTCTGGGCTACGATCACATCGAAGACGCGGATGCCGCTTTGATGGAAGGTCTTGAGGTGCGGATACTTGCGTCCATGGGCCTTCCTGACCCATATTGAGCGCGCACCCGCGCGACGGGTGTTTTTCGGACAAAGGACCGATGGGCAGTAGCAGCGACGGGTCGGCCTCGGCAGAGGACATGCCGCAGGAGCAGACCGAGGACGAACCGGCCGAGACCGCCGGACGCGGCTTTTTCGGGCGGATTCTTTCTGCCTTCACGCCGAATGCGGATGCCGAGGGTGGTACCGTCCAGCCGGCGACCCCCGCCGCCACACCGGGTCTGGGCGCCTTGCGGCGGCTGCGGGTCGATGATGTGGCCATTCCCAAGGCCGAGATCGTCGCCGTGCCGCTGGACATCGGCAAGGACGATCTGGTCGAGATGTTCCGCGAGCATGGCTTCAGCCGGGTGCCGGTCTACAAGGGCACGCTGGACCATCCGCAGGGACTGGTTCTCTTGAAGGACCTCGCGCTGACCCATGGCTTCGGCGCCAACGGACGCTTCAGCCTGAAGCGGCTGTTGCGCCCGATCCTTTACGCGCCGCCGTCGATGCCGACGGGTGTCCTGTTGCAGAAGATGCAGCGCGAGCGGGTGCACATGGCGCTGGTGATCGATGAATATGGCGGGGTCGACGGGCTGGTCACCATCGAGGACCTGATCGAGACCGTCATCGGCGAGATCGAGGACGAGCATGACGAGGTCGAGGGCGCGCTGTGGAAGGAAGAGGCGCCGGGCGTGATCCTGGCGCAATCCATAGCACCGCTGGAAGAGCTGGAGGCCGCCCTGGGCATCCGCCTGCGCACCGGCGAGGAGGATGAGGAGATCGACACGCTGGGGGGCCTGGTCTTCCTGCGCACCGGCCGGGTGCCGGCGCGCGGCGAGGTGGTCGATCACGAAAGCGGCGCCGAGATCGAGATCGTCGATGCCGATCCGCGCCGGATCAAGCGGCTGCGCATAAGGCTTCCTGCCGCTGCTGCGGCGGCTGCAGCGGCCAAGGCCGCGGCGGAAGGCTGAATGACTCGCGCCGTGCGCCGGAGCTTGCCGGGTCGGCGCGAGGCGGCCGCTGCGGCCAGCCTTGGTGTGGTGATCGCATTGGGGCAGGTGCCCTTCAGCCTTGCCTGGCTGGCGCTTCCGGCTTTGGCGGCGCTGTTGTTCCTGCTGTCGCGGGAACGGCGCGCGCTGCCGGCCTTCTGGTTGGGGCTGCTGGCCGGTGCCGGGCATTTCGCGCTGGCGCTGAACTGGATCGTTTGGCCCTTTTTCGTCGATCCCTGGCGGCACGGCTGGATGGCGCCATTCGCGCTGGTGCTGCTGGCCTTCGGGATGGGTCTGTTCTGGGGTGGTGCTGCGGCACTGGCGGCGCGGGCGGCCCGGCCGCTGTTGGCGCTGGTCTGCGCGCTGGCCCTGGCCGATCTCTTGCGCGGCCATGTCTTCACCGGCTTTCCCTGGGCGCTGTTCGGTCACATCCCGCTGGGTTGGCCGCCCGAGCAGTTGGCCGCGCTTGTCGGCGGCTATGGCATGGGCGCGCTGGTGCTGGCCACTGCCGCCCTGCCGCTGGCCGCGCCACGCGTCGGCACCGGGTTGGTTGCCCTTGCACTTGCGGCGGCAACTTTCTGGGGCATCAACCGCCAGGGCCAGCCGGTTGGCGATCCACCCGGCGGGGTGATCCGCCTGGTGCAGCCCAACGTCGCGCAAACGCTGAAGTGGGATCCGGACGAGGCGCTGGCGACGTTTCGCCGGCTGATCGAGCTGACCGCAGCTGCGCCCGAAGGTGCCGCTCCCGTGCTGGCGGTCTGGCCTGAAACCGCGGTGCCCTATCTCCTGACCGAAGGGCAGGGCGCCGCCGAGGCGATTGGCGCCAGCGGCCTGCCGGTCGCGACCGGCATCCAGCGGGTCGAGGGTGAGGCGGCCTGGAACAGCCTGGCCATCATCGGGCCGGGGGGCAGCATCGCCCAGGTCTATGACAAGGTCCATCTGGTGCCGTTCGGCGAATATGTGCCTTTTGGCGATACCGCCTTTCACCTTTTCGGCCTGCGCGCCTTTGCCGCCCAGCAGGGCTTTGGGTATTCGGCGGGAACCGGGGCGCGGCTGATCGACCTTGGCCCCGGCCTTGGTCTGGCCCGACCGCTGATCTGCTATGAGGCGATCTTCCCGGAAGAAGTGGCCACCGAAACCCGGCCAGCGCTGCTGTTGCAAGTGACCAACGATGCCTGGTTCGGCACCCTGACCGGGCCCTACCAGCATTTCGCGCTGGCGCGGCTGCGCGCGATCGAGCAGGGCCTGCCGCTGGTGCGCGCCGCCAATACCGGGATCAGCGCGATTGTCGATGCGCGCGGTCAGGTGGTGACCGACACAAGCGGCAGGCCAGCGCTTCTGCCGTTGGGAAAGACCGGCACGATCGACGCGGCGCTTCCCGCCGCGCTGCCACCGCCGCCCTATGCCCGTATCGGCGACTGGCCCGTGCTGGCGTTGTTGCTGGCCGGGCTCGGCCTGGCGCTGGCGAGGCGCCGCCGGATGTGAGGGCTTGAAACTCGCGCCCCTTGCGCGTAGGGCGCTGGGTCATGACTGCCACAACGGCTTCCTGGCGTGGCAGAGTATCTCATAACGGAGCACTTTCCATGAGCCGCAAGAACTATGTCTTCACCTCGGAATCGGTTTCCGAGGGGCATCCCGACAAGCTGTGCGACCGCGTGTCGGACGCCGTGCTGGACGCTTTCCTGACCGAAGAGCCGAACGCCCGCGTTGCCTGCGAAACCTTTGCCACGACCAACCGCGTGGTTGTCGGCGGCGAAGTGGGTCTTTCCAGCAAGGAAAAGACCAAGGCGATGATGGAACGCATCGACGGCATTGTCCGCGATTGCGTCCGCGACATCGGCTATGAACAGAAGAAGTTCCATTGGGACAAGATCAAGGTCCACAATTACCTGCACGAACAATCCGCCCATATCGCCCAGGGGGTTGACCGGGACGGCGCGGGCGACCAGGGCATCATGTTCGGCTATGCCTGCCGCGAGACGCCGGAACTGATGCCGGCGCCGATCCAGTATGCCCATGCCATCCTGCGCCGTCTGACCGAGGTGCGCAAATCCGGGGCCGAGCCGACGCTGGGCCCGGATGCCAAAAGCCAGCTGACCCTGCGCTATGAAGACGGCAAGCCGGTCGAGGTGACCTCGATCGTGCTGTCGACCCAGCACACGTCGAAGCGGCAGACCTCGAAGGTGATCCGCGGCATCGTGGAGCCCTACATCCGCGAAGTTCTGCCCGAAGGCTGGATCACCAAGAAGACCGAATGGCACGTCAACCCGACCGGCACCTTCGTGATCGGCGGCCCGGATGGGGATGCAGGGCTGACCGGCCGCAAGATCATCGTCGATACCTATGGCGGGGCTGCCCCGCATGGCGGCGGCGCGTTTTCCGGCAAGGATCCGACCAAGGTCGACCGTTCGGCCGCCTATGCCGCGCGCTATCTGGCCAAGAACGTGGTCGCCGCCGGTCTGGCCGATCGCTGCACGCTGCAGGTGTCCTATGCGATTGGCGTGGCCAAGCCCCTGTCGATCTATGCCGACACCCATGGCACCGGGCAGGTCGAGGCGGCCGAGATCGAAAAGGCGGTGATGGAGGTGATGGACCTGACCCCGCGCGGCATCCGCACCCATCTGGGCCTGACCAAGCCGGTCTATGCACGGACGGCGGCCTATGGCCACTTTGGCCGCGCTCCGACCGAGGACGGTGGCTTCAGCTGGGAGAAGACCGATCTGGTCGAGGCGTTGAAGAAGGCGGTCTGACCGAAGGTGCGGCCTCTGGCAGGCATCTAGCCCCCTTCGGCCGCGTTGCCACGGAGTGTCTTGACGGCGGCGCCTTTGCGGGTGCCGCTGTTTTTGTGGGGAGCGAAAGATGGGTATCGGCGCACCACCGCGAACGGATGGGCCATGGGCATGGCCGAGATGATGGTGACGGATTATCCGACCTCCTTGCGCTGGTGGACCGAGGTGTTGGGCTTTGCCATCGCCTATGAGCGGCCCGCGCAAAGGCTGGCCTGTCTGGAACGCCCTGAGGGCGCGCAGGTGATGATCTATCAGCGCGACGGCGACTGGGAGACTGGCCCACTGGAGCGCCCTTTCGGGCGCGGGTTGGTGGTGCAGGTCTATGTCAATGATGCCGCCGGGCTGGCGGCACAGGTGACGGCTGCAGGCTGGCCCTTCTATGTGGAATTGCGTGAGAAATGGCGCGATTGGGGCGACCGCATGGGCGGCCAGCGCGAGTTTCTGGTGCAGGATCCGGATGGCTATCTGGTGATGTTGGCCGAACGGATCGGAGAGCGGCCCTTGCCGTCAGATTGACCGTGGCGCTGGCCTTGGCCAGAATGTTGCAAGGCGCATTGGCGGCGAGATGGAAAGGGGGCACAATGTAGGCATTTGTTGCGCTGATTATGGTGTGCATTGCGGTCGGGATTCTCGCCCCGGCGGCGTGGGCCGAGGCGGACGGGGTATTCTTTCCACCCGGAACCTGGGCGGATGGCACCAGCACCTCGGCTGACACAGGCCCGGATGGCTTTTATGGAGACTGGTTCGGCGGCCATCTTGCCGCACTGCAAGAGGCGCCACTCTGGAGCGCGCCCGAAGCCGCCGGGGAAGACGATGTCATTCGGCTCCTTTTCCTGCCGACCTTCAACCGCCCGTCCGTTCTGCGGCTGACCAAGACCGACACCGGCGATTATCTTTATGAGTTCCGTCAGTCTGACGGGGCTGGTGGGTATGATCCGGGGCAACTGGCCGTGCAGGATCGGGGCCGTCTGACCCGCAATCAGGCGGACCGGCTGGAGGCGTTGCTTGCCGACGTGCAGCCATTGGCGCTTGATACGGATATTTCGGCTTCCAGCCAGCCGTTGGAAGGAAAGTTAATGGTCGGGGCTTGTGCTGACGGCACGCAGACAGTCTTGGAAGTGCGGATGTCGGCAAAATACCACGCCATCACGCGGCATGAATGTGCGATGCCAAAGGACTCGCCCTTGCGTCAGTTGATCTGGTTCTTCAACGATATCTCGAAGGGCCGGATGATCGCCAAGGACACGTTTTGAGGGGGCGCTTGAGCGCTGGCAGATGGTTTGTGTGTTTCGGCATGCAAAATTGACCCCGTTGGCGGGGTGATCGGCATCCAATTTTGCCCCCCCCTCAGGTTTCATCTGACCATCTGCTTTTGGGCAGCGGATGGAGCGGGAGTTGAAGAGAGTGGATACGATCGCGCGCGTTCGCCGGGCCTTTCATGCCCAAGGCTGGTCGATGAAGCGGATTACCCGGGAGCTGCATGTCTCGCGGAATACAGTGCGCAAGATCCTGCGGTCAGGCGAGACTGATTTCACCTATGAGCGCGAACACCAGCCGCTGCCGAAGATCGGTCCCTGGGTTGAGCATGTTGATCGGTTCCTTCTTGCCAATGAAGGCAAGGCCGCGCGGGAACGGCTGACGCTGATCCGGATTTACGAAGAGGTTCGGGCGCTTGGGTATGACGGCAGCTACGATGCTGTCCGTCGCTATGCCAAGACCTGGTCGAAGGCCCGCGGATCAGTGACGGCGGAGGCCTATGTGCCGCTCTATTATGCGCCAGGCGAGGCCTATCAGTTCGACTGGAGCCACGAGGTCGTGCTGATCGGCGGCGTGACGGTGACCGTGAAGGTCGCCCATGTCCGGCTTTGCCACAGCCGGATGATGTTCGCCCGGGCCTATATGCGCGAGAGCCAGGAGATGGTGTTTGATGCCCATGACCGGGCGTTCGCGTTCTTTCGCGGCACTTGCACCCGGGGCATTTACGACAACATGAAGACGGCGGTGGAGGCCGTGTTTGTAGGGAAGGAGCGCCTCTACAATCGCCGCTTCCAGCAGATGTGCAGCCATTACCTGGTCCAGCCGGTGGCCTGCACGCCGGCATCGGGCTGGCGTTGTTGCGCAACTCACGCTTGAGGCGTGACGCCCCCTTGCCCCATTGAGTTCATGCCACGCGGACGATCTCGGCGGTGCCGAGTGCATTGAAGCGGTTCATGAGTGCAACGCGGATCTGGATTTCCAGCGGTTTGGCTGTCGGGGTGTCGAGCGGCGATGCGTTCACCGAAGGCTTTCAGGCACCGCATCTTGGCCTCGATCCGGCTTCGGACATGGTATCCCGTCCATCGCTTCCAGAACGCCCTGCCATAGTGCCGGGTGGCACGCAGGGTTTCGTTGCGGGCGATCGCGGCCGGGCAGTCTTCTTTCCACGGCCGGCCGTTCTTGCGGATCGGGATGATTGGAATGGCCTGGCGGTCGATGATGGCAGTGTGGCAGCGTCGAGTATCATAGGCCCCGTCAGCGGTGACGGTGCCTGTGTCTTCGCCCTCAGCGATCTGACTGAGCAACTCCGGCAGAACCGGGCTGTCGCCATCGCTACTGGAGGTGAATTCCACGGCGCGGATGTCCGACGTACCGTATCCATGGCCAGATGCACCTTTCGCCATTGGCGCCGCCCCTGCACGCCATGCTTTCTAACCTGCCACTCGCCATCGCCGAGGCATTTGATCCCGGTGCTGTCCACGAGCAGGTTCAGCGACCCATCGGCACGCCTGTAAGGGATCTGAACGGCCAGTGCTTCCTGACGTCGGCACAGCGTCGTATAGTCCGGCACGGCCTAGTCCAACTCCGCCATCTTAAGCAGGCTGGCCACCATTCCGGTCGTTTGACGCAAGGGCAGATTGAATAGAACCTTGATGGTCAGACAGAACTGGATCGCAGCATCCGAGAACAGCGCAGGCCGACCGGGGCTGCCGTCATGCGGCGCGAGCCACGTCATGTCCTTGTCCAGCCAAATCAGCAGAGAACCGCGCTGGCGCAGCGCCGCAGTGTAGCTGGACCAGTTCGTGGTGCGGTAGCGGGCGGGTGATGGCTTGCTCATGCCGCCTGTCTAACTGCATGGATTCACGATGTGAATCCTCCAACGTCAAAGTTGTGCAACAACGCCGGCGTCGGGCTGGGAAAAGGGCCAGGTCGAGAACCAGGTCGGCCTCGTGCGCGAGCGGTTCTTCACGCCGCGTCTGCGGGTCAAAAGCCTCGATGAACTGAATGTCTGGCTGATCGACAAATGCGTCGCCTACGCCAAGGCTCACCGCCATCCCGAACAGTCCGATCAGATGATCTGGCAGATGTTCGAGGCCGAACGCTCCAACCTCGTCCCCTACGCCGGGCCGTTCGATGGCTTCCACAGCGTCCCGGCTTCGGTATCCAAGACCTGCACGGTGCGGTTCGACAAGTGACGAAGATCAGGAATTGATCCGGGGGATCAATTCCCTGAGGAACAAATACTCGGTGATCTCGACAGCGGTCGGGCGTGCGGTCGAGGTCCATGCCTATGCCGAACGGATCGTCATCCGCCAGGATGGCGCCATCGTCGCAGAGCATGCCCGGTGCTTTGGCCGGCTTGAGACGATCTACGACCCCTGGCACTATGTCCCTGTTCTGGCGCGCAAACCCGGCGCTTTGCGCAATGGGGCACCGTTCCGCGACTGGGTTTTACCCACCGCCATGGCCGTGATCCGGCGCAAGCTGAAGGCTGTCAGTGATGGCGACAGGCAGATGGTCTCGATCCTGAGCTGCGTAGCCGCCGATGGGATCGCCGCAGTCGAAGCCGCCGCCTAGGGAAGCGCTGGATCAGGGTGTCTTCTCCGCGCCGGTCGTTATCAACATTCTGGCCCGCAGCCGCGATCTGTCTCCGGCTCCGCTTCTTCTCACCCCAGCAACGCTGCGCCTGACCCACGAGCCGGTCGCCGCCTTACGGCGATTGAAGGCAATCGCCTACCGGCCAATGGATTGCGCACGCTATGACAGCCTCAGGAGGGCCAGCCCATATGGAACGCACCCTTTCGCCAGCGGTTCTCGGACCGATGGCGAACCACTGGCTCGACCTCGACCTGATGGGAACGTTGAAGCTTTATGGGATGCGCAGCGCCTATGACGAAGTCATGGCCTCGGGCATCAAGCGGCAGCACGAACCACCGCGCATTGTCGGTGACCTTCTGCAGTCAGAGATTGCCGAGAAACAGGCTCGGTCGATCCGCTACCAGCTCACCATCGCCAAACTGCCGCTGGCGAAGGATCTGGACGACTTCGACTTCACCGGCACCCCGATCAATGCGGGCTTGGTCCGCGAGCTTGCAACCGGCATCTTCGTGGCCGATCAGCGCAATGTCGTTCTGGTCGGCGGCACCGGAACCGGCAAGACGCACCTGGCCATCGCCATCGCCCGGGCGCTGATCCGCAACGGCACCCGCGGTCGCTTCTTCAACTTCGTCGATCTGGTCAACCGGCTGGAGACCGAGACCCGCAGCGGCAAACAGGGCCGTCTGGCCGATTACCTCAACCGCCTCGACTTCATCATCCTCGACGAGCTTGGCTATCTGCCCTTCGCCCAGGCCGGCGGCCAACTCCTGTTCCACCTCATCAGCAAGCTCTACGAGCGCACCTCGATCATCGTCACCACCAACCTGGCCTTCGGCGAATGGCCCACGGTCTTTGGCGACGCCAAGATGACTACCGCGCTCCTGGACCGCCTGACCCATCACTGCGAAATCGTCGAAACCGGCAACGAGTCCTGGCGCTGTTGATTTTCACCCAGAACTGAGCCGGTTTTTTCACCGAGAAGTGAGCCACCTCTGATTATGGATTTCGGTTCATGCTGGGGTCAAGGTCTGTGTAGTCTCCTTTCTTTTCTTTGCGGCGGATGCGGCTGCTGAGCTGGCTTTGAAGCGGAAGCTGTCGTTTCCGGTTTCAAGGATGTGACAACGGTGGGTTAGGCGGTCGAGCAATGCTGTTGTCATCTTGGCGTCGCCGAACACGGTGGCCCATTCGCTGAAGCTGAGGTTGGTGGTGATGACGACGCTGGTGCGCTCGTAGAGCTTGCTCAGCAGATGGAACAACAGCGCCCGCCCGAGGCGCTGAACGGCAGGTAGCCAAGTTCATCGAGGATCACCAGGTCTAGCTTGGTCATGCCTTCGGCGATCTGGCCGGCCTTTCCCTTGGCCTTCTCCTGTTCAAGTGCGTTGACCAATTCGATGGTCGAGAAGAAGCGGACCTTTCGGCGGTGATGCTCGATGGCCTGGATGCCAAGGGCAGTTGCAACATGGGTTTTGCCGGTGCCCGGACCGCCGATCAGGACCACGTTCTGGGCGCCGTCCATAAATTCGCAGTGATGCAGTGTCCGGACCGTGGCTTCGTTTATCTCGCTGGCGGCGAAGTCGAACCCAGAGAGGTCTTTGTAGGCCGGGAAGCGGGCCGACTTCATGTGATAGGCGATAGAGCGGACCTCGCGTTCGGCCAATTCGGCCTTCAAGAGTTGCGACAGCATCGGGATGGCGGCTTCAAAGGCCGGTGCCCCCTGTTCGATCAGATCGGTGACGGCTTGGGCCATGCCATACATTTTGAGGCTGCGCAGCATGATGACGATGGCGCCAGCGGCAGGGTCATGACGCATGGCGGCCTCCGACGATCTGGGCACGCAGGCCGTCATAGCGTTCGACATTGGCCTTGGGCTCTCGGTGCAGAGCCAACGCCTGAGGTGTGTCCAATGGCGGGCCGTCTATCACCTTGCCGTCGATCAGCCGGTGCAGGAGATTCAGCACATGGGTCTTGGTGGGCACACCCTCAGCCAGCGACCGCTCAACGGCGGTGAGCACGGCTTGTTCATCGTGATGCAGCACGAGGGCAAGGATATCCACCATTTCCCGATCACCGCCCGGTTTACGCAGCATATGAACCTGCAACTGTCTGAAGGCAGGTGGTAATTCAGGGAATGGCGCTCCATTCCGAAGAGCCCCGGGTTTGCGTTGAACGACCGCCAGATAATGTCGCCAGTCGTAGATCGTCTTTGCTGGAAAGTGATGGCTGCGCTGGATCACGCGGACATGTTCGCACAGGATGTTGCCCTCGGCCGCCACCAGCAGCCGGTCTGGATAGATCCGCAGGCTCACTGGCCGATTGGCAAATGATGCCGGAACGCTGTAGCGATTGCGATCAAAGCTGATCAGACAAGTCGGCGATACGCGTTTGCTCAGCTCGACAAAGCCGTCAAAGGCCACGGGCAGCGGCATCAGCGCTGCCTGTTCTTCGGCCCAGACATCTGCAATCGAGCCGGGCTGTTTGCCATGCGGGGTCTGCCGCCACAACTCGAGGCAGCACCGTTCCAGCCAGTCATTCAGCGCGGCAAGGTCTGGGAACTCTGGCATCCTCTGCAACATCTGGTGACGGGAGTCGCGGACGTTCTTCTCGACCTGACCCTTCTCCCAGCCCGCTGCCGGATTACAAAACTCCGGCTCATAGACGTAGTGGTTGGTCATGGCGAGAAAGCGCATATTGATCTGCCGTTCCTTGCCGCGGCCGACGCGATCCACCGCCGCCTTCATATTATCGTAGATGCCTCGGCTAGGATGCCGCCAAAGACACGGAAGCCGTGCCAATGGGCGTCGAACAGCATCTCATGGGTTTGCAAAGGGGTAAGCACGAAGCAGAAAGGCCCGGCTGTGCGACAGCTTGATATGCGCCATCTGCAGCTTTGTGCGCTCGCCGCCCAGAACGGCAAAGTCCTCACTCCAGTCGAACTGGAAGGCATCGCCGGGGTCAAAATGCAGCGGCACAAAGGTTCCGCGCCCCGTCGTCTGCTGTTCGCGCTGCCGTTCCGCCCGCCACCGACGCGCAAATGCAGCGACCCGGGCATAGGAACCGGTGAAGCCTAGCGTCACCAGATCGGCATGCAACTGCTTCACGGTCCGCCGCTCTTTGCGCGACTTCCCGGCCTCGGTCTTCAGCCAGCCCGCCAGCTTCTCGGCAAAAGGATCAATCTTGCTTTGTCGGTCCGGAGTCGCAAATTTTGGCTCGATGGTGTTCGCCGCCAGATGCTTGGTCACCGTATTACGCGACACGCCCGTCAGTCGTGCGATCTCGCGGATCGACAGCTTCTGCCGCAAATGCATCCGTCGGATGATGTTCAATAGTCCCATGTGGATCACTCCGTTGCCCCGCCGCTCACCGCTTTGGGGAAAGGTTCACATGGCTCAGTTCTCAGTGAAAATTATGCGCCTAACCGGCTCACTTCTGGGTGAAAATCAACACTGGCGCTTCAAAAACCGCGCCTAACCCCGATCGAGGCCCGACCCGCCTGCACTCCATGATCAGTTCCGTCGGCTCGGGCCCCGATCTCAGCTGCACCAAGGGGGGGCAAAATTGCATGCCGATAAGGGGTCAAGATTGCGTGCCGATTGACACTTCCAGGCCGCTGCGCAGCTCGACGCGTTCGAAGAAAAATGGGCCGGGAAATACGCGTCCATCGCCCCGGCATGGCGGCGGGCATGGCAGGAGGTGATCCCGTTCTTCGCCTTCGATCCTGCCATCCGCAAGATCATCTATACGACGAACGCAATCGAAAGCTTGAACCGCGTCATCCGCAAATCCATCAAGACACGGGGCTCGTTCCCGACGGACGATGCCGCCACAACGCTGATCTACCTGGCCATCCGCAATTCTGAAAAGGACGGCAGAAATGTCCGAGAATGGTTTGCCGCCCGCAATCAGTTCGCTATCATGTCCGAAGAGCGCTTCAATGCGTGACCGTATCTGAAACTCGCGTGGGCGGGCCAGATACACAGAGTTCAGGACACTCCCGGAGGTTAATCCCTACTATGTTCCGTCCTTCGACCCTACATCCTGTATCCCAATTGCATTCTTCTTCCCCTCGCTGATCAGACCGAGCGCTTCCGTCTTCCGGACAACCGCTTCAGATTGCTCAACGGCAAGAAGTGGCCCTCATCAAGGCGCAGGACAGTATCCAGCGCGAGCGCTAGTTCGACATCTGCTTCCGAAGGAGAAATTTCGAGCCGCCACTCTGCTTTCTCGTCCGCCCCAATTCTTGCTCTACGGCGGCACAGGTGGCTTTGACGACAGGAACAAGGTGATCTAAGCCGTTCATCACCACATAATCTCGGATATCCGCATCGCGGATACGAGCCAGCTATGGTTGATCACAGGTTTCTCCTTCTGTCGTGGCGACTTCCGGCAGAATTTTATGAATATGGTTAATCTTCAGTTAATTATGGCTCTGATGATGTGACCACCCCCGACGGCATCGATGTGCCAAGGTGGGTTTGTGAGGATCCACAAAGGAGGACGGCCACATCATCAGAGCCCTTTCGACCCCGGAACACAAACATGTGGCCGTTGAACAGGTTCTGCGCCGTTACCTGCTCGGCTTGGGCTGCCAGCGCCGCAAAGCCCTTGCGCATGTCCGTCACCCAGCCGCCAGCCAGACCTGCGCATTCATCGGGACCGGGATCATCCCGAAGGCCACGGATGAGTTGGGCAAGTGCCTCGGGGTCATAGCTCCCGCTGATCCGCATCCGATTCCGCCTGACAACTCGATCTCAATGTGGTTCTCTGCAGCAGGCATCGGCCGGATCACCGGCGCTTTCTGGACGACCTCAACCAGCAGAAAGCGCAAACCTACGTCCTCAGATCCCGTTCCGGGCCCGGCCCAATACTTGGGATCGCGCAGCCATTTTGAAGATCACCTCAGCATTTACCGAACAGGGATGCGCAACTCTGAGCCGCGGATCCGCCAAGCGCAGTCGTCTGCAAGCAGATCGACCGCTTCTCCTTATCCGTCCAGAGCCGCCTCGTCCGCCGCGCCATCAAGCGCCATAGTGTCCACCAACGATAGTGGACACTAACCGGCCCCATCACGCTGCGGCAGAGCGGTCAGACCGGACGGTTGCGCGGCGGCGGTCAGATGGGACAGCTATGGACTTGGCGAATCCTGAGATTCTCTGGCCGTTGATCCTGGTCGCAGAGCAGAAATAAATCTGCACAGCCTGACAGTTGGTGGATGGCCGCTTCACGATTTGGCCAGATTTGGCGACCGCGGTAGGGCCAGTTTTCCATAAACTGGCCCTATGAATCGCCCCACCCAAGCCCCCGCAGGCAAGATTAAGACAATTTTCCACCTATTTTTCATATAATTATGGCAAAATTTAACCATTGTTTACGAAACGTGAACAACCATCCAGCGAGGTAAGACATTGTTTCCTCCTGGGCACAGAAATCGCGAAAGTTCCGTACGATTGCCGCTGCAGAGGGTGATCTTTCAGGCATCAACCCCGTGGCGCAGAACGCACCACCCGAACGGAAAGGCCCTGAAATGGCACTCGCTATCCGCAAGAACCTGCAAGTTCCGGCCAACGACACCCTCCCCGAAGAGCATTCCTGCTCGCAGACGATCGCCAGCCTCATCGAACAGTATGACTACGTCGAGAAACTGTGCGAGGTCGCGATCGGCCAACAGGAAGGATATTGCCCGCCAGTTCTACGCAATGCATTTCACAAGAACTGCCCCCGATAAGGACCTGGTGGAGGTGAAATCCGGAGACATGCGCCCGCAGGGCCGACATATCCATCAGCGACATCTCGTTCAAGGATTTCCGGCATTGCACCCGCCTCGCCCAGACGGTGGTTCCGAACAGCCTGCCCAATGCAAGCAGGCGATTTGTCGTGAACGCCTGCACGCCGGCCTTTGTCGAGATCGAGGACCATGAAGAGATGATCAAGCTCTATCGCTATCGCATGAGCATCATCGAGCAGGATATTCTCGACCACACCCCGACATCATCCGCGGAAGCGTGAGCAAGCTGAAGTTCATGTCGAGCCTGATGCTCGATGGCGGCAATCTCGAGGTCGATTTCTTCGCCTATCTTGTCGAGGAATGTGCCTTCGTGATCGCAAACAACATGCGTCAGCCCTAGGCACTGACCGGCCATCGCCATCAGGGAACCCCTCGATCGGACGGCATCCTGGCAAAGCAGGCCCGCTGATCGCCCCAGGTGGCAACCACCATCCAAAGCCGAGACCTTTGGGCCGCGTCCAGCGACCTGTCTCGGGCTGCGTCCCAGGCATCAACAATCGCATCAAGAAGTGAGCCCCATCATGACCCCGCACAGCACCACCCCGACCGCGAACCTTTCCAGGAAATCATCAATACAACATGGGATCTGCGAAGAAGGAGAGCCGTTCAACCTGGCGAAAGCCGTCCAGTATCACGAGGAACTTGAAGCGAGTTGTGATGAGGTCATCCAGAAACAGGATGATCTGATCCGCAAGGTCACGCATCGTTGTCACGAGGCAGGCCGGCTGTCGACCGACAAGCCCGGATATGCGCCGCTCGTTTCCCCACCCGCGAAGAGGCGAGCTAAGCATCGGCCCAGGATCATTCAGCATCGCTCGCTCCGATGGCTTCTCAGGCGTTCATTCTGCAAGCCAATGACGACGAGGCCGACTGCATCGAGCAATGGGAGTTCGACATCGGACTTCTGCGTCAGCGCATGCGTCTGGTGGAGGATGAGATCGCGAAACATGCCCGGTGAACTCCGGTGGATGTTGCCAGGAAGATGAAATTCCTCGCGGGTCTCGTGGCGGATGGTGGAGAGGTGGATATGGACGCGTTTTCTCGCCTCGTCCTGGAAGGCTCCGAGATGCTGCTGACCGCTCTCGGCGAGGTTGGGTTCTTCTGATCAGCAAGTCCCGATGCAGTGAACAGGAAGACTCAGACACAAGATACTGCAACCTAAGCGTTGGCTGTGAGAGTTCATTAACCAATAAGGGTTGTGGTTGGCCAAAAGAGGCAAATGGGGCTCAGGGTATCTCTGTTACTACCCGGCCCCTAACGAGAGCGAGCAAGCATGTTGACAACTCTAAGTCCTGGTGAGCTTTCGGTCCGGATACGGGCTCTTGGCAAAACCAGTTCAGGCTGAAAAGCGCTTCCCGGAAAGAAGGCCGCGATCGAGGCGATCCGGAAGAAGCGGCAAATCCATCGATTGCATGATGGTGCGATTGATCGAGGAGGTTTCGGGTAAGGGAGCGCTGGTCTTGCATCCAGACAACCAGGGCGGCTCACGAACTGGACAGGCTGGCCTGCGTGTCCTCAGGGCGCCGTTCATGCACCGTTCGCTTGCGAGACCCACCGCCGAGGTTGAAGTTCTCTCTGTTTTTGGGCTGAACAGCTGTGACGCCGAGATTCAGGCGAGCCAATCTCTTCTCGCCAAGCTGCGCCTGGAGGTTCGCGTCTCCGCTGCGCGCCCACGCTGAAGAGAAGGCAAGGGACACTGCCATACTGCCGCGCCGGATGCTCACGGCATGACAGTCCAGTCATCCGGGGCTCTGTGGCAAACTTCTTTTTGACGGCCCAAAAAGATGATGATCTCAGGCGCACCGCGCGGGTGTTGTAGCGCTGCTACGCTGTGGAAAACTGTGTGGATGAAATCGAATTGATGCTCCATTGACGTGAATCTTAAGGTAGTGTTAACGCTGTACGTTTCGTTTATTGGTTGTAACCGAGCAGCAGCAACATTACCCGAGGATAAAAATGCAAGAAAGCATCAATGGATGCCGGACACCCTGTTTGGAATGGCCGCGCTATGCGACCAAATGGCCTGGATCAACCACGAGATCTCCTGCTTGAGGCAGCTACGGCGATCTCGGGCTATCTGAATAGCCCATGCGGGGATGTGGTGGGGCAAGGTATCCACAAATCTAGAGGTACTTCGTAAGCGGGTAGCCGAGGCCGTTCAGGGCCGATAGTTCCATGGCATGAGGGCGTCGAGCTTTGCGCTTGGCCATTGGTTGGCGATACGTTCCAGCGTCTGGGTCAGCCAAGCGACGGGATCGACGTTGTTCATCTTGCAGGTCTGAGCTGCTGCCGGTTTCGTGGACACCGAGATAAGGTGTTTATGAAATTGGAGATCAACAATGACGAGACGGGTTTTACAGCAGCGAATACAAGCGAGAGGCCGTGAAGCTTGTGACTGTGCGCGGGGTGAGCGTGGCCCAAGCGGCCAAGGATCTGGACGTGCATGCGACCGTGCTGCGGCGATGGGTGAAGGAGTTCGGATCAGGGGGCACGTAGCTTTCCGGAAACGGTCAGCTTAGGCCAGAGGATGAAGAAATCCGCAGCTTGAGACGCGAGGTCACTAAAGCTGAAGGCGGAGCGCGACATACTAAAAAGGCCGCGACCTACTTCGCCGGGGACCATCTGTAATGTTTGGATTCGTGGCGAAACACCGAGGGATTTGGCCGGTCAGTTGGATGTGTGATGCGCTCGGTGTGTCACGAAGCGGCTTCCATGCTTGGCTGATAGTAAGGCTCCGCCGTGGGCCGTCTTTTCCTGAGGCCCGTCGTTCGTTAGCGGACGGTCCATATGGGCTCCATATGGACGGTGCATGGAATGATCGAAATTTTGGATATCGTGGACACTGGCCGCCGCCGGCGGTTCAGCGTTTCGGAGAAGGTACGGATCGTCGAGGAAAGCCTGGTTGGGCCGAACCTTGCGCGATCGACGGCGCGGCGGCACGGCATTGCGCTGTCTGGACTCTACCTTTGGCGCCGGCAGTACCGGCGCGGCGAACTGGGCGGCTCTGAGCCGGCCTTTCGACTGGTGGCATTCCTCACGGAGCCTGCGGCGGCGGTGGCGCCTCAGCCCTGTGCGGCGTCAGGGAGGCTCGAGATCCTGCTGTCAAACGGGCGCAGGGTGATCTTGTCGGTCGGGGTCGATATGGAAGCGCTCGCCCGGCTGCTGCCGCGGCAGTGGAAGCCGATGCGCGCTCCTCAGCCGCGGCAAGCGCGGCGCGTAAAAGGGCGAGTTCGGCGGCGGGATTTGACATGGCCGCTTCTACCATGCCGCCGCTAAAATGCCAACAAAAACAGGTGTTTCCGTGCGGCTATCCCATCTTTGCGGGTCGCTGTGTCCACCGGGGATTGCGCCAATCGATCCCGTCAGAAGATAGCCCAGCTGCGCCGCCGAGACCGCCACCGCCTCGCCACCTGGGGCCGTCGGCCAGATGAACTTCCCCGCCTCCAGGCGCTTCACATAAAGCGACATGCCGACGCCATCATGCTGTGTTTCGGCATGCAAAATTGACCCCGTTGGCGGGGTGATCGGCATCCAATTTTGCCCCCCCCCTCAGGTTTCATCTGACCATCTGCTTTTGGGCGGCGGATGGAGCGGGAGTTGAAGAGAGTGGATACGATCGCGCGCGTTCGCCGGGCCTTTCATGCCCAAGGCTGGTCGATGAAGCGGATTACCCGGGAATTTGCATGTCTCGCGGAATACAGTGCGCAAGATCCTGCGGTCAGGCGAGACTGATTTCACCTATGAGCGCGAACACCAGCCGCTGCCGAAGATCGGTCCCTGGGTTGAGCATGTTGATCAGTTCCTTCTTGCCAATGAAGGCAAGGCCGCGCGGGGAACGGCTGACGCTGATCCGGATTTACGAAGAGGTTCGGGCGCTTGGGTATGACGGCAGCTACGATGCTGTCCGTCGCTATGCCAAGACCTGGTCGAAGGCCCGCGGATCAGTGACGGCGGAGGCCTATGTGCCGCTCTATTATGCGCCAGGCGAGGCCTATCAGTTCGACTGGAGCCACGAGGTCGTGCTGATCGGCGGCGTGACGGTGACCGTGAAGGTCGCCCATGTCCGGCTTTGCCACAGCCGGATGATGTTCGCCAGGCCTATATGCGCGAGAGCCAGGAGATGGTGTTTGATGCCCATGACCGGGCGTTCGCGTTCTTTCGCGGCACTTGCACCCGGGGCATTTACGACAACATGAAGACGGCGGTGGAGGCCGTGTTTGTAGGGAAGGAGCGCCTCTACAATCGCCGCTTCCAGCAGATGTGCAGCCATTACCTGGTCCAGCCGGTGGCCTGCACGCCGGCATCGGGCTGGGAAAAGGGCCAGGTCGAGAACCAGGTCGGCCTCGTGCGGGAGCGGTTCTTCACGCCGCGTCTGCGGGTCAAAAGCCTCGATGAACTGAATGTCTGGCTGATCGACAAATGCGTCGCCTACGCAAAGGCTCACCGCCATCCCGAACAGTCCGATCAGATGATCTGGCAGATGTTCGAGGCCGAACGCTCCAACCTCGTCCCCTACGCCGGGCCGTTCGATGGCTTCCACAGCGTCCCGGCTTCGGTATCAAGACCTGCACGGTGCGGTTCGACAAGTGACGAAGATCAGGGAATTGATCCGGGGATCAATTCCCTGAGGGCTAAATACTCGGTGATCTCGACGGCGGTCGGGCGTGCGGTCGAGGTCCATGCCTATGCCGAACGGATCGTCATCCGCCAGGATGGCGCCATCGTCTGAACATGCCCGGTGCTTTGGCCGGCAGAGACGATCTACGACCCCTGGCACTATGTCCCTGTTCTGGCGCGCAAACCCGGCGCTTTGCGCAATGGAGCACCGTTCCGCGACTGGGTTTTACCCACCGCCATGGCCGTGATCCGGCGCAAGCTGAAGGCTGTCAGTGATGGCGACAGGCAGATGGTCTCGATCCTGAGCTGCGTAGCCGCCGATGGGATCGCCGCAGTCGAAGCCGCCTGTAAGGAAGCGCTGGATCAGGGTGTCTTCTCCGCGCCGGTCGTTATCAACATTCTGGCCCGCAGCCGCGATCTGTCTCCGGCTCCGCTTCTTCTCACCCCAGCAACGCTGCGCCTGGCCGAAGTTCACGCCCTTGCGAAGCACTACGCCGGTGGCGGGCCGATCAGCCCGATCCACCTTGAGAAAGCCATCCTCTTTTCCTCGGGAGGGAAGTGACATGAGACGCGCTCGCCAACTTGTTTTGAAGGTCAACATGACCGATGCCGAAGCCGCCCGGTTTGTGGACCGCTCGATCATGCTCGTTCCGGGGGATAGCCTTGAGCTGTCGCAGCTCACCGCTGATTTCTCGGTCGTCTTCAATGCCCTCACTGAAGCCCGGAAGGACAACCCGGATGTTGGGCCTTTGGCCGATTGCATGGAACGCATGAACACCGTCTTCGAACGGGCGGTATTCCTTGAAGGCCAGGGGAAGAAAGGACCGATGCAATGACGCGCTCAGGAGACGACGAAACGGAGCGACCGGCACCGAAGGTGCTCTACATTCCCGGTCGACCAGTTGACAAGGTTTTGGACGAGATGCGGCAAGATAGGGTCAAACGGGGGTTCGGAGAAATGGGTTCACGGATGATCGACTATGGCGACCCGAGGCTGGCGCGGCGCATGAAGGTGCCCTTCGTGGAGCATGAGGCCGAGGCCGTCGAAGGGGCTATCAACAGCGTGACCGAGGTCATTCACCACGCAACTTCGGTCTGTGCCCATGTGCGCGACCTGATCCAGTATGCCGCGCCGTCGCCGGTTCCCATGGCAGCGGCAAGCATCCTGCACATGACCTTCCTTGCCCTTGAAACCCTTGCTCACCGCGAGTGCGACATTCTTTCGGATGCCGAGTCGTTGATCCAGCGCTGGCGGAATCGTTCCGTCGAAGAGCGGGAAGAGGAAGAGCGGCTGGCAACAGAAGTGGAGAGCGTGAAATGACCCTGACCAATCCGCAAAAGGCCATCCTGCACGTCGCCAAGGCAAAGCTCGGGTGGGATGATGACACCTATCGGCAAGTCCTGGTCCGCATCGCGGGCGTCACCACGTCGAAAGACCTGGACCAGCCGGGCTTTGAAGCGATCATGGGCTTTGCCGCCTGGTGCGGGTTCCAGCCCATGGGCAAGGGCGCGCCGCGCTATGGCAACCGGCCCGGCATGGCGACCTATGCCCAGCTTGAGCTGATCCGCGAGCTGTGGCGCGAGCTGCACGAGCAACGGCAATGCGATGACGCGGCGCTTGCCGGGTGGCTGCTGAAATACCACAAGGTCCATTCCATGCGCTTCCTGACCATGGACGGCGCGCGCAAGGCGATCACCGCGCTGAAAGCCTGGAAGGCGCGACCGAAGACCCGCGCGGCGTGATCAGGCGGCGAAAGACCAAGGGGCGGGCCGAAGGGTCCGCCCCTTGGCATTGCAGGAGAGGGCCAAGGAAGGGCCTTGCGCCTTCTCGGCCCCCTGACCCTTCGGAAACTTCGCACCCCGTTTAATTTTGCCGGGATTACGTTTGATCTCGCAAATGCGGGCCTGTCGCTCGGCGCGCTTGACCGCAAGAGCCGCAGAAGGCATGACTTCGGGGTTGGCATGACACGGTGATATTCTCCCGGCCGTAGCACGATCCCCGGATCGGAGCGCCATGCGGGGTTTCCGGGAAACCGGACGGGGAGGCCCCGCTGTCAGTCGGGCGATGACTACGGAAATTACGGATTCCGTAACACCGTCGAGGCTTCGGCCTGAACGCTCGTGAATGAGGGGACGTCCGGCCCTCCATCGCCCGCCCCAACCTCGCCCCCACAAGACACCCGCAAGCGCTTGCGGCTGTCTCGCGCTGTTGCGATCTTTCGGGCCCACATCCTTTAGGATTGTCCCGAACGGTGCGCCCATGGTCGCGCGCCCGCAACCTGCACGGGGAACCGCCATGCTGATCAACAAGCCGCTTCTCGACCTCGCCGTCCGGGGCTTCAAGACCATCTATTCCGACGCCAACCTTGCCGCCCCGTCCGAGTTCGAAAAGATCGCGATGCCCGTTCAAAGTCTTGGGCCCAGCGGCAGCCGGGATGAGACCTATGGCTGGATCGGCAACCTTCCGGCGATGCGGGAATGGATCGGGCAACGGGTTGTCAACAACCTGTCGGCCTATGGCTTCACCATCACGAACCGCAAGTTCGAACTGACCGTTTCGGTTGGCCGCGAAGATATCGAAGATGACCGGCTGGGCACCTTCAAGCCTGCCTTCGCCGAAATGGGCGGCATGGCCCGGCGTCACCCCGATGAGCTGATCTTCGACCTGTTGAAGAATGGCTTCACCTCGCCCTGCTTCGATGGTCAGAACTTCTTTGACACCGATCATCCGGTGATCGGCGAAGACGGCACCACAGTCACCCCGGTTGCCAATACCGACGGCGGCGCGGGTGCGCCCTGGTTCTTGCTGGACGTGTCGCGCGCGGTGCGCCCGATCATCTGGCAGGAACGGGTGAAATATGAATTCCAGTCGCTGACCGATGACAGCGACGAAGAGGTCTTCTTCAATGACCGCTACATCTACGGCGTCCGGGCGCGGGTGAACGCGGGCTTCGGCCTGTGGCAACTGGCCTGGGGATCGAAGCAGACGCTCAATGCCGCCAACTACGCCTCGGCTCGCGCCCAGATGCAGGGCTTCCGGGCGGATGGTGGGCGGGTTCTGGGGGTCAAGCCTTCGGTCCTGGTGGTGGCACCTGCCCTGGAAGAAGCGGCCCTCAAGCTGATCAATTCCGGGAATGGCTCGGATGGCGAAACCGATCCCTGGAAGGGCACGGCGCAACTGATCGTCGCGCCCTGGCTGGCCTGAGGGCTGACCGATGCGCGGGCTGACGCTTGCCACTTGTGACCGCGCGCTGCCCCCGGCATTGATCTGCCGGTGGACTTCGAACACCGTCAACGACAAGGCCGAAGCCCGACTTCACGGGCCGGTGCCTGGCGCGCGGGCTGGATCAAGGAATTGCGCGCCGATGCATCCGGCCTCTGGCCTTGGTGGAATGGACCGCGACCGCGCGCAAGTGACCCGTGCGCAGGGAATACCGCTTTCTGTCGCCGAGCTTCCTTCACAACAAGGCGGGCCAGATCATGCGCCTAAAAGGCACGGGCCTGGTCCATGGGCCCGAACCTCCATCTCACCGCCCTTGCCAGTCAGGAAGACCCGATGAAACCGAACGCCCCCGAGACCGCCGAACCGGCCAGCCTGGCAGAGCCTGCCGCCGCCCAGGCCGCGCTGATCGGCCTGCCGCCCGAGACATCGCCGAATGATCTTCTGGCCGCGCTGAAGGCCAAGTTTGAGGGGGAACCGGACCCGGCCAGATATATGCCGGGTGCCGCCGTGCAATCCATGCTGGCGGGCCGGATGGAAGAGCGCCTGGCGCTGTCCGAAGAGCGGGCCGAAGAGAAAGCAAGCCGCGCCTTCAAGGACGGCTTCCTCTGGTCACGGCAATGAAGCCTTGGGCGCTGGCCTTGTGTCGGTCGGATGAAGCCGCCTTTGACGACTACCTTGCCAAATCCGGGCCGGTCTTCGCGCATCTCATGAAGCCGTCGCATGCCACCGGCACGCCGCCCCGCGCTTCGGCCTCTGAGGCCAGCGCATCCGATCTTGAGCGCGCCGTCTGCGAACAACTCGGGCTGAAACCCGGCTCGCTTATCGAATGAGGCAGGCGGAGCATGTCCCGCCGCACCAACGGTCCGCGCCCGTCCCTGTTCCTGGTTGCGGGCGGGCGCGGATCACCCCGAAGGTTTATGAGGTTCCCCGCCCGTGCCCCAAGCCCCCCTTCCTGCCCGCCCGATGCCCCGAACAACCGCCCAGGTCGCGCCCTATGTGGAATGCCTGGGGCACGAGCTGGCTGTTCGATTCCTCTTGGACTATGGTGGGGCCGAGCTTTACCTTGCCTCGGGTCCGAAAGGCCGCAGCGCAGTTGAAGCCCTGGTCGGCCCTGAAGCCGTCGCCCGCATGGCAGATCATTACCAGCTCGGGCAGCGTGTCCGGGTTCCGCTGGCGCGGCAATGGCTGGCCCGGATGCTGCACTGGCAGGACAATTCCACCGCCGAAGCGCCCGCACCATCCGCGCCTCTGACGTGTCGCTGCGCGCCCGGATCAAGACGGGCTGGGGATGATCGGCTTCGTCGCGGGATCGCAGCGCCATGGCTGACCGCCCCGACCCGCGCGCCCCGGCACGAGATGCCATTGCCGGACTGGACGCCGCCCGCCACCGGCCCCCGTTGAAGGGCGCTTCGAACGCCGCCACCTGGCGCGCCGCGCATCGCCCCGGAAGGCTGTCGCGGATCGAAGCCGACCCCGAGCTTCGCGCCTTCATCTGGCCCCGGATTGACCGCCTCACCTTCGAAGAAGTCATCGCCGAAGTCAGGGCCAACTTCCCACCCGAGCGCCCGACCTCATGCGCTCCTCCCTGCACCGCTGGTGGCACAGAACCGGCAAGTTTGCCGCCGCCTCAACCGCCAACTCTCGGCTCTAACCAGCTAATCCCGATATTCGCGCCCTGTGGTCAAACCTTCTGCCAATACTGGACAGACCTTGTGAACACACACAAGCGCCCCTCATCAGGCAACGCCGGATGCGTGCGAAACCTCTCCACAGACCAAAGCCATGCGGCGGCAGCCGCGCAATTGCTTCACCCTGCCCGAATCCGATCTAGCCGCGATTCGCTTCGAAAAGCGCGCAGGCCCGGTCGAAGAACCGCGCCCGCGCCGCCGGGCCCTCCATCATGATCTCATGCTCGGCGCCGGGGTAGAGGTCCAGGTCGCCCGCGCCCCAGCCCGCCATCCGCAGATGCACTGGCGCCGGGTCCACCACCTTTTCGCCCATGCCCAGCGCACTGATTGCCGGCACCTTCGGCGCGGCCAGCACCGCCAGCGCCTGGCATTCGGTCAAGGCCGCGCGCAGCCAGCCAAGGCTCGGCCCGCCAAGGCTGATCTCCGGGTGGGCAAGCACCTGGGCGCGCATGTAGTCCCACATCGCGCGGTCGGTGGTCAGCACGTTGCCTTCAAACGCCGCCTCGGCGACATAGGTCTTGGCCCCGGTCCCCGGCGCATAGCGATGCCCCTGGCCAAACGGCGAGGCCAGCGCCGACACCACCTGCGCCACCGGCCGCATCCAGGCCGCCATCAGGATGCCCCACATCGGCGCCGAGAACGCCGCGGCACGAAAGCCCAGATCGCGGTAGAGTGCCCGCAGCCCGATGCAGCCGCCCATCGAATGGCCCATCAGCATCCGCGGCCCCGGCATGCCTTCGGCCGCCGCAAGGGCCAGCACCGCATCCAGATCGCGCTGATACTGGGCAAAATCGTGCACATGGCCCGCCATTGGGTCAGCCAGCGCCCGGTCGGCCAGCCCCGCCCGCGCCAGTCCACGGTCAGCACCGACCAGCCACGCGACACCAGATCGCCCGCCGCACGGCCGTATTTCTCGATGTATTCCGTGCGCCCCGGCAGCAGGAACACCGTGCCCTTGTCGCCACCGCGCCACAGGCCCGCGCGGATGCGCACCTCATCCGCCGTGCGCAGCCAGACCGCCCGGCCACCGGGCGGACCATCGGCCAGGTCGGCATGGAACGGTGCCGGCAGCGGGGCGACGGCCATGTTCACGACAGCACGGCCGCCAGCTTCATCGCCTGCCCCATCGAGCCGTCGATCTTCAGCTTGCCCGACATGAAGGCCATGGTCGGGTTCATCTCGCCATCGAGAATGGCCTTGAACACCTCGGTCGTCGCCGTCATCGTCACATCCGCCTCTTCATCGGCAGCCCGCGCTCCGCCTGCATCCAGCATGATCGCGCCTTCCCCTTCGATCACGAACTTCGCCAACCCGTCAAAGCCGCCCTGCAGCTTTTCCGAAAGCTGCACCACAGCCGTATCAATCACCGCGCTCATCCGACAGTCTCCTTTTCGTGACCTGTGCACCCTCTGGCATTCCCCTGCCAATCGGCTACCATCCGGGTTATGAAAGCCATGCGTCGGTTACACAATCGTATCGTTGCGGCACTTTTGCCGGTTTTTCTGGCCTGCGCGATGGCGGCGACACCCGCGATGGCCGAGGACAGCGCCAAGCTGGACGATCTCTTCAGTCGCCTGGCGACCACGCCGGACCCCGCCGAGGCCGGCCGGATCGAGGCCGAGATCTGGATCGAATGGTCGAAATCCGGCTCGCCGTCGATGGACCTTCTGTTCCGCCGCGGCCAGGACGCCATGCAACTGGGCAACACCTGCCGCGATCGAGCATTTCACCGCCCTCGTGGACCATGACCCCGCCTTTACCGAAGGCTGGAACGCGCGGGCGACGGCCTATTACATGGCCGGCGAGATCGGGCCGTCGCTTTCCGACATCGCCCATGTGCTGCAGGCCAATCCCCGCCATTTCGGCGCGATCACCGGGCTGGCGCTGATCCTGGAGGAAAGCGGCAAGCCGGAACAGGCGCTTGAAGCCTACCGTGCCGCCGCCGCCATCCATCCGCACCTGGCCACGGTCAACGACGCCATCGCGCGGCTGGAGAAGTCGCTCGAGGGGCAGGAGCTTTAATCCCGATGGACGCGCCCCGGCGGGTGACGGCGGTCCTTGGGCCGACCAACACCGGCAAGACCCATCACGCGATCGAGCGCATGCTGACGCACCGCACCGGCGTCATGGGCCTGCCGTTGCGCCTGTTGGCGCGCGAGGTCTACGACCGCATTGTCGCCAAGATAGGCCCTTCGAGGGTGGCGCTGGTGACGGGCGAGGAACGCATTGTCCCCGACCGCACGCAATACTGGGTCTGCACCACCGAGGCGATGCCGCTGGAAATCGGCGCCGATTTCGTCTGCGTCGACGAGATCCAGCTTTGCGCCGACCCCGACCGCGGCCATGTCTTCACCCATCGCCTGATGCACGCACGCGGGTTGGTCGAGACCCTGTTTCTGGGCGCCGACACCATGCGCGGGGCGATTTCCGGCCTTGTCCACCAGCATTCCTACGTCAAGCGCGACCGGTTCTCGACGCTCAGCTATGCCGGCTCGAAGAAGATTTCCCGCATGCCGCCGCGGTCTGCCATCGTCGGCTTCAGCGTCGAAAACGTCTATGCGATTGCCGAGCTGATCCGGCGGCAAAAGGGCGGGTGTGCCGTGGTCATGGGCGCGCTCAGCCCACGCACCCGCAATGCGCAGGTCGATCTCTACCAGAACGGCGAGGTGGATTACCTGGTCGCCACCGATGCCATAGGCATGGGGCTGAACCTGGATATCAAGCATGTCGCGTTTTCCTCGACGTCGAAATTCGACGGCCGCCGGATGCGCCCGCTGACCGCGCAGGAAATTGCCCAGATCGCCGGCCGCGCCGGACGGCATACCGAGGATGGCACGTTCGGCGTGACGGGCGAGACGCGGCCCTTCGACCCCGAATTGGTGGAGGCCATCGAATCACACCGTTTCTCACCGGTCAAGAAGCTGATGTGGCGCAATGCCGATCTGGATTTCGGCTCGGCTGAGCGGTTGATCCGCAGCCTTGAGGCGCCGACCTCGAACGACTGGCTTTCCCGCGCCCGCGATGCCGATGACGTCCTGGCGCTGAAGGCGCTGACCGCGATGCCCGAGGTGATGGCCAGGGTCACCGATGCCAAGCGTGTGGCGCTTTTGTGGGATGTCTGCCGGATTCCCGACTTCCGCAACGGATCGGACGCCGATCACGCCATGCTGCTGGCCCGCATCTTCGACTTTCTTTGCGGCCGGGGCCTGGGCGGAGGCCGCATCCCCGGCGACTGGTTGGCGAAGGCGATCGCGCGCATCGACCAGACCACCGGCGACATTGACACATTGTCGCGCCGTTTGGCGCATATCCGCACATGGACCTATGTCACCCAGCGCAAGAACTGGGTCGATGACGAATCCCATTGGCGCGGCGAGACCCGCGCTGTAGAAGACCGCCTGTCAGATGCGCTGCACGCAGCCCTGACCCAACGATTTGTCGACCGGCGCACATCCGTGCTTTTGCGCCGGTTGAAGCAGAAGGAGGACCTCGTGGCCGAGGTGAACGACAAGGGCGAAGTGACGGTCGAGGGCCAGTTCGTCGGCCGTCTGGAAGGGTTCCGGTTCCAGCAGGATGCCACCGGATCGCTGGATGAGGCGAAGACGCTGCAGTCCGCGGCGATGGCGGCGCTCCGCCCCGAATTCCATCTGCGTGCCGACCGCTTCTACAATGCCCCCGACACCGAGATGGATTTCACCGAGCAGGGCGGCCTGATGTGGGGCTCTTCCGCCATCGGCAAGCTGGTCAAGGGCGCCGATGTGCTGAAGCCGGGCGTCGAGGCCTTTGTCGATGAGGAAGCCGGCGACGAGGTGGCCGAGAAGGTCCGCCGGCGGTTGCAGCATTTCATCGACCGCAAGGTGGCCGCACTTTACGAGCCGCTGCTCGCCATGGCGCGGGACGAGGCGCTGACCGGTCTGGCCCGCGGCTTTGCCTTTCGCATGACCGAGGCGCTGGGCGTGCAGCCGCGCGATGCGGTGGCGCAAGAGGTCAAGGAACTGGACCAGGACTCCCGCGGCGCGCTGCGCAAGCACGGCATCCGGTTCGGCCAGTATACGATCTTCCTGCCCGCCCTGCTGAAACCCGCCGCCACCCGGCTGCGTCTGGTACTGTGGTCGCTGTGGAACGGGTTGTCCGAATTCCCCGAAAGCCCGCCACCCGGACTGGTGACCATCCCGAACGTGGCCGAGGTGCCAAAGCAGCACTACACGCTGGCGGGCTACCACCCCGCAGGCACCCGCGCGATCCGCATCGACATGCTGGAACGCCTGGCCGACATCCTGCGCCAGAAAGACAGCCGCGCGGGGTTCGAGGCCACCCCCGACATGCTGTCGATCACCGGCATGACGCTGGAACAGTTCAGCGACCTGATGGGTGGCTTGGGCTATAAGGGCGAAAAGGCCGAACGGGTCAAGGTAAAGGCAGCCGAGCCGGCGCCGACGCCGGCCCCCGCCGTCGATGAGGCACTGCAAGCCGCCATCGCCGCCGGCCAGCCGATCCCGGAAGAGGTCTCGATCCTTTCGCCGTCGCCGCCCGCACCAGCCCCCGAAGCGGCGGAAGGCGAAGCCGAAGGAACCGACGAGGCTGCTGCGGCCCCCGAGATGGAGTCGTTCTACACCTTCACCTGGGCCCCGAAGCCCCGCTTCCAGCGCCCCGAACGCGGCCCCCGGCCCGAACGCCCGCAAGGCGCCGTTCCGCAGGGTGAGCGACCGCAGGGCGACCGGCCCAGGAACGACCGGCCGAAAGGTGATCGGCGCGACCGCAAGGACGGCGACGGCGCCAAGGGCGGCAAGCCGAAAGGCAAATTCGCGGGCAAGCGCGACGACCGGCACGGCGACAAGCACGGCGAGCGGCCGCAAGGCGCCAAGACCTACGAATCGCGCCCGCCGCGGCCTGAAAAGCCGATCGACCCCGACAATCCCTTCGCCGCCCTGCTGGCGTTGAAGGGCAAGGTCTGACCACTTGGCCGGACCGGGGCGCAAACCGGACGCAAGGCCGCGCCTGCGCATCGACCGCTGGCTCTGGCAGGCGCGGTTCTTCCGCTCTCGCCACCTTGCGGCCGAGGCGGTGCAGGAAGGCCGGGTCCGGGTCAACGGCACGCCGATCTCGAAGCCGGGCCGCGATGTCACCCCCGGCGACACCCTGACTTTCGCACAAGGCGACCGCATCCGGCTGATCCGTGTCACCGCGCTGGGAATCCGGCGCGGGCCGGCGCATGAGGCGCAGGGCCTGTTCCTTGATCTGGATGCTCGCCCCGCGACGCCGGATGCGCTTGAATGATCCGCGCGCCTGGCTTAGTCAGCATGCAACCGTTCCGACCTGCCTGGGTATCCCCATGACCTATGTCGTCATCGACAACTGCATCGCCTGCAAATACACCGACTGCGTCGAGGTCTGCCCGGTGGACTGTTTCTACGAGGGCGAGAACATGCTGGTCATCCACCCGGATGAATGCATCGACTGCGGCGTCTGCGAGCCCGAATGCCCCGCCGACGCGATCCGCCCAGATACCGAACCGGACATGGAAGAATGGGTGGAGTTCAACCGCAATTACTCGCAGAAATGGCCCGTCATCACCACCAAGCAGGACCCGTTGCCCGGCTATGAAGAGCGCGACGGCGAAACCGGCAAGCGCGAAAAGTATTTCTCCGAAGCGCCGGGCAAGGGTGACTGAGCCCGGACGGGGCGCGCTGAGTCACTGAATGTGTTCACGATTCGCTGACACTGCGTCCGCGATTCGCCCTTGGCGGGGTTTGTTCAGGGAAAACAACGTATCGCTGCGTCTGCGAAAGGATTCGCCGCAGTTGGAATCAGGCAGATTCTGTGTTATAAAGATTTTGCAAATACGCATGAAAGCCTGATCCCTGCCTCAGTGCTGCTCGCCTGAGACGGACATTTTTGTGACTTCCCGGCCGCTGCGTCGAAGGCATCGTCTTCGGCAAGGTGGCAGTTGTCGCCGGACAGGCATGATCGAGGACCGTCTGAATGACCAAATCGAAGAAGCCCGAGTTTCGTCCGAACGAGTTCGTCGTCTACCCCGCCCATGGCGTCGGCAAGATCCTGTCCATCGAGGAACAGGACATCGCCGGCTTCCGGCTGGAACTGTTCGTCATCCACTTTGAAAAAGACAAGATGACGCTGCGGGTTCCGACGCACAAGGCGACCGAAATCGGCATGCGCGCGCTGTCGGCCCCCGATGTGGTGTCGAAGGCTTTGGACACGCTGAAGGGCAAGGCCAAGGTCAAGCGGGCGATGTGGTCGCGCCGCGCGCAGGAGTATGAGCAGAAGATCAACTCGGGCGATCTGATGGCAATTGCCGAGGTCGTGCGCGACCTGCACCGCACCGACGACCAGCGCGAGCAAAGCTATTCCGAGCGTCAGCTCTACGAAGCGGCGCTGGAGCGGCTTACCCGCGAGGTTGCCGCCGTGGCCGGGCTGGAAACGCCCGCCGCGCAGAAGAAGGTGGACGACGTCCTGGTTACCCGCGCCGCCTGATTCCGGCTTGGATGCTTGACGAAACGGCGGTCCCCCGGGGGCCGCCGTTTTCACTTTGTCCTGGCCCGAAATTCCTGCTCAAGGAATTTGCGGCGGCCGTATTGTCGTTCAGCCCCACTCCCTCAGCCGCGCCACATAGCGCGCCATGGTGTCCACTTCCAGGTTGGCCGCGTCGCCGACAGCCACCTCGCCCCAGGTCGTCACCGCCCGCGTGTGCGGGATGAAGTTGATGCCGAACTCCCTCCCCTCAACCTCGTTCACCGTCAGCGAGGTGCCGTTCAGCGCCACCGAGCCTTTCGGCGCGATGAACTTCGCCAGCGCCTCGGGCGCGCGAAAGGTGACCCTCAGGCTATCGCCCTCGGGCCGCAGGCCCACCACCTCGGCCACGCCATCGACATGGCCCGAGACGATGTGCCCGCCCAGTTCGTCCCCCACCTTCAGCGCGCGTTCCAGATTCAGCCGCTTTCCGACGTGCCAGCCGGAAAGATTGGACTTCGACACCGTCTCGGCCGAGATCTGCACGTCGAACCAACCCTGCGGCGGCGTGCCGCCCGCTGCGCCCCGGTCCACCACCGTCAGGCAGACCCCCTCGCAGGCGATGCTGGCGCCGATGTCGATGCTGCCGACGTCATAGCCGGTGCCGATCCGCGCCCGCAAATCGCCCTCCTGCCGCAACTCCAGCACCCGCCCCACATCGGTCACGATCCCTGTGAACATGCCCGGCCTCCTCATTGTCCTGCGCTTCGACCTAACCCCGCCACCGCGCCGCTGGCAAGGCCCCTCCCCCTGCCCGGGATTTGCCGCTCTTCCACTGCAGAGTTAACGGCGCGACAAGGTTCCCCCCTTCACTCTGCCGAGGATCAGGGGGCATAAGGCGGAAACAAGGGTAACGGTGACAATGCGGCTTTCCGGCCAGGGCAAGACATTTCTGTTCCTCCAGGGTCCGCACGGACCGTGGTTCAACCGGCTTGCCCGGATGTTGCGGAAATCCGGCGCGACCTGCTGGCGCGTCGGCTTCAACCGCGGCGACCGCGCCTTCTGGCATGACGGCGCCTCCTACATCCCGTTTCGCGGCAGCGCCGCGGACTGGCCCGCCACGCTGGACGCCATCCTGACCGACAAGGGCATCACCGATCTGGTGCTTTACGGCGACACCCGCCCGATTCATGCCCGCGCGGTGGACAGCGCCCGCGCCCGCGGCCTGACCGTGCATGTGTTCGAGGAAGGCTATCTGCGGCCCTATTGGATCACCTATGAACGCGGCGGCGCCAATGGCCATTCGCGGCTGATGGAGCAATCGGTCGAGGACATGCGCCGCGCGCTGGAAAAGGCCGACATGGACCTGCCCGACGCCCCCGCCCGCTGGGGCGACATGCGCCAGCACGTGTTCTGGGGCGCGCTTTATCATTGGTTCGTGCTGACCGGCTTCTGGGATTATCGCGATTTCCGCCCGCACCGCGCCCTGACCGTGCGGCAGGAATTCCTGCTTTACCTGCGCCGCCTTGCGCTGATGCCATTTCACGCGCTGGAACGCCGGATCGCCACCTTCCGCATCCGCCACGGCGGCTTTCCCTATCATCTGGTCATCCTGCAACTGGAGCATGACGCCAGCTTTCGCGACCATTCGCCCTTCGCCACGATGACCGAGTTTCTGGCCGAGGTCAGCGAAGGTTTCGCCAAGGGCGCGGCGGCGCATCACCATCTTGTCTTCAAGGCGCATCCGCTGGAAGACGGCCGCGTCGCGTTGAAACAGCAGATCTTCCGCCTTGCCCGCGCCCATGGCATCGCCGACCGGGTGCATTTCGTGCGCGGCGGCAAGCTGGCCGCCCTTCTCAACCAGGCCCGCAGCGCGGTCACGGTGAACTCCACCGCCGGGCAGCAGGTGCTGTGGCGCAGCCTGCCGCTGAAGGCCTTTGGCCGGGCAGTCTATTCCAAGCCGGAATTCGTCTCGGACCAGCCGATCGAGCGGTTTTTCGCCCAACCGACCCGCCCCGATACCCGCGCCTACCGCGACTATCGCCACTACCTGTTGGAAACCAGCCAGGTGCCCGGCGGCTTCTACTCCTCGCGTGGGCGGCGCGAGTTGCTACGACAGGTGGTAGACATGATGCTGTCGCCTCAGGATCCTTACGACGCACTGGTTTCCGGAAACGCGGCGCCACGGCAACAGTTGCGCGTCGTGAACTGAACCGCGCGGAACGGCGTGCTTTCCTTTTCGCCACGGATTCCCTAAGGTTGCAGGCAAAACTTGAGGCAAATCCGAAAAGGAGCCCGAGCAGTGAATACCAAAGTTACCCGGAGGGCCGCGGTCCTCGGTGCGTTTGCGTGCCTTCCCATGGCCGCAGGCTGCGGTCTGCCGCGCCCCGGACCGAACAAGAAAGAGATCTTCGCCGGCTCGGTGCTGAACGGCGGCGATGCCTTCATCGTCACCGTCAATCCACGGGTCACGCGCGCGACGGCTGTCCTGCAATCGTTCGGGTTTTCCTCGGCCTTCCAGAACGCGGGCGTCGTCGGGTCCGACACGCTGTCGCCCGGCGATACGCTGGGCATCACCATCTTCGAGAACGTCAAGGACGACCCGCTGCTGGGCAATACCGGCCAGCGCGTTTCTGCACTATCCGAAGTGCAGGTGGATGGCCAAGGCTATATCTTTATCCCCTTACGCCGGCCGCATCAAGGCCGCCGGGCAAACCCCGGACGGGCTGCGCCAGGCGATCACCCGCAAGCTGGATGCCCAGACCCCCGACCCGCAGATCACCGTAAGCCGCCTTGCCGGCGATGGCTCGTCGGTCACCATCTCGGGTTCCGTCGCAGCGCCTGGCACCTACCCGATCGAGCGTCCGACCCGCACCCTGGCCTCGATGCTGGCCAAGGCCGGCGGAGTCGCCATCGCGCCGGCCGTCGCCATCGTGCGCGTGACCCGCGGCCGGCAGACCGGCAAGGTCTGGCTCAAGGATCTCTGGGCCAACCCGGCGCTGGATATCGCGCTGCGCCCCGGCGACCAGATCGTGATCGAGGAAGACCAGCGCAAGTTCACTGCCCTTGGGGCGACCGGTGGCCAGGCACTGGTGCCCTTCGAGTCAGAGACGCTTTCCGCGATCGAGGCCCTCGCCACCGTCGGCGGCTTGCAGACCGCGGCGGCCGACCCGACCGGCGTCTTCGTCTTCCGCAACGAGCCGGCAGAGATCGCCAACGTCGTGCTGGGACGGGGCGATCTGCGCGGCGACCAGCGCATGGTCTATGTGCTGGACCTGACCCAGCCGAACGGCATGTTCGAGGCGCGCGATTTCCTGATCCGCGATGGCGATACCGTCTATGTCACCGAGGCGCCCTATGTGCAGTGGAACAAGACGCTCGCTGCGCTGACCGGGGCCACCGGGGCGGCCGCGAACCTGACCTCCACCGCCGATTCGCTGTCCGGAAGCGGCGGCTGAGGGATACCCCTTGGCCGTCGAGCGCGATCCGAAACCCGAAGCCGCCGTGGTCATCCCGCGGCGGCTTTGCCATCAGAACCTGTCGTTCCTGCGTGACCGCCGCCTGCGCCGCATCCTTGCGCTGATGGGCCACGAGCTGCGCCTTGGCCTGCCGCGGCCCGGCGATGGCGTCGCTGTCTGGGGCGCCAGCCCTACCGCCGGTCGGGGCGAACGCGCCGCAGAGCGCCGCGGCGCCCCGCTGATCCGCATCGAGGACGCCTTTCTCCGTTCGATCCAGCCCGGTAGGATGGGCGATGCGCCCATCGGCCTTTTGATCGACCCGCGCGGCGTCCATTTCGATCCCGCGCGCGCCTCTACCCTCGAACATCTCCTCAACGCCGATCCATTGGACAATTCAAACCTTCTTTTGCGTGCAAAGGACGCTATTGATCGTTTGAAGCACCTGCACTTGTCAAAATACAATATTCATGATCCCACGCTGCCGCCACCGCCGCCCGGCTACGTCCTTGTTGTCGACCAGACCGCCAGGGATGCTTCCGTCACCGCCTCCGGCGCCACCCAGGCCACATTCGACGACATGCTGGCCCAGGCCGCCGAGGATCATCCCCGGGCGCCGATCCTGATCAAGACCCACCCGGAATCCGCCACCGGCCTGCGCCCCGGCCATTTCGGCGCGGCGCACGCCAAGGGCCGCATCGTGCTGATCACCGGCCCGCACTCGCCCTGGCACCTGCTTGACGGGGCCATCGCCGTCTACACCGTGTCGTCGCAACTGGGGTTCGAGGCCATTCTCGCCGGCCACAAGCCGCAGGTCTGGGGCCAGCCCTTCTACACCGGCTGGGGGCTGAGCCATGACCGCACCCCGCCGCCGCGCCGCGGCCGCAAGCTGACGCGCAACCAGCTTTTCGCCGCCGCAATGATCCTTGCGCCGGTCTGGTACGACCCCTGCCGCGACCGCCTGTGCAGCTTTGAAGAGGTGGTCGAACAGCTGGAGGCCGAGGTGCGCGCCTTTCGCGAAGACCGCCACGGCCACGTCGCCAGCGGCATGCGGGCGTGGAAGCGTGGGCGGCTGCAGTCCGTCTTCGGGTGCTACAAGCCACTGATATTCAAAGATAACAACACCACTGCCAGTGCTCTTGCGGCGCGCAAGGGGCGCGGGCTGCTGATCTGGGCGGGCAAGGAGCCCGAGGGCCTCTCCGGCCCCGCGCTGCGGGTCGAAGACGGCTTCCTGCGCTCGCGCGGGCTGGGCGCAGAGCTGGTACCGCCCCTGTCGCTGGTCACCGACGACGCCGGCATCTACTACGACCCGACCCGCCCTTCGCGGCTGGAGCGGCTGATCCTTGGCCCCCTGCCCCCCGGCGGTCAGACCCGCGCCGACCGGCTGCTGGAAAGCCTGCGCGCCGCCAACCTGACGAAATACAACCTCGGCGGCGAACTCCCCGCCCTTCCAGAAGGCCGCCGCATCCTCGTTCCCGGTCAGGTCGAGGATGATGCCTCGATCCTGAAAGGGGCGGGCGACATCCGCAGCAATGCCGGGCTGCTGCAGGCGGCCTGGGAGGCCAACCCCGAAGCGGTGATCCTCTACAAGCCCCATCCCGACGTCGAGGCCGGCTTGCGCCCCGGCCGGATCCCCGACGAGATCGCCCTGAAATTCGCCGATGCCGTGCTGAGCGGTGCCGACATCGGCGCGCTGCTGCCGCTGGTCGATGAAGTCTGGACGATGACCTCACTGACCGGGTTCGAGGCGCTTTTGCGGGGAAAGAAAGTCATCACCCTCGGCGCACCCTTCTACGCCGGCTGGGGCCTGACCAGCGATCTTGGCCCAATTCCCCACCGCCGCCTGCGCCGCGCCGACGGCAGCCTGCAACCGCGTCCCGATCTTGCCCACCTGGTTCACGCCGCGCTGATCGCCTATCCGCGCTACTGGGACCCGGTCTCGCGCCGCCCTTGCCCGCCCGAAGTGGCGCTTGAACGGCTGGCCAGCGGCAAGATCCCGCATCCCGGGCCGCTGAATCGGCTGATCGCAAAGCTGCAAGGCCGTTTCGCCAGCCAAGCCTGGCTCTGGCGTTGAGGGTTGCGCCTCAGCCCTTCGGCGCCAGCACCCAGAACCGCGCCATCAGGCTGCCGCCGGCCGCCACCAGCCCGATCACCAGCCCCAGCCACAACCCGACACCGGCAAGGCCCAGCGGAAAGGCCAGCACATAGCTGATCGGAATGCCGATCACCCAATAGCTGACCGCCGCCAGGATCAGCGGCACCCGCGTATCGTGCAACCCGCGCAACAGGCCCAGCGCCATCACCTGCATCGCATCGGCCAGCTGGAACAGTGCAGCCAGCGCCAGAAGCGTGACGCCAAAGGTCAGGATCGCGGCGCTTTCCGGTTTGGTCTCGTCGACAAACAGCCCGATGATCCAGCCGGGCGCCGAGACGAACAGCACGGTCACCAGCACCGCCACCGCAAAAGACAGGACCAGCGCCACCCTTGCGGCCGCGCGCAAATCCTCTGCCCGGCCTTTGCCACGAAACTCCGCCACCCGGATCGTTGCGGCGCTGGACAGGCCGACATGGATCATGAAGGCTACCGCAGCCGCCTCCAGCGCGATGCCATGCGCGGCCAGCTGCACCGTGCCGACCCAGCCCATCATCAGCGCGCTGGCCTGGAACAGGCCGCCCTCGGCAATGCCGGTCAGGCCGATCGGCCAGCCCAGCCGGAACACCTGCCGCAGCGCGACCGGGTCGGCCCGCCAGAACCGCTGGAACAGCCGGTAGGGCCGCAGTCCCGGTTGCAGCGCGGCATAGGGTGCCAGCGCCAGGAAGGACGCGATCTGGACCGCCAGTGTCGCCACCGCAGCCCCCTGGGCGCCCAACTCGGGAAATCCCCAGTTGCCGAAGATCAGCGCCCAGTTGATCGCAACGTTCAGCCCCAGCGCCGCCACCGTGACCCACAGCACCACCTGCGTCCGGCCCAGCGCCGAAAGCCAGCTTTGCAGCACCGCCACCCACAGCGCCGGCACCATGCCCAGCCCAGCGATCCGCAGGTAATCGCCCGCGATGGCCGAGACCTCGGCCTCTTGCCCCAGGGCCAGCAGGATCGGCTCGGCCCACCAGAACACCGGATAGATCAGCACGCCGTAAGCGGCTGACAGCCACAGCCCCATCCGCGCGTCGCGGCGCACCTGCGTCTCGTCGCCCGCCGCGCGCGCACTGGCCACCATCGGCATCACCGCCTTGGCAAAGCCCGAGCCGAGGACGAACAGGATGAAGAAGGACGAAGAGCCCAGCACCACCGCCGCCAGCGCCACCACGCCATACCAGCCCAGCATCACCGTATCGGCGACATGCAGCGCCATTTGCGCCAGGCTGGAGCCAACCAGCGGCAGCCCCAGGACAAGCGTTGCGCGCGCATGGGCGGAAGAGGTCATCGTCGCGGTCATGCGCCCGGATATGCCGGGGCGGATCGGCAAGGACAAGCCGGGAAATCCGCCGCACTGCGGCGCTAAATGCCCCTGCATCAGTCTCTTGCAAGCCTCGGCGCGCCCAGGTCCGCAAGGAAGGACCGCAAGGGAAAGGCAAGGGAGCGCTCAGAAGCCGCGCCACAGCAGCACCAGCGCCACCGTCAGGATCAGCGCACCGGCCAGCGCCTCGACCAGCGGCAGCGCGCGCGACAGCACGCCGCCCGACAGGCCGGCAAAGGCGCCTTCACGCGCCCAGACGGCCAGCGCCGCTGCAGCGATGGTGACCACCGCCACGCCAAGACCCATGGCAAAGGCCCCGGCGATGCCGGCCGGACCGATGCCGATCTGCCAGGTCAGGATCAGCAGGAACAGCGCCCCCGTACAGGGCCGCAGCGCGATGCCTGCGACCAGAACGCCGGTGTCGCGCCAGCCGGTCAGCTGCGCCACCTCATCGGGCGTCGGCGCATGGGCATGGCCGCAGCCGCCGTCCGGCCCGTGGTCATGGCCGTGACCCGGCGGATGTTGGCCCGCCGCCCGCCGCCGCACACCGCGCAAGCCGCGCCACAGAAGCCAGGCCCCCAGCCCCGCGATCAGAAGGTTGCCCAGCGCGGGCACGGCGCCTTCGGCCAGTCCGGTGGCGGCATCGCGCGTCAGGCCCAGCGCGGCCACGCCGGCATAGACCAGCACCACCGCCGTGCCGGCCTGCGCCAGCGACGACAGCAGCGCCAGCGCCGAAAGCCGCAGCAATGGCACACGGCGGGCCACACCATAGGCCCCGATCAGCGCCTTGCCATGGCCCGGCCCGACCGCATGCAGCACGCCGTAGCTGAACGAGACACCCAAGAGCGCCGCCAGTGCTCCCGGCTCGCCCCCGCGCAGGGCGCGCACGGCGGCCGCAAGGGCGTTCTGCGCCTGGCGCTGCGTTGCCTCGGCCCAGGCCAGCAGGCCGGAAAACCCGCCCGACAGCCACAGTGCGGCGAGAACCGCCACGACCGGCAGGCCGGCAAGGATCACCGCGCGGCGCATGTCACGCGCACCTCCTCGGCATAGTGCCTGCCGACCGCAGGGAAATCCTGCTCCACACTTTCATCGGCCGAATATTCCGCCAGCGCCGCCAGCAGGGCTGCATCCGCCGCGTCGACATCGGGGCCCCAGACCTCGGCCCGGCAGGCGCCGGAGCCGCCGGTCAGCACGCCGTCGCCGACGATGGCGTAAGAGGTGTAGAATCCAGGATCATAGACCTGCACGAAAAGCGTGCCCTCGCCAATCGCGACCGGCGCCGCGAACATCCGCAGATGGGTCGAGGTGATCTTGCCGCCGGCATAGCCGGCCGTCCAGTCCTGCGGCGGACCCAGCCTCAGGTCGGCCGCGTCCAGAAGCGCGTAGGTATCGCCCTGAAAACCCTCCATCCAGGCCATGTCGAACCCGGCCAGCGCCGACTCTTCCGCGGCAGTCAGGGCGCCATCCCAATCCGGGTCCAGCCCGCGATCGGCGATGACCGACAGCGAATAGAGATCGTCGTAGCGCCAGCCGATCCGCAGGCCGGTGGCGCGGTTCTGCCCGTCCAGCAGCACTTCGACCGAGGCGTCGATGAAGATATGCGGATGCGCCAGCGCGGGCGTCGCGAGCAGCGCCAGCCCGCACAGAACCGCCCCTGTCATCCCGTGATGCGTCATTGCGCCAGTTCCTACCGCCGGCGCCCGCCTGTGCCAAGCCGCATCGCGCCGCATCGGCACCCGGCCGCCGGCCTAGGCCTTCAGCACCGGATGGCGCGCCGCGTCCATCAGATGCCCCGCCCCGCCAAGCACCTGCGCCGCGCGGCCGACGATCAGCGGATCGGGCGCGCCCACCACCGACAGGTCCTTGTTCGGATAGTCGATGGTCGACAGGAAATGCTTCATGCAGTTCAGCCGCGCCCGCTTCTTGTCGTTCGACTTCACGATCACCCAGGGCGCATCGGCGGTGTCGGTGTAAAAGAACATCGCCTCCTTGGCCTCGGTATAATCATCCCACTTGTCCAGACTGGCCTTGTCGATCGGCGACAGCTTCCACATCTTCAGGGGGTCGGTCTCGCGCGCCTTGAAGCGGCGGCGCTGTTCCTCGCGGGTGACGGAAAACCAGTATTTGTAAAGCTGGATGCCCGAGCGGGTCAGCATCCGCTCGAAGTCGGGCGCCTGACGCATGAATTCCAGGTATTCGGCGGGCGAGCAGAAGCCCATTACCCGCTCCACCCCGGCGCGGTTGTACCAGCTGCGGTCGAAGAACACCATTTCTCCCGCCGTCGGCAGATGTTCGATGTAACGCTGGAAGAACCACTGGCCCTTTTCCACGTCCGAAGGCTTGGACAGCGCGCAGACGCGGGCATAGCGGGGGTTCAGATGCTCCATGAAGCGCTTGATCGTGCCGCCCTTGCCGGCGGCGTCGCGACCTTCCATCAGGATGACGAATTTCTGCCCGGTCTCCTGCGCCCAGATCTGAACCTTCAGGAGCTCGGCCTGCAGCCGGGCCTTTTCCGCCTCATAGACGGCGCGGCCCATCGGGCGGGCATATGGGTAGCGGCCGCTTTCAAAGACCTCGCGGATCGCTGCCGAATTGAGCGCCGGAAACTTCTGCGGACCGGTCAGACCTTCACCTGCGGCCGGAGCAGGCTCTTGAGCCGGCACTTCGGCCGGGACGTCAGCCACCGGCACTGCATGGGGCTCGACCGGCGCATGCCCGTTGTCGGGTGCCGCAGCCCCTTTGCCACGCCGCAACGCGCGGGCGGTCGCGGGTTTGGTGTTGGTTTCGGTGGTGCTGGCAAGGCTTTGCGGCGCCTGATCGTCCATGCGGTCTCTCCCCTGATCTCTTTGAGGGAACTCTACATCCGATGCGTGTCGTTTTCCTTGATCCGGGTCAAACCGGCACCAGAACAGCGCCGAAGCGGGAGGCCCCGAATGGATTGCGGGGCGGTGATCTTCTGGAGACCACCGCCCCGCGAGGGGAAGAAAGATTGGATGAAAAGCGTTCTGTCGCAAATGCCACCACGACTGTAGCTTTCCTAGCGTAACCCGCAGCCACGCCGCATACCCCATTTGCGGTAGACAGAGAAAGATTCAGCCACGGTCGGGTTTTCCTGACCTCAGGCCGACAGGCGGGCGGCCATCGCCTCGACCTCGTCCAGCGCCAGCGGCCATTCGGCGAAGAACAGCATCTGCCCGGTGTTGGGCAGGAAGCGCACCTCGAGATGCGGGTATTCCGCCATCAGTTCCTGCACCGTCTGCACCGGCGTCTGCGGGTCCTGATCGCCCTGCAGCAGCAGGACCGGCACCTTGCAGGCCTTCACGATCGCCGACCAGTCCTTTTCCGAGCTGATGCATTCGCGGGAAAACGCATCGTGTGCGCTCCACTTCCGGGCCAGACAGACGTCGGACCCGGTCATCATCGCCTCGCGCACTTCGGGCTGCGCGAAAGTGTCGATATCGGCCGGGCTGCCGCCGTTGACCTGGGTAAAGAAGGCCTCTTTTCCCAGACGGCGGGCCAGGCTGAAGCCGGCCTGCACCAGGAACGGCAGCACCTTGGGCGCATAGCGGGCATTGGCCAGGATGAAGCGCTGCCATTTGTCCATGCGGTCATATTGCGCCGAGGTGCGCAGCGGCAGCTGGCAGGCGCAGCCGACGATGCCGGCCACCAGATCGGGACGCCGGTTGGCCAGGTTCATCGCGAAGCGCAGATCGGCGCCCAGCGGCACGGTGATGGCGCCGCGCAGACCCAGATGGTCCATCACCGCGGCATAATCCAGCGTGACGGCTTCTGTGCGGTCCATGCCCTTGGGATGCGGGTCGGTCCGGCCATAGCCCGCCCTGACCGGCACGATCACCCGCAACTTGCGCAAACCGGCGTGCCGTTCGGCCGAAGCGGGCCAGCGGATCAGCCCGTAATCGAGGTGCATGTACAGCACCGGCTGGCCCTTGGGGTTGCCGAATTCGATCCAGGTCAGCCGCCGCCCGTCGGCCAGCCGCATCTCGCGCAGTTCGCGCGGGTCCAGCTTGCCGCCCCGCGGAACTGATCCGCCATGGCCTTCGGTCGGGATCAGCGCCACGTCCATCAGCCCCAGCACCACCCGCACCAGTTCCGACTGGCTGTGGGTTTCGGTCTTGGCCAGAATGCTGCGCAGCTGCGTGCGCACAGTTTCCGCCGACCGCCCCCGCGCCTCGGCGATGTCCTTCACCGGCAGGCCCAGCGTGATGCCGCGCACGATCTCGACCTCGGCGCCGGTCAGGCCGAAGGCCTCCTGCACCGTATGCTCGAATCCCTCGGGCCAGACCAGTTCGGTCGACAACACCAACGCCAGCGGACGATCCGTCCCGCTTTCCACCCGGCTGACGCGCACGATCACCGGGCTGCCGGTGACCGTCGAGCGGATGCGCAGAGTCACCACCTTTTCCGCCCGCCCGCCCGCGACCTTGCGGATCACGCCGGCCAGCAGCCCGCGGTCGTCCATCTCGAACGGCAGGGCAGAGAAGGCGCCGCCCGGTGCGATCCCGAAGGCCACGACGGCGGGGCGGTTGCAATCGGCGATCGCGGCGCCGCCATCCGACAGAAAGGCGGCCGAGCGCGGTATGTCTTCCAGCACCGACCGATAGCCGCCGCGTTCGGCACTGGCATCGTAGCGGTCCAGAAACACGGTGGCGCGCTGCATATGCGCCTCGATCTCGGGGTCTTCCAGCGGAATGGCGCTTTCGACCGGGCCAACCCGCAGCGGTGCGGCACTGCTTTCCCAGACCTCCATCAGGTCCACCAGCCGGATCGGGTCCAATGCCACATCGTAAAGCCTGTCGACGATCTCGGCCTTGTGGTCGCGATCGGCAAGGGCGGCCGTCCGGGGCGGTGGCGTGCGCTCGGTCATGGTGCCATTCTACTGGCGCAAGCCAGGTCCGGCAGCAAGGCTTTTGGCGCTTTTTGCATGGACCTTGCGCAAGGCTTGCGCGAATTCTGCGTGATCGGCAGCAATTCAGGAGATTCGGGCCATGCTTACGCTCTACGGTGTCTTCCGGTCGCGCGCCTCGCGCCCACTGTGGCTGCTGGGCGAAACCGGCACGGCGTTTCGCCATGTGCCGGTGATCCAGGCCTATCGGCTGGCCGACGCCGCCGCGCCGGACGCGCCGCTCAACACCGCCTCGCCCGGGTATCTGGCGGTCAACCCGATGGGCCAGATCCCCGCATTGACCGATGGCGAGCTGCTGTTGACGGAATCTCTGGCAATCACCCTGCACATCGCGAGGGTGTACGGTGGCGACCTGGGTCCGGCCACGCCGGCCGAACTGGCGCTGATGGAGAATTGGGCGCTTTTCGCCGCGACATCGGTCGAGACGCCGGCACTGGAGATCACCTACGCCCAGGCCAACGGCACTGCCGAAACGCCCGAGGGCCAAGCCGTGATCGCCGTCGCCGCCGAACGGCTGCGCCGTCCGCTGGCACGCCTGCAGGGGCATCTTGCGGCAGAGGGCCAGATGGTCGGCGGGCGGTTCACCGTGGCCGACATCAATCTGGCGGAATGCGTCCGCTACGCCCAGGCACATCCGACGCTGCTGGCCGAATTCCCCGCCGTGAAAGCCTGGATCGAGCGGTGCCAGGCCCGCCCTGCGTTCAAGGCGATGTGGGCCGCGCGCCTGGCAGAGCCGGCCTGACCCGCCGGCGCGGGCGCGAAGACGACTCCGGCGCCCAGCCCCGTACTCTTCGGTCCCGCACCTGTTCGGCCCCGGACCTATTCGGCCGCGTGCAGCCCCTGCCCGCCCAGCCGATCTGCCGCCCCCGGCTCTGGCGCCGGCAGGCCCAGCCGCGCCGACCAGCCGCGATGTTCGCCGGGCTCCTGCCCGAAGTAATCCTCGACCAGCCGGGACTCCCCGCTGAACTCTTCGCGCCAGGCTTCGGTGGAGGTCCAGGCCGCATCCTCGGCCTGCCGCTCGGCCGTGGACCAGGCCTGCGCGTCGCGAAACGCCCCGGCCGCCGTCAGCATCACCGCCGCGTCGCCGCGCAGCGTCTCGCTCTTCGACGAGGACAGGTCCGCCACCGCCGCCCCTTCGCGCGCGGCGTCCTCCAGCTGACGCAGCTTGCCGGTCAGGTCGCCCAGGCCCGCCGATTGCACATTCATCGCCGTGGCGATCTCTGCCACCGTCTCGGCGTTCTTTCCCGACCCCTGGATCAGCGCCGCAAGCGATCCATTGGTGCGCTGCACCAGATCGGACCCCTTGGCAACGTTTTCCCGGCTGGTGTTGACCAGCGCCCGGATTTCCTTGGCCGAGTTGGTCGCACGCTGCGCCAGCGCGCGCACTTCGGTCGCCACCACGGCGAAACCCTTGCCGGCCTCGCCCGCGCGGGCCGCCTCTACCCCGGCATTCAGCGCCAGAAGGTTGGTCTGGAAGGCAATATCCTCCATCACCTCGGAAATCCGGCTGATCTGGTTGCTGCTGTCCTCGATCCGCTCCATCGCCTTGACCGCGTCGGCCAGGATCGCGCCACCCTCTTCGGCCTCGCGCCGGTTGTCGCTGACGCGCGCATCGGCGTCGCGCGCCAGTTGCGCCGTCGCCTGCACGCTTTCGGTCAGCCCCTCCAGCGCGCGCAACGATTGTTCCAGCGTCTGGAACTGCGCCCCGGCCCGGTCCGCACTTTGTCGCGACGCCTCGGCCATCTGCCCGGCCGAGGTCATCAGCCCCTGCGCCCCAGCCGAAATCTGCCCCACCATGCCTTCGATCATCGCCACGAAAGTATTGAACCGCGATTGCAGCGCGGCATCGGCACCGCCTGCACCACCAGCACCACCGCATGCAGCATGACCCGGCCCAGCGAGGCCGTGCCCGGAAAGACCGCCTCGGTCAGCGCATAGTTCAGCACCAGATGATGCGCCGCGATCAACCCGGCATAAAGCGCCACCGGACGCCAGTTGCAAAAGAGGCCGGTCAGCGCGAAAGCGGCGAAGAAGGCCATGTGCGCATCGGCCTGCCAGGGATGCCCGCGCATCAGCCAGACCAGCGCCGCCACCGCCACCGCCAGCCCGGCCGAGGCAGCCAACTGCACACCGGTGCCCGAAGGCGCACGCCGCCGCTCCAGCCGGACCAGCAGCGAGATCGCGACCATCAGACCGGCCTCGGTCAGCCCGCCGGTGCCCACCGCCTGCCCCACCGCCGCCAGCAAGGGCACGGTCAAGAGCAGGATCGCCACGGCATAGCCCGATACCCTGCCTCGCAGATCGTCGATCGTCGCAATCATCTGATGTCTTTCCCTTTTCCTTCAGGCCGCTGGCGCAGGGGCGCAGACCCAGGCCCCGGTCGCATCCATCAGCCACAGACCCTGACCCGAAAGCGGCTCCAGCCCTTCGCGCGCATCCAGCACCAGAAGCCGGCCGTTCCAGCGGATGTCGATCACCGGCAGCCCCAGCGCCGCCGCCCGCACCATGCCGCCGGCCTGCCAGGGTGGCACCAGGACAGCCACCGCGCCGCCCGGCTGCACCGTTCCGACCCGCCCGGCCGCCAGCGTGCCAAACCCCAGAACCGCGATGATGCAAGCCGTATTCCAGGTTGCCATGCCATGCCTCCGTCTGCCTCCGGATCGCATGTATCGGCTGAACAGGGGGTTAAGCGCGCCCTGCCGGGTGAAAACAATTCTTCCGATCGCACGCGCCGCCCTGCCCCCACATCTTGCGCCCGCCCCCGCTTGGGTGGTCTAATGCCTGCGCCCAATGAGAACGAGCACAGCCATGGCGAACGACCTTCTTTCCACCTCCGGCCCGACCTACGACGCCTCCTCGATCGAGGTGCTTGAGGGGATGGAGGCCGTCCGCCGCCGCCCCGGCATGTATATCGGTGGCACCGACGAACGCGCGCTGCACCACATGGTCGCCGAGATCCTCGACAACGCGATGGACGAGGCCGTCGCCGGCCACGCCAACCGCATCGAGGTCGAGGTGCACCCCGACGGCTCGGTCACCGTGCGCGACAACGGCCGCGGCATCCCGGTCGATCCGCACCCGAAATTCCCCGGCAAATCGGCGCTGGAGGTCATCCTCTGCACCCTGCACGCCGGCGGCAAGTTCTCCTCCGACGCCTATTCCACCTCCGGTGGCCTCAACGGCGTCGGCTCATCGGTCGTCAACGCCCTGTCCGACCATGTAAGGGTCGAGGTCGCCCTCAACCGCGAACTCTACGTCCAGGAATTCTCCCGCGGCCAGCCGCGCGGCCCCATCCGGAAGGTCGGCCCCGCCCCGAACCGCCGCGGCACCGCATTCACCTTCCACCCCGATGCGGAGATCTTCGGCCACCAGGTGCTCAAACCCGCCCGGCTCTACAAGATGGTGCGCTCCAAGGCCTATCTGTTCTCGGGCGTCGAGATCCGCTGGAAATCCGCCCTGCCCGACGGCGACACGCCGATGGAGGCCACCTTCCACTACCCCGGCGGCCTGGCGCAATTCCTGACCGACACGCTGGACAAGACCACCACCTACGCCGACACTCCATTCGCCGGAAAGGTCTCGTTCAAGGAAAAATACGGCATCCCCGGCTCGGTCGAATGGGCGATCAACTGGACGCCCGTGCGCGACGGCTTCCTGCAATCTTACTGCAACACCGTCCCCACCCCCGAAGGCGGCACGCATGAGACCGGCTTCTGGGCTGCCATCCTGAAGGGCATCAGGGCCTACGGCGAGCGGGTGAAGAACCGCAAGGCCGACCAGATCACCCGCGACGACATGCTCACGGGGGGCTGCGCGGTGATTTCCGTCTTCATCCGCGAGCCGTCCTTCGTCGGCCAGACCAAGGACCGGCTTTCCACCGAAGAAGCCGCGAAATGGGTGGAAAACGCCGTCCGCGACCATTTCGACACCTGGCTGGCGGCCGACCCGAAATCGGCCGGCGCCATCCTCGATTTCCTCGTGCTGCGCGCCGAGGAACGCCTGAAGCGCCGCGCGGATAAGGAAACCCAGCGCAAGACCGCGACGAAAAAGCTGCGCCTGCCCGGCAAGCTGGTCGATTGCAGCGCCACCGACCGTCGCGGCACCGAGATCTTCATCGTCGAGGGCGATTCCGCCGGAGGTTCCGCAAAGGGCGCGCGTGACCGCAACTACCAGGCGCTGCTGCCCTTGAAGGGCAAGATCCTGAACGTGCTGGGGGCCGCGTCCAACAAGCTGAACGACAACTCCGAAATCCGCGACATCTGCGAGGCCTTGGGCGTCGGCATGGGCACCCGCTTCCGCGTCGACGACCTGCGCTATGAAAAGATCATCATCATGACCGACGCCGACGTCGACGGCGCCCATATCGCCTCCCTCCTGATGACCTTCTTCTTCACCCAGATGCGGCCCCTGATCGACAAGGGACATTTGTATCTGGCCTGCCCCCCCCTCTACCGCCTGACCCAAGGCGCCAAACGACTCTATGTGGCGGATGATGCCGAGAAAGAGGAATGGCTGGCCAAGGGGTTGGGCGGCAAGGGCAAGATCGACGTCCAGCGCTTCAAGGGTCTGGGCGAGATGGACGCCAAGGACCTGAAGGACACGACGATGAACCCCGAGACCCGCAAACTGATCCGCGTGACGATTGACGAGGAAGAACCGGGCGATACCTCCGATCTGGTGGAGCGGCTGATGGGGAAGAAGCCGGAATTGCGGTTCCAGTATATTCAGGAGAACGCTAGGTTTGTGGAGGAGTTGGATGTTTGAGGTAAAGCTATACCAATCGTTGTAAAGTAACGCAATTTGTTTAGGTGGCCTAGCTGAACGGGGTTTGGAAAACCCGTCCAGCTTAGACCGCGCCGGGCAGCCTTCGCCGCCAAAGTGCTCCTTGTGGAAGGGCGCCCTTATTCCTCTGTCACGGAAATCATAGCGCTTACGACCTGCAGCGATCTTGGCCGCTTCTGCCTTTGTCAAGCCTCCGGGTAGCCCGTTGATCTGAACGAAACAGTTCGGCCGAAGGAACGGTAGTTGATCAGTCTCAGCGCTCACCCGGCCCCCCCCCCGTTTGTTCCGGACATGTGCATTGGCCGTGCAGTACTGATCTCGGCACTTCGGAGATTTAACCTTCACAAAGACTTTCGGTTTTGGCTTCACTATTAGTGAGCCTTTCGCACTTGCACCGCCCACCTTGAAGTTTGCTGGGTTCTCCTTGTACCGGAAGAAGTCCGCAAGCGAGGTTCCGACGCGCGACTTATATACCTGCAAACTCTGCGCCGTGTATGCCTTACCCTTAAGATTTCCAAATCTCTTGGCCAAGCGATCAAGGTCTAAGCCACGCAGGTCGGCGGCCTCTCCCGGATCAAGGATTGCCAGCATCTTGTTGCAGGACGCCTTCCGCGAAACCCCCCCCGGCCGATGGTGTTCTTGTTAACCAGGCCCTTGTCGGCGAGATAATCCAAAAACTCGATCAGTTCATCGAGCGAGTACTCAAGTGAGAGGGGTGCGTTTTCCATGTTGCCATATGCACGCGATTCGGCCGTAGTGTCAAGTTCGAAATGTTAAGTGTTAAGGCTTAACGTGATTACCTGTGTTCTGGATATGTCTGAACTCTCGATTAAAGCTAGCGCAGGGTGGATCCCGATGCGCCAAAACCACCCCGTCAGATTTGCCCAAAGCAAATCTGACCGCGCCCGACCCGCCCCCCGGGGGCAGGCGCGATATATCGCTCCCACCCCCGCGTGCCGGTCGCGGTCAGCTTTGCACCCCGGCGTTGCAAAAAGGGGTCTGCTCCATTGCCCTCTTGCCTTCCGCATGCCGCTCCGCATCTTGCCCTCACAGGCTCCGACCTCCGCGCGCAAACGCGCGGAGCCGCCCCTGATGCTTGCCGGACCAGCCCTTGACCAAAGGGCAGAACCGGCGGCAGCGATCCCTCGTGGCGTGGGCCGCCTCGGACCCATCGGCAAAAAGGAAACCGGAAATGTCGAAAGAGAAAAACAAGGGCGGCAGAGAAGCCAAGAAGCCCAAGAAGGAAAAGGTGAAAATCCTCGCCACCGCGAATTCCAATGCGGGCAAGGACGGCACCGTGATTGCCGGGAAAAAGGTCAAGTAAGCGGCGCGTGGCGTGCCTCGGCGGCATCCTGCAGCGTCCGGGCACAAGATGGCGGGGTGAACCCCGCCCTACTGCAGGCTCTCGATATACTCTGCCAGCTGCACCAGCCGCAGTGGCGTCGGGCTTTCGATGCCGTCGCCGGCGTCGTAGGGCACCAGCTGGCTGTCGAGGAGCGGGCCGAAGTTCGGCATCACCATCGCCCCGTCCCTGCCGCCGGTATAGCCCCAGATCTTCGCCATCACCCGCAGCTTCGGAAAATCGCCGCCGTTGCGGCGCGCCAGCCGGGTCAGGTCGGCGGGGCGGTTGTCCAGATCGCCGGCCAGCGGCCCGTCGCCCTTGCCCCCCGCCCCATGGCAGCCCGAACAGAAGGCGGCAAAGTCCTCGGCGCCGGTCGGCGGTTCTTCGGGAACGCAGCCGGCAAGGGCAAGCGCCGCCACAAGCGCCCCGGCAAGGGGCAGGATGATCGAAAGGGTCGTGCGCATGTCATGGTCCTCCTGCTTGCCAGTTTCGCCGCACCCCGTGGCGCGCCGCAATGACCGGGATCAATCCCGGCCTATTCGTAGCCCGAGGCACCGGGTCGCGTCGGGTCATGCGTCTCGTCCCCGCGCAGGGCGGGCGAGAAGACCGAGACCAGCAACAGATCGGCGCCCCCGTCAACCGTCAGCACATGCTGGTCGTGCTGGTCCAGCGCATACATCGTGCCGGGTTCGATCCGGTGGCGGGTGCCGTCGGCCACCGTCACCCAGCCGGTGCCGGATATGCAAACGCAGGCCTCGAGGTGCTTGCGGTACTCCAGTTCGGTCGACAGCCCGGCGCGGCAGACCGTGCGGCAGATGGTGAAGCCCAAACCATCGCCCGCCACCAGATATCGGTGCGAGGTGCCATTGCCCCAATCGACCTTGCGGCCCAGCGCCTCGACATTCTGCAACGTCCGCACGATCATCGCTTGCCCTCCGTTCCGGCCGGAACCACCCGGCCCTGATCCAGCCGCACCACCCGGTCCATCCGGGCGGCCAGCTCCATGTTGTGCGTGGCGATCAGCGCCGCCATGCCGGTGCCGCGCACCAGTTCCATCAGCGCCCCGAAGACCTGGTCCGAGGTCGCGGGGTCCAGATTGCCGGTCGGCTCATCCGCCAGCAGCAGTCGCGGTGCATTGGCCAATGCGCGGCAGAAGGCCACCCGTTGCTGTTCGCCCCCCGACATCGCGGCGGGGCGATGGCTGGCGCGGGCGCCGACACCCACGCGGTCCAGCAGTTCCATCGCGCGGGTCTCGGCGGCGACGGACCCGTCACCATTCGCCAGCTGCGGGATCACCACGTTTTCCAGCGCGGTGAATTCGGGCAAGAGGTGATGGAACTGGTAGATGAAGCCGACCTCGCCGCGTCGCGCCTCGGTCCGGGCACGGTCGGAAAGGCCGCCCATCTCGCGCCCGCCCAAGCTTACGCGGCCCGAATCCGGCGTGTCCAGCAACCCTGCGATATGCAAGAGCGTGGATTTGCCCGCGCCCGAGGGCGCCACCAGCGCCACCACCTCGCCCGCCGCCACGGACAGAGTGGCCCCGCGCAGCACCTGCACTTCGGACGGTTTGCCGCGGTTGTAGCCCTTTTCGATGCCGTCCAGAACCAGCGCCTCACTCATAGCGCAGCGCCTCCACCGGGTTCATCCTTGCCGCACGGCGGGCCGGAAAGATAGTTACGCCAAAGGACAGGCCAAGCGACAGCGCCACCGCCGAGACCACATCCCAGAATTGCAGCTTCGCGGGCAGCGCATAGATGCCGCGGATCGACGGATCCCAGACCTGCGCGCCGGTCAGCCGGTTCAGCCCGGCCATGATGCTGTCGATGTTCCAGGCAAAGGCCACGCCCAGCCCCAGGCCCAGAACCGTGCCGACGATGCCGGTGAAGGCGCCGCAGATGAAGAACACCCGCAGCACCGAGCCTTCGGTCAGCCCCATCGTGCGCAGGATGCCGATGTCGCGGCCCTTGTTCTTGACCAGCATGATCAGGCCCGAGACGATGTTCAGCGAGGCGATCAGCACCAGGATCGCCATGATGATGAACATCACGTTGTCCTCGATATCCAGCGCGCGCAGAAAGCCGCCGGCGCTGTCCTTCCAGGTCCACAGCAGGGCCTCGGGCCCGGCGGCGTTCAGGATCGGCAGGGCCATGTCCTCGATATGGTCGGGGTCGGCCACCATCACCTCGATCTCGTCGGCAAAGCCTTCGCGGTTGAAATAGCTCTGCGCTTCGGCAAAGGGCATGTAGATGCGGACCTTGTCGATGTCATAGCGCCCGGCGGTGAAGACATAGGTGATCTCGTAGACCTTCTGGCGGCTGGCCGTTCCCATCGCAGTGCGCACGCCCGAGGCCGAAGTCAGCCTGACCCGGTCGCCCACCGTCACGCCCAGTTCGCGCGCCAGAACGGAGCCCATGGCGATGCCCTCGGGATACCGCGCAAGATCGCCGATCGCCTGCGCTCCGGTGCCCACGCGCGGCAGCGAGGCCAGATCGGCAGCCGACATCCCGTAGACTTCAGCCCCCGAGGTGCGGGTGCCGTCGGTCACGATGACCTGGCCCTTGACCACCGGCGCGGCACGGGTCACGCCCGGCACCGCCGACAGCGCCGCCGAAAGGTCGGCATAGGTTTCGAACCCCTGCAACCGCGCGCCGCTGTCGTCGATCCGGTCGCTGGTATAGACTGTGACATGGGCATTCGCGCCCAGGATGGTGTCGACGAATTCCGCCCGGAACCCGGCCCGCACCGCAAGGGTGACGATCAGCGCAAAGACCGCCAAGGTGATGCCGATCAGCGAAATCCAGGTCATCACGCTGACCCCGCCCTCGGCCCGCCGCGCCCGCAGGTAGCGCCATGCGATCATCCACTCGAAGCCGGAAAAGGGTGCGGTTCTGCCTGCCATGTGCCTCGGGCTTTCCTGCGGGCCTTCTGAGAGGCCTTGTCGATGCGCGAACCTGACGGTTTCGCGTTGAAACGTCAAGGAAGCCGGGAACGGGGCGCATATCCGCCCTCTCTCACAGGAACGTGAAAACCCCACTGGACTTTGCAAGCATTTGCGGCACCCTGACGCTACGGCAATTTCAGCCGTGCTTGATGATGGAGACCCTGATGAGAGTTACGACCATTGTGGCGACACTCGCGGCCGCGATTTTTCTGTCGGCCTGCGATGACAAGGCCAGCTGCACCCAGGAAGAGGCGCAGAAGAAGGCCACCGACCTGACCACCAAGATCACCGAAATGGCCGCGACCGCACCCGAGAAAGTGGCCGCCGTCGCACCGAAGCTGCAGGAAATCGCCACCAAGGTGGCCGCCGGCGGCGATGACCTGACCGAGGTCTGCAAGGCGCTGGACGACATGGCGGCCGAACTGGCGAAGTAACGCCCGGCCCCTGGAAAGCGGCGGCCGCGTGTCGCCGCTTTCCCTTGCCCGGCAGCGTCGGCAGACCCGGCGCCGGAGTGGCCCTAGCGCGCAGACAGGCCCGGTGCGGCGCTCCTTGGTCCGGCAGGCGTCGCGTTGTGGACAGCATAGCCCTCGATCAGATACCAGAACACCACGCAATTGGTGACATGCCACAGGAAATGCGTTCCGGTCGGGACGCTGTCGCAGGCCAACATGTCCAGGCTGCGGAAGGCCAGTGCCAGCCCGAAAAGGCCGACCCCAAGGCCAAGACGCAGCAGCGACGGATGCCGGGCCTTCCACAGGAACCAGGCAACACTGCCGATCATCAGGGTCGCCGGAACATATTGCGCCGATCCGCTGAAGCCGATCTTCATGCCTGACGCGGTCATGCCGGTCGGGTCGCCGATCGCCAGCGCGACGCCGCTGCCGAAAACGCCAAGGCAAAGCGTCGTGGCAAAGGGCAGGCTGAACCTGTCGGGTGCAAAGCTGCGCAGGGCCAGCAGGCCATAGACCACAACGAAGCTCCAGATCGGAAGCACGTCGGCAAGCTCGGCCCAGACGGTGGCAAATGTATGCAACAGGAACGATCCGATGCCGATGGCTACCGCCAGGATCATCAGCACGATCACCGTCGGGCTGAGCAATCCCCGCGCCACAGCCGGACGAACCCGATCCCCGCCACGAGGATGACAAAGAGGCTGGTCGTCGCATTCAGGGGTTCGGACCAGAAGGCAGGAGAAGTGCGCTCGCAGTAGACGCTGGTGGCCACCGCATTCATGTCTGTCAGCAATGTCTGCCCTTCGTCGCAATCCGTTCGCGGCCGGTGCCGCGCACGGGGCATGGCCCGACCTGTCGGCGCGCGCAACCGGGATATTCGATTTGCAGCACCCTTTGCTTTGTTCTATAGAAAACCGGGGCAATGAGGGCGAGATAAAAGCCATTGATAATTCGGCGCAATTACGCGGGTGTGCGGTTTTGGCAACGGCTTTTCGGCCTTCGCCGGCGGTCGTCGGGCCGCGATGCCGAAGGCCGCAGTCCGGGAGGCCGCCGCCCCGCCTTGCGGCTGTCGGCTACGCCCTTTGCCCGTGTCGCGCTGCTGGTGGCCTTGTCTGTAGCGGCGCTGGCGCCGGCAGCCGCGGCGCCCACCGAGGATGCCACCGCATCGGTCACGCGGATCTACGCCAGTACCATCGAGGCAGGTGCCAAGCCGGACCGCCTGGCCGCCCGGCTTGCCACGTCGATCGACCTTGACGCCCTGTCGCGGAAAGTTCTGGGCCCCGCCTACGGCAAGGCCACGCCGGCGGAACGCAAGGATTTCAAGGCTGTCCTGCTGGAGGTCATCGCGCTGGAACTGAGCCAGCGGATCCGCCGCGACCAGGACTTCGAGATCATCCGCAGCAAGGCGTTGAAGGGCGGCGATGTCGTCGTCTTCTCGCGGCTGACCAAAGCCGACGGCACCGAGAAGAAGCTGGACTGGAAGATGCGACCCTGCGGGACGCGGTATTGCATCTATGACCTGCTCGGCAATAACGCCTCCTTCAGTGCCGCGCGGCGCGACGATTATGCCGCCCGGCTGAAGGCGGCCGGCGGATCGCTGGCCGAACTGACGACCGCCCTGCGCGCCGAGGTCGCCGCGCGAAAGTGACCCCAGGCAAGCCGTTGACCCCCTTGGCCGAAATGCGGCGGTGCTGTCGCAGCTACGACAATGGCCGCATCGTTGCCTTGAACGATGCCTCGCTGGTTGTCGGAAGGGGGGAGTTCGTGTCGATCACCGGGCCCAGCGGTTGCGGCAAGTCCACCCTGCTCGACATCCTGTGCGGGCTGGAGGAGCCGACCTCGGGCGAGGTCTTCTTCGATGGCCAGCCGGTGCGCGGCCGCGCCGCCTGGGCGCGCCTTCGGGCGGCGCGGATCGGTTTCGTGTTCCAGTCCTTCCACCTGATCGCCTCGCTGACCGTCGCCGAGAACGTCGAGCTTGCCATGTTGTCGCAGAGCCGGTCGGCGCGGCAGCGCCGCGACCGTGTCGCAGAGCTTCTGGACCTGCTTGGCCTGGCGCGCCGCCCCGCGCAATTGCCGATGGAGCTGTCGGGCGGCGAACGCCAGCGCGTGGCGATCGCCCGCGCCCTTGCCAACCGGCCCGAGATGGTCGTGGCGGATGAGCCGACCGGCAGCCTCGATTCCGCCAGCAGCGCCCAGATCATCGACCTGCTGGAGGGCTTGCAGCGCAGCGAGGGCATCGCGGTCGTGATCGTCACGCATGACCGCGGAATCGCCGCGCGCTGCGACCGCCGGGTCGAAATGATCGACGGGTGCATCGTCCGCGACACGCAACCAGCGCCGGAGCGGCCGAAAGGGATGCCGGCATGAACCTTTCCACCCTGCCACTGCGCAACCTCGCCTCGCAAAGGGTGCGTTCGGCCCTGACGATCCTGGGCATCGCGGTGGCGGTGGGGGCGTTCATCGCGCTGACCGGCCTGACCCGCGGCATCCAGCATTCGTTCGAAAGCGGCCTTGGCGACATCGGCGCCGACTTCGTGGTCAGCCAGCGCAACACCTACAGCTTCGTCAGCAGTTCGGTCGCGCAGGATTTCGGCACGGCGCTGGCCGCGGTCAAGGGCGTCGAACAGGCTTCCGGCGTGGTGCTGACCGTGGCCGAAGTGGACGAGACCGCGAACATCTTCGTTACCGGGTGGCCCGAGGGCAGCTTTCTCTGGGCGTCGCTGGAATTGCACGCCGGCGCCGCCCCGACGGGCCCGCGCGAACTGGTCCTTGGCCGCTCCATTGCCCAGGCCCTGGGCAAGGACGTCGGCGACGAAGTCACCATGCAATATGAAAGCTTCGTCATTTCCGGCCTCTCGGTCTCGGACTCGGTCTTCAACCAGAACATCGCCATCACCCGCCTGCCGGTGCTGCAAGAGCTGTTGGGCCGGCCCGGCATCGTCTCGCTGTTCCAGGTGCGGTTGACGCGCCCGGTGACGCCGGAAGCGGCGGCCGGGGTCAAGGCCCGGCTGGCGGCCATCTCGCCGCTGCTGGACGTCAGCGACAGCGCGGAATTCGCCGGCAACATGCAGTTCGAGCGCACGCTTGGCACCATCGCCTCGGCGGTGTCGCTGGTGATGATCCTGGCTTCGTCGATCCTGGTGGCCAACACGCTGGTGATGTCGGTGTCCGAGCGGCGGCAGGAGTTCGGCATCCTTGCCGCCATCGGCTGGACGCCGGGCATGATCCGCGTGCTGGTGGTGGCCGAGGGGCTGATGATGTGCGTCGCCGGCAGCCTGGCCGGCATCGCGATCGGCATCGGCGCGATGTACGCGGTGTCCTGGATGCGGGTCTTTGCTGGCTTGCTGGAACCCTATATCACGCTTGGGATCGTGGCGCAGGCAGTGGGTTGGGTCTGTTGCGTGGGGACGCTGGCGGCCCTTTACCCGGCATGGCGTGTCACCCGGATCGCCCCGTCGGCCGCCATCCGCGGCTTGCGCTGACGCCGGATTGCCCGCCTTGGCGGTTGGTGCCTTTCCCGCTCTTGTCGTATGATTTTCTGAGGTGCCGCTGGGCGTTGATGCTGAACTTGCGCCTGAGGCGTGAGTCCCCCTTTCGGTGCTGTCAGAGCTGGGGAGGCTGCGCTCCTGATTGAAATGGTTGCAGACCGAGGCGTGGGCGGATGCGAGTTTCTGGAGGGTTCCCATGCCACGAAACCGCAGCATTTCCCGTTCTCGCCTTCGGAATGGCTGGTGCGAATTCCCGGCGCGGTTGTTCACCCAGCGGCCGGTTTCCTGGCAATCCGAGGCCCCGATGTCGCGAAGAGCGGCACCAGGCGTTGTTGCAATAACTTTGACGTTGGAGGATTCACATCGTGAATCCATGCAGTTAGACAGGCGGCATGAGCAAGCCATCACCCGCCCGCTACCGCACCACGAACTGGTCCAGCTACACTGCGGCGCTGCGCCAGCGCGGTTCTCTGCTGATTTGGCTGGACAAGGACATGACGTGGCTCGCGCCGCATGACGGCAGCCCCGGTCGGCCTGCGCTGTTCTCGGATGCTGCGATCCAGTTCTGTCTGACCATCAAGTGTTGATTTTCACCCAGAAGTGAGCCGGTTAGGCGCATAATTTTCACTGAGAACTGGAGCCATGTGAACCTTTCCCCAAAGCGGTGAGCGGCGGGGCAACGGAGTGATCCACATGGGACTATTGAACATCATCCGACGGATGCATTTGCGGCAGAAGCTGTCGATCCGCGAGATCGCGCGACTGACGGGCGTGTCGCGTAATACGGTGACCAAGCATCTGGCGGCGAACACCATCGAGCCAAAATTTGCGACCCGGACCGACAAAGCAAGATTGATCCTTTTGCCGAGAAGCTGGCGGGCTGGCTGAAGACCGAGGCCGGGAAGTCGCGCAAAGAGCGGCGGACCGTGAAGCAGTTGCATGCCGATCTGGTGACGCTAGGCTTCACCGGTTCCTATGCCCGGGTCGCTGCATTTGCGCGTCGGTGGCGGGCGGAACGGCAGCGCGAACAGCAGACGACGGGGCGCGGAACCTTTGTGCCGCTGCATTTTGACCCCGGCGATGCCTTCCAGTTCGACTGGAGTGAGGACTTTGCCGTTCTTGGCGGCGAGCGCGCCAAACTGCAAGTGGCGCATATCAAGCTGTCGCACAGCCGGGCCTTTCTGCTTCGTGCTTACCCTTTGCAAAACCCATGAGATGCTGTTCGACGCCCATTGGCACGGCTTCCGTGTCTTTGGCGGCATCCCTAGCCGAGGCATCTACGATAATATGAAGACGGCGGTGGATCGCGTCGGCCGCGGCAAGGAACGGCAGATCAATATGCGCTTCCTCGCCATGACCAACCACTACGTCTATGAGCCGGAGTTTTGTAATCCGGCAGCGGGCTGGGAGAAGGGTCAGGTCGAGAAGAACGTCCGCGACTCCCGTCACCAGATGTTGCAGAGGATGCCAGAGTTCCCAGACCTTGCCGCGCTGAATGACTGGCTGGAACGGTGCTGCCTCGAGTTGTGGCGGCAGACCCCGCATGGCAAACAGCCCGGCTCGATTGCAGATGTCTGGGCCGAAGAACAGGCAGCGCTGATGCCGCTGCCCGTGGCCTTTGACGGCTTTGTCGAGCCTGAGCAAACGCGTATCGCCGACTTGTCTGATCAGCTTTGATCGCAATCGCTACAGCGTTCCGGCATCATTTGCCAATCGGCCAGTGAGCCTGCGGATCTATCCAGACCGGCTGCTGGTGGCGGCCGAGGGCAACATCCTGTGCGAACATGTCCGCGTGATCCAGCGCAGCCATCACTTTCCAGCAAAGACGATCTACGACTGGCGACATTATCTGGCGGTCGTTCAACGCAAACCCGGGGCTCTTCGGAATGGAGCGCCATTCCTTGAATTACCACCTGCCTTCAGACAGTTGCAGGTTCATATGCTGCGCAAACCGGGCGGTGATCGGGAAATGGTGGATATCCTTGCCCTCGTGCTGCATCACGATGAACAAGCCGTGCTCACCGCCGTTGAGCGGTCGCTGGCTGAGGGTGTGCCCACCAAGACCCATGTGCTGAATCTCCTGCACCGGCTGATCGACGGCAAGGTGATAGACGGCCCGCCATTGGACACACCTCAGGCGTTGGCTCTGCACCGAGAGCCCAAGGCCAATGTCGAACGCTATGACGGCCTGCGTGCCCAGATCGTCGGAGGCCGCCATGCGTCATGACCCTGCAGCCGCTGGCGCCATCGTCACCAGTGCTGCGCAGCCTCAAAATGTATGGCATGGCGCAAGCCGTCACCGATCTGATCGAACAGGGGGCACCGGCCTTTGAAGCCGCCATCCCGATGCTGTCGCAACTCTTGAAGGCCGAATTGGCCGAACGCGAGGTCCGCTCTATCGCCTATCACATGAAGTCGGCCCGCTTCCCGGCCTACAAAGATCTGTCCAGCTTCGACTTCGCCGCCAGCGAGATAAACGAAGCCACGGTCCGGACACTGCATCGCTGCGAATTTATGGACGGCGCCCAGAACGTGGTCCTGATCGGCGGTCCGGGCACCGGCAAAACCCATGTTGCAACTGCCCTTGGCATCCAGGCCATCGAGCATCACCGCCGAAAGGTCCGCTTCTTCTCGACCATCGAATTGGTCAACGCACTTGAACAGGAGAAGGCCAAGGGAAAGGCCGGCCAGATCGCCGAAGGCATGACCAAGCTAGACCTGGTGATCCTCGATGAACTTGGCTACCTGCCGTTCAGCGCCTCGGGCGGGGCGCTGTTGTTCCATCTGCTGAGCAAGCTCTACGAGCGCACCAGCGTCGTCATCACCACCAACCTCAGCTTCAGCGAATGGGCCACCGTGTTCGGCGACGCCAAGATGACAACAGCATTGCTCGACCGCCTAACCCACCGTTGTCACATCCTTGAAACCGGAAACGACAGCTTCCGCTTCAAAGCCAGCTCAGCAGCCGCATCCGCCGCAAAGAAAAGAAAGGAGACTACACAGACCTTGACCCCAGCATGAACCGAAATCCATAATCAGAGGTGGCCCACTTCTCGGTGAAAAAACCGGCTCACTTCTGGGTGAAAATCAACACCGAGCCTTTCCTGGGCATGGGCGGTATCTTCCTGCGCCGGACATCGCGTCCGCGCGCCGAAGTGATCAACGATGCGGGCCGCGATGTGGCGAACCTCTTCCGGATCCTGCAGCGCCACTATCCGCAGTTCCTGACACGCTGCGATTCCAGCTGACGACACGGGCGGAATTCCACCGGCTGGTCGACACGAACCCCGAGACGCTGACCGATCTGGAACGTGCCGCGCGGTTTCTCTACCTGCAGCGCACGGCATTCGGCGACAAGGTCTCGGGCCGCACCTTCGGGGTGTCACCAGACCGGCCGGGACGGTTCAACCTGACCACGCTGGAACCGATGCTGGAGGACCTGCACAGCCGCCTGTCCGGCGTGGTGATTGAGTGCCTGGACTTTGGCACGTTCATCGGCCGGTATGACACACCCGGGACGCTGTTCTACCTCGACCCGCCCTATTGGGGGTCTGAGGGTGACTACGGCAAGACCCTGTTCACCCGTCAGGATTTCCAGCGGCTGGCCGAAATCCTGACAGGGATCAAGGGCCGCTTCCTGATGTCGATCAACGACGTCCCCGAGATCAGGGAGATGTTCGGATGGGCGACGATCGAAGAGGTGAAGACCACCTATACGATCGGTTCAAAGCCAAGCAGCCGTGGCGAGCGCGGCGAGCCTGCTGATCGGGAGTATTCGCGCCCCTGAAGACTGACAGCGTGAAAATTTTTTCGTCCGGAAGGTAACCGACATTCGTCCGGAAGGTGGCGCGCGCAACAAACAGGGCCTGATCGAGCCAACCTGGAAGACGCGCAACGAGAAAGCCCGAGTGCCGGACGTCGGCGACCTAATCATCTGGATTGCCGACGAAATCAACTAGCTTGCCTGAAATCATGGGTTCGACGTCGGTTCCATCACGCCGAGCGCCACCGGCGTCGAAGTGTTCAGGACGACCGCGAAAAAACATCGCAATGACAGATACTTGCAAGCTATTCACCAAACACGCGCAGTCATCAGGTCTGGAGAATATCGGCCCTGAGAGCATGCTTTCGAGCCACCTAGAGCGGGGGCCGGTGTTCAGCCCAACCTGCATAACCCTCGAAAACAACGGGAAAATCCGGCCGAATCTGTATCGGGAGAAACTTTTCTCAAAGGTAAGTGGCGGACAGTGAGGGATTCGAACCCTCGAGACGGTTCCCCGCCTACACACTTTCCAGGCGTGCGCCTTCGACCACTCGGCCAACTGTCCGTCCGCGGCTCTTAGCGTGGCGGCTGGGCGGGTTCAAGGGGAATGGCAGGTTTCGCGGCACCGCAGGATCAATCGGCCAGCGTGATCGAGACGCGGCGGTTCAGTTTTCCCTTCTTCTCGATCTTGCCAATCTCGATCCGGCCGATCTCGGCGGTGCGGAGCACATGCGTGCCGCCGCAGGGTTGCAGGTCCACCTGCCCGGCCGCTTCACCGATGCGCACCAGACGCACCCGGCCCTGCCCCATCGGCGGCATCACCGACATCGTCTTGACCAGGCCGGGGTTGGCCAGCAGATCGGCATCGGTGATCCAGCTTTCGGTCACCTTCAGGTCGCGTTCGATCAGGGCATTCAGGCTTTCTTCCAGCGCGGCGATGTCTTCTGGCGGGTCCGGCATGTCGAAATCCCGCCGACCGCGTTCGGCGCCGATCTGGCCGCCGGTCACCGGCAGCGGGATCACCACCGACAGCAGATGCAGCGCCGTATGCACCCGCATGTGCCGATACCGCCGCGCCCAGTCCAGCGTCTGCCCGACGGGGCCGCCGACGGGCGGCAGGGCCGCCGGCTCGGCCGGGACCAGAGCGACAAGGCCGCCGTCCACCTTGACCGCGGTGGCGATGGCGATCCGCCCGCCCCCCCAGGCCAGCCAACCACTGTCGCCGGGCTGCCCGCCGCCGGTGGGGTAGAAAACACTGCGGTCCAGCACGATGCCGCCTTCGGGCGTATGGGCCAGCACGCGCGCATCGGCCGCTTGCAGATAGGGATCGGCGCGGAACAGAAGCTCGGTGGTCATGCGCGCTCTCCTGACGGGCCCTTGCCGGCATCGTCGGCCGCATCGCGCGCGGCATCGCGCTGGGCCTCGGACTCGGCCAGTGTGGCCTGTTCTTCGGCCTCGGTCAGCACCGGACCGGAGGTCGCCGCCGGACCACCACCCTGCAACTGCGCCAGCAGGCGGGCGATATCGTCCACGTTGCGCAGCGACACATCGCTTTGCGCGAACGGGATCTCGATCCCCTCTTCCATGAACCGCTGCACGATCTGATGGTTGATCTCGCTGCGGACCGACAGCGAGAAGTTCACGTCGCGCAGCACGACGCGGATTTCGAAGTTCATCGCATCGGCGCCGAAGCCCTGCAGCACAACCAGCGGCGGCGGGTTCAGCACCGCCAGCGGCTGCGCTTCGGCGATCTCGCGCAGGATCGCCTCGACCTTGCGGGTGTCGCTGCCGAAGGCCACGCCGACTGGCACGATCAGCCGCCCGGCCAGCGAGAACCGGGTCCAGTTCTTCACCTGCTGGCTGACCAGATCTGCGTTCGGCACGATCACCATGGTGCGGTCGAAGGTCTGCACGCGGGTGGAGCGCACCGAGATGGTCTTGACGATGCCCTGCACACCGCCGACCTCGATCCAGTCACCCTCGCTGACGGGCCGCTCGACCAGAAGGATGATCCCCGAGACGAAGTTCGACACGATGTTCTGCAGGCCGAAACCGATGCCGACCGACAGCGCGCCGGCAACGATGGCCAGACCGGAAAGGTCGATCCCGGTGGCATTGATGGCGATCAGGGCCGAGAGGAAGATCCCCACATAGCCCATGCCCGAGACCAGCGCCGTCTGCCCCCCCTTGTCCATCGAGGTGCGCGGCAGGATCGAGCTGCGCAAGGCGCCCTGGAACAGCCGGGTGACCATGTAGCCAATGGCGAAGACCACCGCGAACAGCAGGAAATCGGTAGGCGAGATACGGGTCTCGCCCATCTGGAAGCCTTCGCGGAAGCCTGTCCACAGCTCGGTCAGGTCATTCAGCCGCGCGCCCCAGATCAGGGCCACGATCGGCAGCGACAGCACTGTCAGGGCAAAGCCGACAAGCACCGGCACCAGCCCCTCGCGGTCTTCGCCATCCGGGGCGGGAGAGATCATCGACCAGATGTCCGACAGCGCCCGCTGCAGGATCAGCAGCAAAGTCATCAGGCCAAGCGTGATGATCGCCGGAAAGATCATTGCGCTGCCGGCCGCGACATAGCCGACCGAGGCCACCAGCGGACCCAGCGGGCCGATGATCGACAAGGCCCGCGCCACCAGCCGCAGAAGCGTCAGCTGATAGCTTTGCCCGTCGCCTTCGCGCTGGACTTGCCGCATCACCTGTCCGGTGCGCCACAGCAGAAGCCCGCCGGCCACAAGGATCGGGAAAGTCGCGATCGAGGTCACCGCATCGGAATAGGCCTGCGGCGTCATCGACACGTCGCGCAGCGCCTCGGCGACCAGCACCAGCCCCATCATCGAGGCCAGAAAGCGCCCCTCGGCCCGCCGTTCGGGTGGCAGCGGCAGGGCCGCGTGATCGCCCTGCACCGTCGGGAAGGCACGCCTTCCAAGCCAGATCGCGACGAACAGCGTGAAGCCCAGGAAAGGCAAGGCCATCGCCACCTGCAGCGTGACCGGCCCCAGCAGGCGGCTTTGCAGGATCGCCACCGACAGGGCCCACATGCCAAGGACCGGCACCACCACCTGCCCCAGCGAGGCCAGTAGCGACAGAAGATGCCGCCGCGACTCCGACCCGCCAGCCTGCAGCCGGTCGGCAAAGCGCTCGATCCAGCGCCGGGCATAGATCGTCAGCCCCACCCAGACCGCAATCAGCAGCAGGATCATCGGCAGGTTCGACTGGAACTCCGCACGCGATTTCGGGGTATTCCAGCCCTCGGCAATCTCGTCCCAGAACCGCAGCAGCGTGTCCGAGATGCCCACCGCCGCTTCGGGCCAGTTGGTCGGGTTCACCGGGGCGGGCCAGACCTGCAACAGCTCGTTCGCCTGCCGTTCGCGCAGAAGGCGGTCGATTTCCCGGATCAGGCCGTCCGCCCGGCGATAGGCCTCGTCCGCCGCGATGCCGGGGGCCTGCAGCTTGACCAGCCGGTCCGCCAGTTCCTTGCGCCGGGCGCTGATTTCCTCGGCCTCGGTCTCGCCCTCGGCCGGGGCGGGACCAAGGGCTGCGATCTGCTCGCGCACCGTGGCGATGCGCGCCGAATTGGCGTTCTGCGCCGTCAGCAGCGCGGCGCGCCAGTCGGCCATCTGCATGCGCAACACATCAAGGCGATCGTTGGTGATGCTGCTCCGCTCAAGCTCGGCCTCGGCCCGGTCAGCGGTGCGTTCCCAATCGGCATAGTCCACCGCCGTTTCGGTCGTCTCCTGCGCGGCCAGCGGCAGCGCAGGCGCAAGTGCCGCCAGGGCCAGCGCAAGGATCAGCAGAAGGGCGCGGAAAGCCGGCATCAGCCTCAGCCGTCCTCGAAGACGGCGGGCAGCGCGCGGCCCGGACGGTCGAGCCATTCCGGCACCGGCAGGCCTTTTTCGCGCAGGAAGGCCGGGTTGAAGACCTTCGACTGATAGCGGCTGCCATAGTCGCACAGGATGGTCACGATGGTATGCCCCGGTCCTAGCTCCCGCGCCATGCGGATCGCGCCGGCGATGTTGATGCCCGTCGACCCGCCCATGCACAGCCCCTCTTCCATCGCCAGGTCGAAGATCAGCGGCAGCGCCTCGGCATCCGGAATGCGCCAGCTGTAATCCGGGGTCAGCCCTTCCAGGTTGGCGGTGATGCGCCCCTGCCCGATGCCTTCGGTGATCGAGGAGCCGGGGCTTTCCACCTTGCCGGTGGTATAGAAGGCATGCAGCCCAGCGCCTTCAGGGTCGGCCAGCCCGATCTTCACGCCCTTTGGCTGCAAGGCCATCGCCACACCCGCCAGAGTGCCGCCCGAGCCTACCGAGCAGACAAAGCCATCGACGCTTCCACCCGTCTGGTCCCAGATTTCCGGCCCCGTGGTATCCACATGCGCCTGCCGGTTCGCCACGTTGTCGAACTGGTTGGCCCAGACCGCACCCTTGGGTTCCGTCCGCGCCAGCGCCTCGGCCAGACGGGCCGGAATAGCGGACATAGTTGTTGGGGTTGCGGTAGGGCGCGGCCGGCACCTGCACCAGTTCGGCCCCGGCCAGCCGCAGCATGTCCTTCTTTTCCTGGCTTTGGGTTTCCGGGATCACGATCACCGTCTTGAAGCCCATCGAGGCCCCCACAAGTGCGAGCCCGATCCCGGTATTGCCAGCCGTGCCTTCGACGATGGTGCCGCCGGGCTGCAACGCCCCGCGCGCCATCGCATCGCGGATGATATACAGCGCCGCGCGGTCCTTGACCGACTGGCCGGGGTTCAGGAACTCGCATTTGCCCAGGATGGTGCAACCGGTCATCTCCGACGCACGGCGCAGCTTCAGAAGCGGCGTGTTGCCGATGGCCGAGGCCAGATCGCCGTGTATACGCATGCGCATGCTCCTTCGTCAGTACGGATTCAGTCTTAGAGAGAACCCCCGAACCTCAAGCCGCCCGCCTAGTGCCTGGGCCGCTTCGCCCGAAGGCAAGGCGCACCCCAGGCCGGCCCATCGTCATTGGTCCGTTCGCCACCCTGTCGCGCGCCGTTTCCTGACCCAGCCCCAGTTGCGGGAAGCAGACCCAGCGCTGGCTGCGGCGGCCCGGCTCGCCCTTCCCGTCCGCCTCGACCACCGGCGCATCGTGACGGCAACCCGAAATCGACATTCCGCCCGGCTCAAGGCAGCGATAGCTGGCTGTCCAACGCGCGCCCCGTGCCGGATCACCGCGCCGCCGCCAAGCACTGTCTCGGCCGTTTCTTCCACTGTCCCGCTCCAGGGCGCCCCGTCCTCGGGCAGGAAGATCTCCGGTTGATGGCTCCAGTTCGTATCCTGAGGAAAACCGGCCGCCTGGGCTGGTGGGCGTCCTCCAGGTGACGGTTGATCTCGAAAACCCCGTTCAACACCTTGCGCTGGTCAACCAGCCCTTCCCGATTGGTCACATAGTCGATCACCACCAACCCGCCGCTGTCGCGCTGCGCCAGACCAACGCTGCCGTCCTGCCGGCTGAACTGAATACCCTTGTCCAGGTCGAAGCGCGGCGGGCGGCCCCTGCGGGCCGGATCAGCGCCGGCGTGGCCAGCGCCGACATCGCCGGCGTCAGCGCGGCACGTCGGGCGAGGATCATGATGCAGCCTTTGCGTCAAACGAGGTTCCGCCGCCGGATTGCCGCGCGCCCGGCACCTTGTCAGCCGAAATCAGCCGTCATCCGACAGAAGAAAGGGCCGCCCGGAAGGACGGCCCGGATTGGTCAACAAATCCTGAGCAGTTGCACCAAGCCGCTGATTTCAGGCCCTGTTCCAAGGAACTCCACCATGGGAAACCCAGGCTCAGTCCTTCTTGGCGACCATCAGCCCATCGGCCTTCAGCCCGGCGTGGCACTCATCCAGCGACTTCTTCGCACGTTCGACCAGAATGTCGATCTCGGCGGGCGTGATCACCAGCGGCGGCGCGATGATCATCCGCTCGCCCACCGCGCGCATGATCAGGTCATTGGCAAAGCAGCGTTCACGGCAGCGGAAGCCGACTTCGCCCTCTTCGCCCGCGAATTTCGCGCGCCTGGCCTTGTCCGGTGTCAGGATCAACGAGCCCATCAGCCCGACAAGCTTGGTCTCGCCCACCAGCGGGTGGTCGGCCAGGGCGTGCCAGCGTTCGGCCAGATAGGGGTGGGCGACATCGCGCACATGCTCGACCACGCCTTCCTCCTGGATGATCCGCAGGTTCTCCAGCGCCACCGCCGCCGCAACCGGATGGCCGCTGTAGGTGTAGCCATGGAAGAACTCGCCGCCCTCGGCCACTACCGCCGCCACGTCGTCGCAGACGATCGAGCCGCCGATCGGCGCATAGCCAGAGGACAAGCCCTTGGCGATGGTCATGATGTGCGGCTTGATGCCGAAGGTCTGGGAGCCGAACCAGTTGCCGGTGCGGCCAAACCCGGTGATGACCTCATCGGCGATCAAGAGGATGCCGTATTTGTCGCAGATGCGCTGGATTTCCGGCCAGTAGGTCTTCGGCGGCACGATCACGCCACCGGCGCCCTGGATCGGCTCGCCGATGAAGGCGGCAACATTGTCGACGCCCAGTTCCTCGATCTTGGCCTCCAGCTCACGTGCGCGCATCAGACCGAAGTCGTCCTCGGACATCTCGCCGCCCTCGGCCCACCAGTAAGGCTGGCCGATATGCGCAACCCCGTCGATCATGCCGCCATGCGAATGGATCGGTTTCATGCCGCCCAGGCTGCCGCCACCCATCGTCGAGCCGTGATAGCCGTTCCAGCGCCCGATGATTACCCGCTTTTCGGGCTTGCCCTTGACCTGCCAGTAGCGGCGGACAAGGCGGATGTTGGTGTCGTTGGCCTCGGAGCCGGACCCTGCGAAGAACACATGGTTCAGATCGCCCGGCGCCAGTTCCGCGAGCTTGGCCGCCAGCGCGATGGCGGGGACATGGGTGGTCTGGAAGAAGGTGTTGTAATAGGACAGCTCCTCCATCTGCTTGGCAGCGACCTGGGCAAGTTCCTTGCGGCCGTAGCCGATGTTGACGCACCAAAGGCCCGCCATGCCGTCGAGGATCCTGTGACCCTCGCTGTCGGTCAGCCAGATGCCCTGCCCGCGCGTGATCACCCGCGCGCCTTTGCTGGCAAGACCAGTGGAATCGGTGAACGGGTGCATGTGGTGGGCGGCGTCCAGTTTTTGCAGCTCGGCGGTCGGCAGGTGGTTGGTGATCATGTTCATGAGAGGACCTCGCAGAATCGGCGGGGCACCGGCCCCGGCTTGATCCCAGACTAGGGTCAAACGAAACCCGCATCAAGGAATTTGATCAAATTATTGCCGAAGCCCGGGTGAAGCAATTGCGCGCCTGCCGGCGCAAGGCTTCCTGCCTGGCGGAAGCTGTGCCCGAAGCCTGCGTCGGCCGATGGGGGCGCTGCCCCCAAACCCCCGGGATATATATCCACAGAGGAAGGACAGTGGTCCTCGCCTTCCTCTGTGCAGCGATACTCCGCCGCAGGCACCCCGAGGAGCGGCGCGAATGCGCTGCGACGAGACAAGGGACTTGCGCCGTCAGGCGCCCGATTGCCTTGCCGGCGGATTACAGCGTGCCTTCGGCCAGGGCCTGGCGCACTTGATCGACGCCTTGCTGGATGTCCTTTCCCACCGCCGCCGCAATCCCTGCCGCGTCTCCCGCCCGCATCGCCCCCAGCGCTTCGGAGTGACAATCGGGCAGCGCCGCGCGGCCATAGCGGCCGATCACCGCGCGCAGCGACGGACCCGCCCGCAGCCAAAGCGAGCGCGCGATGTCGACCAGCACCGGCGCCTCGGACGCCTCGTAGAGCGCGAAATGGAAGGCGTGGTTGGCCGCCAGGTATTCCGGAATATTGCCTGCGCCGATGGCGGCATTGACCTGCCCGTCGGCCAGTTCCAGACGGCCGATCAGCCGGGGTGACAGATGCGCCGCGGCCAGTTCTGCCAGCTTCGGCTCGATGGTCAGGCGCGCAAAGGCCACCTGTTCCAGCATGGCGGGTGTCATCTGCGGCACCGCCACCCGGCGGTTGCCCTGGGGAAGCAGCGCGCCTTCCGCCGTCAGCCGCCGGATCGCCTCGCGCACCGGGGTCATCCCGGCACCCAGATCCTGGATCAGCCCCTGGATCGTCACCGGCTGGCCCGGCGCAAGGTGGCCGTAAAGGATCATGTCGCGCAGCCGCGCATAGGTGACCTCATGCGAAGGAACCTTGCGGTCCTTCGCTGCGGCCGGTGTTCTGGACCCCGGCGTTCCTGCCCCCGGCGTTCCTGGCCGCTTTTCCGGTTTCCGGCTGCCTGCGTTCATTGCGCGCGCCCTCCCTGCCCGGCCCACTATGCCTCCTGGGCCGCGACAATCAAGATGTGATCAAATTCCAGCCGCCCCGGCGGAGGCCCGCAGCCGGTCGCGGTGGCGCAACAGCCACTGCACCGACAGGATCAGCGGCGCATTGCCCAACTCGCCCGCATCCATCCGGGCAACGAGGTCATCAAGGTCGAGCAGATGGCCGCAGATATCCTCTGCCTCTTCGGCCAGACCGAAGGTGCCGGCGGCGGCGTCCGGCAGGTCGCAGAGCGCCACGAAAGAGAAGAGATACTCCGAAAAGGCCGAGGTCGTCGGGTAGTAGCCCGCCACCTTCTCCAGCCTGCCGAGCTGCAGCCCGGCCTCTTCCAGCGCCTCGCGTCGAGCGGCGGCTTCCGGCGTCTCTCCGCCGTCGATCCGGCCTGCCACCGGCTCCAGCTGCCAGGGGTTGGCGTCGCCGCGCGCCATCGGGCCGGTGCGCACCTGCTCCACCACCAGCACCCGATCTCGCAGCGGATCCCAGGGCAGTACCGTCACCGCATCGCAGCCGATGAACACCTCGCGCGTGACGGGCGGGTTGAAGCTGCCATCGAAACGGCGAAAGGTCAGATCGAAGGTCTCGACCGCGAAGAAGCCAGCGAAGGGCACCCGCACCCGGCCGCGGTCGAAATCCGCCGGACCCGCCGCATGGCGCAGCCCCTGCGGCGCAGGTTCCGCCGCTGCCCGCAGCGCCGAGGCCGCTCGTGCCAGCATCGAACCACGCCGCCGTGCCAGGGTCTCTGCCGGCACCATCCCCATCAGGGCCAGGATGTCCGCCGCCAGCCGGCATTCCAGCCCCCGGTCGGGCGCTTCCCGGCCACCAGTGGCTGCCTGCCAGAAGGCCAGCCGCGCCGATGCCTCGGCGCTGCCCGGTGCGGCATCGCCCAGGATGATCGCCTGCAGTTGCGGCTCCATCCTCAGCGCCAGCGCCGCGCCGTCCATTCGGACAGATAGCCGCCCAGGCCCCCGCCGATGATCAGGATGCCCAGCACCCCCGGCGTCAGCATCGCCTGCGCATTTTCCATCATGTACTGGAAGATGCCCAGGACGGCCTCCATCGGCCCGTCATAGACCATCTTCGTCGACTGCTTGATCATCATGTAGGTCGAGAACCCGAGGAGCGAGAAGAACACCAGTGCGATCGAGGTCAGCAACCCGCTGCCCACCGCATCGCTGTAGCTTTGCCCGACGCGCGATCCCATCAGCCGCCAGCCGACGATGATGCCCAGAAAGGCGCTGATCTCCCGGAAGGCCCCGAAGGCGGCGTTTTCGCCAAGCGCAGGGATATGGGCATTGGCGGCAAGCCACCCCACGACTGCGAAACAAAGGGCGGCGACAAGCTTGGCGGCTGTGGGCATTCTTTACCGTTCCGGGCGACTGAGCGTGATCTGCGTCACGTCGCAGTTTCCGCCGTGAAACGCTCCGGCGCAAGAGGCCAGGTACAAATCCCACATCCGGCGGAATCTTTCGTCGAAACCAAGGCGGCGGATGTCCTCCCACTGGTGGCTGAAAACCTCGCGCCAGCGCCGCAGCGTCAGGCTGTAGCTTTCGCCAAAGGTGATCGCACCCTGCACCGCCAGCCCGACCCGGCCACCCTCTTCGCGCAGCCGGCTTGCAGTGGGCAGCATGCCGCCGGGAAAGACGAAGCGCTGGATGAAATCGACGTTGCGGCGGTAGCGTTCCCAGCGCGCCTCGGCGATGGTGATCACCTGCAACACGGCCTTGCGACCGGGTTTCAGCCGGTCGTGGACGGTGCGGAAATAGGTCGGCCAGTATTTCTCGCCCACCGCCTCGAACATCTCGATCGATGCGATGCCGTCATAACGCCCGGTCTCGTCGCGATAATCCTGCAGCCGGATGTCGACCCGGTCCGACAGGCCGGCGCGGGCCATCCGCTTCACCGCATAGTCATGCTGGGCCCGGCTGATGGTCAGCGCCGTCACGCGCAGCCCGCGCTTGCCGGCGGCATATTCGGCGAAGCCACCCCAGCCGCAGCCGATTTCCAGCACGTGATCGCCCGGTTGCGCGCCGATCCGGTCCACCATCGAGGCATACTTGCGCTCCTGCGCCGCCTCCAGACTGTCCTGCGGGCTTTCAAAGATGGCCGAGGAATAGGTCATGCTGTCGTCCAGCCAGAACCGGTAGAAGTCGTTTCCCAGATCATAATGCGCCGCAATGTTGCGCCGCGCCTGGCGCTTCGAGTTGCCTTGCAACCAGAACCGCAGCCGTTCCCACGCGCGCACCAGCCTGTGCCCGGCATAGCCGTGGTTGACCGGCGTGTTCGCCGGTCGCTGCAACAGGTCCAGTAGCGCTTGCAGGTCGGGTGTGTCCCACCAGCCGTCCAGATAGGCCTCGCAAAAACCCAACTCGCCCTCACGGATCAGGCGGGCGAAGAAGTCGGGGTTCCGCACCCCGATCTCGGCCACTTCGCCGGGGCGATGGCCGCCGCACCGGAACCGGCGCCCGTCCGGCAGCACGAAATCCAGCCGCCCCTCGGCCAGCCCGGAGGCCACGTCGAACACCGCCGCGAAATAGCGCGGCAGGTCGGTCTGGCCCATGGTCGTCGTCACTACGTCCATCTTCCCACTCTCCTTGTGGATGCCCGGCGCAGCGCCATGCTTCCAGAACTTGACCCGTTGCTCAAGTTTTTCGTGACGCATAGGCGGCAAGCGCCCGTGCCCGGCCCTCGGCCAGCCCGACGACCGGCGCCGGATAGTCCGCCCGAGGGTCCAGTCGCCAGGCCCGCGGCACCGCTTCGAAAAAGGCCAGCGCGTCGGGCCCCGGACGTGGCGAAAGCTCGGCCAGCCAGCACCGGCGATAGGCGCCGTCGGGGTCGAACTTCTCGGCCTGCGACGCCGGGTTGAACACCCGGAAATAGGGCGCCGCATCCGGGCCGCAGCCCGCAACCCATTGCCAACCCATTGCATTCGCCGCCGGATCCCAATCCGTCAGACAGTCGGCGAACCAGTCCAGCCCCAGCCGCCAATCGGTCATCAGGTGCTTGGTCAGATAGCTGGCCACCACCATCCGCACCCGGTTGTGCATCCGCCCGGTCACATACATCTCGCGCATCCCGGCATCGACAAGCGGCTCGCCGGTCATGCCCTGCCGCCAGCGCATCGCCGGCGGATTGTCACCCTGCCAAGGGAAATCCTCCCAGCCCGCGCGCCAGCTTTTCGCGGCCAGCGCCGGGAAATGGTGCAGCAGATGATAAGCGAATTCGCGCCAGCCGAGTTCCTTCAGGAACGTCTCGGCCCCCGCCAAGCCATCTTGCCGCGCCTGCATGGCCCGATGCCAGACCTCGCGGATGCCGATCTCGCCGTAGGTCAGGTTCTCCGACAGCCCCGAGGTTGCAGGCAGCGCCGGAAAATCCCGGCCCTCGCGGTAGCGCGCCAGCGGCCCGGCCAGGAACCCCTTCCAGCCGCTCGCGCGCCGCCGCCTCGCCCAAAACCTGATGCGGCCCCACCACCGCAGCACCACGCTGCATCGCCGCGCCCAGATGCCAGTCCGCCAGCCGGTCGGACCGCGGCGCCCCACCGCCGCGCAGCCGTTGCGGCGCCGCCGAAGGCGCGGCCACATCGCGGCCTCTGATGGCGGTCCAGAACGGGGTGAAGACCCTGTATTCCGTCCCCTGCCCCGTCGCGACCTGCCAGGGCTCATGCAGCAAATGCCCGGCGAAACTGCGCACCTCGATCCCCGCAGCCTTCAAGGCCGCCTTCACCCCGGTATCGCGCGCCACGCTTGCCGGATCGTAGAGCCGCGACCACCAGACGCCCCCCGCCCCGGTCTCGGCCACCAGCCCGCACAAGGCCGCCAGCGCCGCCCCCCGCCGCAACACCAGGCGCGCGCCCAGACCCGCCAGCACAGTCCCGAACCGCTCCACCGCCAGCCCCAGCCGCCACTTCGCCGCCGCCCCCAGCGCCTCGGTCTCCGGGTCCAGCACGAAAACCGGCAGCAGCGGACGCCCGGTCGCCACCGCCGCCGCCAGCATCGGCTGATCCGCCAGACGCAAGTCGCGGCGAAACCACAGGATCAGCGGCACATCGGTCATGGATACCCTTCCCCGTACTTCCGCAATACGCCTGCGGCCCGGCTTCGGATCACCGCAAGTGCTTGCTCTTTCTGAAATACTCCCGCCGGAGGCATCCGCCGCCCACCACGGTCGCGCCCGCCACGACCGAGACGTCGCGCCAGAGCCAGCGACCCGAGCCGGCTGCGCCGCAGGCGCAGAGGCGAGACAAGGGACTTGCGGCGCAGCCGCACTATTGCGAATCCGTCAGAGCACCCGCTCCAGCGCCGCGACCAGCCGGGCCACTTCATCCGCACTGGTGTAATGCGTGGCCGACATCCGCAGCACGCCCTTGCCCAGGTCGATCCCCAGCGCCTGCAACGGCCGTACGGCATAGAAATCCCCGGCCCAGCAGGCGATCCCCTCGCGGCCCAGCGCCTCGGACACCGGCTCTGCCGCGCGGCCCAGGTCGACCGCGACGGTTGGCGCGCGCCGCGCCGAGTCACGCGGGCCCAGCAGCCGCAGATCGTTGCGCGCGGCAAGGTATTCCAGCAGCGGCTGGATCACCGCCACCTCTTGCGCCCGCATCAGGTCATGCACGCCCCGGCTGCGCACCAGCGCATCCCCGGAAATCCCGTGATGCGCCGCCAGCGCATCGACATAATCCGCCATTCCTGCGCAGGCCGCGATCTGGGCATGGTCCGGCCCGGCCGGGGTGTGGCGTTTCGACAGCGTGGCATGGTTGAAATAATGCCCCTGCCCCGGCAACTCGAACCCGAAATCCTCGCGCAACACCATGATGCCCTGATGCGGGCCATAGGTCTTGTAGGCGGAAAACAGATAGCAATCCGCCCCCAGCGCCGCGAAATCGGGAAAGCCGTGCGGCGCGTAGCTGACGCCGTCCACCACCGTCCGCGCCCCCGCCGCGCGAGCCATGGCGCAGATTGCGGCCACATCGTTGATTTCCGCGATCACGTTGGAACAGTGCGGAAAACACAGCAGCCGCACCTTGCCATCGGCCAGAAGCCGCGCCAGCGCCGCCGGGTCCAGCGATCCGGTTGCCCGGTCCACCTGCCATTCGCGCACTTCGATCCCCTCGTCGGCCAGACGCCGCCAGACGCCCGCATTCGCCTCGTGGTCCTGATCGGTCACCACCAGGGCGCCGCCCGCGCCCTTAAGCCAGCCCCGCACGGCTTGCGCCAGCACATAGGTATTGGCCGAGGTCGAGGGTCCGAACGACACCGCCTCGGGCGCCACCCCCATCATTGCCGCCAGCCGCGCGCGCGCCTCGTCCATCTCGGCGCCGCCGGCCTGCGCACCGGGATAGGGGCCATAGGGCTGCACCTTTCGGTCGGTGTAGAACCGGTGCAGCCGGTCCACCACCTGCCGGCAGGGATAGCTGCCGCCGGCGTTTTCAAAGAAGGCGTGGCCCGACAGCACCGGCGAGGAAAAGGCCGGAAACTGCGAACGGACAAAATCGAGGTCAAGCATCTTCAGGCCTTTCTGCTGCGCACCGGCCAAGGCTTAACGGCCCGCCCGCCACCCGGCAAGCCACCCTGCCTGTCGCCGTCGGCGCGCGCCGGAGGGAACCGCGCGGAGAAGCCTGTCGCCGATCAGGCCCGCACGTCCACCACGACGCGGCCCTGCACCTGGCCCTTCAGAATCGCCGCCCCCAGATCGGGCAGATCGGCCAGGACTGCCGGGCGGATCATCGCCTCCAGCTTGTCCAGCGGCATCAGGGCTGCGATCCGGTCCCAGGCCCGGACCCGGTCGGCGTAGGGTTTCAGCACGGAATCGATGCCCAGGAGGTTTACCCCGCGCAACAGGAACGGGATCACCGTCGCCGGCAGCGCCGCCCCCCCCGCAAGCCCCACCGCCGCGACCGAGGCACCGTATTTCATCTGCCCCAGCACCCGTGCCAGCATCGCGCCGCCCACCGCATCGACACAGCCGGCCCAGGTCTCGGACTCCAGCGGCCGTTTGACGGTTTCGGCCAGCTCTTCGCGCGGCACGATCCGCGCCGCGCCCAAGCCTTGCAGATAGCCCGCCGTCTCGGGCCGCCCGGTCACCGCCGCCACCCGGTAGCCCGCCGCCGCCAGCAGCGCCACCGCAACCGAGCCGACACCGCCCGCCGCCCCGGTCACCAGAACCTCGCCCCTGTCCGGCGTCAGCCCGTGATCTTCCAGCGCCATGATCGCCAGCATCGCGGTCAGCCCCGCCGTGCCCACCGCCATCGCCTGCCGCGTGGTCAGCCCCACCGCCAGCGGCACCAGCCAGTCGGCCTTGACCCGCGCCTTTTCCGCATAGCCGCCCCAATGCACCTCGCCCACCCGCCAGCCGGTCAGCACCACCTTGTCGCCGGGCTTGTAGCGGGCATCGCCAGACGCCGCGACCACGCCGGCAAAGTCGATCCCCGGCACATGCGGATACGTCCGCACCAGCCCGCCGCCAGTGGCCGACAGGCACAGTCCGTCCTTGTAATTCAGGGTCGAGAACTCCACCGCGACCGTCACCTCACCTTCCGGCAGGGCGCTGTCGTCCAGCTCGGCCAGCCGGGCCACGGCAGCGCCTTCGTCGTTCTTTTCCATCACCACGGCGCGGAACATCGGCCTCTCCTCTTCCAGCACGGCGGCGCCCGAATCCGCCCCCATCCGGGCAAGATTGCCCCGCCCGGCGGCGAAGTAACAGGCATTTGTCCCCCGCGACGCCCCGCAGCCCGGCACGGGCAAGGACCGGCTTTGCCAGCGGCCCGCACAGGCACGAACTGCAATTCAGGCTTGTGAGACGCCCCGAACCTCGCATAGCCTCGCGCCACCACCATTGGCGGCCGGCTTGGGGAAGTCCGGGCGCCCGACGTTGAAGGAGCATCCATGACCCGTTTCGCCAAACTCCTCGCCGGGGCTGCCACAGCGCTTGCCCTCGGCACCGCCGCCCATGCCGGCGACCCAGACCTGACCGTGCTCGACTGGGCCGGCTGGGAAATCGACGGCATGCTGCAGCCCTATGTCGACAAGAACGGCCAGAAGCCGTCCTACATCTTCTTTGCCGATGATGACGAGGCGTTCCAGAAGGTCTCGTCCGGCTTCAAGGCCGATGTCGTGCATCCCTGCGCTGCCTCGTTCCCGCGCTACAAGGACGCCGGGCTGATCGAACCGTGGGATGTCTCGAAGATCCCGGAATTCGCCAATGTACCCGAGCGGATGACCAAGGCCTTCACTGATGAGCAGGGCGTCTGGTTCATGCCGACGGACTATGCCTATACCGCCATCGCCTACAACACCATCGAAGTGCCCGAGGCCGATGTGGCCACGCTGCAGGTCTTCACCGACCCGAAATATGCCGGCCGCATCTCGATGCCCGACAACACCGATGACGTCTGGTCTCTGGCCCTGCTGGCCACCGGCGTCACCTCGTGGGACAACGTGACGGATGAGCAGTTCCAGGCCGCCGCCGACTGGCTGCGCGCCGTGCATCCGAACGTCCGCGCCTACTGGTCGGACCCGTCCGAGCTGTCGCAGCTGATGGCCTCTGGCGAGATTCTGGTGGCCTGGTCGTGGAACGACCCGGTTGCGATCCTGATGGCCGAGGATTTCCCGGTGGGCTTCAACCGCTCGCCCGCGGAAGGGGCCACGACCTGGTTCTGCGGTTTTGTGAACATGAAGGATCAGCCGGGGTCGGAAGACAAGACCTATGACTTCATCAACTCGCTTCTGGCGCATTCCTCGGCTCAGCCGCTCTTGGATGCGATCGGCTATGCCCTGGCAAACGACGCCGCCATGGCCGGGATTCCGGCCGAGACGCTGAAGGCCTCCTACATCGACCCGGTGACGACCACGCTTCTGGCTCAGACCCCGGTTTCCCAGGAATGCCGCGCCAAGATGATCGAAGAGTTCGAATTGATCAAATCGGGCTTCTGATCCCGATCTGACCAGGACAAGGGCGCGCGGGGCAACCCGTGCGCCGTTTTCTTGTGCCCGCTCCCTGCGTTGCGCCCCCCGCACTCTCCATGATCCAGCCGCGAAGCCGCCGGATACCTCCGCTACGGACAGACGCGAAAGCCAGCATCGAAGTGCCCCATGCCGGACGCAGAACCCAAAGCCCCCCTTGCTAAGGTGAACGCCAGCATGGCCGACATGTTCGCCAAGATGGAAGAACTGGACGCGGATCTGGCAAAGCCGGGTCTGGCAGAGCTTCCCGCACCCGACAGCGACGAGGCCTGGAAAGGCTATCTCGCCCTCCTCCGCGCCTGTTTTGACGCATCCGATGCCGAGTTGCCGGGTGTCCTGACCAGACTGCTGGCCGAAGGGGCCGATCCGAATGCGCCGTCGCGCTACGGCGAAACGCCGGTAAGACAGTGCTTTGCCCGCAGTGCCTTTTCGGCCGTGCGGCTTTTGATTGAACATGGCGCCGATATCTCGGATTTTGACTGGTCCGAAGACGATCTTGCCATCGCCATAGGCGATGTGCCCGATATCAAGGCGGGCGCGCCTGCCTTGACCCGGCGCAATGGCGGCGGGCGCACCCCACTCTTTCAGGCAATCCGCTTTGCCAATCTCGCGGCGGCGCAGCATCTGGAGGCGATCACCCCGGCCGAACGCAAGATCGTGGCGTATCACGAGATGGGCCATGCGCTGGTGTCGCTGGCCTTGCCGGGGATGGATGCGGTCCACAAGGTGTCGATCATTCCGCGCGGCATCGGGGCGCTGGGCTACACGATCCAGCGCCCGACCGAGGACCGTTTCCTGATGACGGAATCCGAGTTGCGCGACAAGATTGCGGTGCTGATGGGCGGACGCGCGGCCGAGCAGTTGGTGTTTGGCCATCTGTCGACCGGGGCCGCCGACGATCTGGCGCGGGCCACTGATATCGCGCGGTCGATGGTGGCGCGTTACGGCATGGACGCGGAACTGGGCGGGGTGAGTTACGACACGGAACGGAGCAGCTTTCTGGGCGACCGGCCACCGGGTTATCTAGAGCGCAATTACAGCGAGGCGACCGCCAATGCGATGGACACCGCCGTGCGCACAGTGTTGCGCGAGGTGTTGCAGCAGGCACTGGAAATCCTGACTGACAATCGCGATATCCTTGAAAGGGCCGCCAGCCGATTGCTGGAGGTCGAAACCCTGGACGAGGCGGCGTTGCGCGACCTCACGCAGGATTTGCGCAAGGGTGCAGCGGGCAAGGCAAAGGTCGCGATGAATGGATAGTGATCCCTACAAGGTTCTTGGCGTGGCCAGGGATGCGTCACAGGCCGAAATCAAGAAGGCCTATCGCAAGCTGGCCAAATCGCTGCATCCGGACCTGCATCCGGGCGACAAGGCCAAAGAGGCCGCGTTTCAGGCCGTTGCCGCCGCCAATGACATCATTGGCGATGCGGAAAGACGCAAACGCTTTGACGCGGGCGAGATTGACGCCAGCGGGCAGGAGCGGCCCCAGAGGCAGTATTACCATCAGCACGCCGGGTCCGATCCGCGCGGCCGCTATGACTCGGCTGCCGGCTACGGCGATTTTGCCGATATGTCGGATGTCTTTGCCGATCTGTTCGGCGCGCGGTCAGGGGCGGCGCGTGGCGGTGGCCATACCGCGCGCGGTCCCGATCTGCGCTATCATCTGGAGGTGGATTTCATGGATGCCGCGCGCGGAGCGAAGCGCGCGATTCCCTTGCCGGACGGCAGCGCCATCGAACTGACCCTTCCGGCAGGGGTGCGCGATGGCCAGACCCTTCGCCTGCGCGGCAAGGGGCAGCCGGGCCACGGCGGTGGCCCGGCGGGGGATGCCTATGTCGAAATCAGCGTCTTGGCGCATCCGGTCTTTACCCGCGATGGCAACGATATCGAGGTCGAGCTGCCGATCGGATTCGACGAGGCCGTTCTGGGCGCAAGGGTCGAGGTGCCGACCCTGTCGGGCCGGGTCGCGATGTCTGTGCCCAAAGGTGCGACCACAGGTCAACGGCTGCGGTTGAAGGGCAGGGGGATCGCACCCGCGACCGGGGTGGCCGGGGATCAGTATGTGCGGCTGAAAGTCGTGATCCCGGCCAAGGTCGACGCCAGGATGGAGCGTATTGCGCAAGACTGGCGCGATCAGGTGGCGGCGGACCCGCGCGCCGGGCTGTGGAGGGGGTTGTGATGCTGGATGAACGTCAGGTGGTGGCAACTGTTCGGCGGGTAAGCTTGCGCGAATTGCGGCTGTGGGTCAGCATGGGCTGGATCCGGCCCTCGGCGGGTGCGGCAGGCGATGTCTTTGACGATCTGGACGTGGCGCGCATCCGGCTGGTCTGCGACCTGCGCAAGGAGATGTCGCTGCCCGAAGATGCCGTTCCGGTGGTCTTGTCGCTGCTGGATCAGATCCACGGGTTGCGGCGCGAGTTGCGCGGTCTGGCCGATGCGGTGGACGCGCAGCCCGACGCCACGCGGCAGGCCGTCGTCGCGGCCTATCGGCGGTTGATCGAGGGGTGATCTATCGCGGCTTGAGGATGCCACCATCGGCCATCAGCGTCTGCCCGGTCATGTAGCGGCTGGCATCACCCAGAAGGAAGGCGACGACAGGGGCGAGGCGTTGTTGCAGAACTGCCGCGTCAAGCGTGACTTCGCCTTTTCCCTTTGGGTTTAGCTCACGCGCAGGATCTCGGCGGTGCCGAGTGCCTCGATCCGACTTCATACGTGATATCCGGTCCAGCGTTTCCGGAATGCCTGGCCATGGTGCCTTGTGGCCCGTAGCGTTTCGTTCCTGGCCGTTGCCGCCGGGCAATCTTCTTTCCAGGGCCGGCCGTTCTTGCGGATGGGGATGATTGCGGTGGCCCGGTGGTCGATGATGGCCGTGTGGCAGCGACGGGTGTCATAGGCGCCATCAGCGGTCACGGTGCCGATCTCTTCACCTTCGGGGATCTGATCCAGCAGTTCCGGCAGCACCGGGCTGTCACCGTCGCTGCTGGGGGTGAACTCTACCGCCCGGATGTCAGACGTGGCCGTATCCATGGCCAGATGCACCTTGCGCCCCCTCTCACGGTTTGCTGGCAAACCACGAGAGGGCGCCACCGCCGAGAACTTGATCCGGTGCTGTCCACCAGCAGATTGAGAGGGCCGTTGGCGCGCCTGCAAGGATCTGGACGGCCGGTGTCTTCTGCCGCCGGCACAAGGTCGAATAGTCCGGCACCGTCCAATCGAGGTTCGCCAAACCCAGCATGCTGGCCACCATGCCTGTCGTCTGCCTGAGCGGCAGTTTGGACAGGACTTGATCGTCAGGCAAAACCGGATCGCAGCATCAGAGAACACCGCAGGGCGGCCAGGGCTCCCGTCATGCGGCGCGAGCCAGGTCATGTCATTGTCCAGCCACCCTCTCACGCATGCAGGCATGCGTTGCCGGGCAACGCATCAACAGCGACCCGCGCTTCCTTGGCGCCACGTTGTAGCTGGACCAGTTCGTCGTGCGGTAGCGGGCGGGCGATGGCTTGCTCATCCACCCCGTCTAACCGCATGGATTCACGATGTGAATCCTTGGCAGTCAGAGTTCTGCAACAACGCCCATATGAGGGCCTGATGGCCCTTGGGCGTCAGGGCGTAGGTGCCGCGGGCGATGCGTTCGAACCAGCCGTAGTGGTCGTCTGACAGGATGGCGCGGGCCTTGGGGATTTGCAGGGATTTGGCAAGTGCGGCGGGGCTGGCGGGGGCATCGCGCAGGGCGGTGGCGAGGCGGATGGCGTCCTGGCGGTAGGCGGTCATGCGTTTGACGCGGGTGGTGCCGCCGGTGTTGGGGTCGCCGACCCGGCGCTGGAATTCGCGCAGCAGACGGCCGGCGCGGGTGGGGTTGAGGCGGGGGGCATAGGGGGCCGGATCGAGGTGGGCCTCGACGTGCGTGCCCTTGACGGTGAGGAGGCCGAGGCCGAGGCGGCGCAAAAGGGCGGTGAGGTCCTTGTAGCGGTGCGTCCATTTCGGCGGCTGCGGGACGGCGAGGTAGACATCGGCGAAGAGGGATTGGCGGGCGACGCCTTGCAGGATGAGCGAGAGGTTGAGGGCGGTTTTCATCTCGACGATCACGGGTGGGTCTTCGCCGCGCTGGGCCATGATGTCGGCGGGGCCGATCTCGGATTTGACGGTGTAGCCCTGGGCTTCGAGATAGGCCTTCAAAGGCGCGTAGAGGTCGGCTTCCTTCACGGAAAGAGCGGCCAGAAGAACGCGATGGCGGGGACGGAGACCGCGAGGACGATCAGTTCCAGGATCAGGCCCATGCGCCAGTAATCGCCGAAGTGGTAGTTGCCAGGCCCCATGATGATGGTGTTGTTCTTGTGCCCGATCGGGGTGAGGAAGGCGCAGGAGGCGGCGACGGCCACGCCCATCAGGAAGGCGTCGGGGTTGGCGCCAAGGCTTTGCGCGACGGAGATGCCGATGGGGGCGGCGATCAGCGCGGTGGCGACGTTGTTGAGGAAATCCGACAGCGTCATGGTGATGGCCATAAGGACGGCGAGGATGGCCCAGGCGGGCAACCCCTGGGTGCCGGCGACGAGGCGTTCGGCGATCAGCTGGGTGGCGCCGGAGGTCTCCAACGCGGCGCCCAATGGGATGAGGCAGGCGAGGAGGACGATGACCTTCCACTCGATCAGTTCGTAGAAATCCGGGCCGCCGACGAGGCCCATGGCGACATAGGCGACGACGGCCATGCCGAGGCCTATGGCCAGTGGCAGCAGGCCCATGACCGAGAGCGCGATGGCGGCGGCGAAGATGGCGATGGCGGCGAAGGCCTTGGCGCGCTGGATCACGTCGGTCTTGCGGTTGGCGAGCGGCAGCACGCCAAGCCAGGTGGTGGCGGTTTCCAGGCGGCTATCGGGGCCGGCGAGGAGGAGGACGTCGCCGGCGCGGATCTCCAGCTTGCGGACGCGGTCGCGGAAGCGTTCGCCTTGCCGCGAGACGCCCATCAGCATGACGCCCTGGCGTTCGGGCAGGCGCATGGTCTGGGTGGAGCGGCCGACGAGGCGGGAGGTGTCGGGGACGATGGCCTCGATCAGGCTCATCTGTTTGCCCAGAAGCCCGCCGTGGGTATCGCCGAGGACGGTGGTGAGGCCGGCGGCGCCAAGGAAGGCCTCGATCTGCTTGGGGTTGCCCTCGAGGATGAGGGCATCTTTGGCGCGGGTCTCGACCTGGCGGGAGAAGCCGGGGAGGCGGCGGTGGTTGCGGACAAGGCCGAGGATGGTGATGTCGTGCTCATTGGCAAGGGGGTAGAGGTCGGAGACCAGGACGCCATCGGCAGCTTTGCCTTCGGTGATTTCAGCCTCGGCGACGTAGATGTCTGAGTCGTCGGTGCCGGCGGTGTCGGGGCGGGCGGGGATCAGGCGCCAGCCGAAGAGAGCGACATAGGCGATGCCGACGAGGGAAACGACAAGGCCGACGGGGGCGAAATCGAACATCCCGAAGGGGGCGCCGAGGGCGTCCTCGCGGTATTGGGCGATGACGATGTTGGGGGGGGTGCCGATCAGGGTGATCATGCCGCCAAGGATGGTGGCGAACGAAAGCGGCATCAGCGACAGCGAGATGGCGCGCTTGGCCTTGCGGGCGGCGTCGATGTCCAGCGTCATCAGCAGGGCCAGGGCGGCGACGTTGTTGATGACGGCGGAAAGGGCCGCACCGACGACGGCCATGATGGCGATATGGGGGGGCAGTGTGCGGTTTGGCGCCGAGATGGCCTTGGCGATCAGCTCGACCGCGCCGGAGTTCATCAGGGCGCGGGAGACGATGAGGACGAGGGGCGATGATGACGACGGCGGGGTGGCCAAAGCCGTGGAAGGCGTCATAAGGCGCGATCAGGCCCGCGGCGACGGCGACGAGGAGGGCCGCGAAGGCGACAAGGTCATAGCGGATGCGGCCCCAGATGAGGAGGCCGAAGAGGACAAGGAAGAGGGCGAAGAGGCTGATTTGATCGGGGGCCATGGGGAGGTGTTTAGCGGGGATGATGCGGGGGGGCTAGGGGGTGGGGAGGTTGGCGATGCGGTTGAGGGTTTCAGGTGATGTGCGGGTGGTCGGCGGGAAGGGTGGCGCGGAAGATGGTGAGGGCTTGGGTCAGGAGGGGGCGGGTTTCGTGGCTTGCTTGGGCGGCAAGGCAGGAGCCGAGGTTGCCAAGGTGCATGGCATACTCAGGATGCCCCTCGCCAAGCGTCGCGCGGTCAATGTCGAGGGTTTGGCGGTAAAGGTCCTCGGCCCGGGATACCGACCCTGCGCCAGAACCACGCCTGCGAGGTTGTTGAGGCGGGTGGCATAGGCCGGATGCCCCTCGCCAAGCGTGACGCGGGCAATGTCTAGGGCTTGACGGTATAGACCTTCGGCCTCAGGATACCGACCCTGCGCCCGAACCACGAGTGCGAAGGTTGTTGAGGCGGGTGGCGTAGACGGATGCCCCTCGCCAAGCGTGTCGCGGTCAATGTCGAGGGCTTGGCGGAAAAGGCCCTCGGCCTCGGGATACCGACCCTGCGCCTGGAACCACGCCTGCGAGGTTGTTGAGGTGGATGGCATAGGCCGGATGCCCCTCGCCAATCGTGGCGCGGTCAATGTCTAGAGCTTGGCGGAAAAGGCCCCTCGGCCTCGGCATGCCTACCCTGTGCGTCAACCACGAGTGCGAGGTTGTTGAGGCGGGTGGTAGGCCGGATGCCCTCGCCAATCGTGACGCGACCAATGTCGAGGCTTGACGGAAAAGGCCCTCGGCCTCGGGATACCGTCCCTGCGCCTCAACCACGAGGGCGAGGTTGTTGAGGCGGTTGGCATGGGCCGGATGCCCTCGCCAAGCGTGACGGACCAATGTCGAGGGCTTCGGAGAACAAGACCTCTGCCGCAGTCCTTGAGAAGACTGTCGCCCGCCTGTCGAGGGCGCGCGAGAGGTTTCCGGGGTTTGCGATGCGCGCGCGATGGCGACCAGATCAGTGGCAAAGTGGTCGGCTTGGTCGTATCGGCCTGCGTTTATGGCGAAGTGGTGTGGCTTTGCAGAGGCGGTCAAAATCTGGCGCGAGGGTGGCGGCGCGGGCGTAGTGTTTGGCGGCGTCGCCAGCGGACTTCGGCTTCGCGATTTCACCGCGTCCGAAGGCGGCGCGGGCGGTGTTTTGACGGGCTGCTTCTTCGCGGGCTTCGACCTCGGCGAAGAGAGCATCGGCGAGGAGAAGTCGCCCTGTTCCATCGCAGCTTTGGCGGCGGTGATGCGGTCGCTGTGATATTATTGCCAAGGCTGTCGAGGGTTTCTTCGAGTCTGAGGATTTTGGCGTGGAGTTGGGCCAATGCCTCTTCCGGGTTTGCGAGTTGGCGGTTCAGGTCGGCGATTTTTCTTCAAGCGCCGCGCGTTCGGCACCGTGGGCCTTGTCTCGCTCCGCATAGGCCTGATCGCGCCATTCTTTGGTCAGAGCAATAAATTCGCGCTGGGTCATTTCGATGAGATTGGCGCGGGGTGGTGGGGTCAAGGCTTCGGGGTTCGCGACTTCGATTTTGAGTGGCTTATTGCGGAGAACGAGCCAGCGGAAAAATCCAAAAAGGAAGAGAAATATCGCGATGAGGGCAGCCGCCAGCCCAATTTCAGATTGATACTTGATAAGGAAATCCATCATCAACCTTCCCAGAGGGTTCCCGATCAATCTATCTATATGACGCACTTAGGGAAGTGGGGAAGTTGAGCTAGGCCCCGCCTCTACGGGGTTGGCGTGGGCGGGGTCGGGGAGCCTTTTACCGCACCTTCAGCGTGGCCAGGCCGATCATCGCGAGGATGAGGGAGATGATCCAGAAGCGGATCACGATTTGCGGCTCGGCCCAGCCTTTTTTCTCGAAATGGTGGTGGATGGGGGCCATCAGGAAGATGCGTTTCTTGGTGCGTTTGTAGTAGAGAACCTGGATGATCACGCTGAGGGCCTCGACCACGAACAACCCGCCGACGATGGCCAGGACGATCTCGTGCTTGATGCAGACGGCGATGGCGCCGAGGGCGCCGCCCAGGGCCAGCGAGCCGGTGTCGCCCATGAAGACGGCGGCGGGGGCGTTGTACCACAGGAACCCAGGCCACCGCCGAAGGGCGGCGGCGAAGACCAGGAACTCGGCGGTGCCGGGGACGGAGTGGACGCCAAGGTCGTTGGCGATGGCCGAGGAGCCGACGACATAGGCGATGATCCCCAGCGTCCCGCCCGCGATCAGCACCGGCATGATGGCCAGCCCGTCAAGCCCGTCGGTCAGGTTCACCGCATTGGCAGAGCCGACGATCACCACCATGCCGAAGGGCACGAAGAACCAGCCGAGGTTCAGCAGGGCGTCCTTGAAGAACGGAAAGGCCAGCCGGTCGGTCAGCGCCTCGGGGTGAAAGCGCGCCGCGGCATAGGCGGCAAGGCCAGCGATCACCAGCCCCAGAAAGAACCGCACGCGCGATGACACGCCCTTGGTGTTCTGCCTGGTCACCTTGGCGTAGTCGTCGGCAAAACCGATGATGCCGAAGCCCAGCGTCACCAGCACCACGATCCAGACATAGGCAATGTCGAGCCGCGCCCAGAGCAGCGTCGAGACCATCAGCGCCGACAGGATCAGCAAGCCCCCCATGGTCGGCGTGCCGGCCTTGGAGAAATGGCTTTGCGGGCCATCGTCGCGGATCGGCTGGCCCTTGCCCTGCTTGCGGCGCAGCAGATCGATCAGCGGCCGGCCGAAGATGAAGCCGAACAGCAGCGCGGTGGCGAAGGCGCCCCCGGCGCGGAAGGTGATATAGCGGAAAAGGTTGAAGAAACCCCCATCGGGCGACAGATCCGCCAGCCAGTACAGCATTCACTCGGTCCCTTCTGATGGGGCGGCTCTCTGGCCCATTTTGCGCAATCCGTCAACGACGAGGCTGACCTTCGACCCCTTCGATCCCTTCACAAGCACGATATCGCCCGCGTCGAACAGCGGGCGCACGCGGGCGGCCAGTTCGGCGGCGGTCTGCACCCATACGCCGCGCTGGCCGCGCGGCAGCGCCTCCCACAGCGCCTGCATCCTCGGGCCGACGCAATGGATGGTGGCGATGGCGGCAAGGCCGGGATGGCGGGCGATGGCGCGGTGCAGGTCCAGCTCGGTCGGGCCCAGCTCCAGCATGTCGCCGAGAATGGCGATGCGGCGGCCGTTGCCGACCCGGCCGATGCCGTCGGTGGGACGCGCGGCGATCAGCACATCAAGGCTGGCGGCCAGCGAGGCGGGGTTGGAGTTGAAGGCATCGTCGATCAGGTCGAAGAAGGTTTCCTCGACGATATCGAGCTGGATCCGCTCGCGCGTGCCGCGCCCCGTCGGCGGGGTCCAGCGGCCGATGTCATGCGCCGAGATCACCGGATCGGCACCAAGGGCGGTGGCGGCGGCCAGCGCACCCAAGGCGTTCAGCGCGAAGTGGCGGCCGGGGGTGGCGACCTTGAAGAGGAAGGCGCTGCCGGTCGCGGTGGCGCGCACGACGGTGGTGTCGTCGCGGATCACCGCCTCGGTCAGCTGCCAGTCCGCGCCGGGGCTGGCGCCAAAGCTGACGGGCCGCGCGCCCGCGGCGCGTGCGGCGTCGAGAAGGATGCTGCTGACGGGCAGGTCGGCGTTCACGATGGCGGTGCCGCCGGGCACGAGTCCGGCGAAGATCGCCGCCTTTTCATCGGCGATGGCCTCGACCGAGGCGAAGGCCTCGAGATGCGCGGCGGCGACGGTGGTGATCATGGCGACATGCAGCCGCGACAGGCGGGCAAGCGGTTCGATCTCGCCGGGGTTGGACATGCCGATCTCGATCACCGCGAAATCGGCATCGGCGGGCATCCGGGCAAGGGTCAGCGGCACGCCCCAGTGGTTGTTGTAGCTGGCCTCGGCGGCGTGGACCTTTCCCTGACCGGAGAGAATGGCGCGCAGCATCTCCTTGGTCGAGGTCTTGCCGACCGAGCCGGTGACGCCGACGACGCGGGCCTTTGCACGGGCACGGCCGGCGGCGCCGAGGCGTTCCAGCGCCTTGAGCACGTCGTCCACGACAAGAAGCGAAGCGCCGGGCGGAAGGCCGTCGGGAATGCGGCTGACCATCGCGGAAGCGGCACCCTTTTCAAGGGCCTGGGCGACGAAGTCATGGCCGTCGCGGGTGTCGGCCAGCGCCACGAAGAGGTCACCGGGCCGCAGGGTGCGGGTGTCGATCGAGACGCCGGTCGCCTGCCAGTCGGCAGTGGCGCGGCCTTGGGTGGCCTTTGCGGCCTCGGTGGCGGTCCAGAGCGTCATGCGGCGATCCTGGCCGGACCGTCGAGGGGGGCTGTCTGCCCCCCGCCTTCGGCGCCCCCCGAGAGTATTTGGGCCAAGATGAAGGGGCTTTCGGTCACGTCAGATCACTCCGTCAAGGGCTGCGACGGCGATAGAGGCCTGTTCGACATCGTCAAAGGGGAAAACATCGCCGTTGATGACCTGGCCGGTCTCGTGGCCCTTGCCGGCGATCAGAAGCGCGTCGCCGGGTTGCAGCGCATCGACGGCGCGCAGGATGGCCTCGGCGCGGTCGCCGACCTCGTTGGCCTCGGGACAGGCTGTCAGGATGGCGGCACGGATGGCGGCGGGGTCTTCGCCGCGCGGGTTGTCGTCGGTGACGAAGAGGACGTCGGCATGGGCGGCGGCGGCAGCGCCCATCAGCGGCCGCTTGGAGGTGTCGCGGTCGCCGCCGGCGCCGAAGGCGATGACCAGCCGGCCCATGACATGCGGGCGCAGCGCCGTGAGCGCGGTGGCGACGGCGTCGGGGGTATGGGCGTAATCGACGAACACCGAGGCGCCGTTGGCCCTTGTGGCGGCCAGCTGCATCCGGCCGCGCACTCCGGTCAGGCGGGGCAGCGTGGCGAGGACCGCCTCGGGCAGGTCGCCCGCGGCGATGGCAAGGCCTGCGGCGAGGGCGACGTTTTCGGCCTGGAAGGCGCCGATCAGGTTGAGCCGGGTCTGGAAGGCGCGGCCCTGCCAGAGGTAGCGCACCTCCTGCCCTGTGGCGTCGGGGCGGATCGCGGCAATCTGCAGGTCGGCGCCCTGCCCGGTGCCGGTGGTCAGGAGGCTGAGGCCGCGGGTCAGCGCGATCTCGGCGATGTCGGAGCCATGCGCGCCGTCGAGGTTGACCACCGCCGCGCCGTCCTCGGGCAAGAGCCGGGTGAAAAGCCCGATCTTGGCGGCGAGATAGGCCTCCATCGTGTGGTGATAATCCAGGTGGTCCTGGGTCAGGTTGGTGAAGCCCGCTGCCTTGAGCCGGACACCTTCAAGCCGGCGCTGGTCGAGGCCGTGGGAAGAGGCCTCCATCGCCGCGTGGGTGACACCGGCGGCGGCGGCCTGCGACAGCATCCGGTGCAGGGTGATCTGGTCCGGCGTGGTGTGCGACGACGGCGCGGCCCAGGCGCCTTCGATGCCGGTGGTGCCGATGTTGATCGCCTCGTGCCCCAGCGCGGCCCAGATCTGGCGGGTGAAGGTGGCCACGGAGGTCTTGCCGTTGGTGCCGGTGACGGCGACCATGGTTTCGGGCTGCGCGGCGAACCACAGGGCGGCGGCATAGGCCAGCGCCTCACGCGGGTCGTCGGCGACGACGAGGGCGGCGTCGGAGCGGCCGAGGGCTTCGGAGGCGATGATCGCGCCCATCGGGTCGGTCAGGATCGCCGCCGCGCCCAGTTCCAGCGCGGTGGCGATGAAATCGGCGCCGTGGCGGGTGCTGCCGGGAAGCGCGGCAAAGAGCGTGCCGGGACGCGCCGCGCGGCTGTCGAGGGTCAGCCCGGACAGCGCCGGGTCGCGCCCCTGCCTTGCCTTCAGCCCCAGTTCCGACAGCCGCTTTTCACCCGCCATGCCCGCCCCCGATCAGTTGCCAGCGGCTGTTAGCGTGGAACGGTCGGGAAGTTCAAGTTGCGGTCGCAGGCCCAAGATCGGGGCGATCCGGCGGATCATCTCGGCCGCGACCGGGACCGAGGTCCAGCCCGCCGTGCGCTTGGGCTTCGGCCCCGAGGTATCGACCGGCTCGTCCAGCGTCACGATCAGCACATAGCGCGGGTCCGAGGCGGGGAACATCGCGGCGAAGGTGTTGATCACCTTGTCCTTGTAGTAGCCGCCGGATTTCTTCGGCTTGTCGGCGGTGCCGGTCTTGCCCGCGACCTCGTAGCCCGGCACTTCGCCAAGCGAGGCGGTGCCGTCGGTGACCACCCGTCGCAGCATCTTGCGCGATTCGCGCGCCACCTCTTCGGACATCACGCGGGTGCCCCTGGCCGGGCCGGATTGCTTCAGCAGCGTCGGTTTGACGTAGATGCCACCGTTGGCGATGGCCGCATAGGCGGCGGCGAGATGCATCGGGCTGGCCGACATGCCGTGACCGTAAGATGTTGTTATGGTAACGATTTCCGGCCACTTGCGGGGGATCAGGGGCTTTGCGCCGGGCGCTTCGATCAGCTCCAGCGGGGTGGGGTCGAACAGGCCCAGCGACTTGAGAAAAGCCTGCTGGCGCAACGGCCCGATCATCAGCGCGATATGCGCGGTGCCGACGTTCGACGACTTGGTGATGACATCGGTGACCGAGAGCAGCGGGCCGTAGTTGTGGCCCTCGAACTCCTTGATCTTGTGCTTGCCCCAGATCATCGGCGCATTGGCATCGACCATGGTCTGCGGGTTCACCAGCCCCAGTTCCATCGCCTGCGCCACGGCGAAAATCTTGAAGGTGGAGCCAAGTTCATAGACCCCCTGCACCGCGCGATTGAACAAGGGGCTGTCCGAGGCTTCGGCATCCTTCGACACTAGGGGGACCGGGCGGTCGTTGGGGTCGAAGGTGGGGGCCGAGGCCATCGCGATGATCTCGCCGCTGCGCACGTCCATCATGATGACGGCGCCACCTTTGGCATTCAGCGCAGTGATGGCGGCGCCCAGAAGCTCTTCGACCGTGGCTTGCACGGTCAGGTCGATCGACAGGGTCAACGGCTCGCCGCCCTGCGCGGGGTCGCGCAGGCGGGCGTCCATGGCTTTCTCGATGCCGGCGGTGCCGATCACCTCGGCCGAATGCACGCCCTCGGCGCCGAAGGCATAGCCGCCAAGGACATGCGCGGCCAGCGTGCCGTTGGGGTAAAGCCGCATCTCGCGCGGGCCGAACAGCAGGCCGGGGTCGCCGATCTCATGCACCAGCTGCACCTGTTCGGGCGACAGCACCTTGCGGATCCAGATGAAGCTGCGGCCGTCGGTGAAGCGGCGTTCAAGCACGGCGGCGTCCAGTTCGGGGAAGATCGCGGCCAGCTTCTGCGCAGACCCCTTGGGGTCCACCATGACCTTGGGGTGGGCATAGAGCGCCTGCGTGGTCATGTTGGTGGCCAGGATCCGGCCGTTGCGGTCAGTGATGTCGGCGCGCTGCGCCACGATTTCCGCGCCGGGTGCCGAGGCCACCGGCTCGCTCGGCTCGGAGGCCGCCAGATGGCCCATGCGTATGCCGATGGTCAGGTAGAACGCCCCGAAGGCCACCGCCAGCAGGCCCAGCCGGGCGGCGGCGCGGGAATGGGTGCGCTCGCGCATCGCCTCGTGGCGGCGGGCGAGGTTCTCGCGCTCGATCAGGTCGGGGTTCTCGCCATGGGCGCGGGCCTTCAGGATGCGGGCAAGCGGGCGAAGCGGTGTGCGCATGGTCATAGCCCCTGTTCCGCCGCCTGTGCGGCGATGGTTTCGGCCTGATCGGCGGCGGTATCCTCGACGGCGCTGATATCGCCGATCACATCGACCGGGCCGATGATGGCGGGAATTTCCGGCACCGGATAGGCAACCTGCGCGGCGGTGCCGAATTGCCCCGGCTCCATCGGCAGAAGGCCGAGGCGGTCGAAGTTCAGCCCGGCCAGTTCGCGCAAGCGGTCGGGGCGGTTGAGATAGGCCCATTCGGCCCGCTGCACCGACAGCGCCTCGCGCAGGTTGGCGATCTCGCCTTGCAGATGGCGCACGTCGCGCAGACTGGCCTGGGTGGCGTAGTTCTCGCGGTAGGCCCAGAAGCCCAGCGCGATCACGGCAAGAAAGGTCAGGACATAGAGCACGGGGCGCATGTCAGCGGCGTCCTTTGCGGCTGAAGGTGGGAAGGCCCAGATCGGCGGGCGCAATGGCTTTGGCGGGGGCATCGGTGCGGATGCCGACCCGCAGCTTGGCGCTGCGGGCGCGCGGGTTGGCGGCCAGTTCGGTGGCATCGGGGCCGATCGCCTTGCGCGGCTCCAGCGTGAAGCGGGGCGTGGCCTGGCTGGTGGCGGGGGCGTAGCGGTTGGCGTTCGCCTCCTGCCCCGAGGCAAGCTGGAAGAACCGCTTGACGATGCGGTCCTCGAGGCTGTGAAAGCTGACGACGGCCAGCTTGCCGCCGGGCTTCAACGCGCGCTCGGCGGCGGCCAGCCCTTCGGCCAGTTCGGTGAACTCGGCGTTCACGGCGATGCGGATGGCCTGAAAGCTGCGGGTCGCCGGGTGGCTTTGGCCGGGCTTGGGGCGCGGCAACTGGCGGGCGACGATCTCGGCCAGCCGCAGGGTGGTGGTGATCGGCGCGGCGGCGCGGGCCTCGACGATGGCCCGCGCGATGCGGCGCGAGGCGCGTTCCTCGCCATAGAGGTAAAGGATGTCGGCGATCTCGGCTTCCGAGGCGGTGTTGACCAGATCGGCGGCAGAGGGGCCATCCTGGCTCATCCGCATGTCGAGGGGGCCTTCCTTCTGGAAGGAAAACCCGCGTTCGGCCTGGTCGATCTGCATCGACGACACGCCGAGGTCAAGGACCACGCCGTCAAGCGGCTCTCCGGCCAGGGTATCGAGCGCGGAAAAGGTACCCGGCTTCAGCACCACCTTGCCGGCCTGGTTGGCGACCCATGCCGCGGCCAGCTGATGTGCCATCGGGTCGCGGTCGATGCCGATCACCCGGTCGGCGCCCGCCTGCAACAGACCGCGTGTATAGCCCCCTGCCCCGAAAGTGCCGTCAAGCCAAAGCCCCCGGACGGGGGCGACAGCCTTCAGGAGCGGCGCCAGCAGGACCGGCGTGTGGGGATCGTTCGGGGGGGCCATGGCAGCGGCGGACATCGCCTTACCCGCTGCGGCGGGCGCGGCCCACAAGGGTCAGCGGATCGGTGTCGTCCTCGTCGTCATCGGCCAGTTCGGCCTCGTAGACTTCGCGGCGATAAAGCTTGAAACGGTTGGTGAAGCCCGCAAAAGCGGCTTCGCCACCCGAAGACAGGTCCTCGCCCAGAAAGCCCATCTTCTCGCGCACCTTGGGCGGCAGGACGATGCGGCCGTCCGGCTCGATCTCGACCATCACGCTGCGGCTGATCAGGTCGCGTTCGGCGCGGTCGCGTTCGGCGGAGCCCAGGTCCATGCCCTCGATCCGGGCCGCCAGCGCATCGGCGCCGGCCTTGGAATAGCATTCGACGAAACGGCGCGTCTTGCCGCCATAGACCATGTAGAGCCGGGTGCCGTTCTTTTCGCCCTTCTGCGGGTCGTCGGCATCCAGGATGCGGCGAAAGGCGGCGGGAATCGAGACCCGCGCCTTCTGGTCTACCTTCTGGTAGAATTCGCCTCTGAACGCCTCAGACATCTGTCCCGTGGCCTCTGCCAAAACTCGTTTCACATGCCCTTGAAATGGAAATGGGCGGATCGGGTTGCTGCCACTACCCGATCCGCCGCTGTCCCATCGCTGGGCGTCCAGCTACGCGCGCCACCTGGGGGAGATGTCTGCTCGCTCGCGCGCCGGATCTCTGTCTTCCGATGAAAGGGGCTGCCTGTATGAAGCTGCCTTTTTTCGCCTTGTTCGGGGTCTGTCGCTGCCCCTGCGTTTTGTTCTGCCCGTTCCATCTTCCGTAAGAAAGGGATGACATGGGAGCCTATGGGATAGCAAGGGATTTTTTGGGCGCGGATCCCCGAGATGTTGTGCGGAAGAGGGTCGCAAAGCAGCATCTTGTGTCGATTTGACCGATCACGAAGCTATCCATTGGGATCACGGCAAGGTGAGCCGCTATATGTAGTGGCGTCGGGAGAGAACGATTATTTCCCGCACCATCCCAAATTTTTTCGAAGATTACCGGAATATGGGCGCCGCAGCCACGGAAAAAACCGGTTCAGAGCGGTGAATCAAGCCATCGGCGGGCAGGAATCAGAACCAGTCCCGTGAAATCCCGTGTCCTGTGATTCGCCTTCGGACCTGTCCCGCGCCATCCCATGGCCCGCACTGCTGACGGGCGGGGCAGGCACTTCGGGGCTTTCCGCCGTCTTCCCGCGCCCGACGCGAGGACAAGCCGAAGGCGCGGGACGCGCCTTGCAGAACGGTCGTCGCCGTCAGGCCATGCCACCGGCGACCAGCCGTTGCGCCAGCCGGGCATAGGCCTCGGCATGCGGGCCGTCACCGGCCGCGATCGGGGTGCCGGCATCACCCGCCTGCCGCACCTCAAGCGCCAGTGGCAACTCTCCCAGGAACGGCAGGTCAAGCTTCGCCGCCTCGGCCGCGACGCCGCCATGGCCGAAGATATGCGCCTCATGCCCGCAATTCGGGCAGATATAGGTCGACATGTTCTCGATCAGGCCCAGGACCGGGGTCTTCAGCTTGGCGAACATGTCCAGAGCCTTGCGCGCATCCAGAAGCGCCACGTCCTGCGGGGTCGACACCACCAGCGCGCCGGTCAGTTGCGTGCGCTGGCAAAGCGTCAGTTGCACATCGCCGGTGCCGGGGGGCAGATCGACGACGAGCACATCCAGCGTGCCCCAGTTGACCTGGCCCAGAAGCTGCTGCAACGCGCCCATCAGCATCGGGCCGCGCCAGATCACCGCCTCGCCCTCTTTCAGCATCAGCCCCAGCGACATCATCTTGACGCCATGCGCCTCGACCGGCTCGATGATCTTGCCATCGGGGCTTTGCGGGCGGGCGCTGACGCCCATCATCTTGGCCTGGCTGGGGCCATGGATATCGGCATCCAGCAGACCCACGCGCCGGCCCTGCCGCGCCAATGCCACGGCCAGATTTGACGACACGGTGGATTTGCCCACACCACCCTTGCCGCTGGCCACCGCCAGGATCCGCGCCACACCCGACACCTTCTGCGGCCCGGCCGCCTGCGGCGTCGGATGGCCGCCGATCTTCAGGCTGGGGGCCGGCTCCTTCTTTGCGGGTCCGTGCGCCGTCATCACCGCCTGCACCTGCGCCACACCCGAAAGTGCCTTCAGCGCCGCCTCGGCCAGGGCTTGCGCCGGGGCCAGCGCGCGGGCGTCGTCAGGCGTCGCAGCCTCGATCACGAAGCGGATGGTGGCGCCTTGCGGCCCCTCGTCGACCTGCAAGGCGCGAATCAGGTCGCGCGACACCAGCGTGCCGCCGCCCGGCAGCGCGACCCCGTCCAGAGCCGCCAGAACCGTCTCGCGCGTTACCGTCATGATCCATCCTCCGCCACTTTCCCGATCAAGGTCGTCAGGTTTTGGGCAAAGGACAAGACCTGCTTGACCAATCGTTCAAATTTTCATCAAAGGCATTGGTAAACATGACGAATTCGTGATCATCAGGCATGCGGATGCTGCATGGCAGCATTGCGAATGCCGGTCATTGTGCAGTCGCAGCAAATACCCCATGTTAGCCTCAACAGCAGGACAGAACGTCCGCAGCAACGATCCAGAGGCAAGAAAAACATGGCTTTTATCACCACCACCCGCACCGCCCCGGCCCGCAGCCAGGGCCTGTTCACCGGCCTTCTGGCCCGGCTGAAGACGGCGATGGCGCAGCGCGGGCTTTATTCCCGCACGCTGACCGAGCTTTCGCAGCTGAACGACCGCGAGCTGGCCGATCTGGGCCTGTCGCGTTCAGACATCGCCCGCGTCGCCCATGAGGCGGCCTACGGCAACTGAGGTTTCTTGCTCGGGCCCCTCTCCTCCTCCCTCGGGGTCCATGGCAAAGGCGGCGCTGCCTCTCCTCCCTCGGCGGCGCCGCAGTTTTCAGGCCCCCGCCCCCCCTCGGGCCACTGGAACGTGGCCCCCCTCCCGCCGCAAAGGACAGACGATTTCGGCGGCCCTCTCCTCCTCCCTCGGGCCGACGGAACCCGCGGCGGCGCCTCTCCTCCTCCCCGAGGCTGCCGCCGCACCCCTTCCCTTTCCCCGCATCGCCACCGATAGTCCGCCCGCAAGGACGGAGAATTCATGCGCGCTTCCCTGATCTCGGCGGCTTTCGTGGCCGCACTCGTGGGCTATGGCTCGACCATCGCGCTGGTGCTGGCCGCGGCGGCGGCGGTGGGCGCGGATGCGGCGCAGACGGCCAGCTGGGTGCTGGCGGTGTGCCTGGGCAAGGCGGCCGGATCGGCGCTGCTGTCCAGTTGGCACCGGGTGCCGGTGGTGCTGGCCTGGTCGACGCCGGGGGCGGCGCTGGTGGCGGCGACCTCGGGCCTGACGATGCCGCAGGCGGTCGGGGCCTTTGTCGTCGCGGGCCTGCTGATCGCGGCGACCGGGGCGATCCGGCCCCTCGGGCGGGCGGTGGCGCTGATCCCCGACGGAATCGCGGGGGGGATGCTGGCGGGCGTGCTGCTTCCCTTCGTGCTGAAGGGCGCGGCGGCCGCCGAGGCGGCGCCGGCGCTGGTGCTGCCGATGCTGGCGGTCTTTGCGCTGGTGCGGCTGGCGAATCCGGCGGTGGCGGTGATTGCCGCGCTGGCCTGCGGGGTCGCACTGGCCTTCGCGCTGGGATTTGCCGACTGGCCCGCGCTGGCGCTGCCCCTGCCCCGGCTGAGCTTCATCGCGCCGGCCTTCGACGGTGGCAGCATCATCGGGCTGGCGCTGCCGCTTTATCTGGTCACCATGGCGTCGCAGAACCTGCCGGGCTTCGCCACCATGCGCGCGGCGGGGTATGAGCCGCCGGTTCGGTCGGCGCTGGGGCTGACCGGCGGCATATCGGCACTGACGGCGCTGTTCGGGGCGCATACCGTCAGCATGGCGGCGATCACGGCGGCGATCTGCCTGGGGCCAGATGTGCATCCGGACCGGGAGCAGCGCTGGAAGGTGGGGCTGGCCTATGCCGGCTTCTGGGTGCTGCTGGGGCTAGGCTCGCCCGCCATCCTGCTGCTGCTGGCGGCCTTGCCGCCGCAAGTGATGGTGGCGCTGGTGGCGCTGGCGCTGCTGGGCGCGCTGACCGGGGCGCTGGCGACGGCGATGGCGGTGCCCGAGCAGCGCTTTGCCGCGGTGCTGACGCTGGGTGTCACTGCCGCCGGCGTGCCGTTCCTGGGCGTGGGCGCGGCCTTCTGGGGGCTTCTGGCGGGGCTGGCGATGGTCGCGCTGGAGCGGCTGGCGGCGCGACGCCGGGGGTAAGGGCAGGATATCTTCGAAACAATCTGCAAGGATTCCCGAGAATTCTTGGTCCTGCCCCGTCAGAACGGGATCTCGTCGGCCAGGTCGGCGGGCATGACGAAGCGCGCGACGATCTTCTTGTCGCCGGTCTTGTCGAAGCGGATATCCAGCTTGTCGCCCTCGATCGCCGTCACCTTGCCATAGCCGAACTTGGTGTGGAACACCCGGTCGCCGACCGAATAGGCGCTGTCGGCGGTCAGGTCGATCACCACGTTCTTCGCCTCGCGCGGCTGGCTGACCGGCCGCATCCCCTGCCGCTCCTGCAACCGGCGCCAGCCGGGAGAGTTGTAGACATCGGCCTTCGACACCCGCTCTTCCAGCGCCGAACCGTGGCCGCTGCCAAACCCCGGCGCTGCCGCGCCATAGCCGCCGCCCATCAGGCCGGGTGGTGTCAGCACCTCGACATGGGCTTGCGGCAATTCGTCGATGAAGCGGCTGGGCATCTGGCTTTGCCATTGGCCATAGACCCGGCGGTTGGACGCGAAGGACACCGTCGCCAGCCGTTCGGCGCGGGTGATCCCGACATAGGCCAGGCGGCGTTCCTCTTCCAACCCCTTCAGCCCGCTTTCATCCATGCTGCGCTGGCTGGGGAACAACCCGTCCTCCCAGCCGGGCAGGAACACCACCGGAAACTCCAGCCCCTTGGCGGCATGCAACGTCATGATCGAGACCTTTTCGGCCGCCTCTTCGTTTTCGTTGTCCATGATCAGCGAGACGTGTTCGAGAAACCCCTGCAGGCTGTCGAACTGCTCCAGCGCCTTGACCAGTTCCTTGAGGTTGTCGAGCCGCCCCGGCGCCTCAGGCGTCTTGTCGTTCTGCCACATCCCGGTGTAGCCGGATTCGTCCAGGATCACCTCGGCCAGCTCGATATGGCTTTGGCCATCTTGTCGGGTGGCATGGTGCCAGCGCTCGACCCCGTCGCAAAAGGCGCGCAGCTGGTTGGCGCCCTTGCCGCCGATGCCGCCAGCGGCCAGCAAGGACCGTGCGCCGTCCAGAAGCGACAGGCCGTTCGACCGCGCCTCGCGCTGGATGTCGGCCTGCGCCTTGTCGCCAAGGCCGCGTTTGGGCAGGTTGACCACCCGCTCAAACGCCAGATCGTCCTCGGGGCTGACCGCCAGCCGGAAATAGGCCATGGCGTCGCGAATTTCGGCGCGTTCGTAAAAACGCGGCCCGCCGATCACCCGGTAGGGCAGGCCGATGGTCAGAAAGCGGTCCTCGAAGGCCCGCATCTGATGGCTGGCGCGCACGAGGATGGCCTGATCGTCCAGGCCGACCGGAGCCCAGCCGCGGGTGCCGCGCTGGATCGCCTCGATCTCTTCGCCGATCCAGCGGGCCTCTTCCTCGCCATCCCAATGGCCGATCAGGCGCACCTTCTCGCCCTCGCGCGCTTCGGTCCAGAGTGTCTTGCCCAGCCGGCCTGCGTTGGCGGAAATCACCCCCGAGGCGGCGGCCAGGATATGCGGGGTGGAGCGGTAGTTCTGCTCCAGCCTTATCACCTGCGCACCGGGAAAGTCCTTTTCGAACCGCAGGATGTTGCCGACCTCGGCGCCGCGCCAGCCGTAGATCGACTGGTCGTCGTCGCCGACGCAGCAGATGTTGTGGTGCGCCTGGGCCAGGAGGCGCAGCCAGAGGTATTGGCAGACGTTGGTATCCTGGTATTCGTCGACGAGGATATAGCGGAACCAGCGCTGGTATTGCGCCAGCACGTCGGGGTGGGTCTTGAAGATCTGCACGCAATGCAACAAGAGGTCGCCAAAATCGGTGGCGTTCAGCGTGCGCAGCCGGTCCTGGTATTCGGCGTAGAGCTCGGTGCCGACGTTGTTATAGGCGCTGCCGTCCGAGGACGGCACCGAGGCTGGCGTCAGCGCGCGGTTCTTCCAGCCGTCGATCAGCCCGGCCAGCATCCGCGCCGGCCAGCGCTTGTCGTCGATGTTGCGGGCCTGGATCAACTGCTTCAGCAGGCGCAGCTGGTCGTCGGTGTCCAGGATGGTGAAGTTGGGCTTCAGGCCGACAAGCTCGGCATGGCGGCGCAGGATCTTGACCGAGAGCGAGTGGAAGGTGCCCATCCAGGGCATGCCCTCGGCCACCTCGCCCAGCATGCGGCCGACGCGCAGCTTCATCTCGCGCGCGGCCTTGTTGGTGAAGGTGACGGCGAGGATCTCGTTCGGACGCGCCCGGCCGGTAGACAGAAGATGCACGATGCGGGCGGTCAGCGCCTTGGTCTTGCCGGTGCCCGCCCCGGCCAGCATCAGCACCGGGCCATCCAGCGCCTCGACCGCAGCCCTTTGCGCCGGGTTCAGGTCATCCAGATAGGGCGCCGGCCGCGCCGCCATGGCGCGTTGCGACAGCGGCACCGGCGCCGCTGCGGTCTCAAACGGGTCTGGTTCGTCCCAAGGGTTCATGGCGGGCAAGATAGCCGGGCTTTGGCCGAAGGAAAAGCGCTGTTCTTGGATTGTTCAGCTTTCCGCCGCGGCGGGGCCATGGGCAGGGTATTGCTGACGCATGCCTTCGGAGTAGCGGGCGAAAAGGCGGGCGAAGCTGGTGATCTCTTCCTCGGACCAATCGGCGAAGACCCTGGCGGTGCGCTGCCACTTGGCTTTCAGATAGGCCTGCATCAGCGTCAGGCCCGCCTCGGTCGGAAACAGGATCGAGCGGCGGCCGTCTTGCTGGCTGACACCGCGCGTCGCCAGCCCACGGTCGACCAGATCGGCGGCGATGCGGCTGGCGCGCGACGGGTCCAGCCACAGCTCTTCGGCCAGAAGGCCGATGGTTGGCTCTTGTGGCGCGGCCCGGCCATAGCCGCCGCGAATGCGCAACAGCGCGGAAAGCGCGTGGAACTGCGACACGTCCAGCCCGGCGCCGACTTCATCCATCAGGGATTGCGGGATGTCGCCCTTCATCACCCGGCGGACGTAAAGGAAGTTCTCGGCGTCCAGGTCCAGCATCGACTCGATCGCTGCGGGGGCGAAGCCCTGCCCGGCCAAAGCCTGCGCCACCCCGGCACGGTAGCCAGCAGAGCCCTTGCCCGGGCGGTCAGGGGGGGGCGTGCTGGCGCTGTCGATCATCGCCGATGTGATTCCGCCGCGCGACCGCGGCAAGATCCAGGGCGTCTTCGCCGCTGTCTTCGGCGTGTCTTCGGTGCTTGGCCCGCTGATCGGCGGCTGGTTCGTCGAGGTGGCCAGCTGGCACTGGATCTTCTACGTCAACCTGCCCTTTGGGCTGGCCGCGCTGGCCGGGTTCTTCTTCGGCTTTCAGGCCACCGGCCGGCGGTTGCAGCACCGCATCGACTATGCCGGCGCGGCGCTGCTGGCGCTGGCGCTGGCGGCGCTGGTGCTGGTCACCTCGCTGGGCGGGCGCACGCTGGGCTGGAGCGATCCGCTTCTGCTGGCGATCATGGCGGCGGGCGTGATCGCGCTGGTCCTGTTCGTGCTGGTCGAGCGGCGCGCGGCAGAGCCAGTGCTGCCGCTGGACCTGTTTCGCGGCAATGTGTTCGCCGTGACCTCCGCCATCGGCTTCGTCTCGGGCGCGATGATGCTCGGGACGCTGACCTTCATCCCGATCTATCTGCAGATCGCCAAGGGCGCCACGCCGACCCAATCGGGCTGGCAGATGATCCCGATGACGGCGGGGCTGCTGGCGGCCTCGACCCTGTCGGGCCGCTACATGGGGCGAACCGGGCGCTACCGGATCCTGCCGATGATCGGGCTGTCGGTGGCGACCGCGGGGATGTTCCTGCTGACTTTGCTGATGCCGGAGACGCCCGCGCCGGGCCTGTGGCTGGCACTGGCACTGGTGGGCATCGGGCTGGGCACGGTGTTTCCGGTGGTGACGACGGCGGTGCAGAACACCGTGCCGCGCCAGCAGATCGGCACCGCCACGGCGGCGGGGCTGATGTTCCGCCAGATCGGCGGGTCGGTCGCGGTGGCGCTGTTCGGCGCACTTTTCGCGGCGCGGATGGCGGCGGGTCTGGGCGGCACCCAGGTCGAGGGGCTGGCCGATGTGGCAGAGCTGGGGCCGCAGACGCTGGCCCGCCTGCCCGAGGCAACGCGGGCGGTGATCGCGCTGGTCGTCAGCGATGCGCTGCATCCGATCTACTGGATCGCCATGGCTCTGGCCGCGACCGGCGTGGCGCTGACCTTGGTGCTGCGCGAAGTGCCGCTGTCCGCCCGCATGCTGCCGAAGGGGGAATGATCCCGGAACGATCCCGCCGCTATTCCGCAGCTGTTGCACGGGCCGCCGGATGCCCCGGACCTGCGGGCGGGCGGCCGTCGGATGGCGGGCGGACCGGTCCGTTGGCGCGGCAATGCGGCGACGAACCCCGTTGGCATTTCGCACCCGCTGTCGCCGGGGCGCGCGGCGCCGGCCCGGCGATGGCGGAAAAATTCGCAAACCGGGCGGGATCGGTCGTCAAGCGCACTTGCGCTGCATTGCAGCACCCCTAGACTGCGCCCGGAACACCGCCAGACCGGGGACCCTGCCGATGCCCGAATTCAAGAAGATCCTTGTCGCCAACCGGGGCGAGATCGCCATCCGCGTGATGCGCGCCGCCAACGAGATGGGCAAGAAGACGGTCGCCGTCTATGCCGAGGAAGACAAGCTGGGCCTGCATCGGTTCAAGGCCGATGAAGCCTACCGGATCGGCGAAGGGCTGTCGCCGGTCGGGGCCTATCTGTCGATCCCGGAGATCATCCGGGTGGCGCGGATGGCGGGGGCGGATGCGATCCATCCGGGCTATGGCCTGTTGAGCGAAAACCCCGATTTCGTCGAGGCCTGCGACCAGGCCGGGATCACCTTCATCGGCCCGCGCGCCGAGACCATGCGCGCCCTGGGCGACAAGGCCAGCGCGCGCCGCGTGGCGATCGAGGCCGGCGTGCCGGTGATTCCGGCGACCGAGGTCCTGGGCGACGACATGGCGCTGATCAAGCGCCAGGCGGCCGAGGTCGGCTATCCGTTGATGCTCAAGGCATCCTGGGGCGGCGGCGGGCGCGGCATGCGGCCGATCCTGGCCGAGGACGAGCTGGAGTTGAAGGTCCGCGAGGGCCGGCGCGAGGCCGAGGCCGCCTTCGGCAATGGCGAGGGCTTTCTGGAAAAGATGATCCAGCGCGCCCGCCATGTCGAGGTGCAGATCCTGGGCGACAAGCAGGGCAACGTCTGGCACCTGTGGGAGCGCGACTGCACCGTGCAGCGCCGCAACCAGAAGGTCGTCGAACGCGCCCCCGCGCCCTATCTGACCCAGGCCCAGCGCGACGAGGTCTGCGAGATGGCGCGGCGCATCTGCGCGCATGTGAATTACGAATGCGCCGGCACGGTCGAGTTCCTGATGGATATGGACGACGGCAAGTTCTACTTCATCGAGGTGAACCCCCGCGTGCAGGTCGAGCATACCGTCACCGAGGAGGTGACCGGCATCGACATCGTGCAGGCGCAGATCCTGATCGAAGAGGGAAAGTCGCTGCCGCAAGCGACCGGCGTCGCCAGCCAGGGCGAGGTCAAGCTGAACGGCCATGCGCTGCAATGCCGGATCACCACCGAAGACCCGCTCAACAATTTCATCCCCGACTATGGCCGCCTGACCGCCTACCGGTCGGCCACCGGCAACGGCATCCGGCTGGACGGCGGCACGGCCTACGCGGGCGGCGTGATCACGCGCTACTACGATTCGCTGCTGGTCAAGGTGACGGCCCACGCCCAGACCCCGGAAAAGGCGATTGCACGGATGGACCGGGCGCTGCGCGAGTTCCGCATCCGCGGCGTGGCGACGAACATCGAGTTCGTCATCAACCTCCTGAAGCACCCGACATTCCTGGACGACACCTATACCACCAAGTTCATCGACACGACGCCGGCGCTGTTCGCCTTCAGGAAGCGGCGCGACCGGGCGACCAAGCTGTTGATCTACATCGCCGACATCACCGTGAACGGCCACCCCGAGACGGCGGGGCGGCCGAAGCCCCCGGCCGAGGTGCGCGCCCCGCAAGCCCCCGCCCTGCTGGTGGACCCCGCCATGGGCACCCGCAACCTGCTGGAGCAGAAGGGCCCGCAGGCGGTGGCCGACTGGATGCGCGCCCAGAAAAAGGTGCTGATCACCGACACCACCATGCGCGACGGGCATCAGAGCCTGCTGGCCACCCGCATGCGCTCGATCGACATGATCAAGGTGGCGCCGGCCTATGCCGCCAACCTGCCGCAGCTGTTCAGCGTCGAATGCTGGGGCGGCGCCACCTTCGACGTGGCCTACCGCTTCTTGCAGGAATGCCCCTGGCAGCGCCTGCGCGACCTGCGCGCGGCGATGCCGAACCTGATGACGCAGATGCTGCTGCGCGCGTCGAACGGGGTGGGCTACACCAACTACCCCGACAACGTGGTGCGCGCTTTCGTCAAGCAGGCGGCTGAAACCGGCGTCGATGTGTTCCGCGTGTTCGATTCCCTCAATTGGGTCGAGAACATGCGGGTCGCCATGGATGCCGTGGTCGAGGCCGGCAAGGTCTGCGAAGGCGCGGTCTGCTATACCGGCGACATCCTGGACCCGGATCGCGCGAAATATGACCTGAAATACTACACCGACCGCGCGAAAGAGCTGAAATCGGCCGGCGCGCATGTGCTGGGGCTGAAGGACATGGCGGGGCTGCTGAAACCCGCGGCCGCGCGGCTGCTGATCAAGGCCCTGAAGCAGGAGGTCGGGCTGCCGATCCACTTCCACACCCACGACACCTCGGGGGCGGCGGCGGCGACGATCCTTGCCGCCTGCGATGCGGGCGTGGATGCGGTGGACGCGGCGATGGACGCCTTTTCGGGCGGCACCTCGCAGCCCTGCCTTGGCTCCATCGTCGAAGCCTTGCGCCATACCGAGCGCGATACGGGTCTGGACATCGCGGCGATCCGGTCGATCTCGGACTACTGGGAGGGCGTGCGCCGGCACTATGCGGCCTTTGAATCGGGCCTGCCGGCGCCTGCATCCGAGGTCTACCTGCACGAAATGCCCGGCGGCCAGTTCACCAACCTGAAGGCGCAGGCCCGCAGCCTGGGGTTGGAGGAACGCTGGCACGAGGTGGCGCAGGCCTATGCCGACGCCAACCAGATGTTCGGCGATATCGTCAAGGTCACGCCGTCGTCGAAGGTGGTGGGCGACATGGCGCTGATGATGGTGGCACAGGGGCTGACCCGCGCGCAGGTCGAAGACCCGAAGGTCGATGTGGCCTTTCCCGATTCGGTGGCCGACATGCTGAAGGGCAATCTGGGGCAACCGCATGGCGGCTGGCCGCAGGGCATCCTGAAGAAGGTGCTGAAGGGCGAGGCGCCGCTGACCGAACGGCCTGGCAAGTCCTTGTCGCCGGTGGATCTGGAAGCCACGCGCAACAAGGTCTCGGCAGAGCTGAACGGCTTCAAGCTGGATGACGAGGATCTGAACGGATATCTGATGTATCCCAAGGTGTTCCTCGACTACATGGGCCGCCACCGGATGTATGGCCCGGTGCGCACCCTGCCGACGCGGACCTTTTTCTACGGCATGGAGCCGGGCGAGGAGATCACGGCGGAGATCGACCCCGGCAAGACGCTGGAAATCCGCCTGCAGACGGTGGGCGAAACGACCGACGAAGGCGAGGTGAAGGTGTTCTTCGAACTGAACGGCCAGCCCCGCGTGATCCGGGTGCCGAACCGCGCGGTCAAGGCCAGTGCACGGCGGCGCGGCCCAAGGCGGCCGAGGGCAACCCGGCCCATGTCGGCGCGCCGATGCCGGGGGCGGTCGCCTCGGTCCTGGTGACGGCGGGCGCGAAGGTGAAGCCGGGCGATCTGCTGCTGACCATCGAGGCGATGAAGATGGAAACCGGGCTGCACGCCGACCGCGAGGCCGTGGTCAAGGCGGTGCATGTGCAACCCGGCGCCCAGATCGACGCCAAGGACCTGCTGATCGAGCTGGAGTGACGCATCCTGTTCAAGACAGCCTGATGCCCGCTGGTCCGGCACTGGCCGGCGCGGCCTGTGATATCTCGGCAAATCGACCCCAGGATGAATGGCGCGATCTCGCGGGCGCCGGGAACCTTGCCTCCGTTTCCGAACCATTTGCCGGATGGCACGGGGCCTGAGCATCGTGATTCCTCCGCCTAGGTGGGGATGTCGAAGGTAGACGGTGAAGTGACGACGGAGCAAATCCGGATCGGGCCGTTCCGGCTGGTCGCGGGCCGCGCGTTTGGTCGCGCGTCAAGACGCGATTCACGATGGATCAAAGCAGCGATGGGCGTCTTCGGGCAACCGATGGCCCGATCTGCTGCAATTGCACGATACCGGTGAAGTAGAATTGCGGTGCCTTTGGTGGCATGCTTTTCAGGTTGGTCTTGACCCAGGAACCGGAACCCGAAGGCTGGCAGCAGGGTCGGCGGTTTCTGTCGCGAACCTTTGACCTGACAGGCAGGGCATTCAGGGAGAGCATCTGGAATGGTCGCCAAGGACACGAAGATCGAGCGGTTGGCAAAGCGTCTTGCAGACGCGCGAAGCCGGCGTGTTGTCCTGGTCTCGCACTGCTTGCTCAACCAGAACGTACGCTATCTCGGAGGCGCCAAATGCGCCGGCGTGGTTGCTGCTGCGGTGGATCCGTTCATTCGCGACGGCATCGGCCTGCTTCAGATGCCATGTCCCGAACAGGTTGCCTGGGGCGGTGTGCTGAAGCGCTACATTCTTCGCTTCTACGGCTCGGAACGCACGCTGACGTATCGGATGCGTCGGGTGCTTTTTCCCGTTTTCCGTCTTTACACGCGCTGGCGTTACCGCAGCATCGCAAGGCGGGTCGTCGACCAGATCGCCGACTACACGCGATCGGGCTACGAGATTGTCGGAATAGTCGGCGTCGGTGACTCGCCGTCCTGCGGCGTAACTCACACGCTCGACCTTGAACGCGCGTTGCCGGTGATCGCCGGCATCGACCTCGACACGATCGACCCGCCGACGTTCACCGAGCGGGCGGTGCAGGCTTGCATGGTGGAAGGCAAGGGCCTTTACGTAGCGGCACTTCAGCGCGAACTCACGCGACGGAAGATGAATGTCGCCTTCCTGGAGTACTAGCGCGTCGACGCCCCGTTCCCAGTTTGCCCGCAGACCAGCGGAGCGGATTCGCGGGATGAAAAAGATCGCCAAGCCCACGCATTGCCTCTTGCAAGGCTGCGCGTGACCCAATACATCACCCCTCGTCCAACCGGCGCGGGCGTAGCTCAGGGGTAGAGCATAACCTTGCCAAGGTTAGGGTCGTGAGTTCGAATCTCATCGCCCGCTCCAGTCGGACCAGCCGAAGGGCGCCTTTGCGGGCGCCCTTTCGCGTTCTCGGACCCTTGCCCGATGTGGCCCGACGGTTTACTGCACCGGGGAACCCCGCCGGAGGCACCGATGCGCAAGGCAAAGATCACCCGCAAGACCGCCGAGACCGAGATTTCTGCGGAAGTCGACCTGGACGGAACCGGCAGCTACGACTGCCAGACCGGCGTCGGCTTCTTCGACCACATGCTGGACCAGCTGGCGCGGCACAGCCTGATCGACATCGCGGTCCGCGCCAAGGGCGATACGCATATTGACGATCACCACACGGTCGAGGATGTCGGCATTGCGCTGGGTCAGGCGCTGGCGCGCGCCCTGGGCGACAAGGCGGGCATCCGGCGCTATGGCCATTTCCGGCTGGCGATGGACGATGCGCAGGTGGCTTGCGCGCTGGACCTTTCGGCGCGGCCCTTTCTGATCTGGAACCTGCCCTTCCCGACGGGCAAGATCGGTGCCTTCGACACCGAACTGGTGCGCGAATTCTTTCAGGCGCTGGCAACCCATGGCGGCATCACCCTGCACGTCGACCTGATCCACGGGCTGAACAGCCACCACATCGCCGAGGCCTGTTTCAAGGCGGTGGCCCGGGCCCTGCGCGAGGCGGTGGAACCCGACCCGCGGCTGGGCGGTGCCCTTCCCTCGACGAAGGGCGCGCTGTGAGGGGGCGGGCCAGCTTTCTTAGAAGAAATCTGCGAGAAACTTCGAGAATTCTCGCCTTACCTGCAGGTCTGAGCGTTGGGCCTGACGGTTCTGGTCGACTACGACAGCGGCAACCTGCATTCTGCCGAAAAGGCCTTTCAACGCATGGCGCTGGAGGTTGGTGCGGGCGAGGTTCTGGTCTCGTCGCGCCCCGAGGATGTGGCGCGCGCCGACCGCATCGTGCTGCCCGGCGACGGCGCCTTTCCGGCTTGCCGCCGGGCGCTCGGCGCTTATGGCGGGCTTTCCCAGGCGATCGAAGAGGCAGTGCAGGTCCGCGCCAAGCCCTTTCTTGGCATCTGCGTCGGCATGCAGATGCTGGCCTCCTGGGGGCGCGAATACGAGGACACCGAAGGCTTTGGCTGGATTGGCGGCGAGGTGGTGCGGATCACCCCTGAGGACCCCGCGCTGAAGGTGCCGCATATGGGCTGGAACGACCTGGTGATCGACCGGCCGCATCCGGTGCTGGAGGGGCTGGCGACCGGCGATCATGCCTATTTCGTGCATTCCTACCAGTTCCGCGTCGCCGACCCAGCGCATCTCTTGGCGCATTGCGACTATGGCGGCCCGGTCACCGCCATCATTGGCCGCGACACTATCGTCGGCACCCAGTTCCACCCCGAGAAAAGCCAGGCCCTGGGCCTGCGGCTGATCGGAAATTTCCTGCGCTGGCGTCCCTAGGGCTGTATCCGGGTGGCCTGCCAGGCCCACAACCTCGGTTCGGCGAATTCCAGCGAATTGCCTGCCGGATCGCGAAAGTAAAGCGAGCGGGCGCCTTCGGGCCAGTCGAACTCGGCCTCGATGGCGATGCCGGCGGCGGTCAGACGGTCGCGCCATTGCGCGATCTCTGCCCGGCTGGCGGCAAAGCACAGGTGCCCCGGCCCGCGCGCGCCATGGCCGGGGACGGGCAGGCGGGCGGTCGGGTCGCTGATTTCGGTGGCGGTTGGGTTGAAGACCAGCAGGATACCTGCGCCGACGCGGAAAAAGACATGGCGGCCCGGTTGATGGCCGATCTCTTCCAGCCCCAGAAACCCGCCATAGAACGCCCGCGCCGCGTCCAGGTCAGCGGCGTAGAGGGCGGATTCCAGGATGGCCTCGGGGCGCATGGGCAAAGCCTGCGCCCTGGGCGGTCTTGCGTCAACCGGGGGGGTGGCTGGCGTGATTGGCGGTCAGCCGCCGCCTCCGCAGCGCTTGCAGGCGCGAAAGCCCGCCGCCTCGGCCTCGGCCCTTGTGGCGAAGGCACGGGTATTCCTTTGCAGCGGACGACCGGGGCAGCCGTCGCGGCAATGGATGCCTGTCGTCACCACGGCCCAGACCAGTCCTGTCGGCTGGCGCGCTTCATGCGCGGCCCATTCGGCTTGCGTTACTTCGCGGCCCGCCCCTGCCTTGCCATTCGCGGGTTTGCCCATCTCAGCACCCTCCCATCCATTGCCAGAAGACCCGCCACGATCAGCGCGAAGCCGAACAGATGGCGGGGCAGAACCGTCTCGCCCAGAAACACCACGCCCATCGCCACCGCGCTGACCGGGATCAGGAAGGTCACCAGCGACAGGTTGGTGGCCCCGGCACTGGCCAGGAGGCGGAAGTAGATCAGATAGGCCAGCGCGGTGGACAGCAGCGCCAGGCCCGCCACTGCCCACAACGGCCCCTGCCCCGGCCAGGCCATCGCCCAGGGCCGGTCCACGATCACCACCAGCGGCAGCAGCAGCAGGCTGGACGCGGCGACCGTGCCGAAGGCGGTCGCCAGCGGCAGCACGCCCATCCGGCGGAAGCGGCGCCCCCAGACCCCTGCAAAGCCGTAGGACAGTGCGGCCCCCAGGCAGAACAGGATCGCCAGCGCCTCGCCCCCGGCAGCGCCGCCGGCCATCACCACCACGCCGCCGAAGCCAAGCCCCAGCGCCGCCGCCTTGGCCGGGGTGATCCGCTCGTCCGTGGTGAAGAGATGCGCCACGATCACCGTCCACAGTGGCATCGTGGCATTGACGATGGCGGCCAGCGCCCCGTCGATGCGCCCTTGTGCCAGCACGAACAGGGTAAAGGGCACGACGTTGTTCAGAAACCCCATCACCAGCACCGCCCCCCAGGCCCGGCGCGGCAGAGCCACCCCGCGCAAGGCCAGCACCGCGCCCAGCACAAGTGCCGCCAGCCCGACCCTTCCCAGCACGATGGTCAGCGCGGGAAGGCCGCTCAGGGCGATCTCGACGAACAGGAAGGACCCTCCCCACAGGACGGAGAGGGTCAAAAGCAGGGTCCAGTCGGTGCGGGTCATCGCGGTCTCCTTTGCCACGGGCGTAACAGCCCGCGGGCGACGGCGCGACCCGAAGCCTGCGGTTACTTCACCCGCTTCCAGGTGCCGCCGTCACGGCAGATGCCCAGCACGCAGCCGCGCACCGACAGGCTGTTGCCCGACAGCGTCATGTCGGCGTTATAGGTCTTGTCGCGGTCGGGCGAGTAGATCTTGCCGTCGTCATACAGGCCGTCGGCATAGGCCACCATGTCCCAGACGATCTTGCGGCCGATGTTGGGGCTGTCGATTTCCTTGCCCGAGCCGTCGAAGGCCGTGACCAGGGTGCCACAGAAGGCCGGCCCGCAGGGCTTGATCCGGACATGGCCGAAGTTGCCGTTGTCGTCGGGTTTGGTTTTCCACATGCCCTCCACCGGGTCGGCCAGGGCGGCAGTGCCAAGAACGGCCAGCAGGGCCGCAAGTGCCAGGGTCTTCATCGGGGTTCCTCCTCCCAGAGTGCTCTGACGCAATCATTTGCGCCAGCCGGCGCTGCGATCAAGCGTGACGTTGGGTCCGCGCCTTCGGTCTTTTCATCCGGCCCCCCGCATGGCATGGGACGGGCCGCAGCAAAAGGGGCCGCGCCATGATCCTTTATCCCGCCATCGACCTCAAGGACGGCCAATGCGTGCGCCTGTTGCGCGGCGAGATGGCGGCGGCGACCGTCTTCGGCGACGACCCGGCGGCGCAGGCGGTGAAGTTCCAGAAGGCGGGCTGCGAATGGCTGCATCTGGTCGATCTGAACGGCGCCTTTGCCGGCGCGCCGGTCAATGCCGCGGCGGTCGAGGCGATTCTGGCCGCCGTGTCGGTGCCCTGCCAGCTGGGCGGCGGCATCCGCGACCTGGCGACAATCGCGATGTGGCTGGAAAAGGGGCTGGCCCGCGTGATCCTGGGCACCGTGGCGGTCGAAGACCCCGGTCTGGTGCGACAGGCGGCCAAGGCCTTTCCCGGCCGGGTCGCGGTCGGCATCGACGCCCGCAAGGGCCGGGTGGCAACCAAGGGCTGGGCGCAGGAGACCGAGGTGCAGGCCACCGACCTTGCCCGCAGCTTCGAGGACGCCGGCGTGGCCGCGATCATCTATACCGACATCGACCGCGACGGCGCCATGCAAGGCCCCAACATCGAGGCCACCGAGGCGCTGGCCCGCGCCGTCTCGATCCCGGTGATCGCCTCGGGCGGCGTCAGCCGGATGGAGGACCTGACCGCCCTGCAAGCCACCGGCGTCATCGCCGGCGCCATCTCGGGCCGCGCGCTCTATGACGGCGCCATTGATCTGGCGGCAGCGCTGGCGGCCTTGAAGGGCTAGCTCCAAGGGGCCGGGCCGTCCACACTGACCTGGCCGAACACGTTCTCGCGGTGCCAGCGCAGGTTTTCCGGGTGCGGCCAGTTCCGCGCGTCATGCGGCAGGCAGAGTTTGCCCTGCGGCACGATCAGCCGGTCCACCACCTCGGCCGGCACCTTGTTGCGTGACACCAGAATGCTCTGGTCGTCGGCCACCGACAACAGCCCGCGGTCGAACATCCAGTGCAGTGTGCCCGAAAGCGCCAGCCCGTTGCGGACCGAGTCGCTGCCCTTGTGTTCGACCGGCCGGACATGCGCGGCCTGCACCTCGGGCCGCCCGCCCCCATTGCGCAACCGCAGGCCAGACATGGCGCAGCGATAGTCATAGGCCTCGCGCACCTTTCGGCGAAAGGCGACGTCGCGGTAGGGGCGGCTGGTCAGGCGTTCGATCACCGGGCGTTCAAAGACGGCGGCGGCATCGTCAACCTCGCGGGCCGGGTCGTAGCGGCTGGCTTCGACCGCCTCGAGATCAGCGGGCAGGCCCAGCCTGATGATCGCGGCGAATTCGGCATCCGGCAGGCGGCGCACCGCGAGTTGTTGCGCACCGCCGGATTTTGGGCTGCCATCCGGCGCGGTCAATGCCGCCTCGAAGGGCCGGCCTTCCTGCAAACGCGGCACCTCGCGGTCGAAAGGCAGGTAGCTGCCCGGCTCGATCAGCGCCAGAAAGCGGCCCATAGCGCCCGGCTTGGGGATGACGCGCGCCACCTTGGCCACCGCGAAATAGCCGCGCGGCCCGGCCTTGACCGGCTCATAGTAGATCGCCCAATCGCCGACGCCGTCCTGAATGGCCTTCAGGTAGGCCTTTGGAAAATCATAGACGACATCCGGCTCGTCCTCGTAGATGGAGTCGGCCTTGTGCATGAGGATCAGCTTCACCATGCGCCGAAGGAAACCGCCTGCCCCCGATTTGGCAATAGCCTTGTTTGCCATGGCGCAAGGCCGGGCGTCGGCTTGACGCTTGCCTTTACCCCCGACGCGCGGCATTCAGGCGCCATGCTGAAGACCCGCCTCATCCCCTGCCTCGACGTGGCCGATGGCCGCGTGGTCAAGGGCGTGAACTTCGTCAACCTCGTGGATGCCGGCGACCCGGTCGAAGCGGCGCGGGCCTATGACGCGGCCGGCGCGGACGAGCTGTGTTTTCTGGACATCCACGCGACGCATGAAAACCGCGGCACCATGTTTGATCTGGTCACCCGCACCGCCGAGCAATGCTTCATGCCGCTGACCGTGGGCGGCGGCGTGCGCACAGCCGCAATGACGTGCGGGCGCTGTTGCTGGCGGGGGCCGACAAGGTTTCGTTCAACTCGGCCGCCGTGGCCAACCCCGATGTGGTGGCCGAGGCGGCCGACCGCTTCGGCGCGCAATGCATCGTGGTGGCGATCGACGCCAAGACGGTAAGCCCCGGAAAATGGGAGATCTTCACCCATGGCGGTCGCAAGCCCACCGGCATCGACGCGGTGGAATTCGCCCGGACCGTCGCCGCCAGGGGCGCGGGCGAAATCCTGCTGACCAGCATGGACCGCGACGGCACCAAGGGTGGCTACAATCTGGCCCTGACCCGCGCCATCGCCGACGCGGTGACCATTCCGGTGATCGCCAGCGGCGGCGTCGGCACGCTGGACCACCTGGTCGAGGGCGTGACGATCGGCCATGCCTCTGCGGTGCTTGCCGCCTCGATCTTCCATTTCGGCACCTTCACCATCGCCGAGGCCAAGGCCCATATGGCCGCCGCCGGCATTCCGATGAGGCTGACCTGACCATGCCCGAACACACACTCGACCGCCTTGCCGCCACCATCGCCGCCCGCAAGGGCGCCGATCCCGACACCTCCTGGACGGCAAAGCTGCTGGCCAAGGGGCCGGAGAAATGTGCCGAGAAGTTTGGTGAAGAAGCGGTGGAAGCGATCATCGAGGCGGTCAGGGGCGACCGTGAACAGCTGACCGCCGAGGCAGCGGATGTGCTGTTTCACCTGTTGGTCATGCTGGCATCGCGCGATGTCGCGCTGGCCGATGTTCTGGCCGAACTCGACCGCCGCGACGGCACCTCGGGCCTGGTCGAAAAGGCCGGCCGCAACACCTGACCGCCGCGGGGTGCGGATCAAAGGCCGAGCTTGCGCACCACCAGATCGTTGACCGCCGCCGGGTTGGCCTTGCCGCCGGTGGATTTCATCACCTGGCCGACGAACCAGCCGACCAGCTTGGCATTGGCGCGGGCCTTTTCGACCTGGTCGGGATTGGCGGCGATGATCTCGTCCACCGCGGCCTCGATCGCGCCGGTATCGGTGACCTGCTTCATCCCCCGCGCCTCGACGATCCGGGCAGGGTCGCCGCCTTCGGTCCAGACGATCTCGAACAGGTCCTTGGCGATCTTGCCGGAGATGGTGCCGGCCGAGATCAGATCGACGATGCCGCCCAGTTGCCCGGCTGAAACCGGGCTTTCGGTGATGTCGTGGCCTTCCTTCTTCAGCCGGCCGAACAACTCGTTGATCACCCAGTTCGCGGCCAGCTTGCCGTCGCGGCCCCTGGCCACCTCGTCGAAATAGCGGGCGCTGTCCAGTTCGGCGGTCAGCACCGAGGCGTCATAGTCGGTCAGACCGAAATCAGCCATGAAGCGGGCTTTCTTGGCGTCGGGCAGTTCGGGCATGCTTGCGGCGATGCCGTCGACCCAGGCCTGCTCGATCTCCAGCGGCAACAGGTCGGGGTCAGGAAAATAGCGGTAGTCATGCGCCTCTTCCTTGGAGCGCATCGACCGGGTTTCGCCCTTGTCGGGATCGAACAGCCGGGTTTCCTGGTCGATCTTGCCGCCGTCTTCGATGATCTCGATCTGGCGCCGCGCCTCGTACTCGATGGCGTCACCGATGTAGCTGATCGAGTTCATGTTCTTGATCTCGCAGCGGGTGCCGAGATGGCTGGTACCGGCTTTCGGACCGAGACGTTGACGTCGGCGCGCAGGTTGCCCTTCTCCATGTCGCCGTCGCAGGTGCCGAGATAGCGCAGGATCTGGCGCAGCTTGGTAACGTAGGCGGCGGCTTCTTCGGGGCCGCGCAGGTCGGGGCGGCTGACGATCTCCATCAGCGCCACGCCGGTGCGGTTGTAATCGACGAAGGAAAGGTTCGGGTCGATGTCGTGGATCGACTTGCCGGCGTCCTGTTCCAGGTGGATACGCTCGATCCGGACCAGCCGCGCCACGCCCGGCGACAATTCGACCAGCACTTCGCCCTCGCCCACGATCGGGTGGTAGAGCTGGCTGATCTGATAGCCCTGCGGCAGGTCGGGGTAGAAGTAATTCTTGCGGTCGAAGGCCGACATCAGGTTGATCGCGCCTTCAGGCCCAGCCCGGTGCGCACCGCCTGTTCGATGCAGAATTCGTTGATCACCGGCAGCATGCCGGGCATCGCGCAGTCGACGAAAGAGACGTTGGAATTCGGCTCTGCCCCGAAGGTGGTGGAGGCGCCGGAGAACAGCTTGGCGTTGGAAGCGACCTGGGCGTGGATCTCCATCCCGATCACCAGTTCCCAGTCGTGCCTTGCGCCCGCGATGACCTTGGGGCTTGGGCGCGGTGTAGGAAAGGTCAAGCATCTTGGGTCCCCTGACACGGGTTGCGGGCGGTATCAGGAGCCGGGTTTAGGCCGCAAGGCCGCGTGAGGCAAGGGGGGCGGCGTCAGGTCGGCAGATGCGTGGTCAGGCCCTCGGGGCCGACATAGACATGCTCGCCCCGCGCCAGTTCGGTCGCGAAGGCCTGGCCCAGCGCATACTGGATGCCGGCCTCGCCATTGTCCCAGGCCGACAGGTGAAACTCGCGCAGGTTCTCGCGCAGGTGGGCGGCCAGGACCTCGCTGACCAACTGGCGACGGCGCGAGCCCTTCGCGGCATCCAGCGACAGGCTGTGGTCAAGCTCGGTCAAGGCGCCGGCCACGATGTTGGCGCGATACTGGCAGCCGGTGGCCTGGTAGAAATCGGTCAGGCCCTGCAGGAACAGCGCCAGGTCCACCCGCAGCGGCAGGTCGCCCAGGGAATCGGTGGCGGCGAGGTAGAACATCGCATAGGCCGAAGCGCCCGAGCAGTGCCGGGTGCGCTTCATCGCGGCGCGGGCCTCGTCGTCGAAGCTGCCGAGAGAGCCGAACCAGTGCGGCAGCAGGTGCACGGCATGGGTGGAATGCGGCTCCGGGTTGGTCGGGTCAAGGTCGGACCAATCCTCGTACCAGTCGCGGCACATGGCATCGCCATCCTCGATGCCGCGCACCAGCAGATAACGGGTGCCGGCCAGCAGCGGCGACATTTCCTCGATCGGGTCAAACGGCTCCAGCACGGCTTCGGCCAGCGCGGTGTGATGCAGGAAGGCCTGCCAGACTTCGCGCGGCAGGCCCGGCCCCGGTTCGGCGCTGCGCCGCGCCCAGCCATAGTCGAGATGCGCCTGGGCCAGCAGATGGGCGGCGACGTAATCCTCGGGATGGGCCGATTGCACGGCGGCAAGGCGGTCGATCTCGGCCTCGGCGGCGGGCCAGTCGCGCCGCGTCAGCGTGGCGGTCAGCGGATGGCGTGCTCCCAGGCTGATCAGGCCGGCCAGCCGCCGTCCCCCCGGCGCGCCGGCGCGGGCCTGGTCGGCCCGGCGCAGCGCGGCCAGCAGGTCGGCCCAGCGTTCGGCGGCGGCAATGGCGGACCATTCGGCGACGATCCCCTCCCACAGCGCGGCCTCGGACGGGACGGGCCGGATCGGCACATGCAAACGGCCACGCAGCACGGCGCCGGGACGGTCCGGCATCGGCGGCGGGGCATGGGTATGGGCGGGGCGCGCGATCTGGCCCAGCCGCGCGGCAAGAAGCCGCGCAGGGCCCGCAAGGCGGGTGGTCAGGCCGGAGAATTGCGGTGTAGAGACCATGGTCGGCCTGCGCCCCGTGCAAGTGTTTCGGGGAGTCTTATGAGGGTTGAAAGGGGCGGAATGATGGTAGAGCCGCGGATTTCGCGTGTTGGTTGCGTGGCGCGGGCGGCGTGCCGGGCCGGATTTGCGGTCTCGCTGGCGCTGGTTCTGGCCGGCTGCGTGCCGCCCGGCGTGACCAGCAAGTCCACCGTTTCGGCGCCGCCGATGCGCTGGGACCACCGCCCCGAAGCGACGCGGTGGACCAGCGCGGCGCTGGCCGCCGTCGCAAGGCGCGATGCAGCGCTGGCGGGCCGCGTTCCGGCCGATATCGCCACCTGGTGCCCCGGCTACAAGACCGCCAGCCTGGCCGATCGCCGGTCCTTCTGGGTGGGGTTGATGAGCGCGCTGGCCAAGCATGAAAGCAGCTGGAACCCGGGCGCGGCGGGCGGCGGCGGGCGCTGGATCGGGCTGATGCAGATCTCGCCCAGGACGGCGCGGGCAAACGGCTGCGGCGCGCAATCGTCAGGCGCGCTGAAGGACGGCGCTGCCAATCTGGCCTGCGCGGTCGAGGTCCTGTCACGGGATGTGGCGCGCGACGGCGTGGTGGCGGGCAAGGGCAACCGCGGTGTCGGGCGGCAGTGGATGCCGTTCCGCAAGGCCGGGAAACGCGCCGACATGGCGGCCTGGACCAGCGCGCAACCCTATTGCGCCAAGGGTTGAGCCGGCCGCCGCGCGCACAGCTTCAAGGCCGCATCCGGGGCCGTCCACAACAGGCTCTTGCGGGTGCAGCCCCGGCAAAAAGGCTGTTCACGCGCGTATCTCGGGCGGCGTCACAAGCCGGGCCGGCGAAGACGACAGGCAGGCTGTCGCGCCGCCGGTTTGCCGTCAATGCCGCCTACTCCGCGCGCAGACGCGCCGCCATTTCGGCCAGGTCGCGGCTCAGGCCGGGGGTAGACAGGATGCGGTCAAGCTGCGCCCTGGCCTGCGCCTGCCGTGCGGCATCGTATCGGCGCCAGGTCTCGAAGGCGGTCGACATCCGTGCGGCGGTCTGCGGGTTCAGCGGGTCCAGCTTCAACAGCCAGTCGGCAACGACGCGGTAGCCCGCCCCATCGGCGCGGTGAAAGCCGGCGTGATTGCCACTCATCGCGCCGATCACGCTGCGGAACCGGTTGGGATTGCGGAAATCGAAGCTGGGCAACGCGGTCAGCCGGGCGGTGGTTTCGGGCGCAAGGTCGGGCGGGGCAAAGGCGATCTGCAGGGTGAACCACTTGTCCATCACCAGCGCATTGGCCTGCCATTTCGCCTCGAAATCCGCCAGTTCCGCCTGCCCCTGCCCGATGTCCAGCAGCGCCGACAGCGCGGCGGTGCTGTCGGTCATGTTGCCCGCGGCAGCAAAGGCCGCACGGGCCGCAGCCCCGCCATCGGCCCGCGCCAGCAACCGCAGCGCCACCCCCTTCAGCGCCCGCCGCCCGGCGGCCCCGGCATCGGCCGAGAACGGCCCCGCATCGGTCAGCGCCGCGATCAGGCCCGGCAGCATCGGCGCCAGCCGGCCGGCCAGCGCCTGCCCCGCCCTGCGGCGGGCCGCAAAGATGGCATCGGGGTCCGGTGTGGTGCCCCGATCGACCAGCATCTGCGCGATATCGTCGTCGCTGGGCAGTCGCAGGGCCAGCGCCCGGAAGGCCGGGTCTAGGTCATCTTCGCCGGCCACGCGGGCCAGCGCCTCCAGCCAGTCGGCGGCCGGGGCGGCCCCATCGGTGATCATCGCCGCCAGCATTCCCCTGGCCAGCGCGCGGCCGGCCTCCCACTTGTTGAACGGGTCGGTATCATGGGCCAGAAGGAAGGCCTGATCCTGCGCGCTGGCCTTGCGCTCCATTACCACCGGCGCGGAAAAGCCGCGCAGGATCGACGGGACCGGCCTTGCCGCCAGCCCGTCGAAGCGGAAGCTTTGCCGCGCCTCGGTCATCTCCAGCATGGTCGTCGGCACCACTTCGTCGCCGTTCGGGTTCAACAGGCCCACGGCGATGGGCAGCACCTTTGGCTCCTTCACCGGCTGTCCCGGTGTAGGCGGGTTTTCCTGTTCGAAATGAAGGGTATAGGTGCCGTCTTTCCAGTCGTCCGTCACTTTCAGCCGGGGTGTTCCGGCCTGGCTATACCAGCGCTTGAACTGGGTCAGGTCACGGCCGGTGGCATCCTCGAACACCTTCAGCCAATCCTCGATGGTCGCCGCATCGCCATCATGGCGGTCGAAATACAGGTCCAGCGCCTTGGCATAGCCCGCATCGCCGACCAGCCTCTTGAGCATGCCGATCACCTCGGCGCCCTTTTCGTAGATCGTGGCGGTGTAGAAGTTGTTGATCTCGACAAAGCTTTCGGGTCGCACCGGATGCGCCAGCGGCCCCTGGTCCTCGCGGAACTGCCGCGCGCGCAAGAGCGCCACATCCTCGATCCGCTTGACCGCAGCCCCGCGCATGTCGCCGGAAAACTGCTGGTCGCGGAACACCGTCAGCCCCTCTTTCAGGCACAGCTGGAACCAGTCGCGGCAGGTGATGCGGTTGCCGGTCCAATTGTGGAAATACTCATGCGCGATCACCGCTTCGATGCGGGCGTAGTCGTCGTCGGTGGCGGTTTCCGGGCTGGCCAGCACCAGTTTGGAGTTGAAGATGTTCAGCCCCTTGTTCTCCATCGCGCCCATGTTGAAATCATCGACCGCGACGACATTGAACACGTCCAGATCATACTCGCGGCCATAGGTGTCCTCATCCCATTTCATAGAGCGGATCAGGGCGTCCATCGCATAGGCGCAGCGGTCCTGGTCGCCGGGGCGGACCCAGACCGCCAGATCGACCTTGCGGCCGGAGCGAGTGGTGAAACGGTCGCGGTGGGCGGTCAGATCGCCCGCAACAAGGGCGAAAAGATAGGCGGGTTTCGGCCAGGGGTCGTCCCATTCGGCCCAGCCCTTGCCGCTGCCGGTCGGGTTGCCGTTCGACAGCAGGACCGGCATCTCGCCCTCGATCCGCACGCGGAACGGCGCCATGACGTCGGGGCGGTCGGGGTAGAAGGTGATCTTGCGAAAGCCCTCGGCCTCGCATTGGGTGCAATACATGCCCTTCGACATGTAAAGCCCTTCCAGCGCGGTGTTGGCGGCCGGCGCGATCTCGACCTCCGCTTCAAAGGTGAAGGCGCCGTCGGGCACCGCACAGGTCAGGCCCTGCGGGGTGATCTCGGGGTTGACGGGCTGGCCGTCGATGCGGGCGGAGATCAGCCGGATATCCTCGCCATGCAGGAAGAATTTGCCGCGAGGCCCTTGCGGGTTCGGGACAAAGCGGATGCGCGACAGGACGCGGGTCGCCCGCGGGTCCAGCCGGAAGGTCAGGTGCACCGCCTCGACGATCCAGCCGAAGGGTTGGTAGTCTGACAGGTAGATCGTCTGGGGGGCGGCATTCATCGAGCTCTCCGGCTTGCGTGCCGGGCAAGCCTAGGCAGCGGACGCGGTGCCTTCAAGGGCCAGTCGGTGGCCAGTCGGTGGCCAGTCGGCGGGCCGCTGGCGTGCAAGGCTGCCAGTGTGCCGAGGCCCCTTGCCACCCCGGCACACCCGCCCGCAATCAGTCCGCGCCGATGAACCGCGCCAGTTTGGCCAGCGTCTGCTGGCCCAGCTCCACCGCGCCAAACTCCTTGGCGTCAGAGAACTCCTTTGCGGTGCTGAAGACCATGCCAAGGGTGACTTGCGTCGCCCCGCCGACATCCTCGAACAAGGCCCAGGCATCGGCGTGTTTCGGACCGTTCTCGCCCCAGTGCAGCGTATAGCCGAGACGGTATTCGGGCCGGACTTCGCCGTAGCGGTGGTGGTTGGGAAAGACCGTGCCATCGGCCGCGATCATGTCGAACACCCATTCGCCGCCCGCCCTGAGGTCGATCCGTTGCGTCCGGCAGGAAAACCCATCCGGCCCCCACCATTGCGGCAGGGTTTCGGGGTTCATCCAGGCCCCCCAGACCATCGCACGCGGGGCCTTGATCAGCCGTTGCAGCACCATCGTGCGCTCGGCTACGCCGGACAGGTTGGCAAGGCCGGCGCCATATCCCTGCCGATACCCGGCCTCCATATCCTGCGCCAGCGAACTGAGTTGCACCGTCACCACCAACCGGCTCGACGGCCCCTTGTCCATGAAATCGGCAGTGACAAGGGCGGCAGAATCGGCCTCGGCCTCGCCGGCGTCCGAGACCACCTCGTAGTTCACGCTGCGCCGCAGCGGCTGCAGGTCCAGCCAGCCGCTTTCGACGCGGATGTCGGGCTGCCCCTCGGCGCGGCAGATCGAGACCTCGCGCCCGCCGACCCGGGTGTCGGCTTCAAGGAATTCGACGGTGACACCGGGGGCCGGGGGCGCCCAGATTGCCCGCGCCGCCGGTGCGGTCCAGGCCTGCCACAGGGTCGAGACCGGGGCCGCGATGTCGCGTTCGAAACTGAGCGTGGCAAAGCGGCCGGTCATTTCAGCAGCCCCTTCGCATAGTCCTCAAGCTGCGTCACAACGGTGCCCCAGCCATCGAAGAACCCCATGTCCTCATGCGCCTGGCGGGTTTCGGGGCTGCGGTGGCGGGCAATCGCGGTATAAGTCGTGCCGCCATCGGCGCTGTCGGCCAACAGCAGAATCGCGGTCATGAAAGGGTCTGGCGCGGGCTTCCAGCCTTCGGTGTAAGTGTCAGTAAAAACCAGCTTTTCCTGCGGCACGACCTCGAGATAGACGCCATTGTTCTGCATCTCGTTGCCTTCCACCTCAAACGTGGTGTTGAACCGGCCGCCGACCCGCAGGTCGATGTCGCAGGCGGTCACCCGATGCGGGCGCGGCACGAAGAAATGCGGGATATGTTCGGGCAGGGTCCAGCAGTCCCACACCATGCTGCGCGGTACCGCCAGCCGGCGGGTGAAACTGAGGTCAGTTCTTGGGTCCAGGTCCATGCTCGCGCTCTTTCATCAGTTTGGTCACATAGTCGTCCAGCCGGTCCAGCCGCGCCTCCCAGAGCGCGCGCTGATCGTCCAGCCAGCTGCGCAGCGGCGCCAGCGCCTCGGGGACGATGGCACAGGACCGCACCCGGCCATCCTTGGCACTGGCAATCAGTCCCGCCCCTTCCAGCACCGACAGATGCCGCATCACCGTCGGCAGCCTCAGCCCGGTGGGTCGCGCCAGTTCCGACACCGTCGCCGGCCCTTCGGCCAGCCGCGTCAGCACGGCGCGCCGGGTCGGGTCGGCCAAGGCCTGGAACAGCTGGTCAAGGTCGGGATCATGTTTAGCCATATCGCTAAGTATCATAGGCGCGGCCAGGCCCGCAATGAAAACCTCCGCTTCCGGCCAGGTGATCTTTTCAAGACCTGGCGACAACTGCTTTGCGCCGCTGGCGCATAATCGCGGCCCGGCGAAGCTTGCCGCAGGTGGGCACCGGCTCTATTGTGTGCCATGGCATACGAAGGAGGCTGAATATGAGCGCGCGCGTGACGAAATCCGGTCTGGCGGTCGACCGGCAACTGGCCGGGTTCATCGAAGACCGCGCCCTGCCCGGCACGGGTATCGCAGCCGAGGCGTTCTGGTCGGGCTTTGCCGCGCTGCTGACGGACCTTGCGCCGAAGAACCGCGCCCTTCTGGCGAAGCGCGAAGAGATGCAGGGCAGGATCGACGCCTGGCACCGCGCCCGCAAGGGCCAGCCGCACGACCACGCCGCCTACAAGGCCTTCCTGGCCGAGATCGGCTATCTTCTGCCGGAGGGCCCGGATTTCAGCATCGACACGGTCAACGTGGACCCCGAAATCGCCTTGGTTCCCGGCCCGCAACTGGTGGTGCCGATGACCAACGCGCGCTACGCGCTGAACGCGGCGAATGCGCGCTGGGGCAGCCTTTACGATTGCCTTTACGGCACCGACGCCGTGGGCTCGGCCCCGCCAAAGGGCGGCTATGATCGCGGCCGGGGAGCGCGCGTGGTGGCCCGCGCGCGGGTGTTCCTGGACGAAGCCTTCCCGGTCGAAGGCACCTCGCACGGTGACGCGCGGCGCTATGTGGTCAAGGACGGCGCCTTGCTGGTCGATGATCTGCCCCTGGTCAGCCCGGAGAAATTCGTCGGTTACCGGGGGAACCCGAAGGCACCGGACGCGGTTCTGTTGCGCAACAACGGCTTGCATGTGGAACTGGTCTTCGACCGGGCGCATTTCATCGGCTCGCGCGATCAGGCGCTGCTGGCCGACGTGCAGCTGGAAAGTGCGATGTCCGCGATCATGGATTGCGAGGATTCGGTGGCCTGCGTGGACGCCGAGGACAAGGTGCAGGCCTATGGCAACTGGCTGGGGCTGATGCAGGGCGACCTTGCGGACAGCTTCGACAAGGGCGGGCGGCAGATGACCCGCCGGCTGGCCGGGGACCGGACCTATCTTGCGCCGGACGGCGGCCCGCTGGCAGTCAAGGGCCGGGCGTTGATGTGGGTGCGCAACGTCGGCCATCTGATGACCAACCCGGCGATCCTGCTGCCCGACGGCTCGGAAATCCCCGAAGGGCTGATGGACGCGATGGTGACCACGCTGATCGCGATGCACGACCTGAAAAAGACGGATGGTCGGCGGAATTCCGTCATGGGCTCGGTCTATGTCGTGAAACCCAAGATGCACGGGCCGGAGGAAGTGGCCTTCGCGGATGAAACCTTCAGCCGAGTCGAGGCGGCGCTCGGACTGCCTGCGAACACCGTGAAACTGGGCATCATGGACGAAGAACGCCGCACTTCGGTGAACCTCAAGGAATGCATCCGCGCGGCCCGCCACCGGGTGGCCTTCATCAACACCGGCTTTCTCGACCGCACCGGCGACGAGATCCACACCAGCATGGAAGCCGGCCCCTTCAGCCGCAAGGACTTCATCAAGCGCAAGGCCTGGATCACGGCCTACGAGAACCTGAACGTCGATATCGGGCTGGAATGCGGGCTGTCGGGCAAGGCGCAGATCGGCAAGGGAATGTGGGCGATGCCCGACCTGATGGCGGCGATGCTGGACGAAAAGATCGCCCATCCGCGGGCGGGCGCGAACACGGCCTGGGTGCCCTCGCCCACCGCAGCCACGCTGCACGCGCTGCACTACCACAAGGTCGATGTCTTCGCCGTGCAGGCGCGGCTGGCAAAGGGTGGACGGCGGGCGCATGTGGACGGGATCCTCGAGATCCCGATGGCCTCTTTCCGCGCCTGGAACCGCGCCCAGGTCACGCGCGAGGTCGAGAACAACGCACAAGGCATCCTGGGCTATGTGGTGCGCTGGATCGACCAGGGGGTAGGCTGCTCCAAGGTGCCCGACGTGAACGACATCGGCCTGATGGAAGACCGCGCGACCTGCCGCATCTCGGCCCAGCATATCGCCAACTGGCTGCATCATGGTGTGGTCAGTGGCAACGAGGTGATGGAGGCGATGAAGAAGATGGCCGCCGTTGTCGACCGGCAAAACGCCGACGACCCGGCCTATCGCCCGATGGCACCGGGCTTTCAGGGTATCGCCTTCCAGGCCGCCTGCGATCTGGTCTTCAACGGTCGCGAACAGCCATCGGGCTATACCGAACCTCTGCTGCATGCCTACCGCCTGAAGGCCAAGGCGGCGCACTGACGCAAAGGCGGCAAAGCAATTGCGCGGCTGCGCCGCAAGCCTTTCCCTTGCAACGGATGCTGGCGCGCCGCCTTGCACCAAGGGTCAGTACGAGCGGCACCGTCGGCTGCCTCCGGCGGAGTTTCTTGCCAAGATGAAGCTGCGTCCCCCTTCATCTTGGCTCAAATACTCCGGGGAGTTTGAGGGGCGGTGCCCCTCATCAGCCAGGCCTGCAACAGGCGCAACTGAGGCAGAATCACGAAAGGGCTTGCGCCGGCAGGCGCGCAATTGCCTTACCCGCCGATGTCCAGCGCCAGTGCATGAACCCGCGTCGTCAGGTCGCCCAGCGCCTGATGCACCGCCCTGTGGCGCGCGACGCGGCCCATCGGTGCAAAGGCAGCGGCACGGATCATCACCCTGAAGTGGCTTTCGCCGGATCCATCGTCGCCGGCATGACCGGCATGGCGGTGGCTTTCGTTCACCACCTCCAGCACTTCCGGCTGGAAGGCCCGGCGCAGCCGTTCCTCGATTTCTGTTTTCACGGTCATTTTTCTTTCGCCCCCCTTCAATCCGCCACCGAACCTTCTAAACTCGTGGCCCCGAGTCGGGAAGGCGCGGAAAGGCAACAGGACATATGGCGACCAAGCCCCCCTTCGAGTTCGACCTGCGCGTCAGCGCGGACAAGAAGCGCAAGCAGGCCTCGCGCCGCGGTGCCGTGGCGCCCGAGGCGACCGGCCGGCGTTGCGACCATCCCGGCTGCGACCGGCCTGGCGCTTACCGCGCCCCGAAATCGCCCGATCTCCTCGACGAGTTCTTCTGGTTCTGCAAGGACCACATCCGCGACTACAATTTGAACTGGAATTTTTTCCACGGCTCCTCCGACGAGGAATTCCAGAAATTCATCGACAAGGACCGGGTCTGGGGCCGCGAGACCAAGCCTTTTTCGCGTCAGGGCGACGGTAATGCCTGGGCGCGGATGGGGGTGGACGACCCGATGGCGCTCTTGGGCGAGAAGGCCACCCGCAACCCCGGAGTGGCACCCGGCGGCGCCACACGCAAGCTACCCCCGACCGAGCGGAAGGCGCGGGAGATCCTCGACGCCCGCGACACCATGTCGAAGACCGAAATCCGAAAAGCTTACAGGGGGCTGATCAAGGTTCTTCACCCCGACATGAACGGCGGCGACCGCAGCCAGGAAGAGCAATTGCAAGAGGTGGTCTGGGCCTGGGACCAGTTGAAGGACAGCCGCTATTTCCGCGACTGATCGGCGGGCTCCAGCCAGCCGCGATAGCGCACCAGAAGCCCCGCAAGGGGTAATGACAGCTTCACATCGAAGCAGGCCCGCACGCCATCGGCGGTTTCCTGCGCCACGCTTTGCGGCAAGAGGCGGCGGGGCAGCGGCACCGGGCCAAGCCGGCCCGCGACCACCGGGAACCGCAGGGCATCACCCTCGACCGCCAGACCCAGGGTGAAGGTGAACGGCCCGAAGCGTTCGGTCATCTGCCCCTTTCGCGCCCGCATCACCGACAGGAAGACGCGGCTGCCGAAGCGGCGGGTCCAGACCTCTGCCTCGCCGCGGCGCTCCATCGTGACCTCGACAGGCGTCGCCGCCGTGGCCGCAGGAAAGCCGAACAGGCGACAGACCAGGCGCGACAGGCGGCCGGTGCCGCGAGCAACCTGTGCCTCGCCCTGCCAGCGGCCCAGGTCGATGACCTGATGCAGCGCCTGCACCGGCGCCGGCAGGCGGGCGAAATCAGGGCCGAGGACGGTCTCGAGCAGTCCGGGGCACGGGCTTTCGCCGCGGCCCGTGGCGATGGCATGGGTGGCCAGCGCCTGCTCCAGCCGCGCCAGCGGCAGATCGGCCAGGCAGGGCCGCGCGCCGGGACGCAGGTCGCCTTCGGCCAGCATCTGCACGGCCACGCGGGCCGGAATGGCGGGCACCTCGGGGCCATCGCCCGCGCCCGCGATCAGCGCCCAGTCGCGCGCGACGGGCCTTCCCCCTGCCAATCCCGCCACCCGCACCCGCATGCCGCCGCGGTCGCTGCCGAAGGGGCGCAGCAGATCGGCGATCCAGCGCAGCGGGCGCGCCAGCGGCACAAGACTGCGCATCAGGCCCAGCCGCACGGGCCAGGCCAGCAGCCACAGGCCGTGGTGCATCAGCCCCAGTTCCAGCCCGGCGCGAAAGACCACCGATCGCGCCACGAATGTCGGCGGAAACAGCCGCAGATCGGGGGCGCCGATCAGGCTGGCCGGGCGTGCGGGCAGGCACTGGCCCGGCAGCGCAATCCGCTCGCGCCTTGTGCCGGACCAGCCGGGCATCGCGACGGCCCGCCCGCCGCGCCAATGCGCCACCGGGCGACCCGCCTGCGTCAGGATCGCGCGGATCACCGAAAGCCCGCGCGGAGCGCGGTTGCCGGGCAGGACGACGGTGTCGATCAGATGGATGTCCTCCATCCCCGGTGCCAGATTTGCCACCACGGCCGACGACAGCGCCGGGACCGAGGAGACCCCGGACAGGGCGACCAGCCCACCCTCGCGCGCCAGATCGTCCAGCGAGGCAATGCCAGCGGTGAAATCGGCGTCGTCCGACAGATCCAGATAATGCGCGCCTGCCTGCAAGCACGCGCGGGCCAGCCGGTAGGGGGCTGCGCCATAGGCCTGAAACGGCCCGGCGGCGTCGATCACGGCAAAAGGGGCAAGGCCGGCCAGTTGCGCGGGCAGGTCGGGCGCGTCGCGGTCCAGCACAAGCAGGAGTGCCGCAGTGCCCGCGCAAACCTCTTGCGCCCTGGCCAGCGACCGCCCGGCCACCAGAACATGCAGGCCAGCCTCCCCGGCCAGCGCCCGCGACAGCCGCGCGCCGAAGACGCCATAGCCGCCGACAACCAGGATTGTCCTACTCAATCAGCCGCGCCTTCATCTCGGGTGGCGGCACGGCGCAGGCCTTGCGGCCCAGCCGATAGCGGTTGCGCGCGATCCAGTCATAGATCGGGTCCGGAACGCCGCGCAAAATCCCGAGCGCCGAGAACGGAAAGCCCAGGGCCCGCATGGCGGCGGCGAAGGCGGGCATCTTCACATGCACCCTGCCATCCGTGATGACGATGTTGCTTTCCATCAGATCGGGATCCAGCCCATGCGCAAGGTAGAGCGCCCGGCCGATCCTTGACTGCGCCGTGACAAAGCGGAACCGGCCCGACCTGTCATGCCGGAGCATGAAGCGCGCAAAGCCCGAGCAGAACACGCAAGCCGCATCGAAGACGATCAGGTCGCCTTCGGGTAGCGCGGCGGGGGGCAGCGCCGAAGGGGGCAGCGCGGGTGTCGGAGCATCGGGCCGGCGCATGCGGCGCAATCTGCGGCGCTTGCGGCCCGATGTCCACGCGGCAAAGCCGCTCAGGCCGGTTTGAACACCAGCGCCGCGCCGTTCAGGCAATAGCGCAGGCCCGTCGGCTTGGGCCCGTCGTTGAAAACATGGCCGAAATGCCCGCCGCAGCGGCGGCAATGCACCTCGGTCCGCGACCCGAACAGGCCGGAGTCGTCCTTGGTGCCGATGGCGTTGGGCAGCGGGTCCCAGAACGAGGGCCAGCCGGTGCCACTGTCGTATTTCGCCTGCGACGAGAACACCGCCAGGTCGCAGCCGGCGCAGTGGTAGGTGCCGGCACCGTATTCCTTGTCCAGCTTGTGGCTGCCGGCGCGTTCGGTGCCTTCCTCGCGCAGGACGTAGTATTGCTGGTCGGTCAGCTTCTTGCGCCATTCGGCCTCGGTCAGCGCGATCTCGAAGCTTTCGGTCCGGCCGGCACGCGGCAGGGCCAGCAGGGCGGCGGCGGAAATCATCAGGGTGCGGCGGTTCATCGGGGTCTCCTTTGCGGGCAGTCTACCCCTCCATACGCGCGCCCGGCGCCGAAAGTTTCAGCCTCACGCAAATGCGATCCGGGGCCGATCCGCGCGTGATCGGGGCCCCTCCCCTTGCACCCCCCGGCGGAATCCTCCATGAACCGGGGGATGACACTTTTCTGGGCAAGGCCATGCTGGATACCGTGATGAAACCCACCGAAGAAATCTCGGTCCGCGACGTGTTCGGGATCGACACCGAGATGCGGGTAAAGGGCTTTGCCGAGCGTGCCGACCGCGTGCCGGACATCGACCCGACCTACAAGTTCGACCCCGATACCACCCTGGCGATTCTGGCGGGTTTTGCCTACAACCGCCGGGTGATGATCCAAGGCTATCACGGCACCGGCAAATCCACCCATATCGAGCAGGTGGCGGCGCGGCTGAACTGGCCCTGCGTGCGGGTCAACCTCGACAGCCACATCAGCCGGATCGACCTGATCGGCAAGGATGCGATCAAGCTGGAAGACGGCAAGCAGGTGACCAAGTTCCACGAGGGCATCCTGCCCTGGGCGCTGCGCAACCCCGTCGCCATCGTGTTCGACGAATATGACGCGGGCCGCCCGGATGTGATGTTCGTGATCCAGCGCGTGCTGGAACATGACGGCAAACTGACGCTGCTAGACCAGAACGAGATCATCACCCCGCACCCGTCGTTCCGGCTGTTCGCCACGGCGAACACGGTCGGCCTGGGCGATACCACCGGCCTTTACCACGGCGTGCAGCAGATCAACCAGGCGCAGATGGACCGCTGGTCCCTGGTGGCGACGCTGAACTACCTGAGCCATGACGCCGAAACCGCGATCGTGCTGGCCAAGAACGCGCATTACAACACCGACAAGGGCCGCAAGACGATTGCCCAGATGGTCACGGTGGCCGACCTGACCCGGACCGCCTTCATGAACGGCGATCTGTCGACGGTGATGAGCCCCGGACCGTGCTGAACTGGGCGCAGAACGCCGAGATCTTCCGCAACGTCGGCTATGCCTTCCGCCTGACCTTCCTGAACAAATGCGACGAGCTGGAGCGCCAGACCGTGGCCGAATTCTACCAGCGCTGCTTCAACGAGGAACTGCCTGAATCGGCGGCGAGCATGGCGATGAAATAAGATAGGGCGGGGTTTACCCGGCTCTTGCCGGAACGCGGGCACCAAACCGCCGTATCGGCCCATTGCAAGGGAAATCCGGACTTGGCTCCTGCCACAAACAGATGCTAGCCTGTGGTTTTACCGCACAGGATTAGCCCGATGAGATCGTTTTCGTTCGCCCTTTGCTTTTCCGCGCTTCTCTCCGCGCCCCTGCCTGCCCTGGCCCAATCGGCTTTGGAGTTTCAGGAAGAGCTGCTTGAGACTGCAAACGCGGCGGGCTCGGCCCGCCTGCCGGTTGCCTGTGCGGGCCTGTTCCGGGCGCTGACCAATCTGGCCGAAGAAGGCACCGATCAGCACAAGACACTGCAGGAGAAAGAGCAGGATTCAGGTACCGTCGCGGCGATCGCCCGACAAAACGAGACCGGCGAAGATACCTCTGCCGCGATCGACGGCGTAGTCGTCGATATTGCGAAGGTTGCAACCGTTTACCTGAACTGGTTTTCAGCCAACAAGAAAGCCACCGGCGAGTTGTTTGACGATACGATCAAGCAGAACTTCGGCGACTGCGACCGACTGGTTGGCGAATGGCGCGTCGCACTTTACGCCGAATGATCCCCTGTTGACCCCCATGGCATCGGCCCGTGAAAAGCGTTAGGCAGGGCTTGTCTCTGCAAAAAGCGCGCGGCAGTCTCAACGCATGACGAAACCCACAGATAACCCCGCTGATCCCTTCAAGAAGGCCCTGGCCGAGGCCACCCGCACCATGGCGGATGACCCGGAGATGACGGTCTCATATTCCGTCGACCCGCCGGGGATGAACAAGGAAGGCGTGCGGCTGCCGCAGGTCAGCCGCCGGATGACGCGCGACGAGGTCTTGCTGGCGCGCGGCACGGCGGATGCCTTTGCGCTGCGGCGCAAGTATCACGACGAGGGCGTCGCCACCCGCTATGCCCCCACCGGCCAGTTGGCGCGCGACATCTACGACGCGATGGAGACCGCGCGCTGCGAGGCGATGGGCGCCCGCGACATGCCGGGCACCGCCGGCAACATCGACGCCAAGATCGGGCATGAGGCTGACCGCAAGGGCTATGCCCAGATCACCAGCCCGCAGGATGCGCCCCTGGCCGTCGCTGCGGGCTATCTGGTGCGTCATCTGGCAACGGGCCGCGACCTGCCGGCAGGCGCGCAGAACGTCATGGACCTCTGGCGCGGCTTCATCGAGGAACAGGCCGGCGGCACGCTTGGAGGGCGTGGATCATGCGCTGTCCGATCAGGCTGCCTTCGCCCGGCTGGCGCGCAAGGTGATTGCCGATCTCGGCTACGGCGACCAGCTGGGCGATGACCCCGACCGCCCCGAGGACGAGTCCGGCGACGAGGCCGAAGAAGATCAGGACTCGCCTGACTCCTCGGGCGAGGAAGATCAGGAGTCGGAAGACAGCGAGGCCTCTCCCGAGCAATCCCAGGACGAACAGCAGGACCAGTCGCAGGCGCAGGTCACCATGGAGGACAGCGCCGACATGGAGCAGGGCGACGAGGCGGAGTTGCCCGAGGGCGAGGCACCGCTGGAGCCGCCGCCGCCTGCCCCGCATTCCGATGCCGACCCGAACTATGCCGTCTACACCACGGATTTCGATGAAGAAGTCCGCGCCGAGGATCTGGCAGAGCCGGCCGAGCTGGAACGCCTGCGCGCCTACCTCGACCAGCAGCTGGAGCCGTTGAAGGGCGCTGTTTCCCGGCTTGCCAACAAGTTGCAGCGCCGCTTGCAGGCGCAGCAGAACCGCAGCTGGCTGTTCGACCTCGAGGAAGGCATCCTGGATGCCGGCCGTCTGGCGCGGGTGGTGGCGAACCCCACGACGCCGCTGTCGTTCAAGCAGGAAAAGGACACCGAGTTTCGCGACACCATGGTGACGCTGCTTCTTGACAACTCCGGCTCGATGCGCGGGCGCCCGATCTCCATTGCCGCGATCTGCGCCGATGTGCTGGCGCGCACGCTGGAACGGTCGCAGGTCAAGGTCGAGATCCTTGGCTTCACCACCCGCGCCTGGAAAGGCGGCCAGGCACGCGAGCGGTGGCTGGCCCAGGGCCGCCCGCAAGCTCCGGGCCGGCTGAACGACCTGCGCCACATCATCTACAAATCCGCCGATGCGCCCTGGCGCCGGGTTCGGCCCAATCTGGGCCTGATGATGAAAGAGGGCCTGCTGAAGGAAAACATCGACGGCGAGGCGCTGGAATGGGCGCATCGGCGGATGATGGCGCGGCCCGAGGCGCGCAAGATCATGATGGTGATCTCGGACGGCGCGCCGGTCGATGATTCGACCCTGTCGGTGAACCCGGCGAGCTATCTGGAAAAGCACCTGCGCGACGTGATCGCCATGGTCGAGCGGCTGAAGCGGGTCGAACTGATCGCCATCGGCATCGGCCATGACGTGACCCGCTATTACCAGCGCGCCGTGACCATCACCGATGTCGAGCAACTGGCGGGCGCGATGACCGAGCAGCTGGCGGGTCTGTTCGACAGCGATCCGCGCATGCGGGCCAGGGTGCTGGGCATGCGGCGGGTGGGGTAGCAAGGGGGGCTGTCTGCCCCCCTCTGGCCTGCGGCCATTCACTCCCCGAGAGTATTTCTGCCAAGATGAAGGGCCAAGTCATGTTCCAGACCTTCGACAGCCCTGCCTCACCCGAACAGGGTCCGCCGCGCCTGGCCGCCTTACGGGCGGCGCTGGCAACCGAGGGGCTGGCGGGGTTCATCGTGCCGCGCGCGGACGCCCATCAGGGCGAATATGTCGCGGCGCGCGACGAGCGGCTGCAGTGGCTGACCGGGTTCACCGGCTCGGCTGGGTTCTGCATCGTGCTGCCCGAGATGGCGGGAGTCTTCATCGACGGCCGCTACCGCACACAGGTCAAGGCGCAGGTGGACCTTGCGCAATTCGTCCCGGTGCCCTGGCCCGAGGTGAAGCCCGGTGACTGGCTGCGCACGCATCTGGCGGCAGGCGAGATCGGCTTTGACCCCTGGCTGCATACGGCCGAGGAGATCGCCCGCCTGCGCACGGCGCTGCAGGGCGGTTCGGTGACCCTGCGCGCCACGAAGAACATGGTCGACGGCATCTGGCCCGACCAGCCCGCCCCGCCACAGGGCCGCGCCTTTGCACACCCGGACGATCTGGCGGGCGAAACCAGCACCGCCAAGCGCGACCGGCTGGCCGCCGGCCTTCGCGACAAAGGCGAGCGGGCGGCGGTGATCACGCTGCCGGATTCGCTGTGCTGGCTGTTGAACCTGCGCGGCTCGGATGTGCCGCGAAACCCGGTGCTGCACGGCTTTGCCATCCTGCACGACGATGGCCGCGTCACGCTGTTTGCCGAGGCCGCGAAGTTCGACGATGCCACCCGCGCCGCCCTGGGCCCGCATGTGACCTTGCGGCCTCCGGCGGCCTTCGTTCCGGCGCTGCACACCCTGCCCGGCCCGGTGCGGGTGGACCGCGCCACCGCACCTCTGGCGGTATCGCGCGAGTTGGAAGAGGCCGGGGTTGCAGTCTCCTGGGGCGATGACCCCTGCCGCCTGCCGAAAGCCCGCAAGAACACCGCCGAGATCGCCGGCATGCGCGAGGCGCATCTGCGCGACGGCGCGGCAATGGTCGAATTCCTGGCCTGGCTTGACCGGCAACCGATGGGGACGCTGAGCGAAATCGCCGTGGTCTCGGCGCTGGAAGGCTTTCGCCGGGCGACCAACGCGCTGCATGACATCAGTTTCGACACGATCTGCGGGTCGGGGCCGAACGGGGCGATCATGCACTACCGGGTCACGCGCGAAACCGACCGGCAACTGCAGCCGGACGAGTTGCTGCTGGTCGATTCGGGCGCGCAGTACCTTGACGGCACCACCGACATCACCCGCACCATCGCCATTGGCGATCCGGGTGACGAGGCGCGGGCCTGCCATACTCGCGTGCTGCAGGGGCTGATCGCGATTTCCCGGGTGCGCTGGCCCAAGGGGCTGGCGGGGCGCGACCTGGACCCGCTGGCGCGCTTTGCGCTGTGGGTCGAGGGGCAGGATTTCGACCATGGCACCGGGCATGGCGTGGGGGCCTTCCTGTCGGTGCATGAAGGGCCGCAGCGGCTGAGCCGGATCTCGGAAGTGCCGCTGGAACCCGGCATGATCCTGTCGAACGAACCGGGCTATTACCGCGAGGGCGCCTTCGGCATCAGGCTGGAAAACCTGATCGTGGTGGGCGAGGCAGCACCCTTGGGCGACAATCGCGCGCAACTGTCGTTCGAGACGCTGACCTTCGTGCCCTTCGACCGTCGCCTGATCCGCGCCGAAGTGCTGTCACCGGCCGAGCGGGACTGGCTGAACGCCTATCACGCCGAGGTTCTGGCCCGGATCGGACCGCGACTTGGCGACGCTGCGCGGGGATGGCTGGAATCCGCCTGCGCGACGCTGTGATCCGCGCGCTTTCCCGCGCAGGTTGAGCGTTGCGACTTGCCGCCCTGCTGCCGAAGGGCGCAGATGGCCTCCGCATCCGATGACAGGATAGGACCAGTGGCAGTCATGGCAAGTTCGCGGCAGATACACATCCGCCCCTCGGCAGGGGTCTGGACGGCGCGCGCGGGCGGCGCACTGATTGCCGAAAGCGAACGCGCGCTGGAACTGATCGAAGGCAGCTACCCCCCGGTCCTGTATTTCCCGCGCGAGGATACGGCCCTTGCACTGCTGCAGCAGTCTGAAACGGTAACGCTCTGCCCGCACAAGGGCCACGCCACCTATTTCGACATCGTTACCCCTGCGGGGCGGATCGCCGATGCGGTCTGGTCCTACGAGAGGCCAAGACAGCCGATGGGGGCGATAGCAGGGCTTGTGGCGTTCTACCCCGACAAGGTCTCGCTCAGCCAGCGCTAGGTGGCGGTCGCGGTGCGGCGGATACGTTCGACCATCGCGCGGAGGCCGTTGGAGCGTTGCGAAGAAAGGTGTTCGTCCAGCCCCAGCCGCGCCAGCTCGGCCGCGGCGTCGACCTTGGTCACCTGATCCAGCGGCAGCCCGGCATAAAGCGCATGCAGGATGGCGATCAGCCCGCGCACGATCATCGCGTCGCTGTCGCCCTGAAAATCGAATGCTCCGCCCCCGATCACCGGGCGCAGCCAGACCTGGCTGGCACAGCCATCCACTTTCAGCGCCGGCACCTTGAAGCTGTCGTCCAGGGGCGGCATCGCGCGGCCCAGGTCGATGACATGGCGATAGCGGTCCTCCCAGTCGTCGAGAAAACCGAAGGTCTCGGCAATGTCTTCAAAGGCGGCTGTGGCCATGGCTGGCTCCTTTCCCGGCCCGGGGTAGTCGCTCGGACCGCAAAGGTCCAGTGGCAGGTCGGGTGAACGCGGCTTTTCAAAGCGCGCGGCTTGCGGTAGCCAAGGGGAAGTCCGAGGAGACCGCCTGATGACGCGCCCGTCGCTGCACTTGACCGCCCTGCTGACCCTGACGCTGATCCTGGCCGGATGTGGCGGGTTTCGCGACAGCAAGCTGAACCCGTTCAACTGGTTCGGACGATCGGAAGAAACCGAGAAGGTCGCCCTGCCCGAACGCCCGCGCGATACGCGCGCTCTGGTGGAGACGGTGCTGACGATGCAAGTCGAGGAAATTCCCGGCGGCGCGATCATCCGCGCCACCGGACTGACGCCGACGCAAGGCTGGTGGCAGGCCGAGCTGGTGCCGCAGCCGGTCGACGTGAACGGTCGCCTGGTGCTGGAATTCCGCATCTTCCCGCCGGTCGAGACGACGCGCGTCAACACTCCGCGCTCGCGCGAGGTGGAGGTGGCCGAATATATGTCGAACATCAAGCTGGGGCCTGTGCGCGAGGTCGTCGTGCAGGGTGTGTCCAACGCCCGCGCCGCCCGCCGCTGAGCCGGGATAAAGCAATTGCGCGCCTGCCGGCGCAAGGCTTTCTGGTCTGGACCGCGCACGGCCGACTCAGACCCTGGCTGATGGAGGGGCCCTGCCCCTCCAAACCGCCCCGGAGTATTTGCGCCAAGATGAACGGGCTTCCGACTTCATCTCGGAAAAAGCACTCCCCGCGCGGCGCGCACGTCCGAGCCGGCTGGCCGCAGGCCAGAGGTGAGGAACAGAACTTGCGGCGTAGCCGCGCAATTGCTTCACCGTTGGCTGTCAGAGCCGGACGATGCGGATCTCGCTGCCTTTGGCCGAAAGCGCCACTTCACCCTTGCACAGCCTGAGCGCGTCGTCGCCGAACGCCTCGCGGCGCCAGCCCGACAGCGCCTCGACCTCGCGCCCGCCCGAGGCGATCGCATCCAGATCGGCCGAGGATGCAATCAACCGCGGGGCCACGCCCAGTGATTCGGATTTCGCCTTCAGAAGCACCCGCAGCAGATCGGCCAGCGCGCCGTTGACCTGCGGCTGGTCTCGGCCGGGGTCGACCTTCGGCATGTCCTCGGGCTTCATCTCCATGCCGGCCTTCACGGCCGCCAGGATGCCCTCGGCGATTTCGGGTTTGCGGCCTTCGCGCAAGAGCATGCGCGAGCGACCGAGTTCCTCCAGCGAGGCCGGTTTGGTCGAGGCGAGTTCCAGAAGGGCGTCGTCCTTCATCACCCGGCTGCGTGGCACATTCTGCGTTTGCGCATAGGTCTCGCGGAACCGCGCCAGTTCCTTCACCACGGCCAGGAACCGGCCCGAAGACGTGCGCGTCTTGATCCGTTGCCAGGCTTCGTCGGGGTGGGTCGTGTAGGTGGCCGGGTCGGTCAGCACCGCCAGTTCTTCCTCGACCCAGGGGCCACGGCCGTTCCTGGCCAGTTGTGCGGCCAGCCATTCGTAGATCACCCGCAGATGGGTGACATCGGCCAGCGCGTAATCCTTCTGCGCCTCGCTGAGCGGGCGGCGCGACCAGTCGGTGAAGCGGCTTGTCTTGTCCAGTCCCGCCTTGGCGATCTTCTTCACCAGCGTCTCATAGCCCACCTGTTCGCCGAAACCGCAGACCATCGCCGCGACCTGGGTGTCGAACAGCGGTTTCGGGAAGGCGTCGCCCTCGACGAAAAAGATTTCCAGGTCCTGACGGGCGGCGTGAAAGACCTTGACCGTCGCTTCGTGCCGGAAGAGATCGTAGAGCGGCTCCAGGCTCATCTCGGCACCCTCGATCGGGTCCACCAGGACCGCATCGTCCTCGGTGCCGGGCAGCGCCATCTGGATCAGGCAGAGCTTCGACCAGTAGGTCCGCTCGCGCAGGAATTCGGTGTCGAGGTGACATAGGGCTGGGCCTTCGCAGCCTCGCAGAAGGCGGCGAGGTCTTCGGTCGTGGTGATCGTGCGCATGGGCCGTCCTGTGGCTGTCACGGGGGCATCCCGCCGGATTTCCCTGCTATAGGAGGGTGGGACACAAAAGAAAAGGGTGCGGCCTTGCACGCATGGCGCGGGCGTGGCTTGATCGCGCCACCTGACTTGGCGCATTTGGAGTAGAGATTGCGGACCCTCTGGCTGACCATCGGGCTGTTCTTCCTTGCGCTTGGCCTTGTGGGCGTGCTGCTGCCGGTCTTGCCCACGACCCCCTTCCTTCTGGTCGCGGCGGCGGCTTTCGCGAAATCCTCGCCGCGCTTGCATGGCTGGCTGCTGGGTCATCCTTCCTTGGCCCACCGATCCGCAACTGGGAAGAGAACGGCGCGATTTCGGCCGGCGCCAAGCGGTTGGCGATCGGCACCATGGCGGTGGTGTTCGGCCTCAGCCTTTGGCTCGGCCTGTCCTGGAAGATCCTTCTGGCCCAAGGGGTTCTGATGTCCGTGGGGGCCGCGTTCATCCTGACCCGACCGTCTGGCCCGCGGACGTAAGGTCCGCAAGCCCTGCCGTCAGGGCAGAAGGACCGGCGTCCGGTCGCCTTCGGCAAAGCGGCGCAAGACAGCGGGGTAGAGCCGGTGTTCCATCGCCAGAACGCGGGCCGCCAGCGTCTCGGCGGTATCGCCTGGCCGGACAGCAACGCGAGCCTGTCCCAGGATCGGGCCGGCGTCCAGTTCAGCCGTCACTTCATGCACCGTGCAGCCGGCCTCGGCATCACCGGCCGCCAGCGCTCGCTGGTGGGTGTGCAGGCCGGGGTATTTCGGCAAGAGTGACGGATGGATGTTCAGCATCCGGCCCTCGAACCGGCGAACGAAACCGGGGGTCAGGATGCGCATGAAGCCGGCAAGGCAGAGAATGTCCGGCTCAGCGGCAAGGATCGGCTGCAGCAGGGCGGCGTCGAAAGCCTTGCGATCGCTGCCGAAAGCGCGGTGATCGACCGCCGCCGTTGCCACGTTCAGGGCCCGCGCCTTGGCCAGGCCCGCCGCCGCCGGGTCGTTCGAGGCCACCAGAACCGCCCGCGCCGGATGATCGCCTGTCATGCTTTCGACCAGCCGGACCATGTTGGAGCCGCCGCCGGAAATCAGGATGGCGACGCGTTTCACTGGAACTGGCCCTTGTAGACCACACCCTCCCCAGTGATGACGCGGCCCAGGCGCACGACAGATTCACCATGCGATTCCAGTAACCTGGAAAGCGAAGGTGCAGCAGATTCCGCGACCACGAGGATCATCCCGATGCCGCAGTTGAAGGTTTTCAGCAGCTCCGCTTCGGCCATGCTGGCGGTTTCGGCCAGCCAGCGGAAGACCGGCGGCAGGGTCCAGGCATCAAGGTCGATCTCGCAGGCCAGCCCCTCGGGCATCACACGGGGCGGGTTTTCGGTTAGCCCGCCGCCGGTGATATGGGCCAGCCCATGCACTCCGCCGGCGCGGATCGCCGCCAGCACTTGCCGCACATAAAGCCGCGTCGGCGCCAGCAGAGCCTGTCCCAGCGTGCCGTCCGAAAACGGCGAGGGCGCGGCCCAGTCAAGGCCGGACATCTCCACTACCTTGCGAACGAAGCTGTAGCCGTTGGAATGTACGCCGTTCGAGGCGAGGCCCAGCAGCACATCGCCTTTCGCCACGCCCTGCGGCAGGTGCTGGCCCCGCTCCATCGCGCCGACCGCGAAACCCGCCAGGTCGAAGTCGCCGCCGTGATACATGCCCGGCATCTCCGCCGTCTCGCCGCCGATCAGGGCGCAGCCCGACTCGGCGCAGCCCTTGGCGATACCTTCGATGATGCGGGCGGCCTGATCGACCACCAGTTTGCCGGTGGCGAAATAATCCAGGAAGAACAAGGGCTCGGCGCCCTGGCAGACCAGATCGTTGACGCACATGGCGACAAGGTCGACGCCGATCGTGTCGACATTTCCGGTGTCGATGGCGATCTTCAGCTTGGTGCCGACGCCGTCGGTGGCGGCCACCAGCACAGGGTCGGTGAACCCCGCGGCCTTCAGGTCGAACAGCGCGCCAAAGCCGCCCAGGCCCCCCATCGTGCCCTTGCGGTCGGTGCGTTTCGCGGCCGGCTTGATCCGGTCGACCAGGGCGTTCCCGGCGTCGATGTCGACACCTGCTTCGGCATAGGTCAGCCCGTTCTGGCCCTTGGTCATCTGCCCGTCCCCCGCGCGAAATACCTTTCGCGCCCGCATAGAGCATTGGCCGAAAGGGTGCAATCGGGGGCTCGTGCTTGACGCTATCGACGCATCTGCTACCCAAGACGCTGGCAGGGGCCTGTAGCTCAACTGGTTAGAGCAGGGCGCTCATAACGCCTTGGCTGGGGGTTCGAGTCCCTCCGGGCCTACCACTGCCAAAGGGGTTGGGATGCAGCCGGATCGCATGGGTGAGGTGTCGTTCTGGTATGCCGATATCGGGATGCCCGTACGGCGGCCCGCGCTGGATGGCGACGCCACGGCGGATGTCTGCATCATTGGCGCGGGCTATACAGGGCTTTGGGCTGCCTGGTATCTGAAGCAGATCAACCCCGGCTTGCAGATCCTTGTTATCGAAAAGGAATTCGCGGGTTTTGGGGCCTCGGGCCGCAATGGTGGCTGGTTGACCGGCGGCTTTGCCTGGACGCATGAGCGGTACCTGAAGCGGTCCGACGAGGCGGGCGTCCGGGCCATGGTGCGGGTCATGAACGGCACCGTGGACGAGGTGATCCGGGTGGCTGCGGCCGAGAGGATCGACGCCGATATCATGCGGACGGACGAGTTGATGGTGGCGGTAAACGCGGGCCAGATGGCGCGGCTTCAGGCCGAAGTGGCGCATCGGCGGCACTGGGGGGAAGAGGACCGGGTGCACGCCATTGGTGCGGCTGAAACCCTTGAAAGGGTTCGGATTCCTGGCGCCTTGGGGGCCATGGTGGTGCAAGGCGTGGCGCGTGTGCAGCCCGCCAAACTGGTGCGCGGGCTGGCCGAGGCGGTGGAACGCGCGGGCGTGCGGATATGTGAAGGCACCACGGTCACCAGCCTGTCGAAAGGCCGGGTCGAGACGGATCGCGGCGTGGTGCGCGCGCCGGTGATCCTGCGCTGCACGGAAGGGTTCACGGCCAGCCTGCCGGGGCTGAAGCGCGAGTGGCTGCCGTTGAACAGCGCCCAGATCGTGACCGAACCCCTGCCCGCAGAGATCTGGGCAAAGATCGGCTGGCCGGGGCATGAAATCCTTGGCGATTTCGCAAATGCCTATTGCTATTGCCAGCGCACCCGCGAAGGCCGGATTGCGGTGGGCGCGCGGGGGGTGCCCTATCTTTACGGCTCCAGCCTCGACAGCAACGGCGCGCCGGATGGCGAGACTGTCCAACGGCTTGCGGCCATCTTGCATCGGCATTTCCCGGCGGCAAAGCCGTTTCGCATCGCCCATGCCTGGTGCGGGGTCCTGGGCGTGCCGCGCGATTGGTGCGCGACGGTTGGGCTGGATCCTGCGACGGGCATCGGCTGGGCGGGGGGCTATGTGGGCGTGGGGGTCTCTACCTCGAACCTTGCGGGGCGGACGCTGGCGGATCTGGTCCTGGGGCGGCAGACGGAACTGACTGGCCTGCCCTGGGTCGGCAAGCAGGTCCGGTCCTGGGAGCGCGAGCCGTTGCGCTGGCTGGGGGTGCGCGGGATGTATGCGCTGCTCAACGCCGCCGACCAACGTGAGGCGCGGCCGGGGGCGGGGGCGTCGCGTCTGGCGGACCTTGGCAACTGGATCACCGGGCGGTAGCGGCCAAGCCTTTGGGGGCGCTGTGACAATCCGGCGGATTGGGGCCGGATGAACTGTCGTCCCCGCGTCTACCCTGCGTCTTCCGGCAGCGGCCATCCCGGCCCAGTCAACCATGGGCCTCGAATCACCTGCTCGGGGGGTGGCTTGTTCTTCGCTGTCCGGCTTGGCATAGCTTGGGTCACCGGGCCGCAAAGAGCCCGGCAAGGGGAGACGGCAATGGCATGTTTGCGCGCGGTCCTGATCGGGCTGATCCTTGGGGTGACGGCCCTGCCCGCCCATGCCCGCGACGGCGCGGCGCTGCGGGGCGAGGTGCTGTTCGGCTGGTATGATCTGGTGCTGGAACTGGTGCGGCACACGCCGACCTATTCGCCGCCGGTTGCGGCGCGTGCCTTTGCCTATGTCGGGGTGATCTCGCATGAGGCGCAGGCGGCACTTGACCCGCGAGCGCGGACCCTGGCGGGGCAGTTGAACGGGCTGACCGCCTTTCCCGAGGCGAAAGCGGGGGCCGCCTTTGACGGCGCGGTGGTTCTGGACGCAGCCCTGGGGGCGGCGATGGCCGGGTTTTTCGGCAATACCGGCCCGACCGGACAGCGCGCGATGCAGGCGATGGGCGACGCCATGGCCTTGCGGGTCGAAGACGGGCTTGACCCCGAGGTGGTGGCGCGCAGCCGCGCCTTGGGGCTGGCAATTGCGGCGCATGTGGCGGATTGGGCCGAAACCGACGGCGGCGCCGTAGTGGAAAACATGGGCTTTCCCCATGACTACAGCTTTGGCGAAGATCCCGACGATTGGCAGCCGACCAGCACGATTGCCCTGCAACAGGCGCCCTTGCTGCCCGATTGGGGCAAGGTCAGGCCCTTTGCGATGCCTGCGGCGACCGCTTGCCCGGTGGCCCCGCATCCGGCGTTCAGCAAGGAACAGGGGAGCGACTTTCATGCAAACGCGCTGGCTGTCTACCATGCGTCCAAGGCGCTGACGCCGGAGCAGGAGGAAATCGCGCGGTTCTGGTCGGATGATCCGATGCTGTCGCCGACGCCTCCGGGCCATTGGGTGTCGATCGTGTTGCAGATCGCCCGGCGCGACGGGCTTTCGGCGGACCGCACGGCGGGGGCGCTGGCGGTGCTGGGAGTGGCGGTGGCCGACGGGTTCATCGGCTGCTGGCATGAGAAATACGTCTATAATCTTGTGCGGCCCGTCACTTACATCAAGCGCTATATTGATCCCGAATGGGAGACCCTGCTGATCACCCCGCCGTTTCCCGAATACCCCTCGGGCCATTCGGTGCAATCGGGGGCGGCAGAGGCGGCCTTGACGGCGGTCTTTGGCGAGGATTTCGCCTTTGACGATGCCACGCATGAAGATGACGGATTGGCGGTTCGCCACTTCGCCAGCTTCCGCGAAGCGGCGGAAGAGGCGGCGGTGTCGCGGCTTTACGGCGGCATCCATTACCCCTTTGCCAATGCCAACGGGTTGGAGCAGGGCCGCTGCATCGGGGCTTTTGCGGCTGGGCTGAGGTTGGAGAAGTGAAGCTTTGGGTATTGGCCCTTCTGCCCTCGGCGGCCTTGGCCGAGCCTGCGGTGCCGGTGTTTCTGGCCGATACCGGGGGGATCAGCGCGGCCTATGAGGGGGATTACTATTTCATGGTCGGCGGCGGGCCTGCGGTGTTCGATTGCTCGGGCGATCGCAAGCCGGATCTCTATGTGCCGGGGGGGGCGGCTGCGGGTTCCTTGTGGGTGAATGAAAGCCCGGTGGGCGGGGCATTTGCCTTTGGGCGGGCGACCAGCGGGGCGGAACTGGCCGATGTGACCGGGGCCTACCCTTTGGACATTGATGGCGACGGGGTGCTGGATCTGGTCTTGTTGCGGCTGGGGCAGACGCAGCTGATGCGCGGCCTTGGCGGCTGCCGGTTCGAGGCGGCGAATGATCTTTGGCGGTTCAAGGCGCCGGAGGACTGGACAACCGCCTTTGCGGCGACCTTCGAATCCGGAGCGGATTGGCCCACCTTGGCCTTTGGGGCCTATATCGACCGGGAAGCCTCGACCTTTCCATGGGGGACCTGCACCGAGAACCTGCTTTATCGCGGCGCTGCCGGGCGGTTTGACGAAGCCCTGCCCCTGGCGCCTTCCTATTGCGCGCTGTCGATGCTGTTCACCGATTGGAACGGGTCCGGCCTGCCGTCGCTGCGGGTGTCGAATGACCGGGAGTATTACAAGGGCGGGCAGGAGCAGATGTGGCATCTGGAGCCGGGGGCGCCACCGCGTTTGTGGACGGAAGATGAGGGCTGGGCGCGGCTGCGGATCTGGGGGATGGGGATCGCCTCGGCCGATGTGACGGGCGATGGGGTGCCGGATTACTTCCTGACCTCGATGGCGGACAACAAGTTGCAGGTGTTGAAGGATCCGGCCGCCGGGGTGCCGATCTACCTTGATGTCGCGGGAAAGCGCGGGGTGACGGCGCATCGGCCCTATGTGGGCGGCGATGTCCGGCCCTCGACAGCCTGGCACGCGGAGTTCGGCGATGTGAACAACGACGGGCTGGCAGACCTGTATGTGGTGAAGGGCAATGTCGCGGAGATGCCGGATTTTGCGTGGCTGGATCCCAACAACCTGCTTTTGCAGGGCGCCGATGGGGCCTTTCAGGAGGTGGGGGACCGGGCCGGGGTCGCCTCGATGAAGGTCGGGCGCGGCGGGGCGGTGGCGGATTTCAACCTGGACGGGGCGCTGGATCTGGTGGCGGTGAACCGCTGGGAAGCGGTGGAGATCTGGCGGCAGGAGGCGGCCCTGGGCTCTTTCGTGCAGGTGGCGCTGCATCTGCCGGGGGCGAACCGCGATGCGATCGGCGCGGTTCTGGAGGTGCGGCGCGGGGATCGGGTGGAGCGGCGGGAGGTGACGGTGGGTGGCGGGCATGCCGGCGGGCAGCTGGGCTGGCGGCATATCGGGCTTGCGGACGCGCAGGCAGTGGACGTGCGGGTGATCTGGCCGGGCGGCGTGGCGGGCGACTGGCTGACGCTTGAAGCGGGCGGCTTCTATGATGTGACGCCCGAGGCCGCGACAGAGTGGCGCCCCTGAAGCCTGCTGGCGCAGGCTGCCCCCGAAGGCGTCGCCCACCCACCCACCCCGCCGCCTTCGGGGGCCTAACCTTGCGTTGGGCGCGCTGTCAGGCTGGCCAGTTCGGCGGCATTCCTGGCACCCATCTTGGCCAGCACGCGGCCGCGATGCACCTCGACGGTGCGCATGGCGATGCCCAGGGTCGCGGCGATCTGCTTGTTCATCAGGCCCCGGACCATCAGGTCCATCACCTCGGCCTCGCGCGCCGACAGGCTTGCGCGGCGCCGTGCGATGTCGTCTTCACCCTTCGCAAGGGCCAGGCGTTCGGCGTTGCGCGCGATGGCGGCCAGGGCAAGGTCGACGATCTGATTGTCGTTGAAGGGCTTTTCGACGAAATCGAAGGCTCCGGATTTCAGCGCGCTTACGGCCACCGGCACATCGGCATGGCCGGTCAGGAAGATCACCGGGACGTCGGTGCCATGGGCGCGGAGGCGGTCGAAGACCTCGGGGCCGGACAGGCCCTGCATGCGGACGTCAAGGATGATGCAGGCGCAATCGGCGGGGGGAAAGCCTGCCAGGAAGGCCTCGCCCGAGGGCCAGCCTTCGGCAGCGATCCCGCGCGAGGCGAAGAGAAAGCCCAGCGCGTCGCGGATGGTGTCTTCGTCGTCGATGATGTGGACGGTTGCCATGGCTTGCCCCCTATTCCGCGGCACGGTCGGCGGCGGTCGCTGCGGGCAGATGCACGGAAAAGACCGTGCCCGGCCCGTCCTTCGCGGGGCTGTGGGTCAGCTGGCCGCGGTGCAGCTCGATGATGGTGCGGCAGATGTTGAGCCCGATGCCCATGCCTTGCGGTTTGGTCGAGGTGAAGGCGTCGAAAAGCTTGTCGGCCATTTCCGGCGCGATGCCGGGGCCGGTGTCACGCACCTGGACAAGTGCGCCGCCTTCGGGCGTGGGGCGCAGGGAAACGCTCAGCACATCGCCCTTGCGGCTGGCGTCAGACATCGCTTCCATGCCGTTGCGGATCAGGTTGACGAGAACTTGCTGGATCAGGATCAGGTCGGCGCTGACCATCGGCGCCGGGGTCAGGTCGGTCTCAACCCGCACCCGGTTCTCGCGGGCATCGGCGGCAAGGAAGCCGACGGTTTCGGTGATGATATCGGACAGAGCCAGCGGCACGAAGCGCGGTTCGCGCTTGCGCACGAGGTCCTGGATGCGGCGGATGATCTGGCCGGCGCGGGCGGCCTGCTGCGACAGTTTCTCCAGCGCCGGGCGCAGTGCGGCCGGGTCGGCGCGGCCCTGGTCCAGCAGGTTCAGGCTGCCCGCCGCATAGCTGGCGATGGCGCCAAGCGGCTGGTTCAGCTCATGCGCCAGTGTCGAGGCCATTTCGCCAAGCGTGACCAGCCGCCCGGTGCGGGCCATGCTTTCATCCTGCGCGCGGGATTGGCGCTGGGCGCGCTTGGCCTCGGTGATGTCGATGACAGAGCCCATCCAGCCCCGATGCGCACCGGTGGCGTCGATCAGCGGCGCCTCGTAGACCTGCACGTCGATTTCCGCGCCATCGCGGTGGCGAAAGCGGGTCTCGAAGGATTGCGGCGTCGCCCCGCCGGTTGCCAGCTTGTGCTGGCGGTCCAGCGTCTCGGTCAGCCGGTCGGGCGACCAGTAGGGCATCGGGCCGGACCTGCCGACCAGTTCGGATTCGGGCCAGCCGACCAGCCGGGCGAAGGCGGAGTTGACGTAGAGGATGCGGCCCGCGTGGTCCTTGGCGCGCAGGCCGACGGTGAGGCTGTCTTCCATCGAGCGGCGGAAGGCCATTTCGCCCAAGAGCCGCGCCTCGGCCCGGCGGCGGCGCAGGGCGTTGCGGTAAAGCGCCAGCAGCGCGAGGATGGCAAAGGCGGCCAGCCCGCCGATCGCCGAGAGCAGAAGCGTGTTGGCCAGCCCGCCCGGTTCGGCATAGGGCGTGATGCGCAGGACGGTGCCCGACAGCGGCGGATCAAAGCTGATCGCATGCGGGCTGCGGCCCTGCCCGGTTTCGCGGCGGATGCGGGCGGCAAGGACGGTGCCGCCGGCATCGGTCAACTCGACCCCGTATTGCGCCCCCCCCCAGGGGCGCCCAGCATCATCGGCGCGAGACGGTGGCGGTCAGCACGCCAGCGCTTTCGCCGCGCGGATCGCCATGGTGACGCCCATCGGCCCCCCCCGCCCAAGCGGGCCGGGCCAGGCCCCGCCCGGATCACCACCCCGGTCAGGTCGGGGTCGTCGAGCGGGAAGGCCCGGAACCGCCGCGATGGTGCGGCCTCGCGTCGTGCCGGACCATCGCAGCCTCGGGCGAGGCCATGCAGCCCGCGCGGCAGCAGAACGGCCGGATCGCGCCGCCGGTCTGGTCCAGCGCCAGCCGCGCCAGCATGTCTTCATCGACCGACAACTGAAAGCGCAGGGCTGTTCACCCAAGCGCATCGTGCCAGTTTGGTGCGCGACCCTTCGGCCTCGGACCGCGCGACCAGCCAGACCAGCGCGGCCACCAGCCCCACCAGCGCCAGGATCGAGACCAGCGGGATCAGCGACAGAAGGTCGATGCGCCGCGGGTGCCCCCGTTCGCGCCTCGCCTCGGGCCGCCACTGGCCGCGCTGCTGCCCTTCGCGCAGCGGCCCCCCCGCCCCCCCCCACGGTCGGCCCTTCCGCGGCATTGCCCGGGCGCCCCCGTGCCTCCGGATCCACGCGGCTTTGCGGCGGGTGGGGCGTTGTTGCGCCTGGGGGCGTACTTCCCCTTTCCCCGTTGACCCCTCAGGCCGCGAATGATCTCGGCCGTGCCGAGGCCGAAAGCGGTTCATCAGTGCGATACGGATCTGGATTTCTGCGGTCTGCCGATCCGGGTCTCGCGCGGCGATGCGGTCTCCGAAGGCTTTGAGGCAGCGCATCCGTTGCCCGGCAACGATTTGCCCGCAAATCGTGAGAGGGTTCGCTTCGATCCGGCTTCGGACATGGTATCCGGTCCAGCGCTTCCAGAACGCCCGGCCATAGTGCCGTGTGGCCCGCAGGGTTTCGTTTCGGGCCAAGGCTGCCGGGCAATCCTCTTTCGGGCCGGCCGTTCTTGGATGGGATGGGGATCGGGGGGTGGCCGGTGGTCGGTCGATGATGGCCGTGTGGCGGCGCGGGTGTCATAGGCGCCATCACGGTCACCGTGCCGATCTTTCGCCCTCCGGGATCTGATCCAGCAGTTCGCCAAGACCCCGGGCGCTGTCACCGTCGCTGCTGGGGATTCCACCGCCGGATGCCCCCCACGTGGCCGTGTCCATGGCCGCCGCCTTACCCCCCCTCACGGTTTGCTGGCAAACCACGAGAGACGCCACCGCCCGGACCGTCGTGCTGTCCACCAGCAGATTGAGAGGGCCGTTGGCGCGCCTGCAAGGATCTGGACGGCCGGTGTTTTCTGCCGCCGACACAAGGTCGAATAGTCCGGCACCGTCCAATCGAGGTTCGCCAAACCCGGCATGCTGGCCACCATGCCTGTCGTCTGCCTGAGCGGCAGTTTGAACAGGACCTTGATCGTCAGGCAAAACCGGATCGCGGCATCGGAAAACACCGCAGGGCGGCCAGGGCTCCCGTCATGCGGCGCAAGCCAGGTCATGTCATTGTCCAGCCACCCTCTCACGCATGCAGGCATGCGTTGCCGGGCAACGGATCAACAGCGACCCGCGCTTCCCTGGCGCCGCGTTGTAGCCGGACCAGTTCGTCGTGCGGTAGCGGGCGGGTGATGGCTTGCTCATCCACCCCGTCTAACCGCATGGATTCACGATGTGAATCGGCCACAGTCAGAGTTCTGCAACAACGCCCACCACCACCGGAACCGAAGTTGCCAAGGGTATCATCGCGCATTGCCTCGCGGATGCGGTGAGACATGAACCAGGCGGTTTTCAGGGTCACGCCAAGGGTGCGATGAAGCTGATTGCTGCTGATGCCCTTCTTGCTGGCACACATCAGGTAGATCGCTTGCAGCCACAGGTTCATCGGAACGTGGCTAGCCTCAAAGATGGTGCCGATCTTGACGGTGAAGGGCTTGCGGCACTGGTAGCACTTGTACGCGCCGATGCGGGTGGACTTGCCGCCCATCTTGCCGATCCGCTCAACACCGCCGCAATGCGGGCACACCGGGCCGTTCGCCCAGATGCGCTTTTCCACATAGGCGTATGCGGCTTCTTCGTCGTGAAACTCGCGGCGGGACAGGATGGACATGGCGCACTCTCTTGCTTACCCCTTATATCTATGGCTTGCGCGTGGGTACGCCAAGTATAACATCGCCTTTCGAAAGGATTTGCAGATTCCTTCGAAGGAATTTATCCCGCACCTCAACCGCCAGAGCCCAGCGTCAGCGACAGGAAGGCGCGGAAGACCTGGGCGGGGCCGGTGAGGGGCCGCCCGCGGGCCCAGCTGAGGCCGACATCCATCGACGGCACCGGCTGCACCACCATCCGCTGTTCTATCCGCTGACCCTCCAGCGACCAGGGGCGGTAGACCATGTCCGAAAGGATCGTCACGCCCATGCCCGCGGCCACCATGGATCGCACGGCCTCGACCGAGGAAGTGGTGAAGACCACTTCCGGCGTCAGCCTGTGCGCCTCCCAGTAGCGTCCGGCGGTGCGGCTGGCCTCGTCCACCGTCAGCATGATGTAGGGTTCGCGCGCCACATCGTGCAGCGACACTTCGGCTGCCGCCAGCAGCGGATGGTCCGAGGGCAGCCAGAGCCGGCGGCGCGAGCGAAACAGCGTTTCGGCCTCCAGTTCCTCGGCATTGCCGAGGTTCGAGGTCAGCATCACCGCCAGGTCAAGGCTTCCGGACACCAACGCGGTCTCGATCGCGGCGCGGGGCTGTTCGCTGAGGTCCAGCGTGACGCCGGGATAGCTGCGGCGGAATGCAGCGTAATGGCGGGCCATGAAATAGCCGGCGACCGTGTAGGTGACGCCCAGCCGCAGGCGGCCGGTGACGCGGGTGCCCTCGCCCAGGGGGCTGCGGGTGGCATCCTCGACCGCCGCCATGATGCCCCTGGCCCGCGACAGGAACCGCGCGCCCTCGGGCGTGACCGCCACGCCCTGCGCCCCGCGCGTGAGGAGCTTGACGCCGAGGTCCGCCTCCAGCCCCTGGATGCCCGCCGTCACCGCGGATTGCGAGATGTTCATCTCCATCGCGGCATGGCTGATCTGCCCGGTCTCGGCCGCGGCGATGAAGTAGCGCAGTTGTTTCAGAGTCAGGGGCATCGCAATCTCATCTGTTTTTTCGATATCATCATGCAAAAATTCGAATTTGCCAATGCACCCCGACTCGCCCCACCATCAGGCCAAACGAAAAGCAATCGGGGGGTGCGATGGCTGTCACGGTCAATTGTGACATGGGCGAAAGCTATGGGCTGTATCGCATGGGCGATGACGCCGGGCTGATGCCACTGATCCATATCGCCAACGTCGCTTGCGGCTTTCATGCCAGCGACTTCAACCACATGCGGGCGACAGTTCAACTGGCCAAGCGGCATGGGGTGAAGGTCGGCGCGCATCCCAGCCTGCCCGATCTGCAAGGCTTTGGCCGCCGCGAGATGAAGATGGACCGGCAGGAGATGGCCAACTGCCTGATCTACCAGATCGGCGCGCTCTGCGGCTTTCTGAAGGCCGAGGGGGTGGCGTTGAACCATATCAAGCCGCACGGCAGCCTATACGGCATGTCGGCGCGGCAAGAGCACATCGCCGATGCCGTCTGCGATGCCGCCGATATCTTCCAGGTGCCGCTTCTGGGCATGACCGGCACTTTGCACGAGAAGATCTACCCCGCGCGCGGGCACAGGTTCATCGCGGAATTCTATGCCGATCTGGAATACCGCCCCGATGGCAGCCTGATCGTCACGCGCGAACATGACGCGAAAGACCCCGCCCTGATGGCCGCGCGCGCGCTCCGCGCGATCACCGAAGGCAAGGGCACCGCCACCGATGGCAGCGATATTCCAGTGCGTTGCGAGACGATCTGCATCCATTCCGACACGCCGAACGCGCTGGATATCGCCCGCGCGGTGCGTGCCGCCGTCCAGCCCCATACCTGAGAGGTTTCCCCATGGCCCAGTTGCATTCCCCCCTGCCCGGCACGTTCTACCGCTCGTCCAGCCCCGACAAGCCGCCCTTCAAGGCCGATGGCGACGCGGTCGCGGTGGGCGAGGTGATCGGGCTGATCGAGGTGATGAAATCGTTCCACGAGGTCAAGGCCGAGGTGGCGGGGGCGAACATCCGCTTTGCCGCCGACAATGAAGAACCCGTGATGGCCGGCGCCGTGCTGGCCGAGGTGGATTGATGCTGCGCAAGCTTCTGGTCGCCAACCGGGGGGAAATCGCGGTGCGGGTGATTCGCGCCGCGCAGGATCTCGGGATTGCCACGGTGGCGATCTACTCGGACGCCGACCGTGACAGCTTGCATGTGCAGATCGCCGATGAGGCGGTGCATGTCGGACCGCCGGCGGCGAGGAAATCCTACCTGAACGTCGCGGCGATCCTGAAGGCCGCCAAAGACACCGGGGCCGACGCGGTGCATCCCGGCTATGGCTTTCTGGCCGAAAATGCCGATTTTGCCGATGCCTGCGTGGCGGCGGGGCTGGCTTTCGTCGGGCCAAGCGGAGAGGCGATCCGCACCATGGGCGACAAGGTCGCCGCACGCTCGGCCGCACATGCGGCGGGGGTGCCGGTGGTGCCGGGCAGCATGGGGCGGGTCGATCTGGACGAGGCGCGGCATGTGCTGATGGACACCGGCTTTCCGGTGATGATCAAGGCGGCGGCGGGGGGCGGCGGGCGCGGCATTCGGATCGCCAATGACCTGGCGGAGTTCGAGGCGGCGTTTCCGCAGGCGGCGACCGAGGCGCTGGCGGCCTTTGGCGACGGCGGTTTGTATATGGAAAAGGTCATCGGCAAGGCGCGGCATATCGAAGTGCAGGTGCTGGGCGATGGCGCGGATGCGGTGCATTGCTGGGAACGGGAATGCTCGCTTCAGCGCCGCCGCCAGAAGGTCTGGGAGGAGGCCCCGTCCCGCGCGCTGTCGGAGCGGGCGCGTGACGAGCTGTGCCAAAGTGCGGTGCGGCTGGCGCGCGAGGTGGGCTATTCCGGCGCCGGGACGATCGAGTATCTTTACGACGACTCGACGGACCGCTTCTATTTCATCGAGATGAACACCCGGATTCAGGTCGAACATCCGGTGACCGAGATGATCACCGGGATCGACCTGGTGGCCGAAAGGTCTGCGGATCGCCGGGGGAGGCGCTGCGCCTGCGCCAGCGTGATATCGTTGTGCGCGGCCATGCCATCGAAGTGCGGTTGAACGCCGAAGATCCGTCGCGCGATTTCGCCCCTTCCCCGGCACGGTCACGGATTTGCGGGTGCCGGGCGGGCCGGGGGTGCGGTTCGAGTCGATGCTCTACGCGGGCTACACCGTGCCGCCTTTCTACGATTCTCTGCTGGCCAAGCTGGTCGTGCATGCCGAGACGCGCGAGGCGGCAATTGCCCGGCTGGTGCGGGCGCTGAAAGAGACCCGCATCGACGGGCTGAAGACCACAAAACCGCTGTTCCTGGCCTTGGCGGATGATCCGTCAGTGCAGGCGGGGGCGGTGCATACGCGCTGGCTGGAAGGCTGGCTGGAAACCCATGCGGCCCGGTTGGTGCCGGATCTGGAGCCATAGGAGGGACCATGTCGATCCGATTCAGTTTCGGCGGGGACGAGCATATCTTTGCGGAAGTCAGCGAAGAAATGTCGCTGGAGGCCTTCTTCACCTCGCTGTCGATGACCAATGCGGTCAAGGCGGCGGGCATCAAGGGCGTGACCGAGATTTGCCCGGCGAACGCCAGTTTCCAGATCAAGTTCGACCCGGACGCGATCAAGCCGGGCGACTTGCTGCGAGAATTGCAATCCATGGAAGGGGCGGCGTCGAAATCCGACGCGACGCTGAAGACCCGGATCATGGAGATACCGGTGCTGTATCAGGACCCCTGGACGCATGAAACCCTGATGCGCTTCCGCGAGCGGCATCAGGACCCGAATTCGACCGACATCGAATATGCCGCCCGGATCAACGATTACGCCACGGTCGATGATTTCATCGCCGCGCATTCGGGGCAGCCGTGGTTCGTCTCGATGGTCGGCTTCGTGGCCGGGCTGCCGTTCCTCTACCAGATGGTCGAGCGCAAGCGTCAGATCCAGGTGCCGAAATACCTGCGGCCGCGCACCGATACGCCCAAGCTGACGGTGGGCTATGGCGGGTGCTTTTCCTGCATCTATTCGGTGCGCGGCGCGGGCGGCTATCAGATGTTCGGGGTGACCCCGATGCCGATCTATGACCCGACGCAGCAGGTTTCCTACCTGCAAGACGAGATGTGCTTTTTCCGCCCCGGCGATATCGTGAAGTGGAAGCCGGTTTCCCGCGACGAATACGACGCGGCGATCGAGGCGGTAGAGGGCAACCGCTACGAGCCGGTGATCCGCCCGGCAGAGTTTTCGCTGGCGGCGTTCAACAAGGATATGGCGGGCACCAATGCCAAGCTGATGGAGGTGCTCCATGGCCGTTAACGTGATTTCGCCGGGTCTTTCCACCACCGTGCAGGACCTGGGGCGGCCGGGCTATTACCACCTTGGCATTCCGATCTCGGGCGGGATGGACCGATATGCCTTGCGGGCGGCCAACATGCTGGTCGGCAATGACGAAGGCGCCGCCGTGCTGGAGGCGGTGTTCCTGGGACCGGAGCTTGAGTTTACCGCGGCGACCACGGTCGCGGTGACCGGGGGCGACCTGCCGCCCAGACTGAACGGGACCGAGATGCCGGGATGGGAGGCTTTTCCGGTGAAGGCCGGCGACCGGCTGACCTTCGGCTATCTGAAGGGTGGCGCGCGGACCTGTATTGCGGTGTCGGGCGGGATCGACGTGCCGGTCACTCTGGGGTCGCGGTCGACCTATACGCTGGGCGCCCTGGGCGGGCACGAGGGTCGGGCTCTGAAGGCCGGCGACTGGCTGCCGATGGGCGTGGGCAAGCCCGCAAAGGGCATGGTGCCGCATAACCTGCGGCGCGGGCCGGGAAATCCGGCCGAGTTGCGGATGCTGCCGGGGCTTTACTGGCACCGGATCACCGCCGAGGCCGGGAAGCGGTTTTTCGCGGATACCTGGAAGGTCGCGCCCGAGGCGGACCGGATCGGATACCGCTTCCGCGGCGGCACGGCGCTGGATTTCGTGCCGCGCGAGCCGCCCTTCGGCGCCGGGTCGAACCCGTCCAACATCGTCGATGCCTGCTATCCCTATGGGTCGGTCCAGGTGCCCGGCGGGACCGAGCCGATTGTCCTGCACCGCGACGCAGTGTCGGGCGGCGGCTACATGATGCTGGGCTGCGTGATCAGCGCCGACATGGACCTGATCGGCCAGTTGCAGCCGCATGCGCCGGCACGTTTCGTCGAGGTGACGATGGATCAGGCGCTGGCGGCACGGGCGGACCGGCAGGCAGCCTTGGCGCGCGTTCGGGCGCATCTGGGGCGGTGATGGCAGGGAATGCTCATAGCGCACCTTCGGCTTCTCTTCGCGGCGGTGTCGCGAAGAACCCGCGAACTGCGACGATGAGCAGCTTTTCAGGCGCTGGCCCGCGCCTCTTTCGGGGTGATGCCGAAGCGCGCCCGGAACGCCCGGCTGAACTGCGCCTGATCGGGAAAGCCACGGGCATAGGCAATCTCGCCGATCGCGCGGCGGTCGGCGGGGTTGCTCAGGTCTTCGTGTGCTGCCTGCAGGCGGGTGTCGCGGATCCATTGGCCAAGAGTGGTGTTGGTGTCGCGCAGGAGTTCGTGCAGGTAGCGCACCGAGATACCGCAACCCGCTGCCACCTGATCGGGGCCCAGCTCGGGGTCATCGATGTGGCGGCGCACGAACGCCTCGATCCGCGCCAGATGCGCGGTGCGCACGGTGGAGGCGCCGGAGGTCAGGACGCGCTCGTCAGACTGGATCGCCAAGGCCAGAAGGTCAGCCAACTGGCGGCCGACGGTGGCCCGCGCCTCGACCGTCATCGCGTCGTAGCGCTGCGGGATCAGGTGGACCATGTCGACAAACAGCCCGTTGGCGCCGTTCGTCGCATCGAATTGCAGGCTGCAAAAGCGGTCGGGCGCGCGGATGCGGCCGCCCAGCAGGTCTTTCGGCAGCTTCATCACCCAAAGGTCGGCGAATTCGGCGTGGGAGAATTCGTAAGGCTCGTGGCTGCGCTCGATGAAGAAGGCGCCGGGGTTGGCGCGCACTTCTCGGCCGCCCTGGGAAAAGCGCAGTTCGGACTTGGCGGGAAGGGTAACGAGGAATTCCTCGGGGCCGGGTTCGCGGAAATGCTTCGGCAGGCGGCGGTAGAACAGCGCGTCCGAGGTCAGCCGCGACAGCGACACGCCGCCCAGATCCCAGGTGGTGAGGGTGCCGTTGAAGGTGGCGGGCCGCGGGAAGCTGAGGTCCAGCGGGAAATAGGCGCGCGCGATGGCGTCGTGCCAATGGCGGCTGCGCGCCGACTGGTCCACCCCGGCCGTGGTGATCGTGGTTTTCATTGCCCGTATCCCCCCTTCGGCCATCAGGCCACGCCCTGCCATCTCTGTAAAGAGTCGCCTTCCCATCGGCAGTCAGACTGCACGGAAATGCAAGAACCCGTGCGCCCGTTGCAAAGACGGCGGGCGAACCCAGCCGCTAGCCTTGGCCCATCAACGGCGCAACAGACGCCGCGCGACAGGGTTTGGATACGATTCGGATCGGGCTTTGGCACTTGCCCAGGCCTTCGCCCTGCCCTGTTGCGCGGCCCTTACCGGAGGGCTAGCTAGTGGCGAAGACGAAGAAAAAGGTCGAAGTCGACCCGATCACCTTGTCGGTGGTGCGCGGAATTCTGGAGACGACGCAGCGAGAGATGACGCTGTCGCTGGAGAAAACCGCGCGGTCATCCGTGTTCAACCTGGCGCATGATTATTCCACGGCGCTGTTCAACGCGGTGCCCGAGATGATCCTGCAAGGCCAGGACATTCCGATTCACCTCGGCAGCCTGATCCCGGCGATGAAGGTGGTGGCAGGGTATTTCGAGGGCGACATCCACGAAGGCGACCTTCTGATCCACAATGACCCGGCCTGGGGTGGCAGCCATGCCATCGACACCTGTTTCTATCGTCCGGTGTTCTGGAAGGGCCGGCTGAAATACTGGACCGTCTGCAAGGGCCATCTGACCGACGTGGGCGGGCCGGTGCCTGCCGGCTACAACCCGAACGCCAAGGAAATCTACGCCGAATGCCTGCGGATTCCCCCCGTTAAGGTCTGGGATCGCGGGGTTCCCCGCAAGGATGTGCTGAACTTCATCCTGACCAACATGCGGGCACGCCGCGACCAGGAGGGCGATTTCAACGCCCTGATCGGCGCCTGTCAGGTGGGCGAGCGCGCGCTGATCGCCATGCTGGAGAAATACGGCGAAGCGCAGGTCGATGCCTGTATCGAGACGCTGCTGGACATGGCCGAGCGGCAGATGCGCGGGCTGATTTCTTCGGTGCCTGATGGCACCTATGAAGGGGCCGCGATCGTTGAAGACGCAGGCCACGGCTTTGGCGATCTGGAGATCAAGGCGCGCGTCACGATCAAGGGCGACAATTGCCATATCGAGATCGATTCCCCGCCGCAAATCCCTTATTTCATCAACAGTTACGAGGGGAACAGCTATTCCGGCGTCTATCTGGGGCTGATGATGTTCGCCCAACTGCCGCCGCCCTATAACGAGGGGCTCTATCGCTGCATCTCGGTCGACATGGGGCCAAAGGGAACGCTGTGCAACGCCAGGGAACCGGCGCCGCACATGAACTGCACCACGACGCCGATGGAGACGCTGACCGACGCGGTGCGGCTGGCGTTCGAAAAGGCGGTGCCGTCGAAGGTCAGCGCATCCTGGGGCCATGCCAACGGGCTGAACATCGCCGGTTGGGACAAGCGGCACGACGAAGAATACGTGACGATGGTGCTGGCCACCATAATCTCGGGCGCCGGGGCAACGCCATCCCAGGACGGCTGGCACGCCTGCGGGCCGGAGTGCTGTTTCGGCGCGCTGACCTCGGGCGATGTGGAACTGCTGGAGCATTCCTACCCGATCATCATCCACCGCTATTCGCTGATGACCGATAGCGGCGGGGCAGGCAAATTCCGCGGCGGATCGGGCACCGCCTGGGAGGTGGAGCCGCTGAACGACGACATGACCTTTATCACCTTCGGCGAGGGCCGCCGCATTCCGGCAGTGGGGGCCGCAGGGGCCGCCAGCACGATGATCGACAACAAGGTCGGCCGGTTGGAGTTGGTGATGGGCGATCACTCTGAGACCATCCGCGAGAACGTCATCAAGGTCATCAAGCCCGGCGACCGGATCACCAACATGAACCCCGGCGGCGGCGGTTACGGCAACCCGATGGATCGACCGGTCGAGAAGGTCGTCTGGGACATGAAGAACGGATTGGTTTCCGTCGAGGGCGCAAAGGAGGATTACGGCGTCATCATCACCGACCCTGCCACGCTGGCCGTGGACATGGGTGCAACCGAAGCTCTGCGGGCGAAGCGTCGCGCCGTGGCCGCGAAATAGGGGGGGTGAGACAATGAAATCCGAATACAGACTGGGCATTGACGCCGGCGGCACCTTCACCGATTTCGTGCTGGCCGACAAAAGCGGAAAAGTGCGTCTTTACAAGGCGCTGTCGACGCCTCAGGACCCGACTTTGGCAATCAGGAACGGGCTGGCGCTGATTGTCGAAGACCTTGGCGTGACGGCTGAACATGTGGTGTCGAACTGCGATCTGTGCATCAACGGCACCACCGTGGGTCTGAACGCGCTGATCACCATGAAGGGCGCGAAGACCGGGCTGATCTGCACGGCGGGGCATGAGGATTCGCTTGAGATCCGGCTGGGCCACAAGGAAGACGGCTATCGCTATGATCCGGAATACCCACCCGCAACGATGCTGGTGCCGCGCTATCTGCGGCGCGGCGTGCATGAGCGGGTGCTGTCGGACGGCTCTGTCCGCACGCCGCTGAACGAAGCGGACGTGCGCGCGGCCTGCGAGGTGTTCAAGGCCGAGGGCGTCGATACCGTGGCGATCAGCTTCGTCTGGTCGGTGCTGCACCCCGAGCATGAGGCGCGCGCGGGCGAGATCGTGCGCGAGATGCTGCCGGGCGTGGTTCTGACCCTGGGGTCAGAGCTTTACCCGCAGGTGCGCGAGTATACCCGCACCTCGACTGCCGTGGTGAACGCCTATCTGGCCCCGATCATGAAACGCTATGTGGCGGCGGTGGATGAATACTTCCGGTCGTTGGGTGCCAAGCAACCGGTGCGCTACTACCAGTCGAACGGCGGTCTTGCCGTGGGTCAGGCGATGACCGATCGCAGCGTCTATGCCATCAACTCCGGCCCCGCCTCGGCGCCCGAGGCCGGGCAATACGTCTGTGCGCCCTTTGGCAAGAAAGACGTGATCACCGTCGACATGGGCGGCACGTCCTTTGACATCACGCTGACCAAGGACGGCACCACCAACATCAACAAGAACATCGACTTCCTGCGCTATCGCATCGGGGTGCCGATGATTCAGGTCGAAACCCTGGGGGCCGGAGGTGGCTCGATCGGCTGGATCGACGAGACGGGGTTGATGCAGATGGGGCCGCAATCGGCGGGCTCCGACCCCGGCCCGGCCTGCTATGGCCAAGGCGGCACGCTGCCCACGGTCTCGGATGCCCACCTTGTGCTGGGCTATCTGAACCCCGACGGGCTGGTCGGCGGCCGGTTGCCGCTGGATGCGGCCAAGGCGCGGGCGGCGGTGAAGACGAACCTTGCCGACCCGCTGCAGATGAGCGTGGAACGCGCCGCCTATGGCATGTTCACCATCGTCAACGCCAATATGGTGAACGGCATCCGCCGGGTGACGGTGGAGCGTGGCTATGACCCGCGCGACTTCGTGCTGGTCGGCGCCGGCGGGGCCACGGCGGCGCATATCACGGCGCTGGCCGATGCGATCGGGATCAACACCATCGTTCTGCCCAAGCTGGCGTCCGGCCTGTGTGCCTTTGGCCAGATCATCTCTGACGTCAAATACAACTACATGGCCACCGCCCCCTTGCGGCTGGACAATGACGCGGCCTACGCCCGCATCGACGAGCTGTTCAACCAGATCGAGGCGCAAGGGCTGGACCATCTGAAATCGGATGGCTTCGGCAAGAAGGACACCCGCATCAAGCGCAGCCTGGACATGAGGTATGTCGGGCAAGTGCATGAATGCACGGTTGAAATCGATACGTTCAAGGTGGATGCGCGCAGCATCGGAAAGGTAATCGAGGCGTTCCACAAACGCCACAAGCAGCTTTACACCTATTCCGAGCCGCTCTCGACCGTCGAGGTCGTGAACATCGAATCCACGCTCTACGGCGTGGTGGAAAAGCCCGAGCGGATGAAGATCGGCAAGGGGGCGGCCCCCGACAAGGCACTGAAGGGACATCGCAACGCAGTGTTCTCGGCCGATGGCAAGGCGATCAAGACGCCGATCTACGACGGCACGCCCTTGGGCGCCGGGGCCACGATCAAGGGCCCGGCGGTGATCGAGGAGGTGACCACGACCATCGTGATCGAGCCGGGCTGGACCGCCCGCCTGGACGAAAGCGGGTCTTACCTGATCACCCGCGACAAGAAGGGGAGCAGATGAGCGATCTGCACGCAGACAAGGTCTCGGTCGCCTTTGCGGGGCTTAGGGCCCTGTCAGAGGTCGATCTGACGGTGTCTTCAGGCCAGATCGTCGGGCTGATCGGTCCGAACGGGGCCGGAAAGACCACGCTTGTCAACGTGTTGACCGGGTTTCAGACCCCGACCGAAGGGGCCGTCACACTGGATGGCCAGCGCCTGTCGGGGCTGAAGCCCAACCTTCTGCGCCGGCGCGGCATCGCGCGCACCTTTCAGGGCGGGCGCCTGTTCCGCGACCTGCCTGTCATCGACAATCTGGAGGTGACGGGCGTCGGCCTGGGCCAAAGCCGCCGGGCGGCGATTGCCGAGGCCGAGGCGATGCTGGAGTGGGTGGGCATCGCCCCCCTGGCCTCTCGCATTGCGGGCACCCTGCCCTATACCGACGAGCGCCGGGTGGCGATCGGCCGCGCCCTGATGGGGCGGCCGAAGTATCTGCTGCTGGACGAACCCGCCGCGGGGATGAGCGGGCAGGAGGCGGCCGATCTGTCAGCCTTGATCCGGCGGATTGCCGGGGAAATGGGCTGCGGGGTCCTGCTGATCGAACATAACGTCGGGCTGGTCCTGAACCTCTGCGACCACATCGTGGTGCTGGATTCGGGTGCCGTGATCGAGACCGGGCCGCCGGCGCAGATCCGCGACTCCGAGACCGTGCGGCATGCCTACATGGGCACCGCGACCGACACCGACCTGCCGGTTCTGGAGGTGGGGGCATGAGCCTGCTGAGCCTGTCGAACCTGACCATCCGCTATGGCCGCCTGACCGCCGTTCGCAACGTGGCCTTCACCCTGGCCGAGGGCGAGATCCTGTTCATCACCGGGCCGAACGGGGCGGGGAAATCCAGCCTGCTGCGGGCGATTGCGGGCGTCACGCCGCCCGCGGGCGGGCGCATCGACTTTGCCGACCACGACATCACCGGCCGCGCGCCGGAAGACATCGCCCGCCTCGGCGTGTCGATGGTGCCCGAGGGGCGCGAGGTGTTCGGCAGCCTGACCATCGAGGAGAACCTGACTGTCGGCACCGGCATGCATGCGGGTGAGCACGGCTGGCGGGGCCGTGCGGCGGATGCACTGGAAGAGATCTATGCGACCTTCCCGATCCTGAAGGAGCGGCGGCACACCCAGGCCGGCCTGCTGTCGGGCGGCCAGCAGCAGATGCTGGTGATCGGCCGGGCGCTGATGACCAACCCGCGGCTGATCGCGATTGACGAGCCAAGCCTGGGCCTGGCGCCGAACATCACCGACCAGGTCTACGAGCGGCTGATCGCGCTGCGCGCCCACCGCAAACTGACGCTGCTGATCGTCGAGCAATCGTCGACCCGCGCCATGATGGTCGGCGGGCGGATGATCCTGATGCGCGGCGGCGAGGTGCTGCTGGACGGCGACGCCCGCGCCATGGGGCAGTCAGAGGCGATGCAGGCGGCCTATTTCGGATATGGGGACCACTGATGGGCAGCGTGATGCAGGTGGTGTTCGACGCGGCCTCGCTGGGGTCGCTTTACGCGCTTGGCGCGCTGGGGATCGCGCTGATCTTCGGCGTCATGCGGCTGGTCAACTTTGCCCATGGCGACGTCATCGCGGCTTGCGTCTTCGTGCTTTTGTGGCCTTCGGTCGATGCGGTGGCGATCGTGTTCGCGGGCAATCTGCCGTGGTTCCTGCTGGTCCCCTTCGTGCTGGCCATGGGGGCGGCGCTGTCAGTCGCCTCGGAAGTGGTGGTGTTCCGCCGGTTCCGCAACGCCAATCCGGCGACGATGATGATTGCTTCGTTCGCCCTGGGCTTCGTCATCCGCTACTTCCTGCTGATGCTGTATTCCAGCCGGCCGAAGAGCATCTCCTTGCTGCCGACGCTCAGCCAACCCGTTGAAATAATGGGCGCGCGCATCCCGCTTTTGCAGGTGATCACCATCGTCGTCACCATCGGCGTGCTGTTCGGCCTGACCTCGTTCCTGCGCCGCACGCGGTTCGGGCTGGAGATGCGGGCGGCGGCGGAGAACTTCACCATGGCCCGCGTTCTGGGGGTGCGGGCGAACCGGGTGATCATGGGGGCTTTCGCACTGTCGGGTGCGCTGGCGGCGGCGATCGCGCTGATCCTTGGCAGCCAGACCGGCACGGCGAATATCGTGATGGGGGCGAATGTGATGCTGATGGCGTTTATCGCCACGGTGATCGGCGGCATGGGGTCCCTTGCTGGCGCGGTGATCGCCGGATTCCTGCTGGGCGCGATTGCGGTGGTGATGCAGGTGATCCTGCCGCCAGATGCGCGCGCCTTCCGCGATGCCTTTGTCTATGGCGCGGTGATCCTGGTCCTGATCTTCCGCCCGCAGGGCCTGCTGACCGCGCGCGGCACCAAGGAGCGCGTCTGATGGCCCCGCGCACGCAAAGGAGGTCGGTCGCCCTGCGCACCATCTCGACGCCGCTGATCCTTGCTGCGCTGCTGGTCGCCTTTGCGCTGGTCGCCTGGGCCTCGGGATCGCGGCCGTTCAACCAGACGGTGATCGACATCTTCCTTCAGGTGATCTTCGTCGTCGGGCTTTATGTCTTTGTCGGCAACTCGGGCGTGATCTCTTTCGGCCATATCGCGTTCGCCTGTCTTGGCGGCTATGTCGCGGCCTGGACCACGATCAAGCCGATGATGAAGGGCATCTCGATGCCCGGCCTGCCCGACTGGCTGATGCAGTTGGAGATCCCGTTCTGGGCCGCCGCCCTGGCGGGTGGTGCCTTCGCCGCCTTCTGGGCGCTGGTGTTCGGCGCGGTTCTGATGCGGCTGTCGGGCATTGCGGCCAGTATCGCCACCTTCGCCATGCTGGCGATGGTGAACTCGATCTATTCCAACTGGGAGAGCGTCACCGCCGCCACCTCCTCGGTGGTCGGCATCCCGATCCTGCGGGTGCTGTGGCCCTATCTGGTGGCGGCCATTCTGGCGGTGTTCGCGGCCTGGGCCTATTCGATCTCGCGCCACGGCCTTGCGCTGCGTGCGGCGCGCGATGAGCCGACCGCCGCCGCCGCGAGCGGAATCGACATCCCCCGCGCGCGGCTGATCGCCTTTGTCATCTCGGGCGCAATCATGGGGGCGGGGGGCGCGCTTTACGCCCATTCGATCGGGCTGGTCACGCCCGATACCTACTATCTGGGCCTGACCTTCACCACGCTGTCGATGCTGGTGGTGGGCGGCATGTCCAGCCTGTCGGGTGCGGTGCTGGGCGTCCTGATCCTGTCCAGCCTGATCCAGGCCCTGCGCTGGCTGGAGGCAGGTATCGACATCGGCACCACCACCTTCGCGCTGCCCGGCGGGGTGCAGGAAATCGCCCTGGGCGTGGTGATGATCGCGATCCTGATGTTCCGGCCCGCCGGGATCATGGGGAACAAGGAACTGACCTGGCCGACAGGCCGGGGCAACGACAAACCGGGTGAACCCGGAGAGACAAACTGACAACCAACCAACGGGAGAAAACCGATGAAAAGAGTGATTGCTGTTCTTGCCGCCTCGACCTGCCTTGGCAGTGCGGCCTTTGGCGATGACGACCGCATCGTGGTGGGCTTTGCCACCGCCGAGACCGGCTTCATGCAGGCCTATGACAAGCCTGCTCAGGATGCCGCGATGATCCGCATCGCCGAGATCAACGAGGCGGGTGGCCTTCTGGGCAAGCAGATCGAAGTGGTCAATGCCGATACCAAGACCGACCGGGCCGAAGGCGCCAAGGCGGGGCTTTCGGTGATCGACGCAGGCGCGGATATTGTCGTGGTCTCTTGCGACTACGACTTTGGCGCACCGGCGGCGCTGACGGCGGAAAGCTCGGGCCTGATCTCGTTCTTCCTCTGCGCCGAATCGATCAAGGCGGGCATTCAGGGCGTCGGGCCGAATTCGTTCTCCGCCTCGGTTCTGGCGCCGGTGCAGGGTGCCACGATGGCGCAATGGGCCTATGAGAAGAAGGAGGCCCGCAGCTTCTACCGGCTGCTGGACACCTGGACCGAATACAACAAGGGCATCTGCGACGGCTTCGACTACATGCTGCCGCAGCTCGCCGACGCCACCCTGGTGGGCGAGGATACCTTCCTGAACGAAGACGCCTCGATCGCCGCGCAGATCACCCGGATCAAGGGCTTGCCCGAAGAGCCCGATGCGATCATGCTCTGCACCATGATGCCGGGCGCGGTTTCGGCGATCAAGCAGCTGCGGGCGGCCGGGATCAACTCGATGATCCTGAACGGCTCGGGCGTGGATGGCAGCTACTGGCTGTCGGCGGTGCCGGATCTGTCGAACTTCTACACGCCGGTGCAGGGGTCGATCTACGGCGATGACCCGAACGCCGAAGTCACCGCCTTCAACGCCAAGTTCAAGGAAGCAACCGGCGGCGATCCGTCGACGCAATACACCTATCCGGGCTATGTGATGATCGACGTCTGGGCCAAGGCGGTGGAGCGTGCGGGAACCACGGAAACCGCCGCCGTGGTGGCGGAACTGGAGAAGATGAACGCAGAGCCGACGCTGTTCGGGCCGCGCACCTTCACGTCCGAGCTGCACCACCAGAACCAGGCGCGCTACCTGATTGTCGAGACCAATGCCGGCAAGCCCGGCGTGGTGGATGAGTGGACGATCTCGGCCCCGATTCCGGTCGCCGACCTGATGAAGTAAGGTTACCCCAGCCTGGCCGGCCGTTTGCTTTCCTGCGCGGCCGGCCATTTTTCCCCGGAGGGACCATGGCAGAGATCATCATCCGGCCGCTGGAGCGCGGTGACGAGGCCGAGTGGCGGCGGCTGTGGACGGGATATCTGGACTATTACGAGACGACAGTGCCCGAGGCGGTCTATGCCAGCACTTTTTCCCGGCTCTTGGGCAAGGACCCGCAGGATTTCGACGGCTTGCTGGCACTGGTGGACGGCAAGCCGATGGGGCTGGTGCACTACCTTTTTCACCGGCATTGCTGGAAGATCGAGAATGTCTGCTACCTGCAGGACCTCTACGTCGACCCGCAGGCGCGCGGCACCGGCCTGGGGCGCAGGCTGATCGAGGCGGTCTACGTGGCGGCCGATGCCAATGGCACGCCCGCCGTCTACTGGCTGACGCAGGATTTCAACGCGACGGGACGGCGGCTCTATGACCGGATCGGCAAGCTGACCCCGTTCATCCGCTACAACAGGTAGCGCTGTTTGGCGAGGGCGGAGGGGGGCGCTGCCCCCCGGCTTCGCCGCCCCCCGGAGTATTTCCGAAAGAGCAAATCAGGAGCGGCCTTGCGGTAGCTGTCCTTCAGCGCGATCAACTCGCCATGAAACATGAAGCGGTCGCAGCCCCTGACATCGACCGCCGCACCGCTGGCGGTGGTGCCGATGAAACGCCAGGTGGAAAGGCCGGTGTCACCGGCGACGGCGTGCCGGCCTTCGGTCCATTCGGCCTGCGGGAAGGCTTCGAGTATGGCCGCATAGGCGGCACGCGTGGCGGCGGCCCCTGGTGGATGGTGCCGCCCGCATCCGGCCCGGCGGCCGCGTGGAAGGCGCAATCGGGGGACATGCAGCCCATCAGCGCGTCAAGGTCGCGGGCGTTGAAGGCCTCCATCAGCGCTTCCATCGTGGCGCGACGGCGCTGCGCGATATGGTCGTCCACCACCTCGACCTCCAGAAAGGCCAGGGGAGCTGTGGAGGAGCCGTTGGTGACGTTATGCTCCACCCCCTCGCGGCGGGAATAGGGGACGCCCTGGGTCAGCGTTGCGGTGGCAGCCTGGTTGCCGGGCAGATCAAGTTGCAAGGTGCCGTCGGTCAGCGGCACGATGACATAATCATGCCCGTGCCGGTGCCAGCCGGTTTCCGCGCCGGGGGCAAAGCGCCATTCGGTGACCTTGAAGCGGTCGTCGTCGATATGGACTACTGGTTCAGCGACGGCTTTCATGGCGATCGTCCTTCCGGTTGGGGTGTCAGGTGCCGTCGCGGCTTTCCAGCAGCCTGAAGCGCTGGATCTTGCCACTCTCGGTTTTCGGCAGCGCGGCGATGAACACCACGCGGCGAGGGTATTTGAACGGCGCGATGGTGGCCTTGACATGGTCTTGCAGCATCTTCGCCTGCGCGTCCGAAGCCGAAATGCCGGGGGCCAGCACCACATGCGCCTCGACGATCTGGCCGCGATCTTCGTCGGGCGCACCGACCACCGCGCATTCGGCAACGTCGGGGTGCGACAGCAGCGCCGCCTCCACCTCGGGCCCGGCGATGTTGTAGCCGGCCGACAGGATGATCCCATCGGTGCGGGCGGCGAAGTGAAAGCGTCCCTCCTCATCCTGCCAGAAGCTGTCGCCGGTAAGGTTCCAGCCGTCCTTGACGTAATCGCGCTGCTTGTCGGGCGCGGACAGGTAGCGGCAGCCCAAGGGGCCCTTGACCGCCAGCCGCCCGGTCTCTCCGCGCGGCATCTCGGCACCATCCGGGCCGATGATGCGGGCCTGGTAGCCGGTGACCGGCCGTCCGGTGCAGGCGGGGCGGTGGTCGCTGAACCGGTTGGTCAGGAAGATGTGCAGCATCTCGGTCGAGCCGATGCCGTCCAGCATCGGCTTGCCGGTCTTCCTGACCCAGTCGTCATAGACCGGTCCGGGAAGGGTTTCGCCGGCTGATACGGCGGCGCGGAGGCTGGAGAGGTCGGCGCCTTCCTCCATCGCCCGCAGCATCACGCGATAGGCCGTCGGGGCGGTGAAACAGACCGTGGCGCGGTGCTTCTGGATGATCTCGATCATGTTGGGCGGGGTCGCCTGTTCCAGCAGGGCGGCCGCCGCACCGAAGCGCAGGGGAAAGACCGCCAGTCCGCCCAGGCCGAAGGTGAAGGCCAGGGGCGGCGAGCCGACGAAGACGTCGTCCGGCGTGACGTTCAGCACCTCCTTGGCATAGGCATCCGCGATGACCAGGATATCGCGGTGGAAATGCATCGTCGCCTTGGGCTCTCCGGTCGTCCCGGAAGTGAAGCCGAGCAGGGCAACATCGTCGCGCCCGGTGCGCGCGGCGTCGAAGCGCACCGATTTCGACAGCGCCACCCGGTCGAGTTCGGCATCGTGGTTGGCGGTGCCGTCAAAGCCGACGACAGTCTTCAGGAAGCGGTTGTTCTTTGCCACCGTGACCAGTTCGTCCATCAGCCGGGTGTCGCACAGCGCATGGGTGATCTCGGCCTTGTCGACGATCTTGCCCAATTCGCCCGCCCGCAACATCGGCATGGTGTTCACTACCACCGCGCCGGCCTTGGTCGCGCCCAGCCAGCAGGCCACCATGGCCGGATTGTTGGAAGAGCGGATCATCACGCGATTTCCTGGCCTTACCTTGCAATCTTCAACCAATGCATGAGCAATGCGATTGGTCCAATCGGCCAGTTCCTTGTAGGTCCGCAACCGCCCGTTGCCGATCAGCGCGGTATGGTCACCGAACCCCTTTTCGACCATGCGGTCGGTCAGCTCGACTGCGGCATTCAGGTATTCGGGGTATTGAAACGGCCCCAGGTCGATCTCGGGCCACAGATCCGCCGGGGGCAGATTGTCGCGCGTGAACGTGTCGGCGTGCCCTGTCGGCCCCAGCGGCGGATTGCCCTTCATCTTGCGTCCTTCCCCCCAAAAAGTCCGGTCAGTCCGGGATCACGGCAGTAGCCTCGATCTCCACCTTCGCGGCGTCTTCGACCAGCGCCACCACCTGCACCAGGGCCATCGCCGGGTAGTGGCGGCCGATGATCTCCTTGTAGGCCAGACCCAAATCCTTGAGGTTGCTCAGGTATTCGTCTTTCGATGTGACATACCAGGTCAGCCGCACGATATGCTCGGGCCGCGCGCCGGCTTCGGCCAGCACGGCGACGATGTTGCGCAGCGCCTGCGCCGTCTGGCCGACAAGGTCCTGCGCCTCGAAGACGCAATCGCCCGTCCAGCCGATCATGCCGCCGGTAAAGATCATCCGGCCCCGCGCGGCGACCCCGTTGGAATAGCCGATGGCGGGCTTCCAGCCTTTCGGGTGCAGGAATTCAAGCGTCGGTTCGGTGGTCATGCGGCCTCCATGAAGGTGGTGATGCGGTCACGGACTGCGGGGCGCCAGGGCTGCGGCCTGCCCTTGGCATTGACATAGACCAATGTCATGTCGGCAGTCATCCGGTGGCTGCCATCGCAATGCGCCTCCAGGCGAAAGCCGATCGAACTGCTGCCAATCCGGGTGACCGCCAGCTGCCAATCCAGCACCTCTTCCAGCCGGCTGGGGGCGTGGAAATTCACCTCGAGCCGTGCTGTCGGCACACCTTCGCCGCTTTCCATCATCGCGGCATAGGAATGCCCGGCCACTTCGCGAAAGAAGGTCTCGACGGTCGAGTTGGTCATCTCGAAGTAGCGCGGATAGAACACGATCCCGGCGGGGTCGCAGTGGTTGAACTCGATCCGGATGGGGTGGTGAAAGATCACAGCACACTCCTTGCAATGACAACGCGCTGCACGTCAGAGGCACCTTCGTAGATGCGCAAAGCCCTGATTTCGCGGTAGAGTCCCTCGACGACCGATCCATGGCGCACGCCATCACCGCCATGCAGCTGCACCGCCATGTCGATCACCTCCTGCGCGGCTTCGGTGGCAAACAGCTTGGCCATCGCCGCCTCGCGGCTGACCCGCAGCGCGCCCTGATCCTTGACCCAGGCGGCGCGGTAGACCAGCAGCGCCGCGGCATCCACCTTCAGCGCCATGTCGGCGATATGGCCCTGCACCATCTGCATCTCGGCCAGCGCGGCGCCCTGGATCACCCGCGTCTTCACCCGCACCATCGCCTCGTCCAAAGCGCGGCGCGCCATGCCCAGCGCGGCCGCGCCGACGGTCGAGCGGAACACATCCAGCACCGACATCGCCAGCTTGAACCCCTCGCCCGGCTTGCCGATCAGCGCGCTTTCCGGCAGCACGACCCCGTCCAGCCGCAGGCCGGCCAGGGGGTGCGGTGCGATCACCTCTTGCCGCTCGGTCACCGACAGCCCGGCCACATCTGCGGGCATCAGAAAGGCCGACAGCCCCTTCGCGCCGGGCGCCTCGCCGGTGCGGGCAAACACGACATAGACATCTGCGATGCCGCCATTGGAAATCCAGGTCTTGTCGCCGGTCAGCCGCCAGCCATCAGATACCCGTTCGGCCGTGGTCTTCGTCGCCGCCACGTCGCTGCCGGACCCCGGCTCGGTCAGCGCAAAGGCGGAGATTGCGCGGCCCGCCCGCGTCCGTTCCAGCCATTGCCGCTGCGCGGCGGTGCCGAACAGTGACACCGCCCCCATCCCCAGGCCCTGCATCGCAAAGGCAAAATCCGCCAACCCATCATGCCGCGCCAGTGTCTCGCGGATCAGGCACAGGGTGCGCACATCCAGCTTCTCCCCTTCACCTGCCCCGGAATGCCGCAACCAGCCGCCCTGCCCCAGCGCCGCCACCAGCCCCCGGCAGGCCGCATCGGCGTCGCCATGATCCGCCGGCAGATGCGCTGCACACCAGCCCTCAAGCGCCGCCGCCAATGCGCGGTGACGGTCCTCGAAGAATGGCCAGGAAAGAAAACTCTGATCGCTCATTTCATCTGTCCGAAAATATCCCACGGGGGTCCGGGGGTGTGAAACCCCCGGCTCCGCCGCTCAATCCCCTTGAAACACCGGCTTTTCCTTGGCGACGAACGCCCGATACGCCCGCTCGAAGTCTTTCGTCTGCATGCAGATCGCCTGCGCCTGCGCCTCGGCCTCGATCGCCGCCATCAGGCCCATGTCCCATTCCTGCACCAGTTGCGTCTTGGTCACCGAATGGGCAAACACCGGCCCCGCGGCCAAACGCCGCGCCAGCGCCATCGCCTCGGCCTCCAGCGCATCCGCCCCGTGCAGGGCGTTCCAGAACCCCCAGGCCGCGCCCTCTTCGGCGCCCATCACTCGGCCGGTATACAACAACTCCGCCGCCCGGCCCTGCCCGATGATCCGCGGCAGCATTGCACATGCCCCCATGTCGCAGCCCGCAAGGCCGACGCGGGTGAACAGGAACGCCGTCTTGGCCTCCGGCGTGGCGAGGCGCAGGTCCGAGGCCATGGCGATGATCGCCCCGGCCCCCACCGCCACGCCATCCACGGCGGCAATAATGGGCTTTCCGCAGGAAATCATCGCCTTGACCAGATCGCCGGTCATCCGGGTGAATTCCAGCAGATCCTTCATCGGCAGCCCGATCAACGGCCCGATGATGTCATGCACATCGCCGCCGGAGCAGAAATTCCTGCCGTTCGAGGCAAACACCACCACATTCACATCCTCCGCGTAAACCAGCGCGCGAAAGGTGTCGCGCAGCTCGGCGTAGCTGTCGAAGGTCAGGGGATTCTTGCGATCAGGGCGGTTCAGCCGGATCACCGCCACCCGATCGGTCACCTCCCACAGGAAATGCTGCGGGCTGAGCCCGGCCATCGCGGTCATCTCGCGTCTCCCTTGCCGATGCGGCGGAACATGGTGGTCAGGGCGTCGAGGTCGGCTTCCGACAGGTTGCCCAGCAGACGGTCCACCTCTTTCTCATGCTCTCCGGCCATCCCTTCGAAGGCGCGCAAGCCGTCATCGGTCAGCGCGACAAATACCGTCCGACGGTCGGTTTCCGAGGGGCGGCGGCGGACAAAACCGTCCTTCTCCAGCCGGTCGACCACGCCGGTGGCATTGCCGTTCGACACCAGCAGCATCCGCGACAGTTCCGACATCGTCACGCCGTCGCGCCGCCGCCAGAGCGCGGCCATCACGTCGAACCGTGGCAGCGTGGTGTCATGGCGCAGGCGCAGGAATTCGCGCAGTTCGGATTCCACGCTGCGGGTGACGCCCAGCAGACGGATCCAGGCCTTGAGGCGGCGTTTGGACAGATCGCTCATGTCTCTCCCCCGGAAATGGCGATGGCCTGGCCGGTGATGCCTTCCGACCCCGGGCCGCACAGCCAGAGTGCCGTTGCGGCGACTTCCGAAGGCTGGAACAAGCGGCCTTGCGGCGACATGCCTTCCAGCGCGGCGCGGGCGTCGGCCTCGGTCTTGCCGGTCTTCTCGGCAATCACGCGGATGGAGGTTTCGGTCATCGGCGTGTCGAGAAAGCCGGGGCAGATCGCGTTCACCGTGACGGGTTTGCGCGCGGTTTCCAATGCAAGGCTGCGCACCATGCCGACCACGCCATGTTTCGCCGCCGCATAGGGCGCGACCTTGGCGTAACCCTTCAGCCCGGCGGTGGAGGCGACGGCGATCAGCCGTCCCCAGCCGGGCAACTGGTTCAAACCGTCGCGGAAGGTCAGGAACACCCCTGTCAGGTTGACCGCGATCATCGCATTCCATTGGTCCAGCGAGGTTTTCGCCATCACCGCACTATCGGCAGCACCGGCATTGGCGATGATGATGTCGCAAACCCCCGCCTCGTGAAACATCCGTTTCACCGATGCCTCGTCCGTCACATCGGCCTGCACCGGCCGGATACTGGCATGACCGGCAGCGGTCTCGGCCAGCGCCCGCTTGCGCCGCCCGGTGATCACCACCTCGGCCCCCGCCTCGGCAAAGGCCAGCGCCAGCGCCGCCCCGGCGCCAGAACCGCCACCCGTCACCAGGGCGCGTTTGCCTGAAAGCGTCATACCCGGATTTGCGCCTCCTGCCGCTCGCGCAGGCGGAACATCAGATCGCGCCCGCCCTTGTAGGGCACCGGCCATTCGGTCGCCGTGTCGCCCTGCTCGACCGCAGCATGCAGCGTCCAGTAGGGATCGGCCAGATGCATCCTGGCAAGGCAGACCAGATCGGCGCGGCCCGCCATCAGGATGCCGTTGACCTGATCGCTGTCGCTGATGTTGCCGACGGTCATGGTCGGGATGCCCGCCTCGTGGCGGATGCGGTCGGAGAACGGGGTCTGGAACATCCGGCCATAGATCGGCTGTTCCGCCGGGTCGGTCTGGCCGGATGAGACGTCGATGATATCCGCCCCCGCCGCGTGGAACATCCTGGCCACTTCGACCGCCTCGGACGGCGTCACGCCGCCGTCGATCCAGTCATGCGCCGAGATGCGCACCGACATCGGCTTTTCCGGCCGGGAAGGCGGCCCGCATGGCTTTGAGCACCTCCAGCGGGTAGCGCATGCGGTTTTCCAAGGCTCCGCCGTAGTCGTCGGTCCGGTGGTTGGTGATCGGGCTGATGAACGTCGCCAAGAGGTAGCCGTGGGCGGCGTGCATCTCGATCATGTCGGCGCCGGCGCGGTTGGCCATTTCGGTGGCGGCAACGAACTGGGCCTTCACCTTGTCCATATCGGCGCGGTCCATCGCCCTGGGGGTGGCGTTTTCGGGCCGGTAGGGAATGGCAGAAGCGGCAATGGTCGGCCAGTTGCCCGCCTCAAGCGGCTTGTCCATGCCTTCCCACGCAACACGGGTGCTGCCCTTGCGGCCCGAATGGCCGATCTGGAGGCACAGTTTCGCGGTGGTCTCGGAGTGGATGAAGCCAGCCAGCCGTTTCCACGCGGCCTCATGCTCCGGCGCGTAAAGGCCGGGGCAGCCGGGGGTGATGCGTCCCTCGGCGGAAACGCAGGTCATTTCGGTATATACAAGCGCCGCCCCCCCCTTGGCGCGTTCGGCGTAGTGGGTGAAATGCCAGTCGGTCGGGCAACCGTCGACGGCCTTGTATTGCGCCATCGGCGACAGCACGATGCGGTTCTTCAGCGCCATGTCGCGCAATTTGAAGGGCGCGAACATCGGGCGGCGGCCGGGCTGGCCCCCGGCCTGCTTCTGGAACCAGTCTTCGGCACCCTCCAGCCAGGCCTTGTCACGCAGGCGCAGGTTCTCGTGGGAAATCCGCTGGCTGCGGGTCAACAGCGAATAGGCGAACTGGGTGATCGGCATGTCCAGATACCGTTCGACCTCCTCGAACCATTCCAGCGAATTGCGGGCGGCCGATTGCAGGCGCAACACCTCGACCCGGCGTTCGTCCTGATAGCGTTTGAAGGCAGCTTCCAGGCTGGATTCGGAATGCAGGTATTCGGCCAGGGCAATGGCGGAATCGAAGGCCAGCCGGGAACCCGAGCCAATGGAAAAATGCCCCGTCGCCGCCGCGTCGCCCATCAACACGACGTTCTCGTGATACCAGGTCTCGCAGATCACGCGGGGAAACTGCATCCAGACCGCCGATCCGCGCAGGTGGGCGGCATTGGACATCAGGTCATGGCCGCCAAGATGGGCCGCGAATATCTTGCGGCAGGTCTCGACGGTTTCTTCCTTGGTCATGCCCTCGAAGCCCCAGGCGTCCCAGGTCTCGGGCAGGCATTCGACGATGAAGGTCGCGGTGTTGTCGTCGAACTGGTAGACATGCGCCCAGACCCAGCCATGCGCTGTTTTTTCGAAGATGAAGGTGAAGGCGTCGTCGAATTTCTGATGCGTGCCCAGCCAGACGAACTTGCACAGCCGGGTGTCGATGTCGGGCTTGAATGCCGATTCATATTCGCGGCGGACAAGCGAGTTGATGCCATCGGTGGCGACGACCAGATCGTAATCCTTGCGATACTCTTCCGCCGATTTGAATTCCGTCTCGAATTGCATGTCGACGCCCAATTCGCGGGCGCGGGCCTGCAACAGGATCAGCATCGCCTTGCGCCCGATCCCGGCGAAACCATGCCCGCCCGACACCACGCGTTCCTCCCCGCGCACCACGGCGATATCGTCCCAATAGGCGAACTGGCCGCGAATGGCGTCGGTGCTGACGGGGTCGTTCTGCTGCATCCGGCCCAGCGCGTCATCCGACAGCACCACGCCCCAGCCAAAGGTGTCGTTGGCGCGATTGCGCTCCAGCACGGTCACCTGATGCGACGGGTCGCGCAGCTTCATCGAAATGGCGAAGTAAAGCCCGGCCGGCCCTCCCCCAAGGCAAAGAACCTTCATCGCGCGTCCCCCTGTCGTGATCCTGCGGTCAGACTGCCATCGTTGCGGTTTCATTTCAAGCTTGAAACATCACCCTTGAAACATCTTGCCGAGACCTCGACCGCAAGGGCCGTCCGGCCTACCCACCGACCGTCGGTCTGCGACCTGGAATTCGGAAAGACGGATGCCCGCAACACCCCCTTCTACCCGCCGCTGCATGGCGCCCGGCGCGAAGCGATCCTGAATGCCGCCCAGACGCTGTTCGTGGCAGTGCTGGGAGAGTGCGACCAAGGGCGACCTGCTGACCGGTCTGGTTGCGCTTTGACGCGCAAGCGCCGCAGAGGCCGCTGCGTCGCGGAGCAACCTCGAAGCTTCCGGTTCTGGCCGAGATCATCGTCAGGCTGGCCGAAGGGTGGCGCGCAACCTGGCCGAGGCCGGGGCCGCGACCTGGACGATCTGCTGGCTGGCTTGACCGACCGCAAGGCAGGCACGCCACGACCGCGCGCCCTTCTCGCCATCGGCGGCGCGGCGGCGGGCTGCCTCGGCGGCATCGCAGCCGGCCGCGCCCTGATCGGCGCGCAGCGGGTGGAACCGGTGCGAAAATCCGGTGTGGAGCCGCGCCACGTCCGGCAAAGCCGCCGCGGCCAACTGGTGGCGATGCCGCAGGCGCCCGATCCGAACCGCGCACCGGATGCCGGTCTGGCACCGATCACGCTGCCGCAGGACGGCGCGATCCTGTCGGATGTGCTGGTGCGGTTGCTAGAGCGGATGCTGGGGGCCGGCCGGCGGTCGAGGTCCGCGAAGGCCGTCAGCCGATGCTGGAACTGCGGTGGCCGGCATGCGCAAATGCCGCCGGGCTCGCCCGCCTACATGGCCTTGCCGCATTGCAGGACATGCCCACGTTCGGTGGCGTCCGCCTGAAAAGCGAGGCGCGCGAGGCTTACGCGGCGATGCCGAACCCGGCGCCGGCGCGAGCCGCCATGGATGGGCGCCGTCGCCTTCGTCGTCACCTTCGGCATCGTCTGCATCGCCACGCGCATGATCCGGCGTTTTTGCGGGTGATCGGCTTCACCAACGGCGATGCTGCCTTCGTGCTGCTGGGCGAACCGGCGGTGGACACGCTGGGGGCGCTGCGGTCGGCGCGCTTCTTGGCCATGTCCTGTCCCTCGCCGTCGCTGCGGGCTTTTCGACCGACCTTTGCCAGATTCCGGTCCGCTTCGACCCGGCCAGCCGCGGCCAGGCCATGCTGGTCGCACTGGGGGCGGCGGTTGTCCCGGACTGGCTGAAAAACGCGATCCGGACCGGGCCGACCTGGTCAGCGCGCTGTAGACAGGGGAATGAACGATGGCCAAGGCAAGACGACAGTCCCGGCTGATCCTGACCGTCGCGGCGGTGCGGCGATCCGGGGCCAAACCATGCTGGCGCATATGCTGCCAATCAACCCGGCGGCGCTGGAGGTGCGCAACCGCGAACAGGCGCTGGCCGCGGTTCAGGCCGAGGATGCGCTGCGCCCGCCGGCAAGTGCCCTGTTCCGCAGCGGAAAGGGTTGGGCGATCCCAGAATCCGTCGACGGCCCCTCGGTCCGGCGCCAGGTCGAGATCGGCCGCAACAACGGTGTGCCGGCCGAAGCGCCGGGCGGGCCGGAGGCGGGCGACGTCTTCCTCTGCCCCTCCACCGCTGTCGGCGACGGAACCGCTATCGCGCAGCGCGTGGCGAACCAGGCGGTTGGGATCGGTCGGGGGCGGGGGCGGATCAGGCCAGCGACACCGCAATGGCGGCAAAGTGCAACCCGGCGGCGACAGCGACGAACATGTGCCAGATCGCCGACTGGAACAGCATCCGGTCCCACAGGTAGAACGCCACCCCCACCACATAGGTCAGCCCGCCCGCGATCAGCAGCCACAGCGACAGCACCGGCAGCGCCGCGCTGACCGGGCCGATGGCGATCACGCCCACCCAGCCCAGCGCGATATAGGCCAGCACCGACAACCGGTCATAGCGACCGGGAAGTGCCACCTTGACCACGATCCCCGCCGCCGCCCCGGTCCAGACCACGACGCCCAGCGTCCAGGCCCAGCCGGGATGCTGCAGATGCGGGATCAGCGCGGTATAGGTGCCCGCGATCATCACATAGATCATCGAATGGTCGAACCGCCTGAGCAGCCATTTCAGCGCGGAAGGCGGCGTCATGTTGTAGGCCAGCGAAAAGCCCCACATCAGGAAGAACCCGCCGGCATAGACCGCCAGCGCCGCAAACGCTCCGATGCCCGCCGTCTGCAGCGCGTGATAGAGCAGGATCGGAAAGGCGACCAGCCCCGCCACCAGCGCCAGCGCATGCACGATCCCGTCGGCCAGAAGCTCGGCCAGGGACAACTCGCGCCGGAACAGGCGCCTATGGATATCGGGCACTGTCATGTCCATCAGCCTGAAGGGAAGAAGTGACCAAACCATGACTGCAGCGTGGCGCGGCTGCAACGGCCCTCACCCCAAGGTGACGCAAAGTCAGCCCGTCAGCAGGTCCACCGCCGCTTCGGCCTCGGCCAGCGGCGCTTCGGGGCCGAACATTCGCACCGCCGCCCAAACCCCTTCCAGCAGCAGGAACACCCGTTCCGCCGCAGCCTGCGGATCGGCAAGGCCCTGCGCTTCGGCGCGCGCCTGCAGGTCGACCAACCTGCGCCGCTTGACAGCCGCCGCCGCCTTGTGGACCGGATGCGCGGGGTCGCGAAACTCGGCCGCGCTGCCCTGCCATGTGCAGCCGTGGCAGACCGGCCCGCGGGCGATGCGGATCATCGCTCGGGCATAGTCGGTCAACGGTGCCGCCCCCCGGACAGGCGGCGCCGAAGCCTCGGCCATGGCTTCGGCGGCCTCGACCCAGGCCACCATCAGATCGTCCTTCGACGGGAAATGCTTGTAGAACGTCGCCTTGGCCACACCGCTTTCGGCGATCACCCGATCCACCCCGATGGCGCGATAGCCCTCGGCCCAGAACAGCGGCCCCGCCACGTCCAGAATGCGCTCCCGCGCCGGGCGCGGTTTTTCCGCCTTTTCGCCGGGGGTGGATGACAACTCGCTTGACATATAGACAGACCTGTCTGTATTTGCTTGAAGGGCAGACGAACCTGTCTGTCTCTAGCATCGGGAGCGACAGATGAAAATAGCGATGATCGGCGGCGGCATGGTCGGGCAGACCCTGGGGGCGGGTTTGATCGCAAAGGGGCATCAGGTAACGATCGGCATCCGCAATCCGGTTGCCTCCGAACTGGCAAAACCGCGCAACTATGCAGAACCACTGGCAGATTGGCAGGCGCGCACCGGCGCCAGGGTTGCGACCTTCCGCGAGGCCGCAACCGGGGCGGACATCGTGTTCAACGTCACTTCCGGCCTGGTGTCGCTGGAAGCGTTGCGCGCAGCGGGGGCAGAGAACCTTGCGGACAAGCCGCTGGTGGATGTGTCGAACCCGCTCGACTTCTCGAACGGAATGCCGCCGTTCCTGCCTGCCGCCCTGACCGAGCACACCAGTGTCGGCGAAGAGATCCAGAAGGCTTTCCCCAAGGCGCTCGTGGTAAAGGCGTTCAACACCGTCTCGGCCCCGGTGATGGTCGAACCGTCGCTGATTCCGGGCGGGCCGGACCTCATGATCGCGGGCAACTCGGCCGAGGCCAAAGCACAGGTGACAGCGCTGGCGCGGGACTTCGGTTGGCAGAGCGTGATCGACCTGGGCGACATCGCGGGCGCCCGCGGGACCGAGCACATGATGCCGATCTGGCTGCGCCTTTTCGTCCAGGGCGGCTCGCCGCTGGTGGCGTTGAAAGTGGTGCGGGGCTGACCCGCGCCGTCCGTGCCGTCTGATTCACCGGCGGCACGCTGCATCTGAACCTGCATGTCGCGCGCGCCTGAAGGCCGTGAAGTGGCTGACATGGCTCCGCGCCTAAAGCGGCGGCAGGCTTTGCGTGGCGACCAGAAACCACAAAGCGGTGGAATACAGAAACAACCGCTCGGCCAGCCCGAAGTAGCGGCGGATGGGCACCGACACGGTCAGGCCAACCGCAAGAAACCCAAGGCTGATCAGGTGCTTGAGGGCCGAAAGGAGGGTGGCGTCCAGGCCGGTCGATCCCGCGATCAGCAAGGGCGTCGCCTCGGTCACCGCCATGAAGGCGCAGCCAAAGGCCAGAAGCGTGGCCGCATGATGAACCGTTCCCGCCCTGGTGCGCGGCGTGCCGGTCAGGTCTACCGGATAAAGCCCCACCCCCAGCCGGCCCAGCGCCACCAGCATCAGATAGGCCGAAATCGCCAGCGGGTAGCCGGGATTTTCGGCCGACCAGAACTGCCAGGCCAGAAGCGGTGCGGCGATGCTGCCCGAGAGGATGTAGACCTTGAACAGCAGCGCCGTCCGGCCCAGGCCATATTCGCTTATGGCAGGTGCAAGCAGCCGGTAATCCCGGTTCAGGACCTGAAACGAAATCAGGATCGCGATGTCGAGCGCGTAGAGGATCGTCGCGACGATTTCCATGCGCGTCTCCCTCAGATCCCGGCGTAAATCTCCGCAACACGGGCGACGGCGGCCTCTGGGCTCACCTCTTCGGACAAGCCGCTGCGGCGCGAGGTCAGCTCGACCACTCCCTTTTCCAGACCACGCGGCCCGACGGTGATCCGCCAGGGCAGGCCGATCAGGTCCATGGTGGCGAATTTCGCCCCGGCCCGTTCGTCGCGGTCGTCGTAGAGCGGCTCCAGCCCCTTGGCCAGCAAGGCCTTTTCCAGACCTTCGCAGGCGGCATCGGCAGCGGCATCGCCCTGTTTGAGGTTCACGATGCCGACCGGGAAAGGCGTGACACCCTCGGGCCAGATGATGCCCTTGTCGTCATGGCTGGCCTCGATGATCGCGCCCAGAAGGCGGCTGACGCCGATGCCGTGGCTGCCCATTTCCACCGGCACGCGACCCGTCGGCGGTGACGACCGTGGCGCCCATGCTTTCGGAGTACTTGGTGCCGAAGTAGAAGATCTGCCCGACCTCGATCCCGCGTGCGACCTTGCGGCGGGCCTCGGGGATGGTGTTGAACAGCGCCTCGTCATGGGTCTCGTCGGTGCGGGCGTAAAGCGTGGTGAACTCGCGGCAGACGGCGGCCACTTCCTCGCGGTTGTCGTAGTCGACCGCGCGGTTGCCCAGCTTCAGATCTGTCACGGCGCTGTCAAAGAACACCTCGGACTCGCCGGTCGAGGCGAGGACCAGGAACTCATGCGTGTCGTCGCCGCCGATCGGGCCAGAGTCGGCGCGCATCGGGATCGCGGTCAGGCCCATGCGTTCGTAGGTGCGCAGATAGCTGACCATGTGGCGGTTGTAGGCGTGCAGCGCCGCCTCGCGGTCGACGTCGAAATTGTAGCCGTCCTTCATCAGGAACTCGCGCCCCCGCATCACGCCGAAACGGGGCCGCATCTCGTCGCGGAATTTCCACTGGATGTGGTACAGCGTCAGCGGCAGGTCCTTGTAGCTGTTGACGTGGGCGCGGAAGATGTCGGTGACCATCTCTTCGTTGGTCGGGCCGAACAGCATCTCGCGATCCTGTCGATCCTTGATGCGCAGCATTTCCTGGCCGTAATCGTCATAGCGGCCGGACTCGCGCCACAGGTCGGCGGGCTGGATCGTCGGCATCAGCATCGGGATATGGCCGGCGCGGATCTGTTCCTGATGCACGATCTCTTCGATCCGGCGCAGCACGCGGTAGCCCAAGGGCAGCCAGGAATAGATGCCCGCCGCCTGCTGCTTGATCATTCCCGCCCGCAGCATGTAGCGGTGCGAGACGATCTGCGCCTCGGCGGGGTTTTCCTTCAGGACGGGCAGGAAGTAGCGGCTGAGACGCATGGAGAGCGGCCTTTTCAAGAGATGCTTGGGGCGTTTCCTACCGGGTCGCGGGCGGGCAGGCAAGCGCGGGCGGCTGCTGCGCCGCCGATCACGGGCGATCACCAGGACGTCAGCGGCTGAAACGCAGGCAATCCGCAGCGGCCGGTTGGCGCGTAGCCCCGTTGCAGCCCGGAACGACGGTTGCATGACGCCAACCAGATGACAGGAGACCACCATGAAGCTTTCGCACAGCATTGCCGCCGCCCTTTGCGTGATGACCGTCGCGGGCACCGCCCAGGCCAAGACCATCGTCGAAATCGCCAGCGGCGATGACCGGTTCTCGACGCTTGTGGCCGCCGTCGGCGCTGCGGGTCTGGCCGATGCCCTGTCGGGGCCCGGCCCGTTCACCGTCTACGCGCCGACCAACGACGCCTTCGCCGCCCTGCCCGCCGGCACGGTGGAGACGCTGCTGAAGCCGGAAAACAAGCAGAAGCTGACCGATATCCTGCTGTATCATGTCGACGACCGCAAACTGGCGGCCGCAGGAATCCCCTCCGGCTCGACCACCTTCAAGCCGATGCTGACCAGCCAGCGGCTGTGCATCACCAATTCGGGCACTGCCGTGACCATCGCAGACGGCACGGGCGAGGTTGCCACCGTGGTGATCGCCGACATCATGGCCGACAACGGTGTGATCCATGTGATCGACAAGGTGCTGCTGCCGGGCACCCGCCCCGCCTGCCACTGATCAGCCCGGCGCCCCGGCCTGTGGCCCCCCAAGCCTGTGGCCGGCGCCTTCCGCCTTCTGCGCCGGCGCCTTTGGGCGCGGCGGTCAGGAGGCGGGGGCGCGGCGCAGGCCCTCGCCCAACAAATCCTCGACGAACCACGAGGCGAACTGCGCCCGCCCGGTGACGCCCGCCTTGGAATAGATGCGGGTCAGCTGCGCGCGCACCGTGCCCTGGGCCGCGCCGCGCATATCGGCGATCTCGGCCACGTCCAGGCCCTTCAGCGCCAGAAGGCCGACGTCGCGCTCGGCCGGGGTCAGGCCCCAGTCGGCGAACTGGCTGTCGATCACCTCTCCCAGCGCGCCGCGCGCCACGTCCAGCGCGGCTTCCTGCGCGCGCAGAAGGTCGATCGTGCGGCGCAAGGCGAAGGTGCCGAACAGCACGCCCAGCGCCAGCGCTGCTGTCACCAGCGCCTCGAAGATGAAGTGGATCGAGGCCGGGTTCGCGCGCAGGTCGCCGATCACGTCGCCGACGAAGAACACCGCTGCCAGCGTCTGCACCACCAGAAAGGCGGCCAGGGCCAGGGTCTGGCGGCGGCGCGCGGCGCGCGGATCGGCGGCAGGCGTCATTCGCGGTGCCCCCGGCGGCGGATGCCGGCCTTCAGCCCGGCAAGCATCGGGCGCAGCAGGTTGTGGCCCGTGGCCCGGCTTTCGACGAAGACGCCGGCGACGTGCAGGAACACCAGCACAAGGATCAGGTTCGCGGCCACTTCATGCACCTCTCCGGCGGCCTTGCCCAGGCCGCCCCTTTCGCCATCATCATCGCCATCGCCATCGCCATCGTCAGCATCCGCGGACGCGCCGTCCTTTACCAGCACGGACCAATCGCCCTGCGCAACCGCTGCGCGTTCGTCGTCCAGTTGCATCGGCGTGCGTCCGCCTGTCATCACCAGCCCGGTCAGCATGGTCACCGCCAGAAGCGCCCAGAGCGCATAGGCCATCAGCGCGCCGGCCGGGTTATGCGAAGAATGGGTATCGGGCCGCCCGCGCGCAAGCTGGCCAAGATGCCGCAGGGCGGCGGCCGGGTTCGGCGGAAAGGCCGAAAACCGCGCCTCGGCCGGGCCGATCAGGCCCCAGACAAGGCGCAGGACCAGAACGCCCAGGCCGATCCAGCCGGCCCAGACGTGAAGAGAGCCGCCCCCTTTGGTCAGCACCGCGTTCAGAAGCACAACCAGCGCGATCAGCCAATGGGTCAGCCGGACCACGGGGTCCCAGACCAGCGGCGGACGCGGGGGCGCCGCCGCGACGGATGCGGAAGATGCAGCAGGTTGCGCGGCGGGAATACCGGAGGGGGCGGCCATCGGATCAGTCCTTGTCCTTGATTTCGGAGATCTTGCCGGAGGCGGGGTCGATATAGACCTCCATCAGCTTGCCGGTTGCGGCATCGGTGCACTTGGCCTCGATCTTGCCGCCCTCGGCCTCGAACTCGGTGACCTCGCAGCCTGCGGTCTTCAGCGCGGCGGTGGCGTCCTCGGGGTTGGTGCCGACCACGTCGCCCACGGCGGGCATGGCGAAGGCGGCGGCGGGCGTCACGGAAATGGCAAGTGCAAGCAGGAAGTTGCGGGTCATCGTTCAGATCCTTTCGGGGGGTTTCCGGGACGCAGGCTGCGTTCCGGCTGGCCCCGACCTGCCGCATCCGCGCCCATCGGTCGATCAGCCGGACGTTTATGCCCCGGCCCATAAGCGCAGGCTGACAGCGGATCGCCGCCGAAGGGTGCGCGGGCTTGCACCGATGCCTGCGGTCTGCCATCTGAGGGCAAGGCACAACGCAAGGACCCGCCGCCATGGCACTTCCGATCCGGGACCAGCTGAAATACTGGGGCGTCGCCGCCGTGGTCTTTCTGCTGCTGCTGTGGTTCCTGGGCGATATCATGCTGCCCTTCCTGGTCGGCGGCGCCATCGCCTATTTCCTTGACCCCATCGCCGACCGGATGGAGCGGACGGGCCTGAGCCGGGCGATGTCCACCACCGTGATCTCGCTGGCGGCACTGCTGCTGACGGTGCTTCTGGTGCTGGCGATCATTCCCTCGCTGGCCGAACAGCTGACCGCGCTGGTCAATTCCGCGCCCGAGATCGCCAAGCGGCTGCAAGGCTTTCTGGTCGAGCGTTTTCCCGATCTGGCCGACAGCACCTCGACCGTGCGGACAACGCTGGCCAACATCGCCGCCACGATCCAGTCGAAGGGCGGAGAGCTGGTCAGCGGGCTGGTGTCGTCGGCGCTGGGGGTGGTGTCGGTTGTGGTCTTTCTGCTGGTGGTGCCGGTGGTGGCCTTCTACCTGCTGCTGGACTGGGACCGGATGATCGAGCGGATCGACAGCCTTCTTCCGCGTGACCATGCCCCGGTGATCCGGCGGCTTGCGGGCGAGATCGACGCGGTGCTGGCCGGGTTCGTGCGCGGCCAGGTCTCGGTCTGCCTGCTGCTGGGGGTCTATTATTCGGTGGCGCTGATCCTGGCGGGGTTGCAATTCGGGCTGATCGTCGGGGCCATTGCCGGGACGATCACCTTCATCCCTTATGTCGGCGCGCTGGTGGGGGGGGCGCTGGCGATCGGGCTGGCATTGTTCCAGTTCTGGGGCGACTGGGTGTCGATCGGCGTGGTCGCCGCCATCTTCGCCGCCGGGCAGTTCATCGAGGGCAACATCCTGACCCCCAAGCTGGTGGGCAAGTCGGTCGGCCTGCACCCGGTGTGGCTGTTGTTCGCGCTGTCGGCCTTCGGCACGGTGTTCGGCTTTGCCGGGATGCTGGTGGCGGTGCCGGTCGCCGCGTCGATCGGGGTGCTGACGCGGTTCGGCGTGGCGCAGTATCAGGCGAGCCTGCTCTACAATGGTCAGGAGGACCGCGCCAAGCCCGGCCCGGCGCGCAAGCCGCCCGCCCGTCGCGGGGGCGGAGAGGCGGAGTGATCCGGCAGCTGGCCTTCGACCTTCCCGCCAGGGATGCTCTGACGCGCGCCGAATTCTTCGTCTCGCCCGCCAATGCGCTGGCGCTGGCCACGCTGGACGACTGGCACGACTGGCCGGGCGGCAAGCTGCTGCTGACCGGGCCGAAAGGGGCAGGCAAGACCCATCTGGCCCATATCTGGGCGGCCGAGGCCTCCGCGGCGATGCTGTCGGGCGTGGACCTTTCAACCGCCGATCTTCCGGCGCTGGCCGAAACCGGCCGGGTCGCGGTGGAGGATGCCGAGGCCGTGGCCGGGCATCCGCAGGCGGAAACGGCGCTTTTCCACCTGCACAACCTGCTCTTGCCCGCCGGCCGGCTGCTCCTGACCGCCGCCGCGCCGCCGCGCGACTGGGGCCTGCACCTGGCCGACCTTCTGTCACGGCTGCAGGCCGCCCCCGTCGCGCAGTTGCAGGCGCCCGATGACGCGCTGCTGTCGGCGGTGCTGATCAAGCTGTTCGCCGACCGCCAGATCACCGTGCCGCCGAACCTGATTCCCTATCTGGTGGCGCGGATGCCACGCTCGATCGACGCCGCCCGCGCGCTGGTGGCCGATCTGGACGCCCGCGCGCTGCAAGACGGCCGCGCGATCACCCGCGCGCTGGCCGCCGATCTGCTGGACAGCGCCGGGGGCGAGTGAAAGACTGTCGTGAAACCACCATCATTGCGGCATAGTCCCCGACCATGACCCAGGCCGATTTCCTCAAGTCCCCCTTCCCCGCGCCGGTCGCGATGTCCGAGGCCGAAACCACCGGCCCGCGCCGCTTCTTCAACCGCGAGCTTTCCTGGCTGGCCTTCAACTGGCGCGTCCTCGAAGAGGCGGCAAACCCCGCCGTGCCGCTGCTGGAGCGGCTGCGCTTCCTGTCGATCAGCGCCACCAACCTGGACGAATTCTTCACCGTCCGCGTGGCCGGCCTGCGCGCGCTGGTCCGCAATGGCAATGCCAGCCATTCCGAGGATGGCCGCAGCCCGGCCGAGCAGCTGGCGCTGATCCACGCCGATGCCCGCGCGCTGATGCAGACCCAGCAGGATACATTCAAGACCCTGCGCAAGGAAATGGACGCCGCCGGCATTGACCTGGTCAGCCGATCGAAGCTGACCGCGCGCGACCTGAAGTTCCTGGAACAGCATTTCCTGAGCAATGTCTTTCCGGTGCTGTCGCCCTTGGCCATCGACCCCGCGCACCCCTTCCCCTTCATCCCCAACACCGGCTTTTCGCTGGCGCTGGAACTGGAGCGGGTGACCGACAAGCGCACCCTGAAGGCGCTCTTGCCGATTCCGCAGCAGATCGCCCGCTTCGTCCGGCTGCCGGGAAAGGACGGCCAGAACCGCTTCCTGCCACTGGAAGAACTGCTGCTTCTGCATCTCGACATGCTGTTTCCCGGCTATTCCGACCGCGGCCATTGCCTGTTTCGCGTGTTGCGCGACAGCGACCTGGAGGTCGAGGACGAGGCCGAGGATCTGGTGCGCGAATTCGAGGTGGCGCTGAAGCGCCGCCGCCGCGGCGAAGTGATCCGCCTGACGATGAGTGCGGGCGCCCCCGACGACCTGCGCGCGCTGATCATGGTGGAATTGCACGTCACCGGCGCCGAGGTGATCGAGGTGAAGGGCCTGCTCGGCGTGGCCGACCTGAAGGAACTGGTGCTGCCCAGCCGCCCCGACCTGCTCTGGCCGGTCTTTACCCCGCGCGTGCCCGAACGGGTGCAGGACCACGAAGGCGACCTTTTCGCCGCGATCCGCAAAAAGGACATTCTGCTGCACCACCCCTACGAGACCTTCGACATGGTCATCCGCTTTCTGGAACAGGCCGCGCGCGACCCCAACGTGCTGGCGATCAAGCAGACGCTGTACCGGACCTCATGGGACAGCCCGATCGTCGGCGCATTGTGCGAGGCGGCCGAGGCGGGCAAGTCGGTGACAGCGCTGGTGGAGTTGAAGGCGCGCTTCGACGAGGCCGCGAACATCCGCCAGAGCCGGCGGCTGGAACGTGCCGGCGCGCATGTCGTCTATGGCTTCATGCACTTGAAGACGCACGCAAAAATCAGCACCGTGGTGCGGCGCGAGGGCGACCATCTGGTGACCTATACCCATTACGGCACCGGCAATTACCACCCGATCACCGCGCGCATCTATACCGATCTGTCGTTCTTCACCTGCGACCCGGCACTGGGGCGCGATGCGACCAAGGTGTTCAATTTCCTCTCCGGCTATGTGCAGCCCGAGGGACTGGAAAACCTTGCCATCTCGCCGATCACGCTGAAGCCGCGGCTCCTGGAGCTGATCGCCGCCGAGGCCGCGAATGCGCGCGCAGGCAAGCCGGCGGAAATCTGGGCCAAGCTGAACTCGATGATCGAGCCCGAGGTGATCGACGCGCTTTATGCCGCGTCGCAGGCCGGGGTGAAGATCAGCCTTGTGGTGCGCGGCATCTGCGGCGTGCGCCCCGGCGTCAAGGGGCTGAGCGAGAATATCCGCGTCAAGTCCATCGTCGGGCGGTTCCTGGAACACAGCCGGATCGTCTGCTTTGCCAATGGCCACGGCCTGCCGTCGAAACAGGCACGGGTGTTCTTTTCCTCGGCCGACTGGATGGGCCGCAACCTCAACCGCCGGGTCGAAACCCTGATCGAGGCGCACAACCCCACGGTCAAGAGCCAGATCATGGGCCAGATCATGGCCGCCAACTTCGCTGACGAGGCGCAAAGCTGGGTGTTGTCGGCGGATGGCACCTACCGGCGCGATCTGCCCAAGGACGCTGGCATGTTGTTCTCCTGTCACCGCTTCTTCATGGAAAACCCCTCGCTTTCGGGGCGCGGCACGGCGGGGGCCAAGGACGTGCCCAAGCTGGCGATCGCGCGGCGGGACGGCACAGCGGCGGCGGAATGACGCCTTGCGGTTGACCCGGTCCGGCGGCACCTGCACAGTCTGAAACAGCCGATCAAGGGGGAATCTGCCATGGCCGCCGACGGACAAGCGCCCGGCCCGGAAGACGACGACGACGCCGGCGACTGGGGCCCGTTCGGCCGCCCGCTGTTCGACGACCCCTCGGCCCGCGCGCTGTCGCGGGTCGGGGTGGTGGACGTCGGCTCGAACTCGGTGCGGATGGTGGTGTTCGACGGCGCTGCGCGCAGCCCGGCCTATTTCTACAACGAAAAGATCATGTGCGGCCTGGGCAAGGGGCTGGCCGAAACCGGGCATCTGAACCCCGAGGGCAAGGCCCGTGCGCTGTCGGCGCTGACGCGGTTCGCGCTTCTGGCCAAGGGCATGGGCATCGCGCCCCTGACCGTGGTGGCCACCGCCGCGGTGCGCGAGGCCAGCGACGGGCAGGAGTTTCAGGCCGAGGTGCTGCGGCAGACCGGGCTGCGCCTGCATGTGATCGACGGCGCCGAAGAGGCACGGCTGTCGGCGCAGGGGGTGCTGCTGGGCTGGCCGGACGCAAAGGGCATCGTCTGCGACATCGGCGGCAACTCGATGGAACTGGCGCGGATCGGCAATGGCCGCGTCGGCAAGCGGGTCTCGACCCCGTTGGGCCCGTTCCGGTTGCAGCAGATCGCGGGCGGGGCCAAGGCGCGCAAGGCCCATGTCGACGCCATTCTGGAAGCAGCCGCGAAGGAAATCCGCCCGGCGGGCGACCGGGTCTATCTGGTCGGCGGCAGCTGGCGGGTGATCGCCCGGCTGGACATGGAGCGGCGGGCCTATCCGCTGACCGTGCTGCATGAATACCGCATGACGCCGCAGGGCCTGACCGACACGCTGGACTGGCTGGCCACCTCGGACCTGGCGGTGCTGCGCGGGCGCACCGGCACCTCGGCCGAACGGATGGAACTGGTGCCGCTGGCCTGCGAGGTGCTGCGCGAGATCATCCGGGTGCTGAAGCCATCGGAAATCGACGTGTCGGCCTATGGCATCCGCGAGGGGCTGCTCTACGAACAGATGCCTCAACGGCTGCGTGCCCGCGACCCGCTGATCGAGGCGGCACGGGTGACCGAAATGATCCAGTCCCGCCTGCCCGGCTTCGGCAAGAAGCTGTTTGCCTTCCTCGAGCCGCTGTTCAAGGGCGTCGCGGCCGACCGGCTGCGGCTGATAAAGGCCGCCTGCCTGTTGCACGACACCACCTGGCGGGCGCATCCGGACTACCGGGCCGAGGCCTGTTTCGACAACGCCACCCGCGCCAATCTGGGCGGGCTTGACCATCCGGGCCGGGTCTTCCTGGGGCTGGCCCTGCTGCACCGCTACAAGAACAGCCGCACCGGCAGCCGGATGGAGCCGCTGTTCCGCCTGCTTTCCGACGCCGACATCCAGGAGGCCGAGGTGCTGGGCAAGGCCATGCGCTTTGGCGCGATGTTCGCGGTCGGCGATCCGGCGCAGGCCGGCGAATTGCGCTGGCAGCCCAGAAAGCGGCTCTTGACCCTGACGCTGACCGAGGAAGGCGTCGGCCTGTTCGGCGAAGTGGCGCAGGCGCGCCTTGCCGCGCTGGCGCAGGCACTGAAGGCGCAGACGAAGATCGGGTTGGCGCCGGAATGACGCTGCGTCTGGATCATCTGGCGGTTTCCTCCGTCACGCTGGACGAGGGCGTCGCGGCGGTAGAGGCGGCGTTGGGCGTGCCGATGGCGGGGGGCGGGCAGCATCCGCACATGGCCACGCACAACCGGCTGCTCGGTCTGGGAGACCTCTACCTCGAGGTGATCGCCGCCGACCCCGCACAGCCCCTCCCCGCCTGGCCGCGATGGTTCGACCTCGACCGCTTTTCCGGCCCGCCACGGCTGACCAACTGGATCTGTGGCTGTGACGATCTGGATGCCGCTGTTGCCGCAGCTCCGCCCGGCACCGGCGTTCCGGTGGCGTTGCAACGGGGCGACTACCGCTGGCGCATGGCGGTGCCCGCCGATGGCTGCCTGCCGTTCGACGGTGGATTTCCGCGCTTATCCAGTGGCAGGGCGCGCTGCACCCCGCCCGCACCCTGCCCGACCACGGCCTGCGGCTGATCCGGCTGGAGATCGCCCATCCGCAGGCCGCCGCGCTGCGCGCCGCCCTGGCCGGGCGGCTGGACGATCCGCGCGTGGTGATCGCCGATGGCCCGGCCAAGGCCCTGCGTGCCAGCATCGACACCCCGCAGGGGACGCGCGTGCTGGAATGATCCGCCCCGCCCTGCCCGGCGATGCCCCGGCGATCACGGCGCTGCTGAACCACTGGATCGCGCACAGCGCGATCACCTTCACGCCAACGCCGAAGACCGCCGCCGAGGTCGCCGACAGCATCGCCGCCAAGGCCGCAGCCGGGCACGGGTTCTTTGTGGCCACGGAAGGCGGCGCGCTGCTGGGGCAGGCCAGCTATGGCCAGTTCCGCGCCGGTCAGGGCTATGCCACCTGCATGGAGCATTCGATCTCGCTGGCGCCAGAAGCACGTGGGCATGGCCTTGGCCGGGCGTTGATGGTGGCGGTCGA